>NZ_CP033917.1:1202689-2405379 GCF_003815655.1 Chryseobacterium sp. G0201 | reverse complement strand
GGAAACATAATTGATAACAGAACCGAGATCACCAATACTCCACCCACAATTCCTAATGAAACTGGTGATGAAATGTGTATCCACGGTGCAATTAGCATTTTCACTCCGATGAAAGATAAGATAATTGCTAAACCATACGGTAACTTGCTGAACATGTGAATAAAATTCGCCAACAAGAAATACAATGATCTAAGACCTAAAATGGCAAAGATATTCGATGTATAAAGGATAAACGGGTCATTTGAGATCGCAAAAATCGCAGGAATTGAATCTACCGCGAAAAGAACGTCTGTAAACTCGATAACCGCAACTACCACCAAAAGAGGTGTCGCCATTTTGATTCCGTTTTGAACGGTGAAGAACTTGTCTTTGTCGTAATTATCAGAAACTTTCCAGAAGCTTTTGATCAATTTTGCACCTGCAGAATCGCCGAAATCTTCATCGTCTCCGTCATCTCCGCCACCCCATGATTTTATTCCTGCGTAAATTAGGAAGATTCCGAACAAGGTCATTACAACATTGATAGTAACCGCCTGACCAAAAATCGTCATTTCAGGTAAATACGTTAAATTGATAAGACCAACTCCGGCAAAAATAAATATCGCTCTGAATATTAATGCTCCGATAATCCCCCAAAACAATACTTTATGGTGAAGGTGCTTTGGAACTTTAAAGAACCCAAAAACAAGGATAAATACGAATAAATTATCTACCGAAAGGGCTTTTTCGACCCAATAAGCCGCTTGGTATTGTGTAAATTTTTCAACTGCTAGTGCATGACTTCCCGGACCTAAATCTGAATTGTAAACCCAATACACCACTCCTGAGAAGATCATTGATAATGAAATCCACACCACGGACCAGATCGTGGCTTCTTTCGAAGAAACTTCGTGGCTTTTTTTGTTGAAAACTCCTAAATCCAGAAGTAACATGATAACAACCGTTATCGCAAACCCCCACACCAAACCAGGGTGCAGTTCTAAAATACTTTGATGTTGTTCCACTATATTATGTGTTATTATATGATAAAAGCAATAACTGTATGATGTACAATTATTGCTAATAATTTATTCTAATTTGATATACATATTTAATACTGTCCAATTAATAAGTTTTGGCTAAAGCCAAATTTGAAACCTATTTGTTGTAACTGGGCTAAAGCCCGTTCTAATTGAGCCAGAATTAATAATTTATTACAAATATTTCTGCTGAACAGTCTTAATTGTATCTTCTAATTTTTTGTCTGCAGTAGGATCTCCGATCGCGTTGAATTTCCACTCTCCGTTTCTCTTGTAGAAAACCCCCATTACCATGGCAACGTGACCTTTAAAGGATGCATCATTTGCGATGTCATATTTAGCAAAAACTTCTCTAACGTTTGTTGGAGTTCCTTCGTAAATTCTGATCGAAGCAAAAGGAATTGTTCCGAAGTCCTGACCTCTATAACTGTTTAAAACTAATGCAACATGCTCTACACCAGCATCCAACTGACTGAAATCAACAGTAATAACTTCGTTATCAAGACCGTCATCTCCGTTTACGTCACCTGTTAAATCATCTCCGCTGTGCTTTACAGAACCGTTTTTAGACTTTAGGTTTCCGAAATAAATTACTTCAGTTGCGTTTTTATTTGAATCGTATAAAATACAGCTTCCATCTAAGTCTACCGCTTCTCTTGTAACTCCTCCGAAGAAACCTTTTTTCTCAATTGCACCCCAGTTGATCCCAACACAAGCCTGCGTAAGAGCTGTACCGTTTTCCTTCGTAAGGTTTATTCTTTGACCTTTTTGTAAGTTAATAGCCATCTTTTTATGTTTAGTTGTTTATTATTTGTTTGGGCAAATTTTGCCTTAGCTTTTCAGCTTTTTATTAATTATTTAAATTTAAATTCAACATGGCGCGAAGAATATTCGTTTCTTCATTAATGTCGAATATTTTGCTCATAATATCTACACTTTCGAGATTCCGGAGATAGTCTTTCAGAACGTTTGTTACCGCCTCCGGTAATGTTCGCTTTCTTTCGTTGATCGTATCTTCCAGCTGTTCATTTTTTCTTCTCAACTGATTAATAATTGAGCTTTGGTTTGATTCATTAGGCGTGATATCTATCTTTTCGAGTATTTTAGAATCAATCATGTACATTTTCTTTTCTTCAATATTAAATATGAAATGATCATCTGACTGAAAAACCTTAAAAAGCTCATACTCATTACCCGCAACAATGTAACCGCATATAAAACGAACTTTAAAACCCTGTATATTAAGCCTTCCCAACAGTTTTCTTTCGATTGAATAATCCAAATACTGATACGATGGAACTTTATTACATTTTAAAAGCTCTTCATCAACACTTGATCTGTAAAACTCTGTTGCATATTTTTTATAAAAATACAGAACGTTGTCCCACTGCAACCGAAATTTATCTTCTGTAAGGTCTTTATAAAGGCTTTTTAACTGATTGGAAAATACACCGCTGTACATTTTCCTGTCGGTTTCAAAACTATCTGCTCTGCCTTCCTCAAAACCCGAAATATATTTATTATTAACGTCAATTTCATTAATTACCGTTAACAGATCATTTTCTTTCTGACGCTTTATCTTCGTCAGCAATTCTATTAAACTGTCTGTATATTGGAGGTGAAAAAGCTCGAGTTTACTATAATCCAATCCCTTATTTTCCCGAAATAAATTGTCGATAATATCTGTTTTAATATAAATCGATATGATATCAACATTTTCAAAAAAATTCGAAAGAAGTTTAAGTTTTGTTAATCTTCTTTTACTTTGAGATAATATGGTTACAGCTTCATCATTCACCTTTATACGGTATTAATTATCCTCTGACGTTTGCTTTTAACTCGTGTTCCAATGTCTGTAGATCCTGATCCAGCTTTCTTCTGCCTTCTGCACCTTGCTTTTGGATTTGTTTCACCTCGTTCAAAGTACCAATAAGTTTCGCAGTTGTCTCTCTTAAAACATCAACAGAAACAATAGTCTGCTCGTTTGCTCTTGCAACATTAACAGAATTCTGACCTAAACGCTCTGCATTTTTTCTCAAAATCTCTTCTGTTGTAGCAGAAACTTTCTGTTGAATCTCAATATTCTGCTGCTGTCTGTACATCGCAACCGCCAATGAAAGTTGATTTTTCCAAAGTGGCAATGTTGTCGTCAAGATTGTCTGTGCTTTTTCAGCGATAGAAACGTTGTTGTTTTGAACCAATCTGATCTGCGGAAGAGACTGCATCATGATCAGACGAACCACTTTAAGATCCGCAAGTCTTCTGTCTAATCTCGCGATAAAATCTCTCTTATCAGCAATTTGATAATCCTGATAAGTCTGTGGAGCAGCTTCCATTTGAGCCAATTCAGCTCCTGCTTTTTCCATTCTAAGATTTCCGACGATCACCAATTCTTCGATCTGCTTGATGGCATTCACATTACTTTCAAAAATAGTCTGCAAAACAGCATTATCCTTGGTAGAAGTAATGATTCCTGCATTTACTTTATAAGCGATCTGATCGATATTATTAACGATCTTATCATATTTTGTAAATAAATTCTCGATCTGCGTCACAATACTCTTCATGAACGGCAGTTTGCTTAAAAAGCTTTTGAATTTATTCTGATTTAATTCATCTACATCTACATAATTAAGCTCTACCAATAGATTATTGATAAGCTCTCCTACTTCTCCGGAATTTGATCTTCTTACATTTCCTAAGAAACTATCACTCTGATTAGACAAAGTTCTCTGAAGATCAGCTCCAAAATTGACAATAGATCCAGGGTTAGATTCATCGATAGAATCTGCAAGAACCTCATATTTTTTACGCTCTTCAATCTGTAATTGAGTCAAATTTACATTGCCGTCTCTGTCCACAAGCGGAGCCGGAGACATACTTGGAGTTGCCGGCTGAACCGGTGTCGGAGGAGCCATCGGAGCAGGTTCGAATGTCTTTAAAGGTTCAATAGATCCAAGTGGATCAATCGGTTGATTTTCTTGATTATCCATGGTAAATTATTGATAGATTGATACAAACTTATCCAGACCGTCTCTTTGACCGCTTCCTACAGCTTCAAATTTCCATTCTCCGTTTCTGTTGTAGATTCTTCCAAATTCTACTGCAGTTTCGATTGAGAAATCTTCGTCTAATTCGTATTTTAAAAGCTCTTCATTCGTTTCCGTATTGAAAATTCTGATGAAAGAATTTCTTACCTGTCCGAAGTTTTGCTTTCTGGATTCAGCTTCGTGAATCGTTACTACCACTGTAATTTCTTTTACAGCATCATCAATTTTAGTTAAATCGATTTTAATTTGCTCATCATCACCATTTCCATCACCTGTCAAATTATCACCTGAGTGAATCACTGATTTATCCGGAGACTCAAGGTTGTTATAAAAAATAAAATGATTATCAGAAACTAACTTTTTGTTCTCGCCCAATAAAAATAAAGACGCATCTAAGTCGAATCCTGTTCCTGTAGACGTGTTATTGGTATCCCAACCTAAACCTACAGTAAATTTAGGTGCGTTTATGTTTTCTCTTTGTCCTTTTTGTAAGTTAATAGCCATAATATAATTCAGTTTGCGTTAAAGTGTTTATATTGTTTTCGTATTCTTTTATTAAATGATAATTGTTGCTGATCGCAAGTTCCAGCAGGTTATCCATATGTTCTTTTGTTACTTTAGACGTAAGATACTCAAAATTACTTGAATCTAGGCCTAAAATATATTTCACAATCCTTGTATTGAACTGGAAACTTGGCTTTACCATTACTTCTGCAACATGTTTTACATCTTTCACAGCGTAGTAATTGAAGAAGTTTTCAATTTTAGGATCCAACTCAAAATTCATCAATTCAGCGTAATACATGAATAAAAAATCTGCTTTCACATCAAATTCATCCAAAATTTTATTCACTGTATATTCATGACTTCCGGTTATCTTTATATCGTCTATAAAAATACAAAGTTTTCCTCTTAAAAAATCTTTATCGAGATAATAAGTATCATTGGCAATCAGATTTTTACGGTCTTCAAAGCTTAAATTCCCGTAATCTGTTGTATACGTATGATTTCTATTGATTTTTGATAAAATACTCGACTTTTTTCCTTTCTGAAATAAGTAAAAATCCAGATACTTTTTAAAATAAAAACATAAAAAATTAGAAGCCGTAGGAATCGCCATGTACGGACTTGGCAAGACTACAATTTCTTTATTTGTATTTAAAATTTCTTCATGTTCAGAAAGAAATCCTTCAAATAATTCTTTTGCAAATTTTTCAGCATACGATTTATCGCCATACTTGAAATAGCTGTATTCCGCAGGCGAAAAAGTAAACTCCTCCGCCGAATGAATGTGGTGTAAACTGTACCTCTTATTCATATCAATTTAGTGTTTAAGTAAGTGTGCATTGAAACCAAAATCCATTGCGCCTTTGTAATCCGCAATCGGATTGTCTCCGATATGCAAAATCTGATTCATCGGCAGATCTTGGTTTTTAACTTTATCTTTTACCTCTTGAAAAACAAGTGGATTTGGTTTAGAAATTTTCAGTTCATCAGAATAAATATGGAAATCGATATACTTATCAAGATTTTCATTGATTAGGAATTTTCTCATCGTCTTTCCTTTGATAAATCCTGTATTACTTAAAATATTAATCGTTTTACCCTGATTCTTTATTTCATCAAAAAACTGATGTAAATTTTCGAAAATCACAACTGGTTTATATTCTAAAAATAAATCTTCACTTTTTTGATAAAAATCGCTTAAATTATCTCTATTCACTCGCTTTATATCAACTTCCAAAGAATTCAATATCAATAAATAAATTTCAAAAGTATCTACATTACCCCCAATAACTTCATTGATCGTATTACAAAGATCATCGTAATATTTTACGACTTTCGTAACTTCTTCAATGGGTTTATTTACGTTAAAAAATGAGGAGAACAGCTCAACTCTTTTTGCTTTAAATTCAGGGTGAGATTTTATTAAAGTAAGCCACAAATCAAAAGAAAAATGTGAGTGATTGTGGATGTCTATATCTGTTTTCAAAATGGTTTAAGTTAAAAGTTTTTATTTAGCTTTTCTTGAAAAAGATGTTTTAAATGGTTACTACTTTCTATCATCAATTCGTGTTTAAAATTTTCAGTTTTCCCAAAGATAAAATTTTTATCATAAACCCAAAGTGTTGTCTCTCTGTTTTATGATATTTTATGATTTCCCGGAATGTGAATCTATTATTTACTTTACAATCACACTCAAAAACATTTCACCATCGATGAAAGATCCGGAAGAAAGATATTCACCACGGAAGTTCCTTTAGCTTCTAATTTCGGATATATTTCTAATCTGAGAACGCTGACGAGCGGTAGAGCTTCGATCAATATGAAATTGTCGCACTATGCTTTAGTGCCTGATTTTATTTCAAATATAGTAATAACCTAAAAAACAAGGGCTGTGAATTTATTTTGCAGTCCTTGTTTGGGTTATAAGGTGAATTGTGAATGGTAAATTGTGAATTTTTCTCGCGCGGATTTTGCTGATTGCTCAGATTTTTTCCTTTTTGACCACATTTTTTTTTGAGATTGCTTTACTTCGACAGGCTCAGCACAGGCTCGCTTTGCTCCTCTCAATGACACTCTAAAACTCTCAACCCCTAGAACACTCCCACTCTTCTACTTCTCCGGCATCACTTTATAAGTAGGATCATCCTGAATATTGACTTCAATCACTGCTTCTGCGTTTTTTAACATTTTTCTACAGTCTTCACTTAAATGCTTTAAATGTAATTTTTTGTTTAGCTGAGCATATCTTTTCGACAGTTTATCTAAAGCGTCGATGGCACTCATATCTACAATTCTGCTCTCTTTAAAATCTATGATTACTTCTGCAGGATCGTTTGCAGGATCAAATTTATCAGTAAATGCAGTCACAGAACCAAAAAATAAGGGTCCGGAAATTTCATAATATTTTACTCCATTTTCATCGATATGCTTTCTTGCACGAATTCTTTTCGCATTATCCCAGGCAAAAACCAATGCCGAAATTATAACTCCGACCAAAACGGCTAGTGCCAGATTGTGTAAAAAAACAGTTATTAAAGCTACTGTAATACCTACAAAAATATCAGACTTCGGCATTTTATTCACAATTCGAATTGAAACCCATTGAAAAGTACTGATCGCCACCATCATCATTACTCCAACCAAAGCTGCCATCGGAATTTTTTCAATAAATGGAGCTCCAACCAAAATGATAATTAAAATAGTAATTGATGCAATAATTCCGGATAATCTGGCTCTTGAACCCGCATTTAGGTTAACCAAAGTCTGTGCAACCATTGCACAACCGCCCATTCCACCGAAAAATCCGTTGGTAATATTAGCTACCCCTTGCGCAACAGATTCGCGGTTTGCATTTCCTTTGGAATCTGTAATCTCATCCACCATTGATAAGGTAAGAAGAGATTCTATCAACCCTACTCCCGCCATAATCATGGCATACGGAAAAATAATTTCCAACGTTTTTAATGAAAAAGGAATCTGCGGAATATGAAAACCGGGAAGGCTTCCACTAATACTGGCAATATCTGCAACCGTTTTTGTATGAATATTAAAACCTAAAACAACGGCAAAAACTATTAAAATAGCGACTAATGAAGCCGGAATAACCTTTGTTATTTTAGGAAAAAAGTAAACAATAGCAATCGTTAAAGCAGTTAATCCTGCCATAATATATAAGGATGTACCCTGAAGCCAACCAACAACTCCGTTGCTGTCTGTTATTTTGAATTGTTCGATCTGAGCCATAAATATAATGACTGCCAAACCATTCAAGAAACCATACATTACCGGTTGCGGAATTAATCTCACAAATTTTCCGAGCTTGAAAACTCCCACCAATAATTGAAAAATCCCCGCAAGGACAACCGTTGCGAAAAGATATTCTATTCCGTGGGTTTTTATTAAAGCTATCAAAACTACAATTGTGGCTCCTGCTCCACCGGAAACCATTCCTGGTCTACCGCCTAAAATTGCGGTTACCAATCCCATCATAAAAGCTGCATATAAACCTGTTAATGGAGAAAGGCCTGCCAAAATTGCAAACGAAAGAGATTCCGGAATCATGGTCATGGCTACTGTAAAACCTGCCAATAATTCATTTTTGTAGTTTATTTTCTTTGAAAAATCGAAAATGTTGAGATAGCTATTCATTTCAGTGCAAAGGTATGTACTTGAAATAATTTAAACAATGATAAAATCACCTCCATAATATAATGTCAAATTATTTAATAATAAAGCAGAAAAATTAGCGTTATTTAACCAATAAGTACGTTTGCAATGTTTGTTTTTAATTGAAATTAAATTTTTAACAATATTTATTAATTCATTTTTTTGGTTTGATTCTTTATTTTTATATATTTGAATGCAAACTAATTGATTAATTTCTAAGAGCTATTATAGGAGTTATCCAAAATATTTTTTTGATAAAAGCTAAATAAGTCAATGAAAATCAAAAGTTTAGAACCATATAAATAAAATTGTATGAGAGAGCTTTAATAAGTAATATATTATTCTTACTTATAAAAAAGAAGTTTGAAATAAGTATATACGGTTTTTATTAAGCAAATGGAGTGAGAATTAAAAAGAATTATTGTAGAAATTTTAAAATACACAGAATTCTTTAACATAAAAACTACCTGAAAACAACGAAGTCATTACATTAATACATAATGATTTTAGCAAACCATATATTAATTATAATGAATTTATTGTAGTTAATAAAACCATCGTCGGTTTTATATATTCATACATAAATCATATTCAAAATTTTCTTCATTTTATAAATCTTAATATAGAAATAGCGCAAAAACCATCATTTCTATATTAAATAATACATACTTATTCATTCTTCCAATACACATGTTTAATTAAGAAATATTTATTTAAATAAATGTTATATAAAGAAATACATATAGGAAAGTTCATCAAAGAAAGGGTGGAAGAAAAAGAGGTTGCAATGGAGAGAATCTGTAATTTCTTGAACAAGGATGAAGATTTTGTTGAAACGATCTATACAAGCAAATCTTTAGATACGGATCTTCTTTTGAGATGTTCCAAATTATTGGAGTATGATTTTTTCAGACTCTACAGTTCACATCTTATCTTATACGCTCCTCCATCGGCAGTAAATAAAAGTGCTACTAAATCTGAAAAAATACCTTATTTCAGAAAAAACATTTATACTCAGGAAATTAAAGAATTTATTATTAAAAGAATACTTTCCGGAGAAATGACTCAAAGTGAAGTAATTAGAGAATACTCGATTCCGAAAAGTACTCTTCATAGATGGTTACAGAAAAGCGACGATAATAACGAATAAAAAAAGCCTGATGCGCCCAAATTACACAAAAATATATCAGGATATGCTAAGACTTGAGCATCCTGAAAAGCTAAAAGACCCCAAAATAAAAGAGCTTATACAAAAACTTAATACGAGTGAAGATGTATTGAATTTTAATGAAAAATTGTTTGAACAATCCAAAGAGACTCAAAAAAATAATCAAAAATTAAAAACTTATGATAAGAAAACTATGCTGAAACTTTTGCAATATCAAAAAAAGCACGGTTTTTCTACAAGTTATATGTCTAGAAAATACAAAATAAGCAGAACCACATTGGCTAAGTGGAAAATAACTTTTGAAGAAGAGTTTGAAGCTTTAAAATAAAAATACGGATGAATTAAATTTCATCCGTTTTTTTATTTTATTTATTATGAATTTAATTATAACCATCTTAATAGTAAAAAATTCAATATAAATAGAATTTCAGTTATTATTACTCAAGCATAACTAACGATTTCAAATTTAATTATCATCAGATTATTGTATTTTTGCTCAAATACAGGATTTTAGTCTTAATAATTGTACATTTCTAAAAACCCAAAGTAAAAAATACATCGATGATTCATTTCCTTAAAAAATATATCTTTTCACTCTTGATAATTACATCAAACTCTGTGTTTTGTCAAATCGACAACTTCAAAGAAATAGATGAATTACTAAAAAAAGCAGACACTAGTAATAAAAAATATGAAGATTTAAAAGAATTAGAATATGCCAAAAAAGCAAATACTTTAGCAAAAAGAACAAAAGATTCTGAAAGAATGGCAAAAAGTTATTTTTTCATGGCCCGCTCTCTTCTTAATTTAGAACTGCAAAAAGAAAGTCTTACCTATATACAAAAAGCATCTGCTGAAAAATACACAAAAAAAGATGTTATCCTACAAGCCATGCTCGCAGAGTTGAAAGGAAGTAATTATCAATTTTTAAATTTGGCATCCCAATATGCTCAAGAAGAACAAAAAGCTATTAATCTATTGAAAAACAATAATGATTATACTTCTCTTGAAATTAAATCCAGAGCTTATGCAAACCTTGCTCTTTATAATTTAAGTTATAAAAAAAATAGAGATCTAGACTCTACGTTCATTTATTTCAAACTACAAGAAAAGCAACTGAGGCAATTACCCGAGGAAAAATATTTTTCTGCAATCTGTGAACATTATTCATTTGTCGGAAATGCATTTTTAGCGAGTAAAAAGTCAGATTCAGCACTATATTATTTACAAAAAAGTTACCAATTAAAACAAAAATATAAAGATCCTGTACTTTATATCGAATACGCTTATTTTGGAAATTACTTTTATTATCAGAAACAATATCTAAAAGCATTGGATTTTTATTTAAAGGCCGCTCAAAATATAAAAAAATATTCTGCAAGAAAAAGCTATTTAACCGAATGTTACATGCAAATATCAGACATTTACGGCATATTGGGACAAAAAGACAAACAGGAAAATTATAAAAGTCTTAATTTAAAAATACAAAACGAAATACTTGCCAAGCAGAATAGTAATGTAAATTATGCCATCAATATTATTTTGAAAGATAAAGCTGATGAATATGATAAAGTTCAACAAAAAAATTATGTATACATCGCTATTCTCGTTATTTTATTATTTATTTTCTTTTTTTTCCTTTACAAATTCCTCAATAAAGATATAAAGCTGAAAGAAAATATCATCTCAGAAGTAACAAATACCTTACAAAATAAAGAGGATATTATTACTCAGAAAAAGAATGAGACAAAGCAACTTCAGCAAAAAGTAAATGATTCCTACCAAGAAATAATAGAACTAGCAAAAAATAATGATCCTGCATTTTATTTACGTTTTCAGGAAGTATATCCCGAGTTTCAGAAAAAATTATTGGAAATAAGTCCGGGCTTGAGAACAACGGAGCTCATACTTTGTGCATATACATTTTTAGGCTTTACTATTAAAGATGTTGCCGACTATACATTTAAATCTGTGAACACAGTTCGTAATCGAAAACAAAATTTGAGGAAAAAATTCAATTTACAAACAGAAGAAGATATGGGAATATGGTTAAGAAATTTAATCGACCAAAATCCGTAAATAAATTTAACTATTTAATTATCAAAAACTTAAACAAAAGTAGTATACAAATGGTATATTACTTTTTTTGCTTTTTCATGAATTTTGTTTCTCTTTGTATCAGTAAATCAATAGCGAATACGGTTAAAGAAACTAAAACACAAATGATGAAAAAAATAATTTTAAAATTTTAATCATATCAATCTAAAGATCTACTAAAAAGTAAAAACACAAAAGATGAAAAACGTATCATTAAAATGCCCCAATTTTTCTTGATACAAACAAAAACACACACAATGATGAAAATTAATAGCTGAGAAAGGGTAATACTTCTCGTCCAAGTATTCACCCTTTTGCTATTAATTTTCTTTTTTTCTACTTTACATTACATCCATTTTAAGAGAAAAGTGACATAATCAAAAGAAAATCTTTCGTAGGAAACAGGATATTCATTCTTTTCTTCTATTTTCAAATTTAATGACATCTCAAAGACCTCTATCTTGCCTAGCGCTACAAAAAGAAACCCTCCCCTTATACGCAAAGAGATTCATCGCAGGAATTCTTCTTCCATTAAAATAATGTACAAAACTTACAAAAATATTGACAATCATTATTTTACAATAGATTCTGCATTTATTTAAAATGTATTCTTTATTAAAAAATTAAAAAATTTGCCTGAATATAAATACTACAATGCTTATAGTGAGCATTATATAGATCTGTGAGATACATTACTGAAAAAATAAAATATAGTTTCTGTTTTATTATTGCAAAAAAATATTGGAAAACAATCCAACTTTACGAACTCCTGAACTTATACTTTGTGCTTACAAATTTTTAGGATTTAAAATTAAGAATGTTGCGGAATATAATTCAAGTATGTGAATACAATTCGGAAAAGAATACAAAACTTAAGAAAAAAAAACAGAATACAAACTGAAGAAGATATGGGAATTTGGTTAAGAAATTTAATTCTTAAAAAAAACAAACTAAAATTAAAAGATTAAAAATCAATCATTTAACTAAAAATAGTATATGAATGGTATACTGCTTTTTTTGCTTTTTCATGAATTTTGTTTCTATTTGCATCAGTAAATCAATAGTGAGTACGGTTAAAAAACTAAAACACAAATGATGAAAAAAATAATTTTAAAATTTTAATCATATCAATCTAAAGATCTACTAAAAAGTAAAAATGAAAGAAAACTTACCGGATTGAATCCCAAGCCAAGAAGGTAAGTTAAAAAAACACAATGATGAAAAAGTATCGGTAAAATGCCCCAATTTTTTCTGATGCAACCCAAAAACACACAATGATGAAAATTAATAGCAGATAAAGGATAATATTTCTCATCCAAATAATTATCCTTCTGCTATTAATTTTTTATTCTCAAAATCTACAAAACATCCTGATTAAAAAACCTTAACCACTTTTTAAATAAAATAAATATTATTTACTCTATTTATTTTAATTATTTTATTTTTGCAGTAATCCCAAGAATCATTATACAACTTTAAGGGGCGAAAGTTAGTATGATTAAGAAAAATACTTTTATAAAAAATAGTATAGCATTTTTTGCTATTCTCGTTTCAAATTTTCTGTTCTGCCAAAATCAGGACAAAGAAATAGACCAGTTATTACAAAAAGCAGAACAAAGCAGGAGAGAATTTAACAATCTGGATCAGTTAAAATATGCCAAGAAGGCCTCTATTTTAGCAGAAGAAATAAAAGATTCCAAAAAAATAGCAGAATGCTACTATAATATTGCACGCGCCTTATCGTTTCTGGAACTGCAAAAAGAAAGTTTCTCATATATAAATAAAGCATCTCAGCAGCCTTACACAAAAAAGAGTAAGCTCTTACAGGCTCAACTCAAAGAAGTAAAAGCTTTTAATTACTATAGTTTAGGATTAACTTCACAGTTTAATACAGAATTACCTGGTATTGTAAAGCTTTTGAAAAACCAAAGTAGTAAAGACGCAATTATTTTGCTCCAAAGAACTTATCTGAATATTGGTTCAACAAAACCCGATTCTGCTAAATATTATTCTGAATTATGCTATAAGGAGTTAAAAAAACTACCCGAAAAAGATTCACATTTAGAATTATCCGATTTTTACCGATATAAAGGCACAGAGTTTCTGGAGAAAATGCCGGATTCTGCAATTTATTATTATCAAAAAAGTATTCAGATAACTCAAAAACATCATGATCCTGTACTTTTCTTCAACTATACGGCATTAGGTGATTACTACTCCAGTCAAAAAAAATATCATGAAGCTAAAAGTTATTATGAGAAAGCCATCCAAAATATAAAAGAGCAATCTATCACTCCTTATCATTTCGTAAACAATGATCTTTATAACAAAATTTCAGCTCTTTATGGGAAATTAGGAGAAAAAGACAAACAAAATAAATATCAGGCAATTTATTCAGATCTTCAAAAAAAATTATTAACAGAAAGGAATAAAAATGTAGAATCTGCCCTTAATATTATTTTAAAAGACAAAGAAGAAGAATATAAATCTTCGGAATTTCAAAAATATATCCTGATCTCTATTGGTATTTTGGTACTTCTTATCATATTCTTTTTTATTTACAGGATATTAAGAAAAAAAATAAAGCATAAAGAAACTATTATAAAAGAAGCTGCCAACACCTTACAAAATAAAGAAGAAATAATTTATCAGAAAAATTCTGAAACCCAAGAGCTTCAGTTAAAAATAAATGATGCTTATAATGATGT
Source organism: Chryseobacterium sp. G0201 (assembly GCF_003815655.1). Classification (NCBI taxonomy): domain Bacteria; kingdom Pseudomonadati; phylum Bacteroidota; class Flavobacteriia; order Flavobacteriales; family Weeksellaceae; genus Chryseobacterium; species Chryseobacterium sp. G0201. The sequence goes on along the minus strand of NZ_CP033917.1, from coordinate 2,391,164 downwards.
GGTAGAATTGGCAAAAAAAAATGATCCTTCTTTCTATTTTCGTTTTCAGGAAGTCTATCCTGAATTTCAAAAAAAGCTGTTGGAAAACAGCCCAACTTTACGAACATCAGAACTTATACTTTGCGCTTACACTTTTTTAGGCTTCTCTATTAAAGATATTGCGGAATATACATTCAAATCCGTAAACACAATACGGAACAGAAAACAGAGTTTAAGGAAAAAATTCGGTATTCAAAGTGAAGAAGATATGGGAATATGGTTAAGAAATTTAACCTCAGAGAAAGAACAATAAAAATATACATCTAATCTACAGACAGTTAAGTGAAAATAGTATACCAATGGTATACTATTTTTTTTATGTTTTCATGATTTTTGCTTCTATTTGCACCAGTAAAATCGATCGGAGATCTAATCATAAAAACTTCCAGACACAAATGATGAAAAAAACTTATAAATAAAAATGGTCAGATCCAATCGATAAAAGTTAACACAAATGAAAAAACTTACCGTATAAAAAATTTCCAAACAAAAAACGGTAAATCAAACACACAATGATGAAAAATCAATAGCTGAGAAAGGGTAATATTCTCATTTCATATTGCCCTTATGCTATTAGAAAATGAAAAACTAGTATATCATAATAAGGTTTTGACAATAGGTTCTAAATATTTATTTAGAGCCTTTTTTATGACCATCAAGATATCCTAAAATTAAATTATCATAATTTCCATCAATGTAAATTTTTCTGAAAAAATTAGCAGAAACAAAAAGATGTTTTTTTTCAATATGTATCAAAAACATATATTTTATTTACTGTTCAATAGAGTTTATAAAATACTTAATACTAATCAAAGTAAAGAATATTCAATTACTCACAGACAATTTATTACCTTGATTATAAATGACTTAAACGAAAATAGTATATAAATGGTATATCTATTTTTTTGATATCGAAGAAAATTTGCTTCTATTTGTATCAGTAAAATTAATCAGATATTAAGAGTAAGATTTATTTAAAAAACACAAATGATGAAAAATTTATATCAATAGATAATGCCCCCATATTCTATGATATAATTCAAAAAAAGATTAGTCGTAACAATTATTAGAAAACTCTGATTTTATTTTACCAAACACAAGATGAAAAAACATTAGATGAAAAAGGGCAATATAACATATTGCTCTTTTTTTTCGCGTGTACTAATTGCATTAAAAAAACATTCATTTTTTAATATATTTTCAAAAAAGCCCGATAAAATAACTATTAACGGGCTTTTGTATTAAAAGGTAATTCTTAAGAAAAGATCGGGGCATAGTCGTGCCGGAATCGAACCGGATAACCTTGCCGGAATTACCAGCTTCATTATTCCTCCCCTTCAAATGGTAACGAAGTAACTTTTTTCTACAACACTTTTATTTTTAAAGAAAACAAGGCAACAATCAAAAAGCGTAGTCGTGCTCTAACCAACTGAGCTACTCTTCCTATAAAGATTTTGTGTTTTGATTTGTGGAAGAGACGGGACTCGAACCCGTGACCCCGTCGTAATGAGCGAAGTAATGCTATTCTACGGCACTTGTTTTTTATTTTTAAATTAAAAAAGAGGCAAAAGGCGAAAAGACAGACATGCACCCGGTCCTTACTATTATTCAGGAAATTGCACTTTTGTATAGATTTTGAGGTCTAAATTTTAATCGAAGTAAGCCTTTTCTACGGCACTCTTTTGTTTTTAAATCAAGGTAAAAATTAAGAATCTTTCAGTTCATTTGCTCTACCAACTGAGCTACATTTCGTTTACAACAGAAAGGGCAGGAATCGAACCTGCGACCGAATGATTTAATATCGAAGTATGATTCTAAGACGACACTTGATTTTTATATTTAACAATTTAAAATCGAGCAAAAATTTGAAAGAGACTTTTTTTCAATTTGGATTCGAAGGAACTCTTTCTTACGGCATCGATTATTTTTATAAAGTAAGGTGAAAAATCAAACAGAGACTTACTGACAGAGCGATACCATTTACGCCATCCCGACTTTTCGGGAACAGGACTCGAACCTGTATTGCTGTCCCCAAACGAAGAAATTCTATTTTACGACACTTACTTTTTATTTTTCCATTGGGTTTTTCTGTATTTTTTCCAATTTCTCTGAAACTTATCCTCCTTAGAGTTTATCGTTTCATAGCCATGTGGAAAACAGTAAGAGCATCCCATATCGTCCCCATATAAAACTCTGGAAACTTGTACATTTGAAATTTTCTTTGGGAAATCAATTAATCCATATTCATTGATTCCAAAAGATTGTTTTAATGTTTTAAATTTTTTCATAAGTATTGATTATTAACCTCAATACACTGCTTCTTTCAAACATTTTTTACAATTATTCATGATTATTGTTTTTTGTTGTAGCAAAATTATCGCTTTAGTACGCGTTCTTTTTACGCAGTTGAAATTTATTTTTTAATTTGTTCGTTTTGCCTTGAAGCAAAAGAACCAAAAGTTCAAGACTTTTAAGTTGATTTTACGCCTATTCTTTTTGTCATTGCGAGGAATGAAATGACGAAGCAATCTCTTTTAATCACAAAGATTCCACGCTCCACTTCGTTCCGCTCTGAATGACAAACTAACTGTTAATTAAAACATTGCACTTTTCTAGCCCCGATTGCAACGACATCCTTTTTCTGAATTGGCTTTGAAAAAAGCGTTGGAGAAAAAGATATAGTGGAAAGCGGGAAATAGCTCCTAAATTATTTAAGCTTGAAAATCATTCATCATTCATCATTCATCATTCATCATTCATCATTTATAATTAAAGAAGTGCCTTTTACAGCACTACTTTTTTTATCATTGCTACCGCTGATTTTCGGTCTTCCAAAGCATTCAGTACATCGAAAATTTTGTCGGACCAACCTGCGATAAGATATACATCATTTTTTCTGACATCCAACGGCTGTTTTCCGTAACCTGCCAAATCAAAAATGTACAATTTTGCATTAGGATTGAAACTTTTGTATTGATTCCATGAGTTTTCAAAGGAATTTCTACCTCCGTTGCTATCCCAAAGCTGAGTATCGGTGAACAACATTACTTTATCCACTTTTTCACTTCTGTTCAGCAAATCTTCGATCACCAAATAACCGTTTGTGGAGTAACCAACCTCACCTTCTCGCTTGTAGAAAGCATCTACGTTTCTCAGAATACCGTTTTTAGGCATCGGAACTCTTTTCCACGTGTCACCAAACATACCTGAAATTACGTTTTTACATTGTGACTGCAACATCATCGACATCAACAAACCGATATCGTACAACAAAACCTTAGATTTCGGAGAAACAGGTTGTTGCATCGAACCCGAAACGTCTGCCGCGATTACCAGTGAAGTTTCGAAACCAAAACCTTTAATGTTTTTTGCACTCACCATCACAGCATCTTCCAATGCTTCCAAAATTGACGACAAATATGGTGAATCGATCGTTTTCAATTCTCTATACGCCGCCAAAAATCTAAATGGCAATTGTTTTGAATTTCGCACCGCTTTTTCATCCGACAAATAATTGCACACTTTGTACATCGCGTCTGAAGAAATGTTGGCTTCTATAATATTTCGCAGGTTTCTCAACGTTGCCATATAACCCAATTTGTTGCTGAAAATCAATTCTTCCCATTTGTTTTTGAAAGCGGATTTTCTTTCTGCTTCATCAGCGAATTTTGTCTGACCTAAAACTGAAAGCTCAACTTCCCAAGTATATGGAGTTTCCAACGAATCGTTGACGATTTTGTTGAAAATGGCCTGTTGATTTTCATCTTTTGCTTTTGGGTGAACCAAGAACAAAGCATCTTTTAAAGTAACCTCAGCTTTTCTGTTATATTTTGCGAACTGATATTCATCAAATTTGTTGAAAGATTTTACCAAACCTTTTTGAATTTGTTTTGAAAGTTTGTTCAGCTTTTTTGTTTCTGTTCTTTCGTTTGCCAATTGGTAATAAGCCAACAATTCTGTGATTTCGTCTGCTCTTTTAATAACTCCGTCAACAGTTCTGCTTACCAAATCTGTACCTGAAGCTTGTTTTGCCAATTCTGTTGTCAAAACCAATGGAATTGAACGCAAGTACATATCTTTTCTTGCATAGATTGCCAATTTCGCAACGAATTCAGGATCGTTGTTTGTAATTAAAGATTGAATTCTCGTCAATCTGTCATTTCCTTTTTCATATGAAGTGTTTGATAATCCTGTTGTAACAACAGCACTATATAGTTCTTCTGCAGGCGTCATTGTATATGCTTTTGCACCTTCGTAGTTGGTCACTACTCTATTTTCTTTTTTTAAAATATTAAATTTCATGGTTACTGTTTTTTTTGTTAAACATTTGGAAGATTATCACTTCCTCTCTTATTTCTTATGCAAAGTAAAAACCTAATTACGCAATCATCTTACGTAGACAAATTAATTACTAAAAATTTTTACATTTTTTTGTTTTTAGATAAAATCTATCATTCATTTTACATAAAGGAATCAGTAGTTCAGTATTTTTGAAAATCCTTTGTCTAGCTTTGTGTACATTAAAATGTAAGCTATGATAAAAGGATTATATGAAACTCATGTTCAGGTTAGCAATTTAGACGATTCAATAAAATTTTATACTGAAGTCTTAGGTTTGGAATTTGCTCATCATGACGAAACTCGTCCGATTGCATTTTTATGGATTGGAAAAAATAAAGAAGCCATGCTTGGCTTGTGGGAACAAAAAGAAAATTTACAGACAAGACATTTTGCTTTTTCTGCTGATAAAGAAGATATTCTGAATTATTCCGTTGAGTTTTTGAAAAACAAAAATTTAAAGCCTTACAATTTCTTAAAAGACGGAATTGATGAACCCATGGTTTTTGCTTGGATGCCTGCGTTGGCGATTTATTTTAATGATCCAGATGGAAATCAACTGGAATTTATTTCTATTTTGGAAGGTGATGGAAAACCGGAATTGGGAGTTATTTCTTACGAAAAATGGTTGGAAAACAAATAAAAAAAAGCAGATTCTGATTTCTCAAAACCTGCCTTTATAATAATGGTTATTAGTTTTATTTTGCGAAGATCTCTTTCAGTTGGGAAAGGATGTTACTGTTTCCGGAAACGGTGATATCTCCAATTTTGTCGGCGATTTTCTCCATGTATTCCATTTCTTTCAGTTTCCACAAGACTTCGTTTTCTTCCATCAGTTTTGCGGTGTTCAGTAAACTTCTTGTGGAAGCCGTTTCCTCACGACGCATGATGCTGTTGGCTTGAGCTTTTTTCTCGGCGATCAAAACCTGATTCATAATTTCTTTCATTTCTCCGGTCAGGATCACGTCACGGATTCCGGCGTCAGAAGCTTTCAGACCAAGATCTTCTGCTTTGTTTCCAAGATTTTCTAGGATTTCTTTTCCTACAGAATCTTTTTTCACCAGCAATTCATCCAACGTCAAAGCTCCAACGAACTCACGCAAAGCGAGTTGCATCAAAATATATAATTGCTTATCATATTCTTTATTTTCCATCAAGGCTTTTTCAATGTTTTCCACCTGAAAACGCACATAGAAATTGATACGAAGCATCGCTTTATCTTTCGTTAAAAGTTCCTGCCCTGCAATTTCCATTTGTTGCATACGCGTATCAATGGCTTTTACCTCAACAGAAATTTCGTTGTTCCAGAAATAGTAAGTTCCCGCTTCCAGAACTTTGGTTAATTTTCCGTCAATTAACAATAATCCTTTATATTGATTCGTCACAACAAACTTTCTTGTGAAATTTTTCAACTTCATATTTTCCAGGATTGTTTTGGAGATTTTCTCTGTAATCTCAACTTTCGTTAAATCAACTTTTTGAAATTCTCTGTTCAAAACACCTTTCCAAAAGGCATATTGACCAACATTCAAAACTTCTTTGAAGATACCGTTTTCCTGTACTAAAACGATTTCACCATCTTTTACGTCAATGACTTCCAACATTGAATTCAAGCCTTCATTTTTCAATAAAAGATTCAAGTCTTCAGTCGTTTTAAATTCGTTTTTCATTTCATGAATTTCCACAGATTTATTCCCGAAAATCCAATGATTACCTTCTTTTAAGATCTCAATTAAGTTTCGGTTTTTGAAAACCAAACCAACCTGATATGCTTTAATTTGTACATTTTTAAACATCATATTTTATTTTAAGTGTTATTAATTTTAATTAAAAAAGGAAAATTCGAGATTCTCTCTTCCAAAAATGGCGGAAGGAAAGTTTTTCACAAAATTCCATTCATTTCAGAATAGTATTCTTAAACTTATTTTCTAATGAATCAGATCTTGGGCGTGTCCCTTGCCATCGCTGAAAGCAACAACTCGGGCCGCTACGTTCACTTCTATCTTTTTTGCTAACAAAAAAGGATATCCGTTACCATCGCTCACGCGGAAAATCGTCCTTCTTAGAAAATTCAGTCCAATTATTGACTATTCATCAACTGAATTTCATTTCCAGAAAAAATCTTTTCTTACAAGCTTTTTCAAAATGTTGATTCAACAACTGAAAAAAAACTCAAATTTTCCCATGGTGAATATTTTTAACGAGATATTCAAACTCTAATAAAAAATAGATTTTGAGTCTATTTTCAACCTACAGTGACAGTGTAGTGCTCTAACCAACTGAGCTACCTCATCCGAAATGAGGGAGGGAGTCGAACCCTCGCATCCAAAAAAGCTATTACTCTAACCGAACTGAGTTATATTCCCCGAAGGAAATAGAAGGATTCGAACCTTCGACCCATAGCGCATGGTAGAAGTTTTTTGGCAAACTTCTGAAACCTTCAAGTCAAGTTGAACAGAAAAAAATAATGTTTCTCAACAAAATCTCCTGCAATGGTGCTATACAGAAACACTCAACAAGACTTGCCTGATATTTTGACTAAAATCTGTTTTTCAAAATTTTAGTATTGTTTTGTTTTGATGATGCAAAGTAAGGGTGTTATTACGCAATGTTTTTGCGTAGAAAATTTTAATGTGATTTTTTTTGTCATTTCGAACTGAAAGTGAAGCAATCTATTGTTATTTATTGAGATTGCTTCGTCGCTTCGCTCCTCGCAATGACGAAATAATTTGAAAATAAAATAGCTCCCTAAAAAGGAAGCTATTGCTAAATTGTTACATTACTATTGTTGCAAACACCAATGTAAAATCTTCGCAATATTTTTCGCATCGTCAACACCTCTGTGATGGGTGCCTTCAAGCTTAAAATTCAGTTCACCTAAAGCTCTTGCCATTCCGACACTTTTCCTGACAGTCGGATGCAATTCTCCAAATAATGTTTTCACATTGATATGATCATCACTCAGAGGATAATCGACATTGAATCTTCTTGTCTGATCTTTAAGCATATTCAAGTCATAGTTTCCATAACTTGCCCAAGTCAGGTCTTCAGAATCGTATTCTGCTCGTAGAATATCTAATGCATCTTCAAGCAAAATACCTTCTTCATCAAGCATTTTCTGAGTAATGGAAGTCAGTTCCGTACAAAACGGACTTACTTTTGAATATTGAGGTTTCACTAAAATTCCTTCATTTTGCGAAATCTTACCGGTTTTTGCATCTATGATACAAACTCCGATTTCTATGATTTCACTTTCCTGACCTCTCGGCGGGCGGTCATCCCAACACGTGGCTTCGAGGTCTATAATTAATATGTTGTCTGTTGTTTTCACTTTTTAAATGTTTTAAAAACTTGAAAGTTTGAAGTTCGAGGCTAGAAGTGAATGACATACTTCAAAAACTTCCTGCTTCCCGCTCCCATCTTCCTTACCAAAATTATTATTCCAAAATTTCTCTCAAAATTCTGGCTGCATTATAAGCATCGTCTGCTCCGCTGTGATGATTACCTTCAAAATCCATGTTCAGGAACTTCAGGGCTCTTTTTAAACCCATCATTTTATGAAGTCCATTATATCCTTTGAATTGATTCATCACATTCAGATAATTTTCTGAAAAAGGATTTTCGATTCCGAGATAATCACACTGTTCCATGATCTGCTCTTTATCAAAATTTCCAAAACCTGCCCAGGTAAGGAAAGTTGAATCATATTCATCCCTTATTTTCTCGCAGGCTTCTTCGAAATGAATTCCTTTTTCTTTTATTAATTGTGGAGTAATTCCTGTAAGTTCAGTACAAAATTTACTGATTTTAGACCTTTCAGGAATGACATAAATGCTTTGTTTCTTGGAAATTGATTTTGTTGTTCTGTCTAATTCGCAAATTCCTATTTCTATAATATCGACTTTTTGCCCTTTGGGAATTCTGTCGTTTTCCCAACACGTAGCTTCTAAGTCGACTATTAATATTTGATTTGTTGTTTTCATTTTTATTATTTTATTCTACATATTTTCATTCATCTGCATTCGGTTTTATTGGTTGGAAGAGAAAGCGGGAAGAAATACCCTAAAGAAGAATCGCTGCTAAAACTCTGCAAAGATAAAGCCACCAGTACGCATTCTATTTACGTAATATAAAAAGTTTCGATAATAAATACCGAAACTAGATTTCAGAGTCAATAATTCCTCTTTTACAATTGTTTTTTAATAGTTTTTAAAATTCTCTAAAAGACCTTCAATATTTGCTTTTCCAACAGGATTCATTGAGTGGCAGTAGAATTTTGGTAAGTCCAAATAGTTATCCATGCAATATTCTACCAACCATTTTGCACAATCGTAACCTGTTTTTTCAACAAATTCCTGAGAATCTTGTTCTAAATAATGTTCATCAGCAAGGTCGTGGTCAAAAGAAATCATTTCCGGAGTCCTTTTTCAAAAATCCTGTTGACAAATTGCTCGTAATTTCGAACGATATGCCAGTCTTTTCTGAGAAAAACATCCTGTTTGGTATAATGATATACCTCAATCGGATATCTTATGTCATCCAGAAACAATAATCTTTTTGTATGTTCCATTGCTTTATTTTTTTAAGATTAAACCATCATATCAGCACAATTTGAACTTGCGAATGCGTGAGGCTTTGCTTTAAACACATATCCCATTCCCAGAATATATCCCATTGCGTCTTTCAAAGCAACGTTGGATTTAAAATCAGGGTCGGTGTTAATGTCTGCGTGTACCTCCATTTCCACATCATAAGTTTCCAGAATAGAGCAAATTGCATAGGCGATTTCTACGGATTTGTTGACCTCGTTCAACATTCGCTCTTTGATACTGATATTCTGTATTTCTCTTTCTTTTCTGATAAAGGTAAACGCTCCTTTTCCCTCACGAATAAAGACAACTGCCGTAGCATAATTAATGGCGTCACCATAAACGTGGGAGTCTGAACCCACACACACTTTCAGTCGGTGTCCATTTGCCTGTTCGCGGATGATGGCTTCTTCTACCAGCTGTGTGATAGAGTGTTGGAAAATTTTTCCGGTCATGTTCTGCCATGTTTGTTGTTGCGTTTCCATTTTTTCTACATGTTTAAGTTTTATACTTTTTATAATTCATAAATGATCTTTGATATTAGTAATGAGTAATCGGTAATTAGTAATATTAAAATCATATTTAATAATTTACATTTACCGTAATTACTCATTATTCATGTTTTTGTACGGGAAAAGGGAGTCGAACCCTCAATATCTTGAGCCTAAATCAAGTGCGTCTGCCAGTTCCGCCATTCCCGCAAATTGATGAGTAATTCGTCATATTAAAAACGTTCAACATAATTACCCATTGCACATTACTTATTACTCATATTTTGTACTCCATAAGGAAATCGAACCCTTGTTTTCTGCTCGAAAGGCAGGCGTCCTAACCGTTAGACGAATGGAGCATTTTTCTTGTGAATTATCAATAGTCAATTTACTTCGTAGTCAATCTTTAACTTCACTTGCATAGCAAAATTTACTATTCACATTTCACTTTCTTTGACCATCTGACTAGGAATCGAACCTAAACAACAAGAGTACATTTCCTGCATGCTGCCATTACATTATCAGCGGTATTTGTGGAAGTAGTAGGATTCGAACCTACTCAGCAATGAAGCAACAGATTTACAGTCTGCCCCGACTCTCCAACTTCGGCGTACTTCCCTTTTTTATAAATGATAATTGATAAGAGATTAATGATTTTCATTCTAACTTCTAATCTCTAACATCTAACTTCTTTTTTGTGAAGAAAAACAAAGCCTGTCATTATTTTTTTAGTTTGATATAAGAACTTCTACGCTCGACAAACTTTTACTTTTTCTCCGGAACTAATCTCATTTTAGTTATTTGAGATGGTTATGGGATTCAAACCCACTCAGTTTTCACAACGGTTTTGCAGGCCGCCCCGACTCTTCCACTTCGGCGAACCATCGTTTTTATGAGTAATCAATAATGGGTAATGAGTAATTTTCACCGTATTGATTATTCTTTTTTTATTTAATTTTAATTAAAAAATAAAGCCTGTCTTAATTTTTTATTTGATATAAGAACTTCTGCGCTTTGACAAACTTTACTTTACCTAAAAATTTATATTATACTTAGTTAATTTCCACCTTTCTGTTTCAATTGAGTTAAGAAAAAGCTTGTCTATTTTTTGTGTTTTTGCGTAAAGATCTTCTGCTCTTGACAAACTTTTCCTTTTCTCTTTTTGAAACAATTAACTTAGTCTGAATTGTGAATTGTCAATTCGTTTTGATTGTCAATTTTTAAAATTCACTTGTGAAACAAAATTCACCATTCACTATTCACTTTCTTCGTCTGGAAAGCAAGATTCGAACTTGCGACCTCCCGCGTCCAAGACGGGTAAACAACCACCGTTATCTTTCCAGCTTTGCAGATTCATTTCAAAATTCTTTTCCGAGAGACAGTCGGATCGGAAATTATCCATGAATCTTTTGTAATTCTGAGAGGGATTGAACCTCTAACCTTCGGTTTAGAAAACCAACGCTCTATCCAATTGAGCTACAGAATTTTGATAGTGTGAATAGTCAATTGTCAATTCGATTTACTTGTCAATTTTAATTCACTTGCGAAACAAAATTCACTATTAACCATTCACATTTTGGGTATCTCCGGGGATCGAACCCTGTTCTCCGGTGCCACAGACCGACGCTTTACCAAATAAGCTAAAGAAACCATAAAAAAAGCGCCTCTTTTTGGGAGGCGCTCTATATTTTGACGTATCAGTTCATTAACTGACGTATTTATATAAGCACCTTTTATCCACAAATTCACTATCAAGAATACATGCAACACATCCCATCGGCTCTTGTCCGTGTAGTCTTGAATACTGATTATATATGTTATGTAATTGTTTCATTATATTCTTGTTATGTTAAAAAGTTTTTGAAATGTTAAAAAGTTTTTGAAATGTTGAAAACCTGTTGCTTTCAATTTTCGGTTGCAAAGTAAATGTGATTTTTTTTAACTCGCAAATTTATTTTTATTTCAACTAACTGAAAATCAAATAATTAAAATCAACATTTAGAGTAGAGAATTTCTGTCCGTAATATTTTACAGATATCTTAATTACCTAAATGACTGTCTCTCATCGGGTTTACTTATCACGCTTATTTATCGTATTAAATGTTCATTGTTGATTAAATAATTTTCACTTTTATGGTTATTTTTTTTCATTCTAAATAATTTCTGACCTAAAAACACAAAAAACGCCTCGATTGTCGAAGCGTTTTTGTGGTATTTTGATTAAATTTTTACGAGTTTACAGTAAATAATTTCCAAAGCAAGCACATTTCGCTTCATTCCATATCATCCATTCATATCCAAACGATCCCTTTATTGCAGGGCGATCGCATAGATTCAAACTGATATGTGCTATTTGTATTGTCATAATTTTGTTGCCGCAAAGATAAATCTTTTTCTTAATTTGTTGATAATTTTATCATTGTGAGAGGAGCCGAGGCAATCTCAATAAAAAAACAGGTTATTTTGACATAGATTGCTTCACCTTCGGTTCGCAATGACAGGAGTTTGTTACTTAATGATTATTAATTCCTAAACATTTTATTCCTCCCAGTTTTAAACCTGGAAATATCTTTTAGAATAACTTCATCTTTTGGATTGAAATGTTTCAGCTCATTTACGATTTCTGAATGGGTGTTTACCTTTTCTGCAATAATTTCGTATGCTATATTTCTTGTTGTAGAATGAAGTTTTTCATCTTTTTTAAACTCATACTTCAAGGCTTCCAGATAAATATTCTTTTTATCAGATGGAGTTTTCTTATATAAATTTTTAATTTCGCTGTCCAGTTTTTTCACATCAAAAATATTCGCAAAATAATTATTAAGGCAATTAAAAGCATCTTTATTTTCCTCCCAGCCATTTAATAAAACCTGTTGAGCAGCTTCCGGTGTTTCCATTTTTTTGCGATAAATTAATGACGCTTTTACCATCTGATTATTGTTTACATAATCATCAACGACCATTTGATAGTAGGTATGTGCATTTTTTATATCATGAATTTCAATATATAAATCCCCAACTTTTTCTTTTTGTTCTAGTTCTTTATACAAATCGATAGCTTTTCTGTATTGTTTTGCTTTTTCATAACAGTTTGCTGCTTCAGATTTATTTTTTAATTTTTTAAGATAAATTACAGCTGCTTCATTATAAAATCCACCATCTTGCAATGTTTGAGCGCCACGATAATGGTCACGAAGAAGATTCATGTACACTTTTGCAGCTCTTTTGTAATCTTTTTCGTCAATATATTTTTGAGCTAAGTCTTCGTATTTACTTCTAATCTTATCGAAAAGTGAAGGTTCAAGATAGAAATTGCCGCCACCAGCTCCACCTTTACGGCCGGATGCTTGTTTTTCTTTTTCCTTGTCTTCTAAACGAATAAGGACAATGAAAATGATAAATGCAACGAAGGCAAAAATCACTAAAGTCCCAATAACACTCCAAAAACTCTGATGAAAAAGCTGCGCTAAAATCCCGATAACCTTGATGATCACCAGAATAAAAAATGCCGTCATGAACTTGTCTATAAACTTCTGCCTATTCATCTTTATCTGATTTTAAAATAGTTTTATCTTCACTGAAAAGCCTGTAAAGAAGCAATACGACACCAATAATGAGGAGCCAGACAAACCAGTTGTAGCCGAACATTTCGATCAAAGGGTAGAAAATATATGCTAACAAAGCGACAAGCACTATAATTAGAAAAATTTTAATTCCACTTGGGACATTGTCGCCTCCAATATTTAAAGATCTTCTTTTTACAATAAAAGAATACAGCCCGACAACTCCTGTCATGAAAATTATTAACCAGATAATCTCCGAGAAAGAAATATCATATTTTGAATAAGGTTTTTCCTTTTCCAATGTCTCCACTTTTTGGGCTTTATTCGGATCAATTGGTGGTTCGATGTATTCTTTTGTCCCATAAAGGCGACCTAAAGAATCTTCAATCAAAACCTGTTTCTTTTTCAATATCGTTTTTACAATTCCCTGTTCAGCCGGTTTTCCTGAGCTTATTTTATTAAGAGAATCTGTGATTTTTTTCTTGTATTTTTCTTCACTTTGAGCAAGATATTTTACAATTTTTTTGCTGTAAACTTTCTTTAATGAATCTTTTGAAACATCTGTTTTATCATTAAGTTTGAAAATTTCATCCTGAATTTTATTAATCGGTCTTCCGCCATTCTTTAAATATTCTTCATAACTTTTTTCATTGGGCATATTAATTTTTAATGATGCATTCAAATGTTCGTTCATCAATTCGCGTCTTTCTCTTCCATACATTGAATCAATCTTCATATCGATATCTGTAACTCCCGATTGATAGGCAACCACAGGTTTCATCATATTTTCATCTACATTCGAAACCTTTCCTGATGAAGGCATCGGAGTATTTTCTACAGGTTTTTCTTTATTTAGAAAAATGAAAAATCTGAACAATCCAATAGCAATCAAAAACACAAAAAATATCCAACGGTATTTTTGAGAATAGGCAGATTTTTTGTCATTTGAAGAATTTCCGCCAAATAATTTATTGAGCCATGGATTCTGAAATTTAAAAATCCCGAAACCGTCACCTCTTGAAGTTCCCATCACATCAAGCGGAACACCTAATTCTACCGCTCTGTCGGGATATTTTTCGATATAACTTAGATATTTTTCAACTTCTTTTTTGTTTCCTGCCATCACTTTTTTCAAGTCAAAAGGCAGGTTTTTCATCCATTCTTCTTCTGTCTGTGGTTTTTCAAGAGCTTCCAGAATTTTTTCATCATCCATCTCTACGGTATAACTCTCAATTTTCTGAGGAATTTTTACACCATTTGATGGTTTTCGGACAACAATATTTGATTTTTCAGGATCTTGAATTAATGAGATCCAATCGATTTGTTCTGATACCTTAACCAAACCAAATTCCGGATGCATAATGAGATAGTCAGCATCTATATTTTGCCAGTCTTCAGAATTTATTTTGGGATAAAAAATCGTGTTTTCAGGAATGAATAATTTATTATCAAAACATTGAAAATAAGAATTTTTTCCAATTTCGTTTGGAGTATTATTTTGAAAAACTAAAAAACAACCATACAAAATATTCGGTTTGTTAGAAGGAATCGGAAAAGACTGAATTTGGTCTAAATCAATTCCTAAAATCTCCATTTCGTGGAGCCAAATCGATGGTGAAGAACCTTTTATTAAAAGTCCTTTTTTAGGATAATTATTTTTCGGAAAAGGTTTAATTCTAAGCTCCATATTCCAAAATTTGATTGATAAATTTTTCGAGATATTCAGAGTACATATCTTCCATTTTTTTCACTTTCAACAACGTATTTTCGGGTAGATAATATTCTGATCCACCGAATTCTACATTGGTCGACAACGACAAGAAACCCTGTTCTGTAGAAGGTATATAAAATGTTGGAATATTTCCGTTACTGCTTTTAAAGGTCAACATTCCTCGGGAATCTGTAATCATCTCGCTTCCATCAGGAAAAGTGAATTTATTTTTATTTTGTTCAGCAAGAATTTTAATCTCAAATTTGTTTTTGATGAAATTTATTGAGTTTTCATAATTCTTATTTAATTCATTTCCGGAAACAACTAAATTACCTTTTGTATTGATTCCAATTTTACTGAAATTACCTACTATTTTAATTCCATTATAATTTAATCTTGAAGCTTCTGCTAATGCTTTTGTATCATTTTTTTGAATTTCTGCATCGTTTTTTACAGATTCAATAGAGATATTTCCATCAATATTTATTTTGAAAATTGAAGGCACATCTGCATGAAATAAGTAAAAACTCCTGCCAAAATAAATCAGTCTTGAATCTGCAGGAATATTCTGTCCCGTTACATTAAGATCTGAATATTCTTTAGTATTTACATTTAATTTAGAAATCAACTTTTTATCCGGTTGATATTGACAGAGAATGAACTGCTGTTGCTTATTTTTCGCCAAAGCAAACTGTCCTCGCGGTTTTACAGAAATATCTTCAATCAAAACTTCGCTTCCATGGTAGGTTTTGTAATAATCATAATAATCTCTATTGTAATAATTATCAGAAAGATAAGTCTTCAACAACTGTTTTTTATTACTTAAAATGAAAAATTCACCTTCATATAAAAATTGAGCAATTTTATGAGTCGGTGTTGGAAATAAAATCGGATAATTTAATGGTAAGTCTGTTTTTTTACCACTTGACGAAGTATCATGATCTCTATTCTTTCTTCTCTGTGGCGGATTTGCCCATAATTCTTTTAAAGGAAGAACTATTTTTTGAACATGTTTTCTTGCTCCCTTGTGATGTTTATAGAAATTTAATTCTCCATCAGCCGAAGTAGTGACTAAAAATTTTAACCGATCTCTATTTTCGTGAATCGTTCTCTGAATATTTTCGTTCAACAAATTTTCCTGATGCGTAATGAAGAAAACTTCCAGATCTTTTTCTTTATGTTCCTCCTGAAAAAATCTATCCAAAGCTGATGAAACTTCTAAAACCGGACTTACCTGATTTAAATTATCAACCACTTCTTCCACTTTATCTAAAGAAATCGCCACATTTGTCTGCCCTAAAGCAAAAACTTTACATTCAGAATGCGCTTTCGGATGTTTGATCACAGCGATGGCTGAAGCAAAGGCCAAAACCTTTGGTGTTCCCCAATTTTTAAGAGAAGTATCAATTAAAATTATTCTTTCAAAAATATTTTCCTCAGGCGGAATTTCACGCTGAATGTACAAGGCTTCATTATTGGCAAGCCGATTCATGAAAACCTCATCTTCATTCGCAAATTCAGATAAAAGCATTCTTGATAATTCGCCTTTGTTGGTCATATCAGAAATTCCTCCGATCGGTTGTTCACCGGGAGAAAGATGGCGCATCGGAATTTTAAGACCGCTCCAAATTCTTTTTATCAAGCTACCAACCTGAAACGTTTTGGGATCTTCAATTAATTCCTGAATAAAGTCTTTATTGGTTTCAATGGTGGTTTCTTCTTGTATAACTTCATCTTCTAATTCGGGAAGATCTACCATGCTTTTCATTGCATCGATAATAGACTGCGCTGTGGGAAATTTCCCGTTTAATATTGCTAAAGTGCGAATATCTTTTATCTTAACGGGTTCTGTCAACTCTTTCTTCTTTGCACATTCAGAAATACTATAAGGTCTTTTTGCAAAAACCTTCAACATGAGCTCTGAACTAACAGATGAAACTGATTTAGGAGAATGTTTAAAAATAGTTTGTAAAAGAATAATCCTATTTTGTCCTTTCTTATAAATCATATCTAAATTCCTTAAATTCTCAAGAAATTTTAAGCCCAAATCAATATCTAATCTAAGTTCTTCACGACTTTCTGATTGGATCTTTTTTAAATAATAAAAAACTCCATCCAAATTTAAATATCCATCTTGAGTTGCATATAAAGCTAAAAGTATAGCTCCAAAAGGAGGAAATCCCTGAGACTGTAATTCTTTTAAAACTTCTATAATATAAGGTCTATAAGCGATTGTACCTACATTCGGAATCGAAATAAGATTGTTTTCATTATATCCGGTGTCATCATGAATATCTTCATCAGTTGTCCACTCCCAGAAATAATGCTCATATGACTGAAAATATTCTTTTACATCCATTCTTGTGCTTTTTCAGTGAGACGAAACGAGCTTACAGACAATTTTCGGAAATCCTTTTTATTAATTGAAATATAAGTTCCGTCTTCATTCCACACAAGCCATTGATCTAAACTTTCATTATACTTTTTTTGAAGTAATGAACTCAAATTTTTAAATTCAAAATCAAAACCTGTCGGCAAAAGATGTCCGTCTTTCGTCCAATATGTTTTCCCCGGAAAACTTAATAACGGAGTTCCGAGAAATAAAGCCTTATTTTCCATCACGATCCATTCAATTTTGTTTAATTTGAATTTTGGAAAAGCAACAATCACTTTTTTTATTTCTGATATTGAGCTTAATAAAGCAATTGCGGGTTGCTCTTCTTCGCTTGTTTTTAATCTAACCAGTACTTTTTCATCAATTCCAAAAAAATTATGATTTGATGGTGGAAAAGTCAAACGCAAAGCTTTATCAATTGGCGACCACAGCAAAGCTGTTCTCACTTTCTTAGTGGGAACCAAAGCATCTTTTCGGAACAGAAGTCCGCCTCTTAATTCATACAATAAAAAGTTAGGCAATTGCTGAATTTCCGCAGAAACAGACTGTTCTTCGGTAAATTTTTTCAACCAGATTACATCTTCTTCCAAAGCGATCTGAACATTTTTCCAGTCACGAATTGAGCCCAGAAAATCTTCATCAGCACGTGGAAGTTCTGCCCAAAATTCTTTTATACGGTTTGAAGAATCTTCTGCCATAGACTTTCAATTTCTTTTTGAATGTATAGTTTTTGTTCAGGATGTCTGATCCAGTCGCATCGGGTTTGAAGGTATCTTAATTTATCTTTAATAACATTTTGCTCTTCAAAACTCAAAGTTCCGCCTTCCCATTTATCAATCAAGATTTTTACATCTTTCATCACTTCCTCCGGATTCGGAGTCTTGTTTTGTAAAGCTTGCGGATGCGATTTCGGATCTTCATCTTTTTCAATGGTTCGGTTGATGATTCCTTCCAGAATCTCGATCTGTTCTTCAGTGTCCCAAATGTGTTTCAATACCCAAAGATCAGAAAGGATCGCTTCATTTCTGCCACAAATCAAAGCGCTTGCAGCAATTAAATTTTGCAGTTTCACGGCTCGACGGTCGGAAATTGCGATTCCTGTATTTCGAAGGCTGATAATTGTATTTAGATAAACCTCATAAATCGGTTTCAGATCAATACTTCTGCATAAATTTTGAAGTTCTCGGATCTCGTCAGAAAGAATTTCAGGAGTTTCAGTTTCAATATTGTTTTCTAATTTTCTTCCGGCTAAAAGTACCTGTTGAAGGAGATCCGGATGTACATAATCAACATTAATTCTGATCAGAAAACGGTCGAATAATGCATTCAAAGCTTCATCTTCAGGGAGAACGTTACTTGCACCCACAAACATTAATGCAGGAAGCTTTTTTGTTTCTTTTCCTCTTTTGAAGATCTTTTCATTTAACGCCATCAAAAGTGAGTTCAGAATGGCAGAATTGGCATTGAAGATCTCGTCCAGAAAGACCATTGATGCTTCCGGCATCATGCCTTCTGTGTTGGTTAAAAGTTCGCCATCTTTTAATTTTCTGATATCAAAAGGTCCGAAAATTTCGTTTGGCTCTGTAAAGCGGGTTAAGAGATACTCAAAGTTTTTTCCGTCTTTCACGGTTTTTGCCAATGTTCTTATAATGGCGGATTTTGCCGTTCCCGGAGGGCCATATAAAAAGGCGTTTTCTCTTGCTAATAAACAGATTCCCAACAGATCGACTACATCGTTTTTGCCGACGAAGGTATCTTTTACGTAATTAAGAACTGTGTTTAATTTATTTATATTTTGAGTCATTGATTTCTCAGTTTTTATATTTTTTTTCTAATGTAAAGAGTGCTTTCTTTCCTGAATAATGCTTTTTTTAACGCAAAGCACGCAAAGTTTTTTTGACTACTAACTGTTTTTAAGTTCGCAAAGGCGTTCAACTCAGCAAAGTTCACAAAGTTTCTATCAACTATTTACATTTTTTAATTCTCTCCAGAATACGTCTTTATGCATACCAAATTCTGCAATCAATAATTTGTTAATAAACGGAATTTCCGCCAATTGGTAGGCTTTCTTTTCTACAATTCTTTCGAGATATAGTTTTCGGTAGGTTTTATCTTTTAATTCTTCTTCCCAATTTACTTTTTCTACATCAATTTCAGATCCGATTGCTGAATAATGAAATTGTGATAAAATATTTTCCAACATTTTAATCAAAGGATCCTCCGCATCTGCAATTTGTAATCCCTCAACAATTTGCGGTAAAAATCTTAATGATAAGTCTGCCGACAAAATTGATGAAATATCCCTTGTTCCTTTATATGGTGGAATTAATTGACCTAAATCCTTTGCTGTATCTCTACGAATTAAATACAATTGAGCACTGTGATATAATATTTTTCCTGCCCAAACTGCTGTTTCTTTATTACAGTTTATTTGATCTGATAAAAACTCCAGTCTTTCTTTTTCAAACTCGGTTTCAAAATAATCGGATGCGTCTTGTTCTTCCTTTTTTGAAATTTCTTTCAAATCCGAGAAAATAGTGATGCATTCATCTTTTCGGAGAAGAAACAAGGTGTCTAAAAATGGGGAGGTATTTTCCAGCATCTAACAAAAATAAAATATTATTCGTTATTAATGAATTAAAAAAATATAAATATTTTGCTGTAAATATTGTTTTTTTAACAAGGTTTTATTGGTGATAGTTGAGATTCCTCCGAAATGACAAAATGGATGTTATAGTTGGCTTTATTATTTTATTTGAGATTGCTTCACCTTCGGTTCTCAATGACAAATTTTGAAAGAAAGACAAAGACCCTAGCCCCGATTGAAACGGCATCCTTTTTTGTTACGGCCGGAGCGAAGCGGAGGCCGTAACAAAAAAGGATGCCGTTTCAATCGGGAAATTGCTCCTAAAAATAAATAATGAGCAATTGGTAATTGGTAATAAATATTTTTGAGATTACTTTACTTCAACAGCCTCATCACTAGCTCGCTTTGTTTCTCACAAAGACTTAACGTATAATCTCAATAATATTATTTTCCGGATCGAGAATTACACTTTCGTAATAACCATCGCCTGATGTACGCGGTTCTCCGGCAATTTTGTAGCCGTCATTCCTTAAGGTTTCTGTCAGCGTGTCAACTTTTTCTTTGCTGCCTGTTGAGAATGCAAGATGTGTAATTCCGAATCTCTGAGCTTCATAAGAACTGTTTCCTTCCTGGATATCTGGTCTTGTCATGATCTCCAATCGTGAACCGTCTTCAAAACTTAAGAAATATGACTCAAAGTTTTTTATAGGATTATGGTATTTTTCATTGGAAACCGCTCCGAAATATTTTTGATAAAATTCTTTTATTTTTTCTAAATCTTTGACCCAAATAGCGATATGCTCTATCTTCATTTTTTTTAAATTTTACATAAAGATAATAATTGTCTCTTATACATTGATGTGTAGAACAAATTGACAATTCGCTTTTCACAGATTTGCTATCTTTGCACCATTCAAAATAAAATTATGAGTATTCACATCAGTGCAAAGAAAGGAGAAATTGCTAAAGTTGTATTGCAGCCGGGGGATCCGCTTCGCGCACAGTATATTGCAGAAAACTTTTTAGAAAACGCAAAATTAGTAAGTAAAACAAGAGGTATTTTTTATTATACGGGTCTTTATAAAGGTAAAGAAATCACTGTAGGAGCAAGCGGAATGGGATTTCCAAGCATTGGAATCTATTCTTTTGAGCTGTACACAGAATATGAAGTGGAAACGATCATCAGAATCGGAACTTGTGGTGCTTATACAACAGATTTGAAAACTTTTGATATTTTAAATGTTGAAAATGCTGCGAGTGAAAGTACCTATGCAAAATACGCATGGGAAATTGAAGATGAAATTCTTTCTCACCAAGGAAATATTTTTGACACCATTAATACAACTGCGGAAGAATTAGCTTTAAAAACTAAAGCGATCAATGTTCACAGTAGTGATATTTTCTACAGAAAAGATCCTGCTGTTCCGGCAATTGCTACAAAATATAACTGTCCGGCCGTGGAAATGGAAGCTTTCGGATTATATGCCAATGCAAAACATTTAGGGAAAAATGCAGCAACGATCCTTACCGTAACTGATATTATTCCGACTCACGAAAATATTTCGGCTGACCAAAGAGAAACAGCTTTGAAACCAATGATCGAACTGGCTTTAGAAGCTGCTTGGAAAAGCATCTAAACAAAAAGCAATGCTATAAATAAAAAGAGCTTTACATTAATTTGTAGAGCTCTTTTCTATATTCTGAAAAACTTTCTGGCGACTTCTGTCGTTTCATCCGCGACTTCGGAAATACTTACTTTCTTTAATTTGGCGATTGTTTGTGCAACATAAGGTAGATAAGATGGTTCGTTTCTGCGGTTTTGTGTCCTCGGCATATTTTTCGGCAACATGAATGGTGCGTCTGTTTCGATCATCATTCGGTCAAGAGGAATATATTTGATAACATCTTCCAAATGTTTGAATCTTTTTTCATCACTAATTGCTCCCGTAAATCCTAAATAAAATCCTTTATCCAGATAAACTTTTGCTTCTTCTAAAGTTCCTGTAAAACAATGAACGACCGCTTCAGGAAGTTTTGAAAGATATTCATCCGTGATTTCATTGAATTTTTTAAATGCAGATCTTTCGTGAAGAAAAAGAGGTTTGTCAACTTCAATTGCCAATTCGAGTTGAGCGCGATAACATTTTTCCTGAATAGGTCTTGGTGAAAAATCGCGATCAAAATCCAGCCCGCATTCTCCGACGGAGATGACTTGGTTTTGTTTTAATAATTTTCGAAGTTCATTGATGCTTTCATTATTAAAAGATTTAGCATCGTGAGGATGAATTCCTGCCGTTGAAAATAAAATTTCGGGAAAATCCTCTGCAATCTCTGCTGATTCTTTGCTTCCGCGGACGCTTGTCCCTGTAAGGATCATCTGTTCTACTCCATTATCCAACGCTCTGTTGATGATTTCTTCGTGTTCGTTGTCGAATTGTTTATTGGTCAGGTTAATGCCAATGTCGATAAATGTGTTCATTTTTATAATTTTAATGTGTAAAAATGAAAAACAGGTGCGCAATATTTTTACGTTCTACATTTATTCATTAATAAAACCTTCTAAAAAACCAATCAAATTTTCACCTCCATGGCTCCATCGGATTCCGTGACCTTCTTTTTCTCTTATTTCGTAGACCAACTCATGTTTGTAATGAAAGAAGACATTCCACCAGGTTTTATTGTCAATAATGTAATTAATTTTCTCCATTACTTTTTGCTGTTTCTGTTTGTTATTGCCTTTTACTTCGCTCCAAAACAAGTCATCCATTCTCCCGACATGCTTTTCCCAAGCGCGCTGTGCGATGGTAATTTCATTATTAAAAGGTTTCTCACAGCTTTCAATCAATATATTTCTAAGTGGCGGAATTGCAGTTTCATCACGAATACTTGCCGAAGTCAATCTCTGCCCTAAAACATCAAGCCAATATTCAAACGGAATTTTCTGTAGTTTTTGAACTTTAACCTCATCTGAATCAGCTGTTTCAAGAATATTGATGAATGTATTAAAACTTTGGTGGCGTTTTATTTTTATTTCTTCATTAAAATAAGGTAAGTCCCAATCTAAAGCGTTGTCTTTATACTTTTGAATATTATTTTGAATACTTTTTACGTGCTCTTCGGATAAAATGGTTTTATATCTTTCTTTCCAAGGCTCAGAAAACAGTGGAATATATTTTTCGAATACATTCATTTAAAATATTTTTACAAGATTAACAGAAAGTTTTTCCTCCTGAATTAAAAAATCAATAAGATTGAACCATTTCTGACAATGATCTAAGATCCAAGCATCGGAAGAAACGATGATTTCAGCATTTTCTGCTAAAAACTTATCTGGATTAAATTGTAGATCAACTTCCCAACTGAGGTTATTTTCCTGAGCAAATTTGATAATAATTTCTTTGATCCTTCCGCTATTTGAAACGGGCTTATCGAAAATCCAGATCAGTTTTTGAAGTTCTGCTTTTTGGAAAAAAATTGAAACCAATTCTATAGACCTTTGCGTTTGATTCACTCTTTTATACGTTCCATGAACACCCGAAAGATCGCGATAGCAACCGTCAACACCTCTAAAAATATAGGCTTCGGAAAGCAGACTTTCTAATAAAATCAACACATTAAAACCGTCTAAATAAATAATTTTATCTTTTACATCTGATATTTCAAACTGTTTTAATCTTCGATTTTGGATTTGATTTTCTGATGCAGATACCCCACGCAAAGCCTGAATCTGTCTGGTTTTTAATCTATAGTGATTTCCTATCAATTCCGAACTTGCCTTTTCAGCATAGTCTCTGCTTAAAAGATAATTCATATCCTGAACCGCCAATTTTAATTTGTCAATTTGCTTTTCTGATCCAAATAGGGTGTCGTCGCCTGTGTTTTTACCGCGGTTTCTGTTGTTCATGCTCAAATGTAAAAAGATTTATTTAAAATTTGAAGCATGGGTTCTTGATATAAAAAATGAAAAGAATTTAATTTTTAGATTAGTAACAAAACTGAAGAGCTTTGGCTTTAGTTCAGCTTTGTGTTGAGTTATTTTTTAAATTTCCACATGTATGGTTAGAGTTTGTTTCTGAACTATTATAATGAGCTTCCGCTACAAAAGGTTTCTCAATATTATGAGATTCAAATCAACAGATACTTCTTCGCCAATTTCAGGAATAAAATGAAAACCTTTTCCACTTCCCGAATGTGGCTGTATCAGTCTCTGCCAAGGCGTTTTCCCGCTTTCTTTTCCTGCCATAGGAACTGAACTCTTATTTTTTCCTTTCCAATCGGATCATGGTTGTGCCTAATAACAAAATCTCCGCTAAATTGATAGCAGAGATTTTGTTATTAATTATTAATATATTCCTGATTTTCTGTACCTACAATTTTTCCTGTAACACCATCTAATTTTATAATTTCAATTAAATTAGTTCTTTAAATGCTCTATCTTCCAAACGGAATGCCTATTCTATAAACTTCTGGAAATCAAATCATGCCAACTGTTTTGAGAAATATATATATTTTTATTTTATCTTATAATAATAGAAATAACTTCCAACAGAATTAAACACTAGAATTGAATTTTCTTTTAAACCAAAATTACCATCATAATGTATGTAATCGAAGTCAATTAATAATGTTTCCCCATTGGTTTTTAAAAGATTGTATTTCTTTTTTTCATAAATACTCCAATAACATTATTTTGGTAAGCAGAAGTTAAACATTCTATTAAAGCTCCCAGAAAAATTAATAGAATAAGAAAGGTATATAAAATCTGTATTTGTGATTTCATATTAGACTATTTTTTCCTTCTTAATTATTAATATAAGAAACCTGCTTTTTCTTAATAAGCTTACCCGTTTTGCCATCAAGAGTGATCTCCTCAATAAATTCCTCTTTTCCCACAGCAATTACATAAGAGATTTGCCAAACTTTTTTGCCATCTATTTCCTTTTTATAAACACTTGTTTGATAGACGGAATCTTGATATCCTTTTGGGAGTTTTATTTTATGACTTTCACAGTATTTTACAACATCTTCTGGTTTGAAATCGTAACCATCATCTGTATTTTCTTCTTTTATTAGTTTTCCAGATTCGTCAAAATGATACCATATACCAATGGCAGAACCCTCATGAAATAAATAACCCTTCATTTTTACGTTACCATTTTTAAAGAAAAATTTATTAATTTTAAAATATGTATTTAAATTAAACTGACTTTCAACATAACCAAATGATTGGGTTTCTTGAATATAGATAGTGCTGTCTTTACTTATATAAAAATAATCTTTAGTAGAATTAGTATTAAAAGAATTAACATCAAATTTTTCAAATCTATTATCTATTATTGGTATCATTATTTCATTTTTTTTCTGTGTATGGCATTGTATAAACATATTTATCAATACTATTAAAATTATTTTTTTCATAATATTATTTTATTGTTTCGTTGGCAACTTTCCATTGCCAATAATAAAGTGAGGCGCGTTTGTTTTTCTCCATATCAGATACATAATCCATTAAATTATCAGTTCTTTCATAATCATAGGTAAATAATGCATTACTGTCAGTAGATTTATTGGTAAATGTATGTGCCAATCCCATTGAATGTAAAAATTCATGCACAACTGTTTGATCGTCTTGAGTATTAAAAGCAACAACAAAATCAGCATTAGTAGCTGAATATCCATTAAGGTTTGACATAGGTCCGCCATATCCTTTTTCCGCAAAATAAAATGCTTTAAAATGATTGCTGTATTTTAAAGTAATTCTTTGAATAATATTTAAAGCTAGTTTTTCCTTCTTAATTATTAATATAAGAAACCTGCTTTTTCTTAATAAGCTTACCCGTTTTACCATCAAGAATGATCTCTTCAATAAACTCCTCTTTTCCTACTGCAATTACATAAGAGATTTGCCAAACTTTTTTGCCTTCTATTTCCTTTTTATAAACACTTGTTTTATAGCCGGAATCTTGATATCCTTTTGGGAGTTTTATTTTATGACTTTCGCAGTATTTTACAACATCTTTTGGTGTGAAATCGTAACCATCATCTGTATTTTCTTCTTTTATTAGTTTTCCAGATTCGTCAAAATAGTACCAAATTCCAATAGGAGCCCCTTCATTAAAAGCAATACCCTTGTTCTCTATATTTCTGGAAGGGTAATAATTTTTTACTTGCATAAAAAAGCTATTATTGTAATAACTCGTTAAATTATATCCTACTTTTGATGAAATATAAATTGTTTTTTTATCTCCTTCTATAGAAATACGTTGTGCTTTTTCAGGATAAATGAGCTCGAATTTTTTATCTAATGGGTCTATTTTCATTTTTTGATTACTTTGAGAGTTGCATTGATTCAGAGTATTTATTAATATTATGATGATTAGTATTTTTTTCATGTTATTATTTTATTGAATTATTTGCCAATTTCCACTGCCAATAGTAAAGTGAGTTACGTTTATTTTTTTCTGTATCCGATACATAATCCATTAAATTATCAGTTCTTTCATAATCATAAGTAAATAATGCATTCTTGTCAGTATATTTATTGGTAAATGTATGTGCCAATCCCATTGAATGTAAAAATTCATGCACAACTGTTTGATCGTCTTGAGTATTAAAAGCAACAACAAAATCAGCATTAGTAGCTGAATATCCATTAAGGTTTGAAACAGGTTCGCTATATCCTTTTTCGGCAAAATAAAATGCTTTGAAGTGATTGCTGTATTTTAAAGTAATTCTTTGAATAATATTTAAAGCTAGTTTTTCCTTCTTAATTATTAATATAAGAAACCTGCTTTTTCTTAATTAGCTTACCCGTTTTACCATCAAGAATGATCTCTTCAATAAACTCCTCTTTTCCCACTGCAATTACATAAGAGATTTGCCAAACTTTTTTGCCATCTATTTCCTTTTTATAAACACTTGTTTTATAGCCGGAATCTTGATATCCTTTTGGAAGTTTTATTTTGTGACTTTCGCAATATTTTACTACATCTTCTGGTTTGAAATCGTAACCCTCATCAGTATTTTCTTCTTTAATCAATCTTCCTGTCTCGTCAAAATGATACCAAGTACCGACTGATGCACCATTATTAAATGCAAGTGCTTTCTCTTTAATATTTCCGTTGATAAAAAAAATTTTTTCAATTTTAAAAGGGTTGTTATTTTCATAAACATCTGAAAAATAATTATTTTCCAGATGAAAAATAATTATTTTTTTATTCTCCTGATTTAGAATAAGCGTATTATTTTTTTGATTTTTTTTATATTCATCAATATTTATTTTTTCAAATTTATTATCCATAATTTTTTCAAATTTATTTTGTGTTTGACATTGCATAAAAATGCTCAGCCAAAGAAATATTAATATTTTTTTCATTTGCCTATTTTATAGATTCGTTAGCAATTTTCCACTGCCAATAGTAAAGCGAGTTTCGTTTATTTTTTTCTGTATCTGATACATAATCCATTAAATTATCAGTTCTTTCGTAATCATAAGTAAATAATGCATTCTTGTCAGTATATTTATTGGTAAATGTATGTGCCAATCCCATTGAATGCAAAAATTCATGCACAACTGTTTGATCGTCCTTGGTACTAAAAGCAACAACAAAATCAGCATTAGTAGCTGAATATCCATTAAGATTTGACATAGGTCCGCCATATCCTTTTTCCGCAAAATAAAATGCTTTGAAGTGATTGCTGTATTTTTTAGGATAATCTTTTTCCAATTTCATTTTTAAATAATCATCGAGGCTTCTATAACCAAATGTTTTCTTATAATCTACAGCATTATCAGTTATAAAATTGAGAAAATCTTTATCATTTGTTAAATCTAAATCTATTATATCAGATTGATCTGATAACTTAATATAAACTTGTTGTAGATATTGATTAATTCTTTCCTTTTCATTATCAATAATAATAGGTTTTGGCTTTATACCACCGGATAAATTTTGAACAAATACTTTCACAAAAACTACATTTTTCTCTTTTTGCTTAGAAACATCATTCGCCCAAACATTCAATTTTCCTACTACCGTTTCCAAGTTTCCTTTTTCTGTCTTTTTAAAAGCTTTTAATTCTATGGTCTGGTCAATTTCAAATTCTTTAATGCATTTTATGATGATATCAAAATCGTTTAAAGATATTTTTTTCTTTCCTTTAATATCTATTGTATTAGGAGTAAAGGTAAAATAATCTGACGGTGGAAATTCTAAATAATCTGCTTCCTGTTTTATATCTGCCAAAAAAGTAATTTTTGCTTCTTTATCTTTCAGCAAAGACAGCCAGGGAACAAAGTATTCTTCAGCAACCATTTTACCTGCAGGATTTTTTGTCTGTTTCCATGGGATTGTGAATGGCTTATAGAGCTTTTTCAACTCATTCAGCATTTCTTCATCAACCTTAAAATAACCATTTTTTTTATTTACATTTTCATTAACTGAATTATCTACAAGTTTCGTAAGCTGATAATCTGAATACTGATAAGCCACTACATCTTTAAATGCTACATCGCGATAAAGCATGGTATCACCTAATCTAAACCAGTCAAAACCAAACTCACCTTTCCAATTTTTATGAGGACGGAAGTGTACGATGAGTTTTATTGGCTGTGGTGCCAATGGTGGATATTGGGGGCTTCCATAAGTGATGCCTCTTTCTACCCCAGCTTCTCTAATCTCAACAGAAGAATTATATATAATATTAGAAGAAGAGTACATATCATAATCTCCTTCTATTATTTCGGTTAATCTTCCTTTAATGATTCTTGTTCTACTCATAATAAAAACTTAATGAGATTTGCTTTTTTCACCACTATTATTCTGAATCTCAGTTTGTGCATGCTTTGTGATGGATGCATTACTTGAGGTTTCGATTCCGGCATCATTGTTTACCACAGTTTTCCCTTTTTTTGTCTCACTATGCACATCGCCCTCAATCATTTCCGTAAGCTTGCCTGTAACAAACATACTTGCATCCCCGGTCACAGAGGTCATTTTCATCATTCCCACAGTTTGAGTATTATTCATACCAATGCTGCTTGATTTATTCATTCCCACGGTGGTAGTCATGTTTTGACCAACATTGATATTCATATTTTTTCCGGCAGTAAAAGTGATGTCATTTGGCGCATTAACATTAATATTTCCCGCTCCATCCATCAAATACGTATTTCCACTCGGATCTTCTATAAAGACAGAGCCTTCCGCATCATTCAAAATAATCTTAGTTCCAGAGCGAGTATGAATTACTTTTTTATCATTTCCACTCGTGTGATAAGAACTTGTCTCACTTCCATTGTAATGAGCCCCCATCACAAAAGGTTTTTCAGCATTCTGGGATTCAAAACCAACTAAGACTTCTTCGCCGATTTCAGGGATGAAATGAAAACCTTTTCCACTTCCCGAGTGCGGCTGTATCAGCCTCAGCCAAGGCGTTTTCCCGCTCTTCTTTTCCTGCCACGGGAACTGAACTTTTACTCTTCCCATTCCCATCGGGTCGTTATTATCAATGACTCTGGCAGACTGTTTTTCGCCCAACGGTAAGGCTTCATCATCCTGATAAGGTGCTGTAAACAAATCCGGAATCCCTACAAATTCATTATAATACGTATTTCCGTCATGGAAATGTTTGATCTCAATGATGCGGTACGTTTCCATGGCTTTGCCATTGATATCGCTGAGCTTGGCTCTTCCGCCTATTTTAAGTTCGGGATCTTTACTTTTTCCACGAACTAAGATCAGGTTTTCACGTTTTTCCCTTTCTTTTCTTACTGCTTCTTTTAATTCTTTGTCTGAGCCTGAAGAAATTCCGGTGTGGTTAAACAGCATTTCCGGTTTCTTTTTGTAGACATTTTTTGAAGCATTAATGGCAACCGCCTGAAAAGGGTTTTCTTTATATTGTATCTGTGCAGATGACGAATCTTTTTCTATTTTACTTCCATTTTCAGCATCGTAGGAGATATAATTGAATTCCTGAGGTTTAATTTTTAATTCAAATTCAACATCAATTAAATCAATGTTTTCTTCTAACGTAACGATGGGCTGTACTTTATTTCCGAATATTAGATTCTGACCATTATAGTAGAAATATTCTCCGTATCGTGTGGCCAGTCTTTTAATAAACTGATAATCCGATTCTTTGTATTGTACTGTATAAGGAAGCTGGTATTTCGTGTTTGGATTTTCGATCTGAACTTTGCAGTCTTCAGGATATTCTGACGTTACAGATTCGATGATCTGCTCCAGTGTTTTTTCTTCGTAGCTTTGGCAGTCCTGTCCGTTTTCTAATAAAATACTTGGAGCATAACCGCTGATGTACAGCTTACCGTAGCCATTTTCTTTTTTATTTTTTACGTTGGCAATGATGCCCGTAAATAACTGTTTCACTTCCCCGAAACGGTGAAGATTTAAGGTAAGTCGTTTTCCTAAAATATTTTTGGAATTCTCCATGACATAGCCTTCAAAACTATCCAGAGAATCATCAGGAACGATAATGGTAAAACCGTCATGATCATTGGTTTTCTGGTGAAGCTCCACAGAATAACTCGACTTTTCAAGAAAATCTTTGCCCTCCATTGTCAGCGTACAGTAAACCAACGGGTTTGTTTTTTCTAAAAGATGATCTTTAAAGGTTTTTGATGAAAAATATTTCTTTAAATCGTCGGGATGATTCAGTCTACCGCCCTGAGAACTTAAGTACTGGCTGTTATTTTCTTCCATTGCATTTTGTTTTTTAGTGATGAGCTTTATTGATGAATAATAAGTAATGGGTAATGAGTAATTTGGAAAAACGTTTTATTTTTATCACTGATTACCTTTTACTTATAAAATTATTCTCTCCATGTTTTTTCGTGAATTGCTCCATTCAAATCAAACTTTTTTGCGATAAGATGAAGTTCTATTTGTAAAGGCTCCGTATTTTTAGATTCAAAATGTTCTGAAAATTTTATACAGTATGCTTTCTCAAAACTCAATTCCTGAAGTTTGCTCATCGCATCTCTTCTGTAATAGATTATTTTTCCGTTTTTGGTCTGATGATGATCCAGCATCCAGCCCAGTAATTCAGGATTTCCCGTACTTTCTATTCTGATGGTGATCTCACCTCCTTGGGGCATTCCCTGCGGTTTTCCCGTTCCGTCGGTCTGTTGCGTAAAACTATAATGACATTCAAGAACATTATACGTATTTCCGTCTAATTCTAATTTTGATAAAAATGACATATGTGTTTTTTTGTTATGAGTTGAAATTATAAATGATAAGTGATGAATGATAATTGATCAATAATAGATGCTTAGAATTTGCTCAGCATGACAAGCTAATACTAACCATTTAATTATTAATTAAGAAAAATATTCTCAATAATTAAATCATTGATCAATTATCATTAATCATTTATAAAAACAAGGAATGGGTAACAAGAAATTACCCATTACTTATTATTCATGAATTATACCCATTCGTTTTCATAAGCTCCCGAGCCTAATTCGATCTTTCTTGCAGAAATCGTAAAACTTTCTGTAAGTGGGTTAGCTCCTGTAGAATCGAAGTTTTCTCTATGCTTAACCAAATATCCTTCAGTGAATTTCAGTTCTTTCAATGTTGCATCGCTGTCACGTTTTATAAATACTACACTTCCGTCTTTTCTTTCAAAAGAATTTGTCATCCATTCGAAAAGGTCTGTAGATCCTGTACCTTCGATGACAACTTCAATTTTACCACCTCTCGTTACTGTAGAAGGTCTTCCAGTTGCATCTGTTTCCTGGAATAATCCGTAGCTTACATTGAGAACATTGTATTCTTTTCCTGCTACTTTTAATTTTGCTTTAAATGACATAATGAATTGTTTTTTTGTATTAAAATTTGTTTGTTAAATTGTGCTTTTTTCTCTTGGTTTTGGTAATCTTTTTCCATCATCAATATATTCCCTTGATATTCCGAATCGCTGGAAAACATAAGAAAACCGCCCTCAAGTATTTTGGTTGTATGCGTAAATAAAGGTTAATATTAAAGTGATATTACACCCATTCATTAACATGTTTCCCAGTCCCTAGCTGAATCTATTTAGCCGAAAGCGTGAACGTTTCTGTTAAAGGATTATCTCCGCTGGAATCGAAATTCTCACGATAATTAACAATGTAAGCTTCTTTGAATTTGAGTTCTTTCAATGTAGCATCTCCGTCACGTTTGTAGAATACAACGCTTCCATCCTTTCTTTCAAATGAATTGGTCATCCATTCGAATAGATCGGTTTCGCCCGTTCCTTCTACCGTGATCTCGATTTTCCCACCTCTGGTAACGGAAGATGGTCTTCCTGTAGGATCTGTTTCTTGTAGTAAGTCGTAATTAATCGACAATACATTGCGGTCCTTCCCCGCAACTTTTAGTTTTGTTTTAAATGACATAATAAATATATTTTTAATTTTAAGAATAAATAATACCAAATATGGAAATATATCTGTCGCTAAGATATAAATAATTTCCCACCGTGCAACTTTCCTATGTATTTTTCTAACATGACTAACAGAGAGTTACAAATAAAAACCTCTATTAGTCATACTTACAAGCAAATTATTTTTGCTCGTATTCAGTATCCCATTCGTTACCGTCATCACCCTTGTGGCCATCCATTTTAATAAGGAAGTTTTTAGCAGGGAAATAAGGTTTCATATGGATATCCAAATGGATTCTGTCTTTCTGTACAGGATCTTGTTCAAATCTTTTCACTTCAAAATTTTCGATCAGCTTTCCGGGACCTGTGATTGCATCAAGAAAACGAACCATCTGCCCCATGATTTCTTTTCTCGTAACTGCCGTAAAGTTTTCGAAAGCTCTTCTGTTTAAGAAATCCATCAACACTTTAGTTACATAATCGAAAACTCTTACCACAGAATACGTCTGAAGGCCTAAGTTATCTCCGTTGAATAAAGTCTTTCCAGAGAATGCCATCACTTTTCCGTATTCGTTGACCATAGGGATCAATCCAAGGTTTTCAAGATTCGCGATTTCACTTTTTTTAAGATCGAATTTTACTCCGTCGATTTCATTAATTCCGCCGAATTTTTTACCCGCAGTCACCTGAGACATCAACGTTTTGTAAATTTTACCGGCCAAAGCTCCTGAAGGTGGAATGAACAGATCTTCACTTTCATGAATTTCTTCAAATCTTCCTCTTCCAACTAACCAATTACAAGTCATTAAGACATTGGATCTGTAGATTTCGCCACCTGTAAGATATGCCTGATCAAACATTTCCATAACATCATCCGGTTCATCCAAATGTTCGAAATCTGTCACCAACATCACTTTATTTTCGTGCGCAATTTTAGCCCATTTTTCAACAACTTTATTAGATCCCAAATATCCAGGAATTACAAGAATTCCATAATTATTTTTAAGGTCTAATCTATCATAGTTATCAGAAAGCTCTGCATGAATAGAATCAATAAATCTTGTATTATCAAGATCTTTCAACTGCTCAAGATTAGCGTTGACAATTGTTATATTTTTAACTTTTTCAGCTTCTGTATTTTTATAGAACATTCCTACCGTTCTATAGTTGGCCTCCAATTCTCTGGTAACATCAACTGCTTTAGAAAGGTTTTTGGTTAATAATTCCTCAGCTTTTTTTCTCTGATCTTCACAGTCCGCCACCATATCTGTTAAAGATTCGCTCTTGCTGATTACTTCTGCCCAAAGCTGAAGCGTCTTTTTCAGCGTATCTCTTTCCTTTTCCTTGCTTTTTTCTGTTAAGAAAATTTTTCTTCTTGCTTTTCTGTCCGGATTAATGTTCTGTACTCCTTCAATAGAAGTTTCCAAAAGATCGAAACCTCCGTATCTTACTAATTTTTCTAAACTTTTTTCTACAGAAACTTTTCCTGTCTGTACTTTTTGCTGTTCCAATACCGGATTTTCAGCGTTTTGTGCTTGTGGTTTGTTTGACATAATTTTTTTCGTTTTTTTTGTGTTTTTTATTTATTTTCTTCTAATTCACTGATCAAAGACTGTAAAGTATCATATAATGCTTTCTTTGCATCAGCATCTTCTAGTGCAGCTTTTAAAATTTTATTTGATTTCAACTGCTTAATAATTTTTTGATACTGATCTTTTTCAGTTTCCAAACCTGAAAGAAAATTACTCTGCTCGGTAATTCCTTTCGTTCCGAAGTCTCCTAAATTCTTGAATCTAAGATTTTCCATTTTTACCGCTCCGTCGGCATCTTCAAAATCTACCTTAAATTCGGGTTTAAAATGTTCAAATACTTTGTCAATCGTACTAAGACCTTCTACAAGCTCAGGTTTTACAGGATCATCTGCTGTAAGTTTGTGAGCGATTATCGTTCTGTTTTGAGGGATCTCGGCGATGGCCTCATTTGCGTCGCGTGGAACTTCATTTCCACCAATTCCTTTGTTTGATAACATAAAATGTGTTTTAAATTGTTTATAATTATTTTTCGAAAATTCTGTATGGATATATATTTGCTGATTTTTCTTTCAGTTTCAGCAGGAAACTTTCACATAAATATTCCCATTCGGATGGTGCAATATTTTTTATAGCTTCACTATTCCGAACCAGATAAACATCTATCGTTCTGCTAAATCCTCCTTTTAATGAAACTTCTTTTTTAGTTCCTTTTTTTACCTCAATATCTTTAATTGTACTTTTAAAATGACTCATCCCAAAAGCTCTGATATCGGCAACCGTGACAATTCTTCCTCTTGTCAGAAGGGAATTTCTATATTCTAAAATCTTATCTTGTGATGACAAACTTTTTCTACCGCCAACGGAAGCTTTGATCATAATTGCCGATTTATCTAAAACTGAATTTTCAGATTCTTCAACAGAAAGTACGGTTCCAGGTTTAATGTCGTTTCCTTCTTCTGCCAACGTAAGCCAATACGAAATGGCACAGGCAATTTCCTTTTCCTGAGAATCAGCATTAATAATCAGATAGGGATTATTGGTTTGAGAAAAACTTTTTTCCTTGGCTAATTGATGCAGTGCCGCAATATTCTGACTGATCTGTCGTAAAGTTTCCTTCGCAGAATCACCGCCAATTCCTGCGAAAGCTGCAGTTTCATCTTTAATTAACTCCAACATATACTGCAAAAGTTCGGAAGCACTTCTTTGATCAAATCTTGAAATTCCGCCTTTTCTTAGAACGGCAGAAATATTTTCAGATTCTGCATTATAATTTTTAACATCAAATCTTCGTCCTGTCTCATCCGTCACAAAGTCCAGATCCAAAAAGCTGTTTTCTGAAATGATCGGGATAATATTAAGCCTTCCCGTCACTCTGTGAAACGATCTGGAATTATTCATATTAACAGCCGGAATACAGTTCAGAGAAATGTGAACATTCTCTAAAATATCTCCAACAATCGCTTCCGAAAATTTGAATTTCAACCAAATCAAATTATCATCTTCACCCAGTTTTGTATTTTTAAAATAGCGGGTAAATAATTCTACATTTTCCGGCTTTTCATCATGCTTCAAATTATCTTTTAATGTAAAATAATTGGAAAAATAATACTGATTTACGTCTGTATAAATCTGCTCGAGATCCGAATAATTCTTTGTAATAATATTATCCAGATTAAGATTTTGATTGTCTACATTATATCCCTCCTGCAGGCTAATTTCCTGATCTCCGAAATATACTTTTACCTGCTTTAAATAATAGAAAAACAGCTCTTTCTGATAATTATTATTGATATCAATATAGAGCATAAGCTGATCAAGATCTTCCTTATTGGGGCATCGAATTCCAAACCATAATTCTCCGGGCGGAAGATGGGTTTCACTTTTCGCAATGGTATCACTGAAAAAGAAACTTTCAATATGGTTCAGTGTATTTCCGTAAGCAATATATTCTGCTTTTGCTGTTGTTAAAGTAGCTTCTAAAGTGGGTGTAAAATATACATCTTTACTAAGGCTTTCAGTCGGATTATACACATTATGAATCCTTTTGGAGGTTTTAAAATGATTATAAAGTGATACTTTGACATTATTTTCCAGAGGTGTCACCTGCAGTAATGTCCTTGCCGGAATTACGCCTGAAACCTCTTCCGGAAACATGATTTCCAAAACGCGTTCAATAATTCTTGATCTCGAACTTTCAAGCTCAAAACCTAGTTTCTCCAATTCGGATGCACAAGCCGATAGCAGCAAACTTACAATCGGGTCGAATGAAGTTTCTGCTTCGAGTTCATTATAGCCCCAAAGTCTGGCAGCACGCCGTAATATTCTGTCTTTTATACGTTCCTGATTCATAAATTTAATATGATAATGGTCCTACGAAAAAAGAATTCTGAAATAAAAAAGGACGGTTTGTTTCCAAGACAAGGCCTTTAACGCCAATGTTAACACGTTTTTTCATTCTTTTTTTTCCTAATCCACCAATATTATGGTCATCGATATATATTTCAACATCTCTTAGTTCAAGTCTTTTTTCGTGCATCGCAATTGCTTTTTTCAAAGAATTCCCGATGAATTCCTTTAATATATTGTCACTTTTCAGAAGGTCGAAATCCATTTCCCAAATCTCCGAACCGAATGATTCATCGAACTTACATTCACCCAAAGATGTTGTGGCAATAAGAAATATCTGTTGAGCAATAGAATTGTCGATCGATATTTTTTCTGTGTCTTTTTTTTCTACTAAAGCTCCAAAATCAATTGGTATTTTATAATAAATCCCTTTCATACTTGCGCAATTTGTGTTTGTTTATAAATATATCAACCTGCTTACATTTCCTTTTTCATCAAATTCAAAATTCTTCGGAATTTTCTTCCTTTTTATGATTTGAAGCTCAACTTTTGGAGTGAGTTTCAATAATTTTTCTCTGTATAAAATATTTCCAATGAAGCTCATTCCATCGTGATTATCAACAATTATAAAATATTGTAAAATATCTTCCGGCTTTTCAAATTCATTAATCTTTCCGGCATGCAGCATTACATTTTTTCCGTTTCCTGATAATTTGTAAGTAAGATTTTCTTCAGATAAACTTCTGTACCTTGAAAGATCAAACTTTTCTATACTCTCCAAATTGGGTTCAAAAGGAATATTTTCATATAAAAAAGACGTTTTATCAAATCTTTTAAATCCGAAAAAGGATAGAAAACTCTTTTTGGTTTTTGATGTTACAAAACTTAACGTATCACGTGTAACCTGATAAGCTTCTGTTTCATTGGTTTTATCATCTGTAATTGTTAATTTGTAGGTAGGAATCTCAACTTCTTTATTTCCTATTTTCAACTGAATTTTCCCAACTTCCTGATCCGAAATTATTATTGTAATCTTATATTTTCTGAGCTCAGAATCTGTTCTCACAATAATTTCTCCATCACCTTTTGCATAGGATGATGAATGAGAATCTTTTACGATTCCTAAATTCAGATTAAGTTCAGGAAGAGGACTCATTCTTTCGTATTCTTTTGTTTTTTAATTTTTACCTCATCTGTCTTTTTAACTTTATAGGAAGACAGGCAATCAGTCTGATTATCAATATTATAATTATCAATATCGCTTACATAATATTCATAATTCTTTTCGTAGGTATATACTTTAATTAGAGTGATTTCATTTGCTTTTAATTTCTCTAACTCTTTCTTTTTTAATTGCTTTGCAAAAAAGCCTTCACAATTCAGAGGATATTCATTTTTAAGGGTAATTACTTCACCGGATTTAAAATAGATATCCACATTTTTATCTTTCTTGATGCAGACATTATTAGCCAAAATATGGATATACATAAATATTTTATTGTTTCTTTTCCCTAGCTGTAACGTACTGTAACTGTATTCTTCATTATTTGCTCTCAAATGCAAAGCCGATGTGCTTGCAAAAAATTTCTTGTCCAGTTTTTGTTTGGTCTGCACGATCTCGCAATCGAAACTTACGTATGCAGAATCAGAAGAAGCTTTCTGTGCCTTTGAGAAAAACACCGAAAACAGCAGACTTAGAAAAATGATTTTATATATTTTCATAACAAATCTTGTTATTGTGCCTGATAAAGCTGTCTGCAGACTTCCAAGTCGGTTTTCATTTTATCATATTCATCTTTCAGTGTTTTGTTGATCGAGCTTAGACTATCCATTGTCATCTGATTTCCTGAGAGTTGCTTGATCTGTTTTTTAGCATCAATCAAATCTTTATACCCAATGATGGTATTATTGTATAGAACTTTATTCTTCAATGTATCTTTGGGAAGTTTGCTATACATTTCCGCAAGCATTGAGAGTGCCAGTTTTTCATTGAAAAAATCATTCTGCTTCGGCACTCCGATTGAATCTGTTGCTGCCTTTACTTTTTCTAACTGAAAGGAAAAACTATCCTGAATTTCCATTTCTTTTTTCATTTTGGCATTTTCGGATTTTAATAAACTATTTTCTTTAAAAGGGAAATAAGCATTAAAAAGTATCGCCGTTATCAACACAACAACCGTGATGATAAAGAATAATATGAATAGTGAAAAAGCCTTTGAACGCTCTCTTTTATTAAGGACCTCCATAAATTTGTGTTTTAATTAAATTAATCTGCCAAGAAAGTTCTACTACGTTTTGCATGAATTACAGAATCTCTGTCATCCGTATTTTCTGAAACGAAGATACTTCCGTCACGTTTTTTACCGATGTAATCAAGTCTGCTGAGAACTGAATACAACTCTTCCAGTGTTTTCATAAATCGTTCAATCTTGGCAATTGTAATATCCATCTGGTTGTGATTATATTCTGCGTTGATGACATCAGAAAAAATCATTTCAAAATTTCCCTGACTTACGTTGCACCATTCTGCAAAATAATTCAGCAATTCTTCTTTTCCAGCTCCAGATCTTGCGTCTATAAAATTTTTCAACGTTCTTGCCAATGCTACAACAGATAAAAACATATTGGCAGGTTCTGTATGTGGAGACATCCATCTGAATCTGTTGATTTCTTTGCCTAAATAATTCAGCGTTTTGTCTGTCATTAATTCCATCATTAAGGCTAATGCGTTAGACTGTTTTTTGCCATAAATCTTTTGAGCAATCTGAACCGAATACAATTCGATCTGTCCATAAAAACGATCAATCTCCAAATACAATTCCTGCAGTTTTTTATGGCTGGCAACATACACGGAAGGCGGAATATAATTTTCATCGATCCTTGATTCATTGGCATTGACAAGGATTTTTCCGATTGTAAGATAATTGGTTCCGAAACCTGAAATATTTTTAAGTTCTGCCTCCTGAATCAAATTCAGTGAATATTCCGGCTGTGTGTAAGGATATCTTGGCGGATTTTCATCCGGATCCGGCTCTCCGAAAGGCGTTCTTTTAAAATTATTGACCGAAAGACAAGCAAAAAGAACCAAGATTTCATTGTCTTTTATCTCATAAGCCGCCTCAGGATAAGGTAATGAAAGGGAAATAGAATCTGCTGTTCCACTTCCGATATCAATCCTTGATCCGTTGGGAGTAATGGCATAACACTGCTCTACTCTTATTCTTAATAATTTATGATTATCAATGATCAAATTCATTTTTATGGAATCATTTACAGGCAACAACCCGTAGTTGATCATTGATGTGTGAATCCCTACCGAGTCTCTTACAGAATCACTTATAAAATCCTGAACCGCATTGAAATGCGTTTTATTAATCTTCATCCCATCGATCCAATTTACGGGGAAGTGGTTTAATTTTTCTATCATTGTTTTGTTTTATTTATTGGCGTTTAATTTTGCTGATTTTCACTTTTTATATCAAATATTTCATTCATAATCCCAATTATCATCTCCTCGATACACATTATCTAGATTTAAATTTTTAAGATATGCTTTATTCGAAACTTCTTTTGTAGTCCATTCATTATCTCCTGTTTTTATATGCAATTTTCTTCTTATTTAGATTTATACTGTCAGAAAGTATGATCTTTTTTTTCCATTTTTTATTTTGGAAAGTCCATAATAAATCATCTTTTTTTTCTAAAAACCAAGTATCATTTTGCTTTATTATATTTTCACCTTCTATAAAATAATAACCAGTCGTATTTATAACATATCTATTATTACCATTCTTAATATCTTTAATTATATAATTTGCTCCTTCTTGTGGATCATAAAAATAAAATTCATTTTGTTTAAAGTGAATACTAGGATATCCTTCATCACATCTGTTATAAACGGTATATATACTATCAGTTTTATTTACTCCTAAAAATGTTATATTTTTAAGATTTACTTCTTTCACTTTTATGTTTCTTATCTCAACATCCTTATCTTGTCCTTTGTAATTTGTAAGGAGAATTGACACTATGATTATTAAGACTTTAATCATTACATTTTTTCAACATTAAATCTTTATCACTGCTTTCTTGATTAAATTCACATTCCGCCATTTCTCTTTTATTAGTTTTATTATTATAGAAGCCATACCAATAAAATTTATCGTATTGTCATCAATGACTTTTATATAAGCAATAGGTTTATCATTTAAATACTGCTTCCAATCTAGTTTAATTCCATAAGTTCCCAAATCTTCAGGTATTTGTTTTAGTTTATAAGCAATTCCTTTTTCAAAATCATATCTTTTTGTTTCGGTCATTTCAATATATATTTGATTTGAGAGGACAACCAATGATGCATTTTTATTCTGAACAGTCAGACTACCAACCCCCTCTCCACAGCTCATTTTCCACCGACCATTTACAGAATAATCTATTGAGTTACTAACCTCATCACCATCATCACAATTATTTTCTTTTATTGTTTTAATTTCATTTGTTGTACTATTTTTAACACTTATAGTATCTAGATTTACTTTATTACTAGTTTCTAAATTTTTATTGCAACTTATTGAGATAAGTAGAACAATTACTAAGAATATTATTTTTTTCATTTTTATTTAAAATATTAATGAATAGCTTTTAAAACAAATTCCTCTCATCTTTTATTTTATTTATTACATCTTTCTAATACAATTGGATTTTTATCTTTATTGAAAGGATTTTCTAAGAAATCCTTTTGTTTTTTCTTTAGATTATAAAACCCTAACCATTTAAATTCTAAATGATTGTTATCAATTACTTTAATTTCAGCAATTTCATCTTTCATTGAAAAATTATTCCAATCTAAATCCTTATTTTCACCTGATACTCCGGTAAGAAAATTATATTGTATCCCGTAAATATTTCCGTTTTTTTTAGAAGTTGTAGAAATAGATACCCATTTATTTTTAGGAGTATAAAAATTAAATTGTCCTTCATCATCTATAAAATAATAACTAGGTTTTGACTCGGAACATTTACCATATTGATAATTACCTGAAATTATTTTAGCATTGACTGAATCTTTATTTATAATATTATTTTGAGCCTCAATATATGTTTCATCTTCGTTTATATAATTTAAAATACTTGCTATATCATTAACTTGTATATCATATATTTTAAAATTTTCTTCTACTTTTAAATAAGTACAGTTTAGTGATTTATCATAACTATTTTTAATGCACATTTTAAATAAATCATCTTTAACATGATTAATATCAATTGACTTCTGCCAGTTGGAATCTACATCTTGAGCATTTATGACTGGATCATAATCCATATTTATTTTTTTAAGTTTTTCATATAGCTGACTTGTCATATATTTTCGCTTAATTAAATCAAGATCATTTTCACTTGTATTATCTACGTTTTCCATTGCAGAAAAATAAAGGCTATAAAATTTATTTAATTCTTTTATTTTTTTGTCATTTTGCCCTTTGCAATCTTGCAAACTAATAAGCGTTAAAAGAAAAATTATATGTTTCATTAATTTTCTCATTTTATTTTTTTTAGCTTATACTTTTGTTTTTTTTCATCATTTAAATTGATGTCAATATATGGGCTTTGCAAAACATAGTCTTTTCCATCAAAACCAATGATTCCAAAATCTTTAGTTTTTTGTAAATGAATTTCATTTTCTGTATTGTCTAATGCTTTTAAAAAATTTAGAGTTATCGTTTTTTTATTGTTTTTAGATGATAACATATAGTATTCATATAATTGAAAACCCTCAGCCAAATACGTGATTGAATCCTTTGAAATAGTCAATTTTATTTCGTGGATATTTCTCCAATCATCTGAATCTTCGTTTATAGAAAATGAATAAACTCCATTCCAAATATTGGATTTCCTTAAAGTAGTTTTAAATAAAACTGTAGTATAACTATTAAATATTTTTTGTAATCTTTCTTTTGTTTTAGATGATGTAAAAAGGGTTTCTTTTGTGTGTGATTTGATTTTGGGATTTGGATTAACATAAATAGGTTCATTATATCTATATGTATTACACTCTCCTGTTTTTAGTTTTTTGTTAAAAATAAATTTATATGTTGATTTACCCGTTTCCCCTAATACCTCACTTTCTATTATAGAATCTTGTGTAGTATTATTTATTGAAAATTTAACATCTTCACCTTCAGAAGAGTTTACAAAAAGGATAGTATCTTTTATCAGTTTTATCGAATCTGTCCTAATTTCATCTGTATTTGAGTTGAATACTGCTTGTTTAAGTCTGTTGTTTTTCTTACATGAAAGCGAAATGAGAATTAAAGCAAGCAAACATATACTATTGATTGTATTTTTCATATAATTTGAAAAATTTATTTCTATTGCAGTTTTATTGGAATATCCAGTTTAAAACTAGACGTATTATCGTCCCAAACGTTTACTATAGGAGATTGGATAAATTTCTTCCCTTTTTGATTAGATAATTTAAGTATTAAATCACCATCACGAAGTTTATCAATTAATTCTGTGTCGAATCCATCACAGTTTGTATTTTCAGCATTGTAATATAAGTAAAGGTCATTATTAAATATATAAGGACTACAATATATTTCACAGCCAGGTAATTCTCCTTGATAAAAAGTGATTTTATTATTATTAATGCTTAAAGTGTATTTTTTGTATTGTTGTTCATAATTATTATTGTCAAATGTAAATGTTCCTAACCATTTTGAAATATCAACTTTTTTATTTTTTAAATTAGCCTTTATTTGATTTAGTTTCGTATTATAATTTTCATCATCATCTTCTGTCAAGTTTCTAATAAAGTATGATTCTACTTTTGAGGTTTCTTGAGAATTAAAAGTTAGAAATTTTCTATTTTCAGCTTTATCTATTAAATATAAATAGGACATTCCATTTATTTTCAATTCATAAGATTTTCCATTTATTTTTAAGTCTGAATTAATCCAAAATGGAGTTTCAGGCTCAATAGTATTTCTGAACTCAGAATATTTTCCTTCTTTGGCATAATGTAATATTTTTTTTATACTTTTTTCATCCAAATCCTTCCATGTCGTACATAATAAATAGTCATAAATATTATGCTCGATATTGACATCACAATCTTTTTTAATATTGCTAATAATCGTATCTGAAGTAATTAACTTTTGTTTTTCAACACTTGGTTTTACAGGATTATCTTTACAATTGTAAAAAATAAACATGCATGAAATTATTAGATAGACTATTTTATTTAATCGCATTCCCATTTTCATCAAATTTTGTTTTCATATAATCTTCGGCTTTATAGTCTACTTATAGTCACCATTATTCTTAGACTCTAAAGCATCTATATCAAGATTTTCAAGATTTGTCTTATTTGAAATTTCTTTTGTAGTCCATTCATTATATCCTGTTTTTGCACTTATTCCAAAGTTTGCAACAAATAGTTTTTCAATATAAAATTCTTTGTTTTTAAATAAAACAGGAATAGTAACTTTTCTAAAAACATTATCATATTGATCTTTATTTTCAATTTTAATATTAAATATTTGCCCATATTTGACTTGTAGATCTAGTAACATAGAGTCGCAATAGAATAGTTTGCTGAAAAATAAATTTCCATTTTTATACATTTCCATTTTAAACTCTTGTTGTTGTTCAGTGTTCTGTTTAATAATTATAGAATCACTTATTTTATCATTATCAAAATCAACTTTATATGTATTTTTTACTTTATAATTTGAATCATTGACAATTTCTGCTTCGTCATTCATATCTTCTTTTGGAAGTAAAAAATATTTTTTGCATTTAGGATCATCACAACCTAAAATTGTAATTTTTGAACCATCTGTAATCTGTAAATGAGAACCACCATTTATAAATAAATTAACTTTCTTTCCTTTTAGATTAAAACCCTTAACATCAATATTACAAGGAATTACAGGATAGGCATAATGTACTTCCTGAGCATCAATTTCTTTAGAGAAACTAATTATTGATAAAATATCGCTTTTTGTTAAAGACCATTTTTTTTCTCTTTCAGTTGTTTTCTGACCTGTGGAATATTCTCCTTCACATTTAGCTTTATAAACCTCAGGCTTTTGCTTTTCT
The DNA here is from genome assembly GCF_003815655.1 of Chryseobacterium sp. G0201. Classification (NCBI taxonomy): domain Bacteria; kingdom Pseudomonadati; phylum Bacteroidota; class Flavobacteriia; order Flavobacteriales; family Weeksellaceae; genus Chryseobacterium; species Chryseobacterium sp. G0201. Next base: position 2,347,080 of record NZ_CP033917.1, on the reverse strand, counting down.
TCTTTATCCTGCCCTTTACATGAACTAAAAATGTATAATGGCATTAATAAGATTAAAATTATATTTTTCATAAATTTTATTTTAAATACTCTTTAATTGCATCGAAAACAATTTGTCCCTCTCCTTTTTCTTTGGGAGCTAAATGTTCATGACAATCAATTTTGCTTATATCTAGACTATAATAATTTAATAACGCCTTAACAAGACATGCAACTGATTTCGCTTGCTTTTCAGTTAAATTTTCCCATCCGGCAACTGGGTTTTGGCCTTTCAAGCCTAATGTTGGTTTACCATCTTTATCAATTGCAAAACCAACGACCTCAATTCCTACAGATTTTGAGTTCCATCCTGCACAATGCCATGTAACTTTTGTTAAATTTGCAGTTTGAGTTATAACTCCATCTTTGCCTACTATAAAATGTGTTCCATAATGATCAATCCCTCCACTCTTGTTTTTTCTTCCATTCTTAAAAGCATTTTTACAAGCTTGTGTTGTACCTCCTGCTGTCCTATGTAAAACTATTTTTTGAATACTTGTTTTTGGATCTTTGAATAAACCATGTTCAATAATACTAATATGATCTTTTATAACCTTTGAATGATTTATAAAGCCATCTTCAAACTTAAATGCGGTAGTACATATACAATCATCTGAACCACTTGGACATAAATTATTTTCATTTGGGGTTTCTTTTTCATTTAAACTACAACAATTTTGAGGATACTTAAAAACAACCTTTAATGCATTAACTGCGTTGACTCTTTGATTATATCCATTTATAGAGGATGATTTTGTCGCATTAGGTTTATTAACTAATCTTGAAGTATCAAAAACACTATCTTTATCAGCAAATGGATTTATATTTCCTTTATCATTATATCTCCAATACCATCCACTAGATTTAGCCGCAATTTCAATATTTGTAGAAACCAGTTCTGGGTTATTTACAACGTCAAATTTTGAATCTTCTTTAAATTTTTGGTAGTTTCCTTTCAACGTTAGATGGATAAATCCTCTTCCTCTGTATGGATCATACCAAAATTTATCATCCTTACCTCCTTCCACACTTCTCATAAAAGCGCCTGTTTCATGATAACATTGTGCAAGAAAGTGGATTTTTCTAATACAAGATGTTATCTCATATTTTTCGAACGTACTTTTTAATACTTCTGCAAATTTAGCATAGGATTTATCATTAAATTTTTCATGTCCTCCTGTGAAAAGTAAATCTTTATTCCATTTGTAAAAATTTTCACCCGCATCATCATAGGTTGCTTTTCTCATTGCAATTACCATTTCTCTTAAAGTTTCGGGTGTAATTTCTTTATTACAAAAACATTCACATTCTTTATTTTCTTTCTTCTTCTCATCAGGTTTAGCAACCGTTGCCACTTTCTCCCCAGTATTCACAGGAGGATTTGTTCCCGGTTGCTTCTTGTATTTTCCTATAATAACAACCTCTTCAATCACAATCCCCTCATAAATTTTTTCGGTATCAACACCACTGCTTACCGTCTGTACTTTCACATAATCAGGATTTTGTACATCTACATTTTTACTTACCGATTTATGTTCGGCGGTTTCCACGACTACATAATATTCATGGAGCTTGTCGTGGCTGCCATCCATAACGGCATTGGCAATTTTAGCAAAATCAATATTCAGTTTAAACTCATGCACTAGAAAACCTTTTTTATTCAGAAGTTTTTTGATGTAGGCTACCCTATTGTTTTTATTCTTTGGACTGTCTCCACCACCCTGAGCATCATCTTCGTAGAGACTTAACTTCATCATTTCATTCTGCATATTCTGGGTGTAGACTTTCACTTTTATGGTCTGACCATACTTCATAACCGTATCGTCCTTGATAGGAGTATCATCTACTTTGAAAAGATCCACGCGTGTGATTTTCTTCTCAATCCCTGGCAGAACTTTGATCCTTAATCCCGGTGGAATACGCTTTTCGGGCTCATAAATATAAGCTTCCAACATCAGTTCACTCCCAACCAACGATTGATTGGTTACTATAACCGGAACGCGGTACCCTATTTTGGGAGGAGTTCCGGCTTTGGGTGTCAGTTCGCGCCAATTACCATGATGCTTAAAATCTAAAGCATACAATTTCCATCTTGCGGCGTCTACTTTCTTTTTATCATCAAGATCGTATATTCGGCTTACTTCATAATAAGCCGTCTCACCAAGACGAATCTCGGAAGGACCTTTTATCTTCGAAATACCTTTTTTGCTCATCGTGTTTTTGTGTTGTAAGATTTACATATAATCTGCTTCCTCTTCTTCCATTTCCATATCATCTGCCATCTCTTTAAAATCAAAAAACGGACATATTTCTACCAAAACATCATTGTCTGCATTTTTGAAATTCTGAGAAGTGACCTCACTTGTCTGTCCGTGGTTAATGATGTCTATACAATCTTTTCCACCTATGGGACAAGTAGCCTTGCTGTCTTCCAGCAAAACTTTTCCTTTATTATCTTCTATTACTATCTTTTCGTAATATCCGCTCCACTCTGTTACTACAGCCTGACAAGGATTATTATTCATTTTTGCACAGCTTCCGAAAGTATTTTTTTCAAAGGTTTTCCCGATGTCTTTGTGGGTAGCCGTTAATTTTTCTTTTCCATATTTGTCATTGATATAGCGTTTGCTTTGGGTTTTCACCTTCAGCTTGTCCGGCGCAGTTCCGAACTTACATTTGCAGGTTGCTCCCTGACATACTAAATGTTTTTCGCTCATCTTATTTTGTATTTTTTATAATTGATACAGTTCAAAATTGATCAACCTTACCTTTTTTTCATCTTTACTTTGTAAGCTGATTTCCGCATGTATTGAGAAAATAGAACCATCCTCTTTATTAAATTGATAGGTTAATTCTACTTTTCCGATGAAGTTCTCTTCATCTGATTCTGCAATTTTTCTATTATTGATAATTTGCTCAAAACTTCTCGGATCGATACATTTTCCTGAAATTTTCATCATTACTTTTCCTTCTTCAGATAGATTAGAATCAATAATCTGAATATTGTATTTTACTTTATTTTTAAAAGGAAAAACGGGCAGATACAAATCAAAATCAGTGTTTTCTTCCTTTATATAATCCCGAAACGGCAAAAAATAAAGGCGATAAAAAAAACTATTCAGAATCCTGTTTTGTATTATATTTTTTGATTCTAATTCATCTTCTATATTTTTTATAAGTCCTTGTGCTAATTTTCCTTTATAATATTCTACAAGCTTCGGTTTCAGACTTTTCCAACGTTTTCTAATTTCATCCAAATTACTGATATGCTTCAAATTACCGTTTTCCAAAGTTTCCACTTCCAACGGAAAAAATATATTTCCAATTTTTTCTGAAATCTGTTCTATAACAAGATCCGGAGCTTTATCATTGATCAATATATTCTTTCGTCTAATAGAATACTCAAAAGGTTCAAGTCTTTCAATTTCAGTAACAAAGGTGATTTTACTTTTCTCAAAATCATCTTCAAAAAGTGTCTGCACAATACCATATTCTTTACGGAAAGGATATTTTTTCTCTAAAATTTGCTGAACCATTCTTATTGATTTTGATCTATTACTTCTACCTCTTCTTCTTTCTTAGCATTTCTTTTTCTTTCATCTTCCCTTGTAAATTCGTAGTCAGTTTCTTTAATTTTTTCTCCTTCATCAGCCATTACCTGTTCTGTTCTCAGACAAAAAACAACGCTGTTTTCTTCAATTCCGTTCATGTAAAGAGTAAGATCAGGGTCAACATATTTGGTAGCTTCATACCATTTTGGCTGCAGAAAAAATACCCAATTAAACAATCCGTTTTGATCTTCAATCTGAATCTGACCTCCCGGATGTTTATCATTATAATCTAAAACGAAATTATAGAAAAGCCTTCCGAAGTCTACTCGTGTCGGTCCTTTTGCTCGATAAACACTGTATTTTTTTGCATTTTTATCTTTATCCATTAAAAATGTAAATACGACCATATCTCTCATTTCTTCATCACTAAGCCCGTTATCATCCATATAATTTTGTGGAAATTTCCAAGTTTTATAAATTTTTGGAGGGATAGACATCGCTCTGTTGAATGTATCATTCAAAAATGTCGGAATAAAGAATATAATAAAGTGCCCAAGCATCAGATAAACAAAATCCGATGAATTCAGGAAAGTATATATTAATGAAAACGGAATCAGGGCGTACAAAACAGCTATCATAGCAAAAAGATATTCTGTTCCTATCTTTTGAGAATCAAATTTGTTGAAAATATCTCTGTAAAGAATACAATGGATAATCCCCATAATTAATGAAGAGAACTGATAAAAAATAAATTCATATAAATTATCATTAGAAAAAAGTTTATTATACCCAAGCAGCGCCACAGTAGCATATACAAAAGCAAAAGAAAACAGATAGGTGTAAAATTTACCTTTATATTTTTGTTTGAATGAGGGTACTTTCTGACCAAAAACCATGGTCAGGATTATACATAAAGCCAAAACGATGAATAACATCACCAAAAGTTTTGGGTCTAAGAGATTAATAAAATATTTTTTTATGCTTATCTGTGTCATATCATTTGTGTTATATCATTGTATTATATCCTAAAACAGGAATTTCTGTGGTATTAAATTCAAAATCCTGTTTTTCTTTCGGCAGGAGAACAATGGTATTTATTTCCACTTCAATAGGGAAAAAGTGGTCATAAAACATTTCAATAAATTGTTTCTTCTTCCCTTCATGAATATAATCGATAAAAGAAGAGCCTTTTAGTGGTCCGATTTGCAAATCCAAATGACATGAGTAATCATCATAAGTAGTCCCTGCAATAAGATCCAATCCTAGCCTGTTCATTCCCAATTCAATATTTTGACTTTCATCCGAATACTCATGATGCCCTTTATAGGTTACACTCACGTTTTCTTCCAGTAAAATGGAAAGAATGTGACATGCTTCCTCAATATTTCCTACAATTTTGTAAGCAAAAGGTAGTAATCTGATAAATTTTGAGATCAATAATGGCGGAAAATCTTTGTCGATCCTCCAAAAATCATAAAACATTTCCGGAGCCAGATAACTGTTTAATTCAAATAAAAAATCGTTCTCCAGATTTTCTACATTTACACCATAGCTGAACATCTCATTTTCAAAAGGTTGAAAAAAAGTTCGGGCAGCTTTCTGTTGTTTTTTCTGAGTTTGATACTCTCTGATCATTAGATCAACATCCTTATCCGGAGTATCATTTTGAGTTTGATGGGTAAGATTCTCAGGAAGCATATCATACATGCTGTCTCTGGAAAGATTCAGTTTCAGTATTTGCTTACTGTCGTAGTCATAATCTGTAACTTCAGACTGTAAAATGTCAAACCGATAAGCACGGGAAAACTGACCTTCTTTTTGTATCACATATTGGTTTTCATCAATCTCATTATTTCTCAACAAATCATTAACAACAACCTCAGCTCTTATATCATGTTTTAAAGCATTGATCTGCTTAGTAAGATGGTCTAAGTTTCTCATGGTTCTATTTATTTTTGCTTTAAACGTCCTGCAGCAACGTATCTTAATTGAAAATATTCATCATTGAAATTGTAGATATTAAGACCATTTGTGGTACATGCTACAATCCTGTCATTATGAAGATAAATACCAACATCAGAGATGGGATGGCTCTTATCATAACGGAAAAACAATATATCTCCTTCTTGGAGGAAAGATCTTCCTGTAAAAAGCTGAATGTCTTTAGATCTGAAAATACCGTCCGGCGTTTTAGAAAATGTTTCACCATAAACATCACTGAAAAGGGCTTGCACAAAATAGGAAGCATCAACACCAACATTTTTTTCAAGCATTTGTTTTCTATACGGGGTGCTCAGCCAGCCATCGACATAAGAATACAGTTTGTAATCTTTAATATCTTTAGGCATTACCCCCATAAGAATAGAGTATTTCTCTTTTATCCTTAAAGTATCATCGTTTAAACCTTCGGAATTATCATCTACTACAGAGTAATTGCTTGTAGACAAATTGTGCTGCTGATCTTTATCTTTAAGATAACTATCAGAAGAGTAATTGTAGGGAATCTCTTTTATATATTTTTTACCCCCGCAGGACGTAATGAAAGAGAGCACAACAAGTACGTAAATGTAATTGTTAATGAATTTCATCTATTTTGTGTTTCAACAAATATATATATTTTTTTTATGTGACGAAAAAAATAATTCTCATTTATTTAAAAAAAAGAGTTGTACATAATCAAAATACTAAATATATTTGTCAAAAACACAAATCATTTCAATGAAAAAGAGTAATCAAACATTATTCCCAAATGTAGATTATAGAATCTATATTAGCCTTGGGATCTTACTTCTGGTAAGCCTTTCTTTTCTTTTATATCAATATACAAGACATGTTGACTGCGATGATGCGAAGTTTTTTATTCATGCGGATGAATATGTAATTAATCGTGTTTTCGAATATCAGGATAATACAAAAGGAGCAAAAAGCTGGGAATGGGATTTTGGAGACAGCACAGCTATAGATAGAAGACAGATTACATTTCATAAATATAAAAAGCCTGGCGAATACATTGTCAGATTAAAAATCAATGGTAATTGTACCCATGAAAAAATGTTAACAATAACCAGTATCAGCCAAGAAACCGGTTATTTACCAATTATCATTTCTCCAAATGTAGTAACAGTGGGCGAAAACATTCAATTCGATGCAGATAAAACAGGTGGAGAATCTTGGGAATGGAGTTTTGGTGAAACTTCAAGAACTGATGCTTTAGGAAAAAATCCAAGTTATAAATTCAAATCTGTCGGTGAGAAAAAAATTACTCTAATCGTGAATGGAGATGTGGAACATACTGCCGTAAAAACGATTTATGTAGCTCCAAAAGCGATTAAGGCAAAGCAAAAAATAGACATTCAGTCTTATGAATTTGAAAAACAAGCCGTTGCTTTTTCATTGCCAAGAGGAGCGGCTCAGAAAGATCCATTGGTAGATATGCTTCAATACATTCCAGTATCTCCAAAATCTAAGTCGAAAAAAGACTCAATTATCGCTGAGAAAAAAGCTCCTGAAATTTCTAATGAACAGTTCCAACTACTTCTTAATCAGGTAGCGGCACAGGCAAAAACAAAAGATGATTTTAAAGATTATCTATGTGGAAATTTTGAAATTCCGGTTGTCATTAATGATAAAAAACTGATGCCGTTCGGGCAATTCTGCCAGAATATTATGGGCAAAAAAATAAAAATTACAGCGCTTAGATTGAATAAAGATTCCAAAAACTGCATCCAAAACATTAATATTCAATATAAAGTTAAAAAATTGATGCTTTGGGTAAAAGATTAATTAAAAAACCAATCAATTGACTAGTTAGGGAATAAAATTATTATTAAAGTAAAAACACAAACTCTCATGAATCAAAATGAAATAACCTACAGCCAAGAGGTTACAAAAGCTCTGAATATCGCACAAGAAATAGGAAAAGAAAACCTTAATAAATATTTCAGCGGCGCGCATTTGCTTAAAGCTATGCTCAATAGAGATCTTAGTCTTTTGAAAAATTTAGAAAATCTAGGAATTGATGTTTTTTACCTTGAAGAATGGGCAGAAGTGAGGATTGAAGAAAGTCCTAAATCTTCAACAAATATCTATTCTTGTGAGCCTGATGAAATTATTGATGAGATTTTTGCAGAAGCCGATTCAATAAGAGAAATTCTGAACGAAGAGGAAATATCTTTATTTGCTGTGATAACTGCGATCAGTTCTCCGGGAGTAGCCTTCAGTTTTGATCATATGAAAACTTTTCCTACTACAAGAGATGAATTATTGAAAGACATTAACTCATTTTATTTAAAAACAGAAAATGAACCCAAAATATCTAAAAAAACAAGTAATACTTTTATTAAAAAATATTACATCAATAAAAATGATCAGGTAAAAAGCAAAAACAAAAAAGAACTTTTAGTAGGCCGAAACACGGAAATTAATAAGATTACAGAAATTCTTTGTCGTTTCAGTAAGCAAAATGTATTGATAATTGGTGATCACGGTGTTGGAAAAACCGCATTAATAGAAGGTTTTGTTCAAAAAAACATTGCAAAACAAACTCCGGATCTTCTTTCCGGGCTTCAAATTTTTGAGTTGGATATGGGCGCGTTGGTTGCCGGAGCTTCTTACAAAGGAGAAATTGAGGATAGAATTAAAAGCATTGCTCAGGAGTTGAAAGCGTTTCCAAAATCTGTTTTAATTATTGAAGAATTTCACTCACTTTTTGGAAATCAAGGCTCAGATTCCGGAATCGTAAATCTTTTGAAAAGTGAAATATCTAATGGTTTAACAATCATTGCAACCTCAACCATTGAAGAATACACGAAGAAAATAGAAAAAGAACAAGGCCTTGCAGGGATGTTTGAGCTTCTAAAACTGGAAGAAACAGAAGATGAAACCCATCTGAGAATGCTGAAACAGACATTAGAAGATTATCAGATTCACCACAAAATCAAGGTGGATGACGAAACTATGAAGGAAGCCATTCGCCTTTCCAAACGATATATGAAAGAAAAAAGTCTTCCCGCTTCTGCCATTGACTTAATCGATCATACCATGTCGGTTTTAAAAACTGCAGGAGAATCCTTTTTAAAAGAAAAAAATCATTTATTAACCAAGATCATTCATCTTGAAGATAATACCAGTAACTATAATGATTCTGAACGAAAAATACACTCCGAGTGGCAGTTAAAAGATTTGATTGAAAAAACGAAATATCTCATCAGCACTTCAGATACCTATAAAGAAGAAGAAGATCAAATTCCGGAATTTGAAAACTCAGATGAGATTTTAAAATATTCAAGAGAATTAATTGAAAGTGTTGAAAAAATAGCCCAGCAAAAAAGAACGCATATTACAGAACTGGATTTAGCGTTAATAATTTCTCAAAAAACCAACATCCCGATCGGAAAACTAAAAGAAGAAGAAAAACAAAGGCTAAATGATATGGAAAATGTGTTGGCTAAACGTGTTGTCGGGCAAGACCATGCCATTTCCATCGTTTCGGAAGCCGTGTTGGAAACCCGTTCAGGGCTAAGTAAAGCCGGACAGCCTATCGGATCTTTCTTCTTTTTAGGACCAACAGGAACCGGAAAAACAGAACTTGCAAAATCGTTGGCAGAATTCTTATTTCAGGACGAAAATGCCATCATCCGTTTTGATATGTCTGAATTTAAAGAAGAACATTCTGCAGCGTTGCTTTATGGAGCTCCTCCTGGATATGTTGGATATGAAGAAGGCGGACTTTTAGTGAATAAAATCAGGCAAAAGCCCTACTCCATTGTTCTTTTTGATGAAATTGAAAAAGCACACGCATCAGTTTTTGATGTTTTCTTACAAATTATGGATGAAGGAAAACTTCACGACAGATTGGGTAAAGAAGGAGATTTTTCGAATGCCATTATTCTTTTTACATCAAACATTGGTTCAGAATTTATTGTAGAATCATTTGGAAAAGGAGAAATTCCGCCCTCTTCAAAATTAATGGAAATGATGAGCCGTTTTTTCCGTCCGGAATTTTTGGGAAGATTAACGGAAACGATTCCTTTTGCTCCCATCAGCAGAGAAAATGCCTTGAAAATTTTCGAAATTCATCTTAAAAAAGAATTATTAGATCTTGTAAAAAATCTAAATATTGAATTAAATATTACTCAGGAAGCCAAAGAGTTTTTATCAATGGAAGGTTATGATATTAAATACGGAGCAAGACCATTAAAAGGTATTATCAGAGGGCGATTAAGAAGACCTTTAGCCAAAAAAATTGTTGCAGACGAATATAAAGAAGGCGATAAAGTAGAAGTTTCTCTGGAAAATAACGATCTGATTTGGAAGAAAATTAGTTAGACTTAAATTGTATGTTTAATCAAAAAAATTACTTTATAAAAATCATCCATAGTTTGTCATTCCGGGGAAAACTAAGTTTAGTTTTAAAATATATAATTGAGATTTCTGCGGAATGACAAACTGGATGTGTACATGTTTGTAAATTCAATTTTCAAACTTATAAAATCAATCAACCAAATTCAAACTTCAGATATGACTTTAGGAGAAAAAGTCCAATGAAATTATGCTTAATTTTAAACACTTATCATAAATTACACAATAAGATAAATTCTTAAACCACTGAAAATAAACAGCAAAGAAAAAGCTTTCCATAACAATTTGCAAATTCTCAAAAAATTACCGCATATTATATAAAATTATTACATTTAAAGCCATGATAATTATTTAGTTCTAAAGTTTTAAAGATTTATAAATTTTAATCACAATTAATGCAATCGATTACATTTTTTAAATTTAAAACATAAGATTTAATAAAAATCATTAATTAAAATTACAACTAAACAAAATATAATGGCAATTATCACAGGTAACAAAGAGTATTTTAAAGGAATCGGAAAAATTGAATTTGAAGGTAGAGAATCTGATAATCCTTTGGCATTCAAATTTTATGATGAAAATAAAGTCGTTCGTGGAAAAACGATGAAAGAATATTTCAAGTTTGCAACGGCTTACTGGCATACATTCTGCGCAACAGGAGGAGATCCGTTCGGAGTGGGAACTCAGCATTTCGATTGGTTAACAGCTACAGATTCCAAACAAAGAGCAACAGAAAAAATGGATGCTGCATTTGAGTTTTTCACAAAATTGGGTGTTCCTTACTACTGTTTCCATGATTATGATTTAATTGATGAAGCAGATAATTTCAAAGAATCAACAAAGAGATTAGAATTTATTACAGATTACGCCAAAGAAAAGCAAGCTGCTTCTGGGGTAAAATTATTGTGGGGAACTTCAAACTGTTTCTCAAATCCAAGATTCATGAACGGTGCGGCAACCAACCCATCTTTTGACGTGTTGGCTTACGCAGGCGGACAAGTGAAAAATGCACTGGATGCAACCATCAAACTAGGCGGAGAAAATTACGTTTTCTGGGGTGGTCGTGAAGGCTATATGTCTTTATTAAACACCAATATGAAGCGTGAGCTTGAACATATGGCAAAGTTTTTACATATGGCAAAAGATTATGCACGTGCTCAAGGTTTCAAGGGAACATTTTTCATTGAACCAAAACCAATGGAACCAACAAAACATCAATATGATTTTGATGCGGCAACTTGCTTAAACTTCCTTCGTCAATATGATTTATTGGATGATTTTAAGCTTAACCTTGAGGTTAATCACGCGACTCTTGCTCAACATACTTTTGAACATGAATTGCAGGTTGCTGCCGATAATAACGTGTTAGGAAGCATTGATGCCAATCGTGGAGACTATCAAAATGGTTGGGATACAGATCAATTTCCTGTTGATCTTTATGAAATGACTCAGGCGATGTTGGTGATCATCCAAGCCGGAGGTTTCCAAGGTGGCGGGGTGAATTTTGATGCAAAAATCAGGAGAAATTCAACAGATTTGGAAGATATTTTCATCGCTCATGTAAGCGGAATGGACAATTTTGCAAGAGCTTTCCTAGCCGCTGATGCTATTTTAGAAAAATCAAAATATTCTGAAATCAGAACGAACAGATATTCTTCTTTCGACGGCGGAAAAGGAAAAGATTTCGAAGAAGAGAAATTATCATTAACCGATCTGGCTTCTCATGCAGAAGGCCTTGGAGAAGTCGGCCAAGAAAGCGGTAAACAGGAGTATCTGGAAAGCTTGATTAATCAATATTTATAGTTATTAAACACGAATAACACTAATAAATTTCACAAATAACACGAACAAGCCATTTGTGAAATTCGTGAAAAATCTGTGCTATTTGTGTTTAAACAACAATTCAAATCATCATTAAAACTATGAAACTATGCAAATTATAGATTCGGGGCCGAAATATTCCTCAGGCACAAAAGCGCAAATCAATATGATGTACGTTACCGTATTGACATTGGTAGCAACTTTGGGCGGACTTTTGTTCGGATATGACACCGCAGTAATTTCCGGAGCCGAAAAATCAATTCAGGAATATTTGATCATTCCGTTGGGATTAAGTTCATTAGCGCATGGAGCAACAATTTCCAGTGCATTGATCGGTTGCATCATTGGAGGTGCGGTTTCAGGATACTTTTCATCCAAATTAGGAAGAAAAAAATCCTTGATGCTTGCTGCATTTTTGTTTTTTATCAGTGCTTTGGGAGCTGCATATCCTGAATTTTTATTTTTTAAGCACGGTGAACATTCAATGGGTGTTTTGCTGGCTTTTAATTTTTATCGAATTATCGGCGGTATCGGCGTTGGACTTGCCTCTGCGGTTTGTCCGATGTACATTGGGGAAATTGCTCCTGCCGAAGTCCGTGGAAGATTGGTTTCTTTAAATCAATTTGCTATTATTTTCGGAATGTTGGTCGTGTATTTTGTCAATTGGGGAATCGCCGACGGAAAAAGTATCGAATGGATCAACGAAATCGGTTGGCGTTATATGTTTTTATCATTAACAATTCCTGCAGTGTTGTTTGGAGTTTTGTTATTTTTCGTCCCGGAAACGCCACGTTATCTTACTTTGATTAAACAAGATGATGAAGCATTGAAAATTTTAACCAAAATAAACGGTGAAGCAAGAGCAAAAGAGATATTTTCTGAAATAAAAGGAACCGTTGCAGAACATAAAAGTGAAATTTTCGCGTTCGGTAAAACAGTGATTATCATTGGAATTTTATTATCCGTTTTTCAGCAATTTGTAGGAATTAATGTTGCGTTGTATTACGCTCCAAGGATTTTTGAAAGCATGGGTGTTCATAAAGATGCATCAATGCTGCAAACTGTTGTGATGGGATTGGTAAACGTAGTTTTCACTGTCGTCGCAATTTTTACGGTTGATAAATGGGGCAGAAAACCTTTATTGATCGTTGGTTCCATTGGAATGGCGATCGGAATGTTTGCAATCGCTATTTTCTCGTATTATCATATTATCGGGATTGCAACGTTGGTTTTCATCATCGTTTATACCGCTTCTTTTATGATGTCTTGGGGACCGATTTGTTGGGTTTTAATCTCAGAAATCTTCCCAAATAAGATTAGAGGAAGTGCTATTGCTATTGCGGTTGCCGCACAATGGGCAGCCAATTATCTGATTTCTTCAACCTATCCTTTTATGATGGAATTCAGTGGAGCTTTCACTTATGGATTTTATGGGCTAATGAGCGTTTTATCATTAATCTTTGTCTGGAAAATGGTTCCGGAAACAAAAGGAAGATCATTGGAAGACATTGAAAAAATCTGGAAAAAGTAAAGTATTTTTTATATCAGTTAGTAAAATAGGACATCGATTTTTCGGTGTCCTATTTTGGTTAAATTAACCACACATTTTTGGTGTTTAAATTCATCATTTAATGACATTTTTTATGATAAGCACCATTGATTATATGCAATTACAGCTTTTTATCTCATACAGAAAACAGTCTTAAAACAAAGATAACTAAGCATTTAAATACATTTTATCTTTAATTTAATCATAACCAACCATAACCTGATATAAAATACATAATATTTCCTTTCTGATAGTTATAATTTGATTAAATTTACCTCAACAACGTATATCATTTTGACATACACAAAACAGCTAGAAAAACTCATTTATGAATAAGAAAAGTGCCACCATATACGATATTTCAAAGAAAATTAATGTGAGTGTGGCTACTGTTTCCAGGGCGCTTAATGATCATCCGAGGATAAGTCAGGCAACGAAAGATTTGGTGAAGAAAACCGCCAAAGAAATGAACTATAAGCAGAATAATCTTGCCAAAGCCCTAAAAAGTGGTGAAACAAAAAACGTAGGAATTATCGTTCCTTTTGTGAATACCAACTTCTTCTCCTCCGTCATCCGTGGAATCGAAGAAGAACTTTCTCCGCACGGTTATCATGTTATTATTTGTCAGAGTCACGAAGATGTTAATATTGAAAAAAGACATTTAAATACGTTGCTGAACGCTCAGGTTGACGGGATTTTTATGTCCGTTTCAAGAACGACAATTGATACAGAGCATATTCAGAGTATTTTAGATACAACCAATACGCCGATCATCTTTTTTGACAGAAAAAAGGATATTCCAGGCATCAGTACGATCGTTATTGATGATTACCGAGGTGGTTATATGGCTACCGAGCATTTAATTAAAGAAGGTTATAAAAATATTTGTCATTTTGCAGGAGATCTTAATCTTGAGATCTATCAAAACCGTCTTAACGGCTACAAACAGGCATTAATTGACCATAATTTTCAAGTAAAAGAAGACAATATCATCATCACAGGAAGTTCGATCGATGAAGGAATTGATGCCATCAAAAAACTTTGGGACGGAAAATCTGTTCCGGATGCAATATTTTCTTCAAGTGATTTTGCAGCGTTGGGCGCTTGTCAGGAACTAAAAAAACGTAAGATTAAAATACCTCAGGAAGTAGCAGTTATTGGTTTCTCCAACGAACCTTTTACCCAATTTATGGAGCTTTCGATGAGTTCTGTGGATCAAACTCCCGTTATCATGGGGAAAATGGCCGGACAGGTGTTTATTGAAAGCGTAAAGGAAAATGGTTCCGGTGTTTCTATTGAGAAAAAAGTGGTATTGGCGCCGCAGCTTTATATTAGGAAGTCTTCGAAAAGGAAATAAATTTCTTTTGTAATGAAACAAAAGATACAAAAATTCAAGACTTGGAAACTTCCGCTAAAGGAGCCTGCTAATTACTATAGAATTTCAAGCTAATTTATAACTATTTCGTGTAAGAATTAAAGTGATGGCAAAAGTATTGTTAAAAAAAATAAAATTATTATATTTTTAAATAGAAAACTAATAACAAAACATGAGTAATTTTTTTGATTTCATAAAAAAAAATGCATTATTAATTGTTCTAATAAATATTATCCTTACAATTCTTGCTCCTTGGTTATTTACTCGAAATTCATTGTTTAATTGGCTTAATTTTAGAGAGACTGGACAGATTGGCGATACAATTGGAGGTATAACTGCTCCTTTTATAAATATATTGAACGCATTTTTAATTTATCTTGCATTCACAGAACAGCTTAATGCAAATAAAATTCTACAAAATCAACTCGATCAAGAGAAAGCAAAAGAAATTAGAAGACTAAGCGAGATTAAATATATCATTATTCATGATTTAGAGAAAAATATATTACCTAGATTACAATTAATTGAAGATGAAATGATTGAATATATATTCCAAACTGAACAAGATCAGTTAATCACGTTGGATCTACATTCCACCTTTAATGATAATATATTTAAAAGTATTAAACATTCAGATCTGTTCAATATTTTTTACTCTAATTTTGAAGACATACTTCAAATTTATGCTAGAGTAGATTATATTTGCAAACAACTTCCAATAAATTTATCAAAAAGATTTCCAACCGATTATGATAGTTTAGAACTGATAAATTTAACCCCCGAGCAGTATGAAAGAATAAAAAAAAGACATAATGAAAAGAAAAAAATGCTATTAGGGGCAATTCCACAAACTGTAATTGAACCATGCAAAAATGATATTATAAAAGTATTATCCCTTTATAATGATGGAAAACCGTTTCTACTTAAAAAAGAGCAATTATAATCAATAGCCTATTCAATCAGTGATCAAAATTGAAAGTAATTAAAATATTAGCCAAAAGAAAATGCCTCCCACAAATGTAGAAAGCATTTTCAACCCTAATATTTATATAATTAAAACAATTATAAACTTACTCCCCGTCTCCAAGGAATAAAATCGTTTTGATTCAAAATTGCGGCTTTTGTTTTTACCTCTCCGCTTGCGACTTCGATGATAAATTCTAAAAGCTCTTCTGCCTTTTCGTCGATTGTTTTTTCGCCTGTGATCACGTCTCCTGTGTTGAAATCAATGATGTCGGGCATTCTTTGTGACAAAGAAGTGTTTGACGAAATTTTTACAACGGGAACAACCGGATTTCCAGTTGGAGTACCCAAACCTGTCGTGAATAAAACTACGTTTGAGCCTGAACCAACCAAAGCAGTTGTACATTCCACGTCATTCCCGGGTGTGCATAATAAATTTAAGCCCGGTTCTTTGATATATTCCGTAAAATCAAGCACATCATTTATTGGTGATGAACCGCCTTTTTTAGCCGCTCCTGCAGATTTCATGGCGTCGGTTATTAGTCCATCTTTAATATTCCCCGGCGATGGATTCATATCAAAGCCTGATCCTGCAGCAATGACTGATTCTTCAAAATCTTTCATTAGCTGTAAAAATCTTTCTGCATCATCTTCATTCACGCAACGATTCACCAATTCCTGCTCTACTCCACATAATTCCGGAAATTCAGAAAGAATAGTTGAACCTCCGATTCCCGCCATTAAATCTGATAATTGTCCTAAAACCGGATTAGCAGAAATTCCTGAAAAACCGTCTGAACCACCACATTCCAATCCTAAAACGAGTTTTGAAATTGGAGCTGGTTTTCTTTCGATTTCATTGGCTTGCTTGATGGCTTCGTAAGAATCTTTAATGATTCCGTTCAGCATTTCATCAACTGTTCCCGATTTTTGCTGCTCGTAAACGATGATCGGTTTTTTATTATCCGGACTTATTTTTTGCAATGCATCTGTAAAAATCTGAACCTGTAAATTCTGACATCCTAAGCTCAAAACCGTTGCTCCGGCTACATTCGGATTATTCACATAACCTGCCAATAACCTTCCCAATGCTTCCGCGTCCTGACGAATTCCGCCACAACCGCCTTGGTGCGTGATGAATTTAACTTCAATATTTTTAAAAACTCTAGAGTTTTGATCTTCTTCAACGACAGTTTCCGCTTCAGAATTATTGATTAATGATCTTAGTAATAATTGATGCTTTGTTGCTTTTTCGAATAACAATTCCTTTTCAAAAACATCTTTTAAAATCTCAACATTTCTGTTTTCACAAAAAACCAATGGAAAAAATAACCAAACGTTTTCTGTTCCAACCTGCCCGTCTTCTCTGTGATAACCCATGAAAGTTTTATCTTTCCATTTTTCAACATTCGGAGCTGTCCAAGCCGTTGTTTCTGTTTTGCCTTCTACTTTTGCACTTTGATGCTTAACGTTTTCAGTCGTTATAACCTCTCCTTTCTGGATCGGCTGACTCGCTTTTCCCACCAAAACACCGTACATAATGATCTCATCTCCAATCGCAAGATCTTCGGTCACGAATTTGTGTTTCGCCTTCGTGTCTTTTATAATGTCATAAGTAAGTTTACCCAAAGTAACAGTTTCCCCCTGCGTCAGATCAACCAATGCCACTGCTACATTATCTTTGGGATTTACTTTCAGTACTTTCTTTTGCATAATTTTTTAAGAATAAAATTGTATAAAGTTGTGATATGCAGTTTCGATATCGTTGTGATCAATTTCCCACAATGCTTTTGCTACTGCAGATTTCAAACCGTTAACCTTTGTAAGGTCTGTGTCCCAGAAAATGGTTTCGCTTAACGCCAATTCTGCGACTTTCTCGTAATCTTCGTTTGCCCAGATTTCCTTGAATCTGTTTACTATCGCTTCTTCATCATTTATCGGTAGAGATTTTTCACCAAAATTCCCTTGATAGAATCTGATTAAACTTGCCAATGAGAAGGTTAAATTAAGCGGTAATTTATGGTTAATTTCAACATATTTTAACAAACTCGGAAGAATTCTCACTTTAAATTTAGAAACAAAATACAACGCGATACTTGCCTGATAATGCTTAATGAATGGATTTCTGAATCTGTCAAAAACTTCTTCAGTAAAATCTTTCAATTCATTTTCATCTAAACCTAAAGTAGGATTTACTTCATTAAAAATCGTTTCATTTAAAAATTTACCTAAAAATTGATTATCGATAGATTCTTTTACCGTTTCTTTTCCTGATAAAATCGCCGGAGCCAACATTAATGTGTGACCGCCATTCAAAATTCTTACTTTTCTTAAACGATACGGCTGAATATCATCAACAACCAAAATCTGTTCGTCAATTTTATCGAAAGGGATTCTTTCCTTTAAATTTGCCGCATCCTGAATCACAAAAAGCAAGAAAGTTTCAGAAACGACCATCATTTTATCTTCATAATCCAATTGGTCTTCGTACGTACCTGAATCATCTTTTGGATAACCTGGAACAATCCTGTCTACCAACGTATTATGGAAATAATTATTTTGTTCAATCCATTGCGCAAAGTTAGCTTCTAAATTCCAAAGTTGGGCATATTTTAAGATAATTTCTTTTAAAGCAAATGCATTGTCTTCAATTAATTCACAAGGAATAATTCTCAACCCTTTATCTTCTGCTCCATTGAAATATTTGAATCTTTCATGTAATAAAACCGTTAGTTTCGCAGGAAAATTCTTGTGCGGACCAGCGTAATCATTTTCTGATTCATCATAAGCAATTCCTGTTTCTGTTGTATTGGAAAAGATAAATTCTAATTCTTCTTCTTTCGCCAACGCTAAGAATTCATCGTAATTTGTATAAGGATTGATCGACTTCTGAATCGCAGAAATCACCTGTTTTATATCGATGATCTCCCCTTTTTTAATTCCTCTTGAAAAAAGCGTGTATAGATTATCCTGCTCTTCCAGTTTATGAACCGAACCGCCTGCTGTTGGCTGAACGTTTACGATTCCTGCATTAAATCCTGCTTCTTTATTTAATTTATCAATCACATAATCTGTGAATCCTCTCATGAAATTCCCACCTCCAAACTGTACAATTTTGATTGGAAGTTTTTCCTGATAACCATGTAATTCACGATTTAATTTTTGTTTTGTCTGATTTTCCATCTTTCTATTGATGATTTTATTTTTAACGCAAAGTCCGCAAAGTTTTTTTTTTGCTTGAAATGCCGTTTATTTTTCGTTCGCAAAGGCGTTTCACTCAGCTAAGGGCATTACAACACTTACTTCCTAATCTATTTATTTTATTTAAACCATTAAGGTTAATTTATTTACTTATCACTTTATATTTAGGAACCAATGTTTTCATTACAACCCATGCGATCAGGTAAGCAACCGCGCAGATTGAAAAAATGATCATATATCCTTTATCAATTCCGTCTGAAACTACTGCTCCGGACTTTTTTAACTGCTCAAAGAAACCATCCGGTAAACGATCGTTGATGTACTGAGGATATTTTTCCAACAAAGGAACTCCGTCCACTGTTGACCAAGCTTTATGAGCATGATCGAATAATACTCCTGAAGATTTATTAATGATAAATGAACCAATTCCTCCTGCCATTCCGCCAATTCCTGTGATGGTTGCAATTGCTTTTTTCGGGAACATATCTCCTACTGTTGAGAAGATATTTGCTGACCAAGCCTGATGTGCTGCTCCTGCGATTCCAATAATTAAAACAGGAATCCAATAGGTTGCAGTACCCAATGGTTGTGCTAAAAGTGCTAACAAAGGGAAAAATGCGAAAATCAACATCGCTTTCATTCTTCCTGTGTAAGCGTTCATTCCTTTCTTTTCAACAAAATATTTTGGAAGCCAACCACCGATGATCGACAATAAAGTGATCATATAAAGAACGAATAATGGCAATGCACTTTGTGTGGAATCCATCCCATACACTGAACTTAAATAAGCCGGTGTCCAGAATAAAAAGAACCACCAAACGCCGTCTGTCATAAATTTTCCAAATGCAAACGCCCAAGTCTGTCTATAACTGAAACATTCTTTGAATGTAAATACTTTTTCCGGAACAGAAGTGTCTTCATTGGGAAGATCGTCCTGATCCTGATTAATATAGGTTAATTCATGTTCGTTAACTCTCTTGTGTAAATGCGGTTTTTTGTAAACAAATACCCAAAGTCCCATCCATACAAATCCTAAAGCACCAATAATGATAAATGCCCATTCCCAACCCATTGATTTTGCAATAAAAGGGATCGTAAGTGGTGCTGCTAAAGCTCCGACTGTTGCTCCTGCATTCCAGATACTTGTAGAAAATGCTCTGTCTTTTTTAGGGAAATATTCCGCCGTAGTTTTAATTGCTGCCGGAAAATTTCCTGCTTCACCAATTGCCAGTACAAAACGTGCAAAAATGAACAGCGTAACACTCGTACTGATGATCGCAGAGGTATTGGAAACCGTAGAAATCAGTTCTTTTGAACCATGAAAACCAGCTAGCCAGTTTCCGGTAAGAATTCCTGATGTGGCAATCCCACAAAATGCATGTAAAACCGCACCAATAGACCAAATACCGATTGCCCAAAGAAAACCTTTTTTCGTATCCATCCAATCCACAAACTTTCCTGCGAAAAGCATCCCAACCGCATAAAATATAGAAAATAATGCAGTGATGTTTCCGTAATCGTTGTTATTCCAGTGAAATTCGGGTGCGATAAAATCTTTCCATGTTAATGACAATACCTGACGATCCAAATAATTGATCGTAGTTGCAAGAAATAACAGGAGACATATCGTCCATCTGTAGGTAGTCGGCTTAAGAGATTTAACTGAACTCATATTAATTTAGAATTAGTTCGCTTTTTGTTTGTTTTAATAATGATGTTTGTTTTTAACGCAAAGTCCGCAAAGTTTTTTTTTGCCAACTGTATTACTTATTTTAAGTTCGCAAAGGCGTTTCACTTAACTAAGACCACAAAGTGTTTTAGTTTATTTAATCATTATTATTTTAAAGTCTGAATAATTTCCAGCACTTTTTTAGTTTCGTTTTCAATGGTTGTATAATCTTTAGCAAGCATCAATTCTTTGCTTACCAATTTGCTTCCCATTCCCACGGCAGAAACACCTGCTTTGAACCAGCTTTCAATGCTTTCTTTTGTGGTATCAACACCACCGGTCGGCATGAATTTCAGATTAGGGAAAACATCTTTAATGGCACTCATAAATCCAGTTCCTAAAGAGTTACCTGGGAATAATTTAATGAAAGTTACGCCTGCAGTTTCAGCTGCAATAATTTCCGTCGGAGTCATACAACCCGGACTGTACAGCAAATCTTTTGGAATTAAAAATTCTGCAACTTCCGCCACAAAACCCGGACTGATAAAGAAATCTGCGCCTACTTTATAATATTCTTCAGCCTGCTGTACATTCTTTATTGTTCCTATTCCCAAAAGCATTTCCGGCATTTCAGCATTACGGATTTCTACCATCTTCGTGAAGTTACTCAATGCAGCTTCACCACGGCTTGTATATTCTACCGCACGGATTCCTGCTTTGTAAAGTGCTCTCAATATTTCTAAAGTTACTGTCTCATCAGCATTGTAATATAGAGGCAAAACCCCTTGCTTGATGATCGTATTTGTAACTGATTGAATTTTTGTCATTTTAGTTAATTATTTTATTTGAAAATAATCTTTGACGGAATTAAATCCATCCTTTAGTATGCTGTACTTGCAAGACTTTTTTTGAATCTTTGTTTTTAACGCAAAGAGCGCAAAGATTTTCTTTTTAAAAACTTGATGTATATTTTTAAGTTCGCAAAGGCGTTTCACTCAACCAAGTCCACAATGTTCTAATTTTAATTATCTCTTGATGCGTCCACCGGAATCTCCGTTCATCACTTCCAGAATATCTTCTGCGCTGCTGTAATTAATATCACCTAAAATGGTGTGTTTTATCGCGCATGCTGCGTTGGCAAATTTTAATGCTTTTTCGTCATCAAAATTGATCAAACCATAAATTAAACCTGCTGCAAAAGCATCTCCTGTTCCAATTCTGTCGACTACAGGATTAACTTCTAAAAGCTCCGTTTCAAAATAATTTCCATCAACCAAAGCTCTTCCCTGCGTTTGCTGAGAACTTGCTGTAACGCCAATTCTTATCTTGTCGAAAATCTTATGAATAGAAGGAATTTGTAGTTTTAATTCTTTACAGGCTTCAATGAAACCTTCTTTATCTGATGAAAACTGAGTTCCGAGAATTTCATTAATTTCATTCACTCCACCGATGAAAATCGTTGAATATGAAACCAATTCTTTCAAAACTTCATTCCCGTTTTTGCCGTATTTCCAAAGGTTTGAGCGGTAAGCCGGGTCTGAAGTCACTTCAATTCCCAGTTCACGGGCTGTTTGTAAACCTTCTTTTAAACTTTCATAAGCCGATTTGGAAATTCCGGGGCTAATGCCAGTCCAATGGAAATAGTTGCAGCCTTCAAGGGCTTTTTTCCAGTCAATTTCTTCAGATTTAATGTTGGCAAAAGAACCGTTCAATCTATTATACGCAATTCTGCTGGCACGAACTGATGAACCAACTTCTAAAAAATACAAACCTAAAGGATGTTCATTTTTGTTGATAAAAGTCGTATCAATGCCAAAACTTTTAATGAAAGAAACCGCCGATTCACCCACAAAATCATCAGAAACACTACTGATATGTCTCACGTCACAACCCATTGTTGCCAATGAAGATGCTACATTAAGCTCTGTTCCGCCGAAAAAAAATTCCATTTCGTGGCTTTGCTTCATCGCTCTGTTTCCGGGTGGCGAAAGTCGCATGATGACTTCTCCGAATGTGACTATTTTGCTGCTCATTGTTTTAATTAATAATCTACTTAAATTTTTAAAATATCTTTTTTTATTTAAACGCAAAGTGCGCAAAGATTTTTTTCAACTACTAAGTGTTTTTAAGTTCGCAAAGGCGTTTCACTTAGTTAAGACCTCAAAGGTTTATAATGTTAGCAAGGCTATTTAAAAATTTAAATAATTTGTTGATTTAATTATTCTTTTTACTTGAAATTTTAAAAATCAAAATAATTTTTAGCATTATGATAACAAATATCAGAAATTGTTTTACCAATCAGTTCGATATCGTCAGGTAATTCACCATTTTTCATCTCTTCACCGAAAAGATTACACAATACTCTTCTGAAATATTCGTGTCTTGGGTAAGAAAGGAAACTTCTGGAATCCGTCAACATTCCAACGAAACAGCTGATCAATCCCATGTTTGAAAGGGCATTCATCTGCTTGATCATTCCGTCTTTCTGATCAAGGAACCACCATCCTGAGCCGAACTGTACTTTTCCTTTGATGCTTCCATCGTTGAAATTCCCGATCATTGTAGCGAAAATCTCGTTGTCGGCAGGATTTAAGTTATATAAAATCGTCTTTGTTAATTTATCTTTTCCGTCTAAAGTGTTTAATAATTTAGACAAAGTTTCAGCCTGAACGAAGTCACCGATAGAATCCCAACCCGTATCCGGACCTAGAATTCTGTGCATTCTTTCGTTATTATTTCTCAACGCTCCCAAGTGGAATTGCTGAACCCATCCAAATTTGTGATATGCTTCGCCTAAGAATAATAAAATCGCCGTTTTGAATTGATTCACCTGCTTTTCAGCGATTACTTTTCCTGATAATTTATCATTGAAAATTGCACTAACTTCAGATTCTGAAGCCTCTTCGAAAGAAATATTGTTCAATCCATGGTCGCACAGTCTGCATCCGTTTTCGTGGAAATATTCAATTCTTTTAATTAAAGCATCACACAAGGTCTGGTAAGAATTAATTTCAATTCCAGCTGATTCGCCTAGTTTTGAAATATAATCTGCAAAGTTGTGATTTTCAATTAAAATCGCTTTATCAGGACGGAAAGCGGTACTTACTTTAATGCTGAAATCGCTTTTCGCCAAATCTTGATGATAATTCAATAGATCTGTAGGATCTTCCGTTGTGCACAGAGATTCTACATTCATCATTTTCAATAAACCTCTTGTCGATTTTTCAGGAGTCTGAAGCTGAGCGGTGATATTATCGTAAATTTCTGATGCATTGCTTTCATTTAACAATTCATCAATTCCGAAATATCTTTTTAATTCTAAATGCGTCCAGTGATATAGAGGATTTCTCAATGTATAAGGAACCGTTTTAGCCCAAGCTTCAAATTTTTCTTTATCTGAAGCATCTCCCGTGATGAATTTTTCGTTCACGCCCATGGTACGCATTGCTCTCCATTTGTAATGGTCGCCTGCAATCCAAACCTTTGAAATATTTTCGAAAACGGTGTCTTCTGCAATATCTTTGGGAATCAAATGATTATGATAATCAATGATCGGTTGCTTTTCTGCATACTTGAAGTATAATTCTTCAGCGTATTTATTTTGTAATAAAAAATTATCTGTAATAAAAGGTTTCATTCTAATCTAATTCTGTTGTTATTCATTAGCCGGTTTCCCGATCGTCGCTAAAATCCCTCCATCCACGTAAATAATTTGTCCGTTGATGAATCTGCTTGCATCCGAAGCAAGGAAGATAGCCGTTCCAGCAAGGTCTTCAGGGTTTCCCCATCTTCCTTCCGGAGTTCTGCTAATGATAAAATCGTTAAAAGGATGTCCATCCACTCGGATTGGTTCTGTCTGAGAAGTTGCAAAATATCCGGGACCGATTCCGTTCACCTGAATATTATGTTTTGCCCATTCTGTCGCCAGATTTTTGGTAAGCATTTTCAGACCGCCCTTTGCAGAAGCATACGCCACTACATTGTCACGTCCCAACTCGCTCATCATTGAGCAGATGTTGATGATCTTCCCGGATTTTCTTTTGATCATATGTTTGCCGATTAATTTCGACATGATAAAAGGTCCTGTAAGATCCACATCAATTACTTTTCTAAAGTCTTCTACTTCCATCTCAATAGCGGGAACACGTTTGATGATTCCTGCGTTGTTGACAAGGATGTCTATTTTTCCATGAGTAGCTTCCATAAGCGCTACTTTCTGAGCGGCTTCCAGTTCGTCCGTCACATCAAAAAGATAACCGGTTGCTTTGTACCCTTTATCGTGATAATAGTTTAAAGCTTCCTCTAATTTTGACGGTGTCGTACTTGTGATCGCCAGTTCAGCACCTGCAGCGGCAAGACCTTCTGCCATTGCCATTCCTAATCCGTGAGTACCGCCAGTTACAACGGCTACTTTACCGGATAAATCAAATAAATTCATTAGAAAAATTACTTTAGTTCGTTAGTTTTGATACCGTCCATATCGCCGTAGTCCATATTTTCCCCGGCCATACCCCATATAAAAGTATAATTAGAAGTTCCTACTCCTGAGTGGATAGACCATTCCGGAGATAGCACAGCCTGACGATTTTGCATAAAAATATGACGCGTTTCCTGAGGCTGTCCCAAGAAATGACTGATCGTCTGCCCCTCTTCCAAATCGAAATAGAAATAAGCTTCCATTCTTCTGGTGTGGGTATGTGAAGGCATTGTATTCCAAACACTTCCCGGATGAAGTTCCGTCATTCCCATTTGTAATTGACATGTTTCAAGAACAGAATTTACAATCAGTTTGTTGATCGTACGCTTATTGGCGTATTTTTCTTCACCTAATTCTACAATTTCGGCTTCGTTTTTCGTGATCTTTTTTGTAGGATAAGTGTGATGCGCCGGAGCTGAGTTGATGTAAAAATAAGGTTGATCATCACCCGATTTTTCAAAAACTACTTCTTTTGCACCTTTACCAATATATAAAGCTTCTTTGTTTCCAAGCTCATATACCTCGCCGTCTACCTTTACTTTTCCGGCACCGCCAACATTGATGATCCCCAACTCTCTCCTGTCTAGGAAATTTTCGGCTTTCAAATCGTCTGTTGGTTCCAGTTTTAAGGCTTGTGTTGAAGGCATGATACCTCCTACAATAAGCCTGTCGTACATAGAATAGACTAATTTTATCTTATCTTCATTAAATAAATCATTGATTAGAAACTCCCTCCTAAGATCTTCAGTGGTATACTTTTTTGCATCTTCTGGATGGTGGGCGTAACGAAATTCTGATTGTGTCATACTACTTGATTTTTATACTTTTCTTTTTACGGTTTTCTCAAACCTGTTAAACTTTGCGTAATCGATTGCATAAAATTACACTAAAATTTGATAGAATTACTGTTGGGATAAATATATAATTATTCTTTAATTAGTTAACAAAAAATTAATTTTAATTTACAAACAACTGAAAAACAGATTGATAATTTTTAAATTCCAAAAAAAATAAAGAAATTTTCATGAAATTTTACGGTTAAAAATTAACCAAAAGTTAATCCTAACCTTTAATTTTAAATAAAATCATGCCAAAATAAAGCACCAAAGTAGCAGTTGTAAAATCGTTAACAATAACCTTCTTTATCTATACATATGATGTATATTAAGTTTAATCATTACCATTAAAGAAAATTGGTTAAAAATATTAACCCAAAAAGATGACAAAAATCAGGAAACTGGTCGAAATTCTGTCCTCTACTATCAATTTTGGTAAATTTTAGGACAAAATTTAGTGCATTTTTTAAGTAAATTTTAAGTTTTTGAATATTAAACAGTAAAAATTTTCATGTATTTCAAAAATATTTCAACATTTCTTAATTCAACAATAAATATTTAACTATCAATCAATTAAAACAAACTAACGAACAAATGTTCTGTTAAATTTAACAACTTAAACAATCAAATTAATGAAAAAATAATATTTTTTTCTTTGCGTAATGGAAAATAATATTAGTTTAGGAGCCAAGATAATTTATAACGAAAAATTACGCAATCGATTGCACTTGAATAAAGCGTAAAATTTTTAAAAATATTAATCACTAAAAAGAATAGAATACTTACTAAATCCACAAAAAGAAAACAACAAAGCTTGAAAAAAAACTTTCAACCAAGAATTAAAACTATAAGGATACAATAATGGATAAAAGAGTACAATCAGTAAAGTGGTTATATTTAACTTTCTTTCTACTTCCCGTCCTTGCAATGGCTCAAGAAAAAGAAACGAAAGCAGAAAAAGAAACCAAAATCGACGAAGTTGTTTTGGTAGGATATTCCAGAGTTTCTAAAAAAGACGTTACCAACGCTGTTGGTTCTGTAAAAGCCGAAGCTGTAAAGGATATGCCAGTAAATAGTGCTGCAGAAGCCATCCAGGGAAGAATTGCCGGTGTACAGGTCACTGCAAGTGAGGGCTCGCCGGGTGCAGAAGTTGAAATTAAGGTAAGAGGTGGTACTTCTATCACACAGAGTAACGCACCCTTATATATCGTAGACGGAATCCAGATGGATAATGCACTATCTATCATTTCGCCAAAAGAAATTGAATCAATTGAGGTATTAAAAGATGCTGCTTCCACTTCTATCTATGGATCCAGAGGTGCAAACGGTGTTGTTATAATTACAACAAAAGGAGGACGCAAAAAAGCGCTTACAACGATTAACTACAGCGGTTATACAGGGGTTAGAAAAATCATGAATACCATTCCGGTTTTAGATCCTTATGAATTTGTAATGTATCAGTATGAACTTTACAACAAAAACGGTATCGCTGAAGACATTACAGCTTTTAATACAAGATATGGAACCTATGACCAAATTGCGACCAAATATCAAAATATTAAAGAAAGAGATTGGCAAAATGAACTTTTCGGACAAGAAGCATTCAACTTTACGCATAATTTAAGCCTAACAGGAGGATCTGATAAATCTGCATTCTCATTAACATTAAATCATGTGGAAGAAGACGGAATCATGCTAAATTCCGGTTTCAGAAGAAGTATGGCCAACTTTAAATATGATTATGATATTTCTAAAAAATTAAAAGTTGGATTCAATGCAAGATACAGCCGACAGCTAATTTCCGGAGCAGGAACGTCTGCTACAGGTTCTCAGGGAACAAACAGACTGAGAAATGCGGTAAGATATCAACCTTTCGAAGGAGGAAGTAATGTTCCTATCGACGATTTTGATCCTAACTATGCAACAAACACCAACTTGGTTAACCCTTTATTGTTGAATGACAATGAAATAAAGGACGCCAGAACCAATGATTTATTATTAAATGCTTATTTAAACTATAATATTACCAAAGACTTAACTTTCAGAAGTGTTATAGGTTATGTACAGAAAGACAATTTTGTGAATCAGTTTTGGGGAAGCATTACAAGTGATGCCAGAGCCAATAACAATCAGCCGATTGTACAATTAACGAGAAACCAAACCAGAAGAATCACCAATACGAATACTTTAAACTACACAAAGAAATTCGGAAATCATAAACTTGATTTATTATTGGGTCAGGAAACGGTACAGACGGATGGTGAAGTATCGAGTACTTATACAAAATGGCTTCCGGTTTCTATTCTTCCGAACGAGGCATTTGCCAATATTCAGGCTGCAAGTCCGCCATCAGGAATGATTCAGGATGCACCAAGAACGAGCGCATTACCTCCGGACAGACTAGCTTCATTCTTTGGTAGAGTCAATTATATTTATGACAACAAATATATCATAACGGCTTCCGTTAGATCAGATGCTTCCAATATTTTTGACTACGAAAACAGATGGGGAACATTCCCTGCGGTTTCAGTAGCATGGAAAATAAAAGAAGAAAAATTCCTTAAAAACAAAGAATGGCTGGATGAGCTTAAACTTCGTTTTGGATATGGTTTAGCCGGAAACAACAGAATTACTCCTTATTTATACAATACATTCTTTACTACCTCTACAGATTTCGGATATACATTCGGAAGCGGTGTAACGCCTGGAGCAACTACGGGAACTGTTTTAGCGAATCCTAATATTAAATGGGAAGCTACCGTTTCTAAAAACTTAGGTATTGATTTCGGATTGTTCAACGGAAGATTGTACGGTAGTGTAGACGGATATATTACCGATACAAAGGATCTTTTGGTTTTAGCTAAAATTCCACAGACTTCAGGTTATGATTCTCAATTTCAAAATTCAGGGAAAACTCAGAATAAAGGAGTTGAAGTTTCATTAGGAGGTATTATCGTAAATAAAGAAAACTTTACATGGAAGACTGATTTTAATATCTCTGCCAACAGAAATGTTATTAAGAGTTTAGGTGCCGGTAACGGACCAAACAGTACTCAATATCTTGTACCTTCAGGATGGGTAAACAATTTATTTGATTTTGTTGCTAAAGTTGGGAATCCTGTAGGAACTTATTACGGTTACGTTACAGAAGGAAGATATGAGATCAGTGATTTCGACTATAATACTGCAACACAAGCCTATACTTTAAAGGCAGGAGTTGCGAGTAGCAGTGCCGTGGCAAACGGTTCAAAGCCAATCCAGCCGGGAGATCTTAAATTAAGAGATCTTAACGGTGACGGACAGATCACAGCAGCAGACCAGACAGAATTAGGAAGTGCTCAACCGAAATTTTTCGGAGGTTTCAGCCAGAATTTCAGATACAGAAACTGGGATATGAGCTTATTCTTTAATTTCTCTGTTGGAAATAAAGTGTACAATGCTAATAAAATAGAGTTTACCACTCAATATTTATACAGAGACAACAACATGGCAGCGGAAGTTGCAGACAGATGGAGATGGTTTGACAATAACGGTGTCAAAGTGAATGATCCTACTGCCTTAGCCGCTTTGAATGCCAATACAACAATGTGGACACCTCCACAGGGAAGTTACATTCTACATTCTTATGCCATTGAAGATGGATCTTTCTTAAGATTAAACAATGTAACGATAGGATACAGCCTTCCAAAAAATTCACTGGAAAGCCTTGGTATCAGGAATTTCAGATTGTATGCTACGGTTAATAATCTATTTACCATTACAGGTTATAAAGGTTACGATCCTGAAGCAAGTACAAGAAAAAATCCTTTGACTCCGGGGGTAGATTATGCTGCATATCCTAGAAGCAGATTTATTTTAACAGGTGTTGATATAACCTTTTAATTAAAACTTAAACATGAAAAAGACAATAATTATTTTAAGTTGCATTCTTTCTTTAACTACGCTGAATTCATGTAATGATTATCTGGATGCAGAAAATTATTCAAGTGTGGCAGAAGCGCAACAATTTGATAGTACATCAGATACATTTTCTGCTTTAGTAGGTGTTTACAGCCAGCTTGCCGGTGACGATGGATACGGACAGAGATTATCATTGATCTATCCTCACTCAAGCGACGATTTCAGAACTTCCGGAGATTACAACTGTAACGACAGAAGAGGAATTGCTACATTCGGATCTTGTACTACAAATACAGAACTTAATAAACCTTTCTTAAAACTATATTCAGGAATTGAAAGAGCAAATCTTTGCATTAAAAATATTCCACTTTCTCCGGTTTACAAGACAGGTTCTGATGCGGATAAAAAACTAATGGATCGCTATCTTGGTGAAGCATTAACCTTAAGAGCTCAATTTTATTATGAATTGATCAGAAACTGGGGAGATGTACCATTTCAGGATAAGCCGTCAGCAGATATGGCAGATCTTTATCTTCCAAAAACAGATAGAGATATCATCTACGAAAGAATGATTGCGGATCTTGCACAGGCTTCAGCATTAGTTCCATGGAGATCAGAAGGAAGCACAACCAACGCAAGAATTTCAAAAGGTTTTGTAAAAGGTCTTAGAGCAAGAATTGCATTGGCAAGAGCAGGATATTCTTTAAGAAGAAGTCCGCAGGTAATGGCGCAGGGATCTAATCCTCAAACTTATTATCAGATTGCTTTAGACGAGTGTAAAGACATCATGAATCATGCAGGAGAACATAGCTTAAATCCTAGTTATGAATCTGTTTTCAAAGCTTTACACAGCAATTCTCAAGATACTACAAACGAAATTATTTTCTGCGTGGGAGCTTTTGGAGGTAATGCCAGAACAGACAGTAAAATTGGTTATTATAATGGATTAAAACATGATGACAACTCTAACTGGAAAGGCGGTGGTGGAATCAACGCACTTCCAACTTACTTCTATGAGTTTACTAAATATGACTTAAGAAGAGACATGAACGTGGGAATTTTCAAAGTAAACAACACCAATCAGGCAGAATTAGTGACTGCAATTTCTTTCACAGATTCAAAATACAGAAAATCTTGGACGAATATCACAGGACCTTCTCAAAACCTTGCGGTAGACTGGCCTTTGCTACGTTTTTCAGATGTATTATTGATGTTTGCTGAGGCAGATAATGAAATTCACGGAGCGCCTTCTGCAGATGCAATCAATGCGGTGAAAGCAGTTAGAAACAGAGCATACACAGGAAACTTAGCTCAGGTAGGAACAATCCCGACTGATAAAACAGGATTCTTCAATTATGTTGTACAGGAAAGATTATTAGAATTGGGCTCTGAAGGAATCAGAAAATACGATTTGATCCGTTGGAATTTATTAAGTTCTAAAATCACAGAAACAAGACAAAAACTGACAGCTTTCGCAAACGGAACTGGTCAATATGCAAACGTTCCGCTAAACCTTTACTTTAAAAAATCGGTTTACGATCCTACAAAATCGGCACAGCAAAATATCAACGACATCGATATTTATTACACTGGCGGAGACAAATCTCAGGTATTTTACATGGCTTCACAAGATGCGACGCCTACAGGTTATACAAAAATTGCTTGGAGAGCAGCGGTTTTACCAACTTACATCAGTGATCCGGTAAAAGGTTTTGCGCAGTATTTCCAGCCAAATAAGAGAGAATTATTGCCAATTTATAGCGATATCATCCAGTCTAACTACAATCTTACCCAAGATTACGGTTACTAGGAGATAAAAAATACATTCATATCAAGTTAGATACAGACTTACTCCGTAACAAGAGCTAAGTCTGTATTTTTAAAAAAATCCAAAATCAAATTCAATGAAAGCTTCCACTTTTCATAAAAATTTTATTCTGTTTTCTGTTTTTTCTGTATTAATTTTAAGCCTTCTTTCTTTCAAAGCTAATGATAAAACAATCGTGGTTTCGAAAGACGGAAAAGGCAACTTCACCACAATACAACAAGCCATTGACGCTGTTGAAAACGGAACCTCAGCAAGAACAAAAATTTTAATTAAAGCAGGAATTTACAAAGAAAAAATTACCGTTCCCGAAACAAAAGGAGCAATTTTGATGGAAGGAGAAAATCCCGAAAACACAATTATCACGTACGATGATTTTGCTTCAAAAAAGAATTCGGAAGGAAAAGATATCGGAACAACTGGTTCTTCAACGATTTTTATTTATTCAAATGATCTTACAGCGAAAAATATTTCTTTTGAAAACAGTTCAGGAAGAGTCGGACAAGCCGTTGCTCTTTTGACTTCAGGT
Organism: Chryseobacterium sp. G0201; assembly: GCF_003815655.1. Lineage (NCBI taxonomy): Bacteria > Pseudomonadati > Bacteroidota > Flavobacteriia > Flavobacteriales > Weeksellaceae > Chryseobacterium > Chryseobacterium sp. G0201. The sequence goes on along the minus strand of NZ_CP033917.1, from coordinate 2,314,983 downwards.
GACAGGATCATTTTTGAAAACTGTAAATTCTTAGGAAACCAAGACACTTTATATTTAAAAGGAGCTCAGGATTTACAGGATAAAACAAAACCTTCAAGAAATTATTTCAAAAACTGCTACATCGAGGGTACAACCGATTATATTTTCGGAGCCGGAACAGTCGTTTTTGAAAACTGTACAATTTACTCCAAAGAAACAGCAAGTTATGTAACAGCCGCTTCTACTCCACAGGAAAACGAGTTTGGATTTGTTTTTATTAAATCTAAAATCATCGGAAATGCTAAAGAAAATTCAGTCTATTTAGGAAGACCGTGGCGACCTTTTGCTAAAACTGTTTACATCGATTGTGAAATCAATTCAACCATAAAACCTGAAGGTTGGCATAATTGGAGCAAACCCGATGCAGAAAAGACAACTTTTTATGCAGAATCTGATTCAAAAGGTACTGGAGCCAATATTTCAAAAAGAGTTTCATGGTCACACCAATTAAGCAAAGAAGAAAGGAAAAAATACACACCAGAAAATATTCTCAAAGGAAACGACAACTGGAACATCACAAAAAACTTGAAATAAATTTTTAATCTAAACCTCAAAAACACCAAAGAATTTTCAATCATGAAAAAACACTTCACAAAACTATTCACATTAGGAATTTTATGCAGTATTTCCTCACTGGTAAATGCTCAGGAGGTGTTGAGTTTTCCTGGAGCTGAAGGTTTCGGAAGGTACACAACAGGTGGTCGTGGCGGAAAAGTTTATTTTGTTACTAAATTGACAGATGACGGTTCAGAAGGTACTTTGAGATACGCTTTAGACCAAAAAGGTTCGAGATATATTGCTTTTAAAACAAGTGGAACAATTTATCTTGAATCTTCATTAAAAATAAAAGAAGGTGATGTCACCATTGCCGGACAAACCGCTCCTGGAGACGGAATTACCGTTGCCAATTACGAAACTTTCGTTGGTGCAGACAATGTGGTTATACGTTACATGCGTTTCAGAATGGGTGATCAGAAAAACTTTGAAGGTGATGCTTTGGGCGCAAGATTCATCAAAAATCTGATGGTTGATCATTGCTCGATGAGTTGGTCTACAGACGAAACGGTTTCCATTTATGTCAATGAAAATACAACACTCCAATGGTGTGTAATTGCCGAAAGTCTGAGAAATTCTGCCCATCAAAAAGGTGCTCACGGCTATGGCGGAATTGCAGGCGGAAAATTTGCCTCTTTTCATCATAATATTTACGCTCATCACGACAGCAGAAATCCAAGATTGGGAGAATATGCGGGAAGTAAATTTGCCTTGACCGATCTTACCGATTTTAGAAATAATGTCATTTACAATTGGGGACACAACAATGTTTACGGAGGCGAAGGAATGAACGTCAATATTGTTAATAATTACTACAAACCCGGCCCTGCAACAATGACAAAACAACGAATTGTTGCCATCGATAAAAACGAAAAACCCGAGACAGAAGTTTACAACATCTGGGGGAAATATTACATCAACGGAAATGTTGTTGAAGGAAATCCTGAAGTCACAAAAGACAATTGGACGGAAGGTGTTTTCAGTCAGATGAAACCATCTTATAATTTGACGGATAAAGATAAAAACTCCATAAAAATCAATCAGCCACACGATATTCAGAATAATGTAAAAACGCAGTCTGCAAAAGAAGCTTACGAGAAGATTTTACAGATCGGTGGAGCAAGTTTGTTGAGAGATGCAGTGGATCTGCATGTTTTGAAAGATGTAAAAAATGTAAGTTTCACTTACAAAGGTTCAAAAGGAAGTACCAACGGAATCATCGATTCTCAAAAAGATGTCGGCGGATTCCCTGACCTGAAACAAGGGAAACCTCTACTCGATTCAGACAACGACGGAATGCCCGATGAATGGGAAATTAAAAATAAATTAAACCCAAAAGTGGCCAACGCCAACGGAAAGGATTTAGATAAAAACTACGATAATATTGAAGTCTATTTTAATGATATTGTTAAAAAAATAACCGAAAGACAATTCTAATAACCATGAAAACTCTTTGTTAAATCCGGTAAAAAAAATAATCAACTTTAAAGTTTAAAATCATGAATTTCATTAATAATAAGATAAAAGCATACGCTGTCGCAATTTTAGGTTCAGGAATGTTCTTAGCATGTGCCCAAACTAAATCTGTAGCATCAAAACCTGCAACAGAAAATTCAAAATCAGGAAAAATAGTTCCAACCAATCTAAAATGGTCTGAAAGAATGCTGCTTTCTGAAATCAACCGTTTCCCGGAATCATGGATGCTTGATTTCAGCAAAAGCCCGAAATGGACTTATCCATCAGCAATTGTTTTGGATGGAGCTGAACAGGTTTATGCAAAAACAGGCAAAAAAGAATATTACGAATATATCAGCAGCTTTGGAGAAAAACTGGTGAAAGAAGATGGCAGTATCCTTACCTACGAATTAGATAAATACAATATAGATCTTCTAAACAGCGGAAATGTACTTCTTTATCTTTACGAAAAAGAGAAAAAAGAAAAGTATCTAAAAGCTTTGAAAATGCTTCGTTCTCAGATTGACGGACAACCAAGAACATCAGAAGGTGGTTTCTGGCACAAAAAGATCTATCCAAGCCAAATGTGGCTGGATGGTTTATACATGGGACAACCATTTTATGCTCACTACACCAAAGATTTTGCAAAAGGCGCAGATGCAACAAAAGCTTATAATGATGTTGTTTTACAGTTTGATTTGATTCAAAAACATTTGGTAGACAAAAAAACAGGATTGCTGTATCACGCTTGGGACGAAAGTAAAGAACAGGCTTGGGCAAATAAAGAAAACGGAGTTTCTCCTAATTTCTGGGGAAGAGCAATGGGTTGGTACGGAATGGCAATGGTAGACGTCTTGGATTATTTACCGAAAGACCATCCGGGAAGAGCAAAATTGATTTCTTACTTAAAATCTTATACAGACGCCATAATAAAAGTTCAGGATAAAGACAACGGACTTTGGTATCAGGTATTGGATAAAGCAGGAGAAAAAGGAAACTATACAGAAGCTACTGCATCATCAATGTTTGTCTACACAATCATTAAATCAGTCAACAACGGTTATCTTCCAAAATCTTATAAAGCTGCCGCCAAAAAAGGCTATGACGGAATTATCAAAAACCTTATTTCTGTAGACGAAAATGGTGTAGTTAATTTAAATAAATGCTGTGCTGTCGCAGGTTTAGGAGGAAAACCTTACAGAGATGGTTCTTACGAATATTATGTAAACGAAGAAATTCGTTCCAACGATGCAAAAGGAACAGGACCATTTATCTTGGCAAGTATAGAATTTGAAAAATAAAACCTACAATCCAATTCCTACCACCTAAACAATGAATCTGATTTTATGAGGACAAAAATTTTAAATATAGCAGCAATCACACTATTTTCAATTGCTTCAACATATCTTAACGCACAGGAAAAAAACTACGTTTCCGAAGTCTGGACTGCAGATCAGGGAAAAAACTTTAGAAATCCTGTTTTGTATGCAGATTATTCCGATCCGGATGTGATTCGTGTCGGTGACGATTATTATATGACAGCTTCAAGTTTCAATGAAGCTCCGGGATTGCCCATTCTTCATTCAAAAGATATGGTGAACTGGAAATTAGTGAATTATGCACTTACTGACGTTCTTCCAAGCGAACATTTCTCTACCCCAAAAAGAGGTGACGGAGTTTGGGCTCCAAGCATCAGATTTCATAAAGGTGAATTTTACATTTATTGGGGAGATCCCGATTTCGGAATTTATATGATTAAAACCAAAGATCCATTGGGAACTTGGGAAAAGCCTGTTTTGGTAATGGAAGGAAAAGGCTTGATCGATTCCTGTCCGTTTTGGGATGAAGATGGAAACGCCTATTTAGTTCATGGCTGGGCGGGAAGCCGCGCCGGAGTGAAAAGTATTTTAAGCCTAAATAAAATGAATCCTGAAGGAACAAAGGTTTTGGATAAAGGAGTTCACGTTTTTGATGGTCACGATGCACATCCAACCGTTGAAGGTCCTAAAATGTATAAAAGAAATGGTTATTACTATATTTTTGCTCCTGCAGGAGGAGTTGCCACAGGTTGGCAATTGGTTTTAAGATCAAAAAATATTTACGGTCCTTACGAAGAGAAAGTTGTGTTGGAACAAGGCTCCACAAAAATCAACGGACCTCATCAGGGAGCTTGGGTAGATACGCCTTCAGGTGAAGATTGGTTTTACCATTTTCAGGATGTGGATGCGGGTGGAAGAATTGTTCATTTACAGCCTATGAAGTGGGAAAAAGACTGGCCTGTCATCGGAATCGATAATAATAAAAACGGAATCGGCGAACCGGTTTTAACCTATAAAAAACCAAACGTTGGGCAATCCTACCCTATCGTTACCCCAAATGAAACAGATGAATTTGATGGTGAAAAATTAGGAATTCAATGGCAATGGAGTGCCAACGAAAATATCGTCTGGTCATCCAAACTTCCGGGACAAAAATTTTTAAGATTATTTTCCATGAAAGTTCCTGAAGGTGAAAAAAATCTATGGAACGTTCCGAATTTATTAACCCAAAAATTCCCGGCACCAAACTTTGCGGCTTCAACAAAAGTGAAATTAACACCCGAAGATGCCAAAGAAGGAAAAACAGCGGGATTATTGATCATGGGATTAGATCATGAATCAATCGTGATTACCAACAAACCCGACGGATATTATCTACAACTGAGAAGAGCTGAAAAAGCAGATAAAGGCGGTGAAGAAAAAGTTTTATTTGAAACAAAATTAAAAGGAAACGAAGTTTATTTAAAAGTAAATGTAAACGAACCGAATGGTTTATGTCAATTCAGTTACAGTGAAAACGGAAAAAATTTCACAAAAGCAGGCGACGTTTTCCAAGCAAAACCAGGAAAATGGATTGGAGCTAAAGTCGGTTTGTACAGCGTAAGCACAGCAAAAGCCTCTCGCGGAGGATATGCCGATTTTGATTGGTTTAGAATTACTAAAAATTAATTATTTCCCACAGAATATCCTTAAAATAAAAGCTATGCCAGCTAATTTTAAAATCAATTAAAAAAATTAAAACTCAAAAAAAATAAAATGAAGAAGTCTCTCAAAGTTATCGGTTTAGTAGCCGCAATGATGTTTTCAGGGCAAACGTATGCTCAGAATCTGGATATTTATAAAAACATTGAGTTTAAAATGCCTCAGGTTACAGAAACTTCTTTTGCCGCAAACACCGTTTCAATCACTCAATATGGTGGCGTTGCAGGCGGAAATATAAAAAATACAGAAGCTTTCAAAAAAGCGATCGAGGATTTAAGTAAAAAAGGAGGCGGAAAATTAGTCGTTCCCCGCGGAATGTGGCTCACAGGCCCAATTGAGCTAAAAAGCAACATTAATCTTCATGTGGAAGAAGGTGCTTTTATCGTTTTCAGTAAAGATAAAGCAGATTATCCTTTAGTTGATGTAAGTTTTGAAGGACTAAATACCATTCGTTGCCAGTCTCCAATTTCAGCAAGAAATGCAACTAACATTGCTATCACTGGAAAAGGGGTGATTGACGGAAGCGGTGACGCATGGAGAGCCATCAAAAAAAGCAAAGTCGCAGAATCTGAATGGAAAGAAATCGTAAAATCTGGCGGAATTCTATCTGCTGATGGTAAAAACTGGTATCCTTCAGAAAGCTATAAAAAAGGATTTGAAAGCAGTTCAAGCTTCAATGTTCCTGATAAAATTTCTAAAGAAGAACTAACAACGGTTAAAGATTTCCTTCGTCCAGTTATGGTAAGTCTGGTTGGATGCGACAAAGTTTTATTAGACGGCCCAACTTTCCAGAATTCTCCGGCTTGGAACCTTCACCCATTGATGTGTACCAATGTTATTTTAAGAAATCTTACGGTTAGAAATCCTTGGTTTTCTCAAAACGGTGACGGTGTAGACTTGGAATCTTGTAAAAATGTTTTGATCTACGATAATACTTTCGATGTTGGTGACGATGCAATTTGTATTAAATCAGGGAAAAATGAAGACGGAAGAAAAAGAAATATGCCAACTGAAAATGTTATCATTAAAAACAATGTGGTCTACCACGCTCACGGAGGTTTTGTGGTAGGAAGTGAAATGTCCGGCGGAGCGAGAAATATCCATGTTTCCGACTGTACTTTCATCGGAACTGATATTGGTCTTCGTTTCAAAACAACCCGTGGAAGAGGTGGAATCGTTGAAAATATTTACATTAAAAATATTGATATGATCAACATTCCGACACAGACAATTGGTTTCAATATGTTCTATGAAGGAGCTTCTCCGGTTTTGGAAGACGGACAAAAACAAGAAGGCAACAAAGCACCGGAAAAGGCGTATCCGGTAACAGAAGAAACTCCGATTTTCAGAAATATTTTCTTTAAAAACATTAATGCTGTTAATTCTTATGAAGCGATCACTTTGTTTGGTTTAGCTGAAATGAATCTTAAAAATATCGTTATTGAAGATTCTCAGTTCGACACGAAAAAAGCTTTAACAATCGTTGATGCAGAGGGAATTCAACTAAAAAATGTTAAACTGAAATATTCTGAAGGAACAGGAGCAACAGTTTACAACAGTAAAAATATCAACCTTTCAACAGTAAAATTTGAATCTGCAACTAAGCCGTTCGTTAAGGTTTTAGGAAATAAAACAGAAGCAGTCCTGTTACCAAAAGAAGTCAAGTCTGATAAAAATTCACTTTCTATCGGAACTGATGTAGCTAAAAATGCGGTTAAATAAATATTTTAATTATTTGACAACATGAATTTTAGCAAAAAACTTACTTATATTTCTATTTTTTGGTTAGGAGGCACATTAGCATTCGGTCAAGTTCCACGACCGAATGCTACTCCTTACACCAATGAAGCGACGTATGAAAAATTCAAGAAAAAATATTCTTTCATCACACCTATCGACCGACCTGTTCCGCAAAACATCGGAGTTGATAAAGATGTAGAATATACCAACATCAACGGACTTTCCTTAAAAGCTGATGTCTACTACCCTCTCGATAAATCAAAAACGTATCCGGGAATTGCTATGGTTCACGGTGGTGGCTGGGTTTCAGGAAGTAAGGAGAATGAAAAATTTATGGCAATGGAATTAGCCTCAAAAGGATATGTTGTCATCGCAATCGGATATCGGTTGGCTGATGTCGCAAAATATCCTGCAGGAGTTGAAGATATTGAAACGGGAATTCAATGGTTAAAGAAAAATCATTCAATATATTCTTTAAACAAAAAGAAAATGGTGGTTTTGGGTGAATCCGCCGGAGCCCAAATTGCGACTTTAGTTGGGGTTAAGAAAAAGAATAAATTGCAGGCAATCGTCAATGTAGATGGCGTTGTTTCTTTCATTCATGAAGAATCCGGCAAAGAAGGAACTTACGATGCCTATTGGCTGGGTTATCCACAAAAAGACAATCCGAAAATCTGGAAAGAAGCTTCACCTTTGGAATATGTGGATAAAAATACACCTCCTACTCTTTTCATCAACAGTTCACAACCTCGTTTTCATGCAGGAAGAGACGATATGATGAAGAAACTGAAGAGTTATAATATTTCGACAAAATTTCATGAAATTAAAGATTCTCCACATTCATTTTGGTCTGCAGAACCCTGGTTTACAGAAACATTGAATTTAACGGTTGACTTTTTAAATAAAGTTTTAAAATAGCTTTTATGAAAAAATTATTTTTAATTCTCTTCATTTCAATGGCAAATTTTCTCTTAGCAGGAAATAATCCATACATCAAAATTACCGTAGCCAAAGACGGAAGCGGAGATTTTACATCGATTCAGAAAGCGATCAATTCAATTCGAGATTTAGGTCCGGCAGAAGCTTTGATTTTCATTAAATCCGGAACTTATAATGAAAAAGTTGTTATTACATCTTCAAAACATAAAATCACGCTAGAAGGCGAAAATAAAGACAATACTATCATTACCAACAATGATTTTTCAGGAAAACTCGATTCGTTTAATGAAAAAATGACGACATTCAATTCCTACACTTTATTGGTAATGGGCGATGATATTAAAATTAGTAATCTGACGATTCAAAACAGTTCTTGTAACGAAGGGCAGGCAGTTTCTCTTCATGTTGAAGGTGACCGTTTTATCATTAAAAATTCAAAAATTCTGGGTTGTCAGGACACAATTTATTCCGCAACCAATCACAGCAGACAATATTTTGAAAACTGTTATATCGAAGGAACAACAGACTTTATTTTCGGACAGGCAACGGTTGTTTTTAAAAATTGTACCATTAAAAGTTTAGCAGATTCTTACATCACTGCAGCCGCAACAGAAGCCGACAGAAAGTACGGCTTTGTTTTTTTTGATTGTCAATTAATTGCTAAAGAAGGTATCACAAAAGTTTATTTGGGAAGACCGTGGAGGGCTTACGCCAAAACCGTTTTCATCAATACAGAAATGGGAAAACACATTCTTCCCGAAGGCTGGAATCCTTGGAAAGACGATAAAATGTTTCCTGATAAAGATAAAACGGCATATTATGCAGAATTCAGAAGCAAAGGCGACGGCGGAAACGCAACAAATCGTGTAAACTGGTCGCATCAATTGACAAAAAAAGACTTGAAAAATTATACGTTAGAAAAGATTTTTGATGGTTGGAATCCTGAACATAAATAATAAGCAATTGGTAATGAGTAATGATAACCACAGCCAAATCGACATGGGAAAATGGAGCGTTAAGAAAATTAGTTCTGTGAACCTTAAAAAAATTCTACTGTTTGAGCGCGAAGCAAATATTGAATTGAAGCACAAATCAAATTCGTGCGAGTTTAGAATTTTTAGAGAACAGAAGTAATTTTTAGCAGAATTTTCCAAGTCTTGAACTTTTGATTCTTTTGTTTCAAGACAAAAGAATATTAATTAAAAATTTATTTAAAATGAAAAAGCTTACTGCACTATTTTTATTTCTGTCAGTACTGACATTCGCACAAAAGCAAACCCTATTCCTCATCGGTGATTCTACGATGGCCAACAAGGAAAATCCTGACAAAAATCCGGAACACGGTTGGGGACAGGTTTTACCACAATTTTTAACAGGAATTGAGATTCAGAATCATGCGATGAACGGCAGAAGTTCAAAAAGCTTCAGAACAGAAGGAAGATGGGATAAAGTTGAAAAGCAGCTTAAAAAAGGAGATTTCGTGATTATCCAGTTTGGGCATAATGATCAGAAGCTGAAAGATTCTACAAAATTTACCAATCCTTATACTCAGTACAGAGCCAATCTTGAAAGATATGTGAATGAAACCAGAGCAAAAGGCGCAACACCAATTCTGATGACTTCCATAGTAAGAAGAAATTTCAATGAAAATGGAGTTCTAATTGATACTCATAAAGAATACCCGTTGGTCGTAAGAATGGTTGCGAATGATCTGAAAGTTCCTTTCGTAGATTTGCAGTTATTAACAGAACAACTTGAAGTTTCTTACGGTCCTGAAAATTCAAAAAAGCTTCATTTGCATTATAAAGAAGGCGAAGATCCATACTATCCGAAAGGAAAAGACGATGACACGCATTTATCAACACTTGGAGCAGAATCTGTTGCAAAATTGGCAGTGAAGAATTTGAAGAGTTTGAAAATTGGATTGGAGAAATATATTAAATAGTTTTTTATCTCAATAATTAACCAGTCAGTTTGTCATTCTGACGAAGGAAGAATCTAAACTTTTTAATAGAGATTCTTCATTACACTACTTTTCATTCAGTATGACAAATTGAGAGCAAAAAAATTAGTAAAATAAATAAAAAACATACAAAATGAAGTTCAAAAAAGAACCTTTCTTTGACGGTAATTCCGAATGGGAAGATTTAGGAGGTGGAGTATCACGACAATTCGTTGGGTACAATTCTCAAGTGATGATGGTGATTGTAAAGTTTGAAAAAGATGCGATTGGAGCTTTGCATCAGCATTTTCATTCGCAGATCACATATGTTGCTTCGGGAAAATTTGAAGTAACTGTTGACGGTGAGGTTAAAATTCTACAACAAGGGGACGGATTTTTTGCGCAGCCTAATATTTTTCATGGCGTAAAATGTCTGGAAGCAGGTCAGTTGATTGATTCGTTTACCCCGTTTAGAGAGGATTTTCTTAAAGATTAATTTGAAAAAACAAACCTCATAGGTTTTAAAAACCTATGAGGTTTAGAAAAATACACTTCACAATTATCACAAATTAAAAAGCCATGAAAAACTCTGTTTTTATATTATTAATTTTATTCTTCACTCAATTCTCTGCTCAGGAAAAAATCATGGTTTGGCCAAAAGGTCAGATGCCAAATTCCAAAGGATTACAGTTAAAAACCGAAGAAAAAGACGGAAGAATTATACAAATAAAGGAAACCGAACTCTTTGCGTTTTTACCTCCAAAAGAAGAAAGAAAACAGATGGCCGTCATCGTCATTCCCGGTGGTGGATATTATAAACTGACTTACGATTTGGGTGGTTATCAAATTGCAAAATGGTTTAATACACAAGGAATTTCTGCTTTCGTTTTAAATTACAGATTACCGACTTCTCCAGATTTAAAGCAAAAAGAAATCGCTCCATTACAGGATGTTCAGGCAGCGATAAAATATCTTAGAAAAAATGCTGAGCAATATGGTATTTCACCGGAACAGATTGGAGTTATTGGCACTTCAGCTGGTGGACATCTGGCTGCAACGGTGAGTAATATTCCTACAGATTATACAGAATTAAAAGGTGATTGGGGAAGTTTTTCTACCATTCCAAATTTTGCTATTCTTGTTTCTCCGGTCATCGATTTGGGAGAATTTGCCCATATTGGAAGCCGTAACAGTTTACTCGGCGAAAATGCCTCTTCGGAAAAAATCAAGGAATATTCTATGCAAAATAGAGTGACGGAAAAAACTCCACCCACCATATTATTTCATGCTCAAAACGATAAAACAGTTCCTGTGATGAACAGCATTCTCTATTATCAGGAAATGACAAAAAATAAAGTAAAAGGTGCAATGTTTATTTTCCCGGAAGGCGAACATAAAATCGGCATTACCAACAAATCTGAACTGACCGACAACTGGAAAAAACTGTGCGCAGACTGGCTTAAAACGATAGGTAATAAGTAATTGATAATTAGTAATTAAATATTGTTAGATAATCACAAAGGCTAATAAAATCCTACTTTTTTTAAAAAATATTCAGTGTAAAATTTTATTGAAGATAAAATCCTTGCGCCTTAAAGCATTATTATAATTAAAACTTTTGCGCCTTTGCGTTTTCCAATAAAAAAAATAAAATTATTTTAACAAAATATAAAAATGCTAAAAATCATTCAACATAAAATCTTTTTATTGGCTTTTGGAACGGTGATTTCAATTTCTGTTCAAGCACAACAGAATTTAAAACTCACCTACAACAAACCTGCAGAAAACTGGAACGAAGCTCTACCTATCGGAAACGGAAGATTGGGAGCAATGGTTTTTGGCGGAACTTCGCAGGAGCATCTTCAACTTAATGAAGAAACAATCTGGGCCGGCGAACCTGGAAATAATGTTCCAAAAAATACATTTGACAGCATCCAAAAAATCAGGAAACTGTTGAATGAAGGTCAATTTGAACAAGCTCAAAAACTCTCCAATACAACGTATCCAAGAGCTGCTCCAAAAGATTTGAATTACGGAATGCCCTATCAAACGATGGGCGATTTGTTTCTTGATTTTAAAGGTCATGAAAATTTTAAAAATTATACCAGAACTTTAGACATTGAAAAAGCTTTAAGCACAGTTTCTTACGAAGTAAATGGCGTAACTTTCAAGCGAGAAATCTTCTCTTCTTTTGTTGATAATGTTATCATAATTAAATTATCTTCAAGCAAAAAAGGAAGCTTAAACTTTTCCATCAACGCTTCTACTCCACATTTAAAAAAATCAATTTTTACGGAGAAAAATCAATTGATGATTACCGGAACAAGTGGTTCTGTTGACAATAAAATCGGGAAAATCAATTTCAAAACGGTTGTTGTTCCTGTTTTAAAAGGTGGAAAATTAACCTCAACTCAAGATCAACTCAATATTTCAGGAACGGATGAAGTGGTTATTTATGTTTCGATTGCAACGAATTTTAAAAAATATAACGATATTTCAGGAAATCCAGATACGAGAGTTTCGGAATATTTACAATCAGCTTTAAACAAAAAATATGAAGTTGAATTAAAAGCTCACATTCAAAAATATCAGAAATATTTCAAACGCGTCAGTCTTGATTTAGGAACAACCGAACAGGCAAAGAAAACAACCGACGTTAGAATAAAAGAATTTGGGAGTTCACAAGATCCTGATTTGGTGGCTTTGTATTTCCAGTTTGGTCGTTATCTTTTGATTTCCTCTTCGCAACAGGGAACTCAGCCTGCAAATCTTCAGGGAATCTGGAATTATCAGTTAAATCCGGCTTGGGATAGTAAATATACCGTCAATATCAATACAGAAATGAATTACTGGCCCGCCGAAAACACGAATCTGAGTGAAATGCACGAGCCTTTATTCGACATGATTCAGGATTTATCGGTAACCGGACAGGAATCTGCCAAAGAAATGTATCACGCAAGAGGCTGGAATATGCATCACAATACAGATTTGTGGAGAATCACTGGTATTGTAGACGGTGGTTTCTACGGAATGTGGCCGATGGGCGGAGCGTGGCTCACACAACATCTTTGGAATCATTATTTATACACCGGTGACAAAGAATTTTTGAGAAAATATTATTCTGCTTTAAAAGGTTCAGCTTTATTTTATCTGGATGTTCTTCAACAAGATCCTTCGAAAAAATATTTGGTTGTTTCCCCTTCCATGTCGCCGGAAAATACTTACATGAAAAGCGTCGGAATTACTGCAGGAACAACGATGGATAATCAATTGGTTTTTGATGTTTTTAATAATTTTATTAATGCTTCGAAAGTTCTTAATGAAGATAAAAACCTTTCGGATGAAGTGGAAACTGCCTTAAATAAACTTCCGCCCATGCAAATCGGGCAACATGCTCAATTGCAGGAATGGTTGAAAGATATGGACAGAATCGATGATAAACACAGGCATATTTCGCATTTGTACGGACTTTTTCCTTCAGGACAAATTTCACCTTTCAGAAACCCTGATCTGACGGAAGCTGCAAAAAATTCCATGACGTATCGTGGCGATAAATCAACAGGCTGGTCGATGGGCTGGAAAGTCAATTGGTGGGCAAGATTATTGGATGGAAACAGGGCTTTTAAATTAATTTCAGATCAATTAACGCCTGCTCCGATGGAAACAAAAGGACAATCGGGAGGAACGTATCCTAATCTTTTGGACGCGCATCCGCCTTTTCAGATTGATGGAAATTTTGGCTGTACATCGGGAATTGCTGAGATGTTGCTCCAAAGTTATGACGGTTATCTTTACATTTTACCGGCACTTCCAGATGCTTTACCGAATGGAAATATTAAAGGTTTAAAAGCCAGAGGTGGCTTTGAAATCGATATCGAATGGGAAAATTCTCAATTGAAAAAATTAACTGTCAAATCTACTTTAGGAGGAAATTGCAGAATCAGAATTGCGAAAAATATCAATTTAAAATCTAAGACTCAATTAAAAAAATCAACAGGAGAAAATCCTAATGAATATTATCAGATAAATTCAATTAAGGCACCTTTAGTTTCTGAAAAAGCAGAATTAAAAGGTTTTCCCGTTCCTGAAACACAGGTTTTTGATTTTAATACTGAAAAAGGTAACATTTATACTTTTGAAGTTAAGTAGATACCGGAAAACAATAAAATAATTCTCCCGCAGATGTCACGGATTACACAGATCTTTTTCTGTAAAACCTTTGAAATCTGCGGGAATTTTATTTATAATTTAAACTACGCATCTACAAATAACTAAACAACAAAGCGCAACCGATTGAATAAATAAAATAAATAACATTATAATTATATAAATATTTATATGTTAAAATATAAAACGATTAATTAAATATTTAATAATTTTACACCACACCAAATCATAAAAAATTATAAACTATGAAAACAAAAATCAAAGTTGCCTTCTTTATGGCAGCTCTAAGCTCAGCTTTTGCATTAACAGGCTGCGGGCAGGAAGATGTTAAAAGTGAATTGCAGGAAATTCCAAACGCTATTAATATAGGTTCATTGGAAACCAATGCCATTGTTCCTCTCGCAAGTTGCGTTGCTCCGGGATGGGCTTCCCAAAATGGCGGAACTACAGGAGGCGGAACTGCAGCAGAAACTACCGTGACGACTTATGCGCAGTTAAAAGCAGCGATCGAAAACACGGCGGTAAAAGTCATTAAAGTGACTGGAACCATCACCATTACAACACGTTTATCTCTTCAGGATCAGACCGGAAAAACAATTTATGGAGCAAGCGGTGCAAAATTGGTTTCTACAGACCAGACGGCAAGCGGTTCAGGAATTATCAATATTAAAAGATGTAATAATATCGTTGTTAGAAATTTAATTTTTGAAGGGCCGGGAGCTTATGACACAGACGGTTGGGACAATGCAATTTTAGATGATTGCAGAAATGTGTGGATCGACCATTGTGAGTTCAGAGATGGTGTTGACGGAAATTTTGATATTAAAAATAAATCAGACTTTGTTACAGTTTCTTACACGAAATTCCATTATCTGAAAGCTCCAAAACTTGGTGGTTCAGGAGGAACAGATGATCACAGATTCTCGAATTTGATCGGATCAAGCGATGGCGCAACTGCTGATGCAGGAAAGTTAAACGTAACTTTCGTTCGTTGCTGGTGGGCACCGGGATGTAAAGAGCGTATGCCAAGAGTGAGATTTGGAAAAATACATATCATCAACAGTTATTTTAACAGCTCTGCAAGTAACAAATGTATCGCAGCAGGAGTTCAGGCCAACATTTTCGTCGACAGAAATGTTTTTGAAAACGTGAAAGAACCTATCAATTTAATGAGCGGATTCACAGCGGTAACTGCTACTGGAAATACATTCACGAATGTAACAGGAAATACAGCAGGAAGCGGAACAGCATTTACCCCGCCATATACAATTCCGGCTTTATCGGTTTCTGCGGTAAAAGCGGACGTTACAGCCAATGCAGGCGCAACTTTAGGAGGCAATATTTGCAATACGTTATAAATAAAAATTAGAATTAGAAACGAAAATGACTGAGCGTAGTACTCAGTCATTTTCTATTTACAGTCATTTTTTCCTTTTATTTAGGAGCTTTTTCCCGCTTGAAGTTTATGCTGAGCTGAGTCGAAGTACTGCAATCTTTTTTTCAAAAAAAGGATTTTCACTCAATCGGGGCTAGGGTATTAGGAATGGTGACTTCGAGAACCTCAGCCACCAAGCGCTCTCCGTCATTGCGAGGAGCGAAGCGACGAAGCAATCTCATTTCATTATCTTTTGAGATGTTAATTTAGCTATTGAGATTCTGATCCTGTCAGGATGACAAACTTTACGGTTAAGTATGATGTTTAATGCTATTTATTAAGATTGCTTCGTCGCTCCGCTCCTCGCAATGACACCAAAAGATCTACAACTCTCCCACTCTCAAACACTCTCACTCTCATTCTCAAACCCTAATCCTAAGGCATCACGTTATTCTTCTGCACCCATTTCGGAAACTCTTTATTGATCAATTTATCTGGCGCATCACCAAACCAGCTGTAGCCGTTTCTTCTTTCTTCAGAAACATCATTATAGTTATATTTTACGCTTCCGTCGCGATCTCCGAAAAGTGGTTTATTGTTATTAATATCATAAAATCTTGCCCAAATGACGGAGTTTTTATCTTCCGCTAAAGTTCTTACCGCTTTTCCGTTTTGTTTGGCAACGTTGTAGCTGTAGCCTTCAATTTTGTTGTCTTTAAACCATTTTATAGCTGATTTAATTGAATTCTGAATTTCAGGAGTTGCCGTTTGCATCATTAAAAACTTTACAATATTTACTGACTCTCCAGTTGCTAAAGAAATAGGTTCAAAAGCTCTGGCTTTATCGGGCTGCAGGGTAATTTCGTTGTATTGATCTGCCCAGATAGATGGAATTCCTTTCTGTAAAACCTGAGTTTTCAAAATACATTGAATTCCTTTTTCTACAGCAGATTTTGCTTTTTCTTTTAAACTTGAATCAACAACATCAAAATCATTTTTACCTTCCGCAACATTGTATAAAACCGTCAAAGCATTGATCATCGCATTGTCGTTGTAAGTAACCTGTTTTCTGTACAGCCCGGAATTCGGATAATATTGAGGAAAACCACCATTCTCATACTGCATGGAAAGAAGATATTTAATTCCCTTTTCGGCAGATTTTAGATACTCCTGATTTTTTGTGGTTTGATAAGCTTTTATCAACCCGTTGATCTCTCTGGAAGTTGCGTTGTTATCAATCGTTGCATGATCGTTTCCTGTAGCTTTTATTTTACTTAAAAGATTCTTATCGATGGGTAAATAATAATCCACCACAGATTTATCATCAAGCTGTTTTCCCCAACCACCGTTCGGAAGCTGGTAAACCAACATTTTTTCAGCTAACGTATCTTTTATCTGAGCTGAGAACGTAGCAGTAATGAAAGAAGCTGCTATTACAGAAATTTTAAATTTCATCATTGTATTTTATTATTTAATTTTTATAATCAAGGGATTCGCTATGATCTGAGATTGTCTTTGTAAGATATTCTCCCAATCTTTCTGCGTTTGGATCTGCTTGCTTTTCTGCCACGCAAATCCTGCATAATACACCAATTTTTTGTAAGGTTTTGTTACAACCAACAAATTACTCTGATCCGGAATTTCAGATGTAAAGGCAACAGATTTTTCAACAATTTTGGGATCTACTACAATACCTTCTCCTACAAAAGCATCATCAATTTTCTCCCAATGAAGATACCACCCGTTTTTGTCGTTTAATTTTGTTTTACCTTCATTTTTATGCAAAGTAATTCCGATTGTGTAATTTGGAACTTGGTTTTCAGATTCAAAAGTAGATTCAAACTTTGAGAAATTGGAGCCGATATCTAATGAAATTCTTTTTGTTTCCTTAACCCCAAATTCACTCCACGGATTGTAAGTTAATTCGAAAACCGTTCTCAAAGGACCTTCCGTAATGGTTTTAGAAGTTACAAAATTTTGAGAGATCTGAAGTTTGTCATTTACCCAAATCCCGATTCCGCCTGTTCCCCGGCTGTCTCCAACCTGATAAGGATCGTAACCTTCACCTCTTGTGTCTTTGTGATAAAACATAGGATCAGTCAAATAGCCTTTGTACCATTTATTGATAATGGGTTGATCTGTTCTTTTCAGCCAAATATCAACGCCACTGGAAAGTGTGCTTCCTTTAACTCCCTGCAAAGCTTCCTGCTGACCTTTCGGACCATACACTCTGAAAGCAATTTTGTCATTTTCCCAAGTATAATCGTCTGCTCGTTCCGGAACCAGCCTTGAATATGTAGAAACTTTGGTTTCAGGAATCGGAGTTTTTCCGTCAGCTACGATTGTATAAGAATTTGTTTTTTTTGCATCAATATTTGCCTGAAAAAGTAATTCATCATTTTTCCCGTCTCCATCGTAATCAATCCACTGAATAGGAAGATATTTATTGTTGCTGTCTTTTATTCTAAGATCAGACTCTTTGTTTTTATTTAAAAATGATTTTAATTGAGCTAAAGAAATTGAAACTATCTCATTTCTAGAAAACTCCAATGTATTTTTAACCTGAATTGAGTTTTGAGCATATAAAGAATTTGCACCAATGCAACCGATTGCGCATATTGATCCAAAAAGAAAAATTTTATTTAAAAACATATTGAGTTGTTTCACCAAAAATAGAAAATTATTTCAGTTCTGCATAAAAAAGACTCATTAATGATATGAAATTTTGAAATTTAACTTAAATAAATAGCTAGACAAGAAATATTCATAAAAGCTTTTCTCTAAATACTTATTATCATCAATTTTAAGTTTTTTACATTTGAATATCTTCAATTTAAGAAAACATTAACTATAAGTGATATTTTTTACAACAAAAGAGATATTTCGTACAATCTTTTGATTTTAATAACGGATATGTTTGCAAGGATTTAAAAATATAAATTATGATTACACTAAAAAAATTATGTTATCTGTTCACTGCTTTCATCTTGACTGCGACCACAGTATCTTGTTCAAATGATGATGATCAGGTTATTGTTGAGGAACAACCGACTCCCTCACAAGTTTTATCTTCTACTCCATGGGAAACTACTGGCGCTAAAGACAAAAATGGACAATCTGTGGCATTAGACAATCCAGCAGTAGCCGGATTTGTTGGTTTCGCTTATTTTAATGGTGATGGAAAATTTGCTATCTACAGTTTAACTAATGCATTGAGATCAATGGGAACATGGTCTGTAACTGCGGACGGAAAGACAAGAACAATTACTGCTCTTCGTCCTGACGGAACAACGATCTTTACACGTGATGTAGAGATTCTTGAGCTGAACAAAAATGTTTTTACTTATAGAATTCACACAAATACGAGTGATCCGTCTGTTTATTATGACATTATCCACACAAAAACAGGTCATGCTGAGCCAAGTAATGGTCAGAGAACTTTAGCTTCTACAGCTTGGGAAACTACAGGAGCAAAAGATAAAGATGGAAATGCTATGAGCTTAACAGACGCTAATGTAGCAGGATATGTAGGATATGCTTACTTCAGAGCGGGTGGAACTTATGCTATTTATGGATTGAATAATGTACTGAGAAATCAGGGCGACTGGTCTATTTCTGCAGACGGAAAAACAAGAACTATTGTGGCAAAAGATCCAACCAGCGGAGCGGTTATTTTTACGCGTGATGTAGAAATTCTTGAATTAAACAGCGACAAATTCACCTACAGAATTACTCCGAATGCGAGTGATCCTACTGTATTTTATGATATTATCCACACGAAGGTAACCCATTTGGAACCTTAATGAATGGTTAAGTTAATTTTTTAATAATGAAGGGAAAAACCTGCTCTTAGGAGCAGGTTTTTTTATGGAATTTCAGATTTAAATGAAAAAAGCTTTTACAAAATGTAAAAGCTTAACACAACACTAAGTATATGGAAAACCATACTTATATTTTTTTGTGATCAAAATATATTCCCCCTCTTTCTAATAATTTTTTTTCATCTAAAAAGTAGTACCAACTGTTTTGGGAACAATGTGAGGGGGAAAATATTTACTTAATCATCATCTATGTAAATTTTATTTTCAACAAATCTTCGTATCCTCAATAGAAATATTTTTTGTTGAATTTTCTACTGCAAATGTACAGCAGAAATATCAAAATAACCCTACTACACATCTACTTCACAGGTTTAAAAATTTGAAAACCAACACGTTAAAAACAATAAAGAAGTAGATTTGTAGTGCAAATATTTTTTTCAGATAGGTATGTTAGTACAATAAATATTTTTTACTGTCATTTCGCCATCCCGCCTGGCTGTCGTATTGTACAAAAAAGATTTTAAGATCAGCCTGGCTTTCATAATCAACAAAGAATATTTTCTTTTTGGACTGGCTTGCATATTGGGTGAAAAACCATTTTCCGTTGTTGTCGCCTGCCTGGCTATCATACTGTACTTTGTAGACTTTAAGATCGGCCTGACTTTCATATTCAACCACAAAAACTTTTACATCTGCCTGACTGGAATATTCTGTTGAAAAAACTTTCTGAGCTTTTAACTGAATCCCAAAAACGATAAGAAAAAAAATAAATATTGATTTCATCGGTAGTATTTTTATCAACTTAAAAATAATCATTTTTAATGCTAATTCAGCAATAAAAAAGCAAGAGCCGATAAAAACCGACTCTTGCCACACTAAACATTCATATTAACATATTACATCCTATATCTAAAATTCAAATTCTCCGATCAAAACGCCGTCACGATTACTGGTATCAGCCTCATTTTTATTTTGGAAAACCACTATTTTTCTTTCCTGCTTTCCGGAAGCGTAATTGATGAAAACTTCGGCCATAATTGCTGTTGCCCCCGCAATACTTACTTGATTTTCATTAAAGAAATTAGTTTTAATTTTATATTTTCCTTTGATGGCTTTTTTCAGTAAAAACTGCTCCGGTCCGAAACCTCCCGTAAAATCATCACTCAATCTTCCGCCAATCTCCGTTGATTTATGAGAATATATGCAACCTTCACTGTTAGGATCTGTTACCCAAAGATCGATGTCTGTATTGTCTTTGTTCCAGTTGATCACCACACGGATATTCATAGGCAGATCTGCAATGATCTTAGGATTGATATTTTTAAGATCTAACTCATTTCTGTGATTGCTGATCAGTTCATTGATCTCCATGATGATGGTTTCTTCAATTCCGTTATCACGAGTGGCCATTTCACGAGTGTATGACTGATTTAAAATTTTATATAAATTGTCTAAAGCGCCCTGATAGTCTTTGCTATCTTCCAAAGCCAGCGCATAATCTCTGTAACTTTGAGGATCGAATGGTCGCCATTCCAATACTTTTTTACTGATCCAAAGTTCTTTATCGTATACCTCAGCCTGCTTTAATTTGTAAGCTAATAATTTGTATAATTCTTCATTTTCAATATCCAAATCAGCGATAGAACTCAATACTTTTAACCCTGTTTTCTTATCATTGATTTTGAAAAACAACTGAGCTACATCAAAATAATATTGTGGCGTTTCAGCGTAATCTTTTCTATGATCAAGATACGTATGGTAGATATCTTCTGAATTTTTAGCCGACTCAAAAAACTTCATGTAGGCAGCGTCGGATTTTACATCTATCGTTGTAATTTTTCCTTTTTGAATGATTGTTTCAGCTATTTCTTTACTCCTTAGATCTCCACGCACAGAACCAGCTCCTCTTATAGTTATTCCTTGAACTCTGCCTTGCAAACTTGCTGGCAATGCATTATTGGAAACAGGTTCTGAACTTACGCTAACGGAGCTTGAAGTTGCCATACTTCGAGTTACCCTTTTTGAATATCCCATCACCACAACTTCTTCGATGCTATTTTCAGATCGAATAGAATCTCTAATATTTTGAGTATTGCTTCTATTTTCAATGGTTTCAGTTGGCTTTGGATAAACTTTTGGTTTCTTTTCAAAATCCGTATTCCACCATTTTTTAAGATTTTCGGTCATTACTTCCGCTTTTGCCATTAAATCATTGACGCGAATATCTTTTTGAGCCTGATTGTTTTTTACGATTCGATTGTATTCTTCTCGCAGTTCAGATGGCGGATTTATTTCATATCGAACATAATCCTGTACATTTTCCAACACCATTAAACTCATGTTGTTGCTCACCAAACCAAATTGCCGACTGATATTTTTGATCTCATTTTTATTTTCTTTCTCAAAAATTTCCAGTTCGTTCAGCTTTTTCTGAGCCCAAAATTGTGAGATCTCCCAATCTGTTACGGATTGTTTATTCACATCTAAAGAAATCGTTTTTGCTTCTGCTACTTCATTTCCATAACCAAATAAAACTTTTACTGTTGCTTGATTTCCTTTTACAATACCTGTCAATACAAAATCCTGCGAAATAGTTTGTGCCAATGAAGGGTAAACTTCCGTCAATGAAGAATTATTTTCAATTCCAATGAATTTTAAAGACTGATACAACAGTTTACGGACTTCTTTTTTAGGATCATTTTCACTTAAATTTAAAAATTCACCTCCTGTTTTATTACTGATAAATTTTAATTGATTAAAATTCGCATTATTGGAAGAAGAAATTGTGTAAACAGGATTATTAATCGTCAGTTTTAGATCTCCAAAAGAAGACAAACCATCTGTGAAAAACAAAACCTCATCTTCTTTTACTGATTTCAATTGTCCGAAATCGGTTCCGCCGTCGTAGGTGACTTGAGATAAATATGATTTTAATTCGTTCCAGTTTCCTTCGTTTATTTTAAAACTTTTTCCTTCATCAAATGAATTATTAAGGAAATAAATTTTCACGGAAAGATTTTTATTTACTTTAAAATACTCTTCCAATAAAGTAAATTCTTTAGTATGATCTCGTTTTGATCCGCTTAAAGAATTATCCCAAATGATTGCTAGTTTATTAGGCAATTTCTTTGCTTTTTCTTTGGGATCAACACCTAAATCAGCAAGAAAATATGATGAATTACCCGAAGCTTTCTGAATCAATACATTCTGATTTCCATCAGTTTGAGGAAAATTAATTTTCAGATTTTGAGTTGGTTTATAATTGATTTTGTGAGTTTCGGCCACCCAAACATTTCCGTTTTTAACAAAATTAAAACTTCCATCAGGCTTTTCTTCCAGTTGCGGAGAAACCGTATTCTGAAAAACGCTCGTTTTTATGTTAAACTCAGGAATTTGAGTGGAATAATTAAGCGGTAAAAAATATTGGTAATTACTTCCCTGTTTTTTAAGTTCATAATTATACGAGATCTGAATAGTTCTTTCTCCTCCATTTGCATTGATAGGATAAATTCTTGTACGGAAATTGTTACCTTCCACTTTTTCTAAAATTCCGGGGTCCACATTTCTTTTCTGAATGGTTTCAAAAACTTCCTTTGCTTTTTCTTTTTCTACGGGAACGGCATTTAGCAGTTTTCCATTGATATCCAAAGCATATCCGCTTACATTTACTCCTTCCGGAAGCGGGAAAGTCAGTCGACCTTCCATTAATCGGTTCGAGTTGTTTTTAAAAACCATTGTGATAACGTTGGTGGAAATTCCACCCGTAATTTTGGTATCAATCTTGAGCTTCTGAAGAATAACCTTATTATTATTCTCAAATCCTCCTTTTTTATCAGGTGTTTCAATTATTGGTATTTGCGCCCAATATAGCATTGGGAAAAACAGCAAAAGTGTCAGGCATATATTCTTCATCTTATTATAAAGTTTGAGGTTAACGAATGTCTCTATCTATAAAGATGCTGCCTGGATCAAAAAGGTTGGAAATAATTTAATTAAAACCTTTATAACATTAATAATTAATAACTTAAAATCAAATAAGAAGTAGATTTGTAGTATACAGTAAAAATTATTTCTAAGTAATTTTACATCAAAAATTTATAGTCTTTGTATTCAGATGTTAAGATTATCTTCAGAATCAAGCCCAATTTTCTTTTTTAACCAGTACTTTTTTTAATTCTCCAACACTATAATAATTGTATATTAATAAAAAATAATTCCAATTCAGTGCTTAATTTAATTTAGATAGTACATTATCCAATGATGCTGTACGCAGTATTATTTTTCCTTGGTTGTCAATAAGGAATAAAGTTGGTGTTCCCGTAACCCCGTAGTTTTTAAAGTTTTCTCCGTTTGCTCCTTCACCATCAGCGTATGAATCTTTCCATGGGAAATCCTTGGCTTTATTTTTAAAAACTGAAAGGTCTGTATCTGATGATAAGGCAATAATATGTATATTCTCACTCTTTAGCTTTTCATAGTTTTTTTTAAGCTCTACCAGAAGTGTTTCGCAGTTTCCGCATCCTGAGTGATAAAAAAGAAGCAGGGTTTTGGTGTAATCTTTTCCCGCAAAATCAGTGCTTTTAAGAATTTTGGAGTTCTCTTTGCTTGATCCTTCTGTAAGGATAAGATCTTTGGCCTGCGTACCTTCTATTCCTGACAAATAGACAGCCGATGCTCTTTCGTATGATAAAACTTTTCCTGACTTCACTACGACAGGAGTAATCATTTTAATAAGCTCATCCTTTCCGTTTCTTGTCAATGCATTGGCAACAGCCTGTACAAAATCCGTATAGTTTTTAGGGTTTTGAATTTTACTACTTACCGTTAAAAAATCTGCTTTAAACTGTTGAGGATCATTAATTATCATGGAATGAACATCTATCCATGAGGATATAATCCCAGCCCAATGTCCTGAAGTATATAAGGTCTGCCAATCCATGTCCTGTACAATATAATGGGCAATATTCTTCGCTTTCTGTTCTTTGGAATCAACGATTTGGGTACCGATTCCCTGTGTGATATTAACGATATTGGTAAATTTTGCCGGGTAATTGTTTATTTTCTTCAGCTCATTCTGAAAAGCTTCGTAGGCTTTCATCTGTTTTTGGTACTCAGTATCAAAAAGAGGGTAGTTCTTATCATCAGCACCAAATGCTTTTCTGGCCTGAAGCATGGCATCATATTTAGCAAAGATCCCCTGTTGTTTTGTATATAGATCGTTAAGTTGTGGAATTTCTGTGTTTCCAGTATAGATGATATTTTTGTTATCCGGTATTATTTCAGTGCAGCTTACCGCAAAGTCATGGCCAGGGATAAGCATATCAAGTCCACCACCCTGTTGCGTTCCAGTGATGAGCCATCTGCTCATTCCTGTATAAGGAGCATTTTCTTTTGGTACTGTTAAAGTAAATCTTCCGTCAGAAGGAATTGTATCCTGTATCACTGTTTTTGTGCCGCTTCCTTGGAAGATGATAAAATCATATGTTTTTCCTGCAAAATGAGGGAAATACATTTCAATTTTCTGTGCTTTTACCGTTAAACATACCATCGTTAAGATAGTTGTTAAAAGTATTTTTATATAGATCATGTGTTTTATGTTTATAGATTGTATGTGTATTTTATTAATAAAAACCGGCGACTATAGCCGCCGGTGAGTAGTAAAATTATTAAAATAAAAGCTATTCTGCGATACAACGAATACTCATACCGTAGGGACGGATGAAGGTGCTTACAAGAGGAGCATGGATTTGAAGGCTCAGGTAGTAAGAGTAGGTAGTCCCGATCTGAGTACTACTCCAATAGACACCGTTACTAGCACGACCAGACAGTTCGCCATTAGCTTCGCTACGAATTCCGGCGATAGGCAATGTCAGTATATTGCTTCCACTTCCAAATGCCTTTGCAGCTCCAAAGTTAGTAGGATCAGTAGGAATGCTCCAAGCTCCCACATTGCTTGAGGCATTGTTGTTTATCAGGTTGGTAAATTGCTCGTAGGTAGGTATACGGAAACCAGAAGGACATGGATCGTTAGCAGTTTTAGCCCCGTCCTGCCATGAATTGTTAGGAGCAATGGCAGTATTCCAGCCACTAATAGGTGGGACAGGAGTACTTGCATTCGCTACAACAGTAGGTCTACCCCATTGGTAATAGTTACCGTGTATCCCTTGAACAGGCACATCGGGATCAAGACTCGTATTAGCTCCAAGGTTATGTCTCATCCAACCCTTAGGATTTCCGGGTAGTATCACGGTAGATCCTTTCGCTACTGTAGCTGTGACATTACAAGATTGCCCTCCAAATGAGATAGGAATACTAATAGTTCCTGCACTCATTGGTATACCAGTAACATTGTATACCAGATTCCCATTTCCGTTTCCTAATGTTCCGGCAGGAAGAGTAAAGGTAAGTCCGTTGTTGGTGAAAGATATCTGAGAATAGTTTCCTCCATTACCTCCAGTATAAGGTACTTTTAATGTGCCATTATAGTTTGTTCCAGAGGTAAAAGAAGCAGGTGAAAATACCGCAGAACCACAAGTAAGAGAACCTACAATAGCCGTAGAAGCCGTTACAGGAACCGTAAAGCTGCAGCTCTGCCCCGCTACAGTTATCGTGAAAGTTGCAGTGCCTGCAGATGATGGGATTCCTGTAATATCAAATACAAAATTTCCGTTTCCTGTATTTAATACACCACTTGGAAGGCTGGCAATAAGTCCGGTAACACCCGTTGAGTTGAAGCTAGCAGCAGGATATACACCTCCGTTTCCCCCTGTATAAGGAATTACAGATGATACTCCTGAAGCCGCAATTCCACTGATTAAAGTTCCATTGTTAGTTACATTAGCACAATCAATGCTGGTAATAATTCCTACTACAGGGCTCTGAGAACAGTCTCCTATCCATTTTGTTGTGTTCCAATATTGCATACAATTTAGATCCGTATTGTAAATTGTAAGTCCGCCAATTTTATTTTCGATACTATCCCTTTGTGTTATAGTTAGTCTAGGAGGAAGAAAGCCTTTACTCGTAGAAAAAACTTCTAGCATAGCGCTAGACTGAGGTTGTGCAGTTCCTATTCCTATTTGCCCGAATAGTATCGAACCAATGCACAGAATTACTGTGATAAAAATTTTTTTCATTGCTTAGATTTTTTGATTTCTTAAATTTCTTTTTGTTTTGTGTGTTTAGAATTGTATCTCAAAAGCGACGTCTCTTTTTTCGATAAAACATGTTTACGTTATTTTCATTGATGATCCTCAATTAGACAAACAGCGACTTAGGGAATATAAAGGTGTCGCTGTTATCTAATTTTGAAGGATTAAATAAATTTTTTCAATAATTGTGTTTTTTATTGAATATTTTTAACGGTACAAAGTTGCGGAGTTTCTCTTGTCTGAATAGATTAATAAAGTCGTTTTATTATAAAATAAAGACAAATTTTATATATGTATAAGTGAAGATTTATAGCTTTAGCTGTAAAAAAAACTATAAATTGCATTTATATTATCATGTTTTACCTTATGGAAAAGTTTATTTTTAAATATAGTAATGATTATATTGATTTATGTGAAAGTATTTCAAGATCACTAAATTGTGAAATAATAAATAATTCTATCAATCTTAATAATAATGATAATTTTAAAGGAAAATATTATTTTTCTAAAGTTGATGAAGATACATCATGTCTTTTAATTGATGTTATTTATCAAAAAGATACTTTTTTTGAAATTAGAAATAATAATTCTGAATTTATAGCGCTTTGCTACAATATTTCCTCTTCAAATTTTGAACTCTTTATTGATGAGCAAATTTTTCAAGTTGGTTCGGATCAAAATAATCTTACAACCTTAGATAGCTCTCTGGATTGCGATGTTATCATAAAAAAAGATTGCAAAGCATTTAATTTCTATATTTTTATTTCTAAAAAACTATTAAAAGATTATGTATTAAAAAAATCCGGAAATCTAAAACGACTGGAAGAACTAATAGAAACTTCTAAAAATACGATTGTAAGATTTGAGAGAATGAATTACTTAAGTAGTTTTGTTTTAGCGGAACTTGAGCAGCACATAAAAAAAGATATGTTTTGGAGTCTTTTTATGAAAGGTGCAGTTTATGAATTGCTAGATATATACATAGAGAATCTTTTGATTTCTGAAACTATTGTTGCCAAAGTAACAGCTATAGAATTAAACAATATTCTAATATCACAGCAGCACTTAAAGAATGCTTTAGAAGATGATTTCCCTGGTATTGAAAACTTATCTCAAAAAGCCGCGATGTCTCCTACTAAATATAAAAATATATTTAAAAAAATTATTGGAACCTCTCCTAAATCTTATTTTTTAATGCAAAAGCTTGAAAAAGGGAAAGAGATGTTAATCGCAGGAAATTCAGTCAATGAAGTCTCAATAGCTTTAGGTTATAAAAGCACATCACATTTTGTAAGTCAGTTTAGAGGTTATTATGGAATTACTCCAAAAGACTATATTTTAAAATATTAGATATATAGAAATGATACAGTTAAAACATATTGACTCGATTCACGACAATTGGACAAAGCCTTTTGTGGAAAAGCTTAACTTTAGAATTATTGAAAATAAATATTTATTAGCTCCTGAAGATATTTTGGATGGTGGCGTTTTTTACAAATTATTATCAGATGATCTTTCTTTAGCTGTTATCGATTATGTTGCCAAAAAAGAAATTGAATTTATTAAGGTTTCTGCTAATTCAGACTTTTGGTACCTTATATTTGATTTGAGTGATGGTTGTAACAATCATATACTAAATAATTCTAATTATGAAGTTGGCAATGAATCTAATTATAATTTTGGATTTATAGATGGAACTGCCGAGAGAAAGGTGATACCGAATATTGGAACAAGAACTTATTCATTTCGTATTGTAATTAGGAAGTCATACTTTGAGGAATTAATACGTCCCTATGATTTAGGAAATTTTAATACTAGAATTCAGGAAAATATAGAGGAATATCATCATTATTATGGATATGTAGACAGCACTTCAAAAATTATTTTGAATAAAATCATTAACAAAAAATTTGGTGACTCTAATTATGAACTTGTTGTTCAGGCTTCTGCATACAAGCTTTTGGGTGTATTTTTAAAAAATTTGGTTCGATATAATTCATTTACTTTAAAACATGCCAAAGCTGATCTTGATGCCATTATTAATACAAAAAAACATATAATTGAACATATTTGGGAACCATTTATGGGAGTTGAATTTTTGGCTTCCGAAGCAGGAATGTCTCAAACAAAATTTAAATCGCATTTTAAAGATTTTTTTGGCTTAAGTCCCGCAATATTTTATAAAATCGAAAAACTTAAATTAGCAAAAGAACTATTAGAAACGAAAAAATATGACAATATTAAGGAGTTATCATCTGACCTTAATTTTGGCAAGTCTCCTAGCTTTGCTCATTTGTTTAAAGAATATTTTGGTATAGATCCTCATGATATTGTAAATTATTAATGTTTAAGGATTACATTTTATAATACATTACGATGTTAAATAATAAGGTAGAGTTACTAGCTCTACCTTATAACATAAAACCAACACTAAGTAATGAAAACTACTTTATTTTTTATTTAAACATTTATAGTACAAAAGTGATTAAAGTATTTTCATTAGTAATATAAATGGCGACTTAATATTATCATAAAAAGACATTCTTGTATTTAACTATTAGTAACAAATTTCTCATAGTTAAATGATCTGAATAGATAAATCTTAATTCAGTTCGGTAAGTAATTTCTAAGGTTTTGTCGGAGTGTTGAAAAATCAGATTTGAAAATAAGTGTATTTTTATTAAAATATATCTACCTATTAACCCTAAAACAGCATGGTGAGAAATTCTAAAAATACATTTTTTGCTGATTCACGCAATCTTAATATAATACTCTTAATTAATAACACTCTAACACACTTCTAACAATCATAAACCAACATTTCGGGTAACTCTGTAGACTGTTTGTAGCGTTTCAGGTATGGCAATAGTTTATATTCGGACAATAAAGATTATTAAGTTTATTCGTGTTTACCTTTAAACTTGACCCTATTACAAGACAAAAGCACCTACATTTCTGTAAGTGCTTGATTTTTTATATGAAAATATAAAAATTAATTAATTCAATATCTCATTCATTCGAGTTAGAATAATTGGCTTTCCATCGGTCACAACGATTGTATGTTCGTGTTGTGCCATATAACCGCCTTTATTACCCACCATTGTCCATCCATCTTCCAGTTCTACAGCAAGATTTGAAGATGTTGAGATAAAGGTTTCAATCGCAACCACAGAGTTTTTCTTGAATCTTCTATTATCAAAACGGTTTTTATAATTTAATAATTCATTCGGTTCTTCGTGTAAACTTCTTCCGATGCCGTGTCCGCCAAGATTTTTAATGACTTTAAAACCTCTTTTTTTCGCTTCAGTTTCCATTAGAAATCCGATATCGGCTATTTTTACACCGCCTTTTATATTATTGATCGCTTTTTCTAAAATATCTTTAGAAGCATCAACTAATTTCTGATGTTGGTTAATATCTTTTCCAATGATAAAAGAACCTCCGTTATCAGCCCAAAAACCATTGAGCTCGGCCGAAACATCAATATTAATTAAATCTCCTTCTTTCAAAACCCGTTGATCTGTAGGAATACCGTGACAAAACTCGTTATCTACACTGATGCACGTCCATCCCGGAAATCCGTATGTTAGATAAGGAGCAGATTTTGCACCAAAATCAGAAAGTATTTTGGCTCCGTACTCATCAAGATCCTTTGTCGTCATACCAGGCTGAGCATAATTAATCATTTCTTTTAAAGTATATGCAACGGCTTCACTCGCCTTCTGCATTCCTATTAATTCATGTTCGTTTGTTATTGACATTGTTTTGGTTTTGATTGTTTAAGTTTCTAAATAAGTTGAAAACTACAAAGTTAAGAATTTTGATTTTTTATTATAAAATCGTATAATTATTTGCAAATTCTACATCAACTCATTTTTTTATTCTTTCACAATTTTATGAGTTACAATTTCTCCAGATTTTGTGATTGCTGTAATAAAATAAACACCTTTTACAAGATTTTTTACATTTACATATTTTTTACTACCGAAAATTTGGGTTACCACTTTTCCTGAAAGGTCTGTTATTTTGATATTATAAACTTCTTCTGAAAAATTCAAAATTTCACTTACAGGATTCGGATAAAGAGCAATTTTCTTTTTACTGACATCTGTAACTGACAATATTGTTCCAGTTCCATTCAGACGAGCGATCTGGTTCTGAACTAGTCCCTTATAGCTTGAAAAATAGCCAGCGACCAAAATTTTCCCGTCAGATTGTAATGAAATTGATGCAACAGGATTATTAAATGCTGTTCCAATGTTAAAGGATGCGTCAATACTCCCACTAGTATCAAGACGTATAATCCTGTTTTGACTGATTCCATTGTAGGTGGTAAAGCCACCACCCAACAGAATTTTCCCATCAGACTGTAAAGCGATTGTTTCAACAAAAAAATTATCAATACCTGTTCCGATGGCAAAAGATGTATCAACACTTCCGGTTGTGTTCAGACGTACGATGCGGTTTTGTACTATTCCCTTATAGGTTGTAAAGTAGCCTCCCATAAGAATTTTCCCATCAGTTTGTACTGCAATCGACCGAACGACACTGCCGCTAAGACTGCCACCAAATCCTGTCCCGACGTTAAACGAAGTGTCAAGAGTTCCATTGGTATTCAGACGTGCAAGATACCTTCGGCTGGTACTATAAATACTTGTAAAACCACCACCTGCCAGGATTTTTCCGTCAGCTTGCAAAGCAATGATATTAACATCATGATCAAATCTTAAGCCGTTCACCGGATAAAAGGAAGCATCAGCACTTCCATCTGCATTCAGGCGTGCAATATTTTGCTGATTGGTGCCGTTATATTTTGCAAATCGACCTCCTGCTAAAATTTTTCCATCAGATTGTATTGCAATGGTCTCAATAAATGACATACCACTAGGTGTGCTAAATCCATCTCCCATAACAAAGGACGTATCAATGCTTCCGTCTATGTTCAGACGCACAATACGGTTTTGGGCGATATCATTATAGGATGTAAAATTACCTCCCACCACTATTTTGCCGTCAGACTGTAATGCAATTGTATAAACAGTGTCATTAAATCCTGTTCCGATACTAAAAGAAGTATCTACACTTCCATCAGTATTCAAACGGATAATACGGTTTCGGTTGACACCATTATAATTGGAAAACGAACCTCCCACTAGAATTTTCCCATCTGTCTGTATGATAGTAGTTACAGGCGAACTATTAAATCCTGTCCCGATGACAAAGGAAGTGTCGAGAGTTCCATCTGTTTGTGCTTCTACTTTTCCACCAAATAAAAGCAAGGCAAAAATAATAGTAAGAAATAAAACTTTTTTCATAATAATCAAATATCAGTTAAATAATTAAATTAGAAATTGAAATTCCCTAAATATGAGACAAATATAAAAACTTTATGGTCAAAGTTCAGATTCTATTTTATTCTGTCAAGTTTTCAGAATTTTCTTTTTAGATTAGGTTCAATATAAAGATTGGAAGTCTTTCGATATGGTGACTTTTAGCATAAGTAAGAACCCTGTTATTAACTTTGCACAAGTGTTTCCGTTTGTTTAATCGGTTTGTACATTGTATCAGAAATTTATATTCAATATTTTGAATCGTTTCTAATCAATTAATTTAATTTTTAAAATATTGGATAGCTGTAAATTTCCCTTATTCACTTACCTAAAAAAATAACCCCTTGAAAATATTGATTTTCAAGGGGTTTATTGTGGTCCCACCTGGGCTCGAACCAGGGACCACCTGATTATGAGTCAGGTGCTCTAACCAACTGAGCTATAGGACCTCAAAATTTGGTTAAATTTTGTGTTTGCAAAAATAGTAAAATTTCTTTCACCACAAAACTTTTTATTGCTTTTCTTGGCAAAGTTCTACCAACACGCCATTAGTGGATTTAGGGTGGAGGAACACAACCAATTTATTATCAGCACCTTCTTTAGGTTCTTCTGAGATGAAAATAAATCCCTCTTTTTTTAATCTTTCAACCTCTTCAACTATATTTTCGACGCCAAAAGCCAAATGATGGATGCCTTCTCCCTTTTTATCGATAAATTTTGAGATCGGACTTTCAGGATTACTGGCTTCTAACAGCTCAATTTTACTTTCACCGGTTTCATAAAAAGAAGTAACTACACCTTCCCTTTCTACAGATTCTTTTTTATAAGATTCCTTACCTAAAAGTTTCGTAAACAGTTCATCAGATAACCCCAAAGATTTCACTGCAATGCCAATATGTTCTAGCTTCATAAATAAAAATAAATATAATTAAGTCGTAAATTTGATAATGACATCAAATTTCAAATAGCAATTCAAACAAAAGTACTAAATTTGCATAACTTATGGAAAGTAACAGACAAAGAAAAGTAGCACAGATTATACAGGAAGATTTCGCAGAACTTTTCCGCAAACAGGCTGCAGAAAGCAAGCAAAGTTTTTTAGTATCCGTTTCGGATGTAAAAATAACTCCGGATTTGAGTATTGCTAAAATTTATTTAAGCATATTCCCTCAGGAATTCAGAACTTCTATCATGAAGGAAATTGAGGAAAACAAAACTCAGTACAGAAATTTTATCGGCCAGAAAATGGGTAAGCAGGTGAGAATCATTCCACAGCTTAATTTCTATTTGGATACTGCCCTTGATGATGTAGAAAAACTTGAAAAAGAACTAAGAGGCGAAGGCGACAATCCTATTTTATAGATTTTGAAAAACATTGCATTTTACATAGCTTCACGCTACCTTTTATCAAAAAAAGGGAGTACTGCCGTTACGTTTATTACGTGGCTGGCGGTAGGAGCAATGACGGTTGCTGTAACTGCAATGTTTGTAATTATCTCCGTTTTTTCGGGACTTGAAGATCTTAACAAAGATCTTATTTCAAACCTTCATGCCGACTTAACGCTGAAAAGCAGTACAGGAAAAACCATCAAAAATCTCGATAAAGTTGATAAAATATTAAGAAACGATAAAGAGATCAGCAGTTTTTCAAAAGTTATTGAAGAAAAAATATACATTAGCTATAACGGAAAAGGAGACATTGCTTATTTAAGAGGTGTGGATTCTGCTTATACAAAGGTTAATCCTATTAATAAAGATGTTTTCTACGGATCTTATCCAAGTTTCGAATATTCGAATGAAGTATTAATGGAAAACTCTCTAGACAACAGATTATCTATTCCTATAGCTTCATCCGGAGATTACGCAACTCTTTTTATGCCTAAACCTGGAACCGGTATTATTAATAAGGAAGAAGACATCTATAATAAAAAAGATATTCTGATTACCGGAGTTTTCCCCGGAAAGGATCAATTAGACAATTATATAATCTCCCCTATAGAACTGACTCAGGAATTACTTAATTTGCCTAAACATTCTGCTTATCAAATTGTTATTAAATTAAAAAATTCCAACAACACAGATTCGGTAAAACAAAGATTGTTATCTTCACTTGGAAAGGATGTCGAAATCAAAACTAAGGAAGAAGAAAATGCCGCCTTCTGGAAAATGATCAATACTGAAAAGCTATTCATTTATCTGATTTTTGCTTTGGTGATCTTCATTACAACTTTCAATCTAGCCGGAGCGATCATTATTTTACAGTTAGATAAAAAAGAACAGGCAAAATCTCTGATTTCTTTAGGTTTTCCTTTAAGTCATCTAAGAAGAATTTATTTCTATACAGGCATTCTTATTGTAGTTTTAGGTGTTATTTCTGGTCTTATATTGGGTACGGCACTTTGCTACTTCCAACTATATACCGAGTTTTTCAAAGCCAATGAAACACTTCCCTTCCCTGTAAGAATTGTTGGAAAAAATTATGCAACCGTAGCGATTACCGCTTCCCTATTCGGTTTCATTATTTCTTGGGCATTCTCTAAGATCAGTAAAGAGTATATTACTAAAAATTAATAAACATTTTTTTTGTTTTTTTGTACCTTTACCGCCCAATTTTAACTAATGAAACGTACTTTACTCTCTTTTTTATTAAGCTTTGCATTTATAAGTGCATTCGCTCAGATTCCTTCGGGATATTACGATGGAACGACCGGTCTTAGCGGCCCCGCGTTGAAAACGAAATTAAAAGAAATCATCACAAATGGTCATCAGGATCATGGTTATAGCGGTTTATGGACAGGCTATGCAACCACCGACCGAGATTATTCTTACGAAAACGATGGAACAATTTTAGACATTTATTCTGAAAATCCTAACGGTGCAGATCCATATAATTTTAATTATGGTCCCGGTGATCAGTGTGGAACTTACAGCAATGAGGGCGACTGCTACAACAGAGAACATATTGTTCCTCAAAGTTTATTCAGCGAAGCATTTCCAATGAAATCAGACATTCACTTTATTCGTGCTACGGATGGAAAAGTGAACGGAATGAGATCTAATTATCCTTTCGGGAAAGTTGGTTCTGCAACTTTCACATCACAAAACGGATCAAAATTAGGAACTTCTGTTTCACCAGGATATTCTGGTATTGTATTTGAGCCAATCGATGCTTTCAAAGGTGATGTTGCAAGAATGATCCTTTATTTTGTAACGAGGTACGAATCTCAACTTGCGAGTTTCAGCTCAGGAAATATGCTTGGAGGCTCCCCTTTCCCGGGACTTCAGACATGGGAGCTTAATCAATTACTTGCATGGAATACTTTAGATCCTGTATCTCCGACAGAAATTGCAAGAAACAACGCAGCCTATATTTATCAGGCAAACAGAAACCCATATATTGATCATCCTGAATATGTTGCCCAAATCTGGGGAACTCCTGTTGTGGATACTCAGGCTCCAACAGCTGCTACCAACTTGGCTGCAAACAATCCAACTTCAAATTCAATTGCTTTAAGCTGGACTGCTGCTACAGATAATATCGGAGTAGCGACTTATGAAATTTATGCCAATGGAGTTTTAAAAGCTACTGTTTCTGGATCTTTAACTTCAACTATTGTTGCCAATTTAGCATCTTCTACAACATATAATTTCTATATTATCGCTAAAGATGCTTCTGGAAACCCATCTCCTCAAAGCAACATAGCAACTGAAACTACCCTTCCTGGACAGTCTGGAGGAAATACAAGTTGTGGATCAGAAAATTTTGAAACTATTCCGGCTACTTCAAATCCAGTGTATGCTACTCAGACATGGACAAACAATAATATTACTTGGTCTGCAACAGATTCAAGAATAGACCAAACTATAAACGGAAAAGCAATTAACGTCCGAAACGGAAGCCTTACAAGCTCTACTATTTCAGGAGGGATTAACAGCTTAACAGTTACTACAAAATTACCGTTTTCTGATACTGCAGGAAACCTAACTTTACAGATCAATGGAAACAATGCTGGGACTATTCCTTTTAGTACTTCAAATACAACAACTACTATAAGTAATCTAAATATTTCCGGTAATATTGTTATTAAAATTATAAATTCAGAAACAGGAAAAAGAGTTTCTATTGATGACTTAAGCTGGACTTGTAATACCACTACACTAGGAACAACTGAAACTACAAAACAAAAAACATTCAGTATCTACCCTAACCCTGTTAAAAACAACGAGCTTTTTGTAAAAGGTGAAAACTTAAGCAAAATTACAAAAGCACAGATCTATGACCTTTCAGGAAAATTGATCGAAACAATCGAAAATCCTTTTAAAAATGCTAATAAGATCAATTTTAAAGGACTTACAAAAGGAAACTACATTCTTAAAACTGATATCGCTACAACAAAATTCATTGTAGAATAACAGAAAAAATATTTTTAAACTAAAGGCCGATTTATTCGGTCTTTTTTTTATTTTTGATACATGGATTCCAATAAAAAATTAGGCTTAATAGGAAGAAATATTTCTTATTCTTTTTCCAAAAAATACTTCGAAGATAAATTTCAAAAGCTGATGCTAAAAGGCTTTTCGTATACTATTTTTGATTTAAATGAAATTAATGAAGTTGAAGGTTTATTTTCAACACCCGATCTTTTGGGTTTCAATGTAACGATTCCTTATAAAGAAAAAATCATCGATTATTTGGACGAATTAAGTGATGAAGCGGAAAAAATAGGCGCTGTAAACTGTGTTTTAATTCAGGACGGTAAAAAAATAGGCTACAATACAGATGCTGTCGGATTTGAAAAAACATTGCTTCTTCATAAAAAATCATATCAGGATTCTGCATTAATTTTAGGAAATGGTGGCGCCGCAAAAGCTGTAAAATACGCTTTAGACAAACAAGGAATTTCTTCAAAAATCATTTCAAGAAATTCGGAAATTAATTTTGATAACCTGGATAAAGAAACCGTTCAAAATCACAAAATTATCGTACAGTGTACGCCTGTAGGCACTTTCCCGAATGTGGAAGACTGTTTAAACTTCCCTTTTGATGGGCTGTCAAAGGAACATTTAATTATAGATCTTATTTATAATCCGAACTATACTCAATTCATCATTAAAGCTTCAGAAAAAGGAGCAAAAACCGTGAATGGATATTACATGCTTGAACAGCAAGCAGAAAAAGCTTGGGAAATTTGGAATTTTCAAAAAAAATAACATAAATTAGTACTCAAATTGGTTTTTAGTCCATTTTAAAGGATATTAACTCCATTCACATAATATAGATTTGCTATGACAACAGAAAATAATCTTTCTGAAAACGAAGAAAATAAAATTTCTACCGAAGTATCTCAAGAAGAAACATCAGAAAACACCGTACCTGCTCAGGAAAATGCACATGAAGATGATGCAGAACATCATGAGGAGCATGCTGTTGCAGATATCACATTGAGCGAGGCTTTGAAAGAAATGGAAAAAATCATCAACACGCCTAATGCCGGTGAAGATTTTAGAAAATTCAATGTATTAAAAGAAAAAGCAAGTCATTTTATCCACGATGAAGTGGAAGATAAAAAGCATGAATATGTAGAAGGAGGAAATCTGGCTGAAAATTTCAGTTACGAGCATCCTTCACAGGCAAGATTTTCTGCTTTGGTTAATATTTTCAGAGAAAAACATGACGACTTCCAAAAAGGACAGGAAGAAGAGCAGAAAAAAAATCTGGATCACCGTCAGAGTATTATCGAAAGACTTAAAAACCTTTATACGAATTCTGAGCCGGGAACCAATCTTTTCAAATCTATTCGTGAGATAAAAGAAGAATGGTCACATGCAGGGCAGGTTGCAAAATCTGAGTTCAAAATTCTTAATAATAATTATTTCCACCATTTGAATCAGTTTTATCAAATGTTAGATTTAAATAAAGAATTTTTGGAACAGGAATACAGCCACAATCTTGAAAAAAGAGAACACATTATTGCTCGCGCTAAAGAACTAGAAAACGAACCTGTAATTCAGAAAGCATTAAACGAATTACAATATCTTCATAAACTTTGGAAGGAAGAAGCAGAACCAGTTGCAGAAGAATTCCGTGAAAAAACTTGGGAAGAATTTAAAGAAATTTCCAACAAAATTCACGAAAGAAAATCTGAACTTTCTGCAGCGATTGAATCTGAACAAAATGAAAATTTTGAAAAGAAAAATCAGATCATTACAGAAATCAAAAAACTTTCTGAGCCTTCTGACACTCCGAACCACAGCTATTGGCAGAATTCAATTAAAAGAGTTGAAGATCTTCGTTCTGAATTTTTAAAAACAGGAAGTGTTCCAAGAAAATTATCCAACCAAAACTGGAATGATTTTAAAACAACACTTCGAGCTTTTAATACAACAAAAAACAATTATTATAAGTCTTTAAAAGGATCTCAGCAGACCAATCTGGATGAAAAATTAAAATTGATCCAAACTGCAAAAGACAATATGAATAATGAAGAGTGGGACATCGCTGTTCCGTTATTCAAAAAATTGCAGGAAGACTGGAAAAAAGTTGGTCACGTTCCAAAGAGCATGACGAACAAGATCTGGGATGAATTCCGTGATGCATGTAACACTTTCTTCAACAATTACAGAGAGAAAAGCAATGCTTCTACTGATAACTGGAAAGAAAATTACAAACATAAAAAAGAGATTCTAGAAGATTTAAAGACCGTTTCAGACGAAGAAGGAAGTATCGAAAGAATTGAAGCTATAAAATCTGCCTGGAATAATATTGGAAAGGTTCCGAGAGATAAAATTGCGATCAATTCTGAATTCAACAAAACGTTGAGAGAAAAATTGAAACTGAATAAGATCAACGAGCTTGAATTAAAAGAAGAAGGTTTATCTGAAAATCAATTAACCGATAAAGCAAGAAAAATCAAGAGCCAAATTTCTGATCTTGAAGCTGAAATCGTGAAATTGGAAAACAATTTGGCATTCTTCAACAAGCCTTCAAGAGAGAACCCAATGTTGAAAGACACTTTCATTATGATTGATGAAAAGAAAGCTCATTTGGAAACTTTAAAACAAAATCTTCACAAAATTATCGCTGGGGAATAAAATAATTTAAAATCTAAAAAAGGCGGAGCAAAGAAATTTGTCTTCGCTTTTTTCTTTACTATGCAGGACGAATTTTATATAAAAAGATGTATCGAATTAGCTCAAAAAGCGTTGGGCAAAACCTATCCAAATCCGTTGGTAGGAAGTGTTATCGTTCATAACGGAGAAATTATCGGTGAAGGTTATCATCATAAAGCCGGAGAGAATCATGCTGAAATCAACGCAATTAATTCAGTTAAAAACAAAGATCTCATCCCTGAATCGACGATTTATGTTTCTCTTGAACCTTGTGCTCATTATGGAAAAACTCCGCCTTGTGCCTTAAAAATTAAGGAGCTTGGTTTCAAAAAAGTAGTGATCGGCGCAATGGATTCTCATGATAAAGTAAACGGAAAAGGAAAAAAAATCATTCAGGATGCAGGAATTGAAGCTGTTTCTGGAGTTTTAGAAAACGAATGTATCGAACTTAATAAAAGATTTTTCACCTATCACGAAAAGCAAAGACCTTATATTATTCTAAAATGGGCAGAATCAGAGGACGGATTTATGGACAAAGATTTCAAGCCCTACTCTATTTCAAATTCTTTGGTGAATCAATTTGTTCATCAATTAAGAGCTTACGAACATGCAATTTTAGTCGGAACTCAAACTGCTTTGAATGACAATCCTAGTTTGACGGTAAGGAATGTTGAAGGTGTAAATCCTGTAAGAATTTTAATTGATTTTGATTTAAAAGTTCCTAAAGATTTTAAAATATATAATGAAGAAGCAAAAACGTTAGTTTTTAATTTAACTCAAGAAGGAATTGAAGGAAATATTCATTTTATTAAAATTGAAAAGGAAAATTTTCTGCCAGATTTAATGAAAGCTTTGTACAAGGAACAAATTCAATCTGTAATTATTGAAGGTGGAAGCTTTACTTTACAACAATTCATCAATGCAGATCTTTGGGATGAAGCAATTGTGATTAAAAATGAAAATTTGAAATTGGAGAATGGCACAAATGCTCCAAAATTAGAATTTAAACCTAATAAAATTGAGAATTTTAGAGATAATGTAATACAATTCTATAAGAAATAAGGATAATGCAGTTCGAGTACAAAACCATAGAAAAACCCATAGAAAATACTTTACTGAAAGAAAAAGGAAGCAAATTCATCGGATTTGCCTTTCCTGTAAATAATGAAACTGAACTTAAAGCTGCTTTAGAAAAAATAAGATCAGAGCATCCAAAAGCTACGCATCATTGTTACGCTTTCAGAATGGGGCTAAATGGTGAAAATTATCGTGCAAATGACGACGGAGAACCATCCGGAAGTGCCGGATTACCTATTTACAATCAATTATTGGCACATGAAATTACAAATGTTTTAGTGATTTCAGTTCGTTATTATGGTGGAACCAAATTGGGAGTTTCAGGCTTGGTAAAAGCTTATAAAGAATGTGCAAAAATCACTTTAGACGAAGCCAATATTATTACGAAAGAATTAGAAACGGAAATAGAAATTCAATTCAGTTTTAATCAACAAAACACGATCTTCACATTGCTTTCTAAATTTGATGCTAAAGTTTTAAATTTTGATGCTAATGAAAACTGTATCCTAACCGCGTCATTAAAAATAGCACAAAAAGAAAGCATCTCAGACAAATTGTCCGAGATGCAGAATATTTCGTTTGAATTTATTGATTAATTTCTTCTTCCTCCCATCAATAAAGATGCCCAGTAAAGAAGTTGTGCTAAAGATCCGATCGCTGCTACAACATAAGTTCTTGCTGCCCACTTCAAACTATCCTGAACACCAACATATTCTTCAGCCGTTACGGTTCCGGTGTCTTTCAGCCATTTCATTGCTCTGTTGCTCGCATCATATTCCACAGGAAGCGTCACAAAAGCAAAAAGAGTGGTAAAGGCAAACATCAAAACGCCAATCGCCAAAACTATTGTATTTCCGTTTGGATCTTGTATTGATCGCGTTGCAGCCATAATTCCTATACCTGCTATAAGCACAAATTGCATCAAATTAGAACTAATATTAACAACAGGAACCAATTTTGAACGCAATTGAAGCATAGAATATCCCACTGCATGTTGCACAGCGTGACCACATTCGTGAGCAGCAACAGCTGCAGCCGCGGCATTTCTCTGCATATAAACACCTTCTGAAAGATTGACGGTTTTGTCAGCAGGATTATAATGATCTGTCAACTGTCCGGGAACCGAAATCACCTGAACATCATTAATCCCATTATCTCTCAACATTTTCTCAGCAACTTCTTTCCCGGAAAGTCCATTTCTAAGGTGTACATTAGAATAATATGCAAACTTGGATTTCAATTTTGATGAAACGTACCAGCTTACCAACATTGAAATACCAATAATTATGTAATAACCAATCATTTTTATTTGATTTAATGTATAATTTTAACCTTTAAGATGTAAAAACTGTGCCAAAGTATTACATTTTATTTATTTATATTTGCTCTACAATTAGCCCTATTAAACTATGTCTACAATTGCAGTTATTGAAGTAAAAACCCAAAAAGAATTAAAACAGTTTGTAAGGTTTCCGATGGATCTTTATAAAAACAATCCTTATTACGTTCCTTCTTTTATTAAGGATGAATTTAAAATTTGGGACGCAAAAGAAAACCCGGCTTTAAACTACTCAGAATCAAAACAATATCTGGCAATAAAAAACAATAAAGTAGCGGGAAGAATCGCTGTCATTATCAATCATAAGGAAGAGAAAGAATTAGGCGTAAAAAAAGTCCGTTTCGGATGGATTGATTTTATTGATGATAAAGAGGTTTCGGCAGCTTTAATTCAAAAAGCAATTGACTACGCTAAAGAGAACAACATCGACAAAATTGAAGGGCCAATGGGTTTCACCAATCTTGATAAGGCAGGAATGCTAACGATGGGCTTCGACAAACTGGCAACAATGATCGGGATTTACAATCACGAATATTACCCTAAACACCTTGAAGAACTTGGACTTACAAAAGAAAAAGAATGGGTAGAATTCGAAATGAATTTCCCTAAAATTTTACCTGAAAAAGTAGAAAAATTCAGTGGTTTAATTGCTCAGAAATATAAGCTTAAAGTACTTCATTTCAAATCAAAAGAAGAGATTTTACCTTACGTGGAACCGATGTTTAAATTGTTGGATGAAACTTATAAACATCTTTCAACATATACTCCGATTTCTGATGAACAGATCCAGACCTACAGAGAAAAATACTTCCCTTTTATTGATAAAAACTATGTAATTTGCGTTGTTGATGAAAATCAAGAGTTGGTTTCTTTCGCCATTACAATGCCTTCATATTCAAAAGCTTTACAGAAATCTAAAGGTAAATTATTTCCTTTTGGCTGGTGGCATTTTTTACAGGCCAGCAAGAAAAACGATAGAGCCAATTTTTATCTTATCGGAATTCACCCTGAATATCAGAGACGTGGTGTAACGGCCATTATTTTCAAAGAAATATTTGTAAGATTTACAAGTATGGGAATAGATTTCGCCGAAACCAACCCTGAATTGGAAGAAAATAAAAGTGTACAGGTTCTTTGGCAGGATTACAACCCTACAAACCACAAAAGAAGAAGAACGTACTCTTTGAATATAAGTAATGAGTAATTGGTGATGAGTAATCTTACCTATTTTCAACATGCTCTATAACTCTAAAACCATCAGACTCTAAAGCTCTCAACCCCTACCACCCAATAATGAAGCCACATCTTATTATTTTTGCCGTTTTAATTGCAGGTTTTATTGCTTATAATTTGTTTTTTAAAATAGAAGACGACAGAACAAATACTGTAGTTAACATAATGTATGCAAGTATACTATTTGCCTACATTTCGTTTATGGCCTACTCTCTCCTCAAAAAAATGAAGAAATAACGGCTATTTTTATTGATTCTAAATTACCACTTTTCCTAATTTTAATCCCACTTTTAAGGTTATTAATTTCATGCTTTCTTGTTTATTCTGTAAATTTGCAAATTGAGATAATAATGCAAAAATGAATTTACCTGAAAGTTATATTCCAATCCTTATCCAAGCCGGTGTTGCGGTTGCTTTCGTAGCAGTTTCATTGCTTGGTGCACACTTTCTTGGTCCACAACAGAAAAAAGGAAATTCTGTTAAAAACCAGAGCTGGGAATGTGGAGTTCCTGTAGAAGGAAATGCCAGAACACCGTTTTCGATCAAGTATTTCTTGACTGCGGTATTATTCGTACTATTCGATATAGAAATCGTATTTTTTTATCCATATGCTGTAAACTTCAGAGAATTCGGTTTTGAAGGATTCCTGGCTGTACTTACATTCGTAGCGATCTTCTTCGTAGCTTTTTTCTACGTTTGGAAGCGCGGTGCGCTAGATTGGGATAAATAAAAATTTTAAATTAAAAATTAAAAATTTTAGATGATGATTTTGAATTAAAGTTAACATTAACAACAATTTAGAATCTAATTTAAAATCTAAAATCACTACAAAATGTCAGATAACAAACCAGTAATAAGAACAGATGCACCTGCTCCCGAAGGATTTGAAGGAGAAGGCTTTTTCGCAACGAAACTGAGCAGTGTAATCGGGATGGCTAGAAAGTTCTCTCTTTGGCCTTTACCCTTTGCAACCTCTTGTTGTGGTATCGAGTTTATGGCTACCCTGAACCCTACTTATGATGCTTCAAGATTTGGTATGGAAAGAAACTCTTTCTCACCAAGACAGGCAGATATGTTGATGGTTTGCGGAACGATATCTAAAAAATTAGGACCCGTCCTAAAAGAAGTGTATACTCAGATGGCTGAGCCAAAATGGGTAGTTGCTGTTGGAGCTTGTGCTTCCAGCGGTGGTATTTTTGACACATACTCTGTTTTACAGGGAATCGATAAAATTATTCCGGTTGACGTTTACGTTCCCGGATGCCCGCCAAGACCGGAGCAGATCATCGAAGGTGTAATGCAGGTTCAGGCTTTG
Organism: Chryseobacterium sp. G0201; assembly: GCF_003815655.1. NCBI lineage: Bacteria > Pseudomonadati > Bacteroidota > Flavobacteriia > Flavobacteriales > Weeksellaceae > Chryseobacterium > Chryseobacterium sp. G0201. Next base: position 2,271,375 of record NZ_CP033917.1, on the reverse strand, counting down.
GCAGAAAGCGAAAGCATCAGAAGAAGAGATATGCCTGAATACCAAAAATTGTTAGACTCTTACAACATTAGCAACTAAACGGAAATGACGAACGAATTTGTACTAGAAGCAATCACAAGAGAATTTCCGGAGTCTGTAATTTCAAGTTCAGAGCCTTACGGAATGCTGACTGTTGAAGTAAAGAAAGATGATATCAAAAAGATCATTCATTATCTTAGAGATTCATCGCTGGAATTTAATTTCCTTACAGATATTTGTGGAATCCATTACCCAGAATTTCCGGAGAAAGAAATAGGAGTTGTTTATCACTTGCATAATATGATGGCCAACTTCAGAATCCGTCTTAAGATTTTTATGTCTAGAGAAAATATTGAAGTTGATTCTCTTGTAGAATTATTTGCAGGAGCCAACTGGATGGAAAGAGAAACTTTTGATTTCTACGGAATTAAATTTAAAGGACATCCGGATCTTAGAGCTATTTTAAATATGGAAGATCTTGGATACCACCCAATGTTGAAGGAATATCGTCTTGAGGATGGCACAAGAACAGACAAGAACGATAGCATGTTCGGAAGATAATATAGCTTCTGGCGAATGGCAGTTAGCCAATAGCCAAAAGCAAATAGCTAAAAGCAAATATTATGAAAGATAACTCATTATCTAATATACTTAACCAACACGAAAGTAAGGAGCAAATTGACGGTCAGTTATATACCCTCAATTTAGGACCTACCCACCCTGCTACTCACGGGATTTTCCAGAATGTCTTAACGATGGACGGAGAGAGAATCCTTCACGCAGAGCAGACAGTGGGATATATCCACAGAGCGTTTGAGAAAATTTCTGAAAGAAGAAATTATGCTCAGATCACTACCCTTACCGACCGTATGAATTACTGTTCTGCACCAATCAACAATTTAGGTTGGCACATGACAGTTGAGAAGCTAATTGGCGTTAAAGTTCCTAAGCGTGTAGATTATATGCGTGTAATTTTAATGGAATTAGCAAGAATCGGTGATCACCTTATCTGTAACGGTGTAACCGGGATGGATGCAGGAGCAATTACAGGTCTTACGTATATGTTCATCGAAAGAGAACGTATTTATGATATGTATGAGCAGATCTGTGGAGCAAGAATGACAACAAATATGGGAAGAATAGGAGGTTTTGAAAGAGATTTCACTCCAAAATTCCATGAGTTGCTGAAAGATTTCTTAAAAACTTTCCCTGCAAGATTTGCAGAGTTCGGTCAGTTATTAGAAAGAAACCGAATCTTTATGGACAGAACCATTGGCGCAGGAGCAATCTCTGCCGAAAGAGCATTAAGCTATGGTTTCACTGGTCCGAATTTACGTGCAGCAGGTGTAGATTATGACGTAAGAGTTGCACAACCTTATTCTTCTTATGAAGATTTCGACTTTATCATTCCGGTAGGAACTTCTGGTGATACTTACGACCGTTTCATGGTTCGTCAGCAGGAAATCTGGGAATCTCTTAAAATTATCAATCAAGCATACGATAACCTTCCTGAAGGACCATTCCACGCGGATGTTCCTGATTTCTATTTACCTGAAAAGGCAGACGTTTACAGCAAAATGGAGGCATTGATTTACCATTTCAAAATTGTAATGGGAGAAACTGATGTTCCTAAAGGTGAAGTTTATCACGCTGTAGAAGGTGGAAACGGAGAATTAGGATTCTATCTAGTGAGTGATGGTGGAAGAAGTCCTTACAGACTGCACTTCAGAAGACCATGTTTTATCTACTATCAGGCGTATCCAGAGATGATCACAGGTTCTGTAATTTCAGATGCGATCGTTACGATGTGTAGTATGAATATTATTGCGGGAGAATTAGACGCATAATTTAGATATTAGAAAAAAGATGAAAGAAAAAAGACTTTCATCACCTTATATAAAACGAATTTAGAATATCGAACTTTAGAATCTTTTTTCATTGTTCTTTAGTCTTTAATTAGAGATAAAAAATGAGCGAAACAATAGCTTTTAAACCGGAAAGTTTAGCACAGGTACATAAAATTATCGCAAGATATCCTGAAGGTAGACAAAAATCTGCTCTTCTTCCTGTTCTGCACTTAGCACAGAAAGAATTCGGAGGATGGTTAGACGTTCCTGTGATGGATTATGTTGCTGAATTATTAAGTATTAAGCCAATTGAAGTATATGAAGTAGCTACTTTTTATACCATGTTCAATATGAAACCGGTTGGAAAATATGTCTTGGAAGTTTGTAGAACGGGACCTTGTATGGTTTGCGGAAGCGAAAAAATCCTAGACCATATCAGAACTAAACTGAACATTAAGGACGGAGAAACTACAGAAGACGGAATGTTCACATTAAAGCCGGCTGAATGTCTTGGTGCTTGTGGATATGCACCAATGCTGCAGTTAGGGAAATTCTTTCATGAAAATTTAACGATAGAAAAAGTAGACGAAATCCTTGATCTTTGCAGACAGGGGCAAGTTGCTTTAGATTAATTATAAATATACGATGAGTAAAAAACTTTTACTTAAGGATGCACATATAGAAGGTATTCGCTATTTCGAAACCTACCGCAAACAGGGAGGTTACGGAGCAGCTGAAAAAGCCTTGAAAATGACACCGGACGAGATTTTGGAAGAAGTAAAAGCTTCCGGACTTCGTGGACGTGGTGGAGCAGGATTCCCAACAGGGATGAAATGGAGCTTTCTGGCAAAACCGGAAGGAGTTCCAAGACACTTGGTAGTAAATGCCGATGAATCTGAACCGGGAACTTTCAAAGACAGATATTTGATGGAATTTCTTCCTCATTTATTGATCGAAGGAATGTTGATTTCTTCTTACTGTTTAGGTTCAAATGTTTCTTATATCTACATCCGTGGAGAATATTCTTGGATTCCGGATATTTTAGAAGAAGCTATTGAAGAAGCTAAAGCTGCAGGATTTTTAGGTAAAAACATCATGGGAACTGGTTTCGATTGCGAAATTTATGTTCAAAGAGGTGGTGGAGCTTATATCTGTGGTGAAGAAACAGCATTGCTTGAATCTCTTGAAGGTAAAAGAGGAAACCCAAGATTAAAACCGCCATTCCCGGCTGTAAAAGGACTTTGGGAAAGACCAACGGTTGTAAATAACGTTGAATCTATCGCGGCAATCGTTCCAATTATTGATATTACAGGAGCTGAATACGCTAAAATCGGTGTTGGAAGATCTACAGGTACAAAATTAATTTCTGCTTGTGGAAACATCAACAAACCAGGAGTGTATGAAATCGATATGACCATTACGGTTGAAGAATTCATTTATTCTGATGAATATTGCGGTGGTATTAAAGATGGGAAAAAGTTAAAAGCTTGTATCCCTGGAGGAAGCTCAGTTCCGATTGTTCCTGCTAATTTATTATTAAGAACCGTAAACGGAGAACCAAGATATATGAACTATGAATCATTAGCTGATGGTGGATTTGCTACCGGAACAATGATGGGTTCAGGAGGTTTCATCGTTTTAGATGAAGACCAGTGTATCGTAGAACATACCATGACATTGGCGAGATTTTATCACCACGAAAGTTGTGGACAATGTACACCTTGCCGTGAAGGAACGGGATGGATGCATAAGATCTTAAAGAAGATTGAAAAAGGAGAAGGAAAAATGGAAGATATCGATCTACTTTGGGATATTCAGAGAAAAATCGAAGGAAATACGATCTGTCCATTAGGTGATGCAGCGGCTTGGCCTGTTGCAGCAGCAATTCGTCATTTTAGAGACGAGTTTGAATGGCATGTGAAAAATCCGGAATTGTCTCAGACACAAAATTACGGACTGGCAAACTACGCAGATCCAATTCCTGCCGTTGAAAAAAATGCTTAGTCAAATTAAAATGAAGAAGTTATTAGCTGTTGGATTAATGATGTCGGGACTTGCTTTTGCGCAGGTTAAAAAAGATACATTAGAGAAAGAATATAAACTGGAGGTAGCACCTGTTGATAAAGTTGAAAAGAAACAGAAGCCTAATCCATTAAGTAAGAAAGGTCAGTTTTTCGTTTTTTATGGTTGGAACAGAGCTGCTTATAGTAATTCTGACATTCATTTTCAAGGAAACGGATACGATTTTCAATTGAATAATGTATCAGCACAGGACAGACCTACAAAATTTGGAATTGTTTATTTTGATCCAAGTTGGTTTACCGTTACACAATATAATTTTAGGCTGGGATATTTTATTAAAGATAATTTAGCATTGGTACTCGGGATAGATCATATGAAATATGTGATGGATCAGAACCAGACAGTAGATTTTAAAGGACATATTTCAGATCCTCAGTATGCAGGAATGGTACAGAACGGACAGGTAGATTTATCTGATTCACAGTTTCTTACTTTTGAACATACGGATGGACTTAATTATGAAAATTTAGGTCTTGAGAAATACAAAAATCTTATTCATAAAAAAAATATAGATTTAGTATGGTCTTATGGAGCCGGAATCGGAGTAATGTTTCCTAAAAGTAATGTAAAGCTTTTCGGAAATGAAAGAAGTGACCGTTTTCACGTTGCAGGTATGGGAACTGATATCAGATCCAGTTTAAACTTAGTTTTCTGGAAAAACTGGATGATCAGAGTAGAAGGAAAAGCCGGTTATGTTAATATGTGGGATATCAAAACTACATTAAATAATAAGCCTGATAAAGCACAACAGGATTTTGTTTTCGGACAGGTTCTGGCAGGAATCGGATATACATTTAATACAAAGAAAAATAAATAACAAAGCCTATTGCTTAATGCAGAAAGCTTAAAGCATATGATATGAGCGAAGAAGTTAAAAAATTCAAAATAACTATAGACGGACAAACTACTGAAGTTTTGCCTGGTACTTCTATTCTGGAAGCCGCAAGACAGATCGGTGGAAAATCTGTACCTCCTGCAATGTGCTACTACAGCAAATTGGAAACCAGTGGAGGAAGATGTAGAACTTGCTTAGTAGAAGTTTCGAAAGGATCGGAAGCAGATCCCCGCCCTATGCCAAAATTAGTTGCTAGTTGCAGAACTAACGTAATGGACGGTATGGAAGTGAAAAATCTTTCTTCTGATAAAGCTCAGGAAGGTAGAAAAGCAGTTACCGAATTTTTATTGGTCAATCACCCGTTGGATTGCCCTGTTTGTGATCAGGCAGGAGAATGTAGTCTTCAGGATCTTGGCTATGAGCACGGTGTTGAAAGTACGAGAACTGAATTTGAAAGAAATACTTACGAAGCAGACGATCTTGGTCCGAATATTAAGTTGAATATGAACCGTTGTATTCTTTGTGCAAGATGTGTATTGACAGCAAATCAATTAACAGAAACAAGAGAGCATGGAATTCTTTTCAGAGGAGATCACGCAGAAATTTCTACTTATTTAAATAAAGCTTTAGATAACGACTTCATCGGAAACATTATTGATGTTTGCCCGGTTGGAGCATTAACAGACAGAACATCTCGTTTTGCAAGCAGAGTTTGGTTCACAAAACCAATGAATGCAACTTGTAAATGTGATAAATGTTCAGGAAAAGCTACTGTTTGGATGAAAGGTGACGAAGTTTTAAGAGTTACTGCAAGAAAAGATCAGTGGGGAGAAGTTGAAGAATTCATCTGCGATACATGTCGTTTCGAAAGAAAAAGCCTAAGCGACTGGAATATTGAAGGACCTAGACATATCGACAGACATTCTGTTATTTCACTGAATCATTATGAAAAGCCTAAAGATGAGCTAAGAGTTTTAGACAATCCGATGGCTAAGGAAATCAGTGAAAAAGACGAAAAATAAATTTTAATAAGATTACAGATTTCAGGAACAGATTTAATCTAATTTCTAACTTCTACTATCTAACATCTATAAAAATAAAAATGGATTTACTTACATTTAAACTTATACTTGTACTAGCACTTTTCTTGTTATCATTAACGATAGCAGCCTACTCTACTTGGGCAGAAAGAAAAGTTGCCTCTATTATGCAAGACAGAATAGGTCCCAACAGAGCCGGACCTTTCGGATTACTACAGCCTCTTGCAGATGGTGGAAAGTTTTTCTTTAAAGAAGACTTTACGCCTGCCAATGCAGAAAGATTCCTATTTGTATTAGGACCTGCTTTGGTAATGTTTATTTCATTGATCACAGGAGCGGTTATTCCTTGGGGTAAAAGTTTAAATATTGGAGGTACTTCTTTTGATCTACAGGTTGCCAACATTGATGTTGGGGTACTTTTTATCATCGGAATGGCTTCTATTGGTGTTTACGGAATTATGATCGGAGGTTGGGCTTCGAATAACAAATATTCATTATTAGGTGCTATCCGTGCTTCTTCTCAGATGATTTCTTATGAATTAGCGATGGGATTAGCTTTACTTTCTATCATTATGATGACAGGAAGTTTAGACTTAAAAGAAATTACAGAAAGTCAGACTACAGGAAAACTTTGGGGAGTAATTCCTTGGGTTTCCGGTATGAACTGGAATATTTTCTATCAGCCGATTGCCTTCCTTGTCTTCTTCGTAGCTGCTTTGGCAGAAACAAACAGACACCCTTTCGATTTACCTGAATGTGAATCTGAATTGGTAACAGGATATTCTACAGAATATTCATCAATGAAGTTAGGATTGTACATGTTCGGTGAATATGTAAACATGTTTATTTCAAATGCTTTCATGGTTGTTCTTTTCTTCGGTGGTTACAACTATCCGGGAATCGAATGGGTAACTCAGCATTGGGGTGAAAACACTGCAGGAATCTTGAGTGTTGTAGCATTCTTAACTAAAACGGTAATCGGAATCTTGATCTTTATGTGGATCAGATGGACGCTTCCAAGATTTAGATATGACCAATTAATGCACTTGGGTTGGAAAACTTTAATTCCGATGGCATTAGTGAACTTAATTATTACGGGTGCTGTAATTTTAGCATTTGCAAACTAAGAAATAGATAAGAATATATTTTTAACGCTGAATAAAAATTCAGCCTAAAAAAAATAAAATAAATGAAACTTACTAACAGATCAAAAGTTGTTTCTAACAAAGAAATGACCCTAGCTGAGAAAATCTACCTACCGGCGATTTTCAAAGGTATGGGGATTACATTTAAGCATGCTGTAAGAACCGTTGTAAAAGGTGCACCCGCAGTTTATTCGTATCCGGAAGTACAAAAACCTAGAACTACCATCTGGAGAGGTCAGCACGTTTTGAAAAGAGACGAGGAAGGCAGAGAAAGATGTACAGCTTGTGGGCTTTGTGCCGTGGCATGCCCTGCAGAAGCAATTACCATGACTTCCGCTGAAAGAACTAAAGAGGAAAAAGGCCTTTACAGAGAAGAAAAATATGCTTCAGTATATGAAATCAATATGCTAAGATGTATCTTTTGTGGTATGTGCGAGGAAGCTTGTCCGAAATCTGCGATCTATCTTACAGACAGATTGGTTGATGTGGAAACCAACAGAGGCTCTTTCATCTACGGAAAAGATAAGTTGGTTGAAAAAATAAATGAAAGGATTGACATCACTACAAGACAATCCGAGAAACAAAAAAATGCGGTAAAATAATGGATCAGTTTTTATTTTTCTTGGTGGCGTTTTTAGCAGTGGCTAGTGCAGTTTATTTTGTGTTTGCAAGAAATCCTTTATATGCTATTTTGTCATTAATTGTCACAATGTTTTCAATTGCCGGAATGTACATTCTTTTGAATGCACAGTTCTTAGCAATTATTCAGATCATAGTATATGCCGGAGCGATCATGGTGTTATTCCTTTATATACTGATGATGCTTAACCTTAATAAAGAAGACGAAAGTAAGAAGAGCAATAGTTTAAAGTTTGTTGGAGTTTTTACGGCCGGTCTTTTATTAATTGGGGTTTTAGGCGTATTCAGAGGAGTACAGGACAACCACATCGTTGTTGAAAATGTAGACAAAGGTGTTGGTCTTACTAAAAATCTGGGTAGACTTTTGTTCAATGAATATGTTTTGCCGTTTGAGCTTGCTTCGATCCTTATTTTAGCAGGTATTGTAGGTGCGGTATTAATCGGTAAAAAAGATTTATAAAATTATGGGAGAAGTAAATACATTTATACAAAGCGTCCCTTTAGAGTATTTCATAATTCTTTCTTCAGTATTGTTCTGTTTGGGAGTTTTAGGAGTATTGTTGAGAAAAAACGCTATTGTTATTTTGGGTTGTGTTGAGCTTATGCTGAATTCTACAAACCTTTTACTGGCTGCATTTTCAGCCTACAAAGGGAATGGAGACGGGCAACTTTTAGTTTTCTTCATTATGGTGGTGGCTGCTGCGGAAGTAGCAGTAGGTTTGGCAATTATTGCTATGCTATATAGAAATACCCGTTCTGTAGATGTAAGTATATTTAATAAATTAAGAGGATAAGAATGGAAAATTTAGTGTATGCAATAGTACTTTTACCACTTTTAGGTTTTCTTATTAACGGTTTATTCGGGAAAAATCTTCCAAAAATAGTTGTTGGAAGCTTGGCTACGATTGCCGTTTTCGGATCTTTCTGTATTGCGGTAAGCCTTTTCATGAATTTCGATTCTGAAAGCCAGCCTGTAATTGTAAAAGCTTTTGAATGGTTTAGAGTAAATGGAGTTCAGATCAATTTCGGTTTCCAGATCGATCAATTATCATTAATGATGATTATGGTTATCACAGGAATTGGTTCTTTGATTCACCTGTACTCTATCGGATATATGAGTCATGATAAAGGTTTCTATAAGTTTTTTACTTATTTAAATCTATTTATCTTCTCAATGTTATTATTAGTAATGGGAAGCAACTACCTGATCTTATTCATCGGATGGGAAGGTGTAGGATTGTGTTCTTATTTATTGATCGGATTCTGGTATACCAACGAAGAATATGGTAAAGCGGCAAGAAAAGCTTTCATCATGAACAGAATTGGTGACTTGGCATTATTGATCGGTATCTTTATGATCGCTGCTCAAACGAATGCAGTAGATTACCTTACTGTAGCTCAAAACGCTGGAAAATTTGAATTAGACGGATCTGTAATTATCTTTATTACGGCGAGTTTATTTATTGGTGCAACCGGTAAGTCGGCTCAGGTTCCTTTATATACTTGGTTACCGGACGCAATGGCAGGTCCAACGCCTGTATCAGCATTGATTCACGCAGCAACAATGGTTACGGCAGGTATTTATTTAGTAGTAAGATCAAACTTCTTATTTACGTTAGCACCAACCGTTCAGGACGGAATCTTATTAATTGGATTCTTAACCGCTGCTTTAGCGGGTTTCTATGCTCTTCGTCAAAACGACATCAAAAAAGTATTGGCCTATTCTACAGTTTCACAACTTGGTTTCATGTTCATCGCTTTAGGTTTAGGAGCTTATACAACAGCAATGTTCCACGTAATGACGCACGCTTTCTTCAAAGCATTGTTATTCTTAGGAGCAGGTTCTGTAATTCACGCGATGAGCAACGAGCAGGATATGCGTTTCATGGGAGGTCTTAAAAAGTATATTCCTATTACTCACGCTACATTCCTTATCGGAACATTGGCAATTTCAGGATTCCCTTTATTATCGGGGATGATTTCTAAAGACGAAATTTTAGTGGCTGCTTATGCTAAAAACCCTATTTACTGGGTAATGTTATTCATTTTAGCAGCAATCACTGCAACCTATATGTTCAGACTGTATTATCTGACTTTCCACGGAGAATTCAGAGGTACAGAAGATCAAAAACATCATTTACACGAAAGCCCGACAAGTATGACATTACCATTGATCGTATTGGCTATTCTTTCTGTATTGGGTGGATTAATTAACCTTCCTCACTTCATCGGACACGGTCATTATGCTAAACTAATGGAATGGCTTAAACCTGTTCTTACCGAGGAAAGTTTCAAACAAATGGAAAATACCCTTTCAGGAGTTCCATTTAATACTGAAATGATCCTTCTTGGAGCAACAATATTAATGTTCTTCGCTGTTTGGTTCATCGTGAAAAATACTTATGTAAATAAGAAGAAAATGGCTCTTGCTGAAGAGAACTACACCGGATGGGAAAAGCTTTCTGCTAAAAAACTATATGTAGACGAACTTTACAATGCATTGATTGTAAAAACTGTTGAAGGATTAGGACGTGGAGGAAAGATGTTTGATAAGGGAATACTGGATCGTTTCGTTGACTTTGTGGGCGAAGGCGCTGAAGACAGCGGTAGATCTATGAAACGTATCCAAAACGGAAACGTTGAGACATACATCCTTATCATGTCTTTAGCTGTGGGAATTATACTGATTGTTAACTTTATATTACAATAATGTCTGGTTTATTATTAACATTATTACTATTACCTCTAGTAGGTTCGGGACTGGTTTTTGCCTGGAAAGACAAATCCAGCAAATATTTAGCATTAGGAATTGCATTGGTGCAAATGCTTATTACGTTTTACATCGCAGCGGATTTCGATTTTAATCCTACGGTAGACAGCGTATTACAGCACGAGATCAATTATCCTTGGTCACAATTTATTAAAAGCTCTCTTCATTTCGGAATTGACGGGATGAGCTTGTTGCTTTTATTATTGACCAACATCTTAACGCCGATTATCATTTTATCTTCATTTAATGAAAATGTGAGTTACAGAAACTCTTTCTATGGTTTGATCTTGCTTATGCAGTTCGGATTGGTAGGAGTTTTCACCTCGTTGGATGGTTTACTATTCTACATTTTCTGGGAAGTTACTTTGATCCCAATATGGTTTATTGCCGGACTTTGGGGACAGGAAAATAAAAGATTGGAATTCACTACGAAATTCTTTGTCTATACATTCGTTGGATCTTTATTCATGTTGGTAGGATTGATTTATGTTTACAATCATTCTGCATCATTTGCATTAACAGATCTATACAACGCTTCACTTAACGAAACGCAGCAGACTGTGGTATTCTGGTTTATTTTCTTTGCTTTTGCGGTGAAATTACCGGTATTCCCTTTCCATACTTGGCAGCCTGATACCTATACCTACTCTCCTACTCAGGGATCGATGTTGTTATCTGGTATTATGCTAAAGATGGCGGTGTATGGAGTTCTTCGTTATTTATTACCAATTACTCCAATTCCGATTGCCGGAATTTCAGGACAAATTGTAATCATTTTGGCGATCGTAGGAATTGTTCACGGAGCATTAATTGCAATCATCCAGACGGATATGAAGAGAATCATTGCGTATTCTTCTTTCTCTCACGTTGGATTGATGGTAGCAGGTATTTTTGCTTCTGCAGTAGTTACTTTAAGAGGATCATTCACAATCGAAGGTGCTGAAGGAGCTTTGGTACAAACTTTTGCCCACGGTATCAACGTGGTTGGTTTATTCTACTGTTGTGATATTTTATATAAAAGATTTAAATCAAGAGATATCAGACAAATGGGAGGTTTAGCGAAAGTGGCTCCTAAGTTTGCTGTATTATTCTTGATCATTGTATTAGGTTCAATGGGAGTTCCATTAACGAACGGATTCATCGGAGAATTTATCTTGTTGAAATCGGTATATGATTTTAACGGATTAGCAGCAGTGATCGCTGGTCTTACGGTAATTCTTTGTGCTGTTTACTTATTGAGATTCTACGGAAAAGCAATGTTCGGAGAAGGAAATGATGCCGTATTAAGCACAGCAAAAGATCTATCTGCAGTAGAATTTTCTGTATTGGCAAGTATCGCAGTGTTTGTGATCTTACTAGGAGTGTTCCCACAACCGGTAATTACAATGGTAAGTAGCTCAGTGAAGTTTATCTACACAGCTATGGCTAATTAAGAAATTAAAGATTTAAAAATTAAAAAATTAAGAGAGAGTATGAAATTTAGAAGCTATTTTTATTCTAATGCTCAGTTCTCAAATCTCAAATCTATATTATGAGTGTTTTAATTATTGTTTTCCTAACGGCAATTGTTGCGTTATTTTCAGGAGTTTTCGAACAGGGAAAATTCGCAAGATACATTGGGATTTTTGGATTAATCATCGCATTGTATGTAAGCTTCATGCCAGAACTTGCTTTTTTCGAAAAGTACAGACACATGTATGACTATACTGCAAATACGGCTTTATTCACCAAAATATCAATTGTAACTACTTTATTATTATTCTTTCTGGGAGGTTTTGCATTCAGCAATCACAGAAGCCACCAGTCAGAATTGTATGCATTGATGTTATTTGCTCTTTGTGGAGGAATTACCCTTTTCGGTTTCCAAAACTTGGTGACATTATTCTTAGGAGTAGAGATTCTTTCCATTCCTTTATATGTAATGGCAGGTGCCAACAAAACTGATCTAAGATCAAACGAAGCTTCTATCAAATATTTCCTAATGGGTGCATTTGCAACAGGATTCCTCTTGTTTGGTATTGCGTTTATTTATGGAAGTACAGGAACTTTCGATTTATATAAAATTCATGATTTCGGAACACAGAATCCTAAAAATGTAATGTTCATTTTAGGAGTTCTATTGATGCTTTGTGCAATGGCATTTAAAGTTGCATTAGCTCCTTTCCACATGTGGAGTCCTGATGTTTATTCAGGTTCACCATCATTAATTACTGCTTTCATGGCAAGTGTTGTTAAAATCTCAGGATTCTACGCATTATTCAGATTGATGACGATTGGTTTTGCAGGTGTTACTCATGACTGGATCAATGTATTTGGAGTATTCTTAATCATCACCTTATTCTTAGCGAACGCAATGGGTCTTGCACAGACCAATGCAAAGAGAATGCTGGCGTATTCATCAGTTTCTCACGCAGGATACATCGGTTTGGTGTTCTTCGGAATGACGAGCCTTTCTACATATAATTTAGCATTCTATTTATTTGCTTATTCATTATCTACTGTAGGAGTATTTATGTGCTTGATCTGGGTAGAAAAATTGAAGAGAGAAACTTCTTTCGGAGCTTTCAAAGGATTGGCAAAATCTGAACCTTTATTGGCAACGGTTGCAGCAATCTCTTTGCTTTCAATGGCGGGAGTTCCTTTAACAGCAGGTTTCATGGGTAAATTTGCATTATTCTCTCAAGCAATGAACGGAGCAGCTTTCTTAGTATTGGTAGCCGTTTTAGGTTCTGCTATTTCAATTGCTTTTTACCTTAGATTAATTGTTGCCATGTTCTTCTTTAAAGAAACAACATTTAAAACATCAGAAAAAGTTACCCTAACTTATAATATCGTTGCAGTTTTCATTATCGCTTCAATTATTATGTTAGGAATCTTCCCGGATCTGTTTGCAAGACAGTTCGGATTATAAGAATCAACATAAAAAATAAAAAGCACAACCTTCAAGTTGTGCTTTTTTCATAACTTTACTTTAAATTTCAGCTTTGTCAAATCTTTACAAAAAAGATGCTCCCTTTCAGGTTTTTATATCATTCAAAAAATATTTGGATGTTCTTGAGCATATCCGATATAACGACAGATTAGAATACCGTGTCAATTATGCTGAATCTTTAATTGAAAAAACCAAGAACTTCCAAGAGCTAAGAGAAGGTTTTCAGGACATTTCATTATTAGACAAGAATGAAGATCTAATCAGACTTTTATTGGCAGATTTATTCCCGACAGGTTTAACGAATAATGAGATAAAAGCCGCAAGTATTCCACTCTCAAATATCACGTTTAATTATACCGAAAGGTTTAAAAATATACTTAAAGATGCTGGAAAAGATTTTGAAATAGAGCTTAGAAATATCGATGACGATGAGTTTTATGTATTCTGCTGCTGTCTAATTTTACAGAGTTATTTCAAAAAAGATATAAAAAGTACTTTTCCGTTTTATTATGACATTCCCAATAAACTGGGAATCATGAAGCATTATAAAATTACAGTGAATTCTGATTTTACCGAACTTTTTCCTACGGAGAACGCGACGATCCCGACAGATGAAGTTATTGATATGCTTTTAGAGAATATTGATGACTTTAAACTTTGGAAAAAACACTTTCCGTCGCAATCTTGGTTATTAAAAGGTTTTACTATTATTTCACTTGTAGATTGTACATCGGAAGTAGCACTATCAGATCTGAAATCAAGCATGATACAGATCGACCCTGAAAATTTGAATCCGGATGAAAATTTAACTGAAATCTTTAAGTCTTACTTTGATGTTCCGGAACTGAATTTTGGGTTAATGCTTTTCAATAAAAAAGATAAGAGTCTTGAAAAACTTCCAATCTATGAAAACTTTTTCACCAATCATATTTTAGATTTCTGGATCAATTCATTTGATGAAGAAACCAGGAAAAATACGTTCGATAATTTAAATCATAATTCTAAAGCAATCGTTGTTTCAAATGTTGATAAGCTGGATGAGGAAGTAAAAAGAATAGCTTCTTTTAGCATTCTAAAAGATAATAATATCAACAGTTTCATGGTAATTCCTATCATGAAAGATAACGAATTATTAGCAATTATGGAATTTACTTCTCCCCATGCTAATAGTTTCAACGGATTAAAGCTCAAAAAATTGGAATTTTTTACTGATATGATTCTTTTCTCAATCAACCGATTCAGTTTTGAGAAAAATTATCAGATCGAAGCTATCATTCAGCGAGAATACACTTCCATCCACGATAGTGTTGTATGGAAATTCAGAAATGAAGCTGAAAAATATTTTAACGCTTCTTTGGGTAAAAAAATATACACTCTAAAACAGATTTCATTTAAAAATCTTACACCACTTTTTGGTTTTTCGGATATTCGTTCGTCTTCGGAAAAACGTTTTAATTTAATGCTTGAAGATCTTAATCAGCAAATCGATGGTCTACATGATATTTTTTCATTAATTAATTCTGATTCAGAGAAATATTTATTGGCTTTAGATATTTTTGAGAATGAATTAAACAACGAAATCAAAGCAGACACAGAACAACGTCTCCAAAGGTTATTGAGAGAAGAAATTCATCCTTATTTGCAGGGAAAACTGGAAGTACAGTCAAGCGGAGAAATCAAAACGAAGATCAAAGATTATTTTATGCAGGTTTTTACTCAAAATGATCTATTTTATGCCAACAGAAAAAGTTTGGATGATTCTATCACTTTGGTCAACAGAAAACTAGCGGATGTTTTAGATGAAAATCAGGTAAAAGCTCAACAAATTTTCCCGCATTATTATGAAAGATTTAAATCTGACGGTGTTGAACATAATCTTTTTACAGGCCATAATATAGCTCCCGATCTTCAATATTCGTCGAAAGTTGTTCATCAACTGAGATATTGGCAACTGAAAACCATCTGTAAAATGGAACAGAATTTTCAAAATTTTAAAAAAGACCTGCCAATTTCTTTAGATATTGCTTCATTGATCTTTGTTTATAACGAAAAAATTGACATCCGTTTCAGAATGGATGAAAAGCGTTTTGATGTAGATGGAGCCTACAATTCTTACTATGAGATCATCAAAAAACGTCTTGATAAAGCTCATGTAAAAGATTCAACGGAAAGAATTACCTGTCCCGGAAAAATAACGATCGTGTATTTCGGAATGGAAAATCAGAAAGAATATCTGGATTATATTTCTAAACTTCAGAAAAAAGGAATTCTTGAGTCAGATATAGAATTTTTAAAAGTGGAAGATCTACAAGGGATCACAGGACTTCTTGCGTTGAGAGTCTCATTAACTCACGAAAATTAATCTACAAAATAAGAATCCGGTTTCTTCAATTCACCTTGCGGAATTTCCGCCTGTTCGAAAATAGAAAACTCAATCGTTCGGCAGATACTGTTCAAAGCAAGATCATTTTCTTCCTCACCAAAAGGTTCCGCAATTTCCTGAATAATAGCATCTAAAGCAATGAAGGTATAACTGATCAGCAATACTATCAAAGGCATCATCCAGCCCAGACTGTCGACCAATCCAAAAGGCAGCCAAAAGCAGTACAAATAAACAGTTCTGTGCAGTAAAACGCTGTAAGCAAAAGGCAAAGGCGTATTATAAATTCTCTCGCAGCCACCAGAAATACTGGAAAACTGATTCAGCTGATGATCTAATGAAGTCAAAACGATCGTGTCGATATTTCCTTTTTTATTTTGCTCGTTCAGCCAATCAGCAATAAACCCTAAAATAATACTTGGAATAAATTTTTTGCCTACCAATTGTTTAACCTGCTCAGGAGAAAGCAATCTCGAAAGATGCTCTGTTCCAGATTTATCTCTTAATTGATAATTTAATGACCAGCAAAACGCTGAGATCATTTTTACAATTTTTTGTTTTTCCTCTTTAGCTTTGGGCAAATTATCATTGATTAATGAAAAGATCTGTCTTGTCAGCGACCTTGTTTCAATAACTAAAAGTCCCCACAGTTTTCTGCCCTCCCAATAACGATCGTAGCTTGCGGAATTACAGAAACCCATAAAAATGGCTAAAGCCAACCCAATTAACGTAAAAATCGTAGGATTAAGATGAACTTTATAATCGTAAATTTTTCCCTTAAAAAGATAAACAGCTAAAGAAAACAACGTAATAAGAACAAGCTGAACAATAATTTTCTTCAATACAGAACCTTTCCATATGAACAACATTTTCAACCAATTCGTACGCTGTCTTACAATCATTTTTTGAGATTAAATTTAAAATTATAACGAAAGAAAAGCATACGCAAAAGACAGAACAGAAATAATAATTCCTGCCATAAAAATCTTATATGTGATCGACAAAAGCTTATATTTTCTATCTAAAACTTTCCCCAAATAATACAAATCCTTTACCATAGAATCATAGATATATTCTCTGTCCTGGATCAGGTCTTTCATTGCATTGTGAAAATCTCCAAACAGCATCTGATGGAAATTTCCGAAGAATAAAAGGTTTACTTTTCTGTCGGCAATATCCTGATTGGTAAAATTGGTCTTGGTAACGTTCGGTTTTGTGGATAAGATGGCAAAAATGATCGTCAAAACGCTAGATAACAACAACACAAAACTCGGAATAATAAGATGTGAGTTTTTTGGAGTATCCAATTTCGGAACCAAAACAGAAAGACAAACCGAGATAATGATTGCATTTACAGAAAGTAAAATATTCGCTTTGCTGTCTGCAATATCGCTTAATCTTGTGTGATTATTCAATGTTACTCTGAACAAAGTATCAACACTTCTGTCCGGTTTTTGTTCTTTTGGCTCTTTCGATTCTTTTTTGCTTTCGGAATTATCTTTTTTATCCTCTTCTTTTTCTAATTTTTTCTCGATCTTTTTGATATTTTTCTTTTTCAAAGGATTCCAGTTTTCTTTGGCATAATCGGTGTAATATTGGTGCTTGTTTTTAAGCATATCCAGATTTCCCGCATTCCATTCGTCATTAGAGAAACATCTTACATTGGTAAGCTCCCACTCTTTTCTCAGAGCATCAGAAATATCATTATAATCGTGACTTGCAAAATGACTGCAATCTGCATCTTTAGCTATTTTTTCTAAAAGATTCTGAGGTTCATAGTTAATTTTGGTAGCTAAGATCAGTTTAGAAACATCTTCAATATAATTTTCCGTATAATTTTCATTTTGTAGAAAATTTTTCAGAATCTCTACGCCTTTTTCTTCGTGATTCTGAGCACATTCTATGTAACCCGTATCATGAAACCAAAGTGCCAATAATACTTTTTCCTGATCCTCAGCAGATACAGGTGTATTTTTCATGATTTCTTCAGCTTTATTTACCGTATAAGTGGTATGAATAAAATTATGATAAAAATATACCGAAGATAACTTATCTTTGAATAAGATTTCAACATAATCTTTGGCTTTGTGTAAAATGCTCATTCCTGAATTTTTGTTATTGTAAATTTATGAATTTATCCTTGAAAAATCATCTAAAAAAAATTTCGTATCTCCTTAGACTATTATTGTTCGCAGGACTTGTCTATTCCTGCGCAACATATAACGTAAAAAAGGGTAAAAACTTATTTGAAGTTAAAAATTCTGATATAAAATCTGAAAATGACTTTAAAATTTTCTTAGTCGGAGACGCAGGCAATGCAGACGAAATTCAGGCTCAGAATACGTTGAATCTGCTTAAAAACAAACTAGATTCTGCAGACGAAAAATCAATGTTAATCTTCTTGGGAGATAATATTTACCCTTCAGGAATGCCGCAAGAATCGGATAAAGATTATGCTCTGGCCAAACAAAAACTGGAAAATCAACTTTCGATCACGAAAAATTTCAAAGGAAAAACATTAGTTATCCCGGGAAATCACGATTGGTATCATGGTTTGGACGGATTAAAAGCTCAGGAAGATTTTGTTAAATCTTATTTAAACGATAAAAAATCTTTTTTACCCAAAAACTCATGTCCGATTGATGATATTAACCTTACCAAAGACATTAAATTAATTGTAATTGATACAGAATGGGCTTTGATAAACTGGGATCAATATCCAGGGATCAATAAAAACTGCAATATCAAAACCCGTGAAGATCTTTTCATTGAATTTAAAGATTTAGTTAATAAAAATCAGGACAAGAGAATCATTGTTGCGCTTCATCATCCAATCATCAGCAGCGGAACTCATGCGGGCTATACTTCTCCAAAATCTCATCTTTTTCCATTAAAAAGTAAAGTTCCGGTTCCGGGGGTAGCAAGTTTGATCAATGTGTTGAGAAGTTCATCGGGCGCAAGTTTAGAAGATATTAATAATCAACATTATGCAGACCTTGCCAACAGATTGAAAAGTATTGTTCAGGAAAAAGAAAATGTGATCTTTGTTTCAGGGCATGATCATAATTTACAGTATCACGAAGAAAGAAATATCAGACAAATCATTAGCGGAGCCGGTTCAAAGACCGATCCTGCAACGATCGCTGAAAAAAGTGATTTTTCATATGGAGGAAATGGTTTTGCTGTTTTAAATATGAGAAAAGATCAAAGTTCTGATGTAGAATTTTTTTCAACAAAAGATAATAAGTTCCAAAAACTTACTCATATTTCAGTTGTTTCAAAGCCTGATGTATTTGTAAACAATTATCCTAACTCTTTTCCGGCAACAGTATCATCTACAATTTATCCTAAAAAATTAACCGAAAAAGGAAAATTTTACACTTGGCTTTGGGGTAAGCATTACAGAAATTATTACGGAATGCCTATTGAAGCTTCAACGGCAAATATTTCTGAGCTGGATGGTGGCTACACTCCTTTTAGAGAAGGCGGTGGAAATCAATCCAACAGTTTGAGACTAAAATCTAAAGACGGACAGGAATTCGTAATGAGAGGTGTTAAGAAAAGCGCCGTTCGTTTCCTGAATAATATGGCCTTCAAGAAAAGTACCTTCGGAAATGAGCTAAACAATACCTTTCCAGAGAAATTCTTGTTGGATTTTTATACTACTAATCATCCATTTACTTCATTTTCAGTTGGAAATATGGCAGATAAGCTTAATATTTTCCACAGCAATCCGAGGTTGTTTTATATACCAAAACAACAAGGTCTGGGCGAATATAATACAAGTTATGGCGACGAAATGTACATGATTGAAGAACGTTTTTCATCAGATCCAAAAACTTTACAGTCTCTTGATAATGCAAAAGACATTCTTTCAACGGATGATGTTTTGAAAAGTTTCACTAAAAATTACAAATATTCTGTAGATCAGGAATCTTACATCCGAGCAAGAATTTTTGATATGTTGATTGGCGATTGGGACAGGCATTCCGACCAATGGAAATGGGCAGAATATCAGGATGGCGACAAAACAATTTATAAACCAATCCCAAGAGACAGAGATCAGGCTTTCAGTAAATATGATGGCGCAGCTTTCAAAATCATTATGAATGTTCCTGCAATTCGTCACATGAAAACATTTAAAGATGACATTAAAAATGTAAAATGGATCAATATGGAACCTTATCCATTAGATCTAGTATTTTTAAAAGGTTCTACCGAAGAAGACTGGATCGCACAGGCAAAATACATCCAAGAGCATCTTACTGATAAAGATATTGATGAAGCTTTCAACAATATTCCAAAGGAAGTAAAAGATGAAACGATTGCTGATATTCAAAGAAAATTAAAATTAAGAAAAACGAAACTGCAGGATTACGCAACAAGATATTATGATGTTCTACAGGAAAAAGTTCCGTTAGCAGGAACTGTAAATCCCGATAAATTCGTGATTACCAAAACCGGAAATTCTGTTGAAGTAAAACAATATAAATTAGACAAAAACAAAGAAAATCCCGAGTTGGTATTCGAAAAAACTTACAGTGATTCTAAAACAAAAGAACTTTGGATTTACGGTTTGGAAGATGATGATATTTACGAAGTTTCGGGAGACGGAAGACCCAAAATGAATATCCGTCTTATTGGAGGTTACAACCACGATATCTATAATGTTTCCAGTGGAAGTAAGGTGAAAATCTATGATTTTAAATCTCAGAAAAACACCTATACTGGCTCCGGAGCGAAACATATTTCCGACGATTATGATGTCAATACCTACAATTATAAACACCCGAAATATAATTTTGTAGCAGGGTATCCAAATGCTGATTACAATCCTGATGACGGTTTGATTATCGGTATTTTGGCGAATTATACGGTAAATAATTTCATTCGCGATCCTTATACCCAAAAACATAGTTTAAAGGCTAATTTCTATACTGCAACGGGTGGATTTAATTTAGTATATAAAGGAATTTTCAAGAAGGCAATTTCTGATTGGGATTTTAATTTAGATGCATCTTTTACGACTCCAAGATTCTCAGAAAATTTCTTTGGTTTGTCTAATGAAAACGAATATGATAAAGAAAATGTAGAAAGAGAATACAACAGAGCCAGAATTTCAAAAATTAATTTTGCACCTTCTATTTCTAAGAAAAGCTGGATGAATCTTGAAAATAAATTTCAGCTTACTTTTGAGAATAATAAAGTACAGAGAAATGGCGACCGATTTGTAGACCAATCCTCTGACGTAAGACCCGAAGTTTTTAACAATCAACAATTTGCAGGAGTAAACTATACTTTTAGTTTTAAAAATTTAGATAACAAAGCTTTCCCTACTTTAGGATTAGAATTCTTTGTGAATGCTGACTGGAAAACCAATCTTTCAAATTTCGATAAAAACTTTTTAACCTTAACAGGAACTTTAGCCATTGATCACAGACTTGATAAAAGAGGAAATTTTATTTTTGCTAATTCAAGTAATGTAATGTGGATCAACAATAATAATTTTGAATTTTATCAGGCTGCAGCCATCGGAGGAAATAATGGAATGAGAGCTTTCAGAAACGACAGGTTCTCAGGAAGATCCTATTTTACCAATAACTCAGAGATCCGTTGGGATTTTGGAAGAATTAGAAATACTATTGTTCCTGCCAACATGGGAGTTTTGGTTGGTTACGATATTGGAAGAGTTTGGAATGACAATGAATATTCTAACAAATGGCATCAATCTGCCGGAGTTGGATTCTGGATCAGCGTTGTAGAAATGTTCTCCGCAAGACTGAATTATTTCTACGGCTCTGATGGTGGTAGAATTTCCGGTGGTGTGGGAATGACTTTCTAAAAAGAATTTATCCTAAATAAAGTTAAAAGCTTCAGAAAAAATTTCTGAAGCTTTTTTCGATTTAAATAACACCAAATAAAAATTTTTTGCATTTAAAAAAAATATTTTTTTATAGCATTTATTTAATGAATACAAATGCATAAAATAAATATAAATAGCAAAATAAGTAAATAATATCAACAACATATACAATACGCACTCATAGCCTAATATGTTTAAAATTAATTAAAAATATCAATTTAATTAAAAAAAATATATTTGCAATAAATAAAAAACATTTGATGAAAAAAAAGCTATTCTGCATGGCATTATTCCTTGTGTCCGCAATTCACTATACCCAAGTTGGTATTCAAACTCCTACTCCACAAAATACACTGCACGTTAACGGTACCTTACAGGTTGTAAAAGATTTGAATTTAGGAGGTGATTCAAGAACGAAAGGAAATTCTGGAAATAAAGGAGAATTTTTAATGTCGAATGGAAACGGAAATACACCTGTATGGAGAAATATAGAATCTGAAAATTTCCTAAAGGTAATTTTTGTCGGCAATAAAACAAATATTAGTCCAAGCAGTGGAAGCTATACCGGCACAGGGAGCAATCCTGTAAGCACTCATGAAAGTTATTCACAAACCTATGTTTATAATGTGACTAATAAAATTGATAATGCTTATTTAACCTACAATTCAAGTAATGGAATATTTACAGTAGTAAAACCTGGATTCTATAACATCGTACCATACATAACGTACGATCTAAGTCTCAACGGGAATGGATATACCGCAGGAACAGCAAACTCTTACATTCAAAAAGTCTCACCTTCTTCCGCTTCACTGGCAGCTATATCAACAGGCCATGGGGAAAGGACACTTGGAATTAATCATAACTTGTCTTCTATCACTTTTTTCAATACCGGTGAAACGTTTAGAATTCGTTGTCGTTATACACAAAGTTTTAGGTTATCAAGTGGTAATATTTATATCTCATATCTTACACCATAAAAAATAAAATTTCAAGAAAATATAAATCCTCACAAATTAACTTTGTGAGGATTTAAATTTAAAAAGAGAATTTATAAACATTTCCTCCTATTTTTTTATCCTTTTCATCAGCGATCAGTAATGTTTTATCATCAACAAAAACAATTGCTTCTTTTTGAGAATTATGATTTAAAGGTATTTTCTGAATTTTAGCTGAATTAAAATCATTCTTCGTAAATCCTGAAAGTACATGAATATTTTTATGGGTCAATAAAACGATCTTGTCTTTTGTACTATTAATTGTAGCTGAAGTAATCGCAGCGTCGCTGTAACCTCCCTGAAGTTTCAATTTACCAATTAATTTAGCTTCAAAATCGCCTTCTTTATTAGGAACTTGGAAAACAAGAAAAGTTCCGTCAAAACCTTTACTCCTATTTTTTGTGAACAGATAAAAATTTCCATCCATTTCTACGAAAGCTTCACAATCATACAGCCAATTTGATTTTTTTGGAGGAAATTCTGTTTGCCCTTCATAATGAAAATTTGTAGTCTGAACAGCTTTTGCCGTTTTTTGAGAAGCATCTTTTAGGTCTAATTTTAAGATCGAAAGATTTTGTCTGTTATTATCATTATTTCCAAAATTTCCGATGTAAATATTTCCCTGAGAATCTTTTGTAATATCTTCCCAATCATTATTTTCAGCATTTTCAACCAAAACATCGGCAACCAAGTTACCATGAGTATCCAATCCGTAAACGACATTTTTATTACCCTGATCTTCTATTGCCCAGATCCTTTTTTTATCCTGAGACAAAGTAATTCCGGAAACTTCCTTTAACTTTTTAGGTAAAGAAAATTCTACTTTCAAAGTATCTTCTTTCGGCTGATCGGTTTGGCTTTTCGGATTGCAACCAACAAGTAAAAGCGAAGTTATCGCACAAAAAATATACATTTTCATTAGTTTTTATTTAATAGTTTAGCTTCCTCCCAAAGGATATCCATTTCTTCTAAAGACATATCTTCAAGCTTTACATTTTTTTCTAAAGCTATATTTTCCATTTTTTGAAATCTTGAGATAAATTTCAAATTAGTTCTTTCCAACGCTGAATCGGGATTAATTCCTGAAATTCTTGCATAATTGATCAATGAAAAAAATACATCGCCCAGCTCCAGTTCTTTTTTATCCAAATCAGTTTCCGCATGAAATTCCTGAATTTCTTCATCTACTTTTTTCCAGGCATCTTCTGCATCGTGAAATTCAAAACCAATTCCTTTTACCTTGTCCTGAATTCTGTAAGCTTTCACCAAACTCGGCAGACTTTTCGGAACTCCGCCCAAAATAGATTTATTTCCTTCTTTTAATTTTAGCTTTTCCCAATTCTGTTTTACTTCTTCTTCATCTTTCACTTCTACATCACCGTAAATATGAGGATGACGGAAAATTAATTTTTCATTTAAGGAATTAATAACATCAGCGATATCAAAACTTTCTTTTTCAGAACCTATTTTCGAATAGAAAACAAGATGAAGCAAAACATCACCTAATTCTTTCTTAATCTCCTGTAAATCGCCCTTTAAAATGGCATCTGAAAGCTCGTAAGTTTCTTCAAGCGTCAAATGACGAAGTGATTCTAACGTTTGCTTCTGATCCCACGGACATTTTTCGCGCAGATCATCCATAATATCCAACAATCTTCCGAAAGCTTCTAGTTTTTCCTGTTTGGTATTCATAATTAAGAATTCAAGTGATACAAATTTAAGGAATGAAATTTTATCGCAAGGATAAACAAAGAATAATAAACTGCATCATGCAAATTAAGTTAGACAAAGGCGTAAACTTATCAAAGTAAAACAAATTGTATTTCAAAAATAAGCAAAGTGGCTGGGTTTATCTTTATAATTATTAATACTTTCAATATTCTTTGTTTAACCTTGCGAGAAAACAAAAAACCTTGTCAAGAAAATTCTCAACAAGGCTTTATATTTAAAAATTCAGATAGATAGACTATCCCATTTTTCTGTGTGTACTTTTTGTAGCTGCTTTTGCACCAGATGAAGCTTTTGCTTTCGGAGCAGCAGGTTTGTCAGCTTTTGGAGCTGCTTTTTTAGGAGCTTCCTTATCTGTTAAAGTTACTTCACCTGTTACCGGGTCTAAAGTTTCAGGTTCAGCTTTTACAAAACTTTCAGGAGTAATATATCCCGCTTTGTGTAAAATATTGTACCATTGAGCCAATTTCTTGATATCAGAAGCATAAACTCTTTCTGTATCGTAGTTTGGAAGAGATTCACCCATGAAATCCTTCAACTCAGCATCAGTAGATTTGTGAGAAATAGTTTCTTTATAATCTTGGTTTTTAGCAATATTTTCAAATACTTCAAACAAAGGAACTTCTTTGTCAAACGTAAACATAGCGATATTATCCAGCAAACTTACCTGGCTAGAGTTTCCAATGCTTACTTTCTTTTTTGTAGTAACATCTTCAATAATAAAACCGTTTCTTAATTGAGAAACTAATTTGTAAAGTCCTGGTTTTCCAGAGATTGAAATTATTTTTTCTAACAGCATAATTTTATTTTTTTTAAATGTAGCAATCGGCTTTTGTACTTCGGCAAGCCTAGTGTGAAAGCTTTTTGCAGTTTATTATTTTTTTTACTTAATTATTCAAACTATTTCGGAAATCTCATTTTGTAGCTAATGCTTACATCACCCTGAGAAATCTTTGTTAATTTACCTTTTACCAATTTCTTCTTCAAAGAGCTTAAATGGTCGGTAAACAGCGTTCCTTCGATATGATCATATTCATGTTGAATTACGCGGGCTCTAATATCGGAAAAAGTTTCCGTATGCTTAACGAAATTTTCGTCATAATATTCTATAAGGATATTACTTTTTCTCTTAACGTCCTCTCTTACGTCAGGAATAGAAAGACATCCTTCATTAAATTTCCATTCTTCACCAGATTCTTCAAGAATTTTGGCGTTAATAAAAACTTTTTTAAAATCTTTCAATTCATCCTTAATATCCTCATAATCATCATCATCCGCTAATGGAGAAACATCTATGATAAATACACGGATGTCAAGACCAATTTGCGGAGCAGCCAGACCAATTCCGTTGGCACTGTTCATCGTGTCGAACATGTTGTCAATCAATTCTTGTAAATCGGGATAATCTTTGTCTATATCTTTGCCTACTTTTCTCAAAACAGGATCCCCAAAGGCTCTTATCGGTAAAATCATCTTGTTCTTTGTTCTAAAAAATTCTGCAATATGATGGTTGCACTTACTTTATCTATTAATCCTTTTTGCTGTCTCTGTTTTTTGCTTTTCCCACTTTGAGAAATAAAAAACGAAGCCATTTTGGACGTAAATCTCTCATCTAAGCGATGAACGGGTATATCTGAAAATTCTTTTTTAAATATTTCTATAAATTTCAGAATATCAGTTTCTATCTCGGAAATATTTCCTTTCAAATCTGTAGGAAGCCCTACAACAATATCATCTACTCTGTTTTCGGTGAAATATTTTTTCAAAAATTCCATTAAAAATTGAGTTTGTACCGTATCGAGACCACTCGCAATGATCTGCATGTCATCTGTCGCCGCAATACCGCAGCGAGCCTTTCCATAGTCTATTGCAAGGATCTGTCCCATAAGTTTGCAAATTTAGTAAATTTTAATGATTTTATTCGTGACGTAGTTTTTTTTATGAATCATGTTTTATTCCATTATTTTTTTTATAATTTTAATCTTCCAAAAACGAAATTATGAAGAAACTCATCCTTGTAAGACATGCAAAAAGCGACTGGCCGGAAGAAACAGAGGATTTCGACAGACCTCTGGCAGACAAAGGGTTAGAAGATGCTATGAATATGTCCAGATTTTTAAAATCCAATAAAATTTCCATCGATTATCTGGTATCGAGTCCGGCTGTCCGTGCTTTGAATACGTGCAAAATTTTCAATCAAGCCTATCAGATCAACATTATGACTGATGAAAAATTGTATAATCCATCGGAAAGAAATTTTGAATCTGTAATTTATGACTTGGATAATGATCATGATTCCGTAGCTATTTTCTCACATAATAATGGGATTTCTAACTTTGCGAATTCCATTTCTGACGATATTTTCCATTTTCCGACATGCGGTGTTGCCGGTTTTGAAATCGACTGCAATTCGTGGTCTGAATTTGATGGAGCGAATAAGAAATTATTATTTTTTTATGAGCCGGGGAAAATTTAATTGAATCAATTTCCCTTATATAATAAAAGCTCCAACATTTTGGAGCTTTTATTATATTTAAAAATCACGACTTTCTCTTCAAATCCAGGTCATCAAAATCGAAACTGAAATCCGTAATATCTGAAATAGGTTTCAACTTTGCAGATTCTGCTTTTCCATTTTCATTATAATTAAAAATAATGTAAGAATCGGCGTCGTAACTTCTGTCATCCCATTTTATAATGAAAGAATTGTTTGAATACGGAAGCAGTTCACCTTTTAATCTAGGAGAATTTTTGCACGAAATTCTATAATTATTCCCCTGTTGAGAAATTTCTACATCTCCGAACCAAACATCATTATAACTTCCTACAAACTGCTCTGCTTTCGGTTGAAGACTTTTATCTTTCTTAAATGTCTCAGATTTTGTAAAAGCTTCTTTCTTTTGTTTTTCATAAACAGCTTCGTTTTTTGCCATTCTTTCACCGTAAGTTTTCAGCCAATTTCGGTCTGCAACTCCTAAATAAGAATCTTTTACCGTATTTGTGATCGTATTGAAAGCTGCTCCAGATTGTTGATTTGTCAAGACTACAATTCCTAATTTCATATCCGGAATTAAGGTAAATTGAGTTACGGTTCCAATCAATCCACCTGTATGCTGAACTTGTTTGTGACCTTTCACATCACTTAAAAACCAACCCATTCCGTAACCGTAAAAGCTAGTATCATAAGGACTTTTTGCCGCTACTTTATCCGGAATCTGTAAACTCCAAAGCTGTTGAACATTTTTATCTGAAACTAATTTTTTGCCGTCTTTTGTAGTGAAATTATTTAATAAAAATTCTGCCCAAGTCGTCATGTCTTTAATGTTGCTCATAATTCCACCTGCAGCGTTGGCTGTTTCGTTCCAGTCGTGAGGAACTGCAATCGCTTTTCCATTTACAGGTGCATGAGCATCAATTTTATTGGTTATGGCTTTTGCTCTGTTGTAGCTTCCGAAACTTGAGGTCATGCCAACAGGTTTCATAATTCTCTGTTCAATAAAATCCGCCCAGCTTAATCCTGAAACTCGGTGAATCACTTCTCCGGCAACTATAAACATGATATTGTTATAATCTAAAGTCGTTCTGAAAGGATTTTCAGGTTTTAAATATCTTACATTATGAACGATATCATTCACCGTTAAACTTCCGCCTTCAGGAAAAAACATCAAATCACCTTGTCCCAAGCCTAATCCTGCTCTGTGGGTGACTAAATCTTTAATCGTAACATTTTGAGAAACATAAGGATCATACATTTGAAATTCAGGAATATATTTTGAAACTTTATCATCCCAGTTCAACTTCCCTTCATCTGCTAAAATCGCTAATGCCGTACAGGTAAAACCTTTTGAATTGGAAGCAATTCCCACCAAAGTATTGTCGTCCATTGGCTGTTTTGTCGTTAAAGAACGTACTCCAAACCCTTTAGAATAGATCAATTTACCATCTTTGATTACTCCGACAGACATTCCGGGAACGTCAAAAGTTTTTAAGGTATTCTGGATCAATTCATCCAGTTTTTTTTCTTCAACCTGCGCAAAAGACATCAGAGAAAGAAAAATAAAGAACAAGGAAAAGTTATGCTTCATTATTTTTAAATTTTTTCAAAGTTAATCAATTCAACATTTATTGAGTAAATTTGTATCTTGATTTAAACACTAAAAAATGACAGCAAAAAAGCTATTAATTTTCTTTTTATTAACAATCAGTTTTCATTTATATTTTTCACAGGAAGCCATTATCAAAGACGATAAAGTTTTGCTTGACGGAAAACAGATTTTAAAAGTTGAAAAAATCAACATTTCTCAATACTCTTTCTTTTCCATGAAAGATGATGAGGAAATTTTGCTTTACAGATATATGGATAATGAAACTCCAAAATATGTAAACGATGATTATTTTATCCTAAATTTTCTAACTGAGAAAGTAAAAATAGAATCAACTGATATCGCAAAAATTGCCAATTTCATGAACTCCAGAAAAGGAATGGAAAAATTGATAAGATGGCTGATCAAAGAAAGAGTGCTTAGTCATGATGGAGAATTGAATTCTGAGCGTGTTGCTATTTTTAAAGAGAAATATGATGAAAATATTACTGAAAGAACTTTTAGATAAATGACCAAGATCCTCCTCCTTTCCGACTCCCATTCCTA
Organism: Chryseobacterium sp. G0201; assembly: GCF_003815655.1. NCBI lineage: Bacteria > Pseudomonadati > Bacteroidota > Flavobacteriia > Flavobacteriales > Weeksellaceae > Chryseobacterium > Chryseobacterium sp. G0201. Next base: position 2,242,449 of record NZ_CP033917.1, on the reverse strand, counting down.
TATTGATGACCGAATTTTAGAATATGCCCGACAAGCTGATGAAATTTGGCATTGCGGAGATTTTGGAAGCTTCGAGATTATTGAAGAATTAGAAAAAATTAAACCATTAAAAGGCGTTTACGGAAATATTGACAATGCTAAAATCCGTTCTGAATTTCCTGAAGTAAACCGATTTTTTTGTGAAAGTCTGGAAGTTTTAATGATTCATATCGGAGGTTATCCCGGAAAATACACCCCTTTAACAAAAGAAGAAATTGCTGAAAAAGCTCCGAAATTATTTATTTCAGGGCATTCTCATATCTTAAAGGCGATGTATGACAAAAAAAACGATCTTCTTCATCTTAATCCCGGAGCTTGCGGAAAACAAGGTTGGCATAAAATGAGAACAATGATGCGTTTTGTGGTTGATGGTGAAGAAATAAAAGATCTTGAGGTTATTGAATTAGGTCCAAAAATTTGATATTTTAAACAAGAATATCACTAATACTTTCACAAATATCACGATTTAAATTTGTGGAAATTCGTGATATTATTTGTGTCTTTTGTGTTTATATTTAAAAATTATTATGAAGATAGGTGATAAAGTTTCTGTGGTAGACGAAGATTTAAGCGGAATTGTGACTTCCGTTCACGGAAAAACTGTGGTTTTTAAAGACGAATATGGATTTACCTATCAATATCCACAAGAGAAATTGGTTCCTAAAAATGCTGATCTTTATGAAAATATTAAAGTTGTAAGAAAACCCGAACCCAAAAAGGTTGTTTCAAAAAAACATCAAAATAATGCTTTGATTTTAGACTTACATTTTCATAATTTAGTTAAAAATCCTAATGATTATGACGGTTTTGAAAGACTCTTCATTCAAAAAGAAAAGTTATTGGAAACCATTGCATTTTGCAGGAAAAATAATTTAAAAAGGCTGGAAATCGTTCACGGAATTGGCGATGGTGTTCTGCAAAGAATGGTTTTCGATGTGTTGGAAAGCCAAAGTAATCTCGATTTTTACAATAAAGACATACTTCATCATCAATCAGGTGCGGTAATGGTAGAATTTCACTAAATTTGCAACAATTGTAATATGAACGTACTTAATTTACTTTTTACCAAAGACGGACTGATCTACCAAATAGCTAAGAATAAAAGCGTTTTGGAGGAAAAATCTTATTTTGTGACAGAAGAAACTCCGGAAAATTTTATTGCTGATCAACTGGATAATATTCTAATAAAACAAAGATTTGACGAAATTCATGTAATCTCGTCACTGAACCATTTTACTCTAATGCCTGAAGGATTTTCGGAGCATGATGCCGGATTTGAATTAATTGCCTTCAATGCTCCTGTGGATAAAGAAAATGAAGAACTGATGCTTTCTGTGAATAAAAAATTCAAGGTTCAGTTTTACTATACTTTTCCGAAAAATTTTTACAAGAAAATTAAAGAATTGGCGATTCCGGTTCATTTTAATTTTTCTGGAGAAAAGTTTTTAAATTCAATCAACAATAAAAATAACAAAGAAATTCACATTAATTTGTATCATAATCAGTGTGAGTTTTTTGCCATTGACAATAAAAAAATCATCTTATACAATAATCTGGATGTAAATTCGGAGGTAGATTTTCTTTATTTTGTAATGTTTACGTTAAGTAAAATAGGTTTTGGAATTAATGAAACCAGTTTTTTTGCTTACGGAGAAACTACTGAAAATGAAACCTTTATTTCAGAATTACAAAAATTTGTAAAGAATCTAAAAATTGTATTTGATAATGTTCCTAATAAGAATTTCATTTTGAATTAGGTACTAGGAATGAGGATTTAGGGCTTAGTTCCTATTCTAATATTTTCTAATTCCTAAAACCATCACCTAAACCCTAAAAGAATGTACAGAATAATATCCGGCCGATGGAAAGCCAAAAAAATAGCAGCTCCAAAGAATTTTGATGTAAGACCTACGACGGATTTTGCAAAGGAAGCTTTGTTCAGTATCATAGAAAACACGTATGATATGCAGTCGATCTCCGTGCTGGATCTTTTCGCAGGAATCGGGTCTATCACATTCGAATTTGCTTCAAGAGGCTGCAAAGACGTAACGTCTGTAGAAATGAATCCAAAACACACTTCATTCCTTAATTCTACTGCTTCAGAACTTGATATGTCTGTACAGGTGAGCGTTCAGAGAGGAGATGCTTTTGACTGGTTAAAAAAATTCAGAAATAAAAAATCTTTTGAGATCGTTTTTTCTGACGCGCCATTCGAGATGGAAGAAAAAAAATACTACGAACTGCTTTCTTTAGTATTAAATAACAAATATTTAAAAGAAAACGGTGTTCTGATTGTTGAACATCAAAGCAGACTGAAATTTGATCATCCCAACTTTTTAGAAACCAGAAAATACGGAAACGTGAGTTTCAGTTTTTTTAAACCGAATACTGCAGAAACAGTAGAAATAGATAACCAGGAAATTTAATTCTTGGTTATTTTTTTTGAAATTTCTACCGCATCCTGCCCCCATTTTGTAATTTCTTTTAACACTGGAAGCAATGTTTTTCCGAAATCTGTTAATGAATATTCTACCATTAAAGGTGGCTTTTCTGTGAAAACTTTTCTATCAATAATATTGTCTTCTTCTAATTGTTTTAATTGAAGACTTAATGTTCTTTCCGTTATTGTGGGAATTAATTTCCTCAATTCATTATACCTTTTTGCTCCATCAATTAAATAAAACAAAATTACTGCTTTCCATTTTCCACCTATAAATCGCATGGTGACGCTGGTGCAGCAAGGATATGATTTGTCATCTACTTTATACATTTTATACTATCATTTTTTACCGTTATTGCAAAGTTAGTAAACTTAAATTAATTTTGTAACTATAAAAATGATAGTATAAAATTATGAATTTTTTAGAAAAAATGAAAACGAGGTATACTGTAAAAAAGTACAATCCTAAAGGAATAATTAGTGAAGAACAAGTAGCTCAATTGAAAGAAATACTGAATCTGAGCCCCTCCTCCATTAACAGCCAGCCATGGAATTTTGTGTTTGTAAATAATCTTGAAATTAAAACTGAATTGGCCGAAGCTTCTTATTTTAATAAAGAGAAAATTGTAGACAGCAGTCAATTGGTTGTGTTTCAAATGATCAAAAACGTTAAAGATTTTGAAGAACAGATTGAGGAAAATCTTCCCGAAGGTCCTATTAATTATTACAAAAGCTTTGTAAAACCAAAAGGTGAAGAAGCCATAAAATCATGGCTTGGACATCAGGTTTATCTGTCTCTGGGCGTTTTTCTTTCTGCCTGTGCTGATATGGGAATTGATTCTACCCCAATGGAAGGAATTGAACCAGAAAAGTATGATGATATTTTAAAAAATGATAAGTATGAAACGTTATTTGCTGTAGCTATCGGAAAAAGAGCTGAAGATGACAGCAATCAACCCAAATTAAATCCAAAGAAAAGATTACAAAGTGAAAAAATAATTTTGGAAATGTAAAAAGAAAAGACTCATCGCTGAGTCTTTTTTTATTTATAATACTTTTAATTCTAAGTCGATCGTTTTTCCGAAGAACTTTTTTGATATTTTCTCAAAGTTTTTGGTGAGATCCGATAGATAAAAATGATAATTTGGCTTTGGATTGCTCTCATTCAACAAATTATATTTATCTAAAATGATCTTCAAATGACTGGCAACAATATTCGGGGAATCAATTACACGAACTCGGTTTCCGTAATATTGTTTGATTTCATCGATCAGCAACGGATAATGGGTACATCCTAAGATCAATGTCTCAATATTTTTTAATTTACTGTTACTTAAATAATTGTAAATAATTGCATGTGTAATCGGATGATTTTTAAAACCTTCCTCAATCGCAGGAACCAATAAAGGCGTTGCTAATTCATCAACTTTGATCCATTTATTATGCTTTCTGATGCTCTTTTTATATAACCCAGAATTTACGGTTGCTTTTGTAGCAATAACTCCAACGTTAGTATGAATTTCGTATGAAACTTTCTCTGCAACAGGATTGATTACATCAATTACGGGAACTTTTCCGGCAACAGACTGCATCACTTCATTCAAAGCATTTGCCGTCGCCGTGTTGCAGGCAATTACAATCGCTTTGCAATTTTGAGCCAACAAAAAGTTGGTGATCTTTGTAGAATATTCGATGATCGCTTCCTTTGATTTTTCACCATATGGAAGGTGTTTTGTATCTCCGAAATAGATCAGATCTTCATTCGGAAGAAGCCTTTTTATTTCTTTAGCAACCGTTAATCCTCCAACCCCGCTATCAAAAATTCCGATAGGCTGTTTTGCTGAAAGATGCGAGTAATTTACTTTTTTAGTTTTCAAGTGAGCTGAAATTTTATACAAAAATAGTGAAATTGTTGAATGCTGGAAGCTGGATGCCGGAAGTTTTTCACAAACAACTTTTCTAACTTCATGCTTCTGACTTCCAATCTAAACTACAAACAAATCCGAAGCAATTCCATCTGCCATAAACCAATGCTTTTCAGGAATCTTAAGATGATTGTCTTCAACTACTAAAATACCATCAGAAACTTTAGATTTAATATCGTTTTGAAACGTATCTAAAATCTTATTTGAGAATTTATTATTCAAACTTTCAAGATCTACACCCCAAATTGTTCTTAAACCAATCATGATCATTTCATTAAATTGATCTTCCTGAGACAAAATTTCTGTTTCTTTAGCTAAAATATTTGAGTTTAATTTCTTAATATATTGTTGATTATTGGCAATATTCCAACTTCTGATATCATGACCGTTGTAAGAATGTGCAGATGGACCGATTCCCAAGTACTCTTTATACTTCCAATACGCAGAATTATGTCTTGAATAAAAGCCTGGTTTCGCAAAATTTGACACCTCATAATGATCAAAACCGTTGTCTTTTAGGAAATCTGAGAGGTAATAAAACTCTTCATTCTGCTCTTCTTCCTTTGGATTAGCAACTTTACCTTTCGAGATCCAGTTTTCCAACGCTGTTTTTGGCTCAACTGTTAGCGCATAAGAAGAAATATGAGGAACTTCTAAAGCGATTGTTTTGTTTAAATTTTCCTTCCAGATGGCAAGATTGGAGGTTGGTGAACCGTAGATTAGATCAATACTTAAATTTTCAAAGCCAAAATCCTGAGCTCTTTTGATAGAACTTTCTGCTTCGGAGGCATTATGTGCACGGTTCATTAACTTCAAATCTTCTTCAAAGAAGCTTTGAGTTCCTATCGACAATCGATTAATATGAGAATTTGATAGTCCTTTTAAAAAGTTTTTATCTAAATCATCGGGGTTGGCTTCCAAAGTTATCTCAATATCTTTTTCAAAACTGAAATGTTTTAAAACCTCATCGATCATAGAATTGATCTCATCAACGGAGAGAATGGAAGGCGTTCCACCGCCAAAATAAAGGGAATGCAGGTTTTTATTCTGCAGTTCATCTTTTCGTAAAAAGATTTCTTTCTTCATGGCAGCAATCATTTCATCCTTAAAATTCAAAGATGTTGAAAAATGAAAATTGCAATAGCTGCATTTTTGTTTACAGAACGGGATGTGAATATAAATCATAAAAAAAGCTCTGAAAAAATCAGAGCTCAAATTTATTTAAATTAAATTGATTAATATCTATAACCTCTGTGATTAATGAAGTTATCAAAGTTATAACCCAGACCGATCATGAAGCTATTTCCTCCATATTCCTGAATATCAGATAATCCAAGGTTGTAACTTGCTCCGATCATAAATTTGTTAAATCTTACCTTAACAATTGGAGAGATACTTAATTGTTGGCTATCAAATCTATTCTGAACAGATCTATAGTTTACCCCGAAAGAGAACGAATTGATATCGTTAAAGAACGTTGCTATTAAGTTATAATCAATCGTTCTTGTAGAGTTTGTATTAAGGTTGATTAATGCAGATGGTGTTACATACATATTGTCTGCAAAATGCCAGTCATATCCTAAGTTTAAGAAGAATTTGATTGGAGAAGGCTCACGACCGTTAACGATAGACTCGTCATTCGTTAAAGCGATATCGTTTACAGAAACACCCGCAAAGATATTGTGATAAGTAGCCGCTACCCCAAAGTTGGCATAAGCCATAAAGATATTACTCTCGCTACCCTGCAATAGAGGGTCAGAAGCATCTTCTGTGTTAATCTTTGAGTAATCAAAATTCATATTATAGAAGCTTACGCTTGTACCGAAAGAGAATTGATCTTTTCTTTCTCCTTCACTGCTAAGAGGAATGAAATATGAAGCACCCGCTGTAATACCTCCAGCCGAGATAGGTCCATTACTATCTCTAAAAACAGAAATACCAGCTCCTACTCTATCAAAGATATTAGCGTTTATCCCCACAGACTGTACGTTTGGAGACTCGCTAAACTTTGAAAATTGTTGTTGGTAGTTGAGATTAAGCTGAACATAGTCCGTTTTACCGTATTGTGCAGGGTTGAACAGGAACTCACCATCCAAAAGATATTGTTGATAGTATGGTAATGTTTCTTGTGCTTTATATGCATTTGACAAAAGAGCCAAACACACGATAGCATATAGTTTTCTCATAACAAATCTTGATTTCAATTCAACAAATATAAAAAAATTCTCAATATATTTTTAGTTTTCTAAATAATTTCTCCATTTTTTTACGGCATCCGTCATATCTTGAGGCATTGGGCTCTCAAAATACAATTCCTTTTTCGTAGTTGGATGTATAAATCCTAAAGTATGGGCATGAAGCGCATGTCTTGGCAAAACTTCGAATACGTTTTTTATAAACTGCTTATACTTAGGTAAGTTAACTCCTCTCAACGGTGTATGCCCCTCATATCTTTCATCATTAAACAGCGTATGACCGATATGTTTGAAGTGTGCTCTTATCTGATGGGTTCTTCCCGTCTCTAATTTGCATTCCACCCAAGTCATATACTTAAATCTTTCAAGGACTTTATAATGGGTTACAGCGTGTTTTCCGTGGCTTCCGTCTACATAGGTATGCATTTGCATTCTATTTTTAGGATGTCTTCCTATGTGTCCCGTTATTGTTCCTTCATCATCTTTCACATTTCCCCATACAAAAGCCCAGTATAATCTTTTGGTTTTTCTTTCAAAAAACTGCTTGGCAAGGAAACTTAAAGCATACTCATTTTTAGCAATAACCAATAATCCTGAAGTATCTTTATCAATTCTATGAACTAGTCCTACTCTGTCGAGATCAGACTTTTCATTATTTTGTTCAAAATGATAGGCAAGTGCATTTACTAAAGTTTCATCCCAGTTTCCGAATCCGGGATGAACGACTATTCCCGGATCTTTATCTACCACCACAAGATCATCATCTTCATAAACAATATTAATAGGAATGTTCTGAGGAATTATGTAGTTTTCTCTCGGAGGATGAGCTAACAACACAGAGACCTGATCTCCCGGTTTTACACGATAGTTTTGTTTTACGGGTAATCCGTTAACAACAACATTTCCGGCTCTGCAGGTTTGTGAGATTTTATTTCGTGAAGAATTCTGACGATAAATTAATAGAAACTTATCTATCCTTAATGGCTCTTGCTTTTTATCAACAGTGATATTAAGATGCTCATACAACCCGCTATTCTCCTCATCAATATCAATAGAATCAATACTGTTGGAATCTAATAATTCTTCATCTATAAAATCTTCGTTATCTTCTGTCATTATTTTTATTTTTTACACAAAAGGCCTCAACATTATGAAAGTTGAAGCCTTATTTTTTACAATAAATAGATATTATTCTACGACTACTTTTTTAGCTTTCGGCTTTTGAGCGGGTTGCTGCGTACTTGTCGCTGGTGTTTTATTATTACTTCCACCATTCGTATTAGAACTTGCGGAAGCTTTTGGTTTATTTTCAGTTGTGGAAGCGGCAGGTTTTGTTGTTGCCGGTTTAGGTTCTGTTTTTACAGGTTCCGTTCTTTGTACAGGTGCGGGAGCAACAGGTACAGGTTCAGGCGCAGACTGATAATTCGGAACTTCTTCGTAACGTACAGGAGGTAATGATGTATCAACCTTCATACGGTATATCGAATTTAACTGTTCTATTTTAGCACTTAATTCTGCCGGAGTTTTCTTACTCGCCCAGAGATCCATCTGCATTCCCTGATCCCTGACATCTCCCGAAGCAGGATCCTGATAATAAATAATATCAGATTCGTCTTTACTTCCGTCGTCATGTTCTACAAGACCAACTTCAAACATACTTCTTGCAATAACTCCTCTTGCTTCTTTCACGGTTAATCCTACCACATTTGGTATTGAGATATTTCTCATAGGTCCTGAACCTACTACAACATCAATCGTTGAGAATCTAGGAATCAATGTTCCCGGTTTTACTGCATTTCCTTTGAATAATACTCGAATAATAGCATCTTTTTGGATACTTGGTTCAAAAATAGTGTCTCCAACCTTTAATCCAACCTGAGTTATTCTTTGGAAGGCTAATCCTGAATATTTATTGATAACATCAGGAATCGCAACAGGTGCCCAAGTTCTAGGGTTTACTCTCAATTCAATAGCTCTTCCGTCTTTTACACGAGAGCCTGCAAATGGAGACATTTTAAGAACCTGAAAAGCTCTATATTTAGGATCATACGTAGCACTGTCTACAGAATATTCTAAACCTGCGTCTTCTAATATCTTAACAGCTTCATATACAGATTTATTGACTACATTTGGAACCGGCGTTTCCTGACCATGTTTCGTATGGTATTCTAACCAACGAAACGTAAGCCATACCAACCCAACAAAAACTGCGATGGCTACTAATAAGTTCAGTAAAACTTTCCAATTGAAAAGTGATTTAAGCATACTTAAAAAGACTTTAATTATAACGGCAAATATAATTAATAATTTTAGAAAGTCCTTTTTATTTAACACAATTCATTTTTGATTTCAAATTTTCCGAATTTCCCGTATTGCATTGTATAAAATCATTAAATTTGCCCTAATTGATACTATATGGTTATGAGCAAAAAAACTGTTGCCGTAGTTATGGGAGGCTATTCCGACGAATATGTTGTTTCCCTGAAAAGCGGTCAATTAATATATGATTCTTTAGACAGAGATCTATATGATGTATATAAAGTAGTTATTCTTAAAGATGAGTGGTATTTTTTAGGTGAAAACGATAAAAAATATGCAATCAACAAAGGTGACTTCTCTGTGACATTAAATAATAATGAGCAACTAAAATTTGATGTCTGCTTTAATATTATCCATGGAACTCCAGGCGAAAATGGAATCTTACAGGCGTATTGGGATGCAATCGGGCAAACCTATACGGGTTGTGATTTTTACCAGAGCGCTTTAACATTTAATAAAAAAGATACTTTAGCAGTATTGTCTAAATACGGAATTCCTTCTGCAAAAAGTGTTTATTTAAGAAAAGGAGAAGATATTAATGTAGATAAGATTATTGATGATCTGGGACTTCCTGTTTTCGTTAAGCCTAATCAATCCGGTTCTTCTCTGGGAATTTCTAAAGTGAAAGAAAAGTCTGAATTAATTGCAGCGACAGAAATTGCTTTTAAAGAAGATGATGAAATTTTAATTGAAAGCTTCCTAGACGGAATGGAGGTTTCGGTAGGCGTTATTGATTTTAAAGGTGAAACTATCGTTTTAGGAATTACAGAAATTGTTCCTCAAAACGAATTTTTCGATTATGAAGCTAAATATGAAGGTGCTTCCGAAGAAATTACCCCTGCAAGAATCGATGATGAAACAAGAATCAGAGTAGAAGAAATTTCAAAAAGGGCTTATGATTCTCTTGGAATGAGTGGTTTTTCGCGCAGTGAGTTTATTTTGATGGACGGCATTCCTTATATGTTGGAAATGAATACGAATCCTGGATTTTCTCCCGCAAGCATTCTACCTCAACAGGCAAAAATTTATGGAATCTCTATCACAGATCTTTGTGGAAACGAAGTTGAAAAAGCTTTAAATAAAATTAGAAATTAGTGTTGGGTATTTGGTTTTTAGTGTTTGGAAACTACTAACCACTAAAAACCAAATACCAATTATTCAAAACTCTTTAAGACATGAAAATTGCTGTTTTCCCGGGATCATTTGATCCTATCACTTTAGGACACTACGACATTATAGAAAGAGCGGCTCCGCTTTTTGATAAATTAATCATTGCCATAGGACAAAATTCTCAAAAGAAATACATGTTTCCGTTGGAAAAAAGAATGGAGTTCATCCAAAATTCTGTTGCTGAATTTCCAAACGTTGAAGTAGATTATTTTGAAGGCTTAACGGTTGACTTTTGCTTTGAAAAAAATGCTCAATACATTCTTCGAGGATTAAGAAATCCCGCAGATTTTGAATTTGAAAAAGCCATTGCTCATACCAACAGAACATTAGCTCATAAAAAATTAGAAACCGTTTTCTTATTAACCTCATCAGGAAAATCTTTCATCAGCAGCAGTATTGTGAGAGAAATTATCAATCACAGCGGCGAGTATGAATTGTTAGTTCCCGAAGCAGTTAGGGTTCCGAAAAAAGTAAAATAATTGATAAGCGATAAATGATAATTGATACAATGGTAGAAAATTTGCTTATGAAGAAATCATTCATTAATTATTATTTATCACCTATATTATATGCACGAACAGTTCAATTTTGCCATAGAAGTACTCGGAACGATTTCCTTTTCGATGTCGGGAAGTTTTGCAGCGATGCAAAAACGGCTTGATCCGTTCGGCGTACTTATTATTGCCTTTGTAACTTCGGTTGGAGGCGGAACTGTGAGAGATTTATTATTAGACATTCCGGTTTTCTGGATGCACGATCTTTTAACTTGTGCCGTGATTATCATCACAAGTATTTTTTCAATGATATTTAAATCTTTGGAGAAAAATTTTCAGGTTACTTTATTTATTTTCGATAGTTTCGGATTGGGTTTGTTCACCATAATCGGAGTTCAGAAAGGTTTGAATGCAGATATTCATCCTTTAATATGTATCGGACTTGGAACAATTACCGGCTGTTTCGGAGGTATTATCCGGGATATTTTATTGAATAGAATTCCATTGATCTTTAGGAAAGAAATTTATGCTACAGCTTGTATTGTTGGGGGTTCTGCATTTTTATTAATGACAAAATTCACGAATCTTTCTTATACTTTTATTCAGATTTTCACCATTCTATTAATTGTAGGAATCAGAACATTGGCTGTAAAATATCATTGGCAGATCCCCAAATTTTATGGGCATGATCATAGTTCGGAAATGTAATTGCAGATTCAAACCATTAAGATTTTGATTTAGAAGTTAAGAAAATAATTTCTCATAATTAAAGAACGGCGCGAGCGAAGCGAGCGTCAAAACAGATAGTATTCACGATATCATATTTAAAACAATAATGATTAAAAATAAAAAATGCACCTGAAAAAATCAAGTGCATTTATATTTTATTAGAAAATTCTAAATTAGAACTTCCCTCTCTGTCTCATGTTAGGATTATGCATATGCTTTTGCATCGTTGGCATTTTCAACTGATCTTTCATCATTTTGATCTGATCAGTCATCATTCCTGCAGTGTCTAATCTTTTTGCTTCTTCCAATAGTTTTTGACCTTCCTGTCTTCTTCCTTTAGAAATCGCCCCCACAGCAAGATTTAATGTCGCCATTGCTCTGTCGTGCTTCATATTTAAACCATATTCCAGCGCTTTTTTCATTAAAGGTTCCACTTTTGTAGGGTGATCCTGAGCCAATGTCAACCCTTGCAGATAATGGAAATATCCATACTGAGATTTGTGAAGCTGACTTTGATAATTGGTAATACCGGTTAAATAACTTGCTGCTTTTTGCATATTCTGTTTTCTTAATTGCCAGAATGCCAAAAGGATATATTCATTTTTAAAGAAAAGAAAAATAGGCAATGCCGCAAGAAGAAATACTACGATTCCCCAGCCTAAGCTTCTTGTGAAGATCATCAGATAAAGACCTGCAATAATAAGAAGTGCTGCAATTACAATTTTTATGTACTTATTCATTATTAAAATTTAGAAGTGCAAAGATAAGAAATTCGGTTGGTAGTTAACGGTTGTTTGTTGATGGTTTCTGGTTAAAAATTTTACGCATTTCAAAACTATCAACTGAAAACTATTTACCATCAATTCTTTCAAACGTCTGAAAATAGAAATCATATTGATTTTTTTCATCCTTCTCATGAAATACCTCTTCTGTTTTTTTCCAGATCTTAGCATCTATTTTAGGAAAATAAGTATCGGCTTCCAAATCAGCTTTCACTAGAGTAACTTCTAATTTATCTGCCAAATCCATCGTCTGCTCATAGATATTTCCGCCACCTATGATAAAAACATTTTCATCGATTTTTTTAGCAAATTTCACAGCTTCTTTAATACTTCCGACAATCAGAATACCCTCTTCAAACCAGTTTTTCTTTCTTGAAATAACAATATTGGTACGGTTAGGAAGAGGTTTCCCGATACTTTCATATGTTTTTCTTCCCATAATGATGGGATGCTCCGATGTAAGATCTTTAAAATGTTTTAAATCTTTTGGAAGATGCCAAAGCAACTGATTTTTAAAACCAATCTCATTCTTCTCTCCCATTGCCACCACAATTGTTGTCATTAAAATAATTTTCTGCAAAATTAGCACATAATTTGTATATTTGGTTAGCACAAAAAATATTAAAAAATTAAACTATGAAAAATAAAGGTTGCCTGAGCGCCGGAACGATCGGTATTGCTCTCCTTATTATTGTTGCTGTTCTATTCTTTTGGGGAAAGAGCGGATATAACAACTTCGTCACCAAAGAACAAACGGTAAATACAAAATGGTCTAATGTGGAGACTGTTTATCAAAAAAGAGCCAATCTTATCCCCAATTTGGAAAGAACGGTAAAATCGTATTCAAAATTTGAGCAGGAAACATTAACGAAAGTGGTTGAAGCACGTTCTAAAGCGACTTCTATCAATATCGATCCTACAAATATGACAGAAGCTGACATGGCTAAATTTCAAGCAGCTCAGGGAGAATTGTCAGGATCTTTAAGCAGATTGATGGCCGTTGTGGAATCTTATCCAAATTTAAAAGCTGACCAACAATACATCAACTTCCAAAGAGAATATACTGCAATAGAAAACAGTATCAGAACCGAAACTGTTTACTATAACGGAGCAGCTCAGGATTATAATACTTCGATCAAAACTTTCCCAAATAATATTTTGGCGAATTTTACCAACTTTAAAGAAAAACCTTACTTCAAAGCTGAAGCAGGAGCTCAGAAAGCACCAGAAGTTTTCTCAGAATAATGGGTAAATTCTTAACAGATCAGCAGATAGCTTCCCTCGTGGAAGCTATTCAGTCAGCAGAGGAACATTCTACAGGCGAGATTAGAGTACACATAGATTCTACAACCGAAGATCAGAATGCAAAAACGGCATTTGAAGTTTTCAAAAAGCTTTGTCAGAATAAAACTGTTGAAAGAAATGCTGTGCTTTTTCATGTTAATTTTGAAAAAAAATATCTTACCATCATAGGAGATGTCGGGATTCATGATAAAGTTCATCAGTCTTATTGGGATCATCTGCATGATTATATCACTTCAGAATTTGCCAAAGGAAATTACCATAAAGCCCTAAAAAGTGCTATTCTTGAAACAGGTCTTGAACTAAAAAAACATTTTCCCATAAAAGGAGAAAACCCCAACCAACTTTCTAATGAGATTACGTTCTCTTAAAATAGTATTTTCATTTTTATTGATTTGCTTTTACAGTTTTGTATCAGCACAATATGCTATTCCTGCAAAGCCAGCGGTTTTGTATCCTGTTTTTGATGAAGCTAATTTATTATCACAACAGGAAAAAGATGAGCTTAATAACAAACTTATAAAATTTGCAGATTCTACCTCAACTGAGATAGAAGTTATTATCATTCGTTCCACAAAAGGAGAAGATGTGAATTTTCTGGCGACAATGTTTGGTCAGAAATGGGGAATCGGAAAAAAAGGAATTGATAATGGTGTCGTTTTCTTAATTGCAACAGAAGATCATACGATGTCTATCCAACAAGGAAGAGCCGTTGAGCAATATTTAACAGCATCAGTTGCCGGACAAATTTTAGACTATATCGTCACTCCCAATTTCAAACAGGGACAATGGTATGAAGGTATCAACCGTGGTACCTCTGCTATCATGGAAGCTGTGCAGGGAAAATTTAAACCTATCGGCAATCAGGATACGGGAGGTGGAAGCACTTTAAAAATACTACTCATCGCATTTGTAATCTTTATTATTCTAATCATTTTATTCGGAAATAAAGGTGGCGGAAGAGGCGGAAATAATGACGATGATGATGTAATTCTCTCCAGAAGAGGTCGCAGTAATTTTCCGGGGGGATTTTTCCCATTCCCTGGTAGTTTTGGAGGCGGTGGCTTTGGTGGTGGGAGTTCCGGCGGAGGTGGCGGTTTTGGAGGCTTCGGCGGAGGCGGAAGTTTCGGAGGCGGTGGCGCTTCGGGTGGATGGTAAACATTGATTTTTAATTTAAGTTTTAAACAAAATATCAAATCAGTCATTATTTGGCTGATTTTTTTTGTGATTAAATTGAACAGGCTTAACAAAGTATCACTAATACTATCTGCTTTGACGCTCGCTTCGCTCGCGCTATTTCTCATTTTTGACAACATAGCAATTTCTTGATATTCTTAACTTCTTAATCAAAATCTTAATAATTAAAATAATCTGTTAAGTTCTCACTTATTTTTTTATTTAAAATTCTAATAATGTGACATTTCTTTGTCTTATTTTAACATTAAATTCAATTTTAAGTATCGAAAAGTTAATAAAACCACCTTAAAAACGTTTTTTATCTAATATTTTTTCATTATATTTACTGAAAACAGGTTTTATGAAGAAGACATTGGTAGTTTTTGCGCACCCTTATTTAGAGCACTCAAACTCGAATGTGGAGCTCATCAATTTCTATGTCCGTCACCAACATTTTACCCTTAGAGATCTTTACGAAGAGTATCCCGACTTTCATATTGCGGCTTTCAGAGAAAGAAAACGATTAAAAAATTATGACCGCTTTATCTTTCAGTTTCCCATCATCTGGTTCGGAATGCCACCATTATTGAGATTATGGATCGATGAAGTTTTTGATCGCGACTGGCTGAAAGAAGGCGAAAATAATCCACTCGAAGGAAAAGAAGTTTACATCCTCGTCACAACCGGTGGAAAAGAAAGATCTTTTACCAAAACAGGAACTTACCAATACACCATTGATGAACTCATCAGCGGATTAATCGTTTCCTTAAATGTTTTTAAAGCCAATATCAAAAATATCAAGATCGTTTATGAAGCCAATAAACTTTCAAAAAAAGAAATCATTTTACATAAAAAAGAATTTGTAGAACTCCTGAACCAATAAAATATGGAATCCAGCTTAGCGATGAACACATTAATTTTCTTAGGCGTTGCCATTATTATGGTTCCGCTGGCTAGAAAGTTTGGTTTAAGCTCGGTGATCGGTTATATTTTCGGAGGAATCATTATCGGGCCATATGTTCTAAGACTTACCGGAAAAGATGTTAATGACATCATGCACGCCAGTGAATTTGGAGTTATCATGCTTTTATTTTTGGTCGGATTAGAATTAGAACCCCGAAAATTTTGGGAAATGCGGAAGAAAATCGTAGGTCTTGGACTCACCCAAATGTTGCTTACCATTTCGATTCTCTTCTTAATTTTCATCTGGGCAGGTTGGAGAATTGACAAAGCCATTGCCGTTGCGATTTGTTTTGCATTATCTTCAACAGCAATTGTTTTACAGACTTTACAGGAAAAAAATAATCTAAAAACCTTGGCGGGAGAAGCATCATTTTCTACCCTTTTATTTCAGGATATTGCAGTGATTCCTATTTTGGCAATTTTACCGATCATCGCCAATTATAAAGCAAGCAGCAGCGACAATGAAGTACAGATATTAATCCAAAAACTACCGGAATGGCTACAGGCCGGAACCGTAATCTTAGGAGTTGCTATTCTTATATTATTGGGAAAATACGTTTTCGTGCCATTTCTAAGATATGTCTCAAAATCCGGAATGACGGAATTATTAACCGCCTCTTCCCTATTTTTAGTGATTGGAGTTTCAGAATTAATGGTTGCGATCGGCTTATCTCCGGCGCTAGGAGCTTTCCTTGCTGGTGTGATGCTTGCGAACAGTGAGTTTCGTCATGAATTGGAGGCGCAAATTGATCCGTTTAAAGGACTTTTACTGGCTGTCTTCTTTGTGAGTGTAGGTTCTACGATGAATTTTAATGTTATTCAACAGGATCCGACCTTTATCTTCACGACGGTTTTAGCCGTTTTAGCTGTAAAATTTACGGTTCTTTACGCTATCGGAAAATTTTTCAAAATAGATACTCCACAAAGTTTATTTTATGCTTTTGCACTTTCGCAGGTGGGAGAATTTGCTTTTGTATTGATTAATTATGCTTCAAACCTTTATCTTTTAAGTCCGGAACTTAATGCACAGATGATGGCTGTAACGGCGATCACCATGTGTATTACTCCTTTTCTATTAATTATTAATGATAAACTAATCACTCCGAAATTCATTAAAGAAATCCCTGAAGAAGAAAGTGCTTTTAATATCTTGGATAACGATATCGCTCAGAAGAAGATTATCATTGTAGGTTTTGGGCATTTTGGAAGTACCGTCGGACGTTTATTGAAGGCTAATAAAGTTACGGCAACCGTTTTGGATAGAGATTCAGACCGAGTGAAACTGTTGAGAAGTTATGGTTTTAAAGTTTATTACGGAGACGCTACGAGAATTCCCATTCTAAGAGCCGCAGGAATTGAAGATGCTGAAATTCTCGTTCTTTGCCTTGATGATTCCGGCGATAATAAATTCATTGCAGATCTTGTTCGTGAACACTATCCTAACGTGAAAATCTTTGTAAGAGCAAAAAACAGAATCGATGCTTACACTTATCTCAACAATGGTATTGATAATATTTATCGTGAAACATTAGGAACTGCCGTTGATATGGCTGTTGATGTTCTTCACGAAACAGGAATGAGAAAATATGCAGCAAGACGTCTCGGACAAAGATTTATGACGATTGACAAAGCATCCATCAGAAGATTGGCGAAAGCAAAAGAAGATGATGAAATTCTTCTTTTCACCACAAAAGAAATCCTCCAGCGAGAGGAGGAATTATTGGCTTTTGATAATCTTAATTTTGATAATAAAAACTGGGAAGGTTCCTCATCCGCAGATGATGAAGACGAAGAACCGCCTGTCTAAATTTTATTGAATCGTAACGCTTCCGCCACTGCTTTCGTCTTTTTTGATGTTCGTAACATTTCCTTTTTTGTAAACATCTACACTTCCGCCTGATGAAGCTTCTGCATCTATGCTTGATGTTGCGCTTACATCAACGCTTGCTCCACTTGATGCATCAACTTTTAAATTATCAGTGATAAGATCTTTTGCAGAAAGACTACTTCCTGAAGAAGAGCTCATATCGGCATTTTTTGCCTTTCCGGAAATACTGATGCTTGCTGCTGAAGATGCTTCCACATCAAGATCAACCGCCCATATTTTGCCGTCAAAACTACTGCTGCTGTCTGCAGAAATTTCAAATTTATTAGCTTCTAAATTTCCTGTAACACTTGCAGCACTCGATATTTCAATATCAGTTTTTTCTTGTGTAAATTTATCTTTTACCGTAATACTTGCTGCAGAATTAGCAATCAGCTTAGAGAAATCTTTAACATAAATTTTAGCTTTAACATCAGGCGTGTTCATAACTCTGATCCCTGATTTATAATGAATGTGTACTTTACTTCCAATTTTATCAATTAATATATCATCGATGATATTCGCAGGTGCATAAACTACGACCTTCTCAGTTTCAGATTTTACAATTTCAGCATCGATCGCCTGAGAAACTTCGATCTCATCAAAATCACCGGTATATTGTTTTTCTTTGCCTGGACCATGGTCCTTATTGGTCACCTTATCTACCCAATTGCTTTTATCATTAACGTTTCTCTCATGTTTTTCGTTACACGAGGATAATAAGACGAAGGCCGAAAAAATAAAAATAGTTGTTGATTTCATGTTTACCGTTTTATACATTAAGTTTTTAATATCTTTATACTTTAATAACAACTAATTTATGAAAAATATTACATCGGTATTATTAATTTCTGCATTAGCATTTAATTACTCTTGTACTACAATGAAAAAAACCGATAATCAACAGGAAATTCCTGTACCGGACACTTCTCTTTCATCAAATCCTTTTATGAAAAAAAGCAAACTTCAATACGAAGCTCCAGAATTTGATAAAATTAAAAATGAACATTTTAAACCGGCTTTTGATTTTGGATTAAAACAGCACGACGCTGAAATTTTAAAAATTGCCAACAATCCCGAAGCTCCGACTTTTGAAAATACGATCGTTGCTTTAGAAAAAAGTGGCGAGGTTTTAAAAAGAACAACTATTGTATTTTCAAACCTTACAAGTGCAAATACAAACCCAACATTACAAGCTTTGGACGAAGAATATGCTCCAATTTTTGCTGCACATTCTGATAAAATGTATTTGAATGATAATCTTTATAAAAGAATAAAATCCATCAAAGAAGATGGTTTAGATCCTGAAAGTAAAAGACTCGTACAGTTTTACAAGCAGAATTTTGAAATCGCAGGTGCGAATCTTTCGGCAGCCGATAAAGAAAAATTAAAGCAGGTAAATCAGGAATTAGCTTCACTTTCTACTCAATATGCCAATAAATTATTGGAAGCTAGAAAAGTAGGTGGTGTTTTCTTTTCGAACGCAAAAGAACTTGACGGACTTTCTGCTGACGAAATCGCAGCAGCTGCAACCGATGCAAAAACTGCCGGAAAAGATGGACAATATCTTTTAGCTTTACAAAATACAACTCAGCAACCTTTACTACAAAACCTTACTAACAGAGCAACGAGAGAGAAGTTATTTAAAGCTTCTTGGTTAAGAGCTGAAAAAGGTGATGCGAACGACACCAGAGAAACCATTGAGAAACTGGCAAAGTTAAGACTTAAAAAAGCTCAGATTTTAGGTAAGAAGAGTTTTGCAGAATGGAAATTGCAAGATCAGATGGCAAAAACGCCTGAAGCAGCGACCAACTTAATGAACCAGATTGCTACTCCAGCCGTAGAAACAGCAAAACGTGAGGCAAAAGACATTCAAGATTTGATCGATCAGCAAAAAGGAGGTTTCCAAGTTGAGCCTTGGGACTGGAATTTTTATGCTGAACAAGTAAGAAAAGCGAAATTCGATTTAGATGAAAACCAAATCAAACCTTATTTTGAAATCACAACGGTTTTGGAAAAAGGCGTTTTCTTCGCTGCTGAAAAATTCTATGGACTGACATTCAAAAAGAGAACAGATCTTCCGGTTTATCATCCTGATGTTGTAACGTATGAAGTTTTTGATCATGATGGAAAATCTATTGCGATCTATTATTTGGATTTCTATACAAGAGATTCTAAAAATGGTGGAGCCTGGATGAGTAATTTTGTTGAGCAATCTTATCTATTGGGAACAAAACCTGTTATTGTAAACTGTTATAATTATCAGAAACCTGCTCCGGGGAAACCTTCATTAATTAGCTTTGATGATGTTTCGACTATCTTCCATGAATTTGGTCACTCGATCCACGGAATGTTTGCAAGTCAGAAATATCCATCGCTTTCAGGAACAAATGTACCGAGAGATTTCGTAGAATTCCCTTCTCAGATTAATGAGCATTGGGCTTTAGATCCTATTGTTTTAAAGAATTATGCCCTTCATTACGAAACAAAACAGCCTATTCCACAAGCTTTAGTTGATAAAATCAAAAAAGCGGGAACATTTAATCAAGGTTATATGACAACAGAATTAGTTTCTGCTGCTGAACTTGACATGGATTGGCATACTGTAACGAATGAAAGTCAATTAATCCCTGTTTTAGATTTTGAAAAACAATCATTAACAAAACACGGATTTACATTAGCAACCGTTCCACCAAGATATCACACTCCTTATTTTGCACACATTTGGGGAGGTGGATATTCAGCAGGATATTACGCTTATTTATGGTCTGAAACATTGGATAATGATGCATGGGAATGGATTTCAAAGAATGGAGGACTAACAAGAGAAAATGGTGACCGTTTCAGAAAATATATTCTTTCTGTAGGTAATTCTGTTGATCTAAATCAGGCATTCAGAGATTTTACAGGACATGATCCGGATATTAAGCCTTTATTGAGAAACAGAGGTTTTATTAAATAAATTTTTAAAAGCATTCATTTTTTGGATGCTTTTTTTATTTACTACAGATGTTTGTGTTATATTTTATCATGAATAAAAAGATTATGCGCAATCATCTGTGAAAATCTGTGCGATCTGTGGAAGAAATATTCTTTTATAGGTTTTGGCTAAAGCCAATTTGGAATTAATATTTTATTTAAACGGGCTAAAGCCCGTTTCTATTGACACAAAATTTATGTTATTTGTGAAAAAATATTCGTGTAAATTTGTGTTTTGAAAATTAAAATTAGAAAAAATGAACTGTCCCTGCTGCTCAGGAAAAACCTACGAAGAATGTTGTAAACCTTATCATACAGGAGAAAAAAATGCTCCGACAGCTGAAGCTTTGATGCGTTCACGGTTTTCAGCATTTGCGATTCCCAATGGAAAGTATCTGATGGAAACAACATCTCCAGGCAAAAGACAATTTCATAATACAAAAGATTTACAGGAATGGGGAGAAATCAATGAATGGACAAAACTGGAGATTATTGATAAACCTTCTGTCAGCAAAGTTGAATTTAAAGCTTTTTATACAGATCAAGACGGTCAAAAGCAGGTTCATCATGAATTATCGAAATTCAAAATGATACAAAACCGTTGGTTTTATGTAAGTGGAGAATTTTTAGAATAAAAAATGTCCGATTAGAAATCGGACATTTATATTATATTTTAGTGAGCTTCGTTTCCGTCAACTCCGTGAGCGTGACCGTGTGATAATTCATCTTCTGTCGCAGGACGTGTATTTAAAATTTCTACCTGGAAATCTAACACTTTCCCAGCCATTGGATGGTTAAGGTCTGCTACTACAGCTTCCGGCGTTACTTCTACTACGAATGCCTGGAAATTATTTCCTTCATTATCAGATAAAGGTAAAATAGCTCCTACAGGAGGAATTCCAGCTTCTTTAAACATATCTATCGGCAATTGAGCAATAGCATCCGGTTGTTTTTCACCGTAAGCTTCTTCCGGCTGAATTACAAAAGCTGCTTTATCACCAGCTTTTAAACCAAGAATATTTTGTTCAAATTTAGGAATCATCATTCCCATACCGTATAAGAATGTAAGTGGATTTTCGTCTGTTGTTTCTTCTACAAGAATTTTATTTCCATCCTCTTCGATAGTGTGAAGTATATACTTTACAGCTACAACGTGATTGTTTTCAATTGTCATATTTTTTCTTTTTTTCGTGATTTTCTTTCACGATTAATGGCACAAATATACTATTTTTGAAATTATTGATCGAAGAAATACCTTTAAACAAGAATCTAAAACATACTGTTTTTAGTTTTCACTTTTTGGTTCGTTCTTTTTTTTCTGTCTTAAAACATAAAGATACAGGCTTTCAACTTTTGTTCTCGCCCAATCTGTTTTTCGTAAAAACTTGAGAGAAGAATTGATGCTCGGATTATCTGTGAAACATTTGATATTGATCTGTTGTCCCAATTTCTCAAATCCACCGTAATAATCTACCAGCTCTTCAAGAATAGCATCGAGTCTTTTTCCGTGTAAAGGATCTTTTGCTTTTTCGTGCATAATTTCTATTCTTAATTTTTATTCATACTATTTTTCTCAGATTTTTCGATACTCTCGGCCATTCTTTTAAAGTCTTTTTCTTTTATAATCACCAGATTATTAGTTTTATTTCTCCATATGCTTACAAAGTCTTTAGAAACCACAAAATAATCGTCCCAGTTTGTGAATTTATAATAAAGCATTAATGTACAGATATCGGTAGGTGTTATCGTCTGCTGATTTTCCAACACATGAGAATGAAGTCCAGAAATCGCATTTTCCATTTTTTCCTCTTTCATAGCCTGAACAATAATTCCCTTATGCAGCTTTTCTATATTTTTAACTTCATTTTTATCATTAAAACTAATGAGATAATCGTTCCCAAAAATAACGATATTATCCACCGAAGGACCGGTAACGGCATACACTTTCTTAACATTATTTTTATCAATGAGAGGAATCAAATTGATACTTGTGTTATTGTACTGTTGAAAAATAGTATCAGTTTTTACTTTTTCGTTGGCATTTTGTCTGATTGTGAAATAATCTAATTCTTTAGTTGTAAAATCTCTTTCGTTCAGATCCAATTTTGCATCTCTCGGATTATAATTGGCAGGAAAAGCAACTGTAGCTAAAACTTTATTTTTTTCAGAAAAGAAAATACATTTTGGAACACCACCATCAATGTAGGAAAAATATCCTTTTATATTTTCCATCTTATCATAATTTGCTTTCAAAACATCGGTTCCGTACCAGCTCGCCATTTCACTTCGATACAATTCAATACCTTCTTCCTGTATTTCCTTTGCTGTTTTTTTTAGATCCTGAGCATTAATTATTGTTCCTATTAAAGCAAAAAAAAGAATCCATATATTTTTCATATCAAATTTGTTTCAACCAAAAGTAACATTAATATTCTCAATATTCTTTAAACTTTTTATATTTAATTCAAGAAAAACCTCCGTTGAAAATTTCAGCAGAGGTTTTATTTTATCAATTTTGAACAATAGGTTTTACTTTTTCACCAAATAATTCAATAGATTTCATCATCACATCATGAGCGGGATCGCCGACATCCATATGCCCGATAAATCTCGTAATTCCGAAAATTTCTTTCATGTAAGCAATTTTATCTGCAACTTCTGCCGGACTTCCGATGAATAAAGCGCCATCTTTGTTTCTTCCACCATCATATTGCGCTTTTGTATAAGGCGCCCAACCCCTGGAAGCTCCGATTCTATCCATCTGAGACTTGTAATTATTAAAATATCCGTCTACAACATTTTGGTCGTTACTTACAAAAGTGTGTGAGTGAATCGCGATCTGCATTTTAGATACATCATGACCTGCTTTTTGGTATTCCTGCTTATAAAATTCGATTAAATTTTTAAACTGAATCGGCATTCCGCCAATAATAGCAACCACCAAAGGCATTCCCAATTGTGCAGCGCTTAAAACCGATTGTGGTGTTCCGCCAACAGCTCTCCAGATTGATAATTTGCCATCATTTTTTGCTCTTGGATAAACGGTTTGATTTTGCATCGGCGCACGAAGCTTTCCAGACCACGAAACATTTTCTTCTGAATTTATTTTTAATAATAATTCTAATTTTTCATCGAAAAGCTGTTCATAATCGTTCAAAGAATATCCGTACAACGGAAAAGATTCTATGAAACTCCCTCTTCCTACGAATATTTCGGCTCTACCGTCTGATATTAAATCTAATGTTGAAAAGTCTTCATATACTTTTACAGGCTCGGATGAACTTAAAACCGTTACACCACTTGCCAATTTTATATTTTTGGTGATACTTGCAGCTGCAGCCAAAACAATTTCTGGTGACGAAACCGCATAATCCGGACGGTGATGCTCTCCCATCGCGAAAACATCAATTCCCACCTCATCCATTGTTTTTACCTGCTCAAGAATTTCACGAATCTTTACGCCTGCATCTCTATATTTTCCGGTTGTCTGGTCAAAAGATAAGTCGCCAAACATTCCTATTCCTAATTCCATATTTTTTGATTTTTAGATAGGACAAAATTACGGCTATCAATATTTAAAAACATTGATCGATGGTAAGAACGAACAATGGTCAAACTTAGTTTGAACCTTTAAGCTTTAAAAATTGTTTCTCGAAAAGATGATAGGATAAATAGGCAAAAATTACAGTGAAAACAAACGCCAATGAAGTAATAGAATACCAATTTAAATGATACTTCTCCCCCATTTTGACAAATAAACTAATGCATATCGGATGAATTAAGTATAAACCGTAAGTGTATTTTCCAAGACGGGCCAATATGGTTTTATCTGAGATTTTAAATACATTTTTTTCTCCCAAAGTGAATAGAATCAGTAAAGAAAACAGCATTCCAAAGAAAAGTGAATTAATTTTTACATCAGGAATTACTGTCGTATTTAATCTTATGACAATGGCTGATAAGACAAATACAGCATAAAAATATTTATAAATAGACGGAATTTCATTCAGTTTTTTAATAATTTCTTTATGAAAAACAAATAAGTAAGCCGGAATTGTTCCAAAAGCAAAATTATCAATATTCGTAAAAATATCTACAGTCGGAATATTATATGTTTCATACACAATCTTGGTTAAAAATGAGACCAAAATACTTACAACAATAAGCTTTGGAATATTTTTTAATGATATAAAATAGAAAATAAGTCCCCAGATAATATAAAAATGCTCCTCAATACAAAGCGACCAAATAACAGGCAATGGAGCCACATTCGGAAAACTTCCGGTGTACATCATCATATAGTTTTCGAGGAATGTAAAGGTAAAGAACCAATTCGGCTCGTAACCGTCATTAGAAAACGAAATATGAAAAAAAGTCAGGATAAAAGGCGTACAAAATGCAAAAATAGCCATCGCATAATACAAGGGCCATATTCTTAATATTCTTCTTTTAAAGAACTTTTTAAGTGAAATTTTATTTTGGTTATTAAGCTTTTCAAGAATTAAAATATAGGTAATTAAAAAACCGCTTAACACAAAGAAAAAAGAAACACCAATCCCCCCTCCCTTAGAAATATAGTGCAATACACTGTCTGTAGGAATGGGGGAATGATGTAAGAAAACTAATAAAAAAGATAGAAATCTTAACGAATCAAACGTATGAAAGTGGACTCTATCTACTTTTACAAAGTTCATTCTATATTTTTAATGATTACTTTTTCAAGTTCTGATCAAAATAATCGGTTACTTTCTGCATCAAATGTACTCTGTCTTTTCCGATCACGTTGTGTGGATGTCCCGGATAAACGAAGTAATCTAGCTGAACTCCATTATCAACCGCAGATTTAATGAATTTGATAGAATGTTGCCAAACCACCACATCATCCTGCGCACCGTGGATCATCAATAATTTACCTTTCAAGTTCTGAACTTTATCCAATAAATTAGCTGCTGCGTACCCTTGTGGGTTTTCCTGAGGTGTATCCATATATCTTTCGCCGTACATGATCTCGTACATGCTCCAGTCGATCACCGGACCACCTGCAACACCTACTTTGAAAACTTCAGGATGACGAGTCATGAAACTTGTCGTCATAAATCCACCGAAGCTCCATCCATGAATACCCAATTTTTCTGAATCAACATAAGGAAGAGATTTTAGATAATCTACCCCTTTCATCTGGTCATTCATTTCGGTTGTTCCTAAGTTTCTGAAAACAGCCTGCTCGAACTTCATTCCACGGTTGGCAGAACCTCTTCCATCCATTGTGAAAATAATGTATCCGTTTTGAGCCATATACTCGTACCAAAGGTTTCCTGAGGCAGGGAAAGTATTCGTTATCAATTGTAAATGTGGTCCGTTGTACAGATAAACAATTACAGGATATTTTTTGTTCGGATCAAAATTCGTCGGAAGGATTATTTTACCGTATAAAGGTGTACCATCGTCAGCTTTTAGGTTTACATTTTTAATTTCAGGTCGCTGATAATTTTTCAATGTATTTTCAGCTGTAAGAATATTATCGGATTTTAATGTATTTGTATTAATAATGTTCGCAACTTTTGGCGTGTTGGCATTGCTGTAAACATCGTATAAATAATTTCCGTCACTGCTTAAAACTCCTGTGTGAACGCCTTCTGCATTGTCTAATCTCTGTAGTTTAAAGTTAGCCCAATTGATTCTGTATAAATGTTTTTCCAAAGGAGTTTCTTTCGTAGAAGTGAAATAAATTTCCTTTTTCTTTTCATTAAAACCTAAAATGTCCGTTACCAGCCAATCTCCTTTTGTGATCTGAGCAACCAAACCTTTTTCTAAACTATAATGAAACAAATGATTATAACCCGTTCTCTGACTCTGCCAGATAAAGTCTGTAGTAGAATTTGGGAAGAAAGTTAATGGATGTTGAGGCTCAACATATTTACTGTCCGATTCTTCAAATAAAGTTTTCACTAAATCTCCTGTAACAGCATCATACTGATTCATTTTCATATGATTCTGACCTCTGTTCAACACTCCAACAAAGATATATTTTGAATCCGGGCTCCAGGTAATTGCTGTTAAATATTGATCTTTCTCACCTTCAACTTTCAGGAAAGTCGTTGATTGATTTTTAATATTGTAAACCCCCAATGTAACTTCGTGAGACTTTTGCCCCGCCATCGGATATTTGATATTGTGATTTACCGCCGGAGTTACCGACCAATCGATCACAGGATAATCTGCAACCATCGTCTGATCCATTCTGTAGAATGCTACACTTTCCGAATTTGGTGCTGGGAAAATTCCGTTATCGATCCCGAATTCGTTTCTGTGGACATTGGCAGCACCGTTAAGAATATTTTCGTTAGAATCATTCGTTACTGCGATTACTTTTCCGTTTTTATTGACAAATAAATTATTCTTTACTGTGTAGGCAAAAGTCTGATTATCATTAAACACTTTTACATTCGCAGCATTTCCATCTAAAGATGTTGAGCTTTTTACTTTCCAGTCGCTTCCGGATTTATCAGCCCAGATCATTTGACCGTTCGCATTAAAGTATCCTTGAGATTTGCTGATAAATTTGATCTGTGGAACTGCTTTTAGTTTATTATCAGAAAAACTTCTGTTCAACTGCGTCAAAGAAACCAAAGTATCCTGTTTTGCAGTCTTTAGATCTGTGATTAAATATCCGCCTTTCACTGCCTGAATGTAAGATTTACCATCTCCAGACCATGAAAATTGAGAGATATTTTTCACTGCTAAGTTCGTTCTCAACCCGTTTACAGCCTCCGCCATCGTGAATTTCTGAGTCTGGGCAAAAACCGATCCGCCCAAAACTACCATCAATAAAGAAAATCTATGTAATTTCATTGTATAAAATTGAATCCATCAAAAATAAGAAATAAAAGTTAACCGTTAAGAAATGTTAAATTAGATTTAATAGTTTTTGGTTGATGGTTGTTAGTTTTTGGTTTTTTGCGACTCTCCTAACAATAGTTGTACGGTGTCTTTGTTATTCAGAACGGAACGAAGTGGAGCGTAGAATTTATATTTACTTTTTAATAATGATTGTTAAGATTCTTACGAAATGATAAACTGTATGGTGATTCGTTATAAATATTTTGATGTTTTGAGATTGCTTCGTCACTTCGCTCCTCGCAAAGACAAATCGTAATGATGGCGACCAATACCCTAGCCCCGATTGCAATGAAAATCCTTTTTTGAAAAAAAAGATTGTAATGGAAAGCGGGAAATAGCTTCTAAAGAATAAGTAATAGATTTCTCCTTCGTCGAATGATAGGTTGTAATGTTAATTTGAAGTTAAAATTGTTACGATATTCATTTCTTATCTTACGTCAATGATTTGAACCTATACCTTATCCTAAATTTGCAGTATAAATAACAATAAAAAAACATATTACAATGGCAACAAAATGGAACCTAGACCCAACGCATAGTGAAATTACTTTCAAAGTAAAACACATGATGATTTCAAACATTAAAGGTAACTTCACCAACTTCACTGCAGAAATTGATGCTGATGATGATACTTTCGCAAACGCTAAAACGACTGCAACGATTCAGACTGATTCTGTTTCAACTCATAATGCAGACAGAGATAATCACCTTAAATCTGCAGAGTTTTTCAATGCAGAAGCGAACCCTACAATTACTTTCGATTCTCAGGCCTTGAATGGTGCTGTAACTGGAAATTTAACGATTAACGGTATTACAAAACCTATCACTCTTGATGTAGATTTTAACGGAATCAACGTTGATCCATGGGGAAATACTAAAGCTGGTTTCTCTTTTGAAGGGAAAATCAACAGAAAAGACTTCGGATTAAACTGGAATGCTGCTCTTGAAGCTGGAGGTGTAATGGTAAGCGAAGATGTAAAATTAGCAGGAGATTTACAGTTTGTAAAACAAGCATAATAAAACGGATTTTTGGGAGCCCAACGGGACAAATTAACCAAAAACATCCAAAAAAATTTAATCATAAAAGGTTCAGGGATTTTCTAAAAACCTTGAACCTTTTTCTTTTTTAATACTATAGTATGAACCTCAACGATCTACAAAATATCAGTGACAATTTTCAAAGTACGCAAAGAATGCCTGTTTTATTTCTTGGGCACGGTTCGCCGATGAATGCGATTGAAGAAAATCAGTTTGTAAAGGGTTTCAGAAAAGCCGCGACAGAGATTCCCAAACCGAATGCTATTTTGTGTATTTCCGCCCATTGGTATACTCCGGGAACTTTTGTGACGGCGATGGATATGCCAAGAACGATTCATGATTTTGGAGGTTTTCCGAAAGCGTTGTTTGATGTAGAATATCCCGCTCCCGGAAGTCCTGAACTGGCAAAAGAAACAGCTGAACTTTTGGCTCCTATCTTGGTTGAGGAAGATCATAATTGGGGACTGGATCATGGCGCATGGTCTGTTATCAAACATATGTATCCTAATGCGGATATTCCTGTGATTCAGTTGAGTATTGATTATACAAAACCTCCGCAATATCATTTTGAATTGGCTCAAAAATTAAATAAACTTCGCAAAAAAGGTATTCTTATTATCGGAAGCGGAAATATTGTTCATAATTTAAGATTGATCGACTGGAAAAATATTGATACCGTTGGAGCCGGCTGGGATTGGGCAATTGAAGCCAGAGAGAAAACCAATAATTGGCTTCTTGATGGTAATTTCCAACCCATTATTGATTATCAGAAACAGGGAACATTTTTACAATATGCAGTTCCGACTCCGGATCATTATTTACCGTTAATCTATACATTAGGATTGAAAGATAAAGCGGAAAATTTAGTCTTATTTAATGATGAATTAATTGGCGGTTCTTTGAGTATGACAAGCGTGAGAATTGGTTAAATTATTTTCATTCACTAAATATTTAATAAAAACTTTTTTTATCACTATAAATATAGTAATATTGTTTTACCATGAAAAAAACGATATTACTATTTCTATTTTTACTACCTCTTTACAGTGTATTTGCCCAAATCATTAAAGGTACGGTTGTAAATGATGCCGAACAGAAAATTGCCAATGTCAATATTTATCTGGACGGAACCAAAATCAATACTATCTCAAAGGAAGATGGAAGTTTTAGTCTTAATGTAGCATCACAAACCAGTGGAAGTTTGGTCTTCCAAAAGGAAAATTATGAAACTTTTACAACAAAGCTTTCTGAAGTTATCAATAAAACATTGAGAGTTGTTTTAATTAAGACCAATACAATCGAAGAGGTTAAAATTATTCCTTACACTGAAGAAGCTTACAAAAATTACATCTATTATTTTCTGAATACATTCATTGGTTCCGACAGAGAAAATGTAAGAATTAAAAATCAACGGTCTTTAAAATTTGCCTACGATAAAACCAACAAAAACCTGAAAGTAAAAGCTCCACAGACTTTAATTATTGAAAATAAAAATTTAGGTTACGAAATACAATACAACCTCATCAGCTACTCTGTCGATTTTGAGTTTAAAATGGTCAATTATACCGGAACAAGTTTTTTTAAAGAAACAAAAAAATCGGATAAAGTAAAGCTTAACAGAATGAATGCTTTTGACGGAAGTCTACTCCATTTTTTTCGAAGTATTTACAAAAATAAGGTTTCCGAAGATGGATTTATTGTGAATAAAGTCGTAAAATTCCCCAATCCGAAATATCCGACCGAAGAAGAGTTAAAAACATTGAAAAATTTTTCAGAAATGATGAAAAATTCAAGAAATATGAATATTCCCGAAGATATCAGTGATATTCTGAGACGAAAAAACAATGAAAAACCCTACGCGCTTGCCATCACAAAAACAAAGATTCCTGATGCTGATTATGTAAAAAGATCCGGTGAGGAAGTCCTTTTTAGCTTTGTAGACATGCTTCAGGTTAATTATCCCAAATATTTCTTTGAACGAAAAGGAAAAGATTTTGTTAAAAGTACCACACCTGTAATGTTGTCTTCCTTTCTTCATCCCGAAGGTGAAACATTTGAAGTTTCAAAAGACGGAAACATCACCACTCCCGATCTACTCATCAATGAAGGAGATTTTTCAAAAAATAAAATTGAAAATATGCTTCCTTTAGATTATCAGTTAGGAGATTAATTAATAAAAAATTTAACCACAAAAGTTGCAAAAGATCTTATTCGTGTAAATTTGAGTTGATCAAAGTTCATAAAAGAATAATGATCAAAAGTTTTTAAAACCTATTTGCTCTTAACTTACATTGAATTCATAAACTTAAAACTATTTAAGCATTAAATCTTTTGTGCCTTTTGTGGTTAAAATTAAATTTTCAGTTTAAATTTTACTGTACAGCCTGTAAAACATTAATATTTCCATATCCGTAATCTAAATTCGGAATTGGATAATACGTAGCAGACTGTCTCATTTTATTCAAGACCTGCTCTCTCGTCCATGATGGGTTTTTAGACCAAACTAAAGCAGCAATTCCTGCCGTAGAAGCGGTTGCCACGGACGATCCGCCTACATAATCGGTTTGTGCGTTATAATAACTTAGAACCGGAACACTGTTTCCTGAAGCTCTCTCCATTTGATAGGTAAAATCAATTTCAGCTCCTGAATGGCAAACATCACATTTTTGATTGGAAGTATTTTCTTTTACTCCCGTGATTGCTTGAGTTTCCGGCATCCAGGCAGGGAAAATAACCCCCACAAAAGTAGTGAAGCTTGTAGAAGTTCCGCCGGCACAGAAAATTAATTTTCCTTTTGAATAAGCATATTTTACTCCGTCTTCAATTTTACCTACAGAAAAAATGTGTCCCATTGACATGGAAATAATTTTCACACTATTATTATTGGCTAATTCTGTGAAAGCTATTTTTACTCCATTTTGTTCGTGATAACCATCCAAAACAACGTTGGTTGCTGCACGATAAGCGATTAAATTGGCATTATAAGCAACTCCAACCGGTTGTCCTTGGTTATTTCGCGGAGCTGCCATTGCAGAAGCCATGCTTGTTCCGTGTCCACACTGATCATTTGGCCCGTCGTAACCCGTAGCCCATGGCCAGACAGAATCTACATGCACCCCAACTTTACTGATTGTTCTGCCCGATGATAATCCATTATTAAAACTGCTTCCCAACAGACTTTGTTCAGGAGAAACCCCGGAATCGATCAAGCCAATCGTCACTCCGGCTCCTGTACTGTAGCTCCAGGCATTGGTGATATTATGTTTGTAGAAAGACCACGGTGCTTTCGCGTTGGGAGTTACGGTTGTATAGTCGGCAGCATTTAAAGCCGTTGATTCAAATCCGCATCCTGAGCTGCCGCTTGATTTCGCGGTTCCGTTGAATTTACTTTCGTTTTCGAAATAATGATAATCTGCAGGCTCCAGATAACGAATGTTTTTCATTTTACGAAGAGCAATAACTGTTTCCTGTTTTTCAATAGCAACATCTATCTGATTGAGATATTTGTCAGCATTAAGTAAAATTCTGCTTTTTTCTTTTCCTTCATATTTCTCAATAAGAGCTAGAATTTCATTTTGAATTTGCTCATTGTTTGAAGACAAGCTTCGGTCAAAATCGTCTTTTGTAGAGCCAAAGCCAATTGAAGCGACTTTATTTCCCTGAAAAACGGCACTCCAGACAAGATGATCGGAAGATTTCGCCCATGAGAAATTTCCCGTACTCTTAATAGACTCATTAATTTTACCGTTAATCTGTTTTGCATTGAGAGGATCTTTTTGAGCAACCTCAATTTCGGTTACCTGATTCTGAAGTTCGTCCCTGTTACATGAAACCGCCACAAAGAGCAGAAACATTACATAAAATACGTTTTTTTTCATATAAATTAATTTTTATTTGGTAATACAAGATATCACTTTCTCTTGAATTACAGTTCTTTAAAAATTAATTTCACATGATTTTTACATTAATTTTATTATGCTAAAAATAATATAAGACTATGATTTACAATCTTTTTTCGTAGCAGACACTTTTGTCAATTCCGATGTATTGTCCATAATTCGGAATTCTTTGATAACCGCTTTTTTCGTATACAGAAAGAGCTTCGTTTTGCTCTAATGAACTTTCCAGAACAGCTTTTTTATAACCGATTTCTTTTGCCCAGTTTTCTAATTCTTTTACGATCGTTCCTGCCAAACCTCTTTTCCTGAAATCCGGATGGGTGTACATTCTTTTGATCTCAACTGTATCATCCTCAAATTTTTTGAAAGCGCCACAAGCTGCAGGATTGTTATCTACATAAATAACGATACAGTTTTTGATCATATCAATTTTGTTGAATTGATCATAAAATGCATGATCTTCACCGTTACGAATCGCCAAATCGGCATCAAGAAGTTTTACCAGATTTTGAAAGTCAACGTTTGAAGAATCTGTTTTTGTAATTGTCATCTTTTTGTTTTTACTTTTGCTAAATTAATATTTTTAAATTATTCTTGTGATTTGTGTCTCGCTGATTTTGCAGATGTTTGTGTATATTTTTAGTTTGAAAAGCAATTTATTTAATATTTTTAAACACAAATTTCACAGATATTTTCACAAATAACACAAAAAAAACATAAACATCTGAGTAATTTGCAAATCAGCGAGAGAAAAATTTAAAACAAAAAAGCTCCCTTTTTCAAGGAAGCTTTTATATATATATTAAGTTTGAAAAATTAATTCACAACAAATTTTCTATCATTAATCAATTCAGCAATAGCGAGCATATCCTTTCCTATCAATCTATCATCTTCAAGTTTAGCCACTTTAGAACGAATGATTGCAAAGTTTTCTTCAATGATTTTTGAACATTTTGCAGGTCTTCTGAATTCTAATCCTTGCGCTGCAAACATTAATTCAACAGATAAAATATTAACCAAATTCCCAAGAACCTGATTGAATTTTCTTCCTGAAATACTTCCCATCGAAACATGATCTTCCTGACCCAAACTTGTAGGAATTGAATCCGCAGAAGCTGGAAAACATAATGTTTTATTTTCCGTAACCAACGCCGCAGAAGTATATTGAGGAATCATGAATCCTGAATTTAAACCAGAGCTTTCCGTTAACAATCTTGGTAAACCGTATTTTCCTTCCAATAATAAATAACTTCTTCTGTCAGAAATATTTCCTAATTCAGCCGCAGCCAACGTTGCATAATCTAAAGGCATTGCCATTAACTGTCCGTGGAAATTCCCTCCTGAGATTGATTCTTCAGCACTTAAAACAATCGGATTATCTGTTACAGAGTTTAATTCTGTATTCGCCATTAATTTAAGATGCTCAAAAGCATTTCTGCTCGCTCCATGAACCTGAGGAACACATCTCATTGAATAAGGATCCTGTACTCGTTCACAGTCTTCGTGAGCTTTCATATTTTCAGAACCTTTCAGAAATTTCACCATTCTGGCAGCTACTTTTTTACTTCCTTCAAATGGTCTTATGTCATGAAGTTCTTTTTTAAACGGACTTTCAGAACCTCTATAAGCTTCTAAACTCATTGCTGCAGTCAGATCAGCCAGATCCAACAGATATTCGAATTTCTCCAACCCTTTGATCGCATGCGCTAAGATAAATTGGGTTCCGTTAATTAATCCCAAACCTTCTTTTGGACCTAAAGTCAAAGGTTCAAGGTTATGTTTTTCTAAAATTTCAGCAGTTTCGAAAATCTGATCTCCTTCCCAAACCTGTCCTAATCCTAAAAGCGGTAAAACTAAGTGTGACAAAGGTGCCAAATCTCCCGAAGCACCAACAGAACCTTGTTCAGGAACCACAGGAATAATATCTTTCTCCAACATCGTGATCAATCTCTCGATCACCTCCAAAGAAACTCCCGAAAAACCTTTTGACAATGCATGAACTTTAGCAATGATCATGATCTTTGAAAATTCTTTATCAATCGGTTTTCCTACGCCTACCGCGTGAGAAATGATTAAATTATATTGTAATTGCGCTGTTTCGTCAGCAGAGATTTTTGTATCGCAAAGAGGCCCAAAACCTGTATTGATCCCGTACACACATCTGTCGGACTCAACAATTTTCTGAACGTTTTTCTGTGATTTTAAAATTTGATCTTTTGAAGCTTTATTAAGTTTCGCTTTTTTCGGATTTTTACAGATTTCCAATACATCATGAAAACTGAAAACATCTATCCCGTATATCATTGTCTTAATTTTGCTTAAAATTACACTTTTAACAACAACTGTAAAAGTAAAACTTTAACCTGTATTTATTTTTCAAAACAAGTGATTTATTTCATTACTTTTACTTCCGAAAATAAAAAACAATAACCTATGAAATTTAAAGCTTTACTATTGGCATTCTGCCTTGTAAGTGTTGCTTCTTTTGCCCAGGATAAGGTAAAATACTCAAAAGAAGACATCAAAAAAATGGAAATGTATCTTTTTAATGAAGGATTCAACACGCCATCTCCAAAGAAAACATCTACCGTAATTTTAAAGGACGGAACGACTTACAAAGGGTTCTGTGGTAAAATTGATACTAAAAAAGGACAGATTTTTGAAGTTTCTATCAAAGACAGTATCTCAAAAAAGAGCACAACTTTTAATGCAGATCAAATTGACGAAATGTATGTTTACCCAAGCAACGCTGAAAAGTATGCAAAAGTGGCCAAGTACATGGGAAATATCAGAAATTTTGGAACAAAAAGCTTAAATAAGAATACCACAAACGAGCGTATTCATTTTGTAAATCAAACTGTTTCTTTAAAAAATAAAAAAGACGATAAAGAATTCCTTATGCAGGTTATCAACCCTGGATTTGACAATATCATTTCTGTTTATCACGATCCTAGAGCGAAAGAAACAACCGGATTTTCTGTGATGGGTTCTCCTCAATTAGGTGGTGGCGTTATTAAATCTTATTACGTTAAAAAAGGCGATAAAGTAATGTGGCTACACAAAGATGATTTTGAAGACAACTACGATTTCCTATTCGGAGATAATGCAGAATTTATGAAAAAATACCCTAAAAAATCTATTGAATGGGATTATTTCAGCTTCTTGGTGAGCGAATATACTCAGATAACAAACGGATAAAATATTCAAACATATCATGTACAAAGCTGTAGAAATTTTCTGCAGCTTTTTTATTTTACGAAATCTAACTTGATTTAAATAAAAATTCTCGTATACTTTAAAGGCTTATTTAATAGATATAGTCGAAAAGATCTGTATCTAAAATTTAAAATAGGTTAAAAAAATATTAGTATCAACAGATAAAAGCAAAATTCCGTAATTTTGTTATATGAATCCTTCTTTAGAATTACAACTCAAAACTTTGCCTTCCGAACCCGGTGTTTATCGTTATTATGATAAAAATGAACATTTATTGTATGTAGGAAAGGCGAAAAATTTAAAGAAAAGGGTTCTGTCCTATTTCAACAAAAATCTTCCGGGTTACAGAACAAGAATAATGGTTGGCAAGATCCAGCGATTAGAAACGACCATTGTAAATAGTGAATATGACGCTCTTTTATTGGAAAATAACCTGATAAAAGAACATCAGCCGTTTTACAATGTTATGTTGAAGGATGATAAAACCTATCCTTGGATCTGTATTAAAAATGAAAATTTTCCACGTATTTTTTTAACAAGAACAAAGATCAAAGACGGTTCAGAATATTACGGCCCCTATGCAAAAGTACGTCCTGCAAAGATTCTACTGGAAACTATTAAACATATTTACAAACTCAGAACTTGTAATTTAAATTTAGCTCCATCCAAAATTGCAGAAGGAAAATATAAAGTCTGTCTTGAATATCACATCAAAAATTGCGAAGGACCTTGTGAAGATCTGGAAAGCAAAGAAGATTATGATGAAAAAATAGATGCGATCCGCGGAATTGTAAAAGGAGATTTCCGAAAGGCAAAAGAATATTTGGTTAATCAGATGATGAAATATGCTGAAAACCTCCAATTTGAACAAGCGCAGCTTGTTAAAGAAAAAATAGACATTCTTGAAGATTATCAGTCAAGAAATACGGTTGTAAACCCAAATATCGACGATGTAGATGTGTTTGGAATGACAAGCGATGAAACGGCCGCTTATGTGAATTTCTTTAAGATTAGAAATGGAAATATTATTCAGAGTTTCACGACAGAAATAAAAAAAATTCTTGAAGAATCGGACGAGGATATTATGGAAGAGGCTTTGATTGAAATTCGTCAGAAATTTGATTCAGATTCAAAAGAAGTTTTACTTCCTTTCCATTTATCTGTTGAAATTCCGAATGTAAAATTGATCGTCCCTAAAATGGGCGATAAAAAACGTATCGTTGAACTTTCCGAGAAAAATGCAAAAGAATATCGCTTAGAAAAATTAAAACAAGTTCAAATAATAGATCCGGAAAGACATGCCAACCGAATCATGGCAGAAATGCAAAAACTGCTGAGAATGCCCGTTGAGCCAAGACATATTGAAGGTTTCGACAACTCAAATATTCAGGGAACCAATCCGGTTTCGGCGTGTGTTGTGTTTAAAGACGGAAAACCAAGCAAGGCCGATTACAGAATTTTCCATCCAAAAACGGTGGAAGGAGCCAATGACTTTGCGACGATGGAAGAAGTGATTTACCGTCGTTATAAAAGATTACTCGACGAAGGGGATACTTTACCACAACTAATTTTGATCGATGGTGGAAAAGGACAGCTCTCTTCAGCGGTAAAAAGTTTAAGATTATTAGGACTTTACGGAAAGATTACCATTGTCGGAATTGCCAAAAGATTAGAGGAAATTTTCTTCCCGGAAGACCCGATTCCTTTATATCTAGATAAAAAATCTGAAACGCTTAAAATTCTTCAGAGAGTTCGAGATGAAGCCCACCGTTTTGGAGTAAAACATCACAGAACCAGAAGAACAAATTCTACTATAAAATCTGAGCTGGAAGAAATCCCGGGAGTCGGAGAAAAAACAATTGAGTTGCTTTTATCTAAATTAAAGTCTGTGAAACGTATAAAAGAGTCTAATTTGGAGACCTTGGAAGAAATTCTTGGGAAAAGTAAGGCGAAAGTTATTCATGATTTTTTCAATAACTAATTGAAATCATATTTAAAAGTCAATATTTAAATAAAATTAATCTAAAAATAGCATTTTTATTAGTAATTAAGCATCAAAAACACATAATTTAATATTTTTTCATAATTTTAATTTGTAATAAAAAATCAAATATTATGGAAAAAAACTATCTCTTAGCAAAAATTTTTGCATTATTTTCATTGATTGTAACTGCAATTCCATTTTATTCACAAACATATTGTAGTCCATCTTATCCTAGCGGATGCACAAATTGGAGAATTACTCAGGTAACAATTCCTGAAGTTGGTTTTACTAATTCATTTGCGGCTGGAACATGTACTTCCGAAAGAGATCGTACTTCTGTTGTTATCAACCTAAACACGACAACGAATTATACAATCAATGTGTCTACAACCAACTGGACTGCTTGCGGAATGGCAATTGATTTCAATAGTGACGGAGATTTTGATGATGCAGGAGAAAACTTGTTCTTACCGACTTATATTGCCAATCAAAACCAGACCTATACCGGACCTTTTACGATCCCGTCATCTGTAGCAGCCGGAAATTATAGAATGAGAATATGGAATCGTCTTGGGAACTCCGGTGCCGGTACACCAACTGCCGATTCTGCATGCGCTACTTACGCTTATGGAACATGGACAGATTATACCGTGAATGTTTTAGAGCCTTTATCTACCTCTGAAATTACATTATCTTCTGCTAAAATTTATCCAAATCCCGTTTCGGACGTTTTAACTATTGAAAATACAAAAACGATTAAATCTGTTGAAATATATGACTTCAATGGTAAATTATTAAGAAATGAGTTTCCTAAAAACAGTAAAAATACTATCATAAGATTGCCAGACCTAGTTCCGGGAATTTATACCGCAAAAATAATTAGTGATAAAGGAAATCAAAGCATTAAGTTTATCAAGAAATAATACAATCCTATTATTGCTCACAAAAAAAGCTCTTTAAATCAAGAGCTTTTTATTTTCATAAAAATATAACGTTTAGATAGCACCCATCACGTACATATTTTCCATTGTTGGAGTTGCACTTCCTCCCTGTTTTTCAAGAGTTATTGCAAATGCCTGAGCATTTTCTATATTTGAAAGAGCAATTTTACTGTCTTTTTCTTCAGTGTACATTCCTGCGCTTACAGGTTTTCCGTCTGCAATTGCCCAAAGCTGATACTGCATTCCTTCAGGAGCTTTTGGCAGGCTATCAGCATTTAGATACACTTGTTTAGATTTTTTATCCCAGAAAACCATTGCTTTGGAGTCAGCATGTTTTTCTACGCCTTTTAAAACAACCATCTGCATATCTGTACCTGATAGCATATCCCATTTTTGCTGCATTTTTTGATATGCTAAATCTTTAGACTGTTTTTCAGTTTCAAGTTTTGCAATGACTTTTTTATTTTCAGATTGAGTATTCATCCAGAATAAATTTCCGACAACACTTACTAAAAACAGTATCGATGCTGCAACAGCATAGGTTTTCCAATTGTTATTTTTTTGAGTTTTAATCTCTTTTATATCTCCCTGAACTTTCAGATCTTGTTTTACTTCTGAAATTACAGGTCTAACCTCTTCAACAATTTGTTCCTGTTGAATTTTATTCCAAATTTTAGATTTTAAATCATTTGGAGGAGTTACAGCCTGAGCTGTTGCTAAATCTTCCAAAGTTTTTTGAGCTTCTTCAAAAGCTACTTTAACTTCAGCATTGTTCTTCATCACACACTCCAAAATCCCTGCTTCCTCGTGAGAAGCAAAACCTAGAATATAAGATTCTATAATTCCGGATGATATGTATTCCTTAGTGTTCAATTTATTGATAATCTTTTAACAAATCCTTTAATTTTATCAATGCATTCCGCATTTTCGTTTTAACAGTACCCAGCGGTATCTTTAGTTTTTCTGATATCTCGTTTTGAGTATATCCCTGATAATACGCCAGATCTATAAGCTCCTGCTTATCAATCTCCAAACCTCCAAGAACGTCTTTGAACCCGATAAAGTCGGATGTCTTATTAGTCGTTGAAAGTTCTGCACTGTTATATACGAAATCAGGAAGTGGTTGGTTTTTAAGTTCGTTTTGGAAACCTTTTGATTTTAAATAATCTATCGCCGTATTTCTGGCAATATTAATCATCCAGGTATAAAATCTTCCTTTGGTAGAGTCATATTGAAGAATGGAGTTCCAGATCTTTACGAAAACATCCTGAATAACTTCTTCTGTATATTCTTTTGATTGTACAATTCGGAATATCACACCATAAAGCGCGCCGGAGTAATGGTCATACAAATAATGAAAACCAGCTTCGTTTTTCTCTTTCAATAAAACGATAAGTTCCTCTTCCGAATAGTTTGTTTTAATAACGAATATTTTTCAATCCAAATGTAATAAAATAAAATGTATAATAAAGAAAAACCAAAAAATATTTTATGTCGTAAATGATTTTGAAATTAACTCAACCTTCTTAACCAAGAAAAAATAATTTAAACAAAAAAATAATTTTTAAATCTAAAACAGAATCTACATCGTAAATGGTAGGTAAGAATAAGAAATCAAAAAATATTTAATTTAAAAAATCAAAAAATGAATACAAGATCAAAAATCGCAGTATTAGGAATGGTTGCTTTATCATTCGCTTTCAGTGGAAATCTAACTGCACAAATGAAAGAAAAAACAGTAATGGTAGGTGGTGCAGCAATGTATCCTTCAAAAAACATTATTGAGAACGCTGTAAACTCTAAAGATCACAAAACGCTTGTAACGGCTGTAAAAGCAGCCGGTTTAGTTGAAACTTTACAGGGAAAAGGTCCTTTTACTGTATTGGCTCCTACTGATGCAGCTTTCGCAAAACTTCCAAAAGGAACAGTGGAAAGCTTGGTAAAGCCTGAAAACAAAGAAATGCTTACTAAAGTTTTAACTTACCACGTTCTTGCAGGAAAATATAGTGCTAAAGAAATTTGGGCTGCGGTAAAAGCCGGAAACGGAAAAAGTATGATGAAAACCGTTGAAGGTGAAGATGTTACTTTCTGGACAAAAGGAAAAGATCTATACGTAACTGATGCTAAAGGAAATAGTGCAAAAATTACAATAGCTGATGTAAATCAGTCAAATGGTGTGATTCATGTGATTGACACTGTTTTAATGCCTTAATAATTTTAGTTTTTATGGTTAACTGTTATTAAAAACCCTTACCTGAGGTTTCAGGTAAGGGCTATTTTTTTATTTCTTGATGATGTAGTAAGCTTTATTTTCCGGCAAAAACTTCTTTAGCATATTCTCCATTTTTCTGAGGAATTTCTATTACAATATTTCCATTTTCAAAATAGCCGATCGTAGAATCTCCAGTTTCCAGTTTCACTCTGAAAACATCTGCTTTTGTAGTTGATTTAAAAGTCGCAAATGGCAAAGAACTATTGGGTTTAACCAAAATAAACTGGCTATTATCAATTTGTACTTTCTGTAAATCTACCTTTCCGTTACTGTATTTACTCGCTGTACTTTCTGCAGATACCGCAACAGTACTTGAAACATTATTATTTACAGGTGTTTCGGCCTCCTTTTGAGCCACAATTGCAACCGGGTTAGAAATTGGAACTACAACTAATGCCTGCTTTAAAGCATCCTGAAAACCTTCTTCAAATTCTTTGATTGTTGAGTTTCCTTTCGATTCAAGTATAGTTTTACCATTACAATCCTTAAACTGTAAGATCACTCTATTTCTCAACATCGTCTTATCATTAATAACATCTGCATTAATGATACTACAAGAGTTCCCCATCGCTTCCGACGGCCACTTCAATTTATCATCCTGAAGGATTACATATTTTTTTCCTTTTAAAGCATTTGCTAAAAAATTTTCTAGATCAAAACTGTTTTTAAAAGTTTGAAATTTTTCTGGAATAGAAACATATTTGTAATCAGAAATCTTTTGTCCGAAAGCAATTATTGAACAAATAGTAAGTATAAGTATTGATAGTTTTTTCATTTTAAAAATTTTAATCATTTCTAAACGTTCCCATATCCAATTTAAGTGAGAAGAAATTCGAATAGAAATTTGAACCTCCAATTCCTGAGTTTGTAATAGCATAATCTAACGTAAGACCTCTATATTTGATACCAATACCCGCACTTGGCTGGAAAGAGACTTTTCTTTTCAAGTCTTCAATATCTGTAATATTTTGGAATCTGTTTACCCCCAATCTTACAAAAATCATTTTTTGGTAGCCTACTTCAGCTCCCGCATAAGGCGTAATACTTGCAAAATCAGTAGAAACAAGAGCTGCTGTTTTAGCAAAATCTACATTAATACCAGCTTCAGGTAAAACATAAATACTGCTGTTGATATTAAAAATTTTACTTGCA
This sequence comes from Chryseobacterium sp. G0201, assembly GCF_003815655.1. Taxonomy (NCBI): domain Bacteria; kingdom Pseudomonadati; phylum Bacteroidota; class Flavobacteriia; order Flavobacteriales; family Weeksellaceae; genus Chryseobacterium; species Chryseobacterium sp. G0201. Next base: position 2,200,670 of record NZ_CP033917.1, on the reverse strand, counting down.
CCTACATTTAATTTAGGCATTGTAAGTTCCATTTTATCAGTTGGTGCAGGGTTAAATTCTTCACCATTTACAATCGTTGAAAGCTCTTTTTGATTAATGCTCCAAAAATTGACAGTTGTTGTTGCATCTCGAAGCATTCCCCCAAATTTCCATCCGTTGTCTGCCTTATAAATTGCACCTACGTCAAAACCAAAACCATAACCACTTGCAAATTTACCTACATTTCTATAAACAATTTTAGCATTTACTCCGACATCCAATTTAGGATTTCCTGCAGGATTAAAAGCATAAGAAATTATTGCTGCATAGTCTGACTGCGAAAATTTAGTGATTTTATCGTAGTCAATATTTCCTTCAGGATCGATCAACTGAGTTGTATTCAAAATATTATCAATACCAAGCCTTACAACCGAAACTCCGAAAACACCTGTTTCCAGAACTTTTGCGTATGCTAGGTAATCATATTTAGCAATCGACTCAAAATACTCGGCGTGCATTGCAGCTCCTTGCCAGTCTCGTTCAATCGACATCAAACCTGCCGGGTTCCACATAGGAGAATATACATCATCCTGATTGGATATCACGGCTCCTCCCATAGCAAGACCTCTGGCTCCTGCTCCGATATTTAAAAATTCGTTGGAATATTTCCTTATAATTTGAGCCTGAGAAGTCCCAAATAATACGAAAGAAGCAAGTAAAAAATATTTTTTCATCATATAAGTTTGATGCTTAGTTAAAGTTTTTTTGTTTTTCTGGCTTTTATTAATCCGTTTGCAATGATTGCCAGTATCATAACACCAGATGCAATATAAAATATTGGGCTCATATGTTCCGATTCTCCAAAGATAAAAAAAGCTAGTATAATTCCGTAAACTGGTTCTAAATTAACTGTTAAAATTAGTGTAAAAGGCGAAATATACTTCATTAGATTAACCGATTCCAACATCGGGAAAGCTGTAAAAACACTTGCCAATAAGCATATTAACGCAATATCGCTGTAACTTATTTCATTCATTTGAAAAATTTGACCACTAAATAGATAAAATATCAATAAAACAAACCATCCACAGAAGATTTCATAAAAAATAATGTTCCCGGAGCTTGTTTTCCCAAACATTTTTCCATTAAAAACGGAAAATATCGTCCCAAAAATGGCACAAAAGACTCCGTAAATGATTCCTTCTTTATATTGAAACTCTGTTTTAAAAATTAATAAAATACAGGAGACAATCACCACTCCCATGATTACTTCCGAAGCATCTATTTTTCTTTTAAAAATAATAGGTTCTAAAATGGAAGCAAATAATGTTGATAATGATAAACAGCTCAATGCTATCGAGACGTTTGAAACTTTGATCGAATAAAAGAAGCAATACCAGTGCAAAGCCATAGCAACTCCGATTGCAGCCAACTGAAAGAATATTTTCTTAGAAACTTTTATACTCTCTTTTTTATAGATTCTGATAAAAGCATATAAAAAGATCGCAGCAAAAAGCATTCTGTAAAATACAAGAATCTGTGCATTAGCCTGAATCAGTTTTCCTAGAATTGCAGTGAATCCCCACAAAAAAACAATTAAGTGTAATCTGAAAAGCGCTAATTTATGCATATCCTATCTTCTTTTAATTTTAACATGCAAATTTACAAATAGCTTTTACAAATCTTACAAAAAATATCTCTTTACTTCAATTAAATTTAAGAAATTGTGTTAAATAGTAATATTGAAATCAATTTTCTTTAAAATGACATTCATACAGACAAAAAACCCTGAAAGTCTGTTAAACTTTCAGGGCCTTCAAATAATAAACTATTAAAAAAATAAACTAGGAACTTAGAGTATTTCATAGAGAATATTATCCCTATAACTCTTATGTAAAGTTAGAAAAAATATCAAACATTTAAAACCTTTTTTTGTTAAATATTTCACAAAAATCTGAAAACCAACCTATTAAACACCTGTTTTATTTAAATTCAGAATTCTTATAAAAAGAGTATCTTTAGACGGAAAAATTTGAAATTTTATGGACATTGAATTCAACAAAAGAGAAGATCAAAACAGATTAAAACTATCCGAAATAAATAGACTACTTGCTGAAATAAAAAAAGGAGGAGGCGAAAAACGACTTCAAAAACTTCGTGATGAAGGAAAAATGACGGCAAGAGAAAGGGTGGAATATCTTCTTGATAAAGATTCAGATTCCATAGAAATTGGCGCATTTGCAGGCTATGAAATGTATGAAGAGCATGGTGGTTGCCCAGCTGGTGGCGTTGTTGTAGTTATGGGCTATGTTTCCGGAAGACAGTGCTTGGTAGTTGCTAATGATGCTTCTGTAAAGGCTGGAGCTTGGTTCCCAATTACCGGAAAGAAAAATTTGAGAGCTCAGGAAATTGCGATGGAAAATAAACTTCCAATTATTTATTTGGTAGATTCTGCAGGAGTTTATCTTCCCATGCAGGACGAAATTTTCCCTGATAAAGAGCATTTCGGAAGAATTTTCAGAAACAATGCCAAAATGAGCTCTATGGGAATTATTCAGATTTCTGCAGTAATGGGAAGTTGTGTTGCTGGTGGTGCATATTTACCAATCATGAGTGATGAAGCAATGATTGTTGACAAAACAGGCTCTATTTTCTTAGCCGGAAGTTATTTGGTAAAAGCCGCAATTGGCGAAACTATTGATAATGAAACACTTGGAGGAGCAACTACACACTGCTCAATTTCCGGAGTTACAGATTATAAAGCTAAAGATGATAAAGATGCTTTAAATAGAATTAAAACGATTATGAAATCTATCGGAAGTACTGAAAAAGCAGGCTTCGATAGAATTGAAAGTTTCCCTCCAAAGGAAAGTCCAGACAATATTTTCGGAATTGTACCTGTTTCAAGAGCAGATCAATATGATACTTTGGAAATTATCAAATGTATGGTCGACAATTCTGAGTACGAAGAATATAAACCTGATTATGGCAAAACTATCATCTGCGCAACGGCAAGAGTTGATGGTTGGTCCGTAGGAATTGTTGCTAATCAAAGAAAATTAGTAAAAAGTGGTAAAGGAGAAATGCAGTTTGGTGGAGTTATTTACTCTGATTCGGCTGATAAAGCGACAAGATTTATTGCAAACTGTAATCAAAGAAAAATTCCTTTGGTATTCTTACAGGATGTTACCGGTTTTATGGTAGGTTCAAAATCTGAGCACGGAGGAATCATCAAAGACGGAGCAAAAATGGTAAATGCTGTTGCTAATTCTGTAGTTCCAAAATTCACCATTATTACAGGAAACTCTTACGGTGCAGGAAATTATGCAATGTGTGGAAAAGCTTATGATCCGAGATTAATCGTTGCTTGGCCTTGGGCAGATCTAGCTGTAATGGGTGGTTCTCAGGCTGCAAAAGTATTGGCTCAGATTCAAGAATCTACATTGAAAAAACAAGGTAAAGAAATTACTGAGGAAGACCGTAATGAAATTCTGAATACAATCTCTAAAAGATACCAAAAACAAACAGAGTCTACTTATGCCGCAGCAAGGCTTTGGACAGACGCTATCATTAATCCTACAGATACCAGAAAATGGATCTCTATGGGTATTGAGGCTGCAAATAATGCTCCAATTACAGAGAAATTTAATTTGGGAGTAATACAGGTTTGATAAAACGATTTTAATTAAATATACAGCCTTACTTTTAAAGTGAGGCTTTTGTATTGAGTTAAAAAATATTAAAGAAGCATAAAGTTTTAAAATCTTCTACATTAGGGCAGAATTTTTGTTAATAAATTAAGCTTAAAAGCTAATAGCATACAACCTTTTTTATTACTAATCCCAAAAGGAAACCTATGAAAAGATTTTTTGCAGTACTTATTACTATTTATACTATTTTGCTTTTATACATGATGTTTATCGGATGTGATAGAGAAACGTCGTCTACAAGCTACTTTCAGCTAATTCCATTTAAAACGATTCACCATTTTTTCTGTGAATCATATTCATACACAGACATTTTTAATTAATATAATTGGAAATATTTTTGTTTTCAGTCCATTTGGCTTTTTAGGATTAAGTATAACAAAGCTTAATAAAATTATTCCTATTACTCTATTTTTTATCATTTCAATAACTCTAATTGAACTAACTCAATCTCTTACAGGCCGAGGTGTAGCTGACATTGACGATGTATTATTAAACACTCTAGGAATGTTAATTGGTTACTCTGCATTCAAATTTGCAGCTTGGAAGAATATAGCTAATATTAGATTTTATTTTGACCTTGAATATAAATTGCAAACAGCCTAGATTGTTTTAATCCTAAATTAAAAGAAAGTATTTTAATTTCTAACCAATCCTCTTAATTTGATAGAAATAATCTTGTTTTTTAACCCTATTTTATGATATATATATATATATGAATCAATAGGGCTTTAGCTAAAACTTAATATTATTTCTACTATAAATTACCACAGCGCTTCTATATTACTTCTATCAAAGTAGATGTCTGAGTTATTCCTTGAGTAAGTACAAAAAAAAAGTCTCATCCCTTAGTGTATGGACATAAAAAAACTCCTTCATCAATAGATGAAGGAGTTTTAAATAAAAACTGGCGGCGACCTACTCTCCCGCTTTCGCAGTACCATCGGCGCTGGTGGGCTTAACTTCTGTGTTCGGAATGGGAACAGGTGAGCCCCACCGCTAAAACCACCCTAAAGGCGTTATATAAGGTTGCAGGTTGATGGTTATAGATTGCAGGGAAAACCTGCTTTCTGACAGCTAACATCTGCTACCTGATTTTAATCGATAAAAACACTCACAAAGACAAAACCTTTCTTGCACTTGCAAGTCTCTTGAGATAGGTTTTTAATGTAATATTAATGATTACTCATTTGATGATTATATTTATTCCTTCAATAGGCAATAAATCTACGGGTAATTAGTACTACTCGGCTATGCTGTTACCAACTTTACACCTGTAGCCTATCAACGTCGTCATCTCCAACGACCCTTAAAAGATGTCTCATCTTGAGGCGAGTTTCGCACTTATATGCTTTCAGTGCTTATCTCTTCCAAACGTAGCTACTCAGCGGTGCTCCTGGCGGAACAACTGATACACCAGAGGTTTGTTCAATTCGGTCCTCTCGTACTAGAATCAAGCCCTCTCAAACATCTAACGCCCGCAATAGATAGAGACCGAACTGTCTCACGACGTTCTGAACCCAGCTCGCGTGCCACTTTAATGGGCGAACAGCCCAACCCTTGGGACCTTCTCCAGCCCCAGGATGTGACGAGCCGACATCGAGGTGCCGAACCTCCCCGTCGATGTGAGCTCTTGGGGGAGACTAGCCTGTTATCCCCGGAGTACCTTTTATCCTATGAGCGATGGCCCTTCCATACGGAACCACCGGATCACTATGTCCTGCTTTCGCACCTGATCGACTTGTAGGTCTCACAGTCAAGCACCCTTATGCCATTACACTCTACGCACGGTTACCAAGCGTGCTGAGGGTACCTTTGAAAGCCTCCGTTACTCTTTTGGAGGCGACCACCCCAGTCAAACTACCCACCACGCAATGTCCTTCTAAAAGAAGTTAGGCTCCAAGTAAGTAAAGGGTGGTATTTCAACGTTGACTCCACAAACACTAGCGTGCCTGCTTCAAAGTCTCCCACCTATCCTACACATTACTTACTCAAAGTCAATACGAAGTTATAGTAAAGGTTCACAGGGTCTTTTCGTCCCATTGCGGGTACTCGGCATCTTCACCGAGACTACAATTTCACAGAGCTCATGGTTGAGACAGTGCCCAGATCGTTACACCATTCGTGCAGGTCGGAACTTACCCGACAAGGAATTTCGCTACCTTAGGACCGTTATAGTTACGGCCGCCGTTTACTGGGGCTTCAGTCAAACGCTTCGCATTACTGCTAACGCCCTTCCTTAACCTTCCAGCACCGGGCAGGTGTCAGACCCTATACAGCATCTTTCGATTTAGCAGAGTCCTGTGTTTTTGATAAACAGTCGCCTGGGCCTTTTTACTGCGGCCACCATTGCTGATGGCGTCTCTTCTCCCGAAGTTACGAGACTATTTTGCCTAGTTCCTTAACCATGATTCACTCTAGCACCTTAGGATTCTCTCCTCGACTACCTGTGTCGGTTTTGGTACGGGTTGCTTCACTTCGGCTTTTCTTGGAAGCACTTTCCTTACAGCAACTTCGCCCGAAGGCTAGGTCTTGACTATTCCGTCAGTCTCCAGTAAGTACGGCACTCCGTCCCCTTTTTAGTGTGAGCAAGTATGGGAATATTAACCCATTGTCCATCCACTACCCCTTTCGGGTTCGCGTTAGGTCCCGACTAACCCTCAGCTGATTAGCATGGCTGAGGAAACCTTAGTCTTTCGGTGAGCGGGTTTCTCGCCCGCTTTATCGTTACTTATGCCTACATTTTCTTTTCTGTACGCTCCACAATGGCTCACGCCACTGCTTCTGTGCAAACAGAATGCTCCCCTACCAGATATAACCCAATGGTTATAAATCCATAGCTTCGGTACTCTATTTATGCCCGATTATTATCCATGCCGGACCGCTCGACTAGTGAGCTGTTACGCACTCTTTAAATGAATGGCTGCTTCCAAGCCAACATCCTAGCTGTCAATGCAGTCCAACCGCGTTGCTTCAACTTAATAGAGATTTGGGGACCTTAGCTGTTGGTCTGGGTTCTTTCCCTCTCGGACACGGACCTTAGCACCCGCGCCCTCACTGCCGTGGAACATTTATTAGCATTCGGAGTTTGTCAGGAATTGGTAGGATTTGACTCCCCCGCATCCAATCAGTAGCTCTACCTCTAATAAACTTATACACGACGCTGCACCTAAATGCATTTCGGGGAGTACGAGCTATCTCCCAGTTTGATTGGCCTTTCACCCCTACCCACAGGTCATCCGAAGACTTTTCAACGTCAACCGGTTCGGTCCTCCACTTTGTGTTACCAAAGCTTCAACCTGCCCATGGGTAGATCACAAGGTTTCGCGTCTAATACTACTAACTAAGCGCCCTATTCAGACTCGCTTTCGCTCCGGCTCCGGACCTGAAGTCCTTAACCTCGCTAGTAACATTAACTCGTAGGCTCATTATGCAAAAGGCACGCCGTCACCCAACATGTGGGCTCCGACCGCTTGTAGGCGTACGGTTTCAGGTTCTATTTCACCCTTCTATTCGAAGTGCTTTTCACCTTTCCTTCACAGTACTTGTTCACTATCGGTCTTTCAGGAGTATTTAGCCTTGGAGGATGGTCCCCCCATATTCAGACAGGATTTCACGTGTCCCGCCCTACTCATTTATCATCAAAATATACCTTTCAAATACGGGGCTATCACCCTCTATGGCTGTTCTTTCCAGAACATTCTTTTAAATATATAAAGACTTTTGGGCTAATCCGCGTTCGCTCGCCACTACTTACGGAATCTCTTCGATTTCTTTTCCTCCGGGTACTTAGATGTTTCAGTTCTCCGGGTTTGCTCTCTAAATAAATTTAGAGTGACATGTCTTCAACATGCCGGGTTGCCCCATTCGGACATCTGCGGATCAATTCGTGTGTGCCGATCCCCGCAGCTTTTCGCAGCTTACCGCGTCCTTCTTCGCCTCTGAAAGCCTAGGCATCCGCCATACGCCCTTAACGATTTCTTTCCTATTTTATTAATTACTCAAGCACTCGCAAGTGCTCGGTTTTCTCTTTGTGATATTTTTACCGTTAATGTCAATGATCTTTAATGTCTTTCTGCTTGTCTGATAAATGAATATTTGTTTTGGCTCTATTCATCGTACTTTTAAATCAGACTCACAAAACTGTGGAGAATAAGGGAGTCGAACCCTTGACCTCCTGCGTGCAAGGCAGGCGCTCTAGCCAGCTGAGCTAATTCCCCCTCTAGTCAGATGTTAGATGTTAGTAATTAGATATTAGTAAAAAACTAACTTCTAAGTTCTAATTTCTAACCTCTATTTTAATTAGTAGTCTCGGGCAGGCTCGAACTGCCGACCTCTACATTATCAGTGTAGCGCTCTAACCAGCTGAGCTACGAGACTTCATTATTTAGATATTAGAGGCTAGATTTTAGATGTTAGACTAATTTCTAACGACTAACTTCTAATTTCTAATTCTAAAATCTCTTTCTCCCTGATACTAATTTCTAGTGGGTTTTGTATTTTTTTAATATAAATCAACCGAGTAAAAAACTAAAACGTCCTTTAAGTAAGTACATGGTACACTTAAGTACCTTAATTTTGTTTAACGTCTAAAGACGCTCTAAAATGAGATGTTCCAGCCGCACCTTCCGGTACGGCTACCTTGTTACGACTTAGCCCTAGTTACCTGTTTTACCCTAGGCAGCTCCTGTTACGGTCACCGACTTCAGGTACCCCAGACTTCCATGGCTTGACGGGCGGTGTGTACAAGGCCCGGGAACGTATTCACCGCGCCATGGCTGATGCGCGATTACTAGCGATTCCAGCTTCATAGAGTCGAGTTGCAGACTCCAATCCGAACTGAGACCGGCTTTCGAGATTTGCATCACATCGCTGTGTAGCTGCCCTCTGTACCGGCCATTGTATTACGTGTGTGGCCCAAGGCGTAAGGGCCGTGATGATTTGACGTCATCCCCACCTTCCTCTCTACTTGCGTAGGCAGTCTCACTAGAGTCCTCAACTTAATGCTAGCAACTAGTGACAGGGGTTGCGCTCGTTGCAGGACTTAACCTAACACCTCACGGCACGAGCTGACGACAACCATGCAGCACCTTGAAAATTGTCCGAAGAAAAGTCTATTTCTAAACCTGTCAATTCCCATTTAAGCCTTGGTAAGGTTCCTCGCGTATCATCGAATTAAACCACATAATCCACCGCTTGTGCGGGCCCCCGTCAATTCCTTTGAGTTTCATTCTTGCGAACGTACTCCCCAGGTGGCTAACTTATCACTTTCGCTTAGTCTCTGAATCCGAAAACCCAAAAACGAGTTAGCATCGTTTACGGCGTGGACTACCAGGGTATCTAATCCTGTTCGCTCCCCACGCTTTCGTCCATCAGCGTCAGTTAAGACATGGTAACCTGCCTTCGCAATTGGTGTTCTAAGTAATATCTATGCATTTCACCGCTACACTACTTATTCCAGCTACCTCTACCTTACTCAAGGCTCGCAGTATCAATGGCAGTTTCATAGTTAAGCTATGAGATTTCACCACTGACTTACGAGCCCGCCTACGGACCCTTTAAACCCAATAAATCCGGATAACGCTTGCACCCTCCGTATTACCGCGGCTGCTGGCACGGAGTTAGCCGGTGCTTATTCGTATAGTACCTTCAGCTTTCCACACGTGGAAAGGTTTATCCCTATACAAAAGAAGTTTACAACCCATAGGGCCGTCGTCCTTCACGCGGGATGGCTGGATCAGGCTCTCACCCATTGTCCAATATTCCTCACTGCTGCCTCCCGTAGGAGTCTGGTCCGTGTCTCAGTACCAGTGTGGGGGATCACCCTCTCAGGCCCCCTAAAGATCATTGACTTGGTGAGCCGTTACCTCACCAACTATCTAATCTTGCGCGTGCCCATCTCTATCCACCGGAGTTTTCAATATTAAATGATGCCATTCAATATATTATGGGGTATTAATCTTCCTTTCGAAAGGCTATCCCCCAGATAAAGGCAGGTTGCACACGTGTTCCGCACCCGTACGCCGCTCTCAAGATCCCGAAAGATCTCTACCGCTCGGCTTGCATGTGTTAGGCCTCCCGCTAGCGTTCATCCTGAGCCAGGATCAAACTCTCCATTGTATGTTTGTCTGACTCACTCAAAGTTATTAACGTTCTAGTCTTTTCCTTACTTGGTTGTTATATCTATTTTTCAATGATCTTCTTGTATCTTCCGCTTTTTACCATACCTAATTTTCTGTCGTTTTCAGTATAGATTTGCGTGTGCAAAAGTAATTATTTATTTCTAATTGACCAAGATATTTTTGATTTAATTTAAAGTTTTTTAATTTACCCTAATCTCATCTTTCAATATCCCAATCTTCTACTCCTCTGCTCCCGTTTTACCGGACTGCAAAGATACAAATCTTTTTAAACCTTACAACTTTTATTTACTAAAAATTTAAAGTTTATTTCTAATCCGTTTCGTAGTATTCATACTCTATTACCTACTTCTGCGCTACTTCCAACTTCTCGTTTTCAGTGGGGCAAAAGTACTCCAATCTTACCCACCATTCCAAATATATTTAACATAAAATTTACTTTTAGTTCATATTTAAGGGTAAGTAATTGATAACGTGGAAGAATAATTTTAAACTAATGCTTGTTTTTTTGAGGTATTAGGCCTGAGGAATTAAGGATAAGGCAGTAGGCGGAAGGGCTGAAGTGGTTTAGAGTGGGAGGATATGAGTCTTTCGAGGAGAAGATTTTGGGATTAACAGGAAGGATATTGGGTTTTTGCGCTTTAAAGTTGGAGATAAAAATGTGTTTTTTTTTGAATTAGGATAGTAAAGGGTTAATTCTGGGAAAGTAGAATAGAAAATGTAATTGATAAGGATGGATAATTAACCGGAACTTTTTAAGCTTTCAAATAATTTGAAAAATATACCCGGAAAATATTCTAAAGAAAAATAGAAAACGACAACAAGTGTGAAGGATAAAATCATCAGGATCCGGAATAAGCATGAAGCTATTGATTTTTATTTAAGGTTAGGCTAAAGCCCACTCCTATTGAATAGGGCTTACATCTTAAATTATAATCAATTAATACATGCCTTATGCGAAATTTTAATTTACCACAGATCACACGGATTTTCACAGATGTTTGTTAATATTTTTTAATTGAAAGATTATTTACTGCTACAGGCAACGAACATCTATAAAAGGGATTGCTTTACTTCAACAGGCTCAACACAGGCTAGCTTCGCTCCTCACAATGACACAAAAAAGTATTTAGTATTTAGTAAAAAATAAGGATGACAAGAAAAATAGCTTTTCTACACGGTATCAAGTTTGATAAGAATGATCTCTCGCAGATTAAGCGGATAAAGCAGATTTTTAAATAAATTTAAAAAGAGGTTTTAGATCCTTCCAGGATGACAAAGAGAGCGGGAGAGTTAAGGGTTTAAGAGTTGGAAGGTTTGATTGCTTTTAGCTTTTAGCTTTTAGCTTTTAGCTTTTAGCTTTTAGCTTTTAGCAAAATTACTTATTCCCCGTGGCAATGATTTCTTATTATCTATTACCCATTATTTATATTATTCATGTATTGTGGTATGGACATAAAAAAACTCCTTCATCAATTGATGAAGGAGTTTTAAATAAAAACTGGCGGCGACCTACTCTCCCGCTTTCGCAGTACCATCGGCGCTGGTGGGCTTAACTTCTGTGTTCGGAATGGGAACAGGTGAGCCCCACCGCTAAAACCACCCTAAAGGCGTTATATAAGGTTGCAGGTTGATGGTTATAGATTGCAGGGAAAACCTGCTTTCTGACAGCTAACATCTGCTACCTGATTTTAATCGATAAAAACACTCACAAAGACAAAACCTTTCTTGCACTTGCAAGTCTCTTGAGATAGGTTTTTAATGTAATATTAATGATTACTCATTTGATGATTATATTTATTCCTTCAATAGGCAATAAATCTACGGGTAATTAGTACTACTCGGCTATGCTGTTACCAACTTTACACCTGTAGCCTATCAACGTCGTCATCTCCAACGACCCTTAAAAGATGTCTCATCTTGAGGCGAGTTTCGCACTTATATGCTTTCAGTGCTTATCTCTTCCAAACGTAGCTACTCAGCGGTGCTCCTGGCGGAACAACTGATACACCAGAGGTTTGTTCAATTCGGTCCTCTCGTACTAGAATCAAGCCCTCTCAAACATCTAACGCCCGCAATAGATAGAGACCGAACTGTCTCACGACGTTCTGAACCCAGCTCGCGTGCCACTTTAATGGGCGAACAGCCCAACCCTTGGGACCTTCTCCAGCCCCAGGATGTGACGAGCCGACATCGAGGTGCCGAACCTCCCCGTCGATGTGAGCTCTTGGGGGAGACTAGCCTGTTATCCCCGGAGTACCTTTTATCCTATGAGCGATGGCCCTTCCATACGGAACCACCGGATCACTATGTCCTGCTTTCGCACCTGATCGACTTGTAGGTCTCACAGTCAAGCACCCTTATGCCATTACACTCTACGCACGGTTACCAAGCGTGCTGAGGGTACCTTTGAAAGCCTCCGTTACTCTTTTGGAGGCGACCACCCCAGTCAAACTACCCACCACGCAATGTCCTTCTAAAAGAAGTTAGGCTCCAAGTAAGTAAAGGGTGGTATTTCAACGTTGACTCCACAAACACTAGCGTGCCTGCTTCAAAGTCTCCCACCTATCCTACACATTACTTACTCAAAGTCAATACGAAGTTATAGTAAAGGTTCACAGGGTCTTTTCGTCCCATTGCGGGTACTCGGCATCTTCACCGAGACTACAATTTCACAGAGCTCATGGTTGAGACAGTGCCCAGATCGTTACACCATTCGTGCAGGTCGGAACTTACCCGACAAGGAATTTCGCTACCTTAGGACCGTTATAGTTACGGCCGCCGTTTACTGGGGCTTCAGTCAAACGCTTCGCATTACTGCTAACGCCCTTCCTTAACCTTCCAGCACCGGGCAGGTGTCAGACCCTATACAGCATCTTTCGATTTAGCAGAGTCCTGTGTTTTTGATAAACAGTCGCCTGGGCCTTTTTACTGCGGCCACCATTGCTGATGGCGTCTCTTCTCCCGAAGTTACGAGACTATTTTGCCTAGTTCCTTAACCATGATTCACTCTAGCACCTTAGGATTCTCTCCTCGACTACCTGTGTCGGTTTTGGTACGGGTTGCTTCACTTCGGCTTTTCTTGGAAGCACTTTCCTTACAGCAACTTCGCCCGAAGGCTAGGTCTTGACTATTCCGTCAGTCTCCAGTAAGTACGGCACTCCGTCCCCTTTTTAGTGTGAGCAAGTATGGGAATATTAACCCATTGTCCATCCACTACCCCTTTCGGGTTCGCGTTAGGTCCCGACTAACCCTCAGCTGATTAGCATGGCTGAGGAAACCTTAGTCTTTCGGTGAGCGGGTTTCTCGCCCGCTTTATCGTTACTTATGCCTACATTTTCTTTTCTGTACGCTCCACAATGGCTCACGCCACTGCTTCTGTGCAAACAGAATGCTCCCCTACCAGATATAACCCAATGGTTATAAATCCATAGCTTCGGTACTCTATTTATGCCCGATTATTATCCATGCCGGACCGCTCGACTAGTGAGCTGTTACGCACTCTTTAAATGAATGGCTGCTTCCAAGCCAACATCCTAGCTGTCAATGCAGTCCAACCGCGTTGCTTCAACTTAATAGAGATTTGGGGACCTTAGCTGTTGGTCTGGGTTCTTTCCCTCTCGGACACGGACCTTAGCACCCGCGCCCTCACTGCCGTGGAACATTTATTAGCATTCGGAGTTTGTCAGGAATTGGTAGGATTTGACTCCCCCGCATCCAATCAGTAGCTCTACCTCTAATAAACTTATACACGACGCTGCACCTAAATGCATTTCGGGGAGTACGAGCTATCTCCCAGTTTGATTGGCCTTTCACCCCTACCCACAGGTCATCCGAAGACTTTTCAACGTCAACCGGTTCGGTCCTCCACTTTGTGTTACCAAAGCTTCAACCTGCCCATGGGTAGATCACAAGGTTTCGCGTCTAATACTACTAACTAAGCGCCCTATTCAGACTCGCTTTCGCTCCGGCTCCGGACCTGAAGTCCTTAACCTCGCTAGTAACATTAACTCGTAGGCTCATTATGCAAAAGGCACGCCGTCACCCAACATGTGGGCTCCGACCGCTTGTAGGCGTACGGTTTCAGGTTCTATTTCACCCTTCTATTCGAAGTGCTTTTCACCTTTCCTTCACAGTACTTGTTCACTATCGGTCTTTCAGGAGTATTTAGCCTTGGAGGATGGTCCCCCCATATTCAGACAGGATTTCACGTGTCCCGCCCTACTCATTTATCATCAAAATATACCTTTCAAATACGGGGCTATCACCCTCTATGGCTGTTCTTTCCAGAACATTCTTTTAAATATATAAAGACTTTTGGGCTAATCCGCGTTCGCTCGCCACTACTTACGGAATCTCTTCGATTTCTTTTCCTCCGGGTACTTAGATGTTTCAGTTCTCCGGGTTTGCTCTCTAAATAAATTTAGAGTGACATGTCTTCAACATGCCGGGTTGCCCCATTCGGACATCTGCGGATCAATTCGTGTGTGCCGATCCCCGCAGCTTTTCGCAGCTTACCGCGTCCTTCTTCGCCTCTGAAAGCCTAGGCATCCGCCATACGCCCTTAACGATTTCTTTCCTATTTTATTAATTACTCAAGCACTCGCAAGTGCTCGGTTTTCTCTTTGTGATATTTTTACCGTTAATGTCAATGATCTTTAATGTCTTTCTGCTTGTCTGATAAATGAATATTTGTTTTGGCTCTATTCATCGTACTTTTAAATCAGACTCACAAAACTGTGGAGAATAAGGGAGTCGAACCCTTGACCTCCTGCGTGCAAGGCAGGCGCTCTAGCCAGCTGAGCTAATTCCCCCTCTAGTCAGATGTTAGATGTTAGTAATTAGATATTAGTAAAAAACTAACTTCTAAGTTCTAATTTCTAACCTCTATTTTAATTAGTAGTCTCGGGCAGGCTCGAACTGCCGACCTCTACATTATCAGTGTAGCGCTCTAACCAGCTGAGCTACGAGACTTCATTATTTAGATATTAGAGGCTAGATTTTAGATGTTAGACTAATTTCTAACGACTAACTTCTAATTTCTAATTCTAAAATCTCTTTCTCCCTGATACTAATTTCTAGTGGGTTTTGTATTTTTTTAATATAAATCAACCGAGTAAAAAACTAAAACGTCCTTTAAGTAAGTACATGGTACACTTAAGTACCTTAATTTTGTTTAACGTCTAAAGACGCTCTAAAATGAGATGTTCCAGCCGCACCTTCCGGTACGGCTACCTTGTTACGACTTAGCCCTAGTTACCTGTTTTACCCTAGGCAGCTCCTGTTACGGTCACCGACTTCAGGTACCCCAGACTTCCATGGCTTGACGGGCGGTGTGTACAAGGCCCGGGAACGTATTCACCGCGCCATGGCTGATGCGCGATTACTAGCGATTCCAGCTTCATAGAGTCGAGTTGCAGACTCCAATCCGAACTGAGACCGGCTTTCGAGATTTGCATCACATCGCTGTGTAGCTGCCCTCTGTACCGGCCATTGTATTACGTGTGTGGCCCAAGGCGTAAGGGCCGTGATGATTTGACGTCATCCCCACCTTCCTCTCTACTTGCGTAGGCAGTCTCACTAGAGTCCTCAACTTAATGCTAGCAACTAGTGACAGGGGTTGCGCTCGTTGCAGGACTTAACCTAACACCTCACGGCACGAGCTGACGACAACCATGCAGCACCTTGAAAATTGTCCGAAGAAAAGTCTATTTCTAAACCTGTCAATTCCCATTTAAGCCTTGGTAAGGTTCCTCGCGTATCATCGAATTAAACCACATAATCCACCGCTTGTGCGGGCCCCCGTCAATTCCTTTGAGTTTCATTCTTGCGAACGTACTCCCCAGGTGGCTAACTTATCACTTTCGCTTAGTCTCTGAATCCGAAAACCCAAAAACGAGTTAGCATCGTTTACGGCGTGGACTACCAGGGTATCTAATCCTGTTCGCTCCCCACGCTTTCGTCCATCAGCGTCAGTTAAGACATGGTAACCTGCCTTCGCAATTGGTGTTCTAAGTAATATCTATGCATTTCACCGCTACACTACTTATTCCAGCTACCTCTACCTTACTCAAGGCTCGCAGTATCAATGGCAGTTTCATAGTTAAGCTATGAGATTTCACCACTGACTTACGAGCCCGCCTACGGACCCTTTAAACCCAATAAATCCGGATAACGCTTGCACCCTCCGTATTACCGCGGCTGCTGGCACGGAGTTAGCCGGTGCTTATTCGTATAGTACCTTCAGCTTCCCACACGTGGAAAGGTTTATCCCTATACAAAAGAAGTTTACAACCCATAGGGCCGTCGTCCTTCACGCGGGATGGCTGGATCAGGCTCTCACCCATTGTCCAATATTCCTCACTGCTGCCTCCCGTAGGAGTCTGGTCCGTGTCTCAGTACCAGTGTGGGGGATCACCCTCTCAGGCCCCCTAAAGATCATTGACTTGGTGAGCCGTTACCTCACCAACTATCTAATCTTGCGCGTGCCCATCTCTATCCACCGGAGTTTTCAATATCAAATGATGCCATCTAATATATTATGGGGTATTAATCTTCCTTTCGAAAGGCTATCCCCCAGATAAAGGCAGGTTGCACACGTGTTCCGCACCCGTACGCCGCTCTCAAGATCCCGAAAGATCTCTACCGCTCGGCTTGCATGTGTTAGGCCTCCCGCTAGCGTTCATCCTGAGCCAGGATCAAACTCTCCATTGTATGTTTGTCTGACTCACTCAAAGTTATTAACGTTCTAGTCTTTTCCTTACTTGGTTGTTATATCTATTTTTCAATGATCTTCTTGTATCTTCCGCTTTTTACCATACCTAATTTTCTGTCGTTTTCAGTATAGATTTGCGTGTGCAAAAGTAATTATTTATTTCTAATTGACCAAGATATTTTTGATTTAATTTAAAGTTTTTTAATTCACCCTAATCTCATCTTTCAACATCCCAATCTTCTACTCCTCTGCTCCCGTTTTACCGGACTGCAAAGATACAAATCTTTTTAAACCTTACAACTTTTATTTACTAAAAATTTAAAGTTTATTTCTAATCCGTTTCGTAGTATTCATACTCTATTACCTACTTCTGCGCTACTTCCAACATATCGTTTTCAGTGGGGCAAAAGTACTCCAATCTTACCCACCGTTCCAAATATATTTAACATAATGTTCATACAAAACTCGTATTGTGGAAAAGTTTTGATTATAAGCTATTGATATAGTTTTATTTATAGAGTAAGCCGTAGTTATCCACACTATTCGATTGTCTTTTTGAGAAGTGTCAGAATAGGTGTTTTCAACGGTTGAAAGCACTTTGAAGAGGATTTCTTGGATTATTAAATATACTATATATAAGGTATACTCTAATAAACCTTTTAGGTTTTGAAAACTTAAAAGGTTTTAATGTGAAGGATGAGGACTATGTTTGAGGGATGCTTTTTTATTTCCCACAGATTTTCACAGATTGGCACAGATGATTGTGGGATAACTTAGACGTTTGATTGTGAGAGAGTTGGAGGGTATTAGGATTGTTTTTAGGGTTGGGAAGATTGATTGATTATGTCGGTCGAAAAATTCTATTGCAAGAAATAGTAATAACAGCGCCAAATACCCTAGCCCAGATAGGAGCGGTTACCCCACAGCAAGAAGTTGGATCTGAAAGAAGGCGCTGGCGCGAGGAGTATGAGTGGAGAGCTGGAAATAGCTTCTAAGAAAAAGTCGGAAGGCAATCCGCACGTTTATTGGTCGATCAGAAAAATCTTTTGACTAATACCTTATATGTATAGTATCCGAGTAAGCAGCCTATAGTATCGGCTACGATGTCTAAGGATTCCATAGATCTGCCCAATCCCATTTCCTCTTGAAGGATCTCGGTGAGAAATGCATATATAAGTATGATCTGAAAGAAATAGGAGAATTTGATCTTTGGAAAGGCGCCAATGAATAAGAAGCCCAGTGTGGAAAATATGCTTAAGTGTAAAACTTTGTCTACACCATTAAACATAAACCAATATTCTTGGTTTTCTTCTCCCGGTTTCAGGAGCATGTAAGTAAGAAATGCCCAATAAATGGGCAATATCTTACCTAATATTTTTGATATTTTATCCAATGATAGCTTGGTATTCTTCTGCTGTAAGTAATTCTGATTGATCTGCACCGTCAGCAAGTTCTAATTTGATGATCCATCCGTTTCCATAAGGATCTGTGTTTAACAATTCCGGCTGACCTTCTAATTCTGAATTAAACTCGATCACTTTTCCTGCGATAGGTAAGAATAAGTCTGAAACCGTTTTTACTGCTTCAACACTTCCGAAAACTGCACCTCCTTCTAAATCATCATCTACAGTATCTATATCTACATAAACGATGTCTCCAAGTTCTCCTTGTGCAAAATCAGTAATACCAATTGTAGCCACGTTTCCTTCAATCTTGATCCATTCGTGGTCCTTTGTGTACTTTAATTCTGATGGTGTGTTCATTTTTAAATTTTTATTTTTACAAATGTATTCAAAATAATAGTAGGTTCAAATATTGAATATAAAAAATGTCCCTCAAAATTGAAGGACATTTAATTTTATGTTTATTTATCTTAGAAACCACCTGAATCTCCAAACGTAAATGTTGCAGAAAGTCCTGCTCTGATCGTTGACAGCGGGAATGCTGTTGATATCTTATATTTGGATGTCATTTGCTCGTAGAATACTCTTAGGTTAAGATTTTCAGAAACGTTGTAGTCTGCAGAAAGTCTGATGTTCATTAATTTCTGTCCGCCCGTCACCTGAGAATCATCCAACAAGATATTCATGATACTTGTTCTGCTGTCTCTTAAAGAAATATCACCTCTAATATTAAGATCGCTACCCTTTCCTCTGCTACCTCTTGTGTTTGCCATTCCTAATCTGAAATTACGAACGATATAACCTAATCTTACTACATATTCTGTATTAGCATCTTCGGTAAGCGTATGGTTTATCAATCCTAACAATAACATTCTTGTTTTGTTATACTGTAAACCAAATTGGAAGTTGTTTCTCATCGTAACATCGATTCCGATAAGTGGTGAGAAGTTTTCAACATATCCAACCTGCGCGAAAGTAAATGGATTGATATAATCATTATTAACATCTCTCCCCGAACTTGTGTTTGAAGTTAATGTATTGAAGTAATCAACACTTGACTGAATACCTGTTGCTGTATATGTTGCCGTATAACCATGCAGAATATCAAACTTAGAGAACTGACCATTTATGAAAGGTACGTTTCTCAATCCTGAATACGTAAGTTTCCAGTTTGGTAACGGAAGTCCTGCTTTCTTAGCATTTCCGATAAGTTCCGGAGCCTTGCCTTCCACCGCTGCTCTAAATGCAGGTATTAAAACATAGGCATTCGAGATACTATGTCCTTCTGTAAAGCCATCTGCACCAATATTCCCTCCCATCTGCTGAGATATCGCTCGTGCATTTTCTTTAATAGACTGGAAAATTGCCTGCCCATCACTGAAAGATGTTTTTAGAAGGATTACTGAGTTCGAATACGTCACAAAATCATTAGCAAAAGTGTAATTAGGATTTGGATTTCCGTTACTGTCCCGATAATTAAATCCGGTTTGCGTAAAGTTTCTGTTGTAAGTATGTATTCCATTAAGATCAATTCTAAGATCATTCATTGGAACAATCTGTAAATTTGCCCTCAGTTCTTTTGTTGACATTTTGATGTAAGGATCTGTCATAAATTCTGAATCACTTACCCAGCCATTTTCCATTACCAATCTTCTTATGTCTGCCTGTGATCCAAATAAGAATCCAAGTGTTGGACCTCCTAACGTCTGTCCGTATCCATAGAAGTTTGGAGCGGATAATAATCCCGGAAGTACTGTCCCGTTATTTTCTGAATAGTTAACATCCAACTGCTTTAATGATGTCAGTAAGAATGCTGCACTTTGCAACGGTGTTAATCTATTCTTGAATTTATAATTTTTAAACTTATATCTTTTTTTCTCCCACTGCTGTGTATATACATTATTAAGAGAATCTATCTCCTGTTTACGTTTTTGAAGTTTAGTTGAGATATTTTTGAAATATTTAAACTGACCAAAGAATTTAGGGAAATCAGCTGTTGCTGTCGCCTGAATCACACTTGTGTTCTGACCAATAGATCCTAAACTTCCTTCAGGAGATGAAAGCAATGCTGTAGATCTTGCATTCCAATTATAAGTCATTCCGTAGCCCACTTCTGCATCAATAAAATCCAAATATGGAAGATACTGGAACGGAAGTTTGTAATTCAACTGAATTCTATGATTATACAACACCGGTCTACCCGCTCTGAAGATATTCCCAAAGATGGCAGTATTATCCATTGTGTTTACATCGATATTGTCATTAAGTGTTCTTGTTACAGAGTTGATCTCTAATTTCAATGATTTTGTGAAATTGAAACCTAATCCGTACTGCCATCCAAAATAGAAATTTCTGTTTCTGATTGCAGCAAAATCATCAGTCATATTTCCACTTAAAATAGATTCAATATTTCTGAATTCAAGTTCATTATAATTTCTGTCGATTTCTGTTCTGAAAGATAATCTTGTAGGAATCGGATTGAAATTAAACTCTTTAACCCATCTCAAATATTTTGTAGACTTCGCGGTATCGCTGATCATTTTATTGAATGGCTTAATTACCCACGGCTTGAAGGTATAATTATAGTCAATATATCCTCTCAGATACTGTCTGTAATTTTTCTTCGTATAAATATCTCTATAGTAATCGTCATTATAAACTGCAGTTATGGAAACGTTTTCTATATCATAGAATTTAGCCTTTTTGTTAGGATTCATTCTTTCCTTATGCATATTCACAACACCCAAACTTCTTTGTTGAGTATATGTTCTCGCTACTTTTTTAAGTTCTTCTCTATTGGCAGCTTTACTGAACTCAACATCGGTATCCAAAGGATTATATTTCGGATCTTCGATTGTTTGAGAATAAGAATAGTTTAACGGAATTTTCACTCCACTCTTCTCAGGAAGAAACTTATCTACATTGATCGCAGTATTAATGCTGAATGCAGATTGTGTAGACTGATTTCTTTCTGCAGGTTTAGAATCTATATTACCGAAACCAACAGAGGTATACGATGCGCTTGTATTAATGGTCGCAAAATCTCCAAGGTTGAAGTTTAAGCTTGCATTTCCGGCATATCCGCCGTCATTTTCAATTTCTGAAAGACGAATTTCGTTTACCCAAAGTATCCTGTCTATTGATACACCTGTTCTATCTCCTGCATTTCTTATACCTAATACAATCGAAGTAACATTACCTAAACTTGGACGTCCTTTAACATAGATCTTTTTAAAATTAATATCACTTCCAAACTCTTGATCCATAATTCTTTTGGCAATATCATTCGGGAAGTTTTTATCTCTTCTGATTTTAGCGTCTACAAAATCCTGAATATCCAGATCCACTTCATTATCTAATGGCCAAATATCCATTGGCGCCGTAGCTGTTTTTGAAGTAAGTTTTAAAGAAGCTTCATATTCATAATAGTTATCTGTTGCATCGTTTCCGAAACGGATAAAGAATTTCGTCTTTTTATCCATTAATCCAATATTCGGATCTCTGTTTTCCGGATCTTCAGCATGTACAAAAAGTTTTAATTTTTTATACCTTCTCATATCTAGTGAAGCATTCTTGAATACCCCTCTAGCTTCTGTTGTACGAAGTTCATTAGCTCTCATATAAAGAGAAGCCTCATTCTGTCTCTGTGCACCAGCATTTCCGCTCAACACCTGTCTGTCAATTCCTGGAGGCAATACATATGGAGGTTGATTTAATGCATTCTCTTCAATATTTACGCTTCCTATTTCAAAATTATTTGGATCTACAACATCAGCTGTACCTTCATTAGTTGCAGGATCAGCAGTTGTATCCGTTCCGTATACTGCGAAATTTTTAGGATATCTTCTCCAATCAGATCTTACAAGGTCTAAAGTTCCAAACCTCAACGTAGAGGTCTGATCAAAACCTGTTAATAATAATCTCGCAAATCTTACATTGTTAAGCACATCTGCAGCATGATCTCCTGCGGTAGCATCATATTGAGAAATAGGAACTCTGAATAAATACCATTTCACCTGATCCGTCTGTCCGTTTTGGAATGTCGCCTGAACAGTTTTAACATCAACAATATTATTCTGACCTAAAACCAAGTTACCCTGATCTAGTTTTACTTCATACTGATTATAGCTTTCATTCTGATCTAAGTTATAGTCTTTATTGATATCTTCTGCATCCGGAGTTTGAGTAGATACTTCAAGTGAGTTAGCCTGAGAGTTTCCTTCCGGATTTCTGAAATATTTATATCTCTGAATAATTGATGCTCCCTGACTTCCTGTAAATTTATCAGAAAGATAGAAAACGAAATCATCCACCGCAGGATCGGCAATATTTGTAACCGGGTTAATGAACGTATTTCCGAATTTTATTGCTTCCTGCTCAGAACTCAACCCGTCATATCCTAAATCCTGTGCTCTTCTGTCATCACCTTCACTTGAGAATGCGTATAAAATCGGTGGCTGTTTTGGCTGAGTTCCCCAATTTGTATTAGTTGTTGTAGAAGGAGCAGAACCTGTTGGCAATCCGTTTTCATATTGCATTTGTCCATCTTTTAAGACATCTTCGGAAACGTTTCCTAATTGTAATAAAAGTTTAGGATTAGTCCCTAAATTATTTCCATCGGCATAAGGATCCATCATCCAGAATTCAACATATTCAATATTAGAATTCACAAAGTTGGAGACACTTATCGGTCTCATGATACCTGCCCATCTTTGCTGAGTGGTTTCATTGTTAGGATTAACGTTATAAGGACCTCTTTCCTGAGGATAATATGAAATATCGAAAGTATTGGTGAAAGTCTGTTCACCCGCTACGAAGTCTCTGTTATTAAAGATTTCAGAAAGCTGAACTCTTCTTGAAGCGTGATTGGAAACAGACTGAGGAGTAATTCCTGCAGGAGCTCTACCACCTACACCATAGAATCTTGGATCAATGTTATACCAAGATAACAATCCTCTACCGTAACCGTTTTTAAGATCATTATTTGCACCAGCACCTTGGAATATCTGATCAGCCTGATTCTTTTCAGGTTTGGAGGCTAAGCTCCAAGCGGTAGGTTCTTTTAATGAAATTTTAGATGTGGTCTGTTCAAAATCGTCAATGTATGACTGATCATTTGTTCCTTTATTAAGTCCAGGAAGTAAATACGCCGCTTCCATTTTGAAATTCAAATTAGATGGTGCTTCCGTATTTATTAAAGGAATTTTATCCGTTAATCTCGTAAGGAATGGAAGTTGGTTATTGTACATTAAGTTAACACCAGCCATTGTATTATTAACGGCTTCCTGACCGTAGTTTACCTTTTGGGTAAGCGGAGATTCAGAATAATTAACAACAGTTCCACCAAAAATAAAGTTCTCGCTAACTCTTCTTTCTAAGTTTAATCCTAGGAATCTTTTTCTTTGTGTATTAAATGTTAATTGATTTTCTAATGCGATATTAATTGCCTGTCCGGACTGTTTTACATTTTCATTGATAATGGTAACTGTTCCCAGCATATAGTCAACAGTATAGTCAATACCTTCTGTCAGCTGAACACCGTTTGCAGATACTTTTACAGATCCTTGCGGAACGTTTACA
This sequence comes from Chryseobacterium sp. G0201, assembly GCF_003815655.1. NCBI lineage: Bacteria > Pseudomonadati > Bacteroidota > Flavobacteriia > Flavobacteriales > Weeksellaceae > Chryseobacterium > Chryseobacterium sp. G0201. Next base: position 2,177,146 of record NZ_CP033917.1, on the reverse strand, counting down.
GCTCCTAAAGAAATCCCTTGTCCCTGCGTTCCTTTGTAACGACCTTCCATCGTATATCGCTGAGCTAGGTTATTTGATGAAGCAACCTGCTTCTGCTGTGTATACAATTCGTTGAAAACGTATTGCGGATCATTACTTCCCAACACCTGTGACATATACTTGCCGAAAGGCTGAGCTTTGGTAAAGATGATCCTTCCAGTTTCCGGCCGGATCGTGATTCCGTTTACAAAGTCAAAAATACCGTCACCAGTCGTACTGCCGTTATTCTGAATATCTCCATTCGTATTAAGTCGATCCCAGTTAAGTAATTTCAATAAATTGGTGTCCTTAACGATCGTATTTGGAAGATAATTTACCTTACCTCCTGTTTGTGAATCTCTATAGAAAATATTTAAAATAAATCCATCTTGGTTTACCTGTCCTGCATCCAAAGCATAGATGTTCTTCATCATCAAATCCCACATTGGCGAAGCAACATTCAGCTTATTGTTTACTCTTAAAACCTTAGTAACTAACACCGGGCTTTCTTCAGAGAATTCCCCTACTTTGTAAACCTGATTGCTTCCGTTAACCGTGTACGAGTATGAAACAGCTAAAAGCTGATTGTCATTCAGCTTCTGGTTTAATGAAATGTATCCTAATTGAGGTTGTAATGTATATTCGTTTGAATTTAGTCTTCTTGCTTTTTTATTAAAAATAAAATGCTCACTGTTTTGATAAGGCTCTGCACTTCCAGGGAAAACCTGTCCTTGCAAAAGATCACCATAATTCGCCCCGGCATCTCTTGGTGTTCCCATTGTATTGGACACCGCCTGATAAAGTCCGTTTTGCGTGTTATCGGGCAATCCTGAAGGGCCTTCACCTAAGTCTCTAATTCCGACAATACTTTTCTGATAAGCTAAGTTGCTATTTCCCTGATCAAGCACCCAAACTTCTGCTCTTGTAATACTGATCTTTGAGTTGATTTGAGGATAATTAAGCAAAGCATTATCATAATTGTCTAAGAAATAATGTCCTAAAAAGTAGTGCTGATTATCTTCATAATCAATTGCATTCATTTTGAATGTATTCATTACACCTCCCCCTTGAACGACAATGTTTCTGGCTTCACCTTGTTGTTGAGAAAGAACCACAGTTCCGAAAGTTTTTCCAAGCTGAAACTCAGTTTTAATCCCAAATAATGATTGCGAACCTCGTATTAAACTGGTTGAAAGCGGCATATTTACGTTACCGAATTCAACTCTTTTTATAATTTTATCTTCTCCTCCCGCGTTAGGCTGATCGACATTTCCAAGGCCTTTTTGCTGGAGATCTTTCCAGCTTCCTTTTGCCTGCCAAACCAAGTTCATCCTGTTTTCAAAAGCAAAACCACTCTGAGTATCGTAATTAGCTTTTAACTGAAGGTTTTCCCCTACTTTCCCCAACAAACCAAGCTGAATCCTCTGATCAATATCAAACGTAAAACTTTTTCTGTTTTGAGGTAAAATTAATGGGTTATCTATTTTCTGATACAACCCGGCAAAATCGAAAGAGGCATATCCGGAGGGGATAATTTCAATTTTATTACTTCCAAAAATGGTTTCAAAAAGTTTGTTTCGAATCGTTAAAGAAGGTATCAAACCTTTTCTTCGGGCATCACTTTTATCTTTCCTGAACATCAAACTGTACTTGTCTGATTTCTCCTTGTAATAAGCCTTTGTCTGTGACGCCATCATAAACTCCTTGTAATCTTCAGGAGACATCGCTGTTGGCGGCCCGGTTATTGTATTACCTATTTTAGGATATACATAGTACATACCCGTTTTTACGTCGTAAAAGGCTTCATACTGTGTAGGATCAGCCAGTTCATAGTCTTTCTTTATGATTGCGGTATCACGTACTGGTCGCTGTTGCGCAAAAGTACTTACTGATACACACAGAAAGGACAGGAACAAAAATATATTAAGAAACTTATTATTCACCACCAAATGTTAAATGTTTTTTAAGATTTGTTTTACCAATTCTTCTACCGAAATAGTTGGATTTTGTTTTATTATTTTATCTGCAATCTTCTCGCTCATTCTTTTAGGAATCCCTAAAACTTCTAATGCAGATAACGATTCTTCCTTGATTTTATTATTCACAAATGTAGAAATATTTTCTTCTGCATTGCTGAATTTTTGGACTTTATCCTTTAAATCTACAATAATTCTTTCAGCAGTTTTTACCCCAAGACCTTTTGCTTTTTGGATCAATGCGCTGTTCTTGGAAAGTATGGCCGAAGCGATCTCATCAAGACTTAAAGTGGACAGTAAAATAAGTGCAGAAACAGCACCTACTCCATTAACGCTTATTAACAGATTGAACATTTCTTTTTCTGAACGAGTGTTAAACCCAAAAAGTAAATGTGCGTCTTCGCGAATGATTTGTTGAATAAAAAGTACAGTTTCCTGATTCAAAGTCAGGGTTTGTGAGGTCATTAAGCTAATACCTACATAGTAACCAACTCCTTGTACGTTGATTACTGCGTAAGTTGGCGTAAGTTCTTGAACAATGCCTTGTAAAGAAAATATCATTATTAATTTTTAAAACTCCCAAATATAGCAATTTAAACTAATTAATGTTTTCATTTGACGCGCGAATGAAATTTAAGTTAATTTTTAACACAAAATTCAAGGATTATTTATAAAAACAAAAGACTCCAAAATTTGGAATCTCTGTAAAATTATTAGGATTTAAAAGTTATTTAATTAAAAATAACCTTTAAACAATCTCAATATTAGAATAATCATGAATTACCTCAGCACAGCCGTTATCCAATAATTCTTCGAGTGAATGAGTCGTTGTGATACCAATCACCTTTATTCCTGCATCTTTGGCTGATTTTATTCCTCCCATTGAATCTTCTACAGCAACAGCATCTTTACCGTCAACCTTCAGCTTTTCAAGTGTTTTAAAAAAAATTTCAGGATTTGGTTTTCCTTTCGAAACTTCTATTCCGCCGGTAATTTCCTGAAAATAGTTTTTAATATTCAATCTACCTAAAATAAAATCAATACTTGAAGGAATTCCCATTGTGGCAAGTCCGGTTTTGATGTTATTCTGATTCAATTTTTGAAGGAAAGACGTTAATCCGTTCACTTCTTTGATATGGTTTTGATATAAAGTCTGATATGCTTTTTCTTTCGCTAATCCCAACTCATGAACTCTTTCTTTAGAAGTTTCCGCTCCAAAAAAACGGATAATCATTTCATCTAATGTTCCATGATTTTGGGCGCTGAAATTTTCAGGCTCGATAATAATTCCATATTCTTTTAAAAATATGATCCACGATTCTTCATGATAAGGGATGTTGTCTACAATCGTCCCATCCATATCAAAAATAATCGCCTTTTCATTTAACTTCATTTTCAAAATTTGTGTGTTTGTGTATTATTTAAACCCCATAGATTTTAGAAACCTATGGGATTTAAATCTTAGTTATTTCTTGTCTTTTTTCTCTCTTCTCTGAGCGTCAAGAACAGCAACTGTTGCCAAGTTGACAATTTCATCTACACTAGAACGCATCTGTAAAACGTGAACAGGCTGTTTTAATCCCATCAAAATTGGCCCGATAACCTGAGCAACTTTCATCCCTCTGATAATCTTGTAAGATAAATTAGCACTTTCAAGATTCGGGAAGATGAATGTGTTTGCAGGCGTTGTTCCTAATTTTGAGAAAGGATAATCACTCAAATGATCAGCATTCATGGCAAAATCCGGCTGAATTTCTCCGTCAACGACCATTTTAGGGAATTTCTCGTGAAGAATGCTTACCGCTTTCGCTACTTTTTTCGAAGTATCAGAGATTCCTGCGAAGTTTTCAAAACCTAGCATTGCGATTCTTGGTTCAACAGCAAAAGTTTTAACAGTAATTTCTGCCATTTTCGCAATATTAACCAAATCTTCAGCCGTCGGATTTTGATGAATCGAAGTATCTGCGAAGAAAATAGGTTTCTTTTCAGACAAGATCATCATCATTGCAGCTACTTTATCTACCCCTTTGTCTTTTTCGATCACTTCTAAAACAGGACGTAAAACTGACGTGTAATTTTTAGAGAATCCAACGATAAGTCCATCCGTATCACCATGTCTCAACATCAATGGTCCGAAATAATCTCTCTGACGAACGTATCTTTTCGCTTTGTACTCGTTCATCCCCTTTCTCTGGCGAAGTTTCCACAGCGTTTCTCTGTATCTTTTTCTGTTTTCTTTTTGGTCGTCATCACTTGGATCGATGATTGGAATATCCAATTCAATTCCGAAACGTTCCATCTGCTCTTTGATGTATTTTTTGTTTCCTAAAAGACTTGGGAAAGCAATTCCTTCTTCATAAAGAATCTGGGCAGCTTTTAACACATTGTATTCCTCAGCATTTCCAAGAGTAATTCTCTTCGGATCAGCTTTAGCACGAGTTTGCATCATTCTTACCAACTTCTCGTCTCTTCCCATTCTGTCAAGAAGACTGTTTTCGTATTCGTCGAAATCAGCAATGGTTTTTCTTGCAATACCACTTTCGATAGCTGCTTTTGCAACAGCACTTGAAACTTTAGTAATCAATCTGTTATCAAATGGTTTTGGAATAAAATATTCTCTACCAAACTGTAAATTCTGAACATTATAAGCCAAAATTACAGCTTCAGGAACCGGTTCTTTAGCCAAATCAGCAATCGCATGAACGGCTGCCAATTTCATTTCTTCATTAATACCTTTTGCCTGAACATCCAATGCTCCACGGAAAATATAAGGGAAACCTAAAACATTATTAACCTGGTTAGGGTAATCACTTCTTCCCGTTGCCATGATCACGTCTTTACGAGTTTCAAAAGCCAAATCATAAGCGATCTCAGGATCAGGATTTGCCAAAGCGAAAACGATAGGATTTTCATTCATACTTAATAGCATTTCGGGAGTCATCACGTTTCCTTTCGACAATCCGATGAAAACATCTGAACCTTTTACGGCGTCTTCTAATGTTTCAAGATCTGTATTGGCGATGAAATCTATTTTTTCAGGCGTAAGATTTTCTCTTTTATGATTGATAACTCCTTTGCTATCGCACATTAACACGTTTTCTCTTTTCAGACCTAAAGAAATATATAAGTTGGTACAAGCAATTGCCGCAGCTCCTGCTCCGTTTACCACCATTTTCACCTCATCAATCTTTTTGTTTGCAATTTGCAATGAATTGATCAAAGCTGCTGCAGAAATAATCGCTGTTCCGTGTTGGTCATCATGCATCAAAGGAATATCCAATTCCTCTTTTAGCTTCTGCTCGATATAGAAAGCTTCAGGAGCTTTAATATCTTCTAGGTTGATCCCTCCAAAAGTTGGAGCAATACCTTTTACAATCTGAATAAATTTATCCGGATCCTTCTCATTAATCTCGATATCAAAAACATTGATATCTGCAAAAATCTTAAATAAAAGACCTTTACCTTCCATTACCGGTTTTGAAGCTTCTGCTCCAATATCACCCAATCCAAGAACTGCTGTACCGTTAGAAATTACAGCAACCAAGTTTCCTTTTCCTGTATAATCGTAAACTGTTTCAGGCTTTTCGAAGATTTCCATACAAGGAACTGCCACTCCCGGAGAATATGCCAATGACAGATCTCTTTGTGAAGAGTGCGGTTTTGAAGGAATTACTTCGATTTTCCCTTTGGGTTCAGCTTTATGATAATCTAACGCGGCCTGATTGAAGTTCTTTTCGTCGCGGTGAGTTTTATTTGACATAAATAATATTTTTTAAAGTATGTATTTAACATGGTAGTTGACTAAACTTTCGATAGGTTTCTGTACAACATGTCCCACATTTAAATTAAGCTCTGCAGCTGCAGAACGTAGAATATCTTCGTAATAATAAGCAATTGAGCCTATAAAGTTGATCTCAGCATCTTTGCTTTCTTCATAAGGAAGAACCTGATAGTCGAAAAAATTCTTCATCTCCTCCAAAACCATAGTTCGGAGGTAAGGATGGTCTTTTCTGTCTATCACAAATTTATTGAAATTCGCTAAATAAGCATTCGGTCTGGTCGTATGATACATATTTTTCAATGCATCATCGATCGTTAAATTATAAATTTCCTGAAATTCCCGGCTAAGATCTTCAGGTAGTTTTTGCATGAAAAATCTGCGTACCAATTGTTTTCCAATAGCACTGCCACTTCCCTCATCTCCCATCATGAAGCCTAGAGAAGGAAGTTTTATTTTTAAATCTGTTCCGTCAAAATAGCAAGAATTAGAACCTGTACCCATGATGCATACGATTGCAGGTCTTCCCTGATAAGCAGCATAAGCAGCTGCTAAAAGATCTTCTCTTACGGTAACTTCTGCATCACCAAATACTTTACCCAGTTCTTCAACAATTGTATCACAGTTTTTTTGAATACCACATCCGGAACCATAGAAATAAATCTTTTTTATCGAATTCTTAACGGATGTTAAGCTGGTATTCTTTTCAATTTCCGGAACAATAAGCTCTTTGTTGATAAAATTGGGGTTAAAACCAATGGTTTCTGTTTTTAGAAATACTTGTTTGAATTCATCCAATATCACCCAATCTGATTTAGTAGAACCACTATCAACAATAGCAACCATATTTTTCACATTTTAGTTTAAAGATGCTAAATTATGAATTTATCTTGAAAAGAGCTTAAAAAACAGCCCGGAAACTAGCTCGCTGACTAATGTTTTATATCAGCTTTATTTTCATTGAATTGTATTAACCAATCTTCTATTTCATCTTCTAAATATGAAGTCTGAAGGATCATTGCATTAATAAAATCATCCGGAACGGGCTCATCTTTAGAATTTTCAAGATTCCAGAGTTCGTTTGACATATTTTCGTACTCGGAATACACTCGTTTGAAACGGGAATTTTCTTTCTCAAGAGCCTCAATATTATGCTGTTGAAGCTGAAATTTTCTGTATTTGTTTTGAGATTTCATACAAATATTATTATTAATTGGTAAATAGATTGCTGGAAGTATGCTTCAATCACGTATTACAAGATAGAAAAAACCATCAACACAAGTAGCTGAAAATGAATTTATTATCAGGTTTATTTTATATCGTTCTGAAAATTAAAATTAGAAATATTTTTCATGTAAAAAAAATATTTAACATCTTTTTTTACTGTTTAACATATAGTTATAAATTTGCATATCATAAAATCGGGATGAGAGATATACTACTACGTCAAAAACAAATTTTGTTCTTCATCATTGCTGGAGGGCTCAGCGCTATTATAGAGATCGGGAGCTTTAAAGCCTTCAGCACTTATCTGCCTCAGTTTTTATCTAATGAAACCAACTTCCACGGAATCCACTATCCTTTAAGTAATATTTTCTCCACAAGCTGCGGGATCATTACCAATTACTTCCTGAGCATATGGTTTGTATTTGAAAGAGGGAAGCATTCAAAAAGAAAAGAGTTTGCCTATTTCATGGTCGTTTCTTTTATTTCAACATTATTAAGTCTTGGGTTCTTCCAAATATTCTACAGTTTTATATTTAAAGACAATATCAATTTAATTTTTTATACCTTGAGTCCCGAAATAACCAGTAAGATTGCTGCAATATTATTGGTTTCAGTTCTTAATTATTCTATAAAAAAGAAAATAATATTTAACGGTTAATTTGTGGTAAAGATTTTAAATTATATTTGGAGATTCTGGCTGCTGATTTTAGCCTTTGTTTTAACGATTATTTTCGGAATACCTGTTTATATTTTATCTTTTAATAAAAGACATTATAAATACGCCTATAAATTTATACGACTTTGGAGCTACCTGATGTTCTTCGGCATGGGCCTGAGATATGAGGTCATCAATCTTTCCAACCAAAAACCTGACAAGAATAAACCCCACGTTTTCATATCCAACCATACCTCTATTATGGATATTATGCTGATGTGCATTTTATGCTCCAAACATCCGGTTTGCTTTGTGGGGAAAAAAGAATTAGTGAAAATTCCTATTTTCGGTACCATATATAAAAGGATATGCGTTATGGTAGACAGAAGCAGCCCTAGAAGCCGTGCAGATGTTTACCGCAGATGCGCCGAGAAAATGGAAGAAGGAAACAGCATCGTCATTTTTCCGGAAGGAGGTGTTCCGGATGATACTTCTATTATTTTGGATGAATTTAAAGACGGCGCATTCACATTATCTTCAAAACATCAGTCCCCTATCGCAATCTATACCTTCATCGGATTAAAGGAAATTTTTCCGTTTGACAACGCAAAAGGGCATCCTGGTAAAGTAAAAGTTTATTTTAACGGAATTTTAGACTCTTCAACCTCTCCAAAAGACCTGAAAACAGAAGCATTTGACACAATAAAAAAAACCTTGCTAGAACGTTCTATTTAAAAGAAATAATTATATTTGTTATTAAGAAATCTTTAACAAACATGTCAAATTATTCTAAACAAACTAATTGGGGACAATTCCTGCCATTAGTTATTGTGTTTTTTTTCTGGGGCTTCGTCGCTGCAAGTAACGATATCCTGATCCCGGTATTTAAAAAAGCCTTCAATTTAACGCAAACCGAAAGTATGCTCGTCCAGATCTGTTTCTACGTCGCATATACGGTTGGTTCTTTAATTTATATGGCAGTTTCAAAAGGATTGAAACAAGATTTAATTAATAAAATCGGGTATAAAAACGGTTTAATAGTTGGACTTCTTATTTCTGCAGCCGGAACATTATTATTTTATCCGGCAGCCAACATGGGATCGTTCCCATTAATGATCTCAGGATTATTTATTGTTGGATTAGGGTTCTCTTTACAACAAATTGTGGCGAACCCATTAGCTATTGAGGTCGGACCGTCTGAAACGGGGTCTCAAAGACTAACAATGGCTGGAGGTGTTAATAATTTAGGAACTACAATAGGTCCGCTTATTGTTTCTTTTGCCATTTTCGGTTCTGCAAGTGCTGCTAATACTGAAGCGAGCATAGAAAGTGTTAAAGTACCCTATCTTATTTTAGGAGCAGCATTCGCACTTGTTGCTTTTTTACTAAAATTTTCATCACTTCCCGCAATTACGCCTACCAATATTGAAAATACTGACGATTCTGTTCCCGGAGAACACAGAAAATCAGCACTACAATATCCTCAGTTGATTTTAGGAATGATCGCTATATTTGTTTATGTAGGTGTAGAGGTATCTACCGCAAGTAATTTACCTGCGTACATGGAAAAAGATTTAGGTTTTGAAACCAAAGATGTTGCTCCTTATATTTCTTTATACTGGGCATCTATGATGATCGGACGTTGGACAGGTGCTGTTGATGCATTTGATTTTAGCGCAGGATTCAAAAAGATCTTACGATTTTTAGCTCCGTATTTAGCTTTTGGATTATTCTTATTAGTGAATGCTATTGCACATCACGATTTAGCTCCGTTCTATGTTTACGGACTTATCATCATCGCAATGATCATTTGTGATATATTAAGTAAAGGAAATCCGGCAAGAATGCTTCTTATTTTCTCTTCTGCAGGTATTGCAGCTTTACTAATAGGTATGTTTACTACAGGAATGGTTTCTGTATATGCATTTACAAGTGTTGGGTTATTCTGTTCTACGCTTTGGCCGTGTATCTTCGCTCTTGCGATCAATGGACTAGGAAAACATACAAACCAAGGTTCAGGGTTATTGATTATGATGATCATGGGAGGTGGAATTGTAAGTCTTGTACAAGGATACGTAGCCGACTTAACAGATATTCACACAAGTTATATTGTTGGCGTTATCTGTTTTGCTTACTTAGCATTCTATGCGATCCGTGTAAGTGGAATTTTGAAGTCTCAAGGAATTGATCTTGATAAAATATCAAAAGGCAGTGGTCACTAAAAACACTACAAAAATATATCAGAAAAAGACATTTTGGGCAACTATTTTAGTTGTCCAAATTCTTTTGTTCTATGTTTTTTCGAGGTCTAAAATGATGATCTCGTTTTTCGAACTTTTTTTTGAACTTCAGAAAAGTCTCCATCAAATGATATTTTCATGGATTCCTTTTTCATTTGGAGATCTGCTTTATGTTATATTAGGTGCTTTGCTTTTGTATTTCATTATTAAAATTTTTAAAAAGAAAAGCAGAAGTAATTCTATTCTACAACTTTTAATCATTATTAATATCTTTTATTTTACCTATCAGATATTTTGGGGAATGTTATATTTCCAAACTCCAATTATTAAGAAATTATCAAGCCAAGAAGAGCCAACTTTAGACAAGGCAAAAACTTTAGCTTTACGATATCTTGAAAAATGTAAATCAACAAGAGAACTTGCAAAAGAAGATAAAAATGGAATTTTCGTTGTGAAAGATTTAAAAGCTATTCAGAAGGAAATACTTTTTCAGCAACAACAACTTCCCAAAAACATTTCGGATAAGAAAGCCCCGCAAATTAATTCATTTAAACCAAGCTTATTCAAGAATGTAATGAGTTTTACGGGAATCCTGGGCTACTACAATCCTTTTACTGCAGAAGCACAATATAACTCCGAATTACCGTCTACATTCATCCCTTTTACATCAGCTCATGAAAGTTCGCATCAGCTAGGTTTCGCACGAGAGCAGGAAGCTAATTTTGTGGGCTATTTAATAGGAATCAAATCTGAAAATTTAGAATTGAGATACAGCACGGAATATTTTACGTTAAAAAGCCTTTTAAGATATATTGTTGAAAATGATCCTGAGTTCGTAAAATCTGTTTTGAATAATTATTCTGCCGGAATGAAAAGGGACAGAGCATATGAGAAGAGTTTTGTGATGAGACATCAAGGCTGGCTGGATGATTTTTTCGGATTTACGAATAATCTATTCTTAAAAAGTAATCAACAAGAAGGATCTATAACTTATTCTTACTTTATTGACTTATTATTAAATTACGAAAAATAGACATAAAACAAAAGAATCGTATCAGGCGATACGATTCTAAAAACACAAATGATGAAAAAAAATTTATTACCTTGACTTGTTCCCTCATTCAAGGCGTTGTAAAAGTACAATATATTTTAGAACTACAAAAACATTTCCCTTCTTTTTTTAAAATTTATGAAAACTTTATGACTTTTTAAGTTCACTTGAGTTCACCTCTCGATTTAATGAATTATGGTTAAAACTTTAAATAAATAACAAAATTATACTTAAAAATAAACATTAACCTAAAAAAAATAATAAACCTAACATTTGTTTGGGAAATTATCAGTACTCAAATTGAGACATAATAAAAAATAAAGTTTTGAAAACAGAAGTGAAAATTGAATTATTTAAAAATATCGAACCACAATTATTTAAACTCATGAAAAGAAATTGTTTTATAATATCGAAATAAATAATCATAAATAATCATTTCAAATAACCGCTGATTCGAAACGAACATCCTGTTGATATTCATATGAAATATACTCTGAAAAAAATCTTGCAAAGAAGAATTTTTTAAAATAACATTTTCTAAAGTGGGTTCTAATTCTAAACAGTGAATTTTCATGTTTTCTCTAAAATCCAGATAGTCCTCGGATTCCAGAAAATCCATATATTTTGGTTTGAAAAGCCTATATTTTTTATCAAGTTGGCTATTTAGTTTTTTATCTGCATTGAATTCTCTTTTGAAAACGTCATTAGAGTTTTTTATCCACAACAATTTTTCACTCATGGAAAGTTTTAGAAGATCTAATACCTTATCAATATAAAAAAGTGAGACGATTATTTTCTCCTCATCATCTAAGTGCAAACATTTTTTTACAAAAAAATCACTATTTCTATAGAACAAATACTCCGCTTCTTCCATTGTTGATACTCCATATCTTTCAATTTCTCTGCTGTAAGTGTCAATAACAAGGTTTGCAATTTCCCCTGAATTAATATATTTCTCAAAAGTAAGCTGGATTTTGGAAAGAATTTCACTGTAATAATTATTATCAGACAACTCAAATCTAACTCTTACATGCGATTTCGGATCATTGTATCGAATAAAAAACCATTTCGAAATGTATTTATTTTCAATAAAAAATTCGGTCAAAGGTTGAATCGCTTCTTCCAAAAGAACATCGGAAGTCTTTACACCTGTATAAATTTTCAGATAAAGCCATTTACTTCCGGGAACAAATTTTCTCACTATTTCCATTACTTATCTTTATACATTGAAAATACAAACTGCCGCATAAAATCATCATTTTCATTATAGAGAAACTCTTCTATTATAATCGATTTTTCAGTTTTTACGGTCTCTATAAAGAGTTGAGCAAGATCGTAATTTTCCAGATTCAGCGTTAAAGTATGATCATGTTTCACCCATTGAATCCACGAAGGAATTTTTCTTTTCAATCTCCAATTTTTTAATTCATCTAAAAACTCTTTTTTATGATCAATCGAAATAAGTAAAGTTTGTATGTCATTTTGATTGATCGTCCATTGAGCTTTAGATAAAATAATATTTTTATATTCAATTCTGGGTAAAAATTTATAAAGCTGTGCCAATCCACCCCAATTGAAATACAAATTTGTTCTTACATTTTGTGAAGAAAAGTCAGCAAGAAAGTGATAAACCGGAAGAGAATTTGTATAATAATTATGAGCATTGGTAAGATATGGTTGAACTTTTTTATTGAGTTTTTTGGAGCGTAAAATAAGTCTGTCATGTCTTAAAGAAATATACAAATCGTCAACAGAAATTTGATTTTCTTTTGGTAAAATTGATTGCGCCAAATAAGGAATTTCATAGTTTCTCAATGAAGACCGTCTGATCACATTTCCAATTCTGGCTTCAGGCAAATGAATGATTTCGGCTAAAATATAATCAGGATTTAGTTCTTCTTCTTTTTTTACAATTTTTTTTGTCTGATTTTTTACTTCTGATTTTTCCGAACAAAAACGTCCTAATAAATTGGCAGCACTGCTCCCTCCTCCTCCACTTAACACAAGTTTCTCCAGCCCGGATTCTGAAATAATCTCTGACATAAAAGATATGGTATCTGGTAAATCATTCCAATTTTCTTCAAAATCTTTAAAATCTTCATCATTCAATTTGATTACGGATTGATTTTCAAACAAAGCTTCCTGCAGTTTATCATTCAATATCTTATGAACCGGATTGATTTTAATAGTAAGGTCATGAACATTTTTAGAAAACGGTAACTGAAGATCATCCAAATAAGGATGAACCCCTTTTGATTGAACTTCTTGTCGATATCCAATTCCAACTTCTGTATCTAAAACGTATGATAAAGGAACTTCTTCTCCTTCAAATCTTTCATTAAAAGCTTTTTTGAATTTTTCAAGAGAAGTATCTTTTTGAAGCAGACACATTTTATTTAGAAAGCAAAAACCTTGTTTTAATTCTTTTTTCCAATAGTTTGGAAGCTGAAATTCATTTTGAAAATATAGATCGGTTTGAAAAAGATATTTCTGCTCATATTCCGTTTGAAAAGACTGAATGAGTTTCTCGATCTCAGTATATACTGAAATTGGATTTCCAATTTTCAGATCCAATTCTAGGAGTTTTTCTTTGATTGAAATTAAGGTTGATGTTTCTTTTTCGGCGCCTATTCTTTTTAACACAGAAATTATGACTTCTAAAAAATCATCTCCGGATACACTTGGTTCTAATTCGCTTACCAAAACCTGATTTTCTATAAGCTCTTCGATAAATTCAGATGCATCCTGTAATGAAATTTCATTATTTACAAGAGTTTTCGCAATCTGCAAGATCGTTTTACCTTCTTTTGAAAAATGTAAAACCTGTTCTAGATAATCTGAAAATGGCGCGGAAGAAATTATATATTCTCTCTTTCCATTATTATATTCGTATTCAACATAACGAAGTTTATCGCCGACTTTATAAATACTATTGTTCGGAAAAAATAATAATTGATTTTTTATCTCGGGAATTACTGTAAAACTTTTTGATAAGCCTACCAAAAAATGCATATCCAGCTTTGTATCTCGGATTTTTTCTAAGTCAGAGTCTCTAGATTCCAAAGAATCTTCAAATTTCCCTAAACCAACTCCTGAAAACAAGCCGAATGGTGTACAACGTGTACTCATTCGACCATAGTATTTCAGTATGCTATTTATTAGTTTCTGATGTTGTTTTGGTGAAAGTTCTTTTTCTGAATTCAACCAAAGATTGATTTCTTCATATAAATAAGGTGATGCCAAATAAATGGCTTCCTGGAAAATAGAATCTTTACAGATTTCTCTTAATTCTTCTTCCGATAATTTCTCTTTATTGAATTGATCACTAAAGTTTTTTCGCGAAAATAAAGGAGTACGAAATATATACTCATCGAAGAAATTATACGGGAAACGGGACATTTTATTTTTTTGGAGTTTCTTTTGGTTGATAATCTGGGTGACCTAGTTGCCAGAAGGCAAAGGTAAACATATCTCCTAAATTGGCATATCGTTGTGCTACAGGTACATTACCAACGTGTCCTCCTTCAAAATCTATTTTTAGTAATATGGGATTATCCGAAACATTATCTGCCATTAGTTTGGCTGCAAATTTTGTAGGTTCCCAAACTATTACTCTTTGGTCATTTATTCCTCCTGTTATAAATGTAGCAGGATATTTCACTCCTTTTTTAATATGATGATAGGCGTCCATTTCCAATAATGCCTTAAACTCTTTTGGATCTTTTACACTTCCAAATTCTTTTGGCTGCCCATTAGGGGTTGCTTCCTCTCTAAGTGTATTTAGCGCACCAACTTCAGCAATAACAGCTTTAAAAAGATCAGGTCTTTCCGTCATTGCTCTTCCCACCGTAATCCCTCCTGCACTCGCTCCCCAAATAGCTACTTTATCTTTTGATGTATATTTTTCTTTTATCAGATATTCTGTACAGTCTATTAGATCCCTCCAAGTATTAGGCTTGGTTTCCTTGTATCCTCCTAAACGCCATCTTTCTCCTTTTTCACTCCCTCCTCTTACATGGGCTACAGCTACCATTCCACCCTGATTACCCCATAATAAATACATTTTAGCAAAAAATGGAGTATAGGATATTCCGTAAGAGCCATAGCTATCAATGAGTATCATATTCTTACCGTCCTTTTTGAGGTTTTTATTATATATTAAGGAAACTGGAATTTCTTCTCCATCTCTGGCTTTTATAGTGATCTCATTAACTAGTACATTATTAAATTCAGGATATTCTGTAATAGGACTAAGATTTTCCGGTTTAAAGATATTAGTTTTTACATCATACTTAAAACGTTGCTCCTCATTCGCCCATCCTGAACATGTTATCCAAATATCAGAAGAGTTTCCGTCTTTATACTGTAATTCAATATTTCCAGATGGATAAGGAAGCGTAATTTCGCTATCTTTTCCGTCTCTATATAAATATAACTTAGCTTCTACTCCATTTTTAGTTGTTGTATAATAGATACCATCCTTGGTTATCCTATAACTCTTAATAATTTCATCTTTTTTATCTGGAACTAAAGTTTCTGCTTTTTTAAAATTTGGATTAGTAATACTGGTTTTACATAGTCTATTAAAAGGTGAATTATAAGACGATTGAAAAACAACATTATCATTCCAAAAGTCTAAATTCTTAGTTTTATCACTTGGTTCAGAAAATGGTTTCCAATTTTTTTTACCAGCTAATAAATCTTTTTTGCTAATAATAAATGTTTTTCTGAAAGATTGAAAATCAACTATCATTCCAATATAATACTGATCATTTTGATCAAAACTTAAAATCATTGGATATTGACTTTCTGTAATATCTAAATCAGGGTTATTTTTAGCAGAAAAAACATCAATTAATTTTTTTGGATCTGTTCCTAATTTATATAGGACGGTTCGTGTATTTTTATAAAAATCCTTAGATTTAGGATCTGTTGTAGAAAAGGCTACACAGAAAAAACCACTATTATCATCTACCCATTTAATTCCATCAAAAGTAGCAGGTGCTGTATTAGTAATGATTTCGGGATGAATATATTTTGTTTTGACATCCATAATAATTACATCTGCCAATTCATTCCCTTTTTCAGACATAGAAATAGCAATTTTACTACCATCCCAACTCGGACTTATGTAATTGATAACAAACTCATGATTTGTCTCTGAATCTTTATAATTGGTAGGATCATAAAGAAGTTCTTCTTTTCCTTGAAATCCTTCTCTAAAGTAAACCTTGGCCACTTTTTCATCACCTTTTTTCTTTAAATAAAAATATTTATCACTATCTACTATTTTCAAATCAGATATAGAATACCCTTGTCTTTTATCAAGCTCTAATCTTTTTTCAAAATAATAGTTCTTTTTGGGAATCAAATCCAAGACAGAACTAGTATAAGCCGTCTGAGATTTCATCCATTTAAGATTTTGAGGGTCATCCAGATTCTCTAGATTTCTGTATTCATCTATTATTCTATTTCCAAAATATTCATATATAACCGGATTAGAAATCGCCAAATTACTTTTTTGAGCATTGAAAAGAATAGGTAATAAACAGATAATAATAAATATTCTTATTTTCATGAGTGTCAAAATTATTGTTGCCCCATAGTTTGATGAACAGTAGGATCAGTAGGATCATCACCTCCATTAAAATTTAATACTTGATTAATGCTTCCTCCTTTAATTGTTTTCATATCACTAATTTTAATTATTTGTAACTTTTTTAGTGACAATTTCTTTTTGTCTTTGTTTTGTTTTTTCATTATAATATGTTTTTAATTAAACTTATGCAAAGAAAGTAATATTTCTCTAACTGTACATAAAAAGCATCTATAGATTTATAAATTTATAAATATCAAAAAAATATAAATAGCTAATTAAAAACGACTTATGACACATTCATTTTAATTTAGCATAAGCATAAGTTTATATAAAAAATGAATACTTTTGTAACGTATTTACAAAATGATGAAACATACATGCTTTTTTTTACTCCTTATTAGTAATTTATTTTTCACACAAAATAAGACTACTGACAACTTAGGAACATTAGATTATGATAAATTGAAAAATAAATTTTATGAATATTATGAAAATGATAATATTTTAAAAACTAAACTCACTGCCGAATACTATTTACAAAAAGCAAAAAAAGAGAAAAATAATCTTCAAATCGCAGAAGGTTATATACTAGTACATTTTAATGAAAATTTTCCAATAGCTTTAAAGTATATATATAGTTTAGATATAATCACAAAAAATATAAAAGGTAGTTTATACCCTACCAGAACATATTTGATGAAAGGAAATTTATATTTTAAAAATGATTACTTAAAGAAGGCATTAGACAATTATCTTATAGCTTTACAGTACGCAAAAGAGCAAAAAGATCAGAAACAGATTGCATATGCTAACATAAATATTGCTTATTTAAATAATTATTTAGGTAAATATGCAGAAGCCGCTAAAACATTCAGATATTATTTACATGGATCTCATAATATTACCAATGAGTCACAACATAATCAAATACGTGTAAGTCTCATCTATTGTTATATTGAACTTAATAAATTGGACTCTGCCAATATTTTAATCAAAGATGGCCTAACATCCTCATTTACAAATAAAAGTAAATATAGTGTTAATCAATATTCTTATTTTTCTGGATATGCTTATCTTAAACAGAAAAAATATAGATCTGCTATAATTGAGCTGTTAAAAGCCTATAATTTTTTTTCGAGTATTAATGATGACAATGCAAATTACGCATTATATAGCTTAGGCAAATCTTATGATGGATTAAGAGATAAGAAAAAAGCAGTTCGATATTTTACTTTATTAGACTTTAATGTACAAAAAACAAATAAAACCTTTCCTCAGCTTCGAGAAGTATACACCTATCTTGTAGAATATTACAAAGAAAATAACAACAAAGAGAAACAATTATATTATATTGACCGCTTTTTAAAAGTTGATAAAAAACTTGATGAACAATTTAAGTATTTATCTGCAGAAATACCTAAAAAATACGATACTCCAAATCTCTTACAGGAAAAAGAGGATATCATTAATGATTTACAAAACAGGAAAATAATTTTATATGTTTCCATTGGCTTTCTATCAATATCTCTGTTATTACTTTCCTTTTTCTATTATAGATCTAAAAAAACAGAAAAAAAGCATAGGAAAATTGCTCAGGATTTAATCAATTCTATTGAGCTGAGAAGTTTTGAAACTCCTGAAGAAAAATTAGATGTATTTCATATTCAAGAAAAGGAGCAAGTTAATATAGAAGACAAAATAGCAAAGACAACCCCAGAAGATGTAACCCAATATATTTTAAAAGAATTGGAAACTTTCGAAACGAAAGAGCTTTTTTTGAAGAAAGGCATCACATCAGCAAGTTTAGCAAAAAGTATAAAAACAAATACAACTTATCTGTCAGAGGTCATTAATACTCAGAAAGGAAAAAACTTTGCTACTTACCTGAATGATCTTCGTATTGATTTTGCATTAAATCAGCTAGTGAAAGATAAAAGATTTCGATCTTATAAATTATCTGTCATTGCAGAGGAATTAGGATACAATAATGAACAGGCATTTTCCCTAGCTTTCAAGAAAAAAACAGGTACAACACTTTCTATTTACATTAAAGAGATAGAACATCAAACAGTTCCGAACAACAATACAACCACTTACTAATCAAACCTTTAAACACTATATTTTTATAAATATATAGCCCTAGATTTATAAATATAGAATCTATTTTCTTTTTTGATAATTTGCCATTTTGCATCTTTGCTTAAGGGTAAAAACACATTTTATACTTTCACAATAATAGCGGAATCCGAAAAGCTTAAATAGAGTAGGAAAAATCATTTTTTAAATATTATGAAAAAAGAAATGCAATCAAAGAAATCATTAGAATCCTTAAAAGGTAAAAAATTAGGTGATTTGAAAACTGTTTATGCAGGATTAAAATCAGCGAGTACCCTTGAAGATGCTGAACTGGGAAACTGTATTACGATTATGAATAATGGTGGTACAGCTGATGATTCATCTTGGGATCGTAAGAATTAGCATGCAACAAAAAAGTTACCTCAATACATTTGAGGTGATTTTTTGTTTTTTGTACTTCGTAATATGAAGGTCTTTCAAATGAACAAACTCAATCCACATAAATAGTTTTTATAATATGATTTTAATTTTATCTACTCCAAATGATGATGATACAAACTGGGTAATGGAACACTTGTCACTTCTTGGCGAAAAGCATATAAGAATTAACGATTTAGATTTATTTACAGGAAAAACGAAAATGTATGTGGAATTACAGCCATATCCTAAATTGTTTGTAGAAAATATTTTTTTTGGAAAAGTCAATATATCAGAAGTCAAATGTGTTTGGTTCAGGAAATTTGGTTTCTTTAATAAATATAAGGAACTTATAAAAACAGAAAAAAATATAAAACTATTAAATTATTTGGAATCAGAATATATGTCGACACTAGATATTTTTTTTGAATTTTTAAAAGATAAAAAATGGCTTAACCATTATCTAAACCTACAATCAATGACTAAAATAGGAGTTTTAATTGCGGCACAAGAAATTGGAATTAAAATTCCTAAAACATATGTAAGCAACAATTCAGGTAATTTAAACTATGATCAGGTATATGTCACTAAATCTATAAATGACGGATCAGTAATCGATATTGATGAGAAAGCATTCTTTTTTTTCACCAATGAATTAAGTGAAAAAAAAATCAGAAGTTATGAAAATTTCTTTCCTAGTTTATTTCAAGAAAAGATCAGCAAAGAATATGAGCTTAGGATTTTCCACTTGAACGGCAAAAATTATAGTATGGCTATATTTTCTCAAAATGATGATCAAACAAAAATAGATTACAGACAAATCAACTCCGAGAATCCGAATAGATACGTTTCATATAGTCTCCCCAATTGTATGGATGAAAAAATATCAGCTTTGATGCAAAAATTAGGACTGAATACTGGTTCTTTGGATATGATAAAAGCAGATGATGGCGAATATTATTTTTTAGAAGTAAATCCATCTGGTCAGTTTAGGATGACTTCTTTACCTTGTAATTATAATCTTCATTATGAAGTAGCTAATTATCTAAAAAACATGAATATATGAAAAAAAGTTTAATAGAAGAAATAGGATATAATAAGGAATTGTTTCCAATTCTATTTTCAAATGTCTTTCCTATTGAAAATAACATAAATGCAAGAAGAAATAGTAGAAATAGAAAAATATCGACATTTATTCATCAATCAGAAATACATTGTTTAAGAATATACAAAGATGGAATTAATTTATTTACAGAAAAATAACAATAAATATATTTCTTTTTTTTCATGTTGTATTTTAGTGAAAGGCTTTGAAAGAAGTGCTATATATGACATTCAAAGAGAAAATATAGAATTTGTGCCAAATACTTTAATAAATTTTGTAGAAGATATTAGAGGTCAAAAAGTTAGTGATGTTTTGGAAGAATATCAACTACATGAAACAGCAAAAGAATATTTGAGTTTTTTAGAAAAAAAAGAATTTATTTTTTATTCTTCCAATGAATTTTTTCACGATTTGCCTATTTTAAGTATCAATGAAGATATATCCGAAGTCCTTTTTACAACAGTAATTCTATCACAATATATTTATGGTAATATTGATTTATTTGTGAAAAATATTAGACAATTAGGAGTTAAAAGATTACATATTCATATTGATAACAATAACTGTATGGAACAAATATTGAAAATATTATCTTCTTTGGAATATTCGCAAATATCTAATTTATCACTCTCTATTCCATATCAAAAAATAAATAAAAAAGTTTATGAAAATAAACGACTAACATCTATTGTTATATTTAATTCTCCCAAAAAAAGAGTTCAACAAAATAATGAAGTGATTACAGATTATATAACCAAGGACGGCACTAATTTGTTTTTAACACAATTTAGAATTTACGATATTGCTATAAGTATAAATGCATATAATATTGCTAATAATTATAACCTAGCATTATACAAAACAATATTTATTGACGAAAATGGAAATATAAAACATACTTTTTCAGCTAAAAACAGTTATGGAAATATTTTGGAAGATTTTAAAGAAATAAAAACAAATACTGTGAAAAAATTATCGAAATTATGGAATATTAAAAAAGATGATATTACCCCATGTAATGTTTGTGAATTTAGGTATTGCTGCACAACGACCTATCTTCCAGAGAAAGGTAAAACCGGATATACAGTTGATTGTAATTATAATCCCTACACCGCAGAATTTAATTAAAAGATCAAAAAATTAAATGAAAAATATTTATTATGAATTATAAAATTTTAAAAAGTTTAGTACTAATCATTTTGTCTTGTAATTTTTATGCTCAAAATTTTCGACTTGATTATCAACTTACTTATAAAGAAGATTCGTTAAGTTCCGAGATGACCAATAAAAATATGATACTTTTGGTTCAGGGAGTTAAATCTAAATTTTTGACTGAAACCCAATATAAAGTAGACTCACTTAAAAGTACGGGATCTAAAAATTCTGCTATGGGAGATAATAGTTTTTTAGTTATTAATGATAAAGAAGATCTAAGTTTTAAATATTATTTTTTTATTAAAGATGTATATAAAGTAAAAGAAAATGTAAAGCTAAATTGGGAACTAAAACCCGACACAAAAAAAATAAGCACATACTTATGTAGAAAAGCAACTTTAAAATATAAAGGAAGAACTTGGGAGGCATGGTATACTCAAGATTTGCCAATTCAAGCAGGGCCGTATATATTTCGAAATTTGCCTGGATTAATAGTTTATATGGAAGATTCAACCGGTTCTTACAAATTTAGCCTTCAATCAATAAAGAAAAGATCTGATGCTTTAGATTTTGAGAATATGTATAAAGGAGCGCTTAATATTCCGCAAAAGCAGTTACAAAAAGTATATTTAAATTATTACAGTGACCCTCTAAGAGAAATGAAATCAAAAAATGCAAAAACAAAATTTATAGATGAAAAAGGAAAAGAGGTAAAACCTGATTTTAGAGAAATGACAAAAGCAATCCAATCTCGTTTGAAAAAATACAACAATCCAATCGAATTATCTGAAGCCATAAAATATCCTAAAAACTAAATATAACTCACCATTTCAAGAAAAACATTTGTTTTTTTAAAACATCTGCGTATTTTAGTTAAAAATATTAACATGACCTTTGATAAACTCATCAACTATCTTAAACTTGACAAACAGGAATTTGTTTTCCAATTCAACTCTCATCCGAACTACCCGTCAGCACTGGCTTTTAGCGATACACTGAATTTTATGGGTGTACGAAATGACGCTTATGAATTAGACAAAGAATATTGGGACGAGCTACCTGAAGAATTTATTGCTATTGTTGAAAATTCCTTTTCACTAGTTAAAAAAGCAGGAGCACAATACTCTGTTTATTCAGATAAAGCAAAAACTTTAAATAAAGAAGAACTTCACAAAAACTCGACCGACTTCGTACTGCTTTTTGAAAAAGATGAAAAAACAGAAACTAAATCCGTTACTAATTTCACTCCTTTTGTATATTCTATTTTAGGAATTATACTTATCTATTCTTTATTAAATCATGCTTGGTATAACGTTGCATTCAACCTTTTATCAATCATTGGCGTGTATATTTCTCTTGAAATTTTCAATCAAAAATTTGGAAATATTTCTGCGGTAATTGGAAGTATCTGTGGTGCCGGAGCTTCAGCCTCTCAAAACGTCAATTCATGTAATAAGATTATTAACCAAGACAAAACGAGTATTCTTGGATTGAAATTTTCAGATTTTTCTCTAATTTATTTTATTGGAATTTCTGTTTTAGGTCTATTTTTACCGAGTTCGGCATTTGTAATTAAAGGATTTACGTTGGCATCGTTGGTAGCAATTGGTTATTCGGTTTACGTACAGGCTTTTGTTGAGAAAACTTTCTGTCGTGTATGCCTTATCATCATTTCGATTCTTGTTGCTCAGATAGCCATCAGTTTTTTCTTTTTTGAGAATCTCTTTTTTGATTCCAAAATACTTTTATTAAGTATTATTCTGTGGTTATCATCTTTTTCTCTTATACTCTTTTTAAATAATGTACTTGAACAAAAAGAAACATTACAAAAATCTAATGCAAAGAATTTAAGGTTCAAAAGAAATTATGATCTCTTCAAAAGAGAACTTACCGACAATGAAAAAATTCAATTTTCTGATAATGAAACCTTTTCTTTAGGAAATAAAAATGCCAAACTTCATATTTCAATCGTTTCAAATCCGTATTGTGGATTTTGTAAAGATGCTCACAAAATAACAGAGCAGTTATTAGAAAAATATCCTAATGATATTTCGGCGCAGATAAGATTTAACTATACTCCGGAAAGAGCGAATGAAAAATTTACTAACCTGATTTCAGATTTCACTCATATTTATAATAACAGACCCGAAAAAGATTTTTTAAATGCTGTAGATACTTGGTTTGAAAATAAAAACGAAGACAAAATAAGAGAAATTGCCGGAACAAGCTCAAATCAGGAAAATCTGGATCCTCTGATTCAAATGTCAAATGATAACAGTAATGCCGGATTAAACTTTACACCCGTATTTATCATCAATGGACATCAGTTTCCGGAAAAATATGATCGTGAAGATATTTGGTATTTCATTACTGATTTAATAGAAGACGAGGAGTTTTAAAGAAAAATATTTATCAATTATAAAAATTCACTAACTTAGGACAAATTAAAAAGCGGTATCCGAAAAGCTTAAAAAGAGTAGGAACACTAAAAACTATTACTATGAAAAATTTAAGAAAACTTTCGAAGAAAGACATGAAGTCTATTCAAGGATCTATTCCGGAGTGTCTTGCAGGGTATTATTGGTGTAATATAACCAGAAAATGTATCCCTTTTGGCACGTCTTGTGGAATTTCAATCGAATAAATCAATCCAAAATCAACAAATCATTTTAAAATAATTTATACTATGAAAAATCTTACAAAAATCTCAAGAGAAAATTTAAAAACGATTAAAGGAGGTCTTAGAATGTGTCCTGTAGATGGAGATTGCGGACCAGGGTGGTGCTGCGCAAATGGTGCATGCCGTACGATTGCAGGAGCAAGCCCGTCTACCTATCTGTGTACTTACTATCCAATAGACTAATCTAAAACACTGATCACAAACAAAATATCAAAATATGGTATTATTTTTTGATACTTAAAGATTAATATCCTATTTTCGATACCACTAATCACAAATTTTCTAAGCTATGAAAAACCTGAGAAAACTATCAAGAGAAAATCTTAAAACAGTAAAGGGAGGAATCACAGAAGAATGTGCAAGAGGACAGGCAGCATCTACTGCATGCTTTTCTACGTTAGCAGCTTGTGAAGCTACTTTTTCAGATCCAGATTTTAATTTCTGTATCCGTTATTGCAATAAATATTGCTATTAAGAATTACTAAAAGTTAATATACTTTTAAACATAAGAGAAGGGTTGCCGTCAAAAAATGGCGGCAACTTATTTTAAACAAATAGATAGATCATTGAAGTTGAAAACTTTTCCTTTCTACCGTCAACCAGATTCCAAGGATTGCGGTCCCACATGTCTTCGTATCGTAAGCAAACATTATGGAAAAAGCATTTCCTTACAGCAAATTCGTAACCTCTCTGAAACTACAAGAGAAGGAAGCAGCTTATTAGGTCTTAGCGATGCAGCGGAAGACCTAGGTTTTCGCTCATTAGGCGTTCAAATTGATTTTGAGACCCTTGCAGAAGAAGTTCCTTTCCCATGCATCGTTCATTGGAACAAAAATCATTTTGTTGTAGTATATAAAATTGATAAAAATAACAAAGTATATATTTCAGATCCAAGTTATGGACTGATCACCTATTCCCGAGATGAATTCATCAAACTATGGATCGGCGAAAATGCCACTGAAAAAACAGAAGAAGGGATAGTTCTTATTTTGGAGACTACACCTGCGTTTTTTCAAACCGAATTTGATGATCAGGAAAGCAAGGCAAGTTTTACTTTTCTTTCAAAATATTTATTAAAATATAAATCATTGGTCGCTCAACTAGCGGTCGGACTTTTAGCGGGGAGTTTATTATCATTAATTTTCCCCTTTCTTACCCAAAGTATCGTCGATGTAGGAATCCAAAATCAGGATTTAAATTTCATCTACGTTGTCTTATTAGCCCAAGTCATGCTTTTTTTAGGCAGAATGGGTATCGAAATGATCCGAAGCTGGATTCTACTCCACCTTTCTGCGAGAATCAATATTTCAATTATTTCGGATTTCTTTATCAAATTAATGAAGCTTCCCATAAGTTTCTTTGATACAAGAATGACTGGAGATATTATGCAGCGTATCAACGATCACCACAGAATAGAACAACTTTTGACAAGTTCATCTCTGAACACTCTATTTTCATTGGTGAATCTTGTTATTTTCAGTATTGTTCTCTTGTTTTATGATTACAGACTGTTTGTCGTTTATCTGGTGGGCGCAGTCTTGTATATCGGATGGATTACTTTTTTCCTTAATAAAAGAAAAGAACTTGATTATAAAAGATTCTCGCAGGTTTCTCAGGAACAAAGTAAAGTGATCGAGCTTATCAACGGAATGCAGGAAATCAAAATGCATAACGCAGAAAAGCAAAAACGCTGGGATTGGGAATTCTTGCAAGTGAAATTATTTAAAATAAGAATTAAATCTTTATCATTAGAACAATGGCAGTCCGTCGGAGGAAACTTCATTAATCAAATGAAAGATATTCTGGTAAGCTTCCTTTCTGCTAAATTGGTTTTAGAGGGAAATCTTACGTTGGGAATGATGCTTTCCGTTCAGTATATCATTGGACAGCTAAACAGTCCGCTTTTACAGTTGATTGATTTTATTAAACAATTTCAGGATGCCAAAATTTCCCTTGAGAGGTTAGGCGAAATCCATGATAAAGATGATGAGGAAAATAAAGAAGAACAATACGTTGCCGAAATTCCTCAAAAAGATATAGAAATTAAGGATATGTCTTTCCGATATATTGGTTCTGATGCATTTGTTTTTGAAGGTTTAAACTTAACGATTCCTTATCAAAAAACAACAGCGATTGTTGGAGCCAGCGGAAGTGGAAAAACTACCCTTTTAAAACTATTAATGAAGTTTTATGAACCAACTGAGGGTGATATTAAAATCGGAAACACAAAACTAAAGAATGTTTCTCCAAGATTTTGGAGAGATCAATGTGGTGTCGTAATGCAGGAAGGATATGTTTTCAACGATACCATCGCCAACAATATTGGAGTCGGTGAAGATTACATTGATAAACAAAAATTAAGAAAAGCCGTAGAAATTGCCAACATTAAAGACTTTATCGAAGGTTTACCATTAAGCTACAATACCAAGATCGGAAATGAAGGTTTAGGAGTAAGCGGAGGCCAGAAACAAAGGCTTTTCATTGCAAGAGCAGTTTATAAATCTCCGGAATATATTTTCTTTGATGAGGCTACGTCTGCTTTAGATGCCAACAATGAAAAAATAATTATGGAAAATCTGGAACAATTCTTTAAAGGAAAAACAGCCATTGTTATTGCTCACAGACTTTCAACCGTAAAACATGCAGATAAAATTATCGTTTTAGATAAAGGAAATGTCGTGGAAGAAGGAAGTCATGCAGAATTAGTGGCATTAAGAGGCGAATATTACAGATTGGTAAAAAATCAACTAGAACTTGGAAACTAACAAAGATATTTTAGACAATATAGAATTACGTTCTGAAAGTGTTCAGGACATTCTTACACAACCACCCCACTGGATGATCCGTTGGGGCAACACCATTATTTTTATTATCCTTCTGCTTATTTTAGGAATGAGCTATATAATAAAATATCCGGAATTTATACCAGCACCTATTGTTGTTACTTCACAAAACCCTCCGGAAAAACTGGAGGCCAGAATAAATTCCAAAATCGAAAAAATATTCATTAAAAACCATCAGGAAGTTAAAAAGAATCAGGTCTTAATGGTCATGCAGTCCGCAGCTAATTATAAAGATATTTTAGAGCTTAAAAAGCTTGTTGATTCTATTTCTCCCAATCAGTTACGTTCATTCCCTGTCCAGCAGAGTTCTCATTTTAAACTGGGCGAGTTACAAGGTGATTATAATAATTTTGCTAAAGCTTTTCAGGATGAGGAACTTTTTACAAGATTACAGCCTTACGCCCCTGAAAGTTTAGCTGCCAATCAAAGTCTTTCCGAATATAGAATGAGAATCTTAACAATGAAACAGCAGAAAAGCCTGGAGCAGGCAAAGTATGAAATCACAAAGAAAAGCTATCAACGTTCTCAGGAATTATTCAACCAAGGCGTAATTGCAGCAATGGAGCTTGAAAATGAAAAAATAAAGTATCTGCAGGCTCAACAGAATTTAGAAAATATAAACATTTCATTATCACAAATGGAAGAAAGTATTTCTAATCTCAACAGAACAAAAAGTGGTACTGTTATTAATACCGAAAAAGATAAGATTACTTATTCTTCACAAACATTACAATTATTTGAGCAATTACGAAAGTCTCTGAAGCAATGGGAACAAAATTATCTGGTTATTTCATCCACGGATGGTGTCGCCAGTTTTCAGCAGTTTTTTGGCGAAAATCAGTTCGTAAAAACCGGAGATGCGATTTTATCTATTCTTCCTAAAAACAAGGATAAATTAGTAGGCAGAATGTCTGTACCGGCAGTAAACTCAGGAAAGATAACTCCGGGAGAAAAAGTTTTAATTAAACTTGACAATTATCGCTTCCAGGAGTATGGTATTGTTGAGGGCAGAGTGCAAAATATTTCCCTTTCTTCAGATGACAAAGGAAATTATTATGTAGACGTTGTTCTTCCAAAGGGTTTAAAAACAAGTTATAATAAAACCTTAGTTTTTGATAAAGAACTGAGAGGAAGTGCCGAAATTGTAACCCAAGATCTAAGACTTATTGAGAGGTTCTTCTACCAAATTAGAAAATTATTGGGATATCAGAGTTGATATTCTTCAAATATAGAAAAGCAAAAAACCGCAACTTAATGTTGCGGTTTTTCTCGCTATTGTAGCGAAGACGGGAATTGAACCCGTGACCTCAGGGTTATGAATCCTGCGCTCTAACCAACTGAGCTACCTCGCCGTTTTGGTGGTGCAAATATAGAAAATATTTACTTACCACCAAAATTATTTTATCTTAAAATATTCCAAAACATCACCTACGTGATCTGGTTTACTGATTATCTTATTGTTAGCATCTAAAATAAAATACGTCGGAGTTGCATGAACATTGTAAGTATCTACATAACTACTGTTCCATCCCTTTAATTCAGAATCATTGATCCAGGGAAATACACTTATTTTTTTGCTGTATGAATCTTTATCCGTGTCCAGAGAAAGTCCTACAATCTGAATATTTTTAGCTTTTAAATCATTGTATTTTTCCAACAATTTTGGAAGTTCGCTTTCACAGTGTGAACAAGTAGACGACCAGAAAACAATAACTTTCTTATCAGCTTTTACATCATACAACGATTTTGCCGTTGTATTTAAAGGAGACTGAAATTTATTGTTGGGAAACGTAGCCCCCATTTCTACATTTGTATTTGATTTAATCGTTGAAGCCAACCTATCATTAATTGTACACTTAAGACCTTTAGCAAGACCAAGATATTTATCCTTGAACTCATTCATATCGTATACATCAAAGATATCAATCAGTTCCGATAAAACGGTCTGCCCACGTGGTGTTTCTACTTTTAAAGTATCCAGAAGCTTGTCTACAGAAGCACCAACATTCGTGTTCCCTCCGGTATTAAGATAAGCAACAAGTATTGGTCTTAGCAATGATGATGTCTCAAGAAGATCATTAGATTTATCTAGGAAATTAATTATTTCATCCTGAGTAACTTTTTTAGCGCTATCAGCAGATAAAAATTTGCTATAATTAGTATTGTAATAATATATAAAAGGATGCTGAGCCTGATCAACAGAATTAATACCTCCAGAAAGTCTGCTAATTTCAGTTTTCAAAGCCTTCCCGAAATCAGTATTGTCTTTATAATATTCTTTAATTTGAGCTAAGGCAGGCAAAATCAGTTCCTTTTTCTGAGACCCTTCCTGTAATTTACTCATTACATCATTAGACTCGTCCTGATAAACAATGTTCTTAACCTTATTATCTTGAGTTTCTAATTTTATACTTACATTTTTATTTTCTGAAATAAAACTAATCGAATTATTAGTAGTTGGAAAATAAATCTTCATCATACCCGAATAATTTTTAGGGTATTTAAAAGTCCATACATTGTTTTTAACTTGCTCTTTAGAAGCAATAATATCTTTTGAGCCATTTAAAGTATACAAAATGGCATCTTGTTCTTTAAAATCAGCAGGCGTTTGTACTGTAACTGTAAACTGAGCCTGTAAAGCAAATGCAGATAATACTGCCGATAGTACGTAAATCTTTTTCATAATGTAAAAATAAAAAAACTCCCTGACTAATCAGAGAGTTTAAAATATTTTAATAAAATTTTATATTTTTTGACTTTTATATCTTTTAGTATAAAATGCAATAAACATTATTGCAATAGCTCCTAATGCGTAAACATACATGTCAATCGGTGAAGAAACTCCCGGACCAACTCCTTGTACAGTCGGATCGTCTACAACAATTGTCTTCTGTGCATTTCCCATAAATGCTATAAAAAGAAAAAAAGTACCTACTAGTTTATTTATAGTTTTCATATATTTTATTTTAAGATTTTGGTATTAACAGTTTCTCCCTTGTCTGAAACAATTTTTACAACGTAAGAATTTTTAATAGAGTTATCTAATTCAATTACAAAATCTGTAGAAGTATTTACTGCTTTTTTAGAGATTACCAGTTTACCACTCATATCATAAACTTCAATATCTGCTTTTTTCCAGTTTGGATCAAATCTAACAATATAGTTAGTAATTTCCGGGTTATAAACAACCATAGTTCTTGAAGACTTAACAGGATTTTGAGTTGCTAAAACATTTTTAGGCTCACCATAGAATAAGTCATAAGGTAAAGTATTTGTAGTAACAGGAATTGTTTCTCCTTGTTTAGCCTGCATTACAGATCCATTTGGAGCCTTGTAAAAGAATCCTGTACCTGTTGAAAGCTGATGAGTTCCATTAGAAACTAATTCAGCATTCTCTCTGATCTCAAATTTATAAGATTTAATTTGAGAACTATAATTCATTAAGCTAACGTTTTTACCTGTAAAGTCGTTTTCATTAGCTTCGTTAATATATAACCAATAGTTAGAGCTATAGTTAGGATCAATACCTCCAGTTGTAGCTTCTTCAAAAGTACCTAAAAGATTCGCAGTACTTGCTGTATATTGAGTCTTTTGAGCTGAAGTATGCCCTGTAGTACCATTTGGATAAACAACATAATATGTTCTGTCCAATTCTTTACCATTAGCATCAAGAGCAATAACTCCTAATTGCTTTACAGTTCCTGTTGCACCATTTTTAGCAGCAGTAACAGTATAAGGAGTAGCTGATGCTCTACCATGATAATTAAATCTTCTTAAATTACCAAAGTTAAGGGCAGTATTACCTATATTAGCATTGTCATTAAGTTTAATAGTAAATGCACCGAAAGGTCTCACCACTAAAGATGAAGCATCCCCAGTTGGAACTCCAGAATTAAATGTAACTACTTTGTAAGCAGCAGCTGTACTACCAGTTCCTGTATACTGAACTCCAGTTGCTTCAGTTCTTACACCGTAAATATTATTCAAAGTTACACCATCACCACCTGCTTCCGCTATTCCAATATTAGTTAAATCTAAATTAGTAAGATATGGATTAGCAAATTGGTACATGTTTTTTCCATAGTTACCCTGCCATTTACCAGAAGCACCGTTGAACTCATCTGCAACATATGTATTATATGCTTCATTATAGCTGTTATGTCCTTGTCCAAAAGATCCGAAAGTAACGTTTGCTCCTGCATTACTCAATGTAACTGGCGTATTAGCAAATGTACCATCATCAGAAACAGGACGACCTTTAATGCTTTTAGGAGCTGTAGCAAGGTCAAGACCTTGACCACCTATCATATAATAAGCTGTTGAAGGTGCTGCATCACCGAATTTATATAAATTCAGATCTCCAAAATGCACTGCTTTAACATCAGTATTATGCCAATATAAAACATCATTTTTAGAACCTCTTACAGGAGTGAATGTTTTACCAACATCAGTCCCTAAAGAAGCTACAGATTTTTGGAAAAATGGAATACCCATTTGTTGATAATCCCCATGTTTCGCCTGTCTCATTTCTTCATCAACAATACCTGTAATATTACCTTGTGGAACACCAGTAATATATAACTGTCCATATGTATAGACAGGAGCTGTAACACCTCCATCATTAGCATTAGCTAATAAGTAGTTATCCGGCTCATTAAGTTTGTTGATAAAATTAGAAGTTGCGGAACCCTCTGGCTTGTCTGTACCGCCAGTTGTAATAGTTTTAAATGAATCTGTAGTTGTTCCGCTAACCATAAAGTTACCGTGATTTTCAACTAATCCATTCCCTCTCATTTGTACGCCTCCACCGGAATAAACCAGTGTACCTTTACTTACGTACGTAGTAGCAGTGTCATCTACGTGTAATAGAACATTCTGCGCCTGAACAGAACTAACTGCTGCTAATAAACCAATAGCAAATAAACTTTTTCTCATTGTATATAATTATTTGTGTGTTAATACAATCTTCACCTGCAAAGGTAAGATTTTTTTTTCAAGGAAAAAAATATATTTTATTTATTAACAAAAATATTATCTTCAGTTAATACTATTTCTTTCTCCTCTCCTATTGAAAACATGTAGTCTTCAAGTACTTTCTCAGTGGTTCCACGAAGCCCTCTGGCTCCCAAACCTTTCTCCATTGTTTCTTCTACAATTTTTTCAATTGCACCATCGGTGAATACCAAATTTGTGCCATCCATTTTAAAGAGCTCCACAAATTGATTGACAATTGAGTTTTTCGGCTCTTTCATGATACGAACCATTACTTCTTTTGTGAGTTTATCAAGGTAAGTAATGATTGGAAATCTGCCCAAAAGTTCGGGAATTAATCCGAAAGTACGAAGATCGATTGCATTAATATTTGTTAATACATAATCATCTTCATCTACTTTATTGATCTTTTCTGAGCTGAAACCTATTGCCTGCTTATTCATTCTTCTTTCGATGATCTCCTTGATCCCGTCAAAAGCTCCACCGGCAATAAATAAAATATTTTGGGTATTTACCTGAATATATTTTTGGTCAGGATGCTTTCTTCCCCCCTGAGGCGGAACATTCACAATACTACCTTCCAATAATTTTAATAAACCTTGCTGTACACCTTCCCCCGAAACGTCTCTTGTAAGACTAGGGTTATCAGATTTTCTTGCAATCTTATCAATTTCATCAATAAATACGATTCCTTTTTCTGCTTTTTCTACATCATAATCAGCAACCATCAAAAGTCTTGATAAAATACTTTCTACATCTTCTCCAACATAACCCGCTTCTGTTAAAATCGTTGCATCAACAATACAAAACGGAACATTCAGCTCTCTGGCAATTGTTTTAGCCAACAAAGTTTTCCCTGTACCCGTCTCACCGATCATGATGATATTTGATTTCTCCAACTCTACTTCTCTGTTTTCGTTCTGAGCGTGTAGTAATCTTTTATAATGATTGTAAACTGCAATAGACAGTTGTTTTTTTGCCTGATCTTGCCCTATTACATATTGATTAAGAAATTCTTTGATTTCTTTAGGCTTTTTCAGCTCGTCGATATTTTCTGCAGGAGACTGTTCTGTTTTAGAAACACCATCCTTTACAATTAAATGAGCCTGTTCTATACAATTTTCGCAAATAAAACCGTTCTGACCAGAAATAAGCATTTGAACTTCACTTCTTTTTCTGCCGCAGAAAGAACACTGGTTTGAATTCATCTTATACTATTATATATATGTTAAAGAAAATCGTAAAAAATTTCTTCTTTACGATCTCCTTATTTTTTAAGAATTAATAATT
The DNA here is from genome assembly GCF_003815655.1 of Chryseobacterium sp. G0201. Taxonomy (NCBI): domain Bacteria; kingdom Pseudomonadati; phylum Bacteroidota; class Flavobacteriia; order Flavobacteriales; family Weeksellaceae; genus Chryseobacterium; species Chryseobacterium sp. G0201. Next base: position 2,144,044 of record NZ_CP033917.1, on the reverse strand, counting down.
GAGTTTTGAATCTCGGTATATTCTTCGTTTGTTAATTTTAATCTCTCATTTTTAAAATTCATATCCTCTACTTTATTTAAAGGAATCAAATGAATATGTGCATGAGGAACTTCTAATCCTACAACTGCCACTCCTACTCTCACACAAGGAATCGCGTTCTTTACTTTCTTGGCAACTTCCTGAGCAAAACCCCAAAGATTTTTATACTCTTCGCTGTCCAGATCAAAAATAAGGTCAACTTCTTTTTTAGGAACTACCAAAGTATGTCCTTTCACCAGTGGCATTGCATCCAAGAAAGCTACAAAGTCTTCATTCTCTGCAATTTTATATGATGGAATGTCGCCATTAATGATTTTTGTGAATATTGTACTCATTCTTCTTAGAAATTAGATGTTAGAATTTAGATATTAGTTTATAAAGTAATTTCCAAAACTTCGAAAGACAATTTGTTTCCGTTTGGCAAAACAATCTCAGCAGTATCCCCGATAACTTTACCTAGCAAGCCTTTAGCGATCGGAGTATTTACTGAGATCTTTCCGGTTTTTAAGTCGCTTTCGTTATCTGGCACCAATTTAAAAGTCTGCTCCATATTTGTAGCATTATTTTTAAGTCTCACTGTTGTTAAAATTGAAACTTTTGAAGTATCTAATAGGCTTTCATCTATAATTTTTGAAGAAGAAACAACGTCTTTAAGTTTAGAAATTCTCATTTCCAACATACCTTGTGCTTCTTTAGCAGCATCATATTCCGCATTTTCCGACAAATCACCTTTGTCTCTGGCTTCTGCAATCTGCTGAGTAATTTTTGGTCTCTCTACAGTTTCTAACTGTTCCAGCTCAGCTTTCATTTTCTCTAAACCCTCCTTTGTTACATAGCTTGCCATAATTTTCAAAATTTAGTTTTAGTATAAAAAAATAATCCGACATTTGCCGGACAATGTTTTGTTGTAATAATCGTTTAAGTTTTACAAATATATAAAAATTTAAATTGAAATGAAAAAAAGTTTCTCAATCTTATCTATTTTCATATTATTGATAATCAGTAATTTAAGTATAAATTCATGCGGTAGCAGGGAAGACACTGTCAGTTGTTTTCCGAACGCTCCCATCAACGTAATATTAAACCTTAATCTTCCTGCTTACTATTCTCTGAATCAAGTTGGAGGCTGGAAATACATTGACGAGCAAAGTTCGGGTACCAGAGGGTTAATCGTTGTAAGAGCTTCCAGCACGACATTTAAAATCTATGACAGAAATGCACCTCATATTTGTCCGGATAACAACACAACGCTTGAGGTAAAGGATGACATCAGTGTGGTTTGCCCGAAAGACAATGCAAAATGGATCTTACTGACCGGACAGCCAACTGCAGTTGCCAACATTCCACCAAAAACCTATCTATCTAACTATGATTCAAACAGTAATGTTTTAAATATATACTTTTAGGATGAAAGTTGTTATTCAAAGAGTTTCTGAATCGAATGTAAAAGTTGACGGAAAAATTGTAGGAGAAATCGGAAAAGGATTAATGCTTTTGGTAGGTATTGATGAAAATGACGAAAAAAATGACGCTGATTGGCTGGTTCAGAAAATTTTAAACCTTAGAATTTTCGGTGATGAAGATGACAAACTCAATCTTTCTGTACAAGATATTTCCGGAGAGATTCTTTGCATCAGTCAGTTTACGTTAATTGCTGATTACAAAAAAGGAAATCGTCCGTCTTTCATCAAAGCAGCAAAACCGGATAAAGCTATTCCTCTTTTTGATTATTTTAAAGAAGAAATTTCTAAATCAGGGCTGAAAACAGAAAGCGGAATCTTTGGAGCTGATATGAAAGTATCTCTAATCAACGACGGACCTGTCACAATTGTGATGGATTCCATTACAAAAGCTTAAATTTACAACAGATAATAATTTATACAAAAAATGAAAAAAACCTTAGTTACTTTAGTTCTTCTTGCAGGAATCAATTTTTCTTATGCTCAAAAATCTTATACTGACGATCAAAAAGCGTCTTACTACATAGGTCTTGATATTGCTCAAAATCTTAAAAAGCAAGGACTTGCTATAGATCCGGATCTTTTGGCTCAGGCAATAAAAGATGAGCTTTCGGATAAACCAAGATTATTACCAAAAGAAGAAATGGGCACTTTCTTACAAGGTTTCATGCAGAAACAAAATGAGAAAAGACAGGCTCAGGACAAATTAAAAGCTGAAGAAAATAAAAAGAAAGGAGCAGAATTTCTTGCGAAAAACAAACTAAACAAGAAAATAACAACTACAGCAAGCGGTTTACAGTATGAAGTTTTGGCTCCAGGTGACGGAAAAGCAAAACCGACTGCTTCAAGCACGGCTACTGTATCCTATAGCGGGAAATTGATGGATGGAACCATTTTCGATTCTACGGAAAAACAAGGTGGAAAACCGATTGAATTAAACATTTCATCTGTTATAAAAGGTTGGACAGAAGGTATTCAATTAATGAGTAAAGGTGCTAAATATAGATTTTATATTCCTTCCGATTTAGCATATGGAGACAGCGGAGCTGGCGGAGTAATTCCTCCAGGAGCAACATTAATCTTCGATGTAGAATTGGTAGATTTTAAATAAAAATTGATTTTAGCTAAAAACGTCTTTCAAAAAACTTGAGAGACGTTTTTTTTTGTAATAAACTTAAAATCACTATATTTATTCTCTAATTATAGAATTAAAAAAACTTAAAACTGAAAAACGCCTATGAAAACAAGAATCTTTATTTTAATGATTTTCTGTTTCATCCTATCTTTTGGACAGAACAGAAAGGGAGAATTTCAATTACAGAAAAACTCAAATTCACACAGCCTTTATGTTGCTTTTTCTAAAAATGCCAATGCTGTTGATATTATTAATTATACTTTAAGCAAAAATCCAGCATTCAAAGAATTTGTAAGAGCAAACGGAATTTCATTTGTGAACGACCTCGGTTTCAGCGACAGAAAGCTGAACGAAATGATCGAAAGCAGTAAACAAAATAAAAACTCAGGAGAATCAATTGAAAAACTAAGACGTATTTTCAAAATTGAAACTTCAGTAAAAAACAATGAAGATATTTTAAAATTAGCCGAAAGTTTTGAAAAATTTTCTGAGATAGAATATGCTTCAATATTAAGTAATGAACCTATTGAACCACCTGCAACGGCTACTTTTGTTATTACACCTAATTTGGAGGCTTCTCAAACTTATTTATTTGAAAATCCCGGAATTAATGTAAATTATGCATGGTCAAGAGGAATTACAGGTCAAAATGTGAGAGTTCGTGATGTAGAATATGGTTTTCACAAGACTCATGAAATGTTGGTTGACAGAAATACCGTCCAATTAGAATCCGGAGTTTCTCCAAATTCATCACTAACGACTCCAACAAGCACTTATTACAGCTGGCTTGATCATGGAACTGCCGTGATGAGTATTTTAGGTTCAGCAAAAGATAATATCGGACTTTCAGGAAGTGCTTACAATGCTACTGAAATGAAAGGTTTCCTGGAATGGACAACCGCGTCGTATAACAGAGTTGCAGCCGTAACAAGAGCTATTAACGCTTCTCAGGCCGGAGATATTGTTTTGTACGAAATGCAAACCGGAGGTCAAAACTCCAATTATGTTCCTGCAGAATATGACAATCTTATCTGGGACTTAACAAAAGCAGCCACAGATTCTGGGATCATCGTTATCGCAGCCGCAGGAAATGGTAACGAAAATCTTGATTCCGCTTTCTATTCAGCTTATAACGGAAGAGGAAACAGCGGTGCTATCATTGTTGGAGCAGGAACCAATACAACTGCTCACTCAAAATTAAGTTTCAGCACATATGGAAACAGAGTAGATGTACAAGGTTGGGGGCAAAATGTTTTAGCCGCTGGTTATGGCGGTTGGGCGACTTATGATGGAGATACCAACAGAAAATATACCCTTTTTAGTGGGACAAGTTCTGCAACACCAATTGTATCTTCAGCAGCGATTTTGATCCAGTCTTATTATCGTCAGGCTACCGGGCAGTTTTTAACTCCGGCAGCGATGAAAAATCTTTTGGTGACAACAGGAATTCCTCAAGGTGGAGTTTTAACCACAAAAATTGGTCCTTTTCCTAACATCAAAGCAGCTATCGAGCAATTGGAAAGCAGTCTTGTACTTTCTGCAAGAAGTACAAATGTAACTCCATTAAAAATTGAAATTTATCCTAATCCGGCAACCAACTCAATTTCAGTGAGAAGCCCGGAAAAAAATATCAATTTTGAGATCATTAATATGGCTGGACAATCTATCTTAAAAAGTTCAACTTCATCTGATGAAAAACTGAATATTTCTCACTTATCAAAAGGAACTTATATAATTAATGCGACAGACGGTCAAAGAAGAGTTGTTGAGAAATTTATTAAGCAATAATTTGAATTTCATTTAATAATAATTTTTAACGCAAAGTCTGCTAAGATTTATTCAATTACATCAAATTGAGGATTATCATAAAATTAAAAACGTCTCTCAAGATTTTGAGAGACGTTTTTTAATAATAACCTTTTATAAAAACTATTTCGCAGGTACACTGCTGAAATTAAGTGCAATTTTTAAGTTCATATCCGAACTTGTCTGATTTTTCAATTCATAAACCGTTCTTACAGTAACGCCTGAACTTTTTACTACCTCATCCAAAAATCCTGAATCATTAAGATCTAAATTTAAGCTTGATCCTTCTGTAGAAATACTTGAACGTGAAGCTACCAATCTTTCTTTAGTTCCACTTGAAGAAATGTATACTTTGATAGATTTAAGAGCGCTCAGATTACCACCTGATGGAGAAACTACAGAAATTTTAGCATCTGAAATTCTTACATCTTTGATCTGAGCATTGTTATTTCCTCCAAACCAAGTCTGAACGTTCGTTGCCGTAGCTGTAGAAGAAACTTCTTTATCAGCAGGAACTCCTGTAGAAACTAAAACATTGGCTGTATAAGGAAATGTATTCTGGACAAGCGACTGTACCGTTCCACAACTCACAAGAGCTGCAGAGGCTACCATTGCTGTTAAAATCATATTTTTCATAATAGTAATTCTTTTATAGATAGAATGACTTACACAAACTGTACCAAAATTATTCTACACTTACCTTAAAACTACCTTTTGAATTACCGGAAGCCATATTGCTTTTTCCAATAATTAACCAAACCTCACCTTTCCCGGAAACTTCATGCGTAATCTCTCTTCCGAAAGGTCCGTCGTATTTTCCGTCAGGTGTTTTTATTTGATTGAATCTGATATTAAAATCTTTCTCTTTGGTCGTAATCGTAGCCTTGATATCAGGTTTTTCGTAGTTTGTAATTTTCAAAACCAATTCCTGATTATCTTTTGTAAACTCTTCTCCAAGCGTAAACGGAAGTTGAGAAGCATCGGCTGTTCTGATGATCTGTCCTTCCTTCATATTTCTCATTACCCCTGTTTTCAAAACTTCTTTCGTTACAGGAGAATTATTAATGATTGAATCTTTCTTTCTTATTGCCGCCGAATCTACTTTAGCTGGAGAATCCTGCATTTCTGTGACTACCATTGAATCTTTATTCGGAGTTTCAGTTACGTTTGCTTCTTTTTTACAAGAAATAATAATCAATGGGATCAACAATAAGGATTTTTTCATAATAGTTATTTTTAAATGATACTTTGGAGTTTTAATAACTCATGAACCTATTCAGAAGCCAAAATTGTTCCATAAAGTATATTAAAACCTTAAAAAAAGCTTAGTTTTCTATTTTTTCAGGAATAAAACTCTCTTTTCTGACAGATCTCAACATAAAGTACATAAAATTGAGCATGCTTCCCATCAATACAGTAACTCCCCACGTTTTTGTATAGTCCAACGGATAAATAAATCTCACCGCGATATCATTAAATAATCCAAACGGGTTGTTCAGAACATCCCAACTGTTCCATCTTAAAAATCGACCAAGATAAACTCCAAAACTGCTTACAAAAAGAAATAAAACAGCAATTATGCTAATCGTTGATATTTTAAAATAAGATGAAAACATTTTCTCAATATCCAATAAACTTATAAAACCGCAAATTAATCCTGCCCAAGCGTATGAAAGAATAACGATAAGATCATACCAAATGGGCACAGAATTTCTGGTTTTCAGATGAAAAAGATCGGTCAGAATATAGGGTGAATTCGGAAAAAATAATATCCAAACTACGATTGCAAAAGCCAGTGCAATTTTACTTTTAATATTAAATATCAATAAAAAACTGCTTATGATAAAAGGAATCCAAGCCAAAAATAAATTCCAGTTCAGAAAGAAAAATACTTTTGTATCACTCAAATAATATCTGAAAATTGAAAGACTGAAACAAAACAATGTCATCAATATCAGCAAGATCGTAATCTCAAATCTTTGACTGTTTTTTAATTTTCCCATCATTTTAAAGCAAATTATTTAATGGTTTGATAGTAAAGAACCTTGGATAAGAAGTTTTCCTTTTGTTCGATTCGTACTCTTTCCAGAACACTATTTTTTATAACATCGGAATGCTTTTCTTTAGCATATTTTAATAAATACTCTTCATTAAAATTAACAAAAGTTGTATGATAATATTCGTCAAAATGATTGCGTTTTAAGTTTTGAGAAGTTATAAAACCTCCCCAATTGAAATAACTGCAAACCAAAATAGTTCCGTAAACATACCCAACCATCACATTGAATAGAAATGCGTTTCTTTTTTTCTTTTGAATCTTAATGAATGTCATAATCAAGCCAATTAATGATAAAATCAAGAATCCGCAAACGCCTAATCTTTTGTACGTAAAACCGTAACTCATGATGTATTCATAGTTTTTCATCATTGCAGAGAAAACAAGAATTACATTTAATGCAATCCAGATTTTGGCTAAAATTTTCATCAAACCTGCTTTAGGATCAAAATTAAAACTCGATTTAAAATAGAACATAATCACCAAAATTGCCATGACAATCGAAACGATTACCGCATTTACCCTTTCGTGTGTTTCTTCGGAAAGCTGATTGGGTGTTTTTACCGATTCAAAAAACTGTTCGTAATTGTAAGTAGCGATAAAGAATATCAATAAAATATTTAAAGAAAAGAAAGAAATAACGCCACTCATTCGTTCAGCATCCAAATCAAGAAAAGAATACGTTGATTTCTGAATTTTATTTTCTTCCGTGAAATTATCATCTAGTGTATGATTCTGTTTATAGATCAGTTTTTCGACTGTATAATTCCAATAATTGAATGCGAAGAAAAAACCTAAAACCGTGATTACTAAAAGCTGCCAGAAGTTAATATCTAATTCGATATTTTTAAAAAGATTCGCAAAATGATCGCTTCCCGCAGAATAAATTCCAAAGAAAATAGCTATCAGCACAAGCGGAATCAATACAAAAGCCAATGTTTTTTGCCATAATCCGGAGATATTTCTTTTCGGCAACCATTTGTCAAAATTGAAAAATCTACAAATAAATGTGAAACAGTTGACCACAAAAACAGGAATGAGGAAAAGCGTTTTTAGCCTCCTATTTTTTGACCTGTAAGACAACAGCAAAAGTGAACTTGCAATAGCCAAAAACGATGGAAAATCGCCGTACCAAGCAAAAGCAATACTTGAAAGAATGCTCGTTACAAAAAGTATGAGAAATGTTCTGGTTCTGTTTTTTTCAGGCGTTTTATATAATGTAAGTACTGAATAAATAATTCCTAGAATTCCTAGGTTCAATCCTACGTTTTCATCGTAAAATAAGATGATGAACGCTAAGGTGGTGAGTAATATATAATGATGTGTTTTCATAATAAAGAAGTTAAAGTTGTGTTTTGTTTTTAGTATTTAGTGTTTGGCTTTTAGTTTTTAGTAATATACAGGAGTTTGTTTTTGTTGGATAAAATCTTTCAGATGATCGAAATTCTGCCATAGGAGATTTTCAAAATCCCAATCGTGAAATGATCTCATATTTCTTCCTTTTTGAAAGGCTTTTCTATAGGTTTTATAGTATTCCGGAAAAACAAAAGTTCCCAATAACAAAACTCCTAAAAGGTAAGCGCTTCTTTTTCCGTTCCCGAAAAGCAGATACTGCATCGCAATTTCATCCTGAATATTTGTACTGTAGTCGGTAATAAGATGGTATACATCGTGGTTTTCCATTTTGGGGATCATTCTGAAGCCATGTTTTTGATAAAACTCTCCCATCGTTTTTCCTAGTGAATCTTCTTTAAAGCTCAACAATTGCTTTTCATTGAATTGCCATTGTCTTTTTTTCTTTTTAAAGTATTTCCGATATTGCTTTTGAGAGTTTTCGTACATGAAAAGCAAGAATTGAGTACGTAATTTTTTCATTAGTTTATTATTTTAATTATCATTTATAAACAAAGAACTTTGAATTGCAAAGTATAATTTCAAAAAAAATATAGAGTTTATCTTCCTATTAATTTTTCTAACATATTTAAATGTTCTGTAAAGGCTTGTCTCCCACTTTGTGTGACTCTGTAAGAAGTCTTAGGTTTTTTACCTACAAACTCTTTCTTTACTTCTATATAATTTGCTTTTTCTAAAGCATTACTGTGGCTGGCTAAATTTCCGTCTGTGATCTCCAAAAGACTCTTCATTTCTGAGAAATCAACCCAGTCGTTCACCATGAGAACGGACATAATGCCCAATCTTACACGGCTTTCGAATTCTTTATTGAGTTGATTTATATTGATCATAATTTCAGGTGATAGGTTGCAGAGCTTAGGAATTAGTTTCCGAGGCGTAAATTTATGTCTTATTTATATTTTTTGTGCATTATCAGTCCGTAAACAATATGTAAGACTCCAAAGCCAAAGGCCCAAAACAGCAATCCCCATCCCAAGAAAAATAGGGAAAGTAATCCTAAAACTATTTCAAAGTATCCTAAATATTTTACATCCGTTAAAGTATATCTCTCGGCATTTACTAAAGCCAATCCATAAAAAATCAATGTTGCGGGTGCCACCAAAACGAAAAAGTGATGGTATAAAAGCGCCAGACAAACCGCTCCGCCCGTTATTAAAGGAACACAAAATGTGAACAACAGTCGTTTGGTTGTAGCATCCCAAATTTTAAGGCCTTTCTTTTTGCTTTTATTCGCGGTAAAAAAATATCCGCTGAGAACAGCCACAAAAAGAATCAAAGTTCCAATAATAACCAATTCGCGCACTAAGGCCGGACTAAATATATTTCTGTCCCCATCAAAATAGTCAATCCCTTCTCTCTGAAAAACAACATACACATAACCGGCACCGATAAGCGCAGCCAAACCAGCAACAACTCCGGATAATCCGCTTAATGAAATAAATCTGGACGAACGCTCCATCATGGAACGAATATGTGACAGATCTTCGTGATAGTTTTTTGAATCCATATAAAGAACTTTGAAATACAAAGTTATAATTTATTTTTAATCTGCAAACTTTTTTTTTAAAAAAAAGTAAAAAGTGAATTGTGAATAGTCAATTCCTTTCACTTGTCAATTTTAATTGTGTATTAAAATTCACTATTGACTCGCAAAGCAAAATTGACTATTCACACTTAAATAAAATTCATAAAAAAACCGCTGAATAAATCAACGGCTATATTATTTAAAAGATCAAAACCTATTTCACTCTCAATCTCTCTTTAATAGATTCAATATTTTTCTTCGCAGAATCTTCCAGAATCAAGCTTGCACTCATGTGGATTCTTGCAGGCATTAATTCGTTGAAATGATCTGTTCCTTCCCAAGATACTTTTTTAATTAAAGCTAAAGCATCACTGCTTCTTGTTGCTAACGTCTGCATAAATTTCTCTAGCTTAACATCCATTTCTGCAATATTTTCTGAAACTGAATGATACACATTGTGCTGTTCTGCCCATTCTGCCGATCTGAAATCTGCATCAATCGCCATTGCTGAAAACTGAGATTTTCCAATTTTTCTTTCAACATATGGTCCGATCACGAATGGTCCGATTCCTAAATTGATCTCTGTTAAAGCCAAAGCAGAATCTTTCGTTGCAAAACAATAATCGGCACCACAAGCGATACCTACTCCACCTCCTGTAGTTTTTCCCTGAACTCTTACGACAACAATTTTACCGCAATTTCTCATCGCATTCAAAACTTTAGCAAAACCTCCGAAAAATTTTGTTGATGCTTCCAACTCTTCAATAGACAAAAGTTCATCAAAACTTGCTCCTGCACAGAAAGCTTTTTCACCTTCACTTTTTACAAGAATAGCTTTCACCTCATCTTTTGATCCTTCATCCAAAATGGTCTGAGCCAGTTTTTCTAAAATTGCTCCCGGAAGAGAGTTACTTTTCGGAGTACCGAATGTGATCTCGGCGATATTGTTTTTCAGTTCTGAAACTACGAATTCGTTCATTTTTTAATTATAATTAGATTCTTACAAAAATACTAAATACGAAGCTTTTAATGAAAATTAAAACAATATAAATTAACCTTAAATCCATTCAGATTTTACAATAGGTATAAATACTCAATTTTCAATTTGGTAACTACTACTCTATTTTTTGTTTACATCCGAAACTACATTTGTATTGTTCATTTAACGAAGCTTCAAAAAAATATGAATATGGTGAAATCCGAAAAACCATTGAAAAAGAGTAGGAAAAAAACTAATCACAAAAAACTAATTATCATGGGTTATCCACTAGTAGAAATCTACAATTCGACAAATTATGTTGTATCAGGAAATGTTGATTACGCAAGTATTTTCTGTTCAAATGACAGTTATACCGTAACTCCGCTTACAACATGGAAAGCAAGTAGCAGAGGAGTATGTTTACTAACGAAGATTACAGCTACTGTTAAAACTCCAAACGGAGATATTGTGGCTACTCCTTATGAATCATCGGGAACTTCTTACAGTCAGTTTGCTATTATACAGAAAACACCAACAACGTTCGCTGTTACAAGAATCGTAAATTCAGCTGAAGATGCAATTCCGGAAGATTATGTAGAGCCAACAACTCAACAGAAATAAAAAGTTGTCGCACTTTTTCATGAATTTAAATCCTGAAAAAATTGTAACATCTCTAAAATAGATTAAGCCCTTTAGAATCTTCTGAAGGGCTTTCTATATCAATACATTTTAAAGAATTTGATCTATAAAAAAGATTCGTTACGTAGAAATACGGAGTCCCCAATTTGGTATTTTCTACTCTATTTCTGTTTTCCTATAAATCGTTCCTTTGAAATGTGTTAAAACAACATCACAAACACTGGCGAGATCCGAAAAGCCTTAGAAAAGAGTAGGAACATTTAAAACTGAAAAAAATAATATCATGGAAGAATTAATGGGAGTCATCAAATCATTCTCCGGAAACTTTGCCCCTGTAAACTTTATGTTCTGCGATGGAAGATTATTAAGTATTGCACAGTATTCCGCCCTCTTCTCCCTTTTAGGAACTACCTATGGAGGTGACGGTGTTTCAACTTTTGCTTTGCCAAACCTTAACGGGCGCTATCCTCTAGGAGTTGGAAGCAACGGAAGTCAAAATTACGTATTGGGAGAGCAGTCTGGAACTCCACAAACGATAATCATGTCTATGAACTTACCTAGCATTACAAGTCAATTAAAAGTTGCTAAAGCGAATGCTACTTCAGCTTCACCATCTGCAAATTCATCAATTGCAATTCCGGGAACAACTGTAGGAAGAGATTTTACTGCAGTACCAAGTTTCATCGACAATGCAGCTCCAGCATCTGCTACATTTCTTAATCCACAATCTGTAATGTTTATTGGACAAAATCAGCCCATTAATAATATGATTCCTTATATGGGACTCAACTACATTATTTGTGTTCAGGGAATTTATCCTTCAAGACCTTAATTTAAAAAATAAGTATTAATAACAACCAACAATTAAAACGAAAATATCATGGAAGAATATTTAGGAACCATCAAAATGTTTGCAGGAAACTTTATCCCAAGAGGATATTTAGCATGCAACGGAGCTATATTAAGTATCGCACAAAATCAAGCTCTATATTCACTTTTAGGAACAACTTATGGAGGAAACGGTACAACAAACTTTGCTTTACCTAATCTAAACGGTCGTGCCCCAATCGGTTCAGGAATTGCCAATACAGGAAAATCAGTAAATCTTGGCGAAGTAGGCGGAGCTCCAACAACAACATTGCTTAACTCAAACTTACCGACTTTTATAAGTCAATTGAAGATATCTAAGTCTAATGCAACTACAGCTTCTCCATCATCAGCTTCATCCATTGCGGTTTCAGGAACAACTGTAGGTAGAGACTTTACTGCAGTTCCCAGTTTTGTAGATACAGCACCGGATACTGTGATCAATGCAGCCTCAGTTACTTTTACAGGTGCCAATGTGCCTATTGAAAATATGCCACCATACTTAGGTATGAACTACATTATTTGTGTAGAAGGAATTTTTCCTTCAAGACCATAAAAAAAATACATTTATAAACATCTAAAAAATTAAAATCATGAAAAGCACTACTTTTTTATTAATCTGTAGTCTGCTCATTTCTACTTTCACCTTTGCGCAGACCAGTACTGAACAATTTGAAACGGAATCTCACGGAAGTGCAAGCTTCACAGATAACGGAGTAATCTTTAACATTCTAACTCATGTAGGCGGGTTTGACATTCAGGCCAACTACCCAAACACAGGCTGGAATGGTACAGCAAATGATAATAGATATATTGATAATTCCGGAGCAGGAAATATTGCAGTTGGAGCGTCATTCAGTATCAAAACAACATCTAATTTGTATAAAGTCAACAGATTTTGGGTATTTTTATCTGATACAAGTTTAAATCAAACGGTAGCCGGTACACTTACCATAACAGGTAAACTAAACGGAGTTACAAAGTATACACAAACCAAAACTACAGGGTTTGTAACTTCTTTAGGCTCTACAAATGGATATACTTTGATCGATTTAACAAATCTGAATGGTCAGAACTATTCGAATATTATTATCGATCAGCTTCAAATTACCGCTGGTGGTCTTTATACCTATGTAGGTTTTGACGCTTTCACTTGGGTAAAAGACACAGGTATTGTTTTAGCAACCAATGAAAATGCAAACATCACCAAAAAACAGGCAAGCATTTATCCTAACCCGACAAACGGTCCTCTTACGATAAAAACTGAGGAAAATACTAAAGCCGAGGTTTATAATCAGGAAGGAAAATTGGTAAAAAGCCTAGACATCAAAAAAGGCATCAATGAAACTAATATTTCTGAGCTTCCGACTGGAGTTTACATCATGAAAACCGCTTCAGAGTATTATAAAATTATTAAAAAGTAACTTATAGAGGGTAAAGAACTAATAACCATGAATTTTTTACTATAAGTTTTAACCACGAAGATTCTAATACATAAGTGTGAAAAAAAATCCCTTGATTATTTCAGGGGATTTTTATTTTTTAAGGCTAAAATATACTTATCAATATACATCTCTTTTTCCTTCAATTTATATTGCTGAATATATCTTGGATGTTCCAGAACCGTCATTCTATCAAAAAGTTTGGCTTCTTTATTAATTTTGGAAATAAAGTCAGCATTTTTCTTTCCTAAAATAAAGACTTCGGAAGTATCTAGATTTAAACTAATGTGTTTTTGTAAAGAATCAATCATAAAATCTTTTACATCTTCGAATAGTTGTTTATCATCATAATAATTGGCATTCAGCCAGCCAGTCTTTGCTTTTCTGACAATCGCTAAAGGAAAAGGAGAATTGATATAAAAATCTTTGTAGAATTCTTCTGCGCCGCCATATTCCGAGATCATATCATACATAAAAACAGAAGAAATTTCGTGCGTGTGGGCAGATTTCATTGTAATTCCGCAAACAGATTCCAAACGTTTTGTATCGGTGAACGGAACACCCGTCACTCCTGCTCCATGACGACTCGGATTGATTCCGATGATGAATTTCCTTTTGTTGGAATCGTTATAATATTTTAGATAAAACTTTTGCATGACCACCATCGTTTCGGGATTATCCAAATACGGATTCAGTACCTGAAAACCTTCGGGAAGATCTCCTGAATATTCCAGATTTTTATTGAACTGAACGACTTGATCAGCAAAAGTTTTATTCATATTTAATCTTTATGGAAAATAAAGTTTTCAGGCTGATCATCGTCATCGCCGTCTACATCATCCTCGTCTCCTTCCTCACTTAAAGCCAATTCTATATCAATAAACTGAATATACAACCCACAAATTTCTCCGTTGGCATCATAAGCAAAGTAAACAGGATAACTGCCATCACCAAAACCACTTGCAAACATCGGAATCTGATAATTTGTATTAGGAACCGTCCAATTGATCCAATCTCCCGCTTCTCTCTGATTGTTTGGATGATCTTTATAGCTTTGTTCGAAAATTCCGGCAAAATAATCATCGTAAACATTGTCTACATCCGTCTCAGCTACAAATTTGTCTACAAACGGAAGCACTTCTGCATCAGTAATACAACCTAAACCTGCATCAACTCCGAAACCGAAAAAATCGTCTTCGGTTACACCTTCCAATTCTTCAATTCCGATCAAGGCTTCACGATAAATAACAGGTTTTTCCTTGGTAAATTCAACCTTTACAACAGCATATCTATCGCCCCAGTCTTCAGATTTTACCACCGCAATCGTCACAGGGAAATTTCCTTTCGGAGCCTGAATGAAATACGGTTTTTCATTAGAACTCAGATAAACAAGCGGATCTCTCACCACCACTTGTCCGGAAGGAAGAGAAACATTTCCGATGGGCATCGTTTCCATTTTCTGTCCCAGAATTTCATTCGAAGTAAAATATGTTTCAAGGTCTGTAGGACAAACCATGATATCTTTTACTTCTTCCCATTTTTGCATCCAGTTTTCGTTCATTATAATTTATGATTTAATTGTAAGCATTAAAAATACAGCTTATTTATTCTTCATCAAACTCTTCTTAGTCTTTTAATCCTTTAATAAATGTTTCATTTTCATTCTTACTAAGGATTAATAACTAAAAAAATCCCTTTCAGTAAAAACCGAAAGGGACTATAAATTTATTATTCATTTTGAATTAAATCAATCCAAACTGTTCAAAATGATGCGTAAAATGTTTTTTGTGCATCAGTTCCCACATTTCTTTGTTTAATTTTCCGAATACAAAATTCATGTGTTCAGCTTGTGGATTTTCTTTGTAGTAAATTGAAAATTTCTTCAAGTTATCTAAGAAAGACTGTTTTGCAGCGTCCAGATTTTTATGTTTTAATTCTAATAACTTTTCGTCATCAGCTAAGAATGGCGCGGGGAAATCTTTCGGCATTTTTCTGTGATTGTAAAGAGAATCCTGCCATTTTTCCAACTGCTCTTCAGGAGTGAAACATTTATCAGCTTCCGGCTCGCCAAGACTTACCAAAACGCCGTGTTCCAAATGCTCGATCATTTGCTGAGGAGACATTTTACCCCAAATTGGCTGTGTATTTTCCGTTAAACCATTTACTATTTTCTGAACATTTTTAAGATCGATAAAAGGAGAATGTTTTGCCACCAATGTTAAAATTGTTGCTACACAAACTACTTCCTCTCTTTGATTCACAACTTCAACCAACCATTTTACAACACCGGAAGGAATATTTCTTCCTTTTACTCCTCTGTTGATTTTTTCTTTTGCGGTTAAATAAACCGTAATTGTATCTCCTGCATAAACAGGTTTAAAGAACGAACAGTTTTCTAATCCATAATTCGCAATTACTGGTCCTTTTTTACCTGAAACAAACAATCCAGCTGCCGCAGAAAGGATGAAATATCCGTGAGCAACTGTTTTATCGAAGATAGTTCCCGTTAAGCTCGTAGCATCCGTGTGTGCGTAGAAATGATCCCACGAAACGTTTGAGAAATTAACGATATCTGCATCAGTAACTGTTCTTCCTGCTGTTTCCAACGAATCTCCAACTTCAACATCTTCAAAATATTTCTGGAAAGGATGTTTGTCTGAATATTTTTTCTCGGCTCCTTGCTGATATACTTTTGTGATCGCCGTCAAAATATCCGGAGAACCTTGAATTGCTGTTTTCTGAAGGAAGAAATGAAGACCGTTCAATCCACCCATTTCCTCACCGCCTCCTGCTCTACCGGGACCTCCGTGCATTAACGTAGGAAGTGGAGAACCATGACCCGTACTTTCTTTCGCATTATCTCTGTTTAACACGAAAATTCTACCGTGCTGAGAAGCCATTTTCCAAGAAGTTTCTGCTACAAATTTCTCATCGTGAGAAACAATAGAACCTACCAAACTTCCTTTTCCTCTTTTTGCCAAGGCTGCAGCTTCTTCTGCATCTTTGTAAGGCATCAACGTAGAAACCGGACCGAAAGCTTCGACATCGTGAGATATATTTTTAGTAAACGGAGAATCATTTAAGAATAATTTAGGGCTCATAAATGCTCCATTTTCATAGTCAGCATCTACAAGCTCGTGTTTTCCATCATAAACAAGTTCGTTTTCAGTTTTTAAGATATTTACTTTTCTCAAAACCTCATCGTATTGTTGTTTTCCAACCAAAGAACCCATTCTTGTATCTCTGCTTAAAGGGTTTCCGATTTTAGTTTGATCTAAAGCTTTAGACAAAGCATTTTGAACATCACCGATTAAGTTTTCAGGAACAATGATTCTTCTGATCGCTGTACATTTCTGACCCGCTTTTGTTGTCATTTCTGTACGAACTTCTTTGATGAACAAATCAAATTCAGGAGTTCCAGGTTTTGCATCCAACCCAAGAATTGAACAGTTCAAAGAATCGGCTTCCATATTGAAACGAACAGCATTTCCTGAAACAGAAGGCAAAGCTTTTAATTTTCTACCTGTCGTTGCAGAACCTGTAAACAATACAGAATCTCCATCCTGAACATAATCCAGAATATTTCCCGGTTCACCACAAACCAATTGAAGTGCCCCTTCAGGAAGAACACCACTTTCGATCATATCCTGGAAAACCGCATTCGTCAAATAAGAACCATAAGGAGAAGGCTTTACAATTGACGGAACACCTGCCAACAAAGATGTGGATAACTTTTCCAACATTCCCCAAACAGGAAAATTGTAAGCATTAATTTGCACAGAAACGCCTTCACTTGGCATTAAAATGTGAGTTCCCAAGAAAGTTCCATTAGCAGAAATTTTCTGAGTTTCACCATCTACCCAAAACGGAGTATTTGGAAGCATTCTTTTTGCCAATCCTGAATAGGTAAAGAATGTACCGAAACCTCCTTCAATATCTACCCAAGAATCTGCGTGAGTTGCTCCTGTTTTATATGATAGCTCGTAATATTTTTTCTTTCTTTCTAAAAGGTAAAGCGCCACTTTTTTCAACATTTCTCCACGATCGTAGAACGTCATTGAAGAAAGATTTTTGTAACCAACTGTTCTTCCGTAATCAAGAGCTTGTTCAAAATTGAGCCCTTCAGTATCCGAAACAGCAACTTGCTCTCCCGTCACGGCATTGTACAAAGGAATTCCGTTTCCGGTACCTTCTACCCATTCGCCGTGGATATAGTTTTTTAATTTTTCCATATAGTTTTTTACTTTTTACTTGATTTTAATACTTTATTTTCTGGTTTCTATTCACTTCTGGATGTTTATCCAATAAATACAGAATTCTGTCAGACTTAGAAAAAGGAATTTCATAGCTAATACAAGTCTCTTTTAAATCAATAAGATATTTTTTATACAACTCAATTTTCTTTGGTTTACTGAATGGAATTTTCAAATTCTTTCCATACAAAATTCTGTAAACTCGCTGATCAATAATTTGAAAATAATCAGGATCAATAAATCTCAGAAAAGTAGAAGCCATTGGCAAATCAAAACCCTTTGAATCTAATAATTTGATTAAAATATAGTCTGATAAACTTTCATCATATCTTTTCCTTAACTCATTAATTTTCACAATTAAATCATCATTAATTTCAGGAAATCTATTAGTTTTCCAAAGAACGATTTCTAACATGGTTTCATATGTGAAATCATCTTTTTTAGCATCTAGTTTATCCGTTAATTCTTTCTGATATTTAAATTCAGGAAGATCATTAAGAAGTTCTTTTATATTTTCAATATTAGTTATATTCTTAATTTCATTTTCATCCATAAATTAAGATATTACTTTGGTTCCTGATAAGGAAATATTTTCACCAAACCTTCATATAAACTTCTGTGAAGAATCGTTGCATGATTATCTGTTTCCATCATTTTATATTCTACCGTCCAATTTTTCTTATTTGATTTTTTAAGAATATCGAAGAAATCTTCTGCATCTTTTACCATTACAGGATGTTCGCCTTTACCTACAGAAACGTAAACGAATTTCTTTGTATCCGGAATTTTAGTTAATAATTGATTTGCCTGTTTTAAAAGACTTTCATCATCCCACCACAAACTCGGACTGATGATAAAATAATTATTGAACATTTCAGGTTTTTTCAACAAAATTTCTGCCGCTAAAAGTCCGCCAAGAGATTGACCAAACAAATATTTATCGGTAGTTTTAAACTGACTTTCGATATAAGGTTTTAATTCTTTTTCTAGGAAATTAATAAATTTATCAGAATGTCCTGTTGTAGGATAATCTTTCTGTAAATCTTTTAAATCGGTGTGAAATGTGAAATCCCTTTTTCTATCAATATTAGCAATTCCGACCACTATTGTTTCCGGCATTGCATACATTTGGTTAAAGAACTGTACCAGTCCTGTAACATGGATAAAATCTTCATTCATGCTTCCATCCAGAAGATAGATAATAGGATAAGATTTTGTTTTGTCGAAGTTTTGAGGAAGGTAGATGTTTAAGGTTCTGTCTTCATTTAAAATTTTAGACTTTATTGTTCTGATTTCTCCAATAGTTAGTGGTTTTAAATTCCCGTTTTGGGCTAAAACCATACTTTGAAATGCAAACAAAATACTACAGAAAATAAGAAGTTTTTTAATCATATTAAATTTTGTAAGGTTGGGTTATTTTACATCATCCCAAATGCTGTAATCAACAACTTTCGTAGGAATCTGCTGAACAAATTCAGTAAATGGTTCGCAAGGCAAAATCGCATCTTTCCCTTCTCTTGCCAACTCCTGATATAATCTTGTTCCTTCGGTTTTCCATTTAATCATTTCATCAGAAACATCACGGATGATTTTTGCCGGACTTCCGACAATTAATTTTCTTGCATCACATCTGAAGTTTGCAGGAACAAAAGCCAATGCTCCGATGATACATTCATCACCTATAACGGCTTTATCCATCACCACAGCATTCATTCCAACCAGACAATTTTTTCCGATGTGTCCGGAATGGATGATTGCACCGTGACCGATGTGTGCAGATTCTTCTAAAATAGTTTCAATACCCGGAAAGACGTGAAGCGTACAGTTTTCCTGAACATTCGCACCGTCTTTGATGATAACTTTACCCCAGTCGCCACGGATAACTGCGTTTGGACCGATGTAAACTTCTTCACCGATTTCCACATTCCCGATAATCACCGCTTGTGGGTGAATGTATGCAGAGGGTTTTATGATAGGGCGAATTCCGTGATATGAGTAAATATTCATAAATTTATTTTTCTTATTAAATTCTTTTGTCTTGAAACAAAAGAACCAAAAATTCAAGACTGTAAACTTTTATGCTACAAATTGAAAAATTTCCTAAAAATTTTAAAACTCGCTTCGCTCAAACATAAAACTTTTCTTAACGGTAATTTTGAAATTTGCTTAACGCTAAAAGTTTAGATGTCGTTTTAGACACGTTCAATTACCATTGCATAGCCTTGTCCGACTCCGATACAAAGCGTACACAATGCATATTTTTTATTTTGTTTTTGAAGTTCTATGGCTGCAGAACCAACAATTCTTGCTCCGGAAACTCCAAGTGGGTGCCCAATTGCAATGGCTCCTCCATTTGGATTTACTCTTGAATCATCATCTTTTAATCCTAAACTTCTTGTTACTGCTAAAGATTGAGCAGCGAACGCTTCATTCAATTCAATAACGTCCATATCTTCTAATGAAAGATTTAATCTTTTCAATAATTTTTGAGTAGCTTCAACAGGACCAATTCCCATAATTCTTGGTTCAACACCCGCAACTGAAGATCCTAAAATCTTAGCTTTAGGTTTTAAACCGTATTTTTTTACAGCTTCTTCGCTTGCCAAAATAAGAGCTGCCGCTCCATCATTCATTCCTGAAGCATTTCCCGCAGTTACTGTTCCTTCTTTTCTGAAAGCCGGACGAAGTTTTCCTAATCCTTCCATTGAAGATGTAGGTTTGATGAATTCATCCTTATCGAAAATTTTTGGATCGCCTTTTCTCTGAGGAATTTCAACTTTTACAATTTCTTCCGCCAGTCTTCCACTTTCCTGAGCTTTTGTCGCTTTTTGTTGAGACCAAAGGGCAAATTTATCCTGATCTTCACGGCTGATATTGTGCATATCTGCCAAGTTTTCAGCAGTGTCTCCCATTCCGTCAACGCCATATAATTCTTTCATTTTTGGGTTGATAAACCTCCATCCGAAAGTCGTATCAAACATTTGACTATCTCTACCGAAAGCTGCGCTAGGTTTTGACATTACATAAGGCGAACGCGTCATGTGCTCTACTCCACCGGCAATGTAAATTTCACCTTCACCAGAAGCAATCGAACGGAAAGCATTTGCTACTGCTGACATTCCGGAAGCGCATAATCTGTTTACCGTTTCACCTCCTATTTTATAAGGAAGTCCAGCCAATAAAAGACCCATCCTTGCAACGTTTCTGTTATCTTCACCTGCTTGGTTAGCGCATCCGAAAATAACGTCCTCAATTTCTTCTACAGGAACTTCAGGGTTTCTTGCCACGATCTCTTTAAGGACAACCGCCGCCAAATCGTCTGCTCTAACTTCTGATAAACCTCCCTGTAATTTTGAAATAGGAGTTCTGATGTAATCTATGATATATACGTTGTTCATATTTTTTGCTTTAGGCTTTAAGCTATATGCAGTAGGCTTTACCAGCTTCGAAAAAAGCTTATTGCCTATTGCTTGAAGCTTACTGCTTATTTATAGTTCTGTTACTTTTTTTCCGATTTTATAAACTGTTCCGACGAATTTCGCAATCAATTCTTCGTTTTGATTGGTAATTTTAATATCGTAAACAGCTGTTTTTCTGGTGTCGTTTACCAAGATACTTTCTGCTCTGAAAATATCGCCTTCTTTTCCCGCTTTCGTAAAATTGATGATACAGTTCAGTGCTACGGCAGCGTCTCCGGAATTGTTGGACGAAAATGCCAATGCAGAATCTGCAAAAGCAAACGTAACGCCTCCGTGAACCGTTTTAAGCCCGTTAATCATCTCTTTTTTGATGGGCATTTCCAGTAAACAATAATTTTCTTTGACTTCGATCATTTTGATATTCATCCACTGGGAAAAATAATCCTGATCGAACATATATTCTGCAACTTGTCTTGGATTCATTTTTAATTTACACTTGTTATTTTATCATATAATTCATCAACCAATTTGTCATAAATACTCATGGTCTTACCAAAAATTATTTTCTCATATGAAAGATTTTCAGAATTTGATGGATTTTCAGACTGATAAGGAGCATTTAGATCAATACCATTTTCATTCGCTAATCTTTTGATCAGCTCTTTATATTTTTCATTAAAAGTTCCCAACATTCCAAGTCTTTCCTGATCATCATCGATCGAAGAAAGGTCTTGAATTATATATTCTTTTTCAATTAAAAGCCTTGTCTCTAGCTCGGCTCTAAATTCATCTATATTCATGAAAAAATATTAATTATTTCATCAAATCTTTTCTATCGGGATCTTTTAAATATCTTTTACCATCTTTATCAAAACCCCAAACATTTGATATTTCTCTTAATTGAAATAAATCATAATCACCTTTATGAATTTTGATTCTGTTCAATCTTCTTAATTTTCTATTTGCTTCTAATTTATTTTTCTTTTCTGTCACTGCAGTGGTAATTCCTATTATCGGAGTTTTCTTTCTTGACCTACTCATTAATAAACTAGCTATTATTAATTATAATTTTCTCAACAACGGGCTTTGCCTGTATCTTTCTTCCTGATATTCTTCGTAAAGATTTTGTAAGGTTTCAGAGATTTTTGAATAACCAATTTCTTTTCCCCAAGCCAATAATCCTTTTGGGTAGTTTACCCCTTTTTGCATTGCTAATTCAAGATCTTCGTCGTTTGCAACACCCAATCTTTTGGCTTCAACCGCTTCGTTGATCAACATTGAAATAATTCTTAAAAATATTTGTTGATAAAGAGCATCATCTTTTTCTGCAACAGGTTTTTCTGCGCCTTCAGAATAATCGTAGAAACCTTTTCCGGTTTTTCTACCGTGAAGTTTTGCTTCAGACATTCTTTGTTGAAGAAGAGATGGTTTGTATTTTGGGTCGTAGAAATACTCTTTGTAAACCGTTGTTGTTACAGAGAAATTTACATCAACACCAATGAGATCCATTAATTCAAAAGGTCCCATTTTGAAGTTTCCGATTGTTTTCATGGCTTCATCAACCTGTTCTATAGTAGCAATGTTTTCTTCAACCATTCTCAACCCTTCACCGTAGTAAGGACGAGCAATTCTGTTGACGATAAAACCAGGAATATCTTTAGCAATCACAGGCGTTTTCCCCCAATCTTTCATAAGATTGTAGATTTTTTCCGCTAACGATTTTTCTGTTAATAAAGATGGGATAACCTCAACCAGAGGCATCAAAGGAGCAGGATTGAAAAAGTGAATTCCGATGAAACGCTCCGGTTTTTGTAATTCCGCACCAAGAGAGGTGATGGAAATGGATGATGTATTGGAACCAATGATACAGTTTTCTGAAACGTAAGTCTCTAATTCTGCGAAAACTTTGGTTTTGATTTCTTTGTTTTCGATAATCGCTTCGATCACTAAATCAGAATCTTTTAAATCCTGTAAAGTTTCACTTTTAACGATATTATTTCTAATTTCTGTGGCTTTTTCCTGAGAGATTTTAGCTTTTTCAACTAATTTATTTAATGTTTTCTCTAAGCCTGAAAGAGCTTTATCAATTTGCGGAGTATTTGCGTCGAATAAAACGACTTTGCAACCCGCTGTTGCAGCTACCTGAGCGATTCCTACGCCCATGGTTCCTGCACCAATAATTCCTATATTTTTCATTAATTTATAGATGTTAGAATCTAGAAGTTAGAAGTTAGATTTTTCACTTGCTAATTTCTAACTTCTAATTTCTAATTTCTATAATATTATTTTCCTTTATAATTAGGTTTTCTTTTTTGTAAAAAGGCACTTACTCCTTCTTTGAAATCTTCTGTTTCAGCTGCTTCCTGTTGTAGATCACCTTCTAATTCAAGCTGTTCTCTCAATGTATTATGGTATGATTGAGCGAAAGCTTTTTTAGTTAATTTAATCGCAGCAGTCGGCATATTTGCCATTTTTTCAAGGATTTCCATTGATTTTGGAGTGAATTCTTCTTCATTGAAAATTTCAGCAACCAAACCATAAGATTTTGCTTCATCAGCAGATAATCTTTTCCCTGTGAAAGCCAAATAATTCGCCAATTGTCTTCCCAATAATTTCGGCAAGAAGTACGTTCCGCCTGTATCAGGAATCAACCCAATATTTGAAAATGCCTGAGCAAAATATGATTTATCAACCGCCAACACGAAGTCACAGATCAATGCCAACATAGCACCAGCTCCTACTGCAGGACCATTTACCAATGCAACAACTGGTTTTTTACATTTTGTAATCTCTGTCACCAAAGGGTTATAATAATCTACGACAATCTTTCTAATGATATCGCGGTCGTGGTGTTCGTTACCTTGTACGAAAGCATCATCCAAGTTTTGTCCAGAGCAAAAAGCTTTTCCTCTTCCTGAAATTGCCACACATCTTACTGTATCATCGTCGCTACATTCTTTAATAAAATCTTTTAGATCTGATAAAGAAGGCTTTGTAAGAGCGTTCATTGTGTCTGGTTGATTGAGATAAGCAATTTTAAGTTTTCCATCAAAATGCGTTTCAATATCAAGTTGTGTATACATGGTTTTAAATTTAATGATTAAAGAATTAAAAAATTACACTGCTCTAATTTAACAATATTAAATAACGTAGCAATGTATCATTTTAATGACATTTAAAATAATCAAAAGGCTCTAAACAGTCTAAACACTGATACGAAGCCTTGCATAATGTAGACCCGAATCTGCTGATCTGTTTTGAATTCATAGAACCACAACGCGGACATTTTTTAGGTTTCCCGATGTGATGTTCGTCGGCTCCTTTTTCGGGAGGAGAGATTCCGTAAATACGAAGTTTTTCTCTCGCTTCATCCGTCAACCAGTCTGTTGTCCAAATCGGAAACATTTTGGTGACTACTTTCGCATCCCATCCGTTTTCCTTCATGATTTTCATGATGTCTTCCTCAATGGTAAACATAGCGGGACAGGCAGAATAAGTCGGCGTAATTGTTATTTCACAAGAATTCTCGCTGGTAATTTTTGCTTCTCTTACAATGCCTAATTCCACGATATTGATTACCGGAATTTCCGGATCGGGAACGAGTTCTAATATTTCTAAAGGATTTTTCAATCTTTTTTAATTTGATTTTTTTAACGCAAAGTGCGCAAAGTTTTTTTTGACTACTAAATGTTTTTAAGTTCACAAAGGCGTTTCACTCAGCTAAGTCAAAAAAAGAATAGAATGTTCAATCACAGTCAATTTTTCATTCTAACAATTGTTATATTGATAAAATGCTACATTGTTACATTCAAAAATCTACCATGTACACCCCGGATACGCTCTCTGCATATACTGCAATTCACAAAGCATAAATCCAAAATATTCTGTATGATAACCTGTTCTTGATTTTGGCTGCATAAAAGGATTCGCAGGATATTCTAAACCGAAATCTTCAAAATCTTTTTGTGTGATAGAAAGAAAATCTTCATACAACGCATCAACATTTGGAGCGATGTTTAAAGCAATTAAATCATCTTCTCCTTCCACTTTTGCAAATAACCCTTTTGAATATTCCCAAATATTTTCAAGAGATTTCACCAAACGAGCTTTACTTTCCTCTGTTCCCTGTCCGAAAATTTTCATCCAAGATGCAGCGTGAGTATAATGATATCGCACTTCTTTCAATGATTTTTGAGCAAGAGCAGAAAGTTCTTCATCTGCCGAATTTGATAATGCCTCGTACATCAATTTCTGATACACCGCGAAAACATATACTTTAAGAATCGTCTGCGCGTAATCTTCATTCGGAAGTTCAACCCAATGTGCGTTTACGTATTCGTGCTCGTATCTTAAAAATGCTAAATCATCTTCGCTTTTGCCGTTATCAGCCACTCTTGAAGCATAAACATAAAAGTTGTTTGCCTGTCCAAGTTCGTCCAATGCGATATTTGTCAATGCAATATCTTCCTCTAAATAAGGACCTTCACCGCACCACGCAGACAGTCTTTGTCCCATGATGAAACTGTCGTCCGCAAACTTTAATAAATAATTATATAATGGATTCATTTTTTATAGAATTTAGAAATTAGAGGTTAGAAATTAGACTAAATTCTAGAATCTAACTTCTAACTTCTTTATTACATATTTTTTACATCGTTAGGAATATCGTAGAACGTCGGGTGACGGTACAATTTATCATCAGCCGGATCAAAGAATGCTTCTTTATCAATTCCTTCTGAAGTCACAATATATTTACTTGGAACCACCCAAACAGAAGTTCCTTCTTTTCTTCTTGTATAAACGTCTCTTGCGTTCTGCAAAGCCATTTCTGCTGTTGGCGCCTGTACTATTCCAACGTGTTTGTGAGATAATCCCGGTTTAGTCTGAATAAACACTTCCCACATATCTAAATTTGCCATAGTCAAATTTTAATTTTAAATTTTAATCATTTATAGCATACCAATTATTTTGGAGCTTAAAATCATTTCCACCATTTTTTACATTTTCATCAAGTTGTTTTACTAAACCTTTTTGAGTTGTATAAATTATTGCTGAATAATGATCTACTAGTCCTCTATCAGTATAAAAAGTTATTTTCAAATTATTTTTATCTTTTAAATTTCCCCGAATATTAAAAGTTTTATCATAAGAAAAATCTAAATCTTCCGGAATTAAATTTTCTCCCTCTTCAAATTTGTTAGGATTTAAAAGAACTCTATTTATTATCTTTTGTAAATCTTCTTTGTTATCTTCCCAAACTTCTGGATTTGATTGAGATCCACTTGGTAGAAAACAAGAACTGCATAAAACTGCAAATAGAAATGTTTGAAATATAGCTTTCACAAGTTTATATTACTTCTTTTTGTTGTTTCTCTGCAAAAGCTATCGCCGCTTCTTTTACCCAAAGGTTTTCCTGCTGCGCTTTCACTTTTGTCTGTAATCTTTTCTTGTTACAAGGTCCGTTTCCTTTTAAGATTTCCATGAATTCATCCCAAGGAAGTTCTCCGAAATCGTAATGTTGTCTTTCTTCATTCCATTTCAGGTCTTTATCAGGCATGGTTAATCCTAAAAATTCAGCTTGAGAAACCGTAACGTCAATAAATCTCTGACGAAGACTGTCATTACTTTCTCTTTTTACTCTGTAATTCATAGAAATTTTAGAGTTTGGCGAACTGTCGTCATTTGGACCAAACATCATTAAAGCCGGCCACCAGAAACGATTTAACGAAGCCTGAGCCATTTCTTTCTGTTGTTTTGTACCACGGCAAAGTGCCATTAAAATCTCATACCCTTGTCTTTGGTGGAAAGATTCTTCTTTACAGATTTTCACCATGGCTCTTGAATAAGGACCATAAGAATTCCCCATCAACATTACCTGATTCATAATTGCAGCACCATCAACCAACCAACCGATTGCGCCGATATCTGCCCAACTCAACGTCGGATAGTTGAAAATACTTGAGTATTTCGCTTTTCCGTCCAACATATCTTCGTAAGTCGCGTCTCTGTCAGCTCTGATCGTTCCGTTTCCTAAAGTTTCTGTTGCAGAATAAAGATATAAACCGTGGCCTGCTTCATCCTGAACTTTAGCTAAAAGAGCCATTTTTCTTCTCAAAGAAGGTGCTCTGGAAATCCAGTTCGCTTCCGGCAACATCCCAACAATCTCAGAATGTGCGTGCTGTGAAATCTGACGAACCAATAATTTTCTGTAATCATCGGGCATTACATCTTTTGGTTCTACTTTATTTTCGTCGTGTACGTATTGTACAAATTTTTCTAAATCCATAATTTTTCCAATTTAACAATGAATCAATCTAACAGTCTAGCAATAATTGTTACATTGTTAAACTATTACTTTGTTACACTAATTATACATCATAATTAAGCATCACCACATTCGTTGTCGGGTGACATTGACACGTCAGAACGTAACCTCTGGCTACTTCATCTTCGGTAAGCGCGAAATTTTTCTCCATGAAAACTTCTCCTTCCAAAACCTGCGCTTTACACGTACAACAAACTCCTCCTTTACAAGCAAATGGTACAGGAAGATTGTCTTTCAATGCTTTATCTAAGATACTCTCTTTTTTAGAATTAAGGTGAAACGAATATTCGTCATCATCGATAATGACCGTTACCATACTTTCTAAATTGGCAATTGCCTTGAATTCATCGCTCATTTCCTCAGAATTTTCTTCGTCAGGAGCAGTAAAATATTCAAATAAAACCTGAATGGCAGGTACTTTTTTCTCTTTCTTTAAATAGTCAGCAATCCCTTTAATCATTTCTGAAGGGCCACAAATAAAGAAAGTAGATTCTTTAACATCAATATCTGTATATCTTTCAAACAGCTGATTTAATTTTTCGGGAGAAATTCTTCCTTCAAAAATCGGATCTTCATGTTGCTCACGGCTTACTAAATAAACAACTTTCAGTCTTCCGTTAAAAGTTTCAACTAATTTATCAATTTCAGTCTTTTTCATCACATGATTCATACTTCTGTTGCTGTAGAACAGATAAGCATTAGAATTAGGCTCTTGGTAAAGACTTTCTTTAATATTTGATAAAACCGGAGAAATTCCGCTTCCTGCAGCCAAACCAACGTAAGTTTTTACATTTGTCGGGTGATAAGACGTATTAAAACCGCCCATCGGAGGCATCACTTCAAGAACTTCATCCATGTGAAGATGCTCGTTAAAATAACCGGAAACTTTTCCATTTTCTAAAAGCTTAACCAATACTTCCAGCGTGTTGCTTTTTTCACTCGGAGCATTGCAGATAGAATAAGAACGACGCTCTTCGTTTCCGTCGATCATCATTCGGAAGTTAAGATACTGCCCCTGCTTGAATCTGAATTTATCCTTCAGTTCCTCAGGAATTTCAACGGCAACATTGACTGCGTCGTTGGTATCTTTCTGAACCCTTACCGTTTTTAATTTATAAAATGAATTCATTTTGTTTTAAGTATTCTATTAATTTTTCCACCTTCGCACTTAGGCAAACTGTCCTGAGCATGAATTTTCACTTTCGTGGTGATTCCTACTCGTTTTTTTATTTCGTTTTCTATACTTTTTCCAAAGTTTCCGACAAAAATAGCATAATCATCGGTATTAATTTCAATTTGTTGGTCTTTCACAAATTCATCATCAATTTCCAGATCGATATCCAATGCTACACACATTTGTTCCTTCTCAATCGGTGTTAAATAATAATTCGGAACCACGCCTTCCACATGAGAAAATGCTTCTTCAACCTGACTTGGATATACATTTACACCTCTTACAATCAACATATCATCGGCTCTTCCAAGAATTGGTTTCATTTTAACCATTGTTCTTTTTGAGTTTTCCTCATAATAAAGACTCGTGATGTCATTCGTCCAATACCGTAAAAGCGGCATTGCTTTTTTCGTTAACGTTGTTATTACCAAAACACCTTCTTCCCCGAAAGGAACCGACTGTTTTGTAATCGGATCTAAAATTTCAGGATAAAAATGATCTTCCCAAATGTAAGAGCCACCTTTCTCCTCAAAATCTTCCATCGAAACTCCGGGTCCGATAATTTCACTCAACCCATAAATATTGGTAGCGTGAACGCCTAATCTTTCTTCAATATGATGTCTTATCAATTCCGTCCAAGGCTCTGAACCCAAAACGGCGTATTTTAAACTGATTTCGTCTGCCGAGATTCCTCTTTTAGCAAATTCATCAGCGATTGTTAAAGCATAAGAAGGAGAGCAACAGATCACTTCCGGTTTAAAATCCATAATCAGATCAACCTGTCTTGAAGTCATTCCTCCCGAAATCGGAAGAACACTCATTCCTAATTTTTCCGCTCCGTAATGAAGTCCAAGTCCGCCTGTGAAAATTCCGTATCCATAAGCGTTGTGTAATTGCATTCCCGGTTTTGCTCCGGCTGCATTCAAAGATCTTGCTACCACTTCGCTGAATAAATCAACGTCTTCTTTTGTATATCCTACCACCGTTGGTTTTCCCGTTGTTCCGCTTGAACAGTGAATTCTCTGTAATTCATTTTTCGGAACGGTAAATAATCCGAACGGATAATTGTCTCTTAAGTCTTGTTTGTAAGTAATCGGAAGTTTCGTAATATCTTCAATTGTCCTTATTTCCTGTGGAGATATTCCTAATTCATCAAATTTTCCTTTATAAAAATCCGACTTCTCCTCAAGGTAACCCACCAAATCCACCAATCTTTCCGACTGGAGCTGTCTCAATTGGTCGAGCTGTAAGTATTCAACTGAAAAATCCACATTCATGACTAACTAACATTTGTTAGGTGTAAATTTAAAAAGAATTTGGGAGGTGACAAAATTTTTATGACTTTCGTCATATTTTGAATGATTCTAAATAATTTTTAGGTTGAGATTTAGAGAAATTTTTACTTCGAATTGTCATTCTTAAAGGAGCGCAGCGTAGTGAAGAACCTCTAATACTAAGTTTAGATTCTTCCTTCAAAAATGCTGTTTAAAATATATCCACAAAGTTTGCCATTCAGAGCGGAACGCAGTGGAGCGTGGAATCTAAATATCTTAAACAACATGTGTCGAGATTCCTACGGAATGACAAAAGATGATGTTATAAAAAGAAGATTAAAATAATGCTTACTTTTGATTTCCCAAAAGACCAAAAAGAATCTTATCCCTTATCTCATCAGTAATTTCAGTGGTTGACTCAATGTTTCTTTTGAACCAGAAATAGGAATTGTTTAAAGTATGAAGAATGAATCTTGTCGTAAAAGTTGGCGATTTCAGTTCCCAGTTTTCAGCTTGGTAAATTTCAGAAATCAATTCTTCAACTTCCTGTTGATATTTTTTTCTTAATTCTACAAATTCGGGAAGTCTTTCCTCCAAATGTTTCCATTCATTAGAATAAATGTGCGTGACATCACGGTTTCTGAGAACTATTGATAAATGTTTATCGATGAATAAATTCAATTTATCTTTTGGATTGATGTCCGTGTTTTTTACGGTTTGAAGCTCGGTAAAGAAATCATTGGCAATTCCGAAGCAGATCCACTCAAGAATTTCTTCCTTCGAACGGATGTGTGCATACAAAGAAGCCGCTTTAATATTAAGCTTCGTCGCTAAGTCCCTCACAGAGCTGCCCATATACCCTTTCTCTTTGAAAAGTTCTACAGCAACGTCTAATATTTTCCTTTGTTTTTCTTTTAACTCCATCTGGTAAACGCAAAAGTAATTATTTTGATTTTAATATGCTGATTTCATATCATGATTTAACGTAAGGAATGTAAATATTTAATAATATTCAATATTCTTAAGTCTGAAAAGATTTCTGACTAATGAAATCTCTAATTTTTTCTGCACTTTTTACGGCCCTTTTAATGTTTTATACTTTTCAACTAACTTCAAAATCTTTCTTAAATTTTTCATGTTATGACGATTTTTCCATCATTTTATTCCAAAATATTATGAATCGGAAATTTTGTCGTTTTGTTTTAATTTAAAAATGCATAATTCGGAAATTCTGTCTTAAATGTTTAAAAATTTAATAATAGAACACTTTTTGCGATAAGCTAATAGAATTAAATGATAAATAATTGATAGCATTAAGAAACTGAGCCTTAGAATTTAGTTTCTTGATGTTTTTAGAAAAATTAATACGAACGTAACCATTACAAAAAATATAAAAATATGAACTTAAATCAATATACAGTAAAATCACAGGAAGCCATCCAAGCAGCACAGCAAGTTGCTATGGAATTTGGCAATCAAAGCATAGAACCTCAACATTTATTGGAAGGTATTTTCCAGATAGATGAAAATATATCGCCTTT
The DNA here is from genome assembly GCF_003815655.1 of Chryseobacterium sp. G0201. NCBI lineage: Bacteria > Pseudomonadati > Bacteroidota > Flavobacteriia > Flavobacteriales > Weeksellaceae > Chryseobacterium > Chryseobacterium sp. G0201. The sequence continues at coordinate 2,112,697 of NZ_CP033917.1, read as the reverse complement.
CTTATTAAAAAAATCTGAAGCAGATGCTAATTTGGTAAGAGAGCGAAACCGTGAAAATTTAGAAAAGCTTCCAAAAGTACAGGGAGGAAATATTTATCTTTCACAATCTGCAAATAAAGTTTTGCTTGATGCTCCCAACATCGCTAAAAAAATGGGTGATGAATTTGTAACGATCGAGCATTTGTGGCTTTCTCTTTTAGAAACCAATTCTGAAGTTTCGAAGATGTTGAAAGATATGGGCGTGACCAAAAGTCTTTTGGAAGGCGGAATTAAAGAATTACGAAAAGGTAGTACCGCGACATCTGCAAGCTCAGAAGAAACGTATCAATCCTTAAAAAAATATGCTAAAAACTTCAACGAACTCGCTGCAGAAGGGAAATTAGACCCGGTTATCGGTCGTGATGAAGAAATCAGGAGAGTTTTGCAGATTCTTTCAAGAAGAACAAAGAACAATCCGATCTTAATTGGTGAACCGGGAGTTGGAAAAACTGCTATAGCTGAAGGAATTGCACACAGAATTATTTCAGGAGACATTCCTGAAAACCTACAAGATAAAACCTTGTATTCATTGGATATGGGAGCTTTGATCGCCGGTGCGAAATATAAAGGTGAATTTGAAGAGCGTTTGAAATCGGTTATTAATGAAGTTACAAAATCCGACGGACAAATCATTCTTTTCATCGATGAAATCCACACTTTAGTGGGAGCTGGAGGTGGTGAAGGCGCGATGGATGCTGCTAACATCTTAAAACCAGCTTTGGCAAGAGGAGAATTAAGAGCAATCGGTGCAACAACTTTAAATGAATATCAAAAGTATTTCGAAAAAGATAAAGCACTTGAAAGACGTTTCCAGAAAGTGATGGTGGAAGAACCTGATACTGAATCTGCAATCTCTATTCTTCGTGGAATTAAAGATAAATATGAAGCTCACCACAAAGTAAGAATCAAAGACGAAGCGATTATTGCTGCGGTGGAGATGTCTCAACGATATATTTCGGACCGATTTTTACCGGACAAAGCGATTGACTTGATTGACGAAGCTTCGGCTAAGTTGAGAATGGAAATCAATTCAAAACCTGAACAACTGGATGTTTTAGACAGAAAACTGATGCAGATGGAAATTGAATTGGCTGCCATTTCAAGAGAAGGCAATCAGACAAAAATTGACCATTTAAAAGAAGATATTTCGAAAATTTCTGAGGAAAGAAATGAAATTAATGCTAAATGGCTTAAAGAAAAACAAAAATCTGAGGATTTAACATCCATCAAAAAAGATATAGAATCTCTGAAATTGGAAGCAGAAAGAGCTTCAAGAGCAGGAGATTACGCAAAAGTTGCTGAAATTCAGTATGGAAAAATAAAAGAAAAAGAAGATGCTTTGCAAAAACTAGAATTGGAGATGCAAAACCATCAAAATGAATTAATTAAAGAAGAAGTCACAGCAGACAACATCTCTGAAGTTATCGGAAAATGGACAGGAATTCCTGTTACCAAGTTGCTTCAATCTGAAAGAGAAAAATTATTACATCTTGAAACTGAACTTCATCACAGAGTTGTTGGTCAGGAGGAAGCAATTGGTGCTGTTGCAGATGCGATCAGAAGAAACAGAGCAGGATTGAGCGACGAGAAAAAACCAATCGGATCATTCTTATTCTTAGGAACTACCGGAGTTGGTAAAACTGAGCTCGCAAAAGCATTGGCCGAGTTTTTATTCGACGATGAAAACAATATGACGAGAATTGATATGAGTGAATATCAGGAAAGACACAGCGTGTCTAGGCTTGTTGGTGCACCTCCGGGATATGTTGGATATGATGAAGGTGGTCAATTGACGGAAGCGGTGAGAAGAAGACCTTATTCAGTCGTGCTTTTAGATGAAATTGAAAAAGCGCATCCTGATGTTTTCAACACTTTGTTGCAAGTTTTAGATGACGGAAGATTGACGGATAATAAAGGTAGAGTCGTGAATTTTAAAAATTCGATTATCATTATGACTTCGAATTTAGGCTCGCACATCATTCAGGAGAATTTTGAAAATATTACCGAAGAAAATCAAGACGAAATTGTTGAGAAAACTAAAATTGAAGTTTTTGATTTATTAAAACAAACTTTACGTCCGGAATTCCTAAACAGAATTGATGAAACGGTATTGTTCCAACCTTTAAGAAAAAAAGAAATTGGAAAAATCGTTCAGTATCAATTGAGAGGATACAATGATCTGTTGGCAAAACGAAATATCATTATGACTGCCACTCAGGATGCTGTAGATTATTTAATGAATAAAGGTTATGATCCGGCATTTGGTGCAAGACCATTGAAAAGAGTAATACAACAGGAAGTTTTAAATAAATTATCCAGAGAGATTCTTGCAGGAACGGTGAATGAAGGCGATAGAATCACGTTAGATTATTTCGAAGAAACAGGTTTGGTGTTCAGACCTGCTGAAAAATAAGTAGTTTTTTTCATATATATTATTTTTGTAATAAGTGCCGCAGACCCAATCTGCGGCACTTATTTTTTTAGTCAAATGCATCAAAATTCCTTATTATTTTAATTAAACAGAACAATCCGTAAAATCACGGAGAATTAATAGGAAAAAAACGTACGATTTAACATAAAAAATTTACGAAATTTGCATTACTAACTAACATTATACTATAAAAGCTAACATTATGAAAACAAAACCAATCTTTAGCGGAGACACTATCGAGCTAACCGATGCTCCAAACACTATGCCTTCAGAATTTGTTCAAAAATTAATTAATAACTATCGTAGTAATCAATTAACTGCAATCAATACTAAATTCGGAATGGAAGATGCTCATTCTATCCGTTTCGATCTAGCAACCTTGAAAAAATTCATTTCAGACATTGAAAATGAAACGCAAAAAGTAGATTCAGGAATCACAGAAAATGATCTAGGTATTAGATTTTATTATGCAGCCTATCCACAAGCGAACAACTGGGATATGATGGAAAATACTCCGATCGGGACAAACTATGCAGGAAAACATACTTTGGTAATGGTTCCTACACTGAAAATGGGGAATGCTGAAGGAGAAATTTTAAGCTATGATTTCAATCCTTTGGATGCTTCCACTTATAATCAAAACAGTGATAATGACGGTAAACAAGGAGAAGTAATGGCGATGAATAAAGCCTTAACAGCTGTTTTGTCTCAAAATCACGGAAACCTTATACCGCCGGATGATAAAAAAGTTGAAGAATACTAAAAAATTTTAATTAATATTAACGTAACAATATTTTAAGCATAAACACAATGACTGATTTCCAAAAATTGATATACGAATCTATGTTCTGGAGTGAGGGTATCGCTGCATTAATATCCGTTCTGTATTACAACCGTATAAAAAACCAATATTGGAAATACTTTGTGTTTTATCTGATCTTCATTTTCCTGTGTGAAGCCGTAGGAAAATGGGGAGGTAAATTAATGGATTACGATAAAGCTGCGTTTTACAATTATTTTGTAATTCCCGTTCAGTTTATATTTTTCTATTGGCTGTACGCATCAAAATCTTTTGGAAAACCCAAACTCTTCATCACTTTATCCTTGATTTATTTATTATCATTTATCCCCAGTGAACTTCTTTTTTCAACAGATAAAGTCATGTTTTCATTAAACTATACTTTAGGCTGCCTGATCTTAATGATCCTTGTAGTCATGGAATATTATCAGCAGGTTAATTCCTCAAACATCCTGAATTTCAATAAAAACCCGATGTTTTATATTAATCTGGGCGTGACGCTGTTTTATATCGGAACTCTACCCTTCTGGACGTTTTTTGCTTTTATTAAAACCTACAGAGAGATTTACGATATCTACTTCGCTTACTTTTTGATTTCAGGAATTGTAATGTACTTATTATTCTCAATTTCATTCATATGGGGAAAACAGAGCTCTTAATAACATTAATTTTATTCAACATATTTTTTGTGTTGTTTGTTGCTGCTATCATTGTATATATCAGAAAATACAAGCAGCGTAAAAAAGAATATTTAATTGAAATTGAAATAAAAAACGAAATCCACCAGAAAGAACTTCTGGCAACACAACTGGAAATTCAGCAGGCTACGATGCAGCAGATCGGGCGTGAGCTTCATGATAATATCGGACAAAAATTAACCCTTGTAAGTCTTTACACACAGCAACTTTTATACGAAAATAAAGTTCCCGAGGTGAGCGAAAGAATAGAACAGGTTTCACAGATCATCAACCAATCTTTGCAGGATTTAAGAAGCTTATCTAAAACCTTAACAGATGACAATATAAGTCAAAAGGAAATCGTAACTTTAATTCAGGAAGAAGTAGACAATACCAATTCCTTTAAAAAATGTAAAGTAAATTTTAAACATAATTTCGAAAACCTTGATTTAGACTTTGTTCAGAAAAATATGCTTTTAAGAATTACTCAGGAATTCATTCAGAACAGTATAAAACATTCGCGTTGTAAAAATATTTTTATCGATCTTAATACTTCTGACGAATCTTTTTGGGAATTAAAAATCAAAGATGACGGAGTGGGATTTGACAGATCAAGGATCACTTCAAACGGAATCGGCTTAACCAACATGAAAAACAGAGCCGAGATCATCGGGGCAGATTTCAGCCTTGAAAGCCATAAAAACATGGGAACTACACTCAATATTATTTTAAAAAAACAGCCATGAAAAAAACTATAGTTATTGTTGATGACCACGTACTTATCGCAAAAGCTTTAGAAGGAATTATTGATAATTTTAAAGATTTTGAAGTAATTTATGTTGCTGAAAATGGTAAAGATCTGATCCAGAAATTTGAAAACAACAGCAAAATTCCGGATATCATCCTTTTAGACATCAGCATGCCGATCATGGATGGTTTTGAAACGGTACTTTGGTTGAAAGAAAATCATCCGAACATCAAAGTAATGGCGCTGAGCATGCAGGGTGACGATAAAAGCGTCATCAAAATGATCAAAAATGGGGCGAAAGGATATTTACTGAAAAACACTCACCCAAAAGAACTTGAAAATGCCCTTATTAAATTAAATTCCGAAGGTTTTTTCTATCCGGAATGGGCTTCAAAGATCATTTTCTCCAACATGAATAATGATAAAACAGATGGCGTAAGAATCTCAGACCGCGAAAAAGAATTTTTAAAATACACCATAACAGAACTGAGTTACAAGGAAATCGCCGATAAAATGTGCTGTAGCCCAAGAACGGTTGAAAGTTACAGAGATCAATTGTGTGATAAATTGGATTTAAAAACACGTGTTGGTCTTGCTGTTTTTGCTATCAGAAATGGTTTTGCAGAATCATAGAAGATGATTATATCCATAGAATTCAAATTTAGATTGTTTTAAAATCCCAACAATAAACACTTATCAAACAATTATCAATAAAATAAATGCTCATTACATTGAATTTTTCTAAATCATAAATTGTTATTTTTTAATGAAAATTTTAAATCAAAACATGAATTTAATTTAAATATAACAACAAATAACAAGATATTAAAACATAAACTAACATAAAAAGCAACATTATAGATAAAAAATTTGCATATTAATTAAAAATAATATAATTTCATTAAACTAAATTTATAAAGAAATAGCTTATGAAAAAACTATTATTTGGAATCCTTGCATTAGGATTTATGTCAGCTTGTAACAGCGACACGCTATCAAATCAAAGTGAAGACCAATCAACATCCGAAACATCAGGCGATTTTATTGCTAAAAGAGATTGTGCCTCAGAAGAGGTTCGTAAGGAAGCTTTAAAAAACAATGCTCAGCTTAGACAGAAATATGAAGCTTTGGAAGCCCAAACCGAAAAGTTTATGAATGATGTAAAATTAGGAAAAGTTCTTCCCGATGGCACAGTGGAAATCCCTGTGATTGTAAATGTTCTTTACAGAACAGCCGCTGAGAATATTTCAGATACCCAAATTCAGTCTCAGATTAATACGCTCAACGCTGATTTTACAGCTACGAATAGTGATATTAATAAAATCCCAGCAGAATTTGCTTCTGTAGCCGCAGGAAATACAGGCATAAAATTCCGTCTGGTACAGGTAAACAGAAAATCTACAACGGTAAGAAGCTGGAGAACTAATGATGCTATGAAAAAAACTTCATCCAAAGGATTGGATGGTACAGATCCTACTCATTATTTCAACATTTGGGTAGTGGGAGAAATGGGAAGTATACTAGGGTACGCAACCTTCCCAGAATCGGCAGGACTTTGGAATGACGGTGTTGTAATTGCCTCCAAATATTTCGGTAACACTTCTACAGTTCCTTATAACTTAGGAAGAACTGCAACACATGAAGTAGGACATTATCTAAATCTGAGACACATTTGGGGAGATACTAATTGTGGAAATGACATGGTAGGTGATACTCCTACTCAAACAACAGCAAATTATGGCAAACCGACTTACCCTTTGTATAATACATGCGGCGGCGTTCAGAGATCTGTAATGTTTATGAATTACATGGATTACGTGGATGATGCTGCTATGTTTATGTTTTCCGGAGGGCAGAAAACAAGAATTCAGTCTGTTATTGCTTCAGCAGGAGCAAGAGCTGGATTAAGAGTATATTAAATATTTTTTAAACAAATAAAAGCCTTCACAAAATATGAAGGCTTTTATTTATAAATTTTTAGAATTATCTGCCGGCGTATAATCCATAAAAAGACCACCATCTAAATTCACAGATTTCACTTTCTTTTTAATAGGAATCGTTAAAACAGCCTGTTTTTGATCTTTCTCCCAAAGTGAAGGTGAGAAATGAAGTTTTTCCACAGTTCCGTCTTCATAGGTTAATATCGCTTCAAAAGGAATAGCAAAACCGCCTACATTATCAATATTCACGGTTAGAAGATCATTCAACTGAGAAACGTTGGCGATTTTTAAATCAATATAATTATTGGTATAAAACCAATTATTCCAGAACCAATTCAAGTTTTTTCCAGAACCGGCGTTCATCGAATAAAAATAATCCCACGGAATTGGGTGTTTTCCATTCCAGTTAGCCATATAGTGGTGTAATGCTTTTTTGAAAACTTCATCACCAAGATAATCTTTCAACGCTAAATAAGACAGAGATGCTTTTACATAAGAATTGTTTCCATAACCAGCTCCGCTAACCTGTGTGCTCATCGAAATGATTGGCTGATCCTGTTCTGCAGAAGGATCATTGATCCACTTTTTTACTCTGAAATTTTTATAAAAGTCTTTGGCTGCAGCTTCTCCGTTTTCATCAATTCCAATCAAATACTCCAGTGTTGTTGCCCAGCCTTCATCCATGAAAGCATAACGCGTTTCGTTGATTCCCATATAGAAAGGGAAATAGGTGTGAGCAATCTCGTGATCTGCCGTTAGTCTCGCATCCTGAAAATTATCCGGAACCGTTGAATCATTGATCATCATTGGATATTCCATGTCTGCATATCCCTGAATTGCCGTCATTACATTATACGGATATTCAACTCCCGGCCAGTTTTTCGAGAACCAATCCAGGTTGTAACGCATCCATTCCACATAATGTTCAAAATCTTTTGCTCCTGCCTTATAACCTGCCTGAACGCTTGCTCTTTTTGTTTTAAGCTGAACACTCGCAGCATCCCAAACGTAATGATTGCTCAATGCAAAACAAAAATCTGTGATATGAGTAGCTTTAAATTTCCAGACATTCCATTTATTGGGTTTTGTTACTTTTCCCGATTTCATTTCCTGTTCAGTAGCGATGTGCATTACTTTGTCGCTTTTTAAGGAAGCTTTATATCTTTTTAAATATTCGGGTTGAAGAACCACATCAGGATTTAAGAAATCTCCCGTAGACCAAACTACATAATTTTTCGGAGCCGTAATTGCGAAATTATAATCATTAAAATCATTATAAAACTCCTGTCTGTCGGAGTGCGGAAGCATATCCCAACCGTTGTAATCGTCATATACAGAAATTCTTGGGAAAGAATAGGCAACATAGAAAGTTTCTGGATCAATTTGCCCTTCTCTTCCACTTTGTACGGATAGCGGATATTCCCACTCAATTTTAACCTCAGATTTTGATTTTGATTTTAAAACTGAATTTAATTTTACTTTTTCAACCGTTCCCCAATCATCACTGTTTATATCATATTTTTCACCATTTACGATAAATGACTTAATATGTAAACCAGACGACAAAAAGTCTTTGGAAACAGAACCCGATCTCGGCGATTGAGGTTTATGTAAATTATTAACGAATCTTATTGCTAACTCATCCAGATCATTTGGGCTGTTGTTGGTGTAAACAATTGTTTCTTTCCCTGATACTACTTTTGTACTAGCATCAACCTTTACATCAACCGTGTAAATACATTTGTTTTGCCAGTAATTTTTTCCGGGAGCCCCTGAAATATCTCTTGTTCCATTTTCATAAGCCTTCTTAATATTTCTCGGCATATATAATTCCTGCGCAGAAATCTGACAAGAAATTGCAAAAGCAAACGCTAAAATTATCCCTCTCATTTCAATTATTTTACAATAAGTATTCAATTTAACATAAAAGTAACAAAAATGGTAATATCTAGTTGAGCTTTGCATTAAAAACTTTTTCAGTTTCTTTAATTTAACCATTTTTCCAATTTAAAATACAAGCACGACATTAGAATAATATTAATAAATTTCATTAGAAAAAGAAACTTTATATTTATTATCTTCAAACAGTAAAAGAGTATTTTACAACTTACATAATAGTGTTCTAATTGATTGATTAAAAAAATAAAATGATGATCGATTTTAAAAAAGCAATTCATTCAAAACCTATTAGATTGCCAAGGAAGCCCGATAACAATGAGTGACCTAGAAATCAGAAAAAAATAAACTTCATTCAATTGAATAAAGCTTATTATATAGGTCTAATTTAAATTTTTCATTAAAACTGCAAATCTACCAAGACCGGAAAATGATCGGAAGGATACAATAAATTTTCTCTTCTGTCATTGATGTGTCTGTGAGATTTTATTTTAAAGCCATTTACAAAAATATAGTCGATTCTGTCTTTCGAAACTTCATTAACATTGAAAGCTGTAAAAGTTCCCACCGGACCATAATGTTTGGCTTCTGAATGAGAAAAACTGTCTTTCATATTTTGAGAAAGAATTTTAATCGGCTCTGTATCATCTGTTAAATTAAAATCTCCACTCAATGTCACAGGCAGGTTTTTAGGATTGATTTCCTTGATTTTCTTTAAAATTAAATCTGCAGATTTCACTCTTGCCACATTTCCGATATGATCGAAGTGAAGATTCATGGCTAAAAATTCTTTCTTTGATTTTTTATCTTTAAAAACAGCATACGTACAAACTCTGTTGTAAGCGGCATCCCAACCTTTTGATGGTTTTTCAGGCGTTTCGGAAAGCCAAAATGTTCCTGAATTTAAGACTTGAAGCCTGTTTGTATCATAGAATATAGCGGAAAATTCTCCTTTTTCTTTTCCATCATCTCTTCCAACGCCTACATAATCGTAGTTTTTTAATCCACTTTTGATGTCTTTCATCTGCTCGGGAAGCGCTTCCTGAACTCCGAAATAATCGGGGTGATAATAATTCAATAAATCTACTACATCTTGTTTTCTCTCTGTCCAAGCATTTTCCTTATCCGATTCTATCTGAAGCCTGATATTGAAACTCATTACTTTAAGATCCTGCGAAAATCCCAATGCAAAAAGCATCAAAAATATCATTGAAAATCTGAAATTCATATTCATCTGTTTTAAATTAGTAAGCCACAAAAATAAAACTTCTCCGCGAGAGAGAAGTTTTAGATGTATAATTATTATGTTAAATTTAATTTTTGCAATAAGAAATAAGCAAAATTAACTCATCACTTATCATTCAAAACTTATAACTTTTATCAGTTTGATTTTTTCGCTTTAATCATCGCTTCCAGCGCATCCCACATTTCCTGCGGAATATCTTCCAGCATATTAAATTCCCCTGCTCCCTGTAGCCATTCTCCACCATCGATTGTTACAACTTCACCATTCACAAAAGATGAAAAATCAGAAACTAGATAAGCGGCAAGATTGGCCAATTCTTGATGTTCTCCTACTCTTTTAAGAGGATTTTTCTTTGCTAAATCAAATTGATCCTTCATATCTCCCGGAAGCAATCTGTCCCAAGCTCCTTTTGTAGGAAATGGTCCCGGCGCAATGGCATTAAATCTAATATTATATTTCCCCCACTCCACAGCAAGAGATCTTGTCATTGCTAATACTCCTGCTTTTGCACAAGCAGATGGAACAACGTATGCAGAACCTGTCCAAGCATAAGTTGTTACGATATTTAAAACCGTTCCCGGAGTTTTTGAGTCGATCCAGTGTTTTCCAACGGAAAGCGTACAGTTTTTTGTTCCTTTCAACACAATATCTAAAATAGAATCAAAAGCAGAATGCGTCAATCTTTCTGTTGGAGAGATGAAATTTCCTGCTGCATTATTTAATAGAATATCAATTCTTCCAAATTCTTTCAAAGTAGCTTCTTTCATTGCTTCTACCTCATCCCAATTTCTTACGTCGCATGCAACACAAAGAACTTTTCCGCCTGTTTCTTCTTCCAATTCTTTTGCTGTTCCTTGTAATTTCTCCAAATTTCTGGATGTGATAACTACTTTTGCCCCTAATTGAAGAAAATATTTGGTCATTGCTTTTCCAAGACCGCTTCCACCGCCTGTAACGATGGCTACTTTATCTTTCAGTGCATCTTCACGCAACATGGGTTGTGTATATAGATTCATATATTTTAATTTTTCCTAAAAATAACAAATATTAAAATGCAAAGTTTTAAAATATGTTGATAAATAATGCCATAAATAGTTATTCTCTCTGTTCGACGCGAAAAAAGCATTGCTTCTTAAACAAAAAACAGCCTGATAATTAATTATCAGGCTATAAAATTTGTTTTAAATATTAATTATGCAGCAACTATTCCTTTAAATGAAAGCGTTTTAGGGGTTTTACTTTCGCTTGTTGTAACATTAACCGTTTTCATGAATGGACCTGCGGCGGCGGCATTGAAGCTAGCCTCCACAAATCCTTTTTTCCCTGGAAGAATAGGCGTTTTAGTATAATCTGCTGTAGTGCATCCACAAGATGGTGCTACATTTTCTATAACAATTGGCTTTTTAGATGTATTTGTAAATTCGAATCTGATCAACTTTGGCTTTCCCTGAGGAATATTTCCAACGTCAATAGATTCTGTTTTCCATTTGATATCAGCTGCAATTACTTTTACGACAGGAGTTCCTTCAGCAGGAAATACATTTGCATAAAATGGAGAGCATGCTAACACTGCTAAAAGAGCTGTAATCTTTAAATTTTTCATGAGTATAAATTTTATTAATAGTTAAATGTAAAAAAACAATTATTATTTTTTGATATAGCAAATGTAAAGCTGATTGTTCCTTCAACATGTTAACCGCTATCAAACATTTGTTAATAAGTTGTTAATGATAAAAGATTAATAGATATTTTTGGATAATATTGCTTCATTAAATGGAAATAAAGAAACTCAATATTATTATTACCCTAGGTTTTGTCGCTATTATCGGAATTCTGATAGCTCAACTTCTATGGACAAGACAGGCTTATAATATTGAGGACGAAAAATTTAATCAAACCGTAAATATCGCTTTACTGGAAGTTGTAGAAAAATTATCCGGAGGAAAAACTTCCTTTAGCGAAAGTCCGGTGCAGAATATTTCCAATGATTATTATGTGGTTAATATTAATAATGATTTTCATCCCGCCGTGCTGGAACATTATCTGAGAACAGAATTCACACGATTACAAATAAATACAGATTACGTTTACGCATTATACAATTGTCGTAGTGACCAAATGATGTATGGAAAATATATTTCTACCCATCAGGAAAGTCCTAACACTAAGATGATTAAATTTCCAAAACATAAAAATTTAGTCTATTATTTCTCCATACGTTTTCCGGATAAAACTACGTATTTGATTAGTTCATTACGTTTTTGGTATATACTCACCTTTGCCCTTATTATTATTCTTTTGGTATATGTTTATTCTATATATACGATTATTCAGCAAAAAAAATTCTCAGAACTGCAGCGTGATTTTATCAACAATATGACCCATGAGTTTAAGACTCCTCTTTCTTCCATTCTTTTGGCTTCGGAGGCACTCACGAAGCAAGAACTGATAAAGGAAAATCCTAAATTACAAACCTATACATCGATTATCACCGATCAAGGCTATAAGCTTAATAATCATATTGAAAAAATATTAAATATCGCTAAAAATGATGCCTCCGGGCTCTCATTAAAGCCTCAGAAAATAGTTTTATTGCCTTTCATTGTAGAAATTGTCGACACGATAAAGCAAAAGAATGAAAACCTTTCTGTCCAAATAGAAATTGACAACAATACATCAATTATTGCTGATGAATTTCACTTTACAAATATCATTTATAATATTTTAGACAACTCCATCAAGTACTGCGAAACAAAACCTAATATTATAATCTCTTCTTTTAAAGATTCAAAAGGTTTATATTTAAAATTTAAAGATAACGGGATGGGAATTCCATCTAAAAATATTACTCATATTTTTGATAAATTTTACAGAGTAAATACCAAAAAGAGCGACGAAGTGAACGGTTTTGGATTAGGTTTATTTTACGTAAAAAAAATCGTTCAACAACACAACTGGAAAATTTCAGTTGAAAATAATACGGATGAAGGAATTACAATAACTCTGTTTTTACCTTCTTAAAAATATCAGTGCAAATCATGGAAAAATCTAAAATTTTATATGCAGAAGATGACAATACGATCGCTTTCCTGATTCAGGATAGCTTAGAAAGTTATTATGACATAGATTGTTATCCTGATGGAAAATCTGCACTTGAAGCATTCAATACCAAAACTTTTGACATTTGCCTTTTAGATATTATGATGCCTGAACTAAACGGTTTTGAATTAGCACAATATATCCGCGATAAAAACTCTGAAATACCCATTATTTTTATTTCAGCAAAAGCTTTGAAAGAAGATAGAATTAAAGGTTTGAAAATTGGCGCAGACGATTATTTGGTAAAACCATTTAGTATTGAAGAACTTATTCTGAAAATCGAAGTTTTCCTGAAACGCTCAAAGAAAACAAGCACCACTCCATCAAAATACAAAGTCGGAAAATATGATTTTGACCCTAAAAACTATACTTTACAAGATACAGCAAGCACAATTACCCTTACTCAAAGAGAATCTGAATTACTATTATATTTCATTCGAAATAAAAACACTGTTTTAAAAAGACAAGATATTTTGAAAGCAATTTGGGGCGATGATGATTACTTTATGGGACGGAGTCTTGATGTATTTATTTCGAGATTAAGAAAATTACTTGCGGATGAAAATGTAATCATCGAAAATCTGCATGGAATAGGTTTTCGCTTTTCTGAAAAATAAATCTTCAATAACTTAACACATTTTACTTATATAAACGAAGTGCCTTTGTTTATCTTTAATTAAACATATTGCCTTCCAAAAATATTTGCCTATCCTTGCGATTATTAAACGCAAAGCAACACAAAGGTTTCTAACCTCTTTTTTTGAATTATGATAAACAAAGGCGTTTCACTTAATTTTGAAAAACAAAGATCTTAAAAGATATAATGATAAATAATTATTCTTTGATTTTGATTACTTTTATCATTCGAAAATTTACTTATCCATGAAAAATTCGGGAACTTCTGTTTTTCTATTATTTTTATTATTTAGTTTAAATCTAAAAGCTCAACAATTCGAAAAGCTCTATCAATATGTAAATCCGTTGATTGGAACTGAAAAAATGGGACACACCTATCCCGGAGCAACAGCACCTTTTGGAGCCGTACAATTAAGTCCGGAAACTGATAGTATTTCGTATGAACTCAACGGAAAATATAATGGTGAAGTCTATAAATATTGTGCTGGATATCGTTACGAAGATAAAACGATTGTAGGTTTCAGTTCAACCCATTTCAGTGGAACAGGACATTCCGATTTAGGGGATTTCCTTGTTATGCCAACCGTTGGAAAATTACAATTGAATCCCGGAACCGCTTCAAACCCAGAAAGTGGCTACAGAAGCAGATTTTCACATCAAAACGAAAAAGCAGAAGCAGGTTATTACAAAGTAAAACTTGATGATCATAATATTTTGGCTGAATTAACGGCCACAACCAGAGTTGGAGTTCATCGCTATACTTTTCCGAAATCTGACCAGGCTCATATTATTTTAGATTTGATGGCCGGAATTTACAATTATGATGGTAAAAATGTATGGACGTATGTTCGCGTAGAAAACGGAAATACTATTACTGGCTACCGACAAACTAACGGTTGGGCAAGAACGAGAACCGTTTATTTTGCTATGAAATTTTCAAAACCATTTAAATCTTACGGCCAGAAAAATTATGACGGGAAACAGGTTTACAATGGTTTTTGGAGAAAATTTGACCAAACAAAAAACTTTCCGGAGATCGCCGGAAAAAACCTGAAAATGTATTTTGATTTTGACACTAATGAAAGTGAAGCGATTGAAGTTAAGCTGGCTATTTCACCTGTAAGTCAAGCCAATGCTTTAGGAAATTTAGAAAAAGAAGTTGGAAATTTATCTTTTGACCAAGTCAAAGCACAAACACAGGAAAATTGGAATAAAGAATTAAATAAAATTGTCATTAAAGGTTCTGAAACTGAAAAGACAAATTTCTATACCGCGATGTATCATACGTTTATCAATCCGACAACGTATACAGATATCAATGGAGAATATAAAGGTTTAGATCAAAATATTCACAAAGCAGAGGGTTTTACAAATTATACAACTTTCTCAATTTGGGACACTTACCGTGCGCTTCATCCTTTCTTTAATATTATTCAGCCAAAAAGAAATGGTGATATGGTGAAATCGATGATGGCTCATTACAATCAGTTTTCAATGAAAATGTTACCGATTTGGTCGCATTATGCCAATGATAATTGGTGCATGAGCGGCTATCACAGCGTGAGTGTCGTTGCAGATGTGATTATTAAAGGAAATTATGACGGAGATCCAAAAGAAGCGTTAAAAGCATGCGTTGAAACAGCCAATAAAAGAGATTATGAAGGCATCGGACAATATATTGATTTAGGATATATTCCTGCCGAAAAAAACGGAACTTCGGTTTCCAATACACTGGAATATGCGTATGACGACTGGGCAATTGCCCAATTGGCTAAACATTTGGGTGAAACGGAAATTTTCAATCAATTCATCAAACGTTCTGAAAACTGGAAAAACAATTTTGATAAAACGATCGGATTTATGCGTCCTCGTTTAGCCGATGGAAGCTTTAAGAAAGATTTTAATGCATTAAGTACCCACGGACAAGGTTTTATTGAAGGAAATTCCTGGAATTACAGTTTCTTCGTTCCTCAAAATCCCGATGAACTAATAAAAATGATGGGCGGAAAGAAAAAATTTGCTTCAAAATTGGATGAATTGTTCACCATGCACTTGCCAGACGAATTTTTTGCAGACACAGAAGACATTACAAGAGAAGGAATTATCGGCGGATACGTTCACGGAAACGAACCGGCACATCATGTTGCCTATTTTTATAATTGGGCCGGACAACCCTGGAAAACTCAGGCACAAATCAGACGAATTTTAGAAATGCAATACAAAGCCACTCCCGATGGATTGGGCGGAAACGATGATACCGGACAAATGAGCGCGTGGTATATTTTGAGTTCGCTTGGCTTTTATCCGGTTGCTCCGGGTTCGGAAGATTATGCCATCGGAAGTCCGGCAATTGACAATGCAGTTTTGAATTTAGAGAACGGAAAAATTTTTGAAATTGAGGCGATTAATCAAAGTCCGAAGAATGTCTATGTTGAAAAAATCCTTTTAAATGGAAAAGAAATAAAAAACTTTACATTGAAACATTCTGAAATTATGAATGGCGGGAAATTGAGCTTTTATATGAGTTCTAGGGCGAAGAAATAATATTTAAACACAAATTACACTAATGTTTTGCACTAATTTTTCACAAATAATTAAGTGTAAGTTTGTCATTCGAATATTCACAAAACTTGTCATTCAGAGCGGAACGTAGTGGAGCGTGGAATCTAAACATAGCTTTATGTACGTTGTTTAGACTCGTACCGGGAAGACAAAAGTTAGATAAATCCTCCCACAGATTTCTCAGATTTTCACAGATGATTGTGTTGTATCTTTTTAAAATTAAAAAATACAATCCGTAATTTGAATACGACAATCATGGTTTTGCATACATCAGATTCTTAATTTCTGTTGAATTTTGTATCAATAAAATTTAACAATATGAAATTGAATCAAGTAAAATTAGGAAGTCAGGGTTTAATCATTCCGAATATCGGTTTGGGATGCATGGGAATGACAGGTTTTGGTGAGGCAGATACGTATGGAAAAGCTGATGAAAAAGAAGCTATCGCAACCATCCACCGTTCTTTGGAATTGGGTGGCAACTTTCTGGATACTGCCGATCTGTACGGACCTTTTACAAATGAACGGTTAATTGCAAAGGCAATTGAAGGAAACCGGGGCCAATATATTATCGCAACAAAATTCGGTTGGGAAATTGATGATAATGAACAAATCACCTGGAAAATTAACGGAACTAAAGATTATGTAAAAAAATCGATTGAACGTTCTCTTAAAAATCTGAAAACTGATTACATCGACCTTTATTATATGCATCGCTTGGATAAAAACATTCCTGTTGAAGAGACTGTTGGAGCGATGAGCGATTTGGTGAAAGAAGGAAAAATCGGTTATATCGGTTTGTCCGAAGTTTCTTCTGAGACTGTGAAAAGAGCACACGCAATTCATCCGATTTCTGCAGTTCAGAGTGAATTCTCTCTGTTTGAAAGAACGGTTGAAGAAAAAGGTGTTATCCAAACGCTAAATGAATTGGGAATTGGTTTTGTCGCTTATTCACCTTTGGGCAGAGGATTTTTATCAGGGCAAATCCGTTCGATTGATGATTTGCCGGAAAATGATTTCCGAAGAGGAATTCCGCGTTTTCAAGGGGAACATTTCCATAAAAATATTGAACTGGTAGAAGCGATTGAAAATCTGGCAAAGGAAAAAGATATCTCTTCTTCTCAATTGGCTCTAGCTTGGATTATCAGCAAAGGAATCGTACCAATTCCGGGAACGAAACGCAGAAAATATGTTGAACAAAATATTGAAGCAAGTAAAATTATCTTAAGCGAATCTGACATTCAGAAGCTGGAAAGTATTGTACCTTTAGGAACAGATACAGGAGCTCCTTATGATGAATTCAGCATGGGATTGTTGGATTATTAATTTGTAACTTTAATTGTTGAAAATAACTCAAACCTCATAGGTTTTTGAAACCTATGAGGTTTATCTTAAAAACACAATACAATCGCGCCCCGGCTTGAACGGAGCTCTTTTTGCGAAGCAAAAAAGCGGGAGTGGAAGACATAAGTGAGAAAAAGCGAAAGCTTTATCGAAGCTTACGAACGAAGTTCTAAGGCGCCAAAAAAATTATTATTAAAACTTAAAAATTATGAACACGATAAAATCTATTTCGGCATTTCACAGATTGCTTTCACTTCCTGAACCAAAGCATACGATGGTAAGTGTTATCAACCTTCATGAAAGTATTTTTATTGAAGATGATGTCTGGAAAGGTTTTGTCAGCAGATATTATTGTGTCGCCCTGAAAAGAAATGCGAAAGGAAAAATAAAATACGGACAGCAACATTATGATTATGACAAAGGGGTATTGAGTTTTACAGCGCCCAATCAGGTTCAATATCTGGATTTGAAGACAATGGATTGTGAAAATACAGGTTATCTGCTTATTTTTCATGAAGATTTTTTGCTGAACCACTCTTTAGCAAAAACGATTTCTTCTTACGGATTTTTTTCCTATGCCGTAAATGAAGCGCTGCATTTATCTGAAGATGAAGAGAATGATTTGCTCGAAATTCTATATAAAATTGATAAAGAATATCAACATATCGACCATCATACGCAGGAAATTATTTTGTCGCAAATCGAATTATTGCTGAATTATTCCAAGCGATTTTATGAGAGACAGTTTATCACCCGAAAAAGTGGAAGCCATCAGCTTTTAACGAAATTTGAATCTTATTTAAATGATTATTTTAATACGGAATCATCCGAAAAAGGTCTTTTAACGGTTCACCAAATTGCTGAGGCGATGAATCTTTCCGCTAATTATTTAAGTGATTTTTTGAGAGTTCATACGGGACAAAATACGCAGCAACATATCCACGAAAAATTGATCAGTAAGGCAAAAGAAAAGCTTTCGACAACGGAACTTTCGATAAGTGAAATTGCTTATGAGCTAGGATTTGAGCATTCACAGTCTTTCAGTACACTTTTTAAGAAGAAAACTAATGTTTCGCCTTTGGAATTTCGGCAGTCTTTTAATTAATTTTCCCACAGATTTCTCAGATTTTCACAGATGATTGCGTTTAAAAATCTGCGAGAGAAAAATTATGTTTTGGCTAAATAAGGTAAATGAAAAAGCGGGCTAAAGCCCGCTCCTATGATATCATTAGTTTGTTATATTTATTCCTGAACTTCAAAAAGCAAACGCTCTCCGAATTTTTGTTCATTAATTTTTCCGTTATCGTAAACCAGATTTCCATTGACAAAAGTGTGGGTCACTTTAGAATGGAAATTCGTCCCTTCCAATGGACTCCAACCACATTTGTAAAGGATATTTTCTTTGGCAACCGTCCAGTTTTCATTTAAATCAACCAAAACTAAATCAGCTTTATACCCTTCTCTTACGAAACCTCTTTTCTCCACTCTGAAAAGAATCGCTGGATTATGAGACATTTTCTCAACGATTTTTTCTAAAGAAATTTTTCCGTTGATATAATTTTCAAGCATTACAACTAAAGAATGTTGAACTAAAGGCGCACCGGAAGGACATTTAGTATAAACATTCTGTTTTTCTTCCCAAGTGTGAGGCGCGTGGTCTGTGGCGATCACATCAATTCTGTCGTCCAGCAAAGCTTCCCAAAGTACATCTTTGTCTTTTTGAGTTTTTACGGCAGGATTCCATTTGATTAATCCACCTTTTGTATCGTAATCTTCATTGGTGAACGTCAAATGATGAACGCAAACTTCAGCAGTAATTTTTTTATCTTTTAAAGGAATATCATTTCTGAAAAGTTCCATTTCTTTCGCTGTCGAAAGGTGAAAAACATGAAGTCTTGCTCCTGTTTTTTTTGCCAACTCAATTGCTTTTGAAGAAGATTTATAACAAGCTTCTTCACTTCTGATTAAATGGTGAAATTTTACCGGAATATCTTCCCCATATTCATCCAGATATTTTTGAGTATTGGCTTTAATCGTTGCTTCATCTTCGCAGTGAACGGCAATCAGCATTTTAGTATTGCTAAAAATATTTTCCAGCGTTTCAGGATTGTCGACCAACATATTTCCTGTTGAAGAACCTAGAAACAGTTTAATTCCGGGAACATTTCTTGGATTTGTTTTCAAAACTTCTTCCAAATTATCATTTGTTCCGCCCATCATGAAGCCGTAGTTGGCATACGCTTTTTGAGAACCTATTTCATATTTATCAGCTAATAATTCCTGTGTCACAGCATTCGGAACCGTATTTGGCTGATCGATGAAACTTGTAATTCCACCAGCAATAGCAGCACGAGATTCGGTTTCAATATCGCCTTTATGAGTCAGTCCCGGATCACGAAAATGTACCTGATCATCAATCACTCCTGGCAAAAGATATTTTCCTTCACCATCAATAATTTGATCTGCTTCTTCAGAAATTTGAGAATCTATTTTAGAAATTAAATCATTTTCAATTAAAATATCACCTTCAACGATCTTTCCTTCGTTGACGATTTTTACGTTTTTGATTAAGGTCTTCATTTTTATTTAGAAATTAGATGTTAGATAGTAGAAGTTAGAAAAAATTTTGAGTTATAAATTATGATTAAAATATCAATCACTAGTTTCTAACTTCTACTATCTAGCTTCTATAAAACACAAAATTAAGGTTTATGAATGAATTTTAACGTTGCTGATAAAAAATCAATTTCTAAATATTTACATTTGTAAAAAAATTTCGACTTTGTATAAGAAACTATTAGGGCAGACAATCATCTACGGAGTAGGAGCCATAGCCCCAAGGATTATTTTGTTTATCCTTAATCCACTTTTGATTTATAAAATTCCCAATGAAGGTTTTGCGATTTTCACACAACTATACGCATGGATTTCTTTTGTTAACATTATACTTTCTTTTGGTTTTGAAACGGCTTATTTTAGATTTTCTGCTGAAGAAGGTAATGAGAAGAAAACCTTCAATACTTCGTTTTGGTTTTTGTTTTCAACTTCTACTGTTTTCCTCGCTTTATGCTATTTATTTAACCAGCCTATAGCTGATTATGCAGGGTATCATGATAATCCTGAATATATCAAATGGTTTGCAATGATTGCTTTTTTTGACAACTTATTGGTGATTCCGTTTGCTTGGTTGCGTTTTCATAACAAACCCATCAAATATTCTGCAGTAAGAATTATTCAGGCAGTATTTCAGGCAGTTTTCACAGCAGCATTATTTTTCTGGATTCCGGAAAATGTTTCAAAAAGCATTGGTTTAGACCAAAATGTCGACTATCCGTTTTTTAGTAATCTTGCGGGAAGTGCTTTAGGTTTCTTATTATTGCTTCCAATTCTATTAAAGGTCAGATTTCAGTTTATAACCTCTTTATTCGGACGTATGATTAAATATTCGTTTCCGTTAATGCTTGCAGGATTAGCTTTTATGGTCAATGAAAACTTCGATAAATCTGTACAAAGAAATTATATTTCAGACGAAGAGGCTGGCGCTTACGGTGGTTGTTATAAATTGGCAGTCCTCATGACATTATTCGTTACAGCTTACCGAATGGGGATTGAACCTTTCTTTTTTAAACAAATGGATAAAGGTGACGCCAAGAAAACTTATGCTAAAGTTGCCGAATATTTTGCATTCTTTGCATGTGCCGTCGCTTTAGGAATTATCGCTAATATTGCATGGCTGAAAGATGTTTTCATTCCCAACAAATCCTATTGGATCGCAATAGATATCATCCCGATTATTGTAGTGGCCAATCTTTGCTTCGGAATATATTATAACTTTTCCACTTGGTATAAAGTAACAGACAGAACCAGCGTTGGAACTATTATTTCATGGCTTGGAGCAGGTATCAATATCGCTTTTAACCTTTTAGCATTAAATTATTATCACAGCATGATTGGTTCTGCATGGGCAACTTTCGGAGCGTATCTTATCATGATGATTGTGTCTTATATATTAGGTCAGAAATACTACCCTATACCTTATAGAATGAAAAAAATGTCTTTCTTCTTAATATTACTTGGATTTTTCAGCTTTATCATTGTGAAATATCTTAACTATAATATTTTAATGAGTAATCTATTATTTTTAATTTTCATAGGTATTTTAATCTACTCAGAAAAAGACATGATTCTTTCCCGGATTAAAAAAAGCTAAAAATTGGTCTCAATTTTGATGCTAAACAATTTTGTTTAAAAAATTAAACAAACATATTAAAGCTTAATAAAATTCAATCATAAAAATCGTTTTAATTATTATCTTTAACCGATAAATCAATAATACTTTAATTATAAAACACCCAGAATTATATAAATGAAAATTATAGTACCTATGGCTGGACGTGGTTCCAGATTACGTCCTCATACATTGACGGTTCCAAAACCTCTTATTCCGATTGCCGGAAAACCGATTGTTCAAAGATTGGTTGAAGATATTGCTAAAGTTGCTGGAGAAGAAATTGAAGAAGTAGCTTTTATCATCGGAGATTTTGGTCCTGAGATCGAAAAATCATTAATTCAGATCGCTGAAAAACTAGGTGCTAAAGGAAGCATTTATTATCAAAATGATCCTTTGGGAACTGCTCATGCTATCAAATGTGCTGAAGCATCAATGCAAGGAGACGTTGTAATCGCTTTTGCAGACACACTTTTCCGTGCAGATTTTGTTTTAGATAAAAATTCTGATGGTGTAATTTGGGTAAAAAGCGTAGAAGATCCTTCTGCTTTTGGAGTTGTAAAATTAGACAACTACGGTTTCATTACCGATTTTGTTGAAAAACCAACTACTTTCGTTTCAGACCTTGCTATTATCGGTATTTATTATTTCAATAGTGCTGAAAAATTGATGAGCGAGATCAATTATATCATGGATAATGATATTAAAAACGGTGGAGAATATCAATTAACAACAGCGTTGGAAAACTTAAGAGCAAAAGGCGCAAAATTCTCTCTAGGAAAAGTAAACGACTGGATGGATTGCGGTAATAAAAATGCAACCGTAGAAACCAACAGTAAAATTCTTGCCTACGAAATAGAAGAAATGTCTACTTACCCGGCTTCTGCAGTTATCGAAAATTCATTGATCATTCAGCCTTGTTTTATTGGTGAAAATGTGAAAATTTCAAACTCAAAAGTAGGTCCTGGAGTTTCTTTAGGAAACAACACAATTGTAGTAAATTCAAACATTGAGAACTCTTTGATTCAGGAAAACACAAGAATCAATCACGGAAACCTTTCTAATTCAATGATCGGAAATTCTGCTCAGTATTTTGGAGTTTCTAGAGAGATCTCATTAGGAGATTATTCTGTTTTAGATTTTTTGTCTAGATAAGATCAGAAATTAATTTAAATTATATATCTTCAAACCACACAAAATGTTTTGTGTGGTTTGGCGTTAATATTGCAAAGTATTATTTTTAATTGAAAAGATAAATACATGAAAAACTGGATCCCATTAATTTTACTGCTTTTCGTATTGTCATCCTGTAAGACAAGAAATGCTGCTAAAAAGAACAACAACATTAATGACAGCACTATCGTAGTAAAAGACGATGGAAATCCTAAAGATGCCAATGAACCTGTAAGAGATAAAATTACATTTTTTGAACATGTTCTTATTCCACCGAAATTTGATCAGATAAAAATTAGTAGCAAGGTAAATGTTGAAACAGGAAATTTTATTCCTACGCTTGATGCTACGATATATATTGAAAATAATAAAAAAGTTTGGATGAACTTAACTGCATTATTTCTTGGGGTGGCAAGAGGAGTTGCAACTCCTGAAGGTGTTAAAGGGCTCGACCGAACAAGTAAATCATATATCGATTCAGATTTCGATTATCTTAATAACTTACTGAATGTCAATTTCATTGATTATAAATCTTTGGAAAAAATATTAATGGGAAGAACATTTGTAAAGATCAGTGATTCACAGTTTACCCTTACAAAAAATGCTCAGGGGTTTAAAATGACATCCAACGCAAATCAAAAAATCGTTACTGATGAAAAAACAAGAGAATATAAAATTACCTTGCAATATGATACTAATTATGATTTATTGAATGTAAATTTAAAAGATGTTTTATCTCCGGACGAATTAGAAATATCTTACAGCAATTGGGATGAATATAATGGAATTCGTTTACCTAAAAATGTTAAAATAATTATAAAAGGGTCAAAAAGCAGTCAGATTTTACTAGAAAATACGAAATTTGACTTTTCCCCGATGGAAACACCGTATTCAGTACCATCCAGTTATAAGAAAATCGAGATTAAATGATTAAAAAAATTAGCTTTTTAATAGGTATTTTGCTGTTCTCATTGCAATATGGGCAAAAAAAAGAGCAATTACAAAAGCAGAATGCTGACCTTAAAAAACAAATTGCACAAATAAATTCAGATTTAGCTAAAACCAGAAGCGAATCTAAACTTTCTATATCCTACCTTACCAACGTCAATAAAAAACTAGCTTTAAGAGAAAAGGTGTACACCAATACTCAAAAAGAGAAAAGATTTATTGAAGATGACATTTACCTTCGTCAATTGGAAATCAACCGTCAGAACAAAGAATTGGCAGTTCTCAGAAAGAATTATGCCGAAGTTTTGGTGAATGCCTATAAAAATAAAGGCGTACAGAATAAAGTAACTTTTATTCTTTCTGCCAAAAATATGGGTGAAGCGATAAGAAGGGTTCAGTATTTAAAACAATACGCTGATTATCAAGATAAAAAAGCAGCTGAAATTTCAAATGCCGCTGCTCAGATAAAAAACACCATTACTCAGAGACAAAAATCAATTAAAGATAAAGAGCAGCTTTTAGTAAATCAACAAAAAGATTTAACAACAATCAACGCCGAAAGAGCTCAAAAAGAACAGCTTGTTGCTGAATTTAAGAAAAATGAATCTCAGTTAACTGTCGAGCTTAAACAAAAGCAAACTCAGTCTAAAGCTCTTGAAGGACAAATTAGATCGATCATTGCAGAAGAAATAAGAATCGCTAAAGCTGAAGAAGAAGCAAGAAGAAAAGCGGAAGCTGAAAAAATACGTCTTGCAAAAATCGCAGCCGAAAGAGAAAAAGCAAGAATTGAAGCTGAAAACAGAGCCAGAGCAGAAGCCTTGGAAAAAGAAAGGTTATTAGCTGAAGCAGAATCTAAAAGAGCAACAGAACTAGCTGCAAAAAGAGCTGCTGAAGAAAAGAAACGTACAGAAGAAGCTGCAAGAGCGGAAGCCAATGCAAAAGATGAAGCAAGAAAAGTAGCTGCTACAAAAGCATCAGAAGAAGCTAATGCAAGAGCTAGAGAAGCATCAAACAAATTAATTGCCGCAAGGGCTGCAGAAGCTGCACTTACAAAGAAAAAAGACGCCGAGAAAAAAGCTGCAGAAACCAAAGCGATGACCAACTTTGGGGTAACATCTACAGTTGCAGGAAATAACTTTGCAGATAACAGAGGAAGATTAGGTTTCCCTGTAGATAAAGGGCAGGTTACCCACCGATTCGGAAGACAGCCTCACCCGGTTTTCAAAAATATTGTTGAAGAAAATAATGGAATCAAGATATCTGTACCTTCAGGTACACGTGCGAAATCTGTATTCCCTGGAACCGTTTCTTCGATCTTAGCAAATAGTGACGGTACAAAAACCGTTATGATCAAACATGGAAGTTATTTTACAATCTATTCCAACTTGGGAGGTGTAAATGTTTCTAAAGGACAACAGGTATCAGCAGGCACTCCGGTAGGGGTTGTAGGTCAGGATTTTGACGGTTCTTACACCCTTGATTTCCAAGTTTGGAGCGGAACTACACCAGTTGATCCACTAGGTTGGGTTTCCTATTAAAAAATAGATTAACTTTGTAAAAAATTAAGCAATGCAAACACTAACAATATTAGCCTTATCTTGGCAACATATCCTTATCGTAGCTGTACTTCTTGTGTTACTTTTTGGAGGTAAAAAAATTCCGGAATTAATGAGAGGTGTTGGTTCAGGTATTAAAGAATTTAAAGATGCTGTAAAAGAAGAAGACAAACCAGGTTCTGAAAAGAAATCTTCTACTGATAATAACCCCACCAGCAACTAAAATTCTACAGAATTAATGAACTTTACAGAGATTGCATGGCAAGTCTTTAATACTTCTATTGAAGATTATCACGTGCTTGATGACGTTAACACTCTAATTAATAACCCGTTCGAGAAAGATAGTTTGGAACGAATTTTGTATGCAAAGAACTGGATTGATACCGTTCAATGGCATTTGGAAGATATTATTAGAGATGAGAACATAGATCCAACTGAAGCTCTTCAATTAAAGAGAACAATAGACGCTTCTAATCAGAAAAGAACTGATTTGGTGGAATTTATTGATAGTTGGTTTCTTAATAAATATGAAAATATAACTCCTAAATCTGATGCAAAGATCAATACTGAAACTCCAGCTTGGGCTGTAGACAGATTATCTATCCTTGCGTTAAAGGTTTATCACATGTCATTAGAAGCCAATAGAGAATCCGCTTCTGAAGAGCACCGAAAGAATTGCCAGGCAAAACTAGATGTGCTTCTAGATCAGAAAGAGGACCTATTTACTTCTATTAATCAGTTGCTTACTGATATTGAGAACGGTAACGTTAAGATGAAAGTGTACAAACAAATGAAAATGTACAACGATGATAGTCTTAACCCAATCCTTTATCAAAAGGGGCAAAAATGAAACGACTATTTTTTTTCGGAGTACTAATAATTATAACATCTTCCTGCGCAACGGAAAAATTAAATTTTTCTCCGCTGTCTAATAATTTTTATAGCGAAGCCAAAGGTTCTGATTCCGATAGAGGAGTTAAGAAAAGCATCGATATAAATATTAAAGAAAATGTTAATGCATCAGAGATCTCAAATCTCATTTCAACTTTTCCGAAGTTCAAAAATGTGAACTTAAATGAGGAAGTATTAAATTTGAAATATAGTTTACAGAATTACCTCTATGCAATTGATGCAAATAATCTTTCAGGAAAAAACAGAGCAATTAAAAGCTTCGAAAAATCTTATAAAAAAATTCAGAAACTGAGACAGAATCTTAACAAAGATGATGACGAAGTACTTAACAGATATTTGGTAAGATTGAAAACCAATATTACCGTTATCGAAGATTCTTTAAAAGGAAATTAAAAACTAATTCGTAACTAATTAATGATAAAAATTCAGGCGGAGGCCAATGTTCCTACAGAACACGGCAGTTTCCGAATGATTGCTTTCTCCGAAAATGAGAACGACTGGATGCCTCATATGGCTATTATCGCCGAAAATACAGACTTTTCTAAGCCTGTAAATGTACGTTTCCACTCAGAATGTATTACCGGAGAAGTTTTCCATTCAAAAAAATGTGAATGTGGGCAGCAACTGGATGCCGCAATGAAATATACCCATGAAAATGGAGGAATGATAATTTATCTTCGACAGGAAGGAAGAAATATAGGAATTATCAATAAGCTTAAAGCTTACTCTCTTCAGGAAAAAGGTTTTGACACCGTGGAAGCCAACCTAAAACTAGGACTTCCGGCAGACGACAGAAACTTTGAAGTGGCCATTGAGATCTTAAACTTATTAGATGTAAAAGATATCAACCTTCTTACAAACAATCCTGAAAAGGTGAAACATGTAGAGAAAAGCAATATTCATCTCAATTCAAGAATACCTTTACAAATTCCGGCCAACGAAAATAGTAAAGAATACTTACAGACAAAGAAAGATTATTTTGGACATCTTCTCGATGATAACGATAAATAATTAAACTTCATAAAAGCAAAGGCTCCGAAAGAAATTTCTTTCGGAGCCTTTTTAATTATAAAAAATTGAAAAGATATATTCTTAATTTACTTTAGTGTTAGTAACATTAGAATCATTAAGATTATAATATTTAACTACAGCATTATAATCTTTATAGTCTAAACCAGCAGATTTAGAAGCTTTTCCGGCAGCATTAGCAGGAACAAGTACAATTCTAAATGTCTGATTTACTAAATATTGATTTGTTTCTGCAGATGTCATCTGTGTTGCCTGATTAAAGTTTGCAGTAGTTCTGATTTCCACATCCTGAGACGTAAAATCGAAATTATAATCTAGCTCTCTACCTGTTGGCAAGTTTTGAACATCGTCTAAATAATATGTTTTAGGAATAATTTGCCAAACATTTCCTACTCTTTTGTATACTAAAACTACATCTGTACTTGCAATATTAATATCTAATCCAAGGGTAAAATTATTACCACTTGAGAATGTTCCTGTGGCATCTTTCATTACAGCTACTGTATCACTATCTTGGCCTTGTATTACGTCGTCGTCATTATCACAGCTAAATATGAATAAGCTCACAAAAGCTAATAGTAAAATTGGAAGAAATTTTTTCATTTTATAAAAGTTTAATTATTATTGATATGGCTTATTCAAAACATATACCAAAAAACTCAAAAACTTTGTTTTCATCGTTTTTTTAATTGTATTTTTGTTCATATTCAAAAAGTCATGAAAAAAATAGTTTATACTTCCCTCTTTGTATTTCTATGTATTAGTTCTAAAATATCGGCTCAATACCAGCCTAAAGGCATTTCTCAGGCAGATGTGGACAAGGCAAATCAATGGGTTGACAAAACGTACAAATCACTTTCACAGGATGAAAAATTAGGTCAGCTTTTTATTGTTGCTTTATATACCAATAAAGACGAGAACCATATCAATCAGGTAAGAAATATTGTTTTAAACGATAAAATCGGTGGTTTGATCCTGATGCAGGATGATGCAGCGAGAGAAATTAACCTAGTTAATGAATTTCAGCAAAAATCTAAGATCCCATTGATGATCGGGATGGATGCAGAATGGGGTTTATACCAAAGAATCGCTGCGGCACATAAATTCCCTTGGGCAATGACTTTGGGAGCTATTCAGGATAAAAATTTACTGTATCAGATGTCTGCCAAAATAGCCGAAGACTGCCACAGAATGGGCATTAATTGGGATTTTGCCCCAGTTGTTGACGTCAACACCAATCCAAACAATCCGATTATCGGAAACAGGAGTTTTGGCTCTGAGGTTGATAATGTGATCAATTCGGCATTATCTTATTCAAACGGACTTCAGGATAATAACATTCTTGCAGCAATAAAGCATTTCCCTGGACACGGTGATACAAGTACAGATTCACACCTTGATCTTCCAGTAGTTTCCCATAGTTTAGAAAGACTTAATACTGTCGAATTAGCACCTTTCAAAGCATTGATGAATAAAGGAATTGGCGGTGTTATGGTTGCTCACTTGTATGTTCCGAGTTTAGAATCGGGAAAAGGCATTCCGGCTTCCGTTTCTAAAAATATCATCACAGGTTTATTGAAAGAAAAATTAGGCTATAAAGGTTTAATTATCACTGATGCCCTAAACATGGGCGCTGTTGCCAACAAATATAATCCGGGAGAGCTGGATGCAATGGCCTTCAAAGCAGGAAATGATATCATGCTGTTTTCTCAAGGTGTGGCTAACGGAAAAAAATTAATCCAAAAAGCAATTGACAATGGAGAAATTCCTCAAGCTAGAGTTGAAGAAAGTGTAAAGAAAATTTTATTGACAAAATATTATTTAGGATTAACTCAATACACTCCAAAAAATCCTGAAAATGTAAATCAGGATCTGAACAACGATTCTCACAAAAATCTAGTTCAAAATTTATATTCAAATGCTCTGACCTTAATAAAAGACGATAAAAAATTGCTTCCATTGAACGGAAAACAAGTGTATTACGTTCCTTTGGAAGAAGCACCTTATCAGACATTTGCTTCTCAATTGGGTTCAAATGTAATTATTAAAAAAGCTGGAGAGATTAATTCAATTCCAAAAAATTCTACTGTAATTGTTGCTTTTCATAAAGACAATTCAACAGCTTACAAACCTTATAAAATATCAGATACCTCTAAAAAAGTTTTATCTGATTTAACAAAAACTCAAAATGTTATTCTAAATATTTTCGGAAGTACTTACGCGTTGAAAGATATTGATATTTCAAAAGTTTCAACCGTTCTCGTTTCTTATGAAAACAATGATGACTCAATGATTGCAACAGCAAATGCATTCAACGGAAAAACAAAAATCTGGGGCAGACTTCCTGTTTCAGTTAATGATAAATTGAAAGCAGGAATGGGGATTGATTTAAACCCTACTTCCGCTTCAAACACAAAAGTAAGTTCAACAGTATTTACAACATCCAAAAAAACAACAATAAACTAATGAAAATAGGCATACTTTGCTACCCAACATACGGCGGAAGCGGAATCGTGGCAACAGAACTTGGAATGTCTCTTGCCAACAAAGGCTATGAAGTACATTTCATCAGCTCGGCTCTTCCCGCAAGATTAGACATCACCAATCCGAATATTTTCTTTCACAGAGTAAATGTTCAGACTTACCCGCTTTTCCAATATCAGCCTTATGATATTGCGTTAAGCTCGATGATTTACCGTGTCGTGAATCTTTATAAACTGGATTTGCTACATGCACATTATGCGATTCCTTACGCTTACGCGGCATTTACAGCTAAGCAAATGTTACAGGAAGATAACAACGACATTCCGTTGGTAACAACGCTTCACGGGACTGATATTACGCTTGTAGGTCAGCATCCAAGTTACAAACATGCCGTAGAATTCTCGATTAATCAATCAGATGCGATCACTTCTGTTTCTGAAAGCTTAAAAAGAGATACACTACAGTTTTTTAAGATCAAAAAAGAGATTCAGGTAATTACCAATTTTATTGATAATTCTGAATTTGACGAGCCTAGCGATTGTCAGAGAACTCAATTTGCGAATCCTGACGAAAAAATATTGATTCACGTATCCAATTTACGTCCTGTAAAACGTGTGGAAGAAGTTCTTCAGATATTTAAAAATGTTCAGAATAAAGTAAAATCTAAACTGATCATTATCGGAGAAGGTCCTGATATGGAAAAAGTTAATCAGTTTTTAGAAGAAAATCCGGATCTGATCTCAAAAATTCGTCTTTTAGGAAAAGTGAATGATTTGTATAGAATTCTTCAGCTTTCAGACGTATTTTTATTACCTTCTGAGCAGGAAAGTTTTGGTCTGGCAGCGTTGGAAGCGATGGCTGCAAATACTCCGGTTATCAGTTCAAATGCAGGTGGAATTCCTGAAGTAAATATCCAGGGAGAAACAGGTTTCTTAGCCGAAATTGGAAATGTAGAAGCGATGAGCAACTATACGATCAAATTGTTGAGCAATGAAGAACTTTTAACCCAAATGAAGATAAATGCGAAAGAACAAGCGATAAAATTCGATTTGAAAAACATTCTTCCTATATATGAAGAAATGTATAGAACAACAATAGAAAATTTTAAAAAAGAGTTGTCTAAAGTATAGCAGTCAGCTATATTTGTAAGACACTCATGACGGAAAAACTACTTCAATATCTTTGGAACTTTAAGATTTTCAAACATTTTGACTTCAAGGATATTGAAGGAAATTCCGTTGAAATATTAGATTTCGGCAAATGGAATACCGATTCCGGACCCGATTTTTTATTGGCGAAAATTAAAATCAACAATGTAATTTTTGCAGGAAATATCGAGCTTCACGTAAAATCCTCCGACTGGATATTTCATAATCATTCTATAGATCCCAATTACCAAAACATTATTCTTCACGTTGTTTTTCAAAACGATGCTGATATTGATGAACTGAAAAATAAAAATATTCCAACACTGGAATTAAAAAGTTTCATCGATGAAAATATTCTCTGGAAATATGAAAAATTGGTCAGTGAAAATCAATTTATTCCCTGCGAAAATATTTTTGATCAGACTAAAATTCCGATCCATTTTCATGAGGAAAATATTCTAAAAAAACTGGAACAGAAATCTTTGGAGATAGAGGAAAGTTTAGAATTATATAAAAATAATTTCGAAGCCGTCCTTTTTCATCATCTCGCCTACTCTTTTGGGTTAAAAGTAAATGCTTTTATTTTTAAACAAATTGCAGAAAGTATTGATTTCACGATCATCAATAAAATCAAACAGAACGAAACTCAGCTTGAAGCTTTATTCTTCGGGATTTCCGGTTGGTTGGAAAATCCAAAAGATGACCAAATGCAAATTTGGAAGCGAGAATTTGATTTTGTTAAAGCTAAATTCAATATCTCAGATTTAAAATTTCGTCCTAAATTTTTAAGATTAAGACCTCCGAATTTCCCTACTATTCGTTTGTCGCAATTGGCTAATCTTTACCATCAGCATCACAGTTTATTTTCAAAGATCATTTTTGCGAAAAGTTCTGTCGAATTATTTGAACTATTTAAGAATGTAAAAGCTTCGAAATATTGGGATAATCATTTTAATTTCGGGAAAATTTCAACAGTTGATCAACCTAAAGTTTTGACTAAAGATTTCATTGAATTAATTATTTTAAACTCCATTCTTCCTTTAAAATATACTTATCATCAATATCACAATGAAGAAATCACTAGTGAGATTTTAGAATTTTACACGAACATTTCATCAGAAAAAAATTCAATCATCGATCAATGGAAAAACCTTGGTTTAAAAACTAAAAATGCCCTGGAAAGTCAGAGCCTGATTTATCACTATAAAAATTCCTGCGAAGAAAAAAATTGCTTAAATTGCGGTATTGGATTAAACTTTTAAAAGAAACCTAAAATGTTCGATAATATCCGCCATAAAATGGAAAGAGAATGGTTTGGCGTTCTTACAAGAATGGGCGCTAAATTGGGAATTCCTGTGTCTAAACTGAGGGTTTTCTTTATCTACTCTACTTTTGCCACGGCAGGTTTTTTCTTTCTTATCTATTTAGGATTAGCGTTTACCCTTTGGATTAAAGATATTTTTATTACAAGAAGGCCAAGCGTTTTCGATTTATAAACTATGGAATTTTTACCGATTACATCATCAGACGACTTTAGAGTCCAGGAAATCTACACTTCCTATTCAAGCTCCTTTCCCGAGGATGAAAGACGGGATTGGGATAAATTTATAAAGCTTTTTGAAAATTCAAATGTCAAAATAATTTCTGTTTTACACGAATCAAAAACGATCGGTTACCTCATCCTTTGGGAATTGAGCAACTTTGTTTTTGTTGAACATTTTGAAGTGTTTAAAGAATTTAGAAGTCAGAAATTCGGATCACATATTACCGGATATTTATTTGACAATTACCCCCGAATTATTTTAGAGATCGAACCCGAACATTTAGGAGAAGATGCAAAAAGACGCTATTCATTTTATCAGAAAAATGGCTTTAAACTTCTTGATGAAATATATGTGCAGCCAAGTTACGGCGAAGGAAAAAATCCTATTGATATGTGGTTGTTATCAAATTATTCTCCTGAAAATCTGAAGGAGGTTAAAGATGAAATTTACGATATTGTTTATCATTAAAATACAAATCCGAAGTTTTAATGCTCCGGATTTTTTGTGTTTTCCAATTGATAATTAATAGAAAATTTAATTCACCTCATATTCCAACTTAATCGTAATACTCGCTTCTTTTTCTTTAGAAGAAGTATTAAAAGTTCCGCCATACGAATAATCTTCATTAGAATTTGGGGCTGTAATTTGAATAACTCCCATCGTCGCCTTTTTCAGATTTCCTAATTTACTTCCAGAATTTTCTGCAATCTTTTCAGCTCTTTCTTTAGCATCTTTCGTTGCAGAAGCAATCATTTCCTGCTTTACTGTCGCTAATTTTGTATAAAAATAAGATGGTGAAGAAGATGTAAATTCTATCCCACGGTTGATAATTTCCGTAATATTTCTGGAAAGGTTTTCAATTTTTGCGACTTCTTTACTTTCAATAGAAACTTTCTGCGTCAGACTATATCCCGAAAATTCTCCTTGTACATTATTTCCATTTGAGTCCGTATAATTTCTAAACTGCTTCTGAATATCTACCGAAGAAAAAACGATCTCACTTTGTTTGATACCTTTTGAAATAAGATAATCGTTGATCACTTTTCTGTCCATCGCCAATTCATCATAAGCAGATTTCAGATCGGCATTATTTTTAGAAAAACTTCCCGACCAAGTAATTAAATCGGAAGTGAATTGTTTCGTACCTAAACCAGTAATAGAAATAGTATTTTCAGATTTATTTCTATTTTTAATAGCACTTCCTAAAAGTCCAAGACCAATAATGAAGCCTAAAGATGCAACCGCAATTGCAAGAATGTTTTTATTCATAAAAATCGTGAATTTGATTAATTTTAATTCTATAATTATATCAATTTCTATTCCGAAAATTTAAGATTTTTTTAACATTTAAATTATTGCTTAATTTGCTTTAATCTTTCTGCATAAAGAGGGATTACTTCTTCAAGGCTTAATAACACTCCGGACAGGTTTTTGGCTTTAACGTAGGTTCTCGTGTGAGGCTTTGTGAGAAAAGAAAATTCTATAAATTCCGAAATTCTTTCAGCAGGAATTCCTGCTTTTGTAAAATAATCATCATCAACTCTCTTACGGATCCACATAATATGCTCCTGCAGATCATCATATCGATATTGACGTTTTTGTCTTCTTGCTTTTCCACTTACCAGATCATAAACGCCTTGCACATTAAGATTTCCTAAAAGCATTGGAAGCAAAACGCTTTTCACTTCTGCAGGTTTTTCCCTCATTTTACCGATAGGCTGCGGAAGCCCGACTGCTTGCTGAACAATTTCGTCCTTATCTATTTTCGCAACAGCTCTGGAATCATCGGCCAAATCGCCGGTCAATCTTTTGGTAACTTTAACCTCTTCTATCTCTTCCGGAATTTTAACTAGTGTGATAAATAATTGAGAATTTATTCCGTCTGTCAATACTCTTTTGGAGACTCTTTCATAGCCTGCTCTTACAAATCTTAATTCATTGTTATTAAAGGCTTCAATAGAAAATTCACCCTGAGAATTGGTATATACTTTTTGATCTGTCGAAATGTTAATTACCGTAACGGAGCCAAGATTAATATCATTATCATCAGTAATTTTTCCTGTAACTGTTTCCTGAGAAAACATGTAATTACACAAAAATATTAGGATCAGAAGAACTTTTTTCCAGTCTGATAAAAATGTATATTTATTATTGAGCTTCACTATTTTTAATTTCCTACTTTTTCAGTTTTCTTGTATAATGCAAAAGCTATTCTCAATTCAGTTTCAACAGTCTGTTTGTTGAAGTCTTTTCTGTAATTTTTTGCCAGTCCCCTTGTATCATTAGCATACAGCAAGAACTTATCAATCTGCTCCTCCGTCATTCCATATTGTTTAAGAAAACCTAGATCTATTTCTGTTTTGAGTTTATTGATAAAATTCCGGCTTTCAAAATAATCTGGTTTTGTAATTTTAGGCTGAGTTGCTTTTTTTACTAAACCTATTGCAGAGCCTATTAGCTTTACCATGTCAACTTGCCCCGCGCTGAAGTCATGACCTTTAAAGGTTTTTGAAATCGAATTATCCGGTAAAGCTTCATTTAACGGACTCTTCATATATTTTTCCATTGTAGAATTCAAAGAAGCAATTTTTCTTGAACCATCAAAATATTTACTGTCTTTTTCAAGATTTCCGGTAGGTTTATAGGTAATTTTAACTTCCGGAATCAAAGTTTCAGCTCTTAAAAGCGTTACATTAAAAGGAGTATTTATATTTCCATTTGTGATCTTTTTATCAGTACGATAATATCCATCTTTTACAAAACGGACTTCATCATTTTCCTGAGCTTCGATCATAAACTGTCCGGAAGAATCACTGTGAGCACTTTTATTACTGGAAATATTTACAATTAAAACAGAATTCAGATTAATATTATTCTCATCAACCACCTTACCTGTAATTTTCTGTTGAGAAAATATAGATTCAAATAAAAACATGAAGATTAGAAAAAGTGTCTTTTTCATCTGTTAAAAGGATTTATTTTTGGGTTTGAGGAGCACGATAAGACGAAATTCTCGTTAAAACAAATCGTTGGAATCTGTACAGATCCGCATCACTGCAATATCCATATTTTAAGATGTTTTTTCTCTCAAAACCGCCTGCAAAAACATAATAAATAAAATTCTGAGTCAGTGCTTTATCTATTTTAAGATCTGTAAAATATCGCTCACCCAATGCCTTTGTAAGATAATCCATAAAATCTACATCATCCCATTTATTTTTAATCTTTCCGATAGAAAAACCTTGTCCTTTGGGTTGAACAAACTCTCCGGCTCTTGCTGCCAGAAGTCTTGGATCTGATTTTTGAGACATATAAACCGCCAGATCACTTTTTAACTTCTCAACTTTTCTTGGAGGATTAAGATTTTTAGAATCAATTTTTATATCTCCGGTGAGGCCTTTTTTTATTTCAATCTCAGCAATTAATGCAGCAGATCTTATTAAAGTAATATTGATGGAAGAACTTATATTTTCTTGGGTCACCTTTTTATTAAGTCTTTCATAACCGGATTTCACAAAACGGAGTTCATCGCCCAGTCTTCCAAAGACCATAAAATGTCCGTCCCGATTTGTTAAAACCCTTTCATCAGTTCGGATATTGATGACCGTAACATCAGCCATCTCAATATTTTCTTCAGAAGATATCTTCCCAAAAATATAATCCTGAGCATTGATATGGATGAAAAATATAGTAAATAATAAAAAAAGTAGTTTAAATTTCACGGAAAGTTTTTTTATAATGCAAAACTAAAGCTATTTTCACTGTATTTAATAAGTTTAACCACAGTTAACGCGTTTTAGGAAATTTTTGTGAATTTTCTATTTCTAAATTGTTAAATAGCGAATTGAATTTGTTAAAATTTCACTTAAAAATTAGCTAACTTGCACTCTCAATTCTTTCAAAAAAATGCAAAATTCTTACACAGTAATCAATGCTTCTGCAGGCTCAGGGAAAACTTACGCCTTGGTTCAGAGACTTTTGATGATCTGTCTTCGGTATCCTAACCAGCAACACGCCATCAGAAATATATTGGCTTTGACCTTCACCAATAAGGCTGCCAATGAAATGAAGGAAAGGATTTTATCCTGGTTGAATAATTTTGCCGGAGATACTTTTGCGACAAATACAGATTTAAAAAATATTCAAAAAGCATTTGAAGAACAAGGATTAAGAATAACGATCGACGAATTGCATGTCCGTTCTAAAAAAATGTTAGATTATGTCCTTCACAATTATTCTACTTTAAATATTGGAACGATTGACCGTTTCAACTCCCGATTGGTAAGAAGTTTCTCTTATGAATTGGGTTTGGCGAAAAATTTTAATCTTGAAATTGATGCAGAACCTTTTTTGATCGAAGCTGTAGACAAAATGCTTGACCAGATCGGTGAAAATGAGTCTATTTCTAATTCTTTTATGGATTATGTAGACTACAGCCTTGAAAACAACGAAAGAATCAACCTTAATAAAAACCTTTACGACTCTGCAAAAGAGTTTGTAAAAGACATTCATTATGAGCATCTTAAAAGTAACAAAAGCTTTGATGATACGAATTATGAAAGTATAAAAAATACGATCCGAAAAGAGATAATTTTCAATAAAAAACATTCTTTAGAGGTTGCAACAAAATCAATCGAATTATTTAAATCAAGAAATATTGAGATCGAGGATTTTGCACAGGGAAAAAATGGAATTGGAGGATTTTTTACCAAAGTTTTAGATTTTTACAATCAAAAAAGAGCAGGATTCCCGTTCCCGACGACGCAGGAAGAATCTGTTGTGAATAATTACCGAAAAGGGGCTTCTGCAAAATCTAAAAGTAAAGAATCTGAAATTTTTGAAATTCTAGAGCAATTGCTGGAAAACAGAATGCAATTGATTCTTTTATTCATCGAAACTCAGAAAAAAGAGAAAATTTTATCAGCTTTACTACCTTTGAAGGTTAATAAAGATATTCAGGATGAATTGAAAAAAATTGAAGATGAGAATGATCTTGTTTTGCTTTCAAAATTTAATATTTTAATTAACGAAAATCTTAAAAACGAGCCTTCAGCTTTTATTTATGAAAAAGTAGGTTCACAGTTCCAGCATTATTTCTTTGATGAATTTCAGGATACTTCTGAGCTTCAGTGGCAGAATTTTGTTCCGTTAAGAGATCACAGCGTTTCAACGGAAAATACTTCTTTTACGTTGGTGGGAGATCCGAAGCAGAGTATTTACCGATTCCGTGGTGGAGAAAGTAAATTAATGCTCGATATTATCAATAAAAAAGAAATTTCTCCTAAAGAAGCACAGTTACTTGTTTTAAAAGACAACTGGCGAAGTGCAAAGAATATTGTTCAGTTTAATAACGAATTATACGAATATCATTCTAGAAATCTTGAAGAAGAACATAAAAATATTTTCGGAACCGATGCCGAACAAAACGCCAAATCCATCAATGAAGGCCGCGTTAAAGTAAATCTTATTGAAAATCTCACCAACGAAGATTTTTACAACGATACTTCCGAAAGGATGAAGACAGATATTCAGGAATGTCTGAATAATGGTTTTAAGTTTTCTGATATTACGATTCTCTGCCGTGGAAATTTTGATATTTTCAGTTATTCTCAAAAACTGGGGAATCTGAAAGTCAATTATCGTGGTGAAGAGACGAATATCAAAACCATTTCTGATAAAGGATTAACCTTAGAATTATCGAATACTTTACAGGCTGTCATTGAATTTTTGAAATGGGAAATCAACCCGAAAAACAAACCTAATCTAATCATGATGATGTATCATCTGAATACATTAGGAAGAATCAGTATGCCGGATTTCACACTACAAATGAAGGAAATTCTGGATATTGAAACGCATGAGGAAATTTTACAATTTCTTCAGCAGACCTATTCTTTACAATTAAAGCAGGATAATTTTCCGAAATTTAACTTATATAATTTTGTAGAATATTACGTCAACGAATTTTCCCTTGAAAACAAAGAAACCGATTTTCTTCTGAACTTTTTAGAAATGCTTTTCAACTTCACACAAAATGCAGGAGCCAGTACCAAAGAATTTTTGAAATATTGGGATGAAGAAGCTTCTACCTACACCATTCAGGCTTCGGAAAATATTGATGCGATCCAGATCATGACGATCCACAAATCTAAAGGATTGGAGTTCCCCATCGTTTTTATTCCGATGATGAATAAGAACCGTGACAGTGAATTTACCAACTGGTTTGAAACAAACAGTGATGAAGCTTTGAAGTCTGTTAATATCAATCAGTTCAGTAAAAATCTTGAAGTTTACGATCAGGAAATTGAGAAATTCAACAAACAAAATTCTTACAAAAACCTTGTCGACAGGCTTTGTCTGCAATATGTTGCTACTACCCGACCTGTTGAGCAATTATTTTTCTATCTGCAAAAAGCAAACAAAACCTCCAACAATTTGGAGCTTTTAGAATTTCTTCAAACTAAAAATATCAATGAAAGTGACGAGTTTGATCTATACGAAGTGAAGCCCGAAATGCTGAAAAAGTATTCGAAAGATAAAACTTCATCTTTCAAAACAAAAAATATTGAGAATCTTAAAAATATCAATGAAAAAAGTACTTCCGTAAAAATTGCTACTCCATCGAAAAATTATCAGGTTCGAAACGAGAAAGTGAGAATTGGTCTTTTTGTTCACGAATTATTATCAAAAATTAATACCGAAAAAGATATTGCAAAAGTTCTTGAAAGTTATCTTTTGGAAGGACAAATTACCGTGGAAGAAAAAAATGACATTCAGCAAACTCTAGAAGAGATCGTTAATACGTATTCAGAGTTTTTTGATGAAAAATGGGAAGTGATCAATGAACAGGATATCATGATCTCAGAAAATGGAGAAAGCCGAATCTACAGACCCGACCGAATTTTAAAAGGTAGTGAAGGGTATATTATTGTTGATTTCAAGACCGGTGAAGAAACGGCGAAGAATGATCGACAGATTGAACGATATAAAAATGTTTTGGAACATTTGGGAAGAAAGGTTTTAAGAACTCAGTTGATTTATTTGTAAATAAAGGTTTTCGTACTCTTTATTTAGAATTTATTAATTTTAAAAAAAAAAAAAAAATTGAAGTATTTAGAAAAAGCAGAGGAGTAAAAACTACCTCTGCTCACTAAACACAAACACTAAGATTTCATGATGAAATATTAAAATATTTTTAATAATGATGTATTATTTTATTTATTTTTATTGAACATCACTTACACAGATCATTTCAATATTGGTACCGATGGTACGTATTCTTATTTCATTATACCATACACCTCCTGCTGGTCTTGCAATTGTAGAATTTGCCCCGTATCCACAATTACCATATTGAATACTTCCTATTGGGGTAACTTTTATTCCATTATTGTAATACTCAACAGTCGACCCCTGAGCCTCCAGTAAATGTATCATATACTTTAGCATTACTTACTGCTTTGTTGAATTTGATTGTTAATATATTTGCACTGGCTGATCCTCCACGGAAAGTTGTTGCCTGTGTAGCTCCAAAACAGTTGGTAAGTCCTGCTCCCGATGTAAAATTAGTTGAAGTAATAGTAGCTGTAACCGGAATACCATTTATGGTTCCATTTGCTGTACCACCATTTGCAGTATATGGTATCAGGAATGAATTGGCTGTACAACTTGCACCTGGTAATGCTGGCGGATTTGCAGCAGCAGATACTGTTCTTGTTAGCACGCATGCTTGTCCTCCAATGTTTATGGAGAAACTTGCCGTTCCTGAAGCTGCCGGAGTTCCTGTAATGGTATAAGTGATTGCTCCGTTTCCACTAGCAAAACTCCCTGCTGTTAATGTTGCTGTTAAGCCTGGCACCCCTGTAGATGTTACAGATTGAGCAGAATATGTTCCTCCGTTTCCTCCAGTATAAGGGATTACTGATGAAACTCCTGAAGCCGCACTTCCTCCTGTTAAAGTTCCAGTATTGGTAGCGCCCCCACAGTTTAAGCTTGAAATTGCTCCTACAGGAACAACTACTGCTCTTGATAATGTACATGTTCTTCCTCCAATATTGATGGCAAAATTAGCTGTTCCTGCTGCAGTTGGAGTCCCTGTAATGGTGTAGGTAAGATTTCCTGCTCCATTAGCAAAGCTTCCTGCGGTTAAAGTTGCCGTTAAACCTGTTACTCCTGTAGAAGTTACTGTCTGCCCGCCATGTGTTCCTCCGTTTCCTCCTGTATAAGGAATTACAGATGTAACTCCACTAGCTGCTAAACCTCTTGATAGTGTTCCAATATTAGTAGCACTTGCACATGTGATTGCTGTTATGGTACCTGCAGGTGGTGTCACAGCCGCACAAGTAGAAACCCAAGATGCGGAATTCCAAAAATCCATGCAATTGGTAGTTGCATTGTAGATCATCAACCCGGCTGGTCTACTAGCTGCAGGAATTGCATCTCGTTGAGCTGTTGTAAGCCTTGGAGGAAGAAATCCTTTGTTGGTAGCAGATAATTCTAATATTGCATTATTATTTGGAGAAATTGTACCGATGCCTACATTTCCATTAGGTCGCATTGTAGCTACTGTTGTCAACACCTGTCCTTCATCTCCGTAAGTTCCTATTGCGTTGGCTCCCACATTAAACTGTATTCCATCTTCTGCTCCAGATGCATTAATAGATGGTCCGCGCGATCCTACATTAAACCATAGATTGTCCCAGCTTGCAGATCTATTGCCATTTTTTATACCAAAAGTAGTACCCATAATGTCTAATGTAGCTTTAGGTTCGGGAGTATTTACTCCGATTTGTGAGAAAGCAAAACCTGAATATAGTAAAGTTGATAAAATAATTAATTGTTTTTTCATTTCCTTAATTGTTTGTTTTGATTAAATTTTTATTCTTTCGTGTGTTTTAGAATCGTATCTCATACTTAAAAATGACTAGTATTATTAAAAGTATTTCGATGTTCATTTGTGTTTGCAAATTTATATCCATCAGATTAAATTAAAGCACTACAATAACACAACACGTTTTTAATCAATTCGAAATCAAACATTTAACATAACACCGAAGTAAGATTGCAGTATCCTGGGATCTTACTATTATTATGAGTTTTCGCTTATTTATTTTAATTCATGATTTGTTTTTTTGATTTTCGTAAATTCGAGTAATAAAATACACTCATGTTTATTGATCGCATTATCTTAAAATTATTAACCCTGCTTTTTCTGGTACAATTTGCAAATTGTAAATCTCAGGATTATTCTTTTTTTCCAGAAACAATACAAAAGACAGCGGGATATTACAATAAAGGAGAGTATGTAAAAGCGATGGATTTTAATATCAATGCATTAAAAAAATATGAAAAGAATGGTAATAAGGAAGGAATTGTAACAATCTATACCAATATCGGATTTTTGCTTTTTTCTTATAACAAACTTCAGGAGAGTATTGCTTATTTAGACAAAGCCAAAGAGGAAATGGGAGATGATAATAATCCTCTTTTTTCGGCTAGAATTTATAGTGAATATGCCAAAAATTATACACGGCTGGGAATGCTTGATAAGTCCAACACTTTTTTTGATAAGGCTATTCAATACACAGAGGAAATTCCTGTAGAAAAACAGAAAAAATATCTTTTATTTTACATTTATACATGGAAGCGACTCAACTTTTTGGCTCACCCGGATTCATTGAGAAGTATTGATAGAAAAGCTCTTATAAATTTACCTAGCGCTCTTACTTATACCAAAATTGCGGATAGATTTATTGAAAATAATGTACGTCTAGATTCAGCAGAATATTATCTTAATAAAGCCTGCTCTGCTCCGGATCGAAATTTTATATTAGTTGAAGGTATTACATTGTTTAGTTATGGTAATCTATATGCAGTAAAAGGTGATCATGAAAAAACGCTTCATTATTATCTTAAATCTCTTAGTACTTTTAAGAAAGGTGAGTCTAAAATTCTTATTAGAAAAGCTTATGATTCACTTTCAAGTGTTTACAGTGCTATGAATAACGAGAAAATGGCTAAGGAATATCTGGAGAAATTTAAAGCATTAAATGACAGTATAAAAAACGAAGAAAAAGCTGCTATAAACATTGTTATCAATAGACTTTCAGAAGATGAAGAGAGAGAAAAACAACTAGAAAAAAATAAAATGTATTTTATCATTTCTGGCCTTGTTATTTTATTTCTGGTTTCCGTTTACTTCATTCGAAGAATTAATCTTTCTAAACAGTTAAAAAATGATCGTCTGCTTGAAGAACAGACTTTAAAAGTTCTTAAATTAAAAAAACATTTAAATGATAATTCCTTTGATAAGGTCACACAAATGGCGAAAGAAGACAGTCCCTTTTTTCTTTCGTATTTTAAAGAAGTATATCCTGATTTTTACGAAAAATTAATCAGTCATACTCCCAATTTAAATGATAATGATATAAGATTCTGTGCGTATATAAAACTTAATATCAGTAATAAGGAAATTGCTGTATTTAAAAATTTGACATTCAGAAGTGTTGAAACTACAAAATATCGACTTAAAAAGAAATTAGGCTTAGAAGTTTCCACAGACCTTAATAAATGGATTAATAATTTATAAAAATAAAATATCATCCTAAATATTAATCGTAATCTTTCTATTAATGGGTTGATTACAAAGTTTCGGCGGCACCTTTGGTGCCGCCGAAACTGGTTATCTTAAACTTATTTAAAGTTAAATCTTAAGCCTTTGGATCCGCAACAAACACTCTTTGTGACAATTCCTGATCAAAAAGATATAATGCTGAAGGGTTATCAGACACCATTTTGATCTTCGTTACGTACTGAGAAGCACTCGCTTCCTCTTCTACCTGCTCATTGATGAACCACTGTAAGAAAGAAGTTGTAGCAAAATCTCCTTCGTCATTCGCATTTTTTACGATGTTGAAAATACTTTTTGTTACTTTTTTCTCGTGCTCCAATGCTTTTTCAAAAATGTCGATGGCATTTGCAAATTCGTGTGGTGGTTTTGCAATTTCTCCGATGATGATTTGTCCTCCTACATCATTTAAATAATCAAACATTTTATCAGCATGCATTAATTCCTCTTTGCTTTGTACTCTGAAATAATTGGCGATCCCATCAAGATCTTTGCTGGAAAACCAAGCAGACATTGAAAGATAATATTGTGCGGCGTATTGTTCGTGAGCTATTTGTTCGTTAATTAGTTGTGCAATTTTATCGCTTACCATAATAATAAATTTTACAGTAAAATTATGGAATAAAACCCCGAAATCAAAAGATTTAATCAAATTTAATACAAAAAGGACGGAAATACATCCGTCCTTAACACATTAAAAAATCAAAATTGAAAACTCTTAATTCACAGCAGGAGCAGCCGTATCCATTGATCTCTTCATTTTTCCACCCTTCATTCCTCTGTCTTTCATTGCTGCTTTTCTTTGCTCCATTTTAGCCTGTCTGTCAGCTTGCCATTTACCGTACTGCTCAGGAGTTAAGATTTTTTTCATATCCGCATCCATTTGCTCTCTCTTGACTTTCATCTTCTCCATTTTAGCTTGTCTTTCTCCTTTGTTCTTATCAAAATCAGCTTTCATTTCAGCTTTTCTCTTTTCGTGAAGATCTTTTATCTGAGCTACCTGTGATTGATTTAAATTTAAATCTTTCTGCATTTTATCTAAATGCTCTTGCTCTTTTTGCTGCATTTTTTGTTGCATTTCTGCTCTTTTTGCCTGCTTGTCCTGAGGAGTAGTTTGTTGTGCCATTGCAAAACTTCCCATTCCGATAAATGCTATTGCTAATACTAATTTTTTCATCTTTTTAAATATTTAATTATT
Organism: Chryseobacterium sp. G0201; assembly: GCF_003815655.1. NCBI lineage: Bacteria > Pseudomonadati > Bacteroidota > Flavobacteriia > Flavobacteriales > Weeksellaceae > Chryseobacterium > Chryseobacterium sp. G0201. The sequence continues at coordinate 2,068,433 of NZ_CP033917.1, read as the reverse complement.
AATTAATTGTTATACATCTTTTTGATACTTAATTAAAACGGAAGTTAAAGCTGAATATTCATAAAAAATGTTAAATTTTAATATCGAAATAATAAAATACAAAAAAAAAGGACAGATTATAAAAACCTGCCCTTCACACCACTTAAATATAATATATGAAAATTATTAATTCTTTGTCAATCTGAAACCTCCCGAAGAATTTCTGTTACCATTATTGTTCTGTCTTGGAGCTGAACTTTCAGATCTTTGCTGTCTGAAACCACCATTATTCTCTCTAGGTCCAGAAGCTTCTCTTCTTGTTTCATTTCTGAATCCACCAGAACTTCTTGTTCCACCACTATTTCCTGAGTTTCCTCTAAAACCTCCGTTATTTTCTCTAGGAGCAGAAGGTTCTGTTCTCACATCATTTCTGAATCCTCCAGTATTTCTCGTTCCACCAGTGTTTTCAGTTCCTGCTCTAAAGCCTCCGTTATTTCTTGTTCCGTTATTTTCACGGAAACCTCCTGAGTTATTATCTCTCTTAATAGACTGATTACGGAATCCTGAGTTATTATTATCTCTTCCGGATCCTCTAAATCCGTTATTTTCTCTTTGGCTCGTTCTTACAATATTAAAGGAAGGATTATTATTCCCTCTAAATTTAGCTCTGTCTACTCTGTAAATATTGATATTTACGTTTCTATAGCGTGGCATCGGTCTGCAAATGGAAGCATAATGTGTTCTTCTGTAGTTTTGAAAATACACAACCGGGCTAGCTCCTCTGTAATAATTGTTTTGAAAACTAATAAAAATCTGCGGTCCCATAATTCTTTGTAACGCATAGAATCTATCATAATACCATCTGTCCGGATTGTATCTGTAATAGTTATCCCATGTTGAAAAGCTTACATACAGATTATTCAATCTTAAGATTTGATCAATTTGCCAACGGTTCAATCTATTTTGATTAAAAAACACATTCCAGTTGACATTTACGATACTGCTTCTGTAATCGTTATAATTATTCTGGTAATAATCTTGAGGATAATAATCCTGAGGATAATTGTAGTAATAATCGTCTGGGAAATAATTCTGGTCGTCTTCGTTAGAATAATATCCGTTATTACTTCCATAGTTGTTATTTTCATAACCATTATTTCCGTATCCGTTATTGTATCCGTCGTTACCGTAACCGTTGTTTGGATATTGCTGAGCAAACGACAAAGTCGCCAAACTCAGAGCAAATCCCAAAAATATTTTTTTCATTCTTATTGTCGTTAATTGGTTAATATATAGTAGACTATCTCTAATCTATCTTTTGGATATAAATAAAAAAAAGAAGTTAAATCTTTTGACTTAACTTCTTTTAAAATATCATTAATTAACTGATAATCAACTGTTAAATTTACAACCTTCCACTATCTTTAACCCAATATTTTATTTTTTGGTTAAAATCAGTCTTATCTTTTAAATCTTCTAAATTTAAATGCATCCTGTAACGCCAATAATGTGGAAATACTGCAGGATTATTGATCCTTTCATTGTCCATTTTCGGGTTGGTAAGCTCTTTATCCGTTGCAAAAAACTCCTGAATCGGGAAAATAGCCAGCATCGCATCTGTGTAGAGATGCTGCTTCATAATGATCTCTGCTAAATGAGTATCCAATTCTTCCGGCGCTTTACCGTATTGAATTAATTGTTGATTAAAATATTTCTGCGTCAAAGCCGGATCTTCCTTCCACCATTGTCTTAACGTTGAACTGTCATGCGAAGAAGCCGTAATTACATTCAGATAACCCGCATTTTTAGGATTATAAAAAGGAATATTATCCGAAGGCATACGCTGAACTTTCAAGGCTATGATCGCCAATTCGTCCATTACAGCAGGTACGCAGTCAGGAACCATTCCTAGATCTTCACCACAGATCAACATTTCGGTTGCATTTAAGATCATGGGAAGTTTTTCCATTGCTTTTTCGCTCCAAAGCTTATCCTGTCTCTTGAAGAAATAATCGTGATACAGATCGTAAATAGATTTCTTTTCCCAATCCGACAAATATTTGTAAGACTCAGTATTATAGACATTAAATCTTGGATGATAAACGGTTTCTCCTTCTCTTTCTTCAATTAAAAATAAAACATTCGCACAAAGGGCAATCAATTGTTCTTCAATCGGACCTCTTGGATTTTTCTTAAAGAAATCTGATAATTTTCTCTGGGTATCAAACTCTTCTTTAAAAGAATACGTTCCATTATGATTATTATTAATGAACTCAAATGCTTTTCCGTGATCTTCACCGAAATAATTCCAAAGAATCTGATCATTGATAAACGGTTTGCAATATCTGTTAAAATCAAAAGGAATATGCCAAGCCTTAAATTCTGCTTCAGTAATCGGAACTGCAGGATAAAAATATCCTAAGAGCCCTTGAGTAGCAGAAATCGGCATTCTCCAGATCCTGAAAAATCCTAAAATATGATCAATTCTCATTGCATCAAAATATTGTTCCAATGCTTTGAATCTGTTTTTCCACCATGTATAATCGTCAGCTTTCATCGCTTCCCAATTATAGGTTGGGAATTCCCAGTTTTGACCTAATTCTGTGAATTGATCCGGCGGTGCTCCGGCTTGGAAATCCATACCGAATAATTCCGGCTCCGTCCAGGCTTCAACAGAATGACGATAAATTCCAATCGGTAAATCTCCTTTCACAGAAACCCCTAAACTATGGATATATTCAATCGCATCTTTTAGTTGCTTATGAAGTTGGTATTGCACCCAAGCATGAAGCATTGAGGCATCATATTCTTTATTTTTTGCTGAAAAGAATGGTGAAATTTTTCCTGCTATGTATTTTTTATGTGTTTTCCAATCATTGAAATTCGGAGTTTTATATTTATCTCTCAATACACAAAATGCAGAATACGGAATCAACCAATCTTCATTATCTTTTATAAATTTCTTAAAGTTTCTGTCTTTATAAATCTTCTCTTTTTCTGTATTGAAAACGGCTTTCAAAAACTTCCATTTTCCGGAAATCATTTCCTCGTAATCAATTAATTCTAAAGAATTTAATTTTAATTTTTCAGCATTATATTCTTCAACTAAATCCTTCGGCAATTTAAAATCAAGATTATCAATAGAAATATATTGTGGATGTAAAGCATACACAGAAACCGCTGCGTAAGGGTAAGAATCTGTCCAAGTGTAATTGGCCGTTGTATCATTGATCGGAAGAATCTGGATAATTCCTAAGCCTGTTTCTTTTGTCCAGTCAGCCAATTCTTTCATATCAGAAAATTCTCCGACACCGAAACCATTTTCACTTCTTAAAGAGAACACAGGAACCGCAACTCCTGCATCATGATACATCTGATATAGTTTGAATTTAAAATAATGACTCGAAACGATCTGCAAAACATCTTTCTGCTGATTGGGAACCGCAAATCTGTTTTCGCCAGCTTCTACATCAATTACCCTACCTTCATTTTTGTCATAAAGACAATATTTAAACTGAATAAATTCGTTCTCAGGAATCTCAACTGAAGTTTCCCAGATACCAAAATCCGTCTGAGATAAATGAATTACTTTCTCATAATCCCATTTTCCGAGAGAATCCGTACTTCCAAACAAGACAATCTTCCAATTCGGGTTGTACACCGGAGCCTCTAATCTGAATAAATGGGTATGTTTTTTTAAGACCGAAATTTTTTCAGGAACAAACTGATTGAGTTTATTGTAAAGAATTTTATTATTTAAATAATTCTCGGGAAAATTTTTATTATTCCACTCATCGAAGATTGAAAATTCTTTGTAATTATGCGGGAAATTAAGATGATGTAAGACAAATTCTTCCCTCAAAAGATTTCCTTTCTCATCTGTAAGCTGGTATTTATAAGATATGGACTTTGAAAAATAATCTACTTCACATTTCCACAAACCGTTCTCAGTGCAAAACATTTTATGAGTTTTAGGCACAGCTCCTTCTTCATTGATAACCAACTGCAAACATTCCCCAATTTTTGCGCTGTAACCTATATTAAAGTATAATTTCATCTATATTTTTTTATAAAAATACATTATAATATCGAAAAACAAAACTTATTGAATATCAAATATTCATTAAAAAACCTTCCCGAATATACGAAAAGGCTGAGTTTTTATTAAAGTTAAAAGATTATTCTGTTACAAGAATTTTTTTGCTTAATAATATTTTCCCGGACTCATCAGCAATACTTACAATATAAGCTCCATTAATCAGATTTTTTAAATAAACCTGTTGATTTAATGAGCCATCTTTTACGGATAAATTCTGTTGCATTACATTCTTACCTGAGATGTCAAAAATAGTAAGTTTAAGATTTCCTTTTACTGATTTATCATTCACATTTACGTTGATTAATTGCTCATCAACTCTTGTCGGATAAATATCTAAATTTGCTAAAGCACTATTTGAAATAGCTTTATCATTAGCAAAATATTTACTCGCCAAATCATAAATATGTAAATTTAAATTTCCCGGAAGTTGTTTTGCCTGTAAATCATTTAAATTCACTTCATATAAAGGCGCTCCTTTTGCGCTCGCAATCACAACTTTTCCTTTGGAATTCACCGCTGCTCCGTTTACAGAATACCCTTCAGGAATTCCTGTGATTTTTCCGACAAATTTTGCCTTTAATTCTATCGTTGAAACTTTGAAAACATTTCCTGATGTTGCAAAAACATAGAAATTATTATCTGCATCAGCAATCATATCACCTCCAAAGCCGGTTTCAATTGTTGTGAAAGAGTTTTTTCCGTTTGAAGAATCATCTTTAACGATCCCAAGGTCATTGACAACATATTGATTGTTCTTGTTACTGATCTGTAAAAACTGTGTTCCGGAATTATTCATCGCGTAAATATTTCCATCATATCCTGTCGCCATTCTCGTTATGTGAGAATTGATGTCGCAAGAAGTTACTCTCACAACATTATTTTCAACCAAAGTGATTTCTTTAGTTTTAGGATTTAAAACATAGATATTTGACGAAAACATCGGCATGTACACCAGATTATTATTTCTTGAATCATACGCCAACGTCGCCATTGTTGTCGCCTGAGAATTATTGTAAGAATTTTTATCCTCAGTTACAGAACTGTTTCTTGTCTGTGAAAATATTTTCGCAGAAGAATCTGCAGTGAAGACAGCTTCTCCGGAAGTTCCGTTTACCGCATCAATAGCACGGAAATCATTAAAAACAATACCTGGAGTATCTTTTCCTGTCAGTGCAAAAAAATCTTGCTGAGCATGAGCGTTTGCTCCAAGTAATACCAAAAATAAAGGGAATAAATGTTTTTTCATAATAAGTTGGATTTAGATTCGTAATGATTTTACTATTACTAAGTTACATAATTTTCAAATTGGATGATAAAAAATCTCTACTATTTAAATACTATTTACAATAATTTAATTTTAATGGTGTGATTATGATAATTTGAAGAATATTTAAATTTAACAAATTCTTTACATTTAATTTTTAACCGATAAGATTTTTGTTTAAAGTTTTAAGATTATTAAAATAGTGATTTATCCTTCGTCGAAATGACAACAACACGCACAAAAAAACTCCCACAAATTTGTGAGAGTTTAAGTATATACTTATTTTATTATTTTAATTTAAAACGTAAGTTGTTCCGTCTCTTCCATCTTTCAATTCAATACCTTCAGCAAGAAGTTTGTCTCTAATTTGATCTGAAAGGTCAAAGTTCTTAGATTTTCTAGCCTGATTTCTCAGTTCAATTAAAACCTGTAATGTCTGATCCAGCTTTTCATTATTGTTTTCTTCAACCGCCTGAAGTCCTAACACGTCAAATATCAAAGCATTTAAAGTTGATTTTAAATCTTCAAGATTTTCCCTTGAAATCGTTTCTTTATCATCATTTAAAGCAAAAATAAATTTCACAGCTTCAAACAAATGAGCAATAAGAACCGGAGAATTGAAATCGTCATTTAAAGCATCGTACGCTTTATTTTTCCACTCTTCAAGATTGAAACCAGATTGTTTTTCATCATTTGGCGTGATTGAATTTAAAACTTTTACCGCTTCTATTAATCTGATGAAACCTTTTTCGCTCGCAATCATCGCATCATTAGAAATATCCAAAACACTTCTGTAATGAGCCTGTAGGAAACAGAAACGTACAATCGAAGGATGGAAGGGCTTTTCAAAGAAATCGTTATCTCCTGTAACCAACTGCATTGGCAAAATGTAATTCCCTGTCGACTTACTCATACGTTGCGTGTTCATTGTCAACATATTGGCATGCATCCAATAATTTACCGGAGCGGTATCATTGCAAGCTTTTCCTTGAGCGATCTCACATTCGTGATGTGGGAATTTCAAATCCATTCCACCTCCATGAATATCAAATTTTTCACCTAAATATTTAGTGCTCATTGCAGTACATTCAAGGTGCCATCCCGGGAAACCTTCTCCCCAAGGCGAATTCCATCTCATGATGTGTGCAGGTGAAGCTTTTTTCCAAAGGGCAAAATCCTGTGGGTTTTTCTTTTCACCCTGTCCGTCTAGATCACGTGTGTTGGCGAAAAGTTCTTCAATATTACGTTTTGAAAGTTCACCGTAATTAAGACCTCTTTTATTGTATTCAAGAACATCAAAATATACAGATCCGTTGCTTTCGTAAGCGAAACCTTTTTCAATTAGTTTTTGAGTTAATTCAATCTGCTCAACGATATGACCAGTTGCGGTAGGCTCGATGTTTGGAGGAAGTAAATTAAACATTTCCAAAACCTTATGAAAATCAACCGTGTATTTTTGTACGATTTCCATCGGTTCCAGTTTTTCAAGACGGGTTTGCTTCACAAATCTGTCGTTATTTACGTCTCCATCGTCTGTAAGATGTCCGGCATCAGTGATATTTCTCACATATCTCACTTTATATCCTAAGTGCGTTAAGCTTCTGTAAATAAAGTCGAAAGAAAGAAAAGTTCTTACATTTCCCAAATGTACATTGCTGTAAACCGTAGGTCCACAGACATACATTCCGACGTTTCCTTCTAAAATTGGGTTAAATATTTCTTTTTCCGCTGTAAGCGAGTTGTATATTTTTAATTGCATTGTGTTGTTTTTGATGTAATGATTTTAAAATTTAGTTTAAAGTTTAGACATGCTAAAAGACAGAAATCTTTTAACAACAGCATTCACAGCAACAGCAAATAATTGTAGCTATAAAAATCTGGTCTGAAACTTTTTTAAATTTTATCATTATTAATTTATTATTAATCCAATTTAGCATGGCTTCCTACATAATGTAAGAATTCCTGTCTTGTGATAGGATTTGTTTTGAAGATTCCGCTTAATTCCGCTGTTATTGTAGAACTTGCAGTATCTTTAATTCCTCTGCAATTTACACAAAGATGTTTAGCATCAATAATGCAGGCAACATTTTTTGTTCCCAAAGCTTCTTTTAAAGCGTTCACGATCTGCATTGTTAATCTTTCCTGCACCTGTGGTCTTTTAGCATAATAATCTACAATCCTGTTAATTTTTGAAAGACCAATTACTTCACCATTTGAAATATAGGCAACATGCGCTCTCCCAATGATCGGTAAAAAGTGGTGCTCGCAAAAAGAATATACAGTGATATCCTTTTCAACCAACATTTGGCTATACTTGTATTTATTGGAAAATGTAGAAATTCCCGGTTTATTTTCAGGCAGTAATCCTCCAAAAATTTCATTCACATACATTTTAGCAACACGCGTTGGAGAATCTTTCAAAGAATCATCCGTCATATCCAATCCAAGCGTTTCCATAATCTCACCGAAAAGTTCAGTGATTTTTTCTATTTTTTCCTGTGGCGATTTATCAAAAGCATCTTCCCGTATAGGCGTATGTTCTTTTCCTGTGAAAATATCATCGTCGTTATCAGTAAAATCAACCATTTTTTATTTAATTTGCAACAAAAATACGGATAATATTTGTTCGTATATTTCAATTTAACCCAAAAATATTACCTCATCTCCTCATTCGTATAAAAGTTATGATTATTGCTGAAGAAGTACACCATGAAAATCAGAAAAAGGAATTTCTAGAATTCCCTGTCAGACTTTATCAACATGACAAAAACTACATCAGACCTTTAGATAAAGATATTGAAGCTATTTTTGATCCTCAAAAAAATAAATTCTTCAAAACCGGAGAATGCAAAAGATTTATATTCAAAAATAAAGACAATAAAACCATTGGGAAAATTGCAGTTTTTATCAATCAATTATACGAACAAAATCAACCAACCGGAGGAATTGGGTTCTTTGATTGTATCAACGATCAGGAAACGGCTAATTTTATTTTTGATTATTCTAAAAAATGGCTTCAGGAAAGAGGAATGGAAGCGATGGACGGACCTATAAACTTCGGTGAAAGAGACAAATTCTGGGGATTGCTTATCGATGGTTTTATAGAACCTTTATATGGAATGAATTATAATTTTCCTTATTATAAAGAGCTTCTTGAGAATTATGGTTTTCAAATTTATTTTGAACAGCTTTGTTTTTCAAGGCCAATTTTCGCGGAAGTTTCGAGAGTTTTTACGGTAATGCATGCAAAACACAGTAAAAATCCTGCCATTTCAGCAAAACCGTTGAAAAAGAATAATCTTGAAAAGTTTGCTAAAGATTTTACTGAAATTTACAACAAAGCCTGGGCCGCTCACGGAGAAGGAAAACAGCTTGAGGAAGCAAAGACATTGAAGATGTTTAAAACGATGAAACCGATCATCAATGAACATATTTCGTGGTTTGTTTATGAAAATGAAAAACCCGTTGCCATGTGGATGAATATCCCGGATTTGAATCAATGGTTTAAATATATGAATGGGAAATTTGGATTTATTGAGAAACTAAAGTTTTTATGGATCAAAAAATTCAAAAAGAATGAAAAAATGGTTGGACTTGTCTTCGGTGTTGTCCCTGAATGGCAAAAAAAAGGACTTGAGGGTTATATGATTTGGGAAGGCACTCAACATTTAAGAAAACACACGGACTTTAAAGTTACCGAACTTCAATGGATCGGTGATTTTAACCCTAAAATGATAAAGATTGCAGAAAATTTAGATACGGAAGTGACTAGGAAATTGGCGACTTATAGATATTTGTTTGATAGAGAGAAGGTTTTTGAAAGACATCCGATGTTATAAGACAGAGTTTCGGTGCAGCCTTTGGCTGCGCCGAAACTCTTTATAAATAAATTAAATTATTATCTCAACCTCTGTATCAAAATCAAACTTCTATAAGATCGTCCGGTACCTGGAGTTTCACTTGATGATGTAGTGAAAGTATTAGTTCCGGGGCTTATCGTAAAATCAACTGTTTGTGCAGCTCCTGTGATATTAATAAAGTCATCAAAATAATAAGTTGTGGTCTGATTTGAATTATTGGTAAAATTTACCAAAGAATACTCATTATTATTTACAATACTCTTTAGAAAAACATTATTTAAAGCACTTGCTGCTGCAAAACTCCCAACAAGCCTTACCTGTATTTTGTAAATTCCTGGTTGTAATAAAATTTGATCCGCTACTCTTGCAGGTGCACCTTGCCCTGCCGTTGCAGCAACCCCGGCATTTATAGTTCCTCCTACAATTGTATTAATAAAGTTAGGCGCTGAGTTTGGAGCATTTCCCATCTCTGTTGCGGTATCATTAGAATTAAATCTTAATCCAACTTCCGTCGTTGTTGCATAAGTAGCCGCATTCAAACCTATTCTAAGAATCTGCCCTTCTACAGAAACTGTATTATTTTTATAAATATCTCCATTCGTATCAATAACCAGACCTGTAGCGGCTGTGTTGGTAGGCAATGTTGCCAGACTTTCAAATCTTACTGCACTTGAATTGGCATTGACATGAAGTCTTCTTGCAGGAGTACTTGTTCCGATTCCTACATTTCCTGCTGAACTGATTCTAAAACGTTCAAGCAAGTTACCTCCTAACGAATTACCTACATAAAAATCTTCTTCAGAACCATTGACTGCAGTAGCTCCGGTACGCACACTTCCTAACCCCCAATTGGCACCGCCGGATGTAGGTCCGCTATTGGTAAATCCTAGCAAAGAATAATTACCTGTCGCCAAAGGTGAGGTATTTCTTAAAGCAATCATTGCATATTGATTAGTAGAATTAGCCGCATCTACAATATTATACCTGTTAGAAGTTGCAGTACCAGAAATCACATGTAATTTTGTCTCGGGCGCTGCAGTGCCAACACCTACATTTCCTCCACTTGTTACAGTCACCCTAGCTAAATTATTGGTTCCAAGAGTAATAGGAGTCGTATTGGTTGTAAATATATTCATTCCCGTAGATGCTCCAGTTGTTGTTATTTGAGCAACACCAGCGTTATCCTGAAAAAGATTTAAAACAGATGTTCCTGAAGACATTGCGATTGATGCTCTATCTGTTCCGGAGGTCGTCACTCTACCCTCTGTAGCATTAGTAACTATAGATACACTACTATTTGTACTGTTATTAAAATTTAATTGATTTCCACCCGTTGTTACTGTTCTAAGTCCAGTAAGCGTTCCATTTGAGTTATAAATATTGGTAAAACCAGTAGAATTTACCACCTGCTTCCAAATTGAACCGTCAAAGTAATAATAACCCGAGCCCGAAACTTCTGCAACCTGCGTTAAACTTGGAGTTATACCTGAAGGAGCCGTAATATCTGTAACATAAACAAGCGCCCCACTTTCTGTTGCCCCATATACTCCGGCAGACTTGGCGGCTAATTGTTGTTTTGTAATTCTTGGAGCTCTAAAACCGTCTTTGATCGTTGCAGAAGCTCCATTTCCAACAACATCTAGAGTCGTTTGAGGATTTGCAGTGTTGATACCAACTTGCGCGCTAAAAGTTGTAGATAAAGAAATAAAACCTAGAAATAATATAATTTTTTTCATAAACTGAATTTTTAAACCAATATATGATTTCTAATTTAAAAATTATATTAAAAAATATATTTTAATATAGTAACTTTACTACAATTCACAATAATCATTAAATATTTACTATAAAAAATCTTCTTCAAATACAAAAGCCCTGCTAAAAAGCAAGGCTTAAAAAATCAAATATTATTTTTACTTTAGAATAACTCTCCGGCTACTTTTTTAATATTGTCACTTTTCCCCATTGAGTAAAAGTGTAAAACAGGCACTCCAAAATCAAGAAGTTCTTTGCATTGATTAATTGCCCATTCTACTCCGATTTGTTTTACGGCTTCATTGTTTTTAGCACTTTCCACTGCATTAATTAAATCTTCCGGTAAATCGATTTTGAAAACCTGTGGCAATAACTTTAAATGTCTTTTTGTTGCAATAGGTTTAATTCCGGGGATAATTGGAACTGTAATTCCCATTTCTCTGGCTTTTGTCACAAACTCGATAAATCTTTTATTATCAAAAAACATTTGGGTCACGATATAATCTGCTCCGGCATCTACTTTTTGTTTTAGCCATTTTAAATCGTAATTCATGGAAGGTGCTTCCATATGTTTTTCAGGATAACCGGCTACTCCAATGCAGAATTTGTTGTTTTCTTCACAAGCCTGTTCATCATGGAGATATTTTCCTCTTCCTAAATCATTGATTTGATGAACCAAATCCATCGCACTTTCATGACCTCCTTTTGTTGGTTCAAAATATTGATGTCCTTTCATCGCGTCACCACGAAGCGCCATCACATTATCAATCCCAAGATACATACAGTCAACCAAAAGATATTCTGTTTCTTCTTTCGTAAATCCTCCACAAAGTAAGTGTGGAACGGTATCTACATTATATTTATGCTGAATTGCCGAACAAATCCCCAATGTTCCGGGACGCATTCTGGTAATTTTACGTTCCATCAGACCGTTACCTTTATCAATGTAAATATATTCTTCGCGAGAAGTCGTCACATCAATAAAAGGAGGTTTAAATTCCATCAAAGGGTCTATATTTCTATACAAATCTTCAATTCCGATTCCTTTCTGAGGCGGAACAACTTCTAAGGAGAACAAAGTTTTTCCGTTTGCATTTTTTATGTGTTCTGTAATCTTCATTCTAATTAATTTCAGTTATTTGATTATATTGGTTTATTACGTCCTTAAAAAACATCTTTAAATCAGCACTTCTAAAATCACCTTCAAATTGATATTTGCTATATCCATCATAAGTTATAGTAAAATTATAGGGTGTACTAAAAATTTGATTTCCTGACTCATTAATTTCTTTTCGAAGATTAATGAATAAATACATTGCTCCTAATATATCTTGAAATCTCGAAAGTTGTTGAAATTCAACATCGTCTAAATATTTTAGGAAATTATTTGAACTACCAAAATATCGAATTATAGTTTTTAAAATTGAGTAAATGGGTTGAAACAAAGAAAAAAATCCAATGCTCTGATTATTAGAAATAACAGTAAATTTTTGATCAACAATTGAATTATAAAAATTTGAAATACCTAATCTTGAGAAATCATTATTAAATAGTTGTCTTGCAGAAATATAATTTTTTATAATAGCATCTGAAAAAATGAATCTTAAAAACTCAACATTTTCAGCATTATATTGATCTTCTGAAAAATTTACATTAAACCACTTAACATAATCAATATTGGAATAATTATAAACGTCTAAAGAATAAAATTTATTTATATATCCGAAAAAGTCTACATTCTCACCATAGAAATGATGATAAATATTTTCAATATTTTTTATATCACAAACTAAAATAACTTTTTCAAAGCCAAATTTATTCTCACCCAGTTTATCATGTGCTGAAAAAATATTCAGAATTCTAAAAATGTGTTCTGGATCAATTCTATCTAAGTCATCAATTACTAAAACTATCTTTTTTTCACTCGTTTTTTCAATATCTTTAACTAAGTCATAAATTAATTGTGTGATCGCATTGCTTTCATATAAGGAACCTAATTTACTTTGTTGATCAGTAAAGAAATTTTTTATAATATCTAACTCAGGATTTCCCTCAATCTTATTTTTAAAACTTTCAAAATCTTTAACGCCTACTTCAGAAAGCTTTCCTATTAATTTTCCCAAATTCTTAAGCAATCCAAAAGATCCTGAAGCCTGTTCTTCCATTATATTTTCACCAATTAAATCTGTCGTTGAAATAAAATCTTCTAAAAACTTATTTGAAAAATATTGATGTAAAAGATTTCCTTTTGAAAATTTTAAATTTTCAAATACTATAACATCTTTACTTAAAATTTGAAATAATATATCAAATTTTATTAATTCAAAAATATCATCATTAGATGCAATAGAATAATTTATTGGATTTAAGAAAATTGGAAAATATTCTTTTTCATAATTTTCATCTTTAAAAAACTCATTTAAGAAATATGACTTTCCAATACCAAATTTTCCTGAGAAAATAATCCGATTATTATTTTCAATATTTAGATGATCATCAAATTTTTGAAGAACGTTTTTTATATATTCTTTTGACATATTAATCTGCTAAATTAGGTGACAACCATTTTCTCGCTTCCTGTAAAGAAATTCCTTTTCTCTTCGAATAGTCTTTCAACTGGTCTTCTGTAATTTTTCCGAGTCCAAAATATTTTGCATGCGGACTTCCGAAATAATATCCGGAAACGGCAGCTGTCGGAAACATTGCTAAGCTTTCTGTAAGATAAACTCCGATATTTTCTTCCACTTTTAAAAGATCCCAAATGGCATGTTTTTCCAAGTGGTCCGGACAAGCCGGATAACCCGGTGCGGGACGAACTCCTTTATATTTTTCAGCAATTAAGTCATCATTACTTAAATTTTCCTGATTGGCGTATCCCCAATATTCTGTTCTTACTTTTTTATGTAAAAATTCAGCATAAGCTTCTGCAAAACGGTCTGCCAAAGCTTTTACCATAATTGCATTATAATCATCATTAGCTTTTTCATATTCATCTGATAATTCATCAGTCCCGAAACCTGTTGTCACACAGAAAGCTCCCACATAATCAGTTTTTCCTGAACTTTGAGGAGCAATAAAATCGCTTAATGCTAAATATTCTTTCCCTTTGGATTTTTGAAGTTGTTGTCTTAATGTGATGAATTTCGATTGCTGTTGACCATTTTCATCAAAGATCAAAATATCATCATCTTCAGTTGAATTTGCCTTAAAAATTCCGAAGATCGCTTTAGCTGTCAATGATTTTTCATTTAAAATTTTCTTTAAAATAACCTGAGCATCTTTAAATAATTCTTTAGCCTGCTCTCCTACTACCTCATCATCAAAAATATTCGGGTACTTCCCGTGAAGATCCCAACTTCTGAAAAACGGCGACCAGTCGATAAACGGAACCAATTCATTCAAATCCTGACCTTCAAAAACCTGTATCCCTAAATTATTCGGTGTGAAAATTTCTTCGTTTTCCCAATCGATTTTAAATTTATCTTTTCTTGCATCTTCAATAGACACATATTCTTTGTCAATCTGTCTGTTCAGAAACTTTTCACGGAAATCTGAATAGTCATTCTTTAAATCGCTTACATATTCTTTATTTCTGTCTCCCAACAAAGAACTCACCACATTTACCGCTCTTGAAGCATCATTAACGTGAACAACTGCATTTTTATATTTTAAATCTATTTTTACCGCTGTATGTGCTTTTGAAGTCGTTGCACCACCGATCAATAAAGGAAAATTAAGATTCTGACGCTCTAATTCTGATGCGATGTACACCATTTCATCTAAACTTGGCGTGATCAGACCGCTCAAACCGATAACATCAACATTATGTTCAATCGCAGCCTGAATAATCTTTTCGGCAGGAACCATTACCCCAAGGTCAACAATTTCGTAATTGTTACAGCCCAACACAACGCTCACGATGTTTTTACCAATATCATGAACGTCTCCTTTTACCGTTGCCATTAAAATTTTACCGTTAGCAGGTCTTTCACCGTCTTTTTCAGCTTCAATAAATGGCTGTAAATAGGCCACTGCCTTTTTCATTACCCTTGCTGATTTTACAACTTGTGGCAGGAACATTTTTCCGCTTCCGAACAAGTCACCGACAACGCCCATTCCTGTCATTAAATTAACTTCAATAACATGCAAAGGCTTGGCAGATTGTAACCTTGCTTCTTCTACATCTTCTTCAATAAAACGGTCGATTCCTTTTACTAAAGAATGCGTAATCCTTTCCTGCAAAGGTCTGGTACGCCATTCTAGTTCTTCAACAACTTCTTTTTTGACAGATTTATTCTTTTCAGAATAATCCAACAACCTTTCTGTTGCGTCTTCTCTTTTATCGAGAATTACGTCTTCTACAAGACCTAATAATTCTTTATTAATTTCATCATAAACCTCCAACATTGCAGGGTTTACAATTCCGATATTCATTCCCGCCTGAATCGCATGATAAAGGAAAACCGAGTGCATTGCTTCTCTCACTGTATCATTTCCGCGGAACGAGAACGAAACATTGCTTACACCTCCGCTTACAGACGCATATGGAAGGTTTTGACGAACCCATCTTGTTGCTTCGATGAAGTCGATTGCATTTCTTCTATGTTCGTCCATTCCCGTTGCAACAGGGAAAATATTTAAATCAAAAATAATATCCTCAGCCGGAAACTTCACTTCATCAACTAAAATATCATACGATCTTTTTGTGATTTCAAGTCTGCGATCGTAGGTATCAGCTTGTCCGTCTTCATCAAATGCCATGACAATAACCGCTGCACCGTATCTTTTGATTGCTTTAGCCTGTTTGACAAACTCCTCTTTACCTCCTTTTAAACTGATAGAATTTACTACAGATTTTCCTTGAACAACCTGCAATCCGGCTTCCAAGATCTCCCATTTTGATGAGTCGATCATAATCGGGATTCTGGAAATATCAGGTTCTGAACCTACTAAGTTCAGGAATTTTATCATGGAAGCTTTTCCATCGATCAATCCGTCATCAAAATTAACGTCAAGGATCTGCGCACCACCTTCAACCTGATGACGGGCAATATCCAAAGCTTCAGAAAATTTCTCTTCTTTAATTAATCTTAAAAACTTTTTTGAACCGGCAACATTCGTTCTTTCACCAACATTGATGAAATTACTTTCCGGCGTTATAATCAAAGGCTCTAGGCCTGATAGTCTTAAATATTTCATTAATTGTGTATTCTTCTAAAATAAATTAGTAGCTTTAATCTTAAGCAATAAATGTTGAAAAATTTATACAATTTCTCTCACTTTTCTCGGCTCATATTTATCAACCAAATCTGCAATTGCTTTGATATGATCTGGCGTTGTTCCACAGCAACCTCCGATAATATTGATGAGTCCTTTTTCTACATATTCTCTGATTTGTTCTGCCATAAATTCTGGTGTTTCATCATATTTTCCGAACGCGTTAGGAAGACCTGCATTAGGATAAGCTGAAACAAAGAAATCTGAATTATGTGCCAACGTTTCCAAATAGGGAGTTAATTGATTGGCTCCCAAAGCACAGTTAAAACCAACACTCAATAAATTCAAATGTGAAACTGAGATCAAAAATGCTTCTGCGGTTTGTCCACTCAATGTTCTTCCTGAAGCGTCGGTAATTGTTCCTGAAACCATGATCGGGATTTTAATTCCTCTTTCTTCATTAATTTCATCAATTGCGAAAAGTGCTGCTTTTGCATTTAACGTATCGAAAATAGTTTCAACCAATAAAATATCTGAACCTCCGTCTAGTAAAGCTTCAGACTGTTGTTTGTAGGCAATTCTCAATTCGTCAAAAGTGATTGCTCTGTATCCTGGGTCGTTTACATCCGGACTTAAACTTGCCGTTCTGTTCGTTGGTCCGATCGAACCCGCTACAAATCTTGGTTTATCAGGATTTTGAGCTGTAAATTCATCACAAGCTTTTCTTGCAATTTTTGCCGACTCATAATTCAGTTCGTACACCAGATCTTCCATGTGGTAATCTGCCATCGCAATGGTTGTTCCTGAAAAAGTATTGGTTTCGATGATGTCTGCTCCTGCTTCCAGATATTTTTTGTGAACTTCCTCGATCGCATGAGGCTGCGTTAATGAAAGTAGATCATTATTTCCTTTTACAGGATGCTCATAATCCTTGAAACGGTCGCCACGGTAATCTTCTTCCTCGAATTTATATCGCTGAAGCATTGTTCCCATTGCTCCGTCTAACACAAGGATTCTTTCGGATAATGCTTTATATAATTGTTCTGAATTTTTCATTTTTATTTATTTTTCATCGTTGAATTAATGATTAATATTTTTTCCACAGGTTTCACCTATGGCTATTGTTGTTGAACCCTCCGGGTTCTTTTGCAGCCCGACTTGAGCGGAGCTCTTTTTTGTGTAGCAAAGCGAAACAAAAAAAGCGGGAGCGGAAGGCGGAGATAGCTGCCCAAATTATTTTAATCCAATGCCTGTTTCAGATCTGCGATGATATCGTCTACATTTTCCAAGCCTACCGAACAACGAACCAAACCAGCCGTAATTCCTACTTCATTTCTTTCTTCATCTGATAATTTCGAGTGCGTGGTAGAAGCCGGATGCGTAACAATCGTTCTGGTATCACCAAGATTGGCAGAAAGAGAACACATTTTTATTTTATCTAAAAAGTTTCTTCCGCCTTCAATTCCGCCTTTGATTTCGAATGCAACGATATTTCCGCCCAACTTCATCTGTTTTTTTGCCACTTCATAACTTGGATGAGATGACAGGAATGGATATTTTGTTAATTCTACATTCGGATGACTTTCTAAAAACTCGGCTACTTTTAAAGCATTTTCGCAGTGCTTTTCTACACGAATTGCTAATGTTTCCAAGCTTTTTGATAGAACCCAAGCGTTGAAAGGCGACATTGCAGGTCCCGTATTTCTTGCAAAAAGGTAAATTTCACGAATCAAGTCTTCTCTACCAACCGCTACTCCACCTAAAACACGCCCTTGACCATCGATCAATTTTGTTGCTGAATGAACAACAACATCTGCACCATATTTAATCGGCTGTTGAAGATAAGGTGTTGCAAAACAATTATCTACAATAAAAATAAGGTTATGCTTTTTTGCTATTTTTCCAAAAAACTCTAAATCTAATACTTCAATCGCAGGATTTGTAGGTGTTTCAAGGTATAAAATCTTGGTATTTGGTTGAATATATTTTTCTACGTTTTCTGCATCTTGCGCTTTGAAATAAGTTGTTTCGATATTCCATTTCGGGAAATATTTTGTAAACAACGTGTGAGTAGATCCGAAAACTGACTGACAGCTCACAATGTGATCTCCGGCATTCAATAAAGTTGCAAAAGTTGAATAGATCGCGGCCATTCCTGTTGCAAAAGCATATCCTGCTTCTGCGCCTTCCATTTTCACAATTTTATCTGTGAATTCCGTTACATTAGGATTTGAAAATCGGCTGTATAAATTCTTTGGCTTTTCTTCGGCAAAACTTGCTCTCATATCTTCCGCATCCTCAAAAATAAAGCTGGATGTAAGATATAATGGCGTAGAATGCTCATCAAACTGGGTTCTTTCAGTTTGCGTTCTTATTGCGAAGGTTTCAAAATTTTCGTTTTCCATTTCTATATTTTCCGTAGGTTTTATTTACGGTTGTTTGTTATTATTTTGTTCCATAGGTTTCACCTACGGCTATTGATATTGAACCCTTCGGGTTCGCTGATTATTTAGTTTCGCTTACTCTTAAAATATCTCCGAAAACACCTCTTGCGGTAACTTGCGCTCCGGCTCCAGCTCCCATGATTACGATTGGGTTTTCACCATAACTTTCAGTATAAATTTCAAAGATTGAATCTGAACCTTTTAATTGTCCTAAAGCGGAAGTTGCGGGAACAGAAATTAATTTCACATCCAATTCACCTTTATCTTTTTGCAGATCTCCATGTAAATCTCCAACATATCTTAATACATGACCAGGTTCTTGGTTTTCCTTTATTTTTTGGTATTCATCATCTAATTCTGCAAGTCTTGTAAGAAATTCCGGTTTAGAAATAGATGATAAACTTTCAGGTACTAAATTTTGAACATTGATATCGTCAAATTCATTTATTAAATCTAGTTCTCTAGCCAGAATCAATAATTTTCTAGCAACATCATTTCCTGACAAGTCTTCTCTTGGATCCGGTTCTGTATAACCTTTTTCTAAAGCTTCATTGATGATTGTTGAAAATTTATCATTTCTCAAAGAAAAATTATTGAAAACATAGCTCAATGTTCCGGAGAATACGCCTTTGATTCTTGTGATATTTTCTCCTGAAAGGTGTAATAATTTTATTGTATCGATTAATGGTAAACCCGCCCCAACATTCGTTTCATACAAATAACGTCTGTTATTTTTGTTCAACGTATATCTTAGTTTACGGTATTCTTCGATTGGAAGTGTGTTGAAAATTTTATTGGAAGAGACCAAGTCAAATCCATTTTCTGCTAAAGCATGATAATTATGAACAAAATCTTTACTCGCGGTATTATCAACAACGATCAGGTTTTCCAGTTGATTTTCTTTCGAGAATTTAATTAATTCCTGAACATCTGACGGACTTTCTGCCGTTAAAACCTCATCATTCCAGTTGGCATCAAAACCTTTCTTGTTGAAAGCAATTTTTCTTGAATTGGCAACTGCAACAACTTTAAGATCGATTTTTTTACGTCTTCTGATTTCTTCTGATGACTGTAAAACCTGTTCGATCAAAGTTTTTCCCACATTTCCATGACCGATAATTGCTAAATGAACCGTTTTTGGTTTTTTAGAAATTTCGGATTCGATGATATTTTTCGCTTTTTCATCTTGCGAAGAAGTTACCACGATATTTACACGTCCTTCACTTGCTACTTGATTTAAAAGTAACGGGAAAACGTTATTTCTAGCTAATTCTGCCAAAATTTTGTTGAAATCTTCTGCAACAAAGCCTAAAACTGACACATTATTTATGCTGTAAATCTGAGAAACTTTCCCTGATTTTCTTTCTGCTTCAAATTCGTCAATCAGACAATTTACCGCTTTTTCAGAGTCAGCTTCCTGAACCAAAATTGATAATCCGTTTTCAATTGCCTGTTGAGAAATTACTCCAACACTGATTCGCGCTAAAGTAAGCGCTTTAAAAATTCGTCCGTCAATCCCTATTTCACCTAAGAAATCCTCTCCTTCAAATTTAATGATTGATCTGTTTTTCAAAAATTTTATTTCGTTAGCATTTTTCATCGTCTATAAAATATTTTTAATGATTTTATTTAATTGTTCGTATTCCATTAAGAAGGCGTCGTGCCCATGAATTGATTTGATCTCGTGATAGAAAATATTTTCCTTTTTTTCTTTAAGCTTTTCAAAACACATTCGGATTTCGGAAGCAGGAAAGAATAAGTCTGTATCAACGGAGATCATGTGCATTCGCGCCTGGATTTTCTCCAATTGAATTTCTTCTGCGTTAATGTTCATTAATAGATGATTCATCAGTTTATAAGATTTTAAACTAAATCTTTCGTTTAATGAATTTCCGTGATAAACAAGCCAATCTTCCGATTCTAAAAGCTGTTTTTCCTGATTATATTTGTTTTGAAATCTATCGTTTAAAGATTGAGGTGTTCTGTAACACAACATCGCATGAATTCTGGCTTTTTGCAGTGGTTTATCATTTCCATTTAATAAAAATTTCTGAACCAGACATTGTGCATGAAGCCAATCGTGCGTTTTGTAATCGCAGGCAATTGGGATGAAGATCTCGGCAAGATTTGGATTTTTTGTCAACATTTCCCAGCCGATTCCACCTCCTAGAGAACCTCCAATAATGGCGTACAAGTTTTTTATATTAAGTTTTTCAAGGCCTTTTAAAAAGATATTGGCAATATCTGAAGGCGTGAAATCTTCATATTCATCAATTAAAAAATTATCATAACCGTTTCCGGGAATATTGAAACACAGAACTGTATATTTGTTTGTATCGATAACCTGATTTTCACCAATTAATTTTTTCCACCATCCTTTTTCTCCTGAAACATCTGAATTTCCGGTTAAGGCATGATTAACTAAAATGATCGGTGCTGAAAACAGGTCTTTCCCGAAAAGCTGATAGCTCAACGGGATATTGTATTCCTTTTTGGAATTCGTTTGATACGAAAGATTAATATAGTTTAGTTCTGTTTTCAATTCTATTATACTTTTTGATAATACAATTTGAAAATGCCATTAGAAATGGCTGAAAGAACTTCAGTAAGTTATCTGTCCAAATAAATTTTGGTAGAACGTAGCACCTTCTTCGCTTGCGCAAAGGGTTGCTAAGGTTTCACAGGGTCTAATCCCTCAACCTTTCTTGATAACATTTTCAATATGTGAATGATCGAATGCTGCAAAGATAGAAATTTTCTTTTAAATATTTATAAAAATTTAATTTAATCTCGAAAAGCCTTTAAACAAAAGAGTTCCAAGGACATGTTAAGTATTCTTCAAATTCAAAATGTTGGAATTATTTTTCAAAAAACTTACCTTCGTAATGAAAAGTGATGAAATATGAGTGTTGAAAAACAAAGATTACAAGATAAAGACTGGAAAAACTGGGGACCTTATGTAAGTAACCGACAATGGGGAAATGTGCGTGAAGACTACAGTCCGGACGGCAATGCGTGGGGATCTACAAGTCATGACAAAGCCGAAAGCTATGCTTACAGATGGGCAGAAGAAGGCATCGCAGGAATCTCTGATCCGAAGCAGCTTTTATGTTTTGCGCTTTCTTTCTGGAACAAAAAAGATAAGATGGTAAAAGAGCGATTTTTCGGGTTGAGCAATCATCAGGGAAATCATGGTGAAGATATTAAAGAAATCTTTTATTATTTAGACAACACCCCTACTCACAGTTACATGAAGATGGTATATAAATATCCCATCAACGAGTTTCCTTATGATCAATTAATTTCCGAAAATGGGAGACGAAGCAAAAAAGAACCTGAATACGAGATTTTTGATACCGGAATCTTTAATAACAATGAATATTTTGATATTTTCATTGAATATTGTAAAGCTGAACATAATGATATTTTAGTAAGGGTAACGGTAGCCAACAGAAGTCAGAATGATGCGCCTATATTGGTTGCTCCGACCGTCTGGTTCAGAAACAACTGGAAATGGGGCTACAATACTTACAAAGGTCAGCTAAATGCTTCTTCGGAAAGCTGTATCGATATTAATCATGACAGTATTTCTATTAAAAAATTCTATTCCAGAAAGAGTAATTCAAATAGCGTTTTTTGTGAAAATGAGACGAATTGTCCCAAATTATACGGAACACTTTATTCCGGAAACACCTATTTTAAAGACGGAATTAATGATCATATCATTTATGGAAGTAATACTGTAAATCCAGAAAAAAGAGGTACAAAAGCTTCTTTTTTAATTGATGAAATGATTGGAGCCGGAGAATCAAAAACTTTTGATTTCAGACTTTCTCCGAATGAAACTGATGAACCATTTAATCAATTTGATGAAATTTTTAGAACAAGAATTTCCGAAGCTGATGAATATTATCATGAAATTCAGCATGATGTAAACAGTGAAGACGAAAAAAATGTACAAAGACAAGCTTTCGCAGGATTACTTTGGAACAAACAATTTTATCATTATAATGTTGGAAAATGGTTAAAAGGTGATCCTAATTTTGAGGCTCCAAGAGATTTCAATAATTATGTAAGAAATACGGAGTGGAATCACATGCATAACAAAGACATTATTTCCATGCCTGATAAGTGGGAATATCCTTGGTATGCAACTTGGGATCTGGCTTTCCACTGTGTTCCTTTTGCCATCATTGATGCTGAATTTGCCAAAAACCAGCTTCTTTTATTGACCAAAGAATGGTACATGCATCCGAACGGACAACTTCCGGCTTACGAATGGAACTTGAGTGATGTAAATCCGCCAGTTCATGCCTGGTCGTGCTTCCGTGTTTTTAAAATCGATGAAAAAACAAATGGAAAACCTGATCTTTTATTTTTAGAAAAAGTTTTTCAAAAACTGCTTCTAAATTTTACTTGGTGGGTTAACAGAAAAGACAAAAACGGAAAAAATATCTTTGGTGGAGGATTCTTAGGACTCGATAATATCGGAGCTTTTGACCGAAATATGGAATTGAAAGACGGTCAGCATCTCGAACAAGCCGACGGAACAAGCTGGATGGCAATGTACGCTCTGAATATGATGAGAATGGCAATGGAACTTGCTCAATATTATCAGGTTTACGAAGATATGGCGATCAAATTCTTTGAACATTATCTTTACATTGCTGAAGCCATGGAAAACATGGGTGACGGAAAAGAAGGTCTATGGAACGAAGAAGACGGATTTTTCTATGACGTGCTTCAACTAGGAAACGGTGAAAGTGCTACTTTACGTTTAAGGAGTATTGTCGGGCTAATTCCTTTGTTTGCTGTGGAAGTTATTGATCATCATTTGCTTGATAAGATGCCAAACTTTACGACAAGAATGGAATGGATCTTAAAAAACAAACCGGAATTAACAAAACTTGTGTCTCATTGGGAAGAGGAAGGTCACGGAAGAAAGCATTTGATGAGTATTCTGCGTAAAAACAGATTGTCGAAAGTTCTGACAAGAATGCTTGATGAAAAAGAATTTTTAAGCTCGTACGGAATCAGGGCAATGTCTAAAGTATATGAAGAAAACCCGTTTGTGTTTTCTGTACATGGTAGAGAAAATAGGGTCTATTATACTCCCGCAGAAAGTGACAGCAGAATGTTTGGAGGAAACAGCAACTGGAGAGGTCCAATTTGGTTTCCTATCAATTTTCTGATCGTGGAAAGTTTGCAACGCTTCCATTTTTATTACGGAAACAGTTTAAAGGTAGAATTACCAACTGGAAGCGGTGACAAAAGAAATCTTGACGAAGTTGCCCAAAATATCAGCGGCAGGCTTTGCTCTATATTCTTAAAAGATGAAAATGGAGAAAGAGCTTTCAATGGAGGAAATGCGACATTTAATCATGATGAAAATTTTAAAAATTACATCACTTTCTTTGAATATTTCCATGGAGATAATGGTCGCGGAGTTGGCGCATCACATCAAACTGGATGGACTGCCACCGTCGCAAAATTAATGAAACCCAGAATGACGATATAATTCTAAGCCTCTTTTTAAGGGGCTTTTTTATGGACTGAATCTATAGATTTATATCTAAATTATAATAGTCGCGAGATATCTATAATTTATTTATATTTGCATCACAAAAACACAAATGAAAACAAAATTCCCTTTTGCTTTCCTAATATTCTTATTAGGAAAACTTAAACAGAACTGCTCTGTCTATATCTTGCTTTTTAAAGCTGGTTTCTTTTTTAACACCAAAAAGCAATTAATTACTCAATAAATCTGCTAATATTTTCTTGATAATATTTTTTATCAAACATCAATATTTTTTCTTAAAAAGAATAAAATCAGCTAAAATTAAAACACACAATAAAAAATTATACTATGAAAACAAAATTATTTCTTTTGCTTTCTTTCTCGATGTTCATGTTGGGATTAAAAGCGCAAATATTGAATCTGGAAGGAAATTTTAAAGCAAAACTAGTTGCTTCCTCATCAGGAAATATGATAGCAAAGGATCTAAACGGAAATTATTTTGCAGTAGATGCAAATGCAGATGGAGATATTAGTAAAAATGAAGCTGAAAAAGTAAGTGAACTGAATTTATCAAATTCTAATATACATGAACTTGACGGAATATTTCAATTCAGAAATCTTGTAAAACTTGACTGCTCTAATAACACCATTCAAAGATTAGAATTACAGGGGTTGGAAAGCCTGCAAACAATTATAGCCAACAATAATAATATCGCTGGTGCTTATTTTCAATATTCCCCAAACATCAAGAATATTGATTTAGCTAACAACAGCCTTATTTATATCAACGTATCAAATTTACCTAATCTTATTACCGTTAATTTATCCGGAAATCAGCTTTCAGGTTTGTCTTTTATTGATGCGCATCCGAATAACATTCAAACACTTAATGTTTCGAACAATCCTGTATTAACGGAAGTTTTAAAAGACAGTTCTGATATTTTACCATCCACAGGAAGTATTTCACAAACAATTAGTACAATACCTTATCTTGATCCGACTTTTAAAGCAGCATTACTTTATTCATCCTCATCTAATATGGTTGCAAAAAATCTTAGTAATCAATATTTTAAAATTGATGCAAACGTAGATGGTATTTTACAATTGTCTGAGCTTTCTCAAATTAAAGAATTGGATTTGAATGAATCTTATCCTATTACTCCTACATCTTTAAGCTCTATCAATACGTATGGAATGATTAATTTGAAAAAAATTAAATATGATGGTGTCGGGCTAGAAAATATGGGGCAAACACAATTCTATTATTGGGGCAGCTTATATGATGTAGATTTAAAAGGTTCTCCAAATCTAGAAACTATAGCATTTAATGATCATCCTTTAAGAGGAATTGATGTAAGTAATATGGCCAACTTGACTAGCCTAGAAATAAGCATTGAAAACAATTCTTTTACACCAACTAGCTTACCAGAAAAAGGAATGAGGTTGAAATATTTAAAAGGTGAAAACTGTACATCACTTATAAATATTGATTTGAGTTTTCAAAGTGCCTTAGAAATGGTTAATCTAAAAAATTGTATTTCTCTGACTCAATTTAATCATAACCATCAAGATTATTTTGGTCCGAACCATATTTCTTCCCCGGAAAAATTGGCTTTAAGAGATGTGAATCTAGAAGGTTGTACAAATTTAGTTTCTACCAATGTTGCGAGAACAAGTCTTACCAACCTAAATGTAAAAAATTGTCCAAACTTACAAGAAATTATTGCCTATAAAGGCTTGCTTACAACCATAGATAATATTTTGATGGATAACAGCCCAAATATCAAAGCATTATCCGTAACGGCAAACAAAATTACAAATGTGAATCTATTAAAAATGCCAAGTGTAGAAATATTAGACTGTAATTCTAACATGATAACCAGCATTCAAGGAAGTTCAAACAACTTAAAAAAGCTTCATGTTTTTAATAATAATCTGACTGCCTTCAACATTCACAGTACTCCAAACTTAGAGTTGATTTCGATTGGATATAATAAATTCGTTGATATAGATTTTAGCGGACATCAGAAATTACAATCAATTCTTATTAAAGACTATGGTTACAATGAGTTTTATGACAGTAATATGCCAACCCTAAATGGTGATAATTATCTAAAAAGTCTGAATGTAAATAATTGTCCAAACATGCAAAACTTCATCTTAGCATCTTCTGTATTGGAAAGATTATACATAAAAAATGGTGTAAATGAAATGATTGATTACCTTATTGCATCACCAAGTCAATTCATATGTTGTGATGCGAGCGAAGCTGCGGCCATACAGGATCAATTAGATATGATGGGTAATACAACTTGTGCTGTTTATACCGATTGCAACACAACCGGTCCCGTATTATCAACAAATAATATTTCAAACGAAAAAAATTCTGTGAATATTTATCCAAATCCTACGAAAGGAGATGTGAATATAGCTGCTGATTCTAAGATCAATTCAATTGAAATTTATGATGCGCAGGGAAGAATTATTCAGAAACAAATAGGAATTAATTCTCAAAACACGAAAGTTTCTATTCATAGTAATACTTCGGGAATATATATTCTTAAAATTATTACAGAAAAAGAAACACTTACTAAAAAGATCATTAAAAACTAAGGAAATCATTTTTCAATATTCTACCCTTTCATTCAATGGAAGGGTATTTTTTATAATTAATTACTATCTAATTATTAATAAATAAAGCAAAGACACCTAAAAAACATTTTTAATTAAAATTTAATATTAATTTTAAAATTTTATTAAATTATTTACAACATAATACATATATTAGCACAACAAAAATCATTACTGCTTCTATGAAAACAAAACTACTACCTATTACGGGCTTGGTATTATCAAGCATGTTTATTAATCAAATTAAAGCGCAGGAATATCAGTCGATAGCAATTCAAAGCGGTTTCAATGCCGATGTTATCGCAAACGGAGTTGGCCCCTCAGCTTCATCTACCAACAATGATGTAGACGGCGTGAGTTATGCTTTTGTATCTAGGGATTTTCAATTGACCTCTTCAAGTACAGCGCTCACTTATGGACTTCCTATTAACAGAATTATCAATTCGGCTGTAGGATCCACTTCGGGATTGAGTTATCAGCTTGCACCTTACAGCTCCAACAATTCTTTAAGACTACAAAACGTAAATGATTCCGGAACATTAACTTTTTCAACACCTACACCGGTTCTGAGTTTATACATGTTGGCAACTGGCGGAAGTGGTGACTGTACAGTAAATGTTACCGTTAATTTTTCAGATTCTACCACTCAAACTTTTAGTGGAGTTGATATCTCAGATTGGTATTATGGATCAAATTTTGCCATTCAGGGGATTGGAAGGATTAATATCAATAATGACAATTTAGAAGCCGGAGGCGGAACAGATCCTAGATTATATCAAATTCCGTTAGCAATAGATGCCGGGAATCAGTCAAAAAATATACAAAGTGTTACAGTAACCAAAGTATCAGGAGGAGTTCCTAATATTTTTGCTTTTTCGGCAGATCTCTATGCTGCATGCGCTTCACCATCCAATATTACGTATACTTCTACGATGACAGGCGCTACTTTGAACTGGACAGCTCCTGCCAGCGCACCTTTATCAGGCTATCAATACTATGTAAGCACTTCTCCTAATGCCCCAACTGCGACAACTACCCCCACAGGAAGCGTAGCAGCAGGAAATACTTCCGTAACCTTAAATAGTTTGGCTACAGGGCAGACGTATTATTTCTGGGTAAGATCAAATTGTGGCTCATCACAAGGTTTCTGGAAAATGAAAGAGTTTGCTACCGGGCAAGTCTCTACAAGCTACACATCAGGAGTTATCAATACAATGTACAGCAGCGGTACACCAAGCATTACAGCGACAACAAACTGTCCGGGCTTACTTACAGTGGCAGTTCCGGCAGGTTACAAAATAAAATCAACCGGTGTATCTTATACGATGACCACTCAAGGAAACGGATGGATGTCTGAACAAAAGAGTTTGTTAGTTTGTACAACCAATGGTACTTCAGAACCATCTGTAACATCTGGTTCAGGCGGTACCACAGGAACTTTCTCTTATGAAAGATCAGGTTTAACTTTAGCAAATGACCTTACAGGAAATGTAAATTTTGAACTGAGAGCCTGGAGAACTTATGGTGGATCTGACTGTAGTGCAGATTATAACCTTGTTGATGATAATACATGGAAGGTTATTATAACTTTAGAGCCATTGGTTTTAGCTACAAGTGAGGTAAAAGCCGAAAAACAAATCGTTGCTTATCCTAATCCGTTCACGGATGTTTTAAATATTGAAAAATCAGACAACGTGAAACGTGCTGTGGTTACAGATCTTTCAGGGATTACTGTGAAAACTTTTGATAATCCATCTTCAGCATTACATTTGGAAGGTGTGAAAGCAGGAGTATACATTTTAACACTGACAGCAAAAGACGGTACCGTAAAAAGCACAAAAATCATTAAAAGATAATACCCAAATTATTGACAAACAAAAACCCGGACATCAAATCCGGGTTTTTTATTTTACGTTTTTTAGCTTAAATCTTTTCTCCATTCACAAAAACTTCATAACCAATTTCTACATTGGGTTCCAAAGTTTTAGAAACTGAACAGTATTTTTCGAAAGATAATTCTGCAGCTTTTTGCGCTTTTTTGGGATCGATATTTCCTTCTAGTAAAAATTTAACTTTAATTGCTTTAAAAGGTTTTGCATCTTCGATCTGAACTCTCTCTCCTTCAACTTCTGCTTTAAAATCTGTAATCTCCTGTCTTTGTTTTTTAAGGATAGAAACAATGTCTATTCCGCTGCATCCTGCAACTGCCATTAAAACACTTTCCATTGGAGAAACTCCTTTTGCGCCGGGTTGTGTTGTATTATCCAAAAGAATAGAATTTCCTTGAGAATTCGTACATTCAAATAAAAAATCGTCGTTTATTCTGTTAAGTGTTATTTTCATGTGATTTATTTATAAATGATAATTGATAAATGTTAAATGATTCAATATATAGAATAAGTATTTAAAATTATAATAAGGCAAAATTATAAAATTCCTCTCGCTTTTATCTCTAAATATTTATTGATAACATCGATATTTAAATTTTCAGGAAGCGTATACACCGTATAAATTCCGTATTTACGAAGTTCCTGAATGATCAATTTCTTTTCAAACTCAAATTTCTCAGCAATAATTTCATCATAGATTTCCTGCATACTTTCCGGATTTTTATCGATCAAAGTATGAAGTTCTGCATTTTTGAAAAACACAACAACCAACAAATGATTTTTTGCAATTCCGCGGAGATATTTTAATTGACGGTTTAATCCATCCAATGTTTCAAAATTTGTAAATAATAAAATTAAACTTCTCTGATTGATAGAATATTTTACGTCTTGATATAATCTGTTAAAGTCACTTTCAAAAAAGTTGGTATTGATATTATAAAGTGCTTCCGAGATCTTTTTAAGCTGACCGGATTTATTTTCCGCCGCAATTTTATTTTCGGTCTTCTTCGAGAAAGTCATCATTCCAGCCCTGTCTCCTTTTTTCAAAATAATATGAGACAGCGCCATGGTTGCATTGATGGAATAATCCAAAAGGCTTAATCCTTTGAAAGGCATTTTCATCGTTCTTCCGGTATCAATCAACATAAAAATACGCTGTGATTTCTCATCCTGAAACTGGTTGACCATTAAACGGTTTGTTTTGGAAGTCGCCTTCCAATTGATCGTTCTGATATCATCACCGGGAACATATTCTTTGATCTGCTCAAATTCCATGGTGTGACCGAGCTTTCGGATCTTTTTAATTCCGCCCATTAAAAACTCGCTTTGCAGAGCCATTAATTCGTACTTTCTCAAATGTACAAATGACGGATACGAAGCTAAATTAGCATCTTTTTGAAACCTAAATCTTTTAGAAATAAAACCTATTGGCGATGAAGCATAAATATTTAAGCTTCCAAAATTATATTCTCCTCTTTCTTTTGGTTCTAAAGTATATTGAAAATAAGTATTTCGCCCGGATTCGATCAGTTTTTTAATTAAAAAATCTCTCTTTTGAAACTGAAACGGAATTTCATCAATAATTTTAGCATTGATCTTAAAACTGTAATTATTTTTTATATCAATTTTTACAGGATTCTCGTCACCGTTGGATAATTTCTCTGGTAAGACTCTTTGTGCCAAAATGCCGTCTTTTTGGTTAAAAATTAATAAATAATCAACCATCACCGCAAGAAAACACAAGACCAAAACACTATGCGCAACAACCATTAAAATCGGAAAGAAAAACGCAAAAACATAAAGGATCCCCACTCCAATGAGTGCGAAAAAAAAGCGTGTATTGATGTATAAGTTTTTCATTTATTTGGTTGCAGGTAGTTGATTTTAGGTTATAGGCTTGGGTGAATGTTTTAAAGTTTTATTTTAAAGAGTTAATAAGTCCGTTTAACATTTTTGAAATTTCTATAATATTCTGATTTAATTGTAAATATTCGTTTTCATTTAAAAAGTTGAGGTTTTTTGAAATAATTAATTGCGTTTCAACTTCTGCACAACTTCCTCTAGAAATCTTTAGAAATTGCAGATAATCAGGTTTACTTCTTCTTGAGTTTCCTTCTGCAATATTTGAAGGTATTGAAACCGATGCTCTCCTGATCTGAGATTTCAACCCAAAGGTTTCATCTTTAGGAAAACTTTCTGTCGTCCTATAAATTTCAGTAACAAAATTAATAGACTTCTGCCAAACCAATAATTCTTTAAAATTTGCCATAACTTAAAAACTTTAACCTTGAATCTGTAAACTATAACCTGCAACCTTTTATATGCAACCTACCTCGGAATTTCTATTCCTTCTAATATTTGGCGTATAATTTCATCAGCAGTTAAACCTTCCATTTCTCTTTCCGGCGAAACAATTACTCTGTGCCTCAAAACTGCGTAACTTGCTTCTTTGATGTCTTCCGGAGTTACAAAATCTCGTCCTCTTAATGCTGCAAAAGATTTTGAAGCGGTTAATAATGCTAAACTTGCTCTCGGCGAAGCTCCCAAATATAAAAACTGGTTCTCTCTTGTGTTTACAATGATTTTCGCAATATATTCCATCAAATGAGTCTCAACAATGATCTCTTTAACCAATTGTTGATAACTCTTTAATTGCTGTGCTGTGACAACGCGATTTACAACTTCAGTTTTATCTTCTCTTTTGCTTTCGTGCTGATTTTTGATGATTGCAATTTCCTGTTCCAGATTTGGATAGCCTACATTAATTTTAAATAAGAAACGGTCTAATTGCGCTTCAGGAAGCCTGTACGTCCCTTCATGCTCAATAGGGTTTTGTGTCGCAACTACTAAGAACGGTTCTTCCATTACATAACGGATTCCGTCCATTGTAATTTGTCTTTCTTCCATTACTTCAAACATCGCAGCCTGAGTTTTTGCAGGCGATCTGTTGATCTCATCGATCAGAATAAAATTGGAGAAAATCGGACCTTTTTTAAATTCAAATTCAGAATTTTTGACATTAAAAATTGATGTTCCCAAAATATCGGAAGGCATCAAATCCGGTGTAAACTGAATTCTGCTAAATCCAACATCAATTGTTTTAGCCAACAATTTTGCCGTGATCGTTTTTGCAACTCCCGGAACACCTTCGATCAAAACGTGACCGTTTGATAAAAGTGCAGCCAAAAGATGCTCAACCATATTTTCCTGACCAACAATTACTTTTGCAATTTCAGATTTTACTTTTTCTAAACTTGCACGAAGCTCGATCATATCAATTCGGGATTGAAAATCGCCTTCTTTTTTATCTAGATTTATAGAACTTTGATTTTCTAAGTTTTGGTTTTCAAGGTTTTCCATATTAATATATTTTTCAATATAACAATGTATCAATGTAACAGTTTACCAATAATTATATCGTTACATTTTAATTATTTTGTTTAATTTTCAATTGATTGGGCTTCATCCAACCCTGTTTTAAGTTTTCTCTTCGGGACTCCCGTTTTTATTTTAAAATTTCATCTAAAATCTTATTCATTCTTGCTAAATCTTCCTTCATCACGCTTGCATAAGGATCTTGAGCTTTTTTGATAAGGTTTATTGCTTCATTGATCATCTCAATTGGTTTTCCTGTTTTTAATTGAAGCTTTTTAGCAAATTCTTCATCTAAATTTTGGGTATCAATGAGGAAATCCATTCTTACTTTATTGAGAAAATATTGGCCTTTTTTCGACATCATATCATGAAAATCGCCTTCCTGAAGATAAAGATTTCCGATACTTTTCACAAAATCTACCGAAGTATTTTTCAAAGGCTCGATGATCGGAACAATTCGCTGTTTTCGTTTTGCATTAAAGAAAATAAACAATACCAATCCTCCTAAAAACACCCACCAGGCATATTTTAACGCAGGATTTGACAAAATAAATCTCATGAAAAAACGAGAAACTTTCGCATTGCTTTCTACAAACCAAAGCGTTTCTTTGTCATCAAGATACGAAAAAACATCTTGAGCATATTTTATATTTCCCGATTTCAAAAGATAATAATTCGTCATGAAAAGCGGCTCACAGTGAACATAAATATTTCCTTTTCCGAATTTAATTTTAATAAAATTGGCTTGATCAGAATTATTCTTTTCAACCGTTTTTCCTAAAACTTCAACTTGAGGTTTAATATAAGAAAATCCTCTGCCTGACGGAAATTTATCTAATTTAATAAAATCGTTCTGGTATTTTTTATCGGTTAGTTTTAAAACATTTTCATCCGCAAAAGAGATTTCCGAATCATAATATCCAATGCTGTCTGAAACTTCTTTTGGAATTTGGCTTACAATGAACATCGCATCTGAACCCTTGGAAACCTGATCCAAAATCTTGTTCCAGGATTCTGTGTCTATTTCAGTTTCTACCACCAGAATATTATGAGATTCTTTTTTGTGACTATTGTAATAATCGTAAGGTGTCTGATCTATTTTTTTTAGTTTATTTTTAAAAAGATCTTTAGCTTCATGATCGAAAACGAATAATCCGAAAGGTGATTTTTCATTCGTATCAAAATTCTTACGCCAGTCTGTAACCTCTTTTTTGTTCACTTCAAGCAACGCCAAAATCACCATCACAACGATGAAAATTACAGCATATATTTTGAAAGTTTTATTCATTTTAAAAAGAGTTTAATTAAGGTTTAAATGCTTGATATTGGGCTTTGAATTTCTGATAACTTTGTTCATCAATACTGAATTCACCGTACCAAACATATTCGAAAATATAAGATAAATTAGAAAATTCATTTTTCAGATTGGGAACTTTTAATTCTGTCACGTAATCTTTATTGGTCTTCTCTGGATTCCAGTTGATGGATTTTTTATCACTTAATTTTTTCAAGACAAATAAAAACTGATAACGAACTGCAGAACGGTAATCCCCTTCTCTTTCGAACTTAGCAATACTTTCCGGGAAATTGATCTCATGAATGTTTTCATGAAGCTCTTCATCCTTAATAATAACTTTCTTGTTCTTTTTTCCAAAAATGAAATTCCCGTCTTTTCCAATTAAATATTTAATGATAAAATACAAAAGAAAACCGACCAGAATAATGGCAAATATTCGAATTAAAATCCCTGCAATATTGCCTGATTTAGTGAAAACGGTGTCGCCAAAAATACTTTGCAATATTTTATCGATCT
Organism: Chryseobacterium sp. G0201; assembly: GCF_003815655.1. Taxonomy (NCBI): domain Bacteria; kingdom Pseudomonadati; phylum Bacteroidota; class Flavobacteriia; order Flavobacteriales; family Weeksellaceae; genus Chryseobacterium; species Chryseobacterium sp. G0201. Next base: position 2,034,586 of record NZ_CP033917.1, on the reverse strand, counting down.
TTCTTAAAAGCTTCTGCCAAAAAGATTCTTTAGGTTTTACGGTTGTATAATCAAACTCATTTCCTTTGTATCTCGACTGAATATTTTCCTTGAACTTTTTTGGATAAACCGTGTTTTCTGAAACCGGATTTTTAAGCAAAACAGAATCTGCACGGTACATATTTTTGTAATGTCCCGTGTTCAATGAATCTATATAGGCTTCCGCAACTGGCGGCGGATCTGTCTGATCCTGAGCAAATGAAGATTCATAGGAGAAAAATATCAGTAAGAAAAAAAAGATTTTATTCATTATTACCGATGGTATCTATTTCTGCTAATTCTACTTTTTGATGAAGGTCTGTTCTGCTATCGTAATACATCAATCCGGAATTCACGTACAGCATATTTGAAAGGAAAAATGATACAAGCATCGAAACTCCGTAAAGTACAAAGAAAAGTATTCCTGCTGTCCCTGCAAACGGATTTTGTTCAAAATTACCATCCGGAGCGGACGTTAAAAGTGATCCGTAAAAGAACATCATCGGAACAAATGTAAAAATTGAAGTTACAACATATAAAATGATTGAAACAATGATCGTTGCTCCCCAATATTTCCAATACGGCGATTTTTCTCTGCCGTTCGGATAAGAAAACTGAGATCTAATGGAATAGCTTAAACTTTCGAAAAAGCCTCGGCTAGAATTAAAATAATCATACATCAAAAATGTAACAACATTGAATAGCGTTGGAAAAACCAGTAAGATTAAAAAGAATCCTATCACGATCAGAACCAACACATAAGAAAATCCTATTATAATGAATGACAGCGGTGTAACGATAAATATCATTCCTAAACAAAGCTTGGCAATTTTCCCTGCATTGTTTTTAAAGTCGCTCAAAATATCATCCGTTTTGATCTTTTCCTGTCCCTGTCCCAATCTTTTTAGATAAAAAACGGGGAAAAGATAATTAACGATTATTAAAATTAGGAAAAGAAGAAAGGTCAGAATTCCGATGGTAATCAGCATTCCAAGATTATCTTCAAAATATTGTTGAAAATAATAGCTTTCGCCACTTAGATTTGAACCGAAAATCTGTGAAAATAATTCTCTGTATCCTAAAACAAATACTGTGATCATTAAAATCATCAGCAAACCATTCAGTAAAATATAATTTTTAAAGTAATTCTTACCGTATAATTTGAAAAACGTGAAACTGTCACTTATAAAAGTTCCAAAATCTCTTTTTTTATAAAACTGCATCATTGATCTGGTTATTAGTTTTTTTGTTGACAATTGACGGATAAATAATATAATAAAATCCTATGATCGCCAGTGTTCCGAAAATAATAATTAAATTCAGAATCAAAGGCATTTTCAAAGCATGTCTTGTGATATATCCTTCGATAATTCCTGCACAGATCGTAAATGGAACCGTGCTTAAAAATATTTTAAATGAATCTTTAAACCCATTTTTAAACGAATTAAACCTTGACAAAGTTTTCGGAAATAAAATAGATGCTCCCAAGATCAATCCGCACATCGCTTCAACAACCATCGAGAAAATCTCAAAAACGCCGTGAAGCCAGATTCCTCTTGCGCTGTCTTTTAATGCTCCGTAATCATAGAAAAAATACTGGAAAGAGCCCAACATTACACTGTTTGAAAGCAAAGCGTATAAAGTTCCGACTCCGCCTGCAATTCCGTAGATGTACAATTTTGCGCCGACTCCGATATTGTTGAAAATAATTCCGATCGTACTGCCCCAGGTTGAACCGCTTTGATAAACTCCTACAGCATTTCCCTTTTTGATATTTTCTATGGTTTCGTTAACATAGCTTTCTCCAAGAATAATATTCGCAAAATCTTTGTCATAAATTGCAGAAAGAACCCCAATCAAAGTAAACAAAGTAAAAAACAAAAATGCGTACGTCAAATATCTTCTGTACTGATAGACCAACAAAGGAACTTCTGTTTTGAAAAAATATAGCAATCTATTTTGCTCTACCCTTTTCGTTTTGTAAATTTTTTGAAATATCTGAGAAGATAAGTGATTTAAATAAACCGTTGTATTACTTTTGGGATAATAAGTCTGGGCAAAAGAAAGATCATTAATCAAGTTAATGTACAACGAAGACAGGTCATCAGGATTTTTTTTAATTTTCCCTTGAATAACCTGTTCAATTCCCAACCATTTTTCTTTATTTTGTTTAATGAAATAAACTTCTCTCATAATTGTAAGGCTAAAATAATAAAAAATATGTCTCAAATTGCGATTAATACTTCACAAAATGTAAATATTAATTTCAACATCGCCAGTGTTGGAGAGAGGATGCTTGCGTTTATCATCGATCTTCTGATAAAGGTTGCTTATGTAGTCGTTGCTTTCTACGTATTTTTTAATTTTTTCGACCTTGGTTATTTGTTGAATGGACTCGATCAATGGTCACAAATGGCAATTTATATTGCGATAACTTTCCCCATTTATATTTATCCTGTAGTGCTGGAAAGCTTGATGGAAGGCCAGACACCCGGAAAAAAATTAATGAAGATCCGTGTTGTGAAAATTGATGGTTACCAGGCAAGTTTTGGAGATTATCTTATTCGCTGGATGTTCAGATTGATTGATACTTCTTTTGCAGGTGTTGTTGGTTTAATTTCCATGATCGTTTCTAAAAATAATCAACGTTTAGGAGATATTGCTTCGGGAACTGCTGTAATTTCACTAAAAAACACCATTAATATTTCTCATACAATCTTAGAAAATATTAAAGAAGATTATATTCCATCGTTTCCGCAAGTCATTGCTCTAACTGACAATGATATGAGAATTATTAAAGATAACTACACAAAAGCTTTGAGAGTTGATGACAGACAGATTATCAGTAAACTTTCCGATAAAATTAAAGGGATTTTAAAGCTTGAAATTGACGGCACAAAAATGACGGAAAGACAGTTTATTAATGTTGTCATTAAAGATTATAATTATTATACGGGAAAGGATAGTTGATTGTATCAATTGTCAATTTTGCTTTGCAAGTGAGTTGTTAATTACCTTCACAAAAAAAAATTGACGAGAGAATCAAATTGACCAATCATAATTCACCACTTCAAGTCGGTTCAATTTTTGTATTTAATCAACAAAGCCTTAATTATGAAATTTGAAAATAATAAATCCGGAAACGGCGGAGTTCTTACATTAAATAACGAGATCAAAGAAATAGGAAGACTGACGTATACTATTTTTCCTGAAGACAATAAATTGATTATTTCCTTCGTCTTGGTTCATCCAGAATTTGAAGGAAGAGGAATGGGGAAATATTTGGTTGAAGAAGCCATCAAATTCTCAAGAGAAAATAATTGGAAAGTTTATCCGCACTGTTCTTATGCAAGAGCTGTGATGACGAGAATGAGTGATGTTGATGATATTTTTTTAAAGAATTAAAACTTCATTCACCAATATTTGCTCAATATCATCCGGGTAGTCAACTTTCAGATGATGATCGGAAGCTACCCAATCCTTTATTTCATTTAAATCTAAAACTTTAGAATTTGGGATTCCCATTTTATCTAAAGCACACGCATTGCATTCCTGCTCATATTGATTATGAATCGGAATAACGAATAATTTTTTATCCATAAAAAGGGCTTCGGCAGGGGTTTCAAAACCAGCGTTGCATAAAATCCCGTCACAGTTTTCGAAAGATTTTAAATATTGAATTTCATCAATTGGGAAAATTTCAACATTTTTTATTTTAGTCTGAATTTTACTGTGTTTAGAAAATACTTTCCATTCAACAGGAATCTGCTCTAAAACTTTAATGATATTTTCATCAGAAAAACTCGGTAAATACACCAGATAATAACCTTTTTTATCAGGATTGAGATTTCTGATCTTATGTCTGATAACAGGTTTTTTAATTTGAGGATGATAATTTTCAAAATGGAAACCGATTCTTCTTTCACTTGGAACATAATATTTGAGAATCATTTCGCCTAAGAAATCCTTTTTGTCAGGTTTTGGTGTTTCGGGAAAACTCATTGATGCTTGATGACTTAATTCGATCATAGGAAGCTTCTTCAATTTAGAAGCCCAACCCGTCAAAGGTTCGTAATCATTAATAATTAAATCATACTGTTTTAACTCTAATTCTCTGATCGTTTTTACAGCCTCAAGAAATTTATTCTCAAAAAACGTTTTTCGATAGGATAATCCTCCGGTTTTATTGTAAAGCAGTGAAATACCTTTATATTGAGAGTTAATGTCGAAATCAGCCTTTAATTGCGATTGGTGACCGCTGATCAAAGTATCAACCGAAGCATATTTTTTTAGAATAGGAATAATTTCCTGTGCTCTTGCGACGTGTCCGTTCCCGGTGCCCTGAAATGCGTATAAAATTTTCATTTAGGAAAAATTGGTTACTATTTTCAAAAGCTCGGTATTATCCATATCCTGAATTTCTTCTGCTTCATCATCTTTCAGCAAATGTTTGTGTTCGTCGTAATAAAAGATCTTCCATTCATTATCGTTATATTCCAAAGCAGAAAGGTTTTCAATCCAATCTCCGGAATTAAGATAAGTACAAGATCCTTTTTTAGTTACAACTTCACGGATTTGAGGCTGATGAATGTGTCCGCAAATAACATAATCATAATGATTATCGATGGCCAGTTCAGAAGCTGTTAATTCAAAATCTCCGATATATTTTACTGCTTTTTTTACGTTGTTTTTTATCTTTTTTGAAAATGAATATTTCTCTTTACCCATTTTCTCTAAGAACCAATTTACAACATTATTGATTACAATTAATAAATCGTAGCCTTTTCCTCCTAATTTCGCGATCCACTTAGAATGCTGGACAGATGCATCGAAAACATCTCCATGAAAGATCCAGGTTTTCTTTTGATTGATATCTAAACAGATTTTATTGCAGACTTTAAGCTTACCCAATTGAAAATCGGTAAACTTGCGGAACATCTCGTCGTGGTTCCCTGTGATGTAGTACACATCGGTATTTTTGGTGGCCAATGAAAGAATTTTCTTGATCACCTTTAAATGAGGTTTAGGGAAGTAAGACTTTTTGAATTGCCAGATATCGATAATATCACCATTCAAAACTAAAGTTTTAGGCTGAATAGAGTTCAAATATCTTAATAATTCTTTAGCCTTACATCCATAAGTTCCCAAATGAACATCCGAAATAACAACTAACTCAATATCTCTTTTCATAGTTTTATGCAAAGAAACTAATTGAAAGTTAACTGTATATGAATGTTATATTATTTTTATAGAGCGTTCATCAACTCTTCTGTGATTTCCATGTTGTGATACACGTTTTGTACGTCATCATCTTCCTCAAAACGGTCAAGCATTTTCATATTAGCTTTGAACTGTTCTTCTGTAACTTCTTTTGTATTGTTAGCGATTCTTTGAAGTTCTGCACTTTTCACTTCGATTTTAAGCTCATCTAATTTATGAGATAAAGAACCGAAATCCTCAAAAGCAGTTGTAATCATTACCTCTTCTTCATCTTTTTCTACATCTTCTGCTCCTCCGTCGATCATTTCCATTTCGAAATCATCCCAATCCATTTTGATCTGAGCGATATCTATGCTGAAAATACCTTTTCTATCGAAGATAAATGCCAATTCGCCGTTTTTACCAAGGTTACCGTCAAACTTATTGAAAATAGCCCTTACATTAGCAACAGTTCTTGTTGTATTGTTTGTAGTACATTCTACAAAGAAAGCGACACCACCTTGTCCGTATCCTTCATAAGTGATCTCTTCATAGTTTTCTGCATCTGCACCACTTGCCTTTTTGATAGCTCTTTCAACATTATCTTTTGGCATGTTTGCACCTTTCGCATTCTGGATGCATCTTCTCAATGCAGGATTTGCTTCAACATCAGGTCCACCGGCCTTAACTGCTAATGCAATGTCTTTACCTATTTTAGAGAAAGTCTTGGCCATTTTATCCCAACGGGCCATTTTAGAAGCTTTTCTATATTCAAACGCTCTTCCCATTTTATTTTAAATTTTCAACAAAATTAATTAAAAGTAAACGAAAAAAAAATACCCCCAGAGAACTGGAGGTATTTATATTTAGAAAAATTTAATTATTTTTTCTTTTTAGCCGGAGCTTTTTTCTTAGCTACTGCTTTTTTCTTAGCAACAGCTTTCTTAACTGGAGCGTCAGCGTAATCTTTCTTAGCGATTGCATTCCACTCAGCATCATTTTCAATAGCTTTTACAACTACTTTTCTGTCAACTTGTCTTTCAGCATCAGAAGCTTTTTCAGAAACTGTAGCTTTAGATTCACCAACACCTACAGATTTAAGAGCGTTAGGATCTACACCTCTTGCATCTAAAGCAGCAACTACAGCAGCAGCTCTTTCTCTAGATAATTTCAAGTTGTAAGCCTCAGCACCTTTAGCATCAGTTCTACCTTCTAATAGATAGTTACCTTTATCAGTTTTGATAATGTCTGCAGCAGCATCTAAAGCACCTTTAGATTCAGCTTTGATTGTAGCTTTGTTGAAATCGAAGAATACACTTCCTAATTTAGTTTCAACATCAATAGCAGTTTGTGTCTTAGGTTTAGGACATCCGTTGTATTCTGGAAGACCTGGAACTGTAGGACAAGCATCATCTTTGTCAAGGATACCATCACCGTCAGTATCTGGCCAAGGACAACCATTGTTTTCAGCAGGACCTGCAACTGTAGGACAAGCATCATCTTTGTCGATTACACCGTCACCGTCAGTATCTGGCCAAGGACAACCGTTGTTTTCAACTGGACCAGCAACATCTGGACACTGATCGTCTTTATCTGGAACTCCATCACCGTCAGTATCAGGACATCCTTGGAATTCTGGTAAACCTGGTGTATCTGGACATAAATCGTCTTTATCTAAGATACCATCCTTATCTCTGTCTCTGTTTCCGAATCTGAAGTTCAATGAAGCAGAAGCTTGCCAGAAGTTAGCAACTGTAGACTTATCACCTGGAGTTGAAACGTAATCTCCTTGTACCCCTAAACCGAAGTTTTTAGTCAACCAGAAGTTTACACCAGCACCAGTAGAAACTGTAAAGAAGTTAGCTTTACCGTTCTCGTTACCGTTATCACCATTCTGTACCCACTCTCCGTTAACATCAGTTCTTGGGAAAGTAAGAGCAGTATAGTCATGTCTTAAGTAGTTAGCACCAACTCTTAAGTATGGATCAAACCAAGATTCTTCGTTCCATAAAAGACCTGCAGCCTTTACTTGTAAACCAAGACCCGTCATCAACATAAACTCTTTACCCATGTTGAATCTCTTGTTCTCAACATTACCAACAGTAGTCTGCCAGTCTACTACAAAACCTTTAGCTACGTTTCTAGCAACTGTAAGTTTAGATAGTGGAGGTGTAATAGAGAAGTTGTTCGTATTGAACATTGTCTTCGTTAAATTCTTTGCAGCAAAAGTGTTACTGAATGTATTTCTAACTGCTGTATGGTTCTCTGCATGAGCACCAACTCCGATCATCCACGGATTGTTGGTAGTCTGAGCGAACACAGTAGAAGCAACAGTAAGTGCCAATGCTGAAATTCCTAATTTTAGATTTTTCATAGAATTAAATGATTAAATAATTGATAATGCAAAATAAATATAATTTTTCTTTATATACAAAGTTTTTCAAATGATTTTTAACTTTTCTTTAATATTCTGTCCAGATTTCGTTTGTTTTCTCTATCTTTTATGCTCTCCCTTTTATCAAAAAGCTTTTTCCCTCTTCCCAAGGCGATTAGCACCTTCGCTTTACCTCTATCATTTATATATAATTTCAAAGGTATAATAGTATTACCAGCATCTTTTAATTTCTTTTCGAGCTTTTGTAATTCTTTTTTGTGCAACAGCAATTTCCGTTCCCTTTTTGTTTTGTGATTATAAAATGTTCCCAATTTATATTCATCAATCATCATATTAATGATGTACAATTCCCCATTAATAAACTGACAGAACGATTCTGTTATTGATGCTTTCGAAGAACGTAAAGACTTGATTTCAGTACCCGTTAAAACCATCCCCGCTTCCATTTCTTCGATAAATTCATATTCGAATCTAGCTCTTCTATTTAATATATTAACTGTTTTTTCAATCTTCATTTTAGTATTCCTAAATAATTATATTAAAATTGAGTTATCCCCAATTCTATATTAAGCCGTCCCTTTTAAGACTTCGCTTTTTTTAATTTCATTAATGAAATATATAAAAAATACCCCATATTTAAAAACTTGAATATTACATTATTACGAAATACCCAAATTCTTTTCGTATTTTTGCGCCAAATTTACAAAACTATATGTTAACAGTATCTAACTTATCTTTACAATTCGGGAAAAGAGTTCTTTTTGATGATGTAAACATCATGTTTACCAAAGGAAACTGCTACGGAATCATCGGAGCAAATGGAGCAGGAAAGTCTACATTCCTTAAAATATTAACAGGAAAACAGGACCCAACAACAGGACATGTATCTCTGGAACCAGGGAAAAGAATGTCAGTTTTGGAGCAGGATCACTTTGCTTATGACGAATTTACTGTTCTTGAAACTGTTTTGAGAGGAAACAAAAAATTATTTGAAATAAAAGAAGAGATGGACGCTTTGTATGCCAAAGAAGATTTCTCTGATGAAGACGGTATCAAAGCAGGTGAACTAGGTGTAGTTTATGATGAAATGGGAGGCTGGAACTCTGAATCTGATGCACAAACGATGCTTTCTAACGTAGGTATCAAAGATGGTATGCATTGGCAGATGATGAGTGAACTTGAGAATCAGGACAAAGTAAAGGTTCTTTTGGCCCAAGCTCTTTTTGGAAATCCTGACGTATTGATCCTTGATGAACCTACGAATGACCTTGACATTGAAACAATTGCTTGGTTGGAAAACTTCCTTGCTGATTACGAAAATACAGTAATTGTTGTATCTCACGACCGTCACTTCTTGGATACGGTTTGTACAAATATCGGAGATTTAGATTATGCTAAATTAAACCTTTATACAGGTAACTATTCTTTCTGGTACCAAGCTTCTCAATTGGCAACAAGACAAAGAGCTCAGGCTAACAAAAAAGCAGAAGAGAAGAAAAAAGAGCTTCAGGATTTCATCGCAAGATTTAGTTCAAACGTTGCAAAAGCTAAACAGGCTACTGCAAGAAAGAAAATGATCGATAAATTAAACATCGATGATATTAAGCCTTCTTCAAGAAGATATCCGGCGATTATTTTCGAAATGGAAAGAGAAGCAGGAGATCAAATCTTAGATGTAAAAGGTCTTGAAAAAACGAAAGACGGAGAATTATTGTTCTCAAACATCGACTTAAATCTTAAAAAAGGAGATAAAGTTGCTGTACTTTCTAAAAGCTCTTTAGCAATCACAGAATTTTTCGAAATTCTAGCAGGAAATATTGAAGCCGACAAAGGAACTGTGGCTTGGGGAGTTACCACAAACCAATCTCACATGCCTTTAGATAACACTAAATTCTTCCAAGATGACATTAGCTTGGTAGATTGGCTAAGACAATTCACTAAAAATGATGAAGAGCGTCACGAAGAATTCATGAGAGGATTCTTAGGTAGAATGCTATTCTCTGGTGATGAAGCTTTAAAATCTTGTAAAGTACTTTCAGGAGGTGAAAAAATGAGATGTATGTTCAGTAGAATGATGCTTCAGAAAGCAAACGTTCTTTTACTTGATGAGCCTACCAACCACTTGGACTTGGAAAGTATCACAACATTGAACAACTCATTGTCTAACTTCAAAGGAAATCTTTTGTTGTCATCTCATGACCACGAAATGCTTTCAACGGTCTGTAACAGAATCATCGAGCTAACTCCTCAAGGAATTATCGATAGAGAAATGACTTACGACGAATATCTTGCTGATAAAAAGATCAAAGAATTAAGAGAAAAAATGTATTCTTAATGATTAAGAACATCTAAAAAATAAAATAGCTACTCATTTGAGTAGCTATTTTATTATCTTAATTAATTGCTAAATTATTATTTCTTAATAAACTTGTTAGTTGAAGAAGTTCCATCTGCATTTTTCAAGTTAAGAATATAAGCTCCTTTAGTCAGTTGAGAAACGTCAAGTCTTTGTTCCGCTTTGTCTGAAGATAAAACTACTCTACCTGAAACATCGAAAACTTTGATTCCTGAAACTTTCTTAGCTCCTTTTATATTTAAGTAGTCACTTGTCGGGTTTGGATAAACCTGCATATTCTGTGATAATAAATTCTCTGAAGTAGATAAAGAACTTGTAGTTAATGATATATTATCAAACATCATAACTCCAAAACTTCCAATCATATCTGTAGTTGTATACACATTGAATCCTAAATAATAAACACCGCTTGTTGAAGGTGTAATTGTAAAAGATCCAGGTGTATATGAAGATACATCTACATTAGCAAAATCACTTATTACATTAGTCATTGAAGTATCTATCGGCGATGTACCATATGCAACTTTAAAATTCTGAGGACTAGCATAATTAGCATAGTCAAATGTAAAAGTATAAGAAGTTCCTGCCTGCAAATTAACACCATTGGTATAAAACCACGTATTTGCATCATTTGTGGTGCTATTTGTCGTGTAGACTACATTAGAAGTAAACCCAGCTAATCCTGTAGCATTATCAACAATCCAATCTCCGCCCGGATTTATAACCTGCTGCGAAGTACACATTGGAAGAGTTCCCGTTGCTGTAGAATTAAAATCCTCTGTATATGGAGCGTTCACACTCATACAAGACGTTGTAAAATTAGCCGCTGCAATACTCCAATCACTCACGCTTCCTCCTCCACAGTTTGATCTTACCCATACATTATATGATGTAGCAGGAGACAAGCCTGTAATATTTTTTGAAGCAGTCGTAATCCCCGTATCCGTTGGCGTAGTCGAGCCCACCGGAGCTACATTTGATGTGCTTCTGTAAAGCTCATAAGATGAAACTCCCGGAATCGCTTGCCAAGAAACAGTTGCTGAATTTGGAGTTATATTTGAGGTTGTTATAGAATCCGTTGCAATACAAGCATTGGCAACTTGGTAAGAAAAACCAAATACACACAAAAAACTTGTATTAGATGATGTTTTTGTTACTGAAATACTGGAAATACTTTTCGACTGATTAGCAGCACTAATAGATAAAGCTATCTCATACAATCTAGGATCATTACTATTATTTTCGACAGCATCCGTAATCCTATTTCCGCGTCCAATACCTTTTATCGCAAACTCTGTACCCCCATACCAGTCTTGTACATATAGATCGGTAAAAGTCTGATTACTACCATCCGTAAAATTAACAACCACACTAGCAACTGACGTCCCGCTTCCTGCTGTAGCCAACATAAATAATTTTGAAGCTTTAGGCGTTGAACTGAAATTTAAAACTCCCAAATCATTTTCATTAACTAACCTCAGAGAGTTATTTGAGGTATATGGAGCTAGTTGAAATGATAACCCGGCGGTATTCGCAGAATTAATCAATCCCGAGCTGGGCAAACCAGATGTAGGAGCCACGCCCGATCCATTAATAAAATCTGTAGACATAAATACATAACCATAAGTGGGAGAATCTACACTTTGAGTTGTACTGGATGATGCTGTACCAGATCCGTTTGCAATAAGATCTTGATTATAACCACTGGTAACATTTAATGTTTGATAAGTTTGAGCGTTAATTTTGCAAAACAATGAAGCTGTCATTAAACAAAAGAAACCTACTGTAATTTTTTTATTCATAATGTTTTTTATTATTCGGCAAATATATATTTTAAAAAAAAAAAAATAATATTTTAACTTAATTTAACATATTTAAATCAATTTTAAATTACAAAAAATATAATATACATAATTAAATTTACGGAATTATTATAAATCATCATTCTTTTTTAAAGAATAAAATTTTATCATTCCGTGATTCAAATTATTTTCATTTTTTTTGAATTTATTTATCGTAAAGAACACTCCCATTTCCTTCCCATGTGAAATAAATAACGTCAAAAATTATTAAAAATGAAACATTTATATTTTTAAAATCATCAAACAAGTTTCTTTAAAGAAAGAATTAATAAAGAAAATATATTTTAACAAAAACATTTAACATCAAAAAAAAAAAAAAAAAAAATCCTCAAAGCAACTTTGAGGATTTATGATAAAATTAGATATTTACTATTTCGTAAGTTTTGATGTTGGTAAAGTGACTGCTCCCGGATCTTTCCACAAACCATCTTTTTCTGCTTTTTTCTTAATAGCCTGAGCTCTTTTTTCGCTGTCAGGGTGAGAATTAAACATCTTTTGAAAACCAGACTGAGTACTTCCTTCCGAAAGCAATGCTAATTTTTTGAAAGCTGTGTAAGCTCCCACAACATTATATTTATTCGCTTTCATGAAATCATAAGAATAAGTATCTGCTTCTGACTCCTGTTTTTTACTGTGTGAAGCATCAAGAAATTCATTGGCCATTTTACCAACCTGGCTATCATTCAATGTAGCTACAGAAGATGAAGCCGAAGAAGCCGCATCAAGCGCCGCAGCCTTTAAATAAGCAGATTTAATAGCATCTTTAGTATCCTGATTTTTCACGTGACCGATTTCGTGACCGATTACAGCCAGCAATTCATCATCCGTCATAATATCCATCAAAGAAGAGAAAACGCGCACACTTCCATCTGCGCATGCAAAAGCATTAATATCTTTTACCTTGTAGACTTTATAATTAAGATTAAGACCGTCCTGAGTCTTATGTTTTCCGAAAAGTTTGTTCAATCTTACTGTATAAGGATCTTTGGGACCTGCGATAGCATTATTCTTATCCATATAATCTACTGACTCTTTGGATAATTTTACTGCATCCTCATTGGTAAAAGTAAGTGCTTTTGAGCCTTTAGAAACTACATCCACCGCTTTTCCAAGACTAATTTTCTGTGCATTGGCTTCACAAATAGTGCCCAATAAAAATACACCGATGATAATTTTTTTCATAGTAATAATTTTAAGTTTAGTTTGGCGAATATATCATTTTTTAAATGAAAAATCCTTTTTCAGAAAATTCTGAAAAAGGATCTTACACCTAATATTAAGAAATCACTTATACAATAAACAAAGATGCAATTGCAGTTGCGTCACTACCACTTAAAACTTCGTCGTAAGCAGCAGAACCTGCAGCAGCACCAAAAGCAGTTGCTGTATTGAATCCAGCTTGATTTGTAATACCTTCGCCTGCATACACTGCATTTGTTGCTGCAGGCATGTTTCCACCATCTGCTAATTCTATCCAGCCTTTATTTGCTCTCATTCTTCTCACCTGAGAAGCATGTCTTGCCTCAACGGAATGTATCTGCAAAGCTGCCTGTAAAACGGCTTTGTTCGACATCACATTTCCAGCCTGTCCTTTATATGCTCTAACTCCAGTATCTTCAAAAGCCTGAGCCAGAATAAGGAATTGATTATAGTCACTAAAAGGAGCAAAAGCACCACCTACCGTAAAGTCGAAAGTTGGTTTAACTCCAGGCGTTACCCCTAAAGAAGTCAATGTACTTTTCAAAAAGGCAACGTGAGCCGTTTCATGTTTTGAGATCTGCATAAATACAACTTTATCCGAGCTCGGAATAAGCCCTGCAGTACCCAAACCTTTTGCATAATATTCATCTTCAAGATATTCTAAAGTTAAAGCCAGCTGTAAAGCGTCTGTTAACGGAGTTTTAAAATAAGTTCCTGAAGTTGTTGTGGTTTCAGCTTTCGCTGAAGTTGCCATTAAAGTTCCCAATCCCAATGGTACAGCAGCAACTGCTGCTTTTTTACCGATTGAAGACATATTCGTAAGAGTTTCTAATCTTGATGATTCTGTAGTGAAAAATTTATCGTTAGAAAGTTTATCTAGTAATTTAAGAATGTTCATAATTGTTGATTTTGAAGATGAATAATTTAGCTAATACCTCTTTCTTTCCAAGTGAATGGCGTTTTGATGAATCCTCCGGCCACACTTACAATTTCAGTTGGCTCTTTAGCAACATCCAACCCGGTTGCGTTGATTACATCATCTCCTGAAAAATCAGCAGAACCAGGATTAATCAGATTTCTGATAGCAGAAGCATGTCTTGCCTCAACAGAAACGATTTTCCCTGCAATGACTAAATAATCGGGATTTGTAATATATTTTCCTGCTCCGTTATAAGCAGCTACACCAGTATCTTCAAGTGCTTTTGCAGTAGCTAAGACTGAAGCTCTGTTACTGAAATTCACACCTGGATATTGAAATTCTAACGTTGGAAGCACATTTGTTGTAGCTCCGCTTATGGCAGCCTTAAAGAAATCTCTGTGAATGACTTCATGATGATACAGATCTGTAAAAAGTGTTTTTTCGGCATCAGAAATTCCTGAGTAGAAGTTATTTACTACTTTAGTATAAAAATCTGCTTCCAATTGTTCAAGTGCATACGCATAGTTTAAAACACCAACATCTCCTGTACCAAGATCAAATTTATTGGCTGGATCCATGTATTGATAATCAAACTCATTATCTGAACATCCTACAAGAGCAAGGCCTGCCATAGCAATACCAAGTCCTCCAAGTTTAAGAAAGTTTCGTCTTCCGGTATCCAAAGTGGCACCTTTGTTTGAAACACTGATCGTTTTTTTCATAATATTAATTTTTTAAGTGTTATAATGTTATCTACGAGGACAAATCTGTTTCGGTTTTCATTAATTCAAATTTTATTAAAATTTATTTAAAAAAGTTTCAACAAAACAACCAAAACACTGATAAACAATAGATTATTAAATATTACACTATTTTTTTTATGACAACAATTCGTCGTTTTTAAAATAAATTTTCCTTATTTTTGTGAAATGAGTCAAAAATGGATTTACAAGCCTGAACCCGATGAGGATATAGTGGATGGATTAAGTTCGTCTCTTGGTTTTGGAACTTTCGAATCTAGACTCCTCGTTCTTAGAGGGATTGACGATTATCAAAAGGCCAGAGAATTTTTCAAACCAAATCTTACCGATATACACAGCCCATTTTTAATGGCAGATATGCAAAAAGCTGTTGAGCGTATTGCAAATGCTATTGAAAATGGAGAAAAAATAATGGTTTACGGAGATTACGACGTAGATGGAACTACTGCCGTAGCTTTAATGTACCTATACCTCAGCAAAATTGTTGAGAAAAAATATTTAGATTTTTATATTCCGGACAGAAATTCTGAAGGTTATGGAATTTCCACAGAAGGAATTGATTTCGCCAAGCAAAACGGTTTTTCGTTAATTATTGCTTTAGACTGCGGAATCAAAGCACTTGATATGATCAACTATGCCAAAAGTTTAGACATTGATTTTATCATCTGCGACCACCATTTACCCGGAGACGAGATCCCAAACGCCGTAGCTGTTTTAGACCCAAAAAGAAGCGACTGCAGATATCCGTTCAAAGAACTTTCAGGGTGTGGAGTTGGCTTTAAATTATGTCAGGGTTTAAATACCATTTACAAACTTCCCGATGCCGAATTATTTGAATTAACAGATCTTCTGGCAATTTCTATTGCTGCTGATATTGTTTCTATGACCGGCGAAAACAGGGTTTTGGCTAAAATGGGACTTAAAATTCTTAGAAAAACGAGAAATTTAGGCTTAAGATTATTAATTCCAGAAGATAAATTATCTCATTTCGAGATCTCTAATATTGTTTTTGAAATTGCTCCGAAAATTAATGCTGCAGGAAGAATTTCCCATGGAAAAGCTGCTGTTCAGTTGATGGTTTCGGATAATCTGAAACATGCCAACCAAATTGTTGGCGATATTATGAACCTCAACGATGAAAGACGTGAACTCGATATGAATTCTACGCTTTCAGCTTTGAACCAAATCATTGAATCTCAACAGCAAAGCAAACTTACAACCATCGTTTACCATCCTGAATGGAACAAAGGCGTTATCGGAATTGTTGCTTCCAGACTTATTGAAACATATTACAAGCCTACTCTAGTATTCACCGATGGAAACAACGGAGAAATGGTAGCTTCTGCGAGATCTGTTTCGGATTTTGACGTTCATGAAGCGTTGGATATCTGTTCTGAATATTTCCTGAAATTTGGTGGTCATCACGCTGCTGCAGGGCTTTCAATGGAAAAGGACAAGTTTGATGCTTTCAAAATAAAATTTGAAAAAGTTGTTGCCGAAAAGATCAAAGAACATCAAAAAGAACCTTCTATTTTGATAGATTCTGAGATTCAGATTGATGATATAAACAGAGAGTTTATTAATTTCCATAGAAAGTTAGCGCCATTTGGGCCTCATAACATGAAACCGATTTTGGCGATCAAAAACCAAAAACTTTCAGGTTATGTAAAAACGATGGGAAAAGATAATAATCACGTTAAGTTTTACATAAAACAGGAATCTACAGGCAGAAATATCGAATGTGTTGGCTTCAAATTGGGTCAGTTTGTAGAAGATTTTAAAAATAAAAAATTCGATATTGTGTTCACTTTAGAAGAGAATCATTGGAAAGGAAATGTTACGCATTATCTTAATATAAAGGACGTTAAGTTTAGGGATTAGGAATATTCATGAAAAAAATAGGCTTATTTTTCGGTTCGTTTAATCCAATTCATATTGGGCATCTGATTTTGGCTAATTATATTTTAGAAAATTCAGATATGGAAGAATTGTGGTTTGTGGTAAGTCCACAAAACCCTTTTAAGGATAAAAAATCTTTATTGAAAGACCATAACAGACTGGATATGGTACAACTTTCCATTAAAAATTATCCGAATATGAGAGCTTCCAATGTGGAATTTTCTCTTCCAAAGCCGAGTTATACGATTGACACATTGACTTATCTTCACGAAAAACACCCAGACTATTCTTTTAGTTTAATTATGGGTGAAGATAATCTGAGCAGTTTACACAAGTGGAAAAACTATGAAACGTTGATCAAAAATCATCATATTATTGTGTATCCAAGAGTTTTTGATGGGGAGAAAAAAGATTCCGAATACCTTCAAAATGAAAATATTTCTTTAATTAAAGCTCCGGTTATCGAGCTCTCTGCAACGGAGATCCGAACCATGATCAAAGATGGTAAAAATGTAAGACCCATGCTGCCACCAGAAGTTTTTGATTATTTGGATGGTAGTAATTTTTATAAGTAAATTTGCACACAGGAAGAAGGTTTTAGAAATTAGGGTTTAGATTTTAATTCATACCTTAAAATTCATCATTCATAACTCAAAAAATGGACTTCATCGATAAAATTTTCTCAAAATATTCTCAGGAAAAAATCATTAAATGGTTTAAACAAATCTGCGTTGCAGAAGCACTTTCCTGTGTTTTATTATATGGTGTTGCCATGATATGGATTCGTTATGATGAAAATTTATATTCCATCATCTTCATTAGTGTAATCGGAAGTCTTCATGGACTTTTCTTCACGCTTTATCTTTTACTTTGTCTTCCGGCAAGAAAAATTTATAATTGGGATGATGAAGATTTTGTCTTCGCATTATTGTCCGCTTTTTTCCCTTTCGCTACTATCTGGGTTGATAAAAAATTAGCCCGTTTCGATAGAGAATAAAATTATTTTTCTAAAATTTTACATTTCTCTGTAACAAAATCCTTGTTACAGTTGTCTTATTATGTAGAAAATCAAAGTACATCAAAATTTTTATTTAAATTTTAACCACTGTAAATCAACATGTTAAAATAAGTATAAAAATATTTTTACTACTTTGTATTGCAAGATACTAAATTAATTATATATCTTTGCAATATCAAATAATAACATATACAAGCTATTAAACTCTCTAAAACGATTATCATGAAAACTCAAATTCTTATCGCAGCTATATTTTTCAGCGGATTGACCTTCGCACAGGAAAAAAAATCAGATACCTTAAAAACTAAAAGTATAGAAGGAGTAACCTTAACGAAGCAGGTTTTCAAAAAACAAAGTGATCGTTTTGTTTACGATGTTGCCGCTTCGCCTGTTACAAAAGGAAATACAACTTTTGATCTACTAAAGCAAACTCCTCTACTTTCTTCTACTGATGACAAAACATTGAGAATTGCAGGAAAAAGTAATGCTTTAATCTATATCAATGGTAGAAAAACCAATATGGATGCAGATTCATTAGTTCAATTCTTAAAAAATACTCCTGCAGAAAACATCCAGAAAATTGAGGTAATCACCGTTCCGGGAAGTGAATATCAGGTTGAATCTTCAGATGGGATCATCAATATCGTTTTAAAGAAAAAAATGAGCGATGGTTTGAGCGGAAACATGAGAATGTCTAATACTCAAAACAAATTCAACGGAAGCAACGCAAGTTTTTCTGCCAACTATAGAAAAGATAAATTAGGAATCAGTGCAAATTTAAGCGGCGGAGAAAATATTAATCCTCAAAGTTATATTTTAAGAAACGGGACAAGTACGGTTAAAAACGAATCAACAGGTAACATTGATGATCCAAACAAAAACATAGGAGGTTATTTAAATATTGATTATCAATTGACTGAGAAAAGCAATTTAGCTTTAACATGGAATTCCTGGGCAAATAAAAGCTACAATTCTACCATTAATTTAATTAATAAAATAACAAAATATGATAAAGAAGGAAATCTACTTACCACAGATTATAACCGTACGCAGAACAAGGAAGATGCCCGCAACTACAATAATTCTGTAAACTTAAATTATGAATTAAAAACTGATTCTCTGGGAAGTAAATTAAACTTGAATGCGGCTTATCTTAATTATAAGAGATTCCAATATTCTGATAATAACACTTTGGTTGACAATACATTTGGGCAACTTATACAGCCGGAACAAAAAATAACTCAGGACATTCCTCAAATTATCAATAACTTCTCTGCAACTGTAGATTATATTCAAAAATTAAAAAATGATTTTACAGTTTCACTAGGAGGAAATTTTAACAAAACTAAAACAGACAACGATACAAAAAACTATACTTATTTTTACGATACAGACGGAAATCTAGCCAGTACCAAACCAGATTTCAACCACTTTATTTATGATGAGAATATATATGGAGCTTATTTAACTTTTGAAAAAAAGTTCTCGGATAAATTGTCCGGAAAAGTTGGTGCGAGATATGAGATCACAAGAAGTTTAGGAACTGCAGACAATCCTCAAAACGAGGTAGAAGCAATGAAATACCAAGAAATTAAAAGAAATTATAATAATCTTTTACCTTATTTAAGCTTCAATTATGCGATCAATGATAAAAATAATATTTCATACGCATTTTCAAGCAGAATGAGAAGACCTAGTTTCTGGGAGCTAAATCCTGTGAAAAATATCATTACAAAAGATAATTATACTCAAAACAATCCATTTGTAAAGGCTTCTTCTGTGTATAATCAGGAACTGACATACATGTATAAAAACTCTTATTTCTTGATTTTGAACCATTCATTATTCAAAGATGCAATAACTCAAGTTCCTTTACAGAGAAAATATCAGGAAGGTGGTGTTGAAAAGCTACAACTTGCTTATATCAGAACCAATTTTGGAACAAAGCAGGAAATGTCTGCAATGGTGGGAATTCAAAAGACCTTATTTAAACAATATTTGACTACGAACTTTAATATTGGTGTTCAGCATAATATTAATGATGGCTTTTTGAACACAGATCCAACAACAGGACAGGTTTTTGATGATTATATTAATACTTCAAAATCAACAAGCTTAGTTATTCAAACCAACAATACATTACGTTTAGACAAAAAGAAAACTTGGTTCTTGGGAGTTAATTACTTCTTCGTTGATAAGCAACAAATTGAACTTGGAGTGTTGAAAAACTTAATGAGTTTAGATTTAAGCTTAAAGAAAAACTGGAACGACTGGACTTTTGCAGTAAACGTAAATGATGTACTAAGAACAAATGTTGTTGAGATTGAAGATACGCAAGCCAACGGAAACTACAACTACATCAAAAATGACCAATACAGACAATCAATGACCGTAAGCATCACTTATAACTTTGGAAACCAAAAAGTAAAAAAAGTAAGAGATATTGAAAGTGCTTCCGATGCAATCAAAAACAGAACAAGATAGGAAACAATCATTCTTCATATAAATTATTTTGTACAGTAACTCGTTGAGAAATCAGCGAGTTTTTTATCTTTAATACGTATGAAAAACTTAATTATAATTCTCGGATGTTTCTCTATGCTACTGTTCAATACAAGCTGCAGAAAAAAAACGATAAATCTCGGTAAGGAAATCTCTTTCGAAAGCCAAGAAAACATCTCTTACGGAAAAGATCCTGAACAAAAAATGGATCTTTATATCCCTAAAAACAATTCAACTTCAAAGTCGGATGTCTTTATCATGATCCATGGCGGCGGATGGCGTGGTGGGGAGAAATCAAATTTATCTTTCTTTACCTTATCCATGATGAAGAAATTCCCGAATCATATTTTTGCTAATATTAATTATCGACTGGCTTCAACTTCGCGTTTTGCAATCCCAAATCAGACCGATGACATCAACAATGCGCTTCTCTATTTAGAAAAAACATTACACTATAAGCCTAAATTTATTCTTCTAGGAAACAGTGCCGGCGGGCATTTATCAATGCTTTATGCTTATAAATTTGATCAGGATAAAAAAGTAAAAGCAGTTATCAATATTGTTGGACCATCAGATTTGTCTGATCCCAATTTTAAAACATATTCAGATTATTCTTTTGTTGAAAAACATTTAGTTGATCCCAAAAGTCTTTCTTCCAATGTATCAATGATGAATTTTGCCAGTCCGACCCATTGGATAACACAAACCTCAGCTCCAACACTTTCTTATAATGGAAATAGTGATCAGGTCATTCCGTTATCACAAAAAGAAATATTAGATTCTCTTTTAAATAAAAACAAGATCATTAATGGATCTTTCGAATTCAATGGCGGACATCTCGATTGGGATAAAGAAAATAATGCTTCTTTTTTAATGACTAAAATTGATGCATTTTTGAAAAAAATCGACCACAAAAAACCCTCAGAAACTAATTCTGAGGGTTGGAAATAAATATATTTTAAATTTTATTCTGACTTTACGACTTCCGTTCTTTCCGAAATTCCATTAGCATTAAAAGCTTCGATCTGGAAATAATAAGAATCTACTCTGTCTGCTCCGGTGAAGAAATATTCATTCTTACCGTAAACCATGATACTTCCGTATAATTTATCCGGAGATTTCCCCCAATAGATCACATATCCGTCTGCATCCTGATTTTGTTGCCACTTCATCCAGATGCTTCTTCTTTCACCAAATTTTTTAGCGTCAGCTCTCAGAGGAACAAAGTTTTCAACCTTTGCGGGTTTTGCACCTTCTCCTTTTCCGAATACTCTGAAACCGCTTAATGCAAATTTTCCTGTTGGCATTTTTAAGTTTTCCATTTTCAGGAATCTCGCTTTGGCAGGTTTTTCCAGTTCTACATAATCGTGAGGAACGTCTTTGGTATTTTTACTTTTATCAACAATAACATTCCATTTTTTACCGTCGTTTGAACCGTAAATTTTATACTGATGCATTTTGCCTAAAGTTTTACCTAAAAACTCAACATCCTGATCTGCATAATTGATCTGAATCGCATTGATCGTAGAAATTTCTCCTAAGTCAGTTTGAAACCATTCTCCCGAATTTCCTGTTTTTGCACTCCAATAGGTCTTGATATCTTCATCCACAGCCATATTCGATTGATAACCACCCAAAGTAGATGAAACCTGAACAGGTTTATTATAATTCAACAACATCCAGCCTGCAAATAATCCTTTAGAAAAATCTTTTCCCTGAGCATATTGCGGAAGAAATGTAGGATAATCACCATAAGCCGTATTGGTGTACATAACATCGTCTTTATCAAATCCGGCAGGCCAAATCCCTAATCTTCTTTCAAAATTATTTTTAGTTGAAATAAATATTGTTGAAACGTGCCACCAGTTTTTGAAATTATCTTCAAAAGTTGCTCCATGTCCAGCACCTCTCGCAAAACCTCCCGGTTTATAAGAAAACGGATTGTGTTGCTGATATTCGTAACCTTCCAAAGGATTTTTACTTACATACACACCATCAGAATAACCGCTGAATTCTGTTGCCGGAGCACCGTACTGCATATAATATTTTCCGTTGTGTTTTGTAACCCAAGCACCTTCCACAAAAGGTTGTAAGAAAACATTGTCATTATATTCTCCGAAACGTTCCCAGCCGTGATCTTCAGGTTTTAATCTTAAAATAGGTTTCACAAAACCTTCAGACTGTAAATTTTTCACTTTAACTTCTGTACCTAATAAAGGCCATTCGTTGCTTGAACCCCAATATAAATACAGTTTATTTTTATCCTCATCATAATGAAAAGCTGGATCCCAAGCTCCGACTTTCAATGTATCAACGGCAATATGCCAATCATCTTTTGTTGGATTTGTACTTTTCCAGATCGGGAAATCCTGTTCCCAAGTTGAGCCGTACACATACAAAGTATCTTTCATTGCCCAAACTGCAGGAGCATTAAGATCGTGAGTATATTTGTTGTCTCTAAGGAATTTTCTTTTCACAAATTTCCAATCCAGCATATCATCGCTGTACCAATATCCCTCCTGATTGGTTGAAAAAAGGAATAATTTATTTTTAAAATTAACGATCACCGGATCAGCTGTCGCACGATGTTTCCCCTGACTCGAAAAATTCTTGAACGGCGTATATCCATAATCAATATTGATCGGATTACAGAATGTTTTCTGCTGAGCGTTAATAAAAAAGAATGGCAACAGCGCCATCAATAGCATAATTTTCGTTTTCATAAGCACTTTTTACTTCATCCCGTTAATAAATAATATTTTAAATTGAATTTTTACAAAGTTAAATGATTTTTTTAGGTTTTCTCCATATGAACCCATCTAAAAGATAGTGCGTTAACTGAGGAACAACTAACAACGGAACCACAAACTGAAACCAATTTAATGAAATATTAATATTAAATGAAAAATATTCGCGCCAAATTAAAATTTACCATAAAAATTCCTCAAAAAAAAGCAAATCCAATAATTACAGCGATAAATAGAAACCCTCTGAGAAATTCAGAGGGTTTCTATTTTATTTTTTTACAGTTATAATAAAACAACAATGATGAAAGAATACACATTGCTACTTCTTTTTTTAGCTTCGTTTATGGTGGGTTATTTTTATTTACTCAAAGTCACAGACTTTGCGCAGCGGGGGTAATTCTAATTTAATTAATTCTCATTTGATTAGAGAATCTTATAATCCACTTATTTTGATAGTAGAACAAATAGATAGCCCTATACTTATTATCAAGAGTGAGCTCAACACATGTTTTTGTATTTTCTCCTTGAATATTCATAGTGTATTTATTATTCTTATCCATTCTATATATTAGCATATCTGAATATTCATCAGGTTTTTTATCATTTGTTATAACTAGCTTATTAAAAATCTCTTTTTGATTAATAGTAATATGTATTCTATCATTAAAATTATTTTCAAGATAGACTATAAAATAGTTTTTACTTTTTCCTTTTTTAGGTAATACATATTTACTTGATTTATTATATTGAATTTCAAAGTTATTTCCACATAAGCTCTGCTGACTGTAATTATCATAGCTTTTACAACTAAATAATAGACATATTAAAATAAAAAAATATACTTTCATAATTTTATGGATTTTGTGATTGTTGAGGTTGCTGAGCTTCTATATTACGATCCATCGTGTTAAATTGTCCCGGAGTTAAACTTGTACCATTAGCATCTACATTATAATTAGAATTAGGATTTGCTCCTGAATTTAATAGATTACTTTTAATTGCAGTTGGTTGTACAGTTGGTGAATTTTGATTAATATCAGAAACATGATCTCTATTTTCCCAAGGGTGATCCAGTCCAGCTGCATGTGCAGCCTCATGATTAAATGATCTTGTTATATCGCTAGTATTCCTCCTAGAACCATCAACTGTACCAGTAGCTGAAAAAGTATTTGTTTGAGACTCTCCTAAGGTTGCTGTTACACCTCCTCTATATCTTAATTGTTCTTCTCCATTTTCGTTAGTTACAATCTCACTTGTCACATTTACTAAACTAGTTCTCATAGTTGAGTTATTAGAAACTATTAACTCTGCTGTTGCTCCATCAGCTCCAAATGTAGTTGAAAAATCTGTTTTTATGGCATCAACTATCCTACTAAATTGTCTTTCATTGAGTGATGCATCATTTGCAATTGAAACAGTAAGTTGTCGATGCGTAGTTACTCCTTGATTATTTTTTGTAGTCACCCATTCCAACCCTTCCAATTCACGACCATCAATCACCCTATTTTCAGAAAAATTATAATGAGATTGATAAGCATACTTTTCGCTCAAAGGATCAATATTGAAGAATCTTCCAAGCGAAGGATCATAATTTCTCCATTTAAAAGAATTCCAACCGGTATGAACTTGTTTTTCCTGAGACTGAAAACTATACTTATAATTAGGAGTAACTGTTGATGCAGGAATAGCCCCATGCTCAAATCCAAATGGATAAAAATCAACGGCATCATCTATTACGGCATTTCCTCCAGCATCTTTATAATAGGAAACTCTAATGTTTCCAACCTGATCTTTGTACTGATAAATATACTTATTATTTTCAAAACTATAAAACCCTTCTGTAGTAGATACAAATTTTAAATCTGATGCGATTGATCCCATTGAGCTATGCTCATAATTAAAACCATCCAAATAATCCGTATTAATTACTGTTGAAAGTTTTTTGTATTGTTTTGTAAGTTTAGTTCCATCAGCACTATAGATATGATTTAGGGTATACCCTGCGCCAATTGCAGAATTCATTTGAATATAATTAGGCAGATTGAGGAAATTATAATCTATTTGTTTTATCTTTTTATCAAGCATGCTGGTCATATTGCCATTGGTATCATAGGTAATTGTATTCCCTCCCCCTTTATAACCATCACTATTTCCTGTCGCATCTGTTATCGTAACAAGTTTGTTGCCTTGATAATTATATGTTAAATTATCAATCATTTCAGTAATTGATGCACTTTCTAATCTTTTTTTTCCACGTGCTAGGGTTGTAATATTCCCATTATGATCATATTCTACATTTTCATAATAATCGACATTTAAAGTAGTAGATAACGGCTGATAACTTTTCCCATATGTAAGCCTGTTAAGACCATCATATTTATATGTATATCTTTTCAGGATACCATCGGTTGCTGTTTTCCAATCAACCTCAGAGATATTTCCATTATATTTAGGCTCTTGAATTCCCAATAATGGCTCAGGATCGTTATACTTTATTTCATATCCAAATAATTTCCCACCTAAATTTGTAGGGTTATTGATTTTAGTTAACCAGCCTCTGATATTGTAGGCATAATCAATGGTTTGAAGTGGCGTTGCAATATTTGTCCCACCTACTTTTTTAGATTCTAACTGAGAAAGTTCATTGTATTTATTTTGAGCTAAAATTTCCTCAGTATTATTATCTATCTTATGTTTGTGAACAAGTAATCTATTTTGATGATCGTATTCAAGAGTCTCTGTGATTACTTTTTCAGTATCCGAATTTAATCTTTTGTGGCGGGTTATATTTTGTTTTGTAGCTCCAGCAAAATCAAGTTCAGATTTTGTTTCTGTAAATCCACCCAAATGATTTATAGAATACGTTCCGACAACTCTTCCTCTGGTGTCATAATATGAGTAGTTTTTTGTCCAATTATCATCCTCAATATTTTTAACCAAACTCATCACAGGAAGTCCTTTGGTACTTTTACCTGTAGTTGCAGGATTATCTGTTAAAGTCAGTCCGAAAATATCGGTTGGAAAAGTTGGATTGAAGCTGTAATTTGGATAAGTATCGTAATAAGTCAATGACAATAATGTCACCCAATTTGAAGAGTTTGGATAACTACTGTCCTGACTTCCGTAATACACATCTACTCCCTGCCTGTTGAAAGGGGCTACTGTT
Organism: Chryseobacterium sp. G0201; assembly: GCF_003815655.1. NCBI lineage: Bacteria > Pseudomonadati > Bacteroidota > Flavobacteriia > Flavobacteriales > Weeksellaceae > Chryseobacterium > Chryseobacterium sp. G0201. The sequence continues at coordinate 2,008,544 of NZ_CP033917.1, read as the reverse complement.
ACTCTGTTAACATTATTAGAACCAAAACCGTCAACTGTATTTTGTTCAACACTTCTTTGGTAGCCAGTTCCTATTCCTGTAATGGCAACTCTTCCAAATTGATCATATTTTGTATATAACCACTGTCCTTTTCCTTTTAAAACAGTGTCTTGTTTTGCAACTAAACGATCCTGTTTATCGTACAGCATATATTCCCAACCTTTGCCTGGAAGTTTCTTTTCGACCAAACGATTTCTGCCATCATATCGGTATTGATAGCATAAATTATTCAGTATATCATCCGTTAAAGTCTGATACACTGCCGTTGGAGGGATGACAAATGCCAATTGGTTATACTCATTATACACATAATATGTATCGGCATGTTCAGTATCACTTAGCATTTTTCGTACTAAAAGTTTCTGCCCCTGTCCGTTTTTGAATTCTATGGTTTTGTTTCCATCTTCATCTATTACCGTATTTTTGTAGAGCTGACTGGGAGGGTATCCCCATAAATTTGTAAGAGTGCTTTTAGTAGCTCCATTTTCCCACGTAGTAGAAGTTGCAAATTTAAAAAGTTCATTGGTGATATTGGTATCATAACTAAATTTCACAGGTTTAGTACTCCAGTCAGTTCCAACCTGGATTTGTTGCTGGATTCTGTCTAAAGGTGAATTTTCTAAGATTTTTTCTGCATAGATTTTTTCATTTCCTAAAGGTGTGTTGGTAGCATTAGCCAATGGAGTCGGAACAATGGCTCCGTTTAAAGTCTGAGACTGTGGGACGGGTAAAAAGTCTTTTGTCTGTCTTCCGAAACTATCATATTCGATTTGAGTAACTACATCTCTTCCTAATGGCGATGCTTTTACATTCACTACCTGTTTTGGTCTTCCTAGTCCGTCAAAATACTGAACGGTATGGATTTGTTTTGCAGTTGAACTGCTTGTTGCTACTGGTTCAAGATACGTTCTGGTTTCAATATAATTTTCAGTGTTAGGCAGATTCTGTGCATGGGCTAAACTCGTGATAAGCAAAGCTCCAATTGGAATAATTATCTTTTTCATCCTGTGTTAGTTTTTGTAGTTGTATTTAAATTCTTTCAACAATTTTCCTGTTGCATCATTTTCTCTGATCTCTTTTAATCTATTAGCATTATCATAAATATAAACTTCTCTAATGCCTGATGGTGGAGTGATGCTTCTTACGCCAATCAATGGATCGTAGGTATACGTCGTTACTTGATAATTTGGAAGATTATTCTTGAATGTATTCAGAGTAGATAAAAATGAAGCTTCGTCATTATTTGGAGCGGCTAGAGCATCGGTATTGGATGCATTAACAATACTGTCAATAAAAGATTGTTGAATATCAGATAGTTTTGCGCCTTCTATTTTTGCAATAGGCTCTGTATTGTTATACCCCCATATAATAGAGATTGGAACACCATCTTTAGTAGTATACTGTTGCAATTTCCCTTTACTATCATATTTATTAAAGGTGAGTTCAGTAATAGTCGCATTGTTTTGAATATCATTGGTTAAAACCGATGTTGGGAATAAATGAGCTGGATTATCATACTTTTGCTCGATTATACTTATTACTTTACTATCTTTTTTAATTTCAGTCTCTAATGGAACACTTATCATATTTGCATCGATAAGTTTTTGGATTCCTTTTTCATGAGCATATTTATAAATTTTTTCCTGTGTAGAATTATCTGGAAAAGTTGTGATTTCAGAAGTTAATTGTGCATTGATTGGATTATCATATTTATAGTCTGTTGAGGTCGTTAATAAATTACCGTCTATAGTTTCTTCAACGGTTTCTTTATCTTTAAAAAATTGAGCAGAAATTAATCTTGAAAAACTAAATTCAAACTCTGCTTTTAACTCATTTGCAGGTATTCCGGACATCCAAATACCCGTCTGATTATTAATAGTTGTCTGTAATTTCTGAACGAACAATTTATATGATGTATATTGAGACTCGTTTTGTTTAAGCAACGTTGGAAATCCTCCACCAGGCCCGGGATACATTGCATCACTAATATCTATAGGAGTATCCAAAAATGTGTAATGATTGGTTATCTTTTTGTAAGGAGCCGTTTCATTAGCTCTGAAGTATGAAACTTTTAGAGGGAGATTTCTTTTCCAATCATAAGAAATATTAGTCATGTAGTAAGCTGGTGTGTAGCCTGTATCTCCAATAACATCTTCAAAGTAACTGTATTCAGTAACCGTTTTACCTAAATTTTCATTTGTAGGATTAACATTTTCTTCTGTAATTTTTGAATAATAAACCGGAAAGCCGTTGAATCCCATTAAATCATTAATTGATGTTGAAGAAAAAACGTTGAAACGATAAAGAAGTGGCTTAGGTAAAAATGGTGTTGACTGTGGATATGCATTCGTTGCTTCAAAAGTTACATATTGAGGGTCTGTATAAAGATAGCCATTATCATAGGTTATATTTTTCTTGATACTCCCTCCATTACTATCATTCTTAGTAATAGATGCAATTCTTAGCCCTCCAACGTTTCCGCTGTTTACAGTATTTAATTCATACCCATATTGTTCATTACCTCCAGTTGGAAAAGTAACCTCTTTTAAAACGGTTAATTTTGTCTTTTCCAAATCAGGATACTTATAGCTATTACCAATTTCTTCGATTAATTGGGATTTGCCCATTAGATGACCATAATGTGCTGGTTTACCGTTATAGAACCCCCAATGATCTTTGCTATCTTGAATTGATTTATTAGGTAAGATATTGTCAACCGAATTGAAATATCCGAATTTATAGCTTGCATCATTATTCTCGAAAGAATCAAGTCTTAATCTTAGATATTTTGATACCTCCTGCAAACTACTTTGAGTTGTGCTGTTTTGTCCAAAATAGGATTGATGAAAGTTTATAGTATTTATGGTTCTACCGGATTCATCTAGTATTAAAATTTTAGACAATGATTTTGGAGCATTAGTTGTTTCATAATACAGGTCGTTACGGGGCAAATCAGAATAGATGAATCTTGCAATAACCTTGTTGTTTAAAGAAATACTCTCTATTTTTTTTGTTTTAATTTTTTGTTGGCTGGTCTCTTCATTATCAAAATATCCATTCGTGATAGGTGTAAAGTTAAAGTTACCTGAATTTGGGATTGTATTTACACTTCTTCTAATTTTCCAAACTTTCGGACCATATTTAATATACTCAACAGTTGAATAAGTAAAATCTATAACATCATTTGAGTTTGTTGTGATTTTACTTAAGAGTAATGAGTATGAATAATTATTACTTCTAGGACCGTTTGATGGTACAGGAGAGCCAGCGCTAAAATATTTGATAGTGTTACTTAAAGATTGTGTTATTTCATCCGCTCGATCATTAAAATAAAACGTATTTCCTTGAGTATCAGTTATTGTATTTTCAGTTATTTTTTCCTTGGTAAACGGAATACTTTTAATTTGAAAAAGATCCCCATGAAAAAATTTGCCTGATCCGTTTGGGTATTTATAATAAAAAATATCGGCTTCGCTTTCTGCGTCTTGATAAACAGTATTTGCAGACTGAAATGGCCAAATACCATTTCCCCCCGGAAGAGGAATTCCCATCCCCTGATAATTGTAATGATTTCCATCAAAGCCATAATTTATTGATGGGTTACCAAAAATACCAAACATATATTTGTAATCCATATTACAGGCATCCTGGACAGTAGGAGAATTATAATCAACATCTGGACATTCCGGGAACAAAACTCTGTTACCAGATTGTCTGAATTCTCTGAAGCCCTGCTGATAATCAACATATCCTCGAACCTGTCTATATATTCTACCACCCACATCAAGATCCCATCCAAAACCTACATTAGAACTTTCCTCATTAACCTGAAAACCAGAGTTTTTGTAGCTGAGTGTAATAGGAATATCAACACTCTTTGTCTTGATTGTATACAAAGGAAGTTTTAAATCCAAAGCTCCACTTGTTTGGCTTACAGGAAAATCTATTGATGATATTAATTTTCCAACTTCAGGTGTTGGTTTAAGAAAATTAATATATTTATTAGTGAAACCATCCTGTGCTTTTAAAGTATTGACATTTCCTAAAATCGCAGCCAATAGAAGTGCACTTAATTTAACTTTTTTCATTTGAATCTATTTGTGTTTATTTTTTTATGAGCTTAGCGTTAGCCGTTTTATTCGTATCCGTTTTAATAACAATTAAATAAGCTCCCTGAATCAAAGCCTGAGTATTGATTTTCGTCACTTTATTCTTAGTTTTTAAACTTTGTAATTGTCTTCCTGACATATCATACAAAATAATTTCAGCATCTTTGAAATCAAAACCAATCTCAACATAAGTATAATCTGATACAGGATTCGGATAAATCTTAATGTCTTGTTTTACGATCAATTGATCAATTTGTTTGTCTCCAAGTTTAATGATTTTCCAATTTTCTTTGCCAAGCTCCTCAGCACTGGTGCCTGCTAGAACGATACTACCATCTCTATTGAACTTAATATCAGATAATCTTTCTTCTTTCTTACTTGACTCACCCTGAACGTGCTTTCTCCATTGTTCGTTGCCGTTTTCATCTAAATACAGCATCCAGAATTTCTCATCATCACTTTCAATTCTTCCTTCCGCCTGAGTATATCCTCCGATCAGCACTCCTTTGGTAGACTTCCCGCTTCCATCTTCCGACTCCCTGCTAAGAACACTCATTCCCATCAAAACATCTCTGTTTTTGAAATTGTAAGATTTCTGCCAGATTTCATCACCTTTTTCATTCAAAGAAATTAACCATAAATCCGTACCCTCTTCAATTCCAACAGTTTTATTTCCAGATCGCTCTGAACGGCTTTCACCTCCGATTAAGAATCCTTCCGATGTTAGTGCCAATGTTCTTAAATGATCGTCACCTTTTCCTCCAAAATTCTTTTCCCATTCAACTTTGCCTTCTTTCGAAAGTTTAATAATCCAATAATCTCCCTCTCCAAAATTCTCACTTTGCTTTGCAAAACTTCCGGCATCCATCTTCCCACTTCCAGCTATTTTTCCGCTTCTGGAATACATCCCTAGCAAAGCACCACCATCTCTAGTTGGAATCATTTTTTCAACTTCATCAAGACCTTTTCCGCCTAAAATTAATTGTGATGATTCTTTTCCGTTTTTGTCGAGTCTTACAATCAAAATATCCTTTGAACCGTAACCTTTAGCTGAATTCTGAACGTTACCAGCTATAAAGAATCCTAAATCTGTGGTCTGAATTACTGATCTTGCTTCTTCGTCGGCTGACGAGCCGATTGTTTTTTGCCAGATTTCATCTCCAAACTCATTAATTTTTATCAACCAGATTTCAGAACCTCCTTTAGAATCATCTTTTTTGTCAAGACCTTTTCCTGAATAAGATGTTCCTGCCAAAAGAAAACCTCCCTCTTGGGTGGCTACAGTTGCAGATAAGAAATCATGATTCTGGCCAGAGAAATATTTCTCCCAAACCTCTTCACCTTGTTGATTAAGCTTGACTAAGTGAAAATCGTAACCGTTATTCTGCTTACTGCCTCCTGCCTGAAGCTTATTGCTCTGAATGGAGCTTCCTGTAATTAAATACTGTCCGTCAATGGTTGTGGTAACCTGGCTCAGAAAATCCTGTGTATTAGATTTAATATCCTTCTGCCAAACCACTTCCTGAGAATACAATACAGCAGTAGTGCACACCATAAGTGCACCAATGTAAAGTTTTTTCATACTTGTGTTATTGTTAGTTTATATATGCTCTTGATTTCGAAGTTGCGCATAGAAAATGCACTCTTTTTGCAGAGTAATTCTTTTTCATTTTTGTGTTTTTATTTAATATTTTGCAAATCTAACATAATTTTCAATATCTATTGATCTGTTTTTTAAATATTTTAGCTTCATATCTCTTTGGTTTAATGTTGTCTATCAAAAATACACATGCGAAGCGACAGAATTTGGCGTATTATATCAGACCTTAGAAATTTTCTGTATTTAGAAAAAACAAAAAGGCGTGGAACTAAAGCCAATCTGTTACTGCGGTACCGCTAAGAACCGGGAAACCAGAAAGACTTCGCCCACGCCCATATGAGACGCAGGCGTAAGTCTATCTATTGGGTTTCTTTTTGAAAATTAGCGGTTTCCAGTAACCAATAAGATAGCTTACGCTGTGTTATCGTAAAATTTATAGCACGAATATATAGATAAAATAATAATCTTGCTACATACCCATACAATTTTGATCAATAAGGTTATACTTTTTGTTGACTATTACCCGCATTATTTCGAGAGCTATTCACCATAGCAATAAGATTATCTATCGTATATTCCGAAGCTTTCTGCTCCCCCTGAAAGATAATTTTACCCAATCTAGCAACTTCACCTATATAAATATAGAGTTCCTTATACAAGCCTTTATTGGCAGAAGTAAAGGCTTTTCTCTGCTGTTGAAAGTCTGTCTGCTCATTGCCTTTTGTAGTAATGGCATCAAAAGCATTTTGCAACGTGGTTTCAGTATCTGCTTTCATCCCGTTGGTGGTAAGCAATGCAGATTGAGAAGTGACGATCTCTTTTAATGATTTCAGAGATTGCAGTACTCCTTCAAAATTTCTTTTCTTCACTTTTTTAAGAATATCACTTGCCAATGAGGTTTTTACACCCGCCTTATCAAAAACCAAATTCAAAAGTTTCATTGGCTTGTTGAGTTCATTTCCCAACCGGTACAGCTCTTGGGTCGCTAATTTTTGTTGTTCGAGAACTGCATCACCTGTTTCTTTTGCTCTCAATTCATTGGCTTTATTTTGCATAGATGCTAAATATCCTGCACTGAACAAATGATTTTCCGCTTCAAATAAGTTCAAATCCCTACTAAAGCTGTTTAATAATGCATCTGCTATCGGAACATATTCTTCTTTAAGTATTCCCATAATTTTAAGATTTAAAAATTGAATATAAATATATCATTTTTCTTCGTCTTTTTTATGAGTCACTTCATTTTTAATCTACTATGGGAAAGATTATAGATTGTGCAATCTGTTTTTATTTTTGTAAAGAAAGGATAATGCTTATGACTTTTAAGATTTCCTGCGCTTAGCAGGATACTTGTTCTAGTGTACTGGATATTTATTCTACTGCTGAGAGTATTTGCTCTAGTACACTAGATTTAAGTTGTAAATATAAACTCTGTAATTTCTACAAACGAAAAATCAATTTCAAATAATAGATTCTTCATTGCTTTCATTTTGTTCAGAATGACAAATGAGAAGATTATTTTTTTGGCAAGAAAACCTCGGCAAGCATGCAACGTGCGCTTCCACCACCATTTACCTCAATTGTATTTAAATCCGAATAAATAATCTCACAGTATTTTTCAATTGCTGAAACCTGATTTTCATTTAAAGATTTAAATGCAGTCTGGCTCATCACCAAAAATTTTTCTCCGTCTTTATTCTGAACCTGTAGCATATTTCCTGCAAACTGCTGCATTTGCTCTTCAGAAATTTCAATAATTTCTTTTCCTGAATTTTTAATGGTTTCGATTACTTTGCTTCTTTCCAGTTCATTATCGATGCAGTCAAGACAAATTACAACGAATTTATCTGCAACACACATCATAACGTTTGTATGATAAATCGGAAGTCTTTCTGAACCTACCGTCTGAAAAGAATGAAAAACAACAGGTGTAAAGTCATATTTCTCACAAAATTCTCTGAACAATCTTTCATCCAATCTTAAAGAAACCGAACCGTAAGCCAATTTATTGTCGTGGTCGAAAATCATACTTCCTGTTCCTTCCAAAAAGTGACCTTGGATTTCCGGTAACGACCAGTCATCAATTTCAGAAACTTGAAAACCTTGTTCTTTTATTATTTCAATAATATCTTCTCTTCTTTCCACTCTTCTGTTAGAAGCGAACATCGGATACAAAACTACTTTTCCGTCTTTGTGGAAACTTACCCAGTTATTCGGGAAAATTGAATCTGGTGTGTGAGGATCTATTGTGTCTTTTACAGTGATCACATTGATTCCTTTACTTCTTAATTTCTCAACGAAAATATTAAATTCTGCCAAAGCCTTAGATTGAATATCAGAACCTTTCTGTTCAACCTGAAAATAATTGTTTTCCGCCGTTTCTGCATTGTAACCGAATGCAATCGGCTCTATCATTAATACTGTATCTGTTGTCTGCATCTGTTTTGAGTTTGAGGGTGTTTGGGTTTAAGAGTCTGAGTGTTTTAGTTTTTTAGTATAAATTATTTTTCTTCTTTATTTATTGACGAAAATGTACACCAACTTTGTGACTGACTCATCATATTGACCAACATCCCAATTATTTGATTATACTGATTGTTTAAATTATTAAATTGTTCTTCATTAATGTAATTACATTTTAGAGCAAATAGAAGCCATGTTTGAGTTTCTCTCGCTTCACCTTCAGAATCTGTAAGTTTTGCTACAAAAGATTTTTCATATTTTCTTTTTCCCCAAGCTTCACTGATATTTGCAGAAACTGACCTTGAAGATCTCCTGATTTGACCGGTCAGAGAATAAAGTTCCTCCTTAGAAAAAGACTTCGAAAGTTCAAAAATAATCATAGCAACATCAACCGATTTTTGAAAGACCTTCAGATCCTGATGAAATTTAATTATTGACATCTTTGTATTTTCAACTAAAATAGAAAAAAACAAATACTTTATAAACTCTTAAATCCTACATTTCCCTTATTCTCAAACTAATATTGTCCAACTCTTACACACTCCCACTCTAAAACCCTACTACACTGCTACTCCCTAACAAGTGGCATCGTTGAACAACGTAAAAGACCTCCCATTTTAGAAATTTCTCTGTAAGGAATTTCTTCGACGGTCATTCCCCATTCGTTTCTCAGGTGATTGTTCATTCTTGTGAATGTTTTGTCCGAAACTACAATTTCAGGAGAGATGGAAAAGATATTGGGAAACATTTCAAACATTTCTTCGTCTGTAACGTGGAAACAGTTTTCTTCACCAAAAATATCGATGATCAGACGGTAATCGCTTTCATCCACAAAACCATTTTTGTAAATAATGCACTTATCCTTTCCTATCGGGTTGAATGTACAATCTAAGTGCAAGATTCCTTCGTATGGAATTCTGTCATTTTTCTTTAATTCCAGATCAATAATTCTCTTTTTTGGAAAATATTCCTTTAGAATTTCAATCGCGTATTCGTTTGTTCTTGCAGTTTTATAATTTCTGTAATCTTCACTGAAACATGTCCCTATGAAAAGAAAATCATTCCAAACAATTACATCTCCGCCTTCAATATGGGCAGTTTCCGGAAGATTGATTATTGTTCTCCATGCTACTTTCTCGTAAACATTTTTATAAGCTTCCTGCTCGTCTGCTCTATCGGCAATTACGTTTGAAATGATCATTTTATCGTCGATCACAAAAGCTACATCTCTTGCGAAAACCTGATTGTAATCTTTAATGATACTCGGACGCAGCACTTCTACATCATATTTTTTTAAAACCGCTTCAAAAGCATTCATTTCATTGATGATATCCTCTTCTTTTGGATACATGTTGTTTTCGATTGAGTAATATGACTTGGCATCATAACTTTCCTCAAGCGTGGGAACGGGTCCCATTGAATTGGGTTGGCCTAAAACTACAGATCTCAGCCTTCCCGTTTCGTTTTTAATGTTTAGTTTCATAAAGATTTATGCAATACTACAAATATAAGTAAAGGTCTGTATTTAGGAAACTTTTGAGCTGTTTTATAAACAAGCTTTAATTTTATACTGCAAAATCTCAATTCTACAGTTTTTAGTTAAGTTTTTTTGAATTAAAGACAGATTTAATTGCTTTCGTCTAAGGTTTTGAAAGATAATTTTAAATATAACATATTGCTAATTATTAATTTACGTATAAAATTTAATAAACATTTAAAATAAATTCCTATCTTAGTGATATAATTTTCGCGAAAAATTAAAATTTAACTATTAACATCAAATCACAAAATCATGAACAAGAAAAATCCAGTGCTGAAACACGCACAAAAATTAGGAAGAGATCAACAAAAATCAATTGTAGGAGGCATCGCAATCGGTGGAGCAAGACGCTGCTGCGAATGGGATGACTCAGGAAAATGCTATATCTGGACATGCGACAGATGCCAATGTCCTTAATTAAAAATAAAAAACCTGCTCACAAAAGCAGGTTTTACTTTTATCTGACTATACTTTCTTAGCTTATTTCTTCTGAATTATTTTCTAATCGATTAAGAATAACCGTTCGAAGACGTTCTTCATTTTTATCTCCCCATTCACCCAAAACAGAAATTACCGGAATTAAAGTTTTACCAAATTCAGTAAGGCTGTACTCAACTTTTGGAGGAACAACAGGGTATATTTTCTTCGTAACAAGCTCATGATCTTCCAATTCTTTCAACTGAATATTCAAAACCCTACGGGAAGCATCCGGAATTTTCCTCTGCAACTCACTTGGTCGCAGAAAACCTTCATTGATAAACCATAACAAACGGATCTTCCATTTGCCATAAAGCACTTCACCAATTAGGTCAAGACCACAATTTAAATTAGGCGGAATTTTTCTTTCATACATACAACAAAATTAATCAATGTTCTAAAAACACCAATAGGGGAAAAATTTATCCCTATATGAATCGTATTTCCGTACTTGTATAAACCCATCATACTCCTGAAATTTGTACCAAACTTTAAACGTATGAACGAACAATTTAATTTTAATAATGAACTAAGCAATAAAATAGCCTTAGTAACTGGTGGAACAAAAGGCGCAGGAAAGGCCATCGCAGAAAGATTATTAGCCGCAGGTGCAACAGTAATTGTAACCGCAAGATATCATCCGGAAATTATGAATGAAAAACTTCATTTTATCGCTTCTGATTTAAGTAAATCTGAAAGTACACAAAAAGTTGTTGATGAAGTTTTGTCAAAATTCAGAAAGCTTGATATTTTAATCAATACTCTCGGCGGTTCGGAAACAAAAGGTGGTGGATTTTCTGTTTTGACGGATGAAGATTGGGAAATATCAATTCAAACAAATTTGCTGGCTCCCGTTCGCTTAGACAGAGGATTTTTACCACAAATGATCGAACAAAAAAGTGGCGTAATTATTCATATTGCTTCAATTCAGGGGAGATTGCCGCTGTATGATTCTACTTTGCCGTATGCGGCTGCAAAAGCGGGTTTAATTAATTACAGCAAAGGTTTGTCAAAGGAAGTTTCATCAAAAGGAGTTCGAGTTTTGACGGTTTCACCGGGATGGATCATGACAGATTCTGCAACAAGAATGATGGAAAGAATTGCTGAAAGCTCCAATTCAACAATAGAAGAAGCAACCCAAAGCGTGATGAATGCGTTGGGTGGAATTCCCATCGGAAGACCTGCTCAACCGGAAGATGTAGCAGAGTTTGTAGGATTCTTAGTATCTCCACGAGCAAGTTATTTAACCGGAACTGAATATGTGATTGATGGAGGAACGATTCCAACAATTTAAATTAACCTAAAAATTATAAAAATGGATTTACCTATTATTTTAAAAAACCTATTAGAAGCTCAGGAAAATTTTGACAGTAATTCATATTCTGAGTGCTTTTCGGATGATCCAAAAGTTTTTGATGAAGGAAAAACTCACAAAGGAAAAGAAGAAATAAAAGACTGGAACGAAAAAACTAATGAAGAATACAAAACCAAACTAGAAGTTATTGATGTTTTTAATGAAGATCAAACAACCATCTTAACAACTAAAGTTTCGGGAACTTTTGATGGGAGTCCGATTGTTTTAAAGTATAAATTTGAGATTAAGAATGAGAAAATTTCAAGTCTGAAAATTACTGATTAATATTTTTTCATGATTTAAAATAAAATAAAGAATCTTAATTACAGTAAAATATTCAAACAAAAAAAATCCCAAAGCTTAAAAACTTTGGGATTTATATTTATCTGAAACAAATATTATCTGTTTACTAAATCGATATAGTCTCTTTTTTGAGCTCCTTGGTAAACCTGTCTTGGTCTTCCGATTGGATCTCCTTTTAATCTCATTTCTTTCCATTGAGCGATCCATCCCGGAAGTCTTCCTAATGCAAACATTACTGTAAACATTTCTGTAGGAATTCCTAATGCTCTGTAGATGATTCCTGAGTAGAAATCTACGTTTGGATATAACTTTCTTTCGATGAAGTACTCATCTTCCAATGCTACTTTTTCTAACTGCATAGCAATATCAAGAGCTTTGTCTTCAATTCCTAATGCAACTAATAGATCATCAGCAGCTTTTTTGATGATTTTCGCTCTTGGATCGAAGTTTTTGTAAACTCTGTGTCCGAATCCCATCAAACGGAAGCTGTCGTTTTTATCTTTAGCTTTTTCAACCCACTTGTTAACATCTCCACCGTCTTTTTCGATCAATTCAAGCATTTCGATAACTGCTTGGTTTGCACCACCGTGAAGTGGTCCCCAAAGTGCAGAAATACCCGCAGAAACTGAAGCGAAAAGACCTGTATGAGCAGAACCAACCATTCTTACAGTAGATGTAGAACAGTTTTGCTCGTGGTCAGCATGAAGGATTAATAATTTATCTAAAGCAGCAGTTACCACAGGGTTGATTTCAAACTCTTCATTTGGTAATCTGAACGCCATTTTGTAGAAGTTCTCTACATAGTTTAGACTATTATCTCCGTGGTTTAATGGTAAACCTAGAGTTTTTCTGTATGTCCAAGCAGCAAGGTGAGCAAATTTAGCAATAAGCAATTCTGCAGCAAGGTCCATTTCTTCTTTAGAGTTTACATTAACAGCTTTCGGGTTGAAGGCAGTTAAAGCAGAAGTTAAAGAAGATAAAACTCCCATTGGGTGAGCAGAACGAGGGAAAGCATCGATGATTTTTTTCATCTCCTCTGCTACGAAGTTATATTTTTTGATATTACCGTTGAAGGTATTGAATTGATCTGAAGTTGGTAATTCACCGTGTAACAAAAGATACATTACTTCTGTGAAGTTAGACTTTTCAGCAATCTGCTCAATAGGATATCCTCTATAGAATAATTCTCCTTTATCCCCGTCTAAGTAAGTAATGTCGCTAAGTGTAGCTCCTGTATTTTTGTAACCTAAATCTAGAGTGATTAAACCTGTTTGGTCTCTTAGTTTTGAAATATCGATCCCTCTGTCTCCGATAGTACTATCCACGATTGGATATTCATATGAATTACCGTCGTAATTCAATATTACTTTGTTGTCTGACATTTATTTATTTTTTTTCTAAATTTACTAAATTCCATAAAATACGGCAAACAAAAATTATCGCTTGCCGTTATTTATAATTTCGATTATCTTTTGATCTTAAATGCTCCTAAACCTGGGAAAATTGCTGTTTCACCAAGAGCTTCTTCAATTCTCAATAATTGGTTGTATTTCGCCATTCTGTCTGATCTTGAAGCAGAACCTGTTTTGATCTGTCCGCAATTCATAGCAACTGCTAAATCAGCGATTGTAGAATCTTCAGTTTCACCTGATCTGTGAGACATTACTGAAGTGAATTTGTTGTGTTGAGCCATTTGTACAGCCGCCATTGTTTCAGAAAGAGAACCAATTTGGTTTACTTTTACAAGGATTGAGTTGGCAATTCCTTCTTCAACACCTCTTGCTAATCTTTCAACATTCGTTACGAATAAATCGTCACCTACCAATTGTACTCTGTCACCAATCTTGTCAGTTAACATTTTCCAACCTTCCCAGTCATTTTCCTGCATACCGTCTTCGATAGAAATAATCGGGTATTTGTTTGCAAGATCAGCTAAATAAGAAACCTGCTCACTGCTCGTAAATTGTGCAGCATCCGGAGTCTGGAATTTTCTGTAATCATAAATTCCGTCTTTGTAGAATTCTGAAGCAGCACAGTCTAATGCGATCATTACATCATCACCAGGTTTGTAACCCGCTTTTTCTATTGCCTGAAGCAAAGTATCCAAAGCATCTTCAGTTCCTTTGAAAGTTGGTGCAAAACCACCTTCGTCACCTACTGCAGTAGAAAGACCTCTTGAATGAAGAATTGCTTTTAGGTTGTGGAAAATTTCAGTTCCTTTTCTCAACGCATGAGAGAAAGAGTCTGCTTTTACCGGCATTACCATAAATTCCTGGAACGCGATAGGCGCATCAGAGTGAGAACCACCATTGATAACGTTCATCATCGGAACAGGAAGTGTGTTTGCATTAACACCACCTACATATTTATATAAAGGCATTTTCAATTCTGCTGCTGCTGCTTTTGCTGCTGCCAAAGAAACTCCAAGGATTGCATTTGCCCCAAGACTTCCTTTATTAGGTGTCCCATCAAGTTCAATCATGATCTGATCTAAAAGATTCTGATCAAAAACAGGAAGACCCACCAATTCAGGTGCTATTACTTCTCTTACATTTTCAACAGCTTTAAGAACTCCTTTCCCCATATATTCTGAACCACCATCACGTAATTCAACCGCTTCATGTTCTCCTGTAGATGCTCCCGAAGGAACTGCTGCACGGCCCATTGCCCCGCTTTCAGTAAATACATCTACTTCTATTGTAGGATTTCCTCTTGAATCCAAAATTTGTCTCGCTTCTATATAAGAAATGTAACTCATTTTTCTGTTTTTTTTATAGTTTATACAAATTTAATCAATTTTTAACTTTTCTGACCATATATAGCTTATCTTTTAAAGGAATTGCAAGTTAAATTTTAGTTAATATTAAAGCTCAAAACACATCTTTTTGACCATACGTATAAAATCATGTCTTAAGATTTTTATTTTTAAATTTTCAGCGATAATTATTGGTTTGTTTTTTGTTTTATTAAATTTATTCTAATTTCTTTACCACAGAAAATTAACTTTCAAATACATTTAAAGAATAAATAACATGAAAAAAGGACTTTTAATCACAGTTTCACTTGTTGCTTTATCATTAGTAAGTTGCAACAAAACTGAAAGCGGCAATAAAAATATTATTAAAACTGATAGTTCAGAAACAACTATTGTTGATAATAACGGGAAAATAGATTCTTCTACAGTAAATTCATCTACGATAGAAGTTAATGGACAGAAAACGGAAAAGACAGATTTCGTTTACAAAGCAACAGATGGAGCTTTAGTAAAAGTAGTTTTCAAGAATGACCCGAAAGAAAGTACTGTTGCGATCACAAGCAACAAAAAAACTTTCACACTGGAAAAGAAAGAAACAAAAGATGGCGAAACAATCTATAAAAAAGATGATATGACCGCGAGAGTAAAAGGAGACAGTCTTCACCTTGAACAAGGTAACAACATTATCGAGTTGAAAAGAACCAAAATCTAAAACATAAAAAACCGTTCAGAAGCCTGAACGGTTTTTATTTATTTCTTAATGACTTTTTCTAAGTACGTCTTATCTTCAGTAATTATTTTCACAAAATAATTTCCTTTTTCTAAATCAGAAATATCAATTGAGCTTTGTTTTACATTCTCAATATTTTTGAAAATCCTTCCGGAAATATCAAATACAATGATACTTTTTATTTTATCTTTTATGTCAAAAAATAATATTGAAGAAGTAGGATTAGGATAAATCCTCATTTTATTATTTACTTCTAATTTAGGATCGTTGGTAGAAAGATTACCCGTTACCAGGTCTAATACATAGAAACCTGTTGACCCTACTGCTACCATATAATTTTTAGCAAAAGCAACTTTGTTAATCGTACTGCCTGGTGTAGCCAACAATTGTGTTGTTATAATTTTCTGCCAAGATGCTCCAAAATTGGTTGTTTTATAAATATCTCTATAGAGATCCATAGCATATCCTGTGCCGTCCGAAAAAATTTCATAATCTTTAAAAAATGACATTGGCGAAGGTACAGCCGTCCATGTAGCTCCTAAGTTCGTTGTATAATATTTACCAATGTATACTCTTGAAGAGTTTCCAAAGACAATATTCCTTGCATCTATTATTGCTCCGGGATAATTGGTAACGGCCGTCCATGTCAGTCCACCATCTACAGTTTTCATCACTTTTTCTCGCTGCACAAGAAAACCTACGTTATTATCAATAAATTTCATGGAAGAAACTTCCCATTCAACGCTCACCGGCGGAGTCCATCCACCCGCAGCAGAATATGTTGAGATATATCCTGTAAATTGGTTGGAATTGGTTCCCAAATTGGCAATTGCAAAATCTCCATTGGGTTTCATAGCCGGGATGGTTAATCTTGTATTAGGAGATATAGCTTCCGTCCAAGTTAGTCCATTATCAATTGTTTTCCAAAATTGAGATGTACTTCTTCCTATAGCAATACCTCTCCCATCAGGTAATATATTCATTGCTCCTGCAGGGAAATCATTTCTCGAAGCCTCCCAAGAATAACCTTTGTCTTGAGAAAAATAACTAAAAGGTACTATTGCTAATTTTTCACTTGCATAAGCCTGATTGTAAAGTGCCCAGTAGATCCATTTAATATTTAAAGGATTCCAATTCAGCAAATTAGTACTTTTAAAAATGGTATGGCGTAATTGGCTACTACCTGTTTCATTATTTGTTCCCACAAGAACAAAATCAGGATGAGTCGCAAGACAAGTAAAAACATGAAAAACTGGAGGATACATATCTCCTGTATTTGTCCAAGATTCTCCAGTAGCAGTTTTGTATAATTTATTAGGATTTCCTATGGCAATATATTCATTGTTATACAATTTAATATCATTTAAGGTTCCAACGCCTGCAGCTTCATTCCAAGTATTTCCACCATCTAAAGTATATAGAGGGTTTCCACCATATTTTGTAGCAATTCCATTCATTGAATCTTTAAATACAATCTTGCTAAATTCCACAGAACTTGTATTCATCTTCACCCATGTCTGCCCACCATTAGTCGTTTTAAAAATAAAACTGTTTCCAACCGTTGCATCCGAAACACAAAATCCAGTATTTGCATCAGTAAAAAATACACTCATGATTTTATCCTGATATACTGTTGGAACAATATAGCTAACCCATGTTGCCCCTCCGTTGGTAGATTTATGTATTCTGCTATTATCCGAGCCTATGAATATAGTGCTGTCATTCAATACAAAAATTGTCTGAGTATTTGTAGGAAGCGGGTAAGAAACTCCCGCAGTAGAAAACTTGGGATCTGTAATTCTAAGATCACCTCCTATGATAGCATACCCTTTGTTATTATGAATCGTAAAGTCGGCGACAGTTTTTGAATTATCATTAATCTGTCTCCATGTTTTGCCATTGTTTTCGGTGATAATTAAATCATTATTATCGTTATCCTTATGCGCTAAATAGCTGCCATCCGGTAAGATTTCCATTTTTTTTACCTGCTCCTGTCTTATGAAAGGAGTAGTAAGTTGCCAGTCTAATGTGGGTACCTGACTGAAAACTAACACGCAAAACTGTAATAAAATAAAAAGTAAAGTTTTTTTCATGGTTAAATTTTTATTAAAAATAAAGGAGCCTGTAAATAAATACACGCTCCTTTTATATCTTGAAGAAAATATTATATTATTCCTCAGTTTTTTCCTCTGTAGAATCAGTTGCTTCAGCCTTAGGCTCTTCAACTTTTTCTTCTACTTTAGGAGCATCAGCAACTACAGCTTCTTTTTTAGCAGTTGTAGCTCTTCTACTTCTTCTAGTAGTCTTTTTCTCTTCAGCATTAGGATTGTAAAGTTCGTTGAAATCAACAAGCTCGATAAGAGCCATATCAGCAGCATCACCTTGTCTGAAACCAGTCTTGATGATTCTTGTATATCCGCCGTTTCTTTCTGCGATTTTAGGAGCTACTGATCTGAAAAGTTCAGTAACCGCTTCTTTACTTTGAAGATATGAAAAAACAATTCTTCTATTGTGTGTAGTATCTTCTTTTGCCTTTGTTAATAGAGGTTCAACATATACTCTTAAAGCTTTCGCTTTAGCTACAGTAGTGTTGATTCTTTTATGCTCAATTAGAGAACAAGCCATATTAGAAAGTAAAGCACTTCTATGAGAAGCTGTTCTTCCTAAGTGATTGAATTTTTTACCGTGTCTCATTATTAATTATTTATCAGCGTCTAACTTATATTTTGCAACGTCGAAACCGAAGTTAAGACCTTTTGAATGCACTAATTCTTCTAGTTCTGTCAAAGATTTTTTACCAAAATTTCTGAATTTCATCAAATCAGACTTACTGTAAGAAACCAGTTCTCCAAGAGTTTCGACTTCAGCCGCTTTCAGACAGTTAAGGGCTCTTACTGAAAGATCCATATCTGCTAATTTAGACTTAAGAAGTTGTCTTGTGTGAAGAGTCTCTTCATCGTATTGGATAGATGCTTTTACTGCTTCAGTCTCCAACGTGATTCTCTCATCAGAGAACAACATGAAGTGATAAATTAATATCTTAGAAGCTTCTGTTAAAGCATTCTGAGGGCTGATTGAGCCATCAGTTTCTATATCTAATACAAGTTTTTCGTAGTCTGTTTTTTGCTCTACACGATAATTTTCAATACTGTATTGTACTTTCTTAATAGGGGTAAAAATAGAGTCAATAGCAATAGTTCCTACAGGAGCATTGTTTGTCTTATTTTGTTCTGAAGGAACATACCCTCTACCTTTCTCTACATTGAAGGTGATTTCGAAAGTTACATCACTGTTTAGGTTACAGATTAACAAATCCGGATTTAAAATCTCGAATCCATTGATAGATTTACCTAAATCTCCAGCAGTAATAATCGTCTGTCCCGAAACTTTAGCAACAACCTGCTCATTCGTCTGGTTTTCTGCCGTAGCTTTTAGTCTTACCTGCTTAAGGTTAAGAATAATTTCGGTTACGTCTTCGATTACTCCTGGAATAGTTGAAAATTCGTGCTCTACACCTTCTATTTTGATAGATGAAATAGCGTATCCTTCCAGAGAAGAAAGCAACACTCTTCTCAAAGCATTACCGATTGTAAGCCCGAAACCTGGTTCTAGAGGTCTGAATTCGAATTGACCTTTAAATTCATCAGAGTTAAGTAAAATTACTTTATCGGGTTTTATGAATTGTAAAATTGCCATATTATTGGGTTGAGCAAAAATTTGATTAAAAAATTATTTAGAGTAAAGTTCGACGATAAGCTGTTCCTTGATGTCTTCCGGAATTTGGATTCTCTCAGGAGCAGAGATGAAAGTACCTTCTTTCTTCTCATCGTTGAATTGTAACCACTCATAATTTGCTTTAGCAGCCAATGAGTCAGTAACAACTTCAAGAGACTTAGATTTTTCTCTTACAGCGATTACATCACCAGCTTTTACTAAATAAGAAGGGATGTTAAGGATCTCACCATTCACAGTGATGTGTCTGTGAGAAGTTAACTGTCTAGCACCAGCTCTGGTTTTAGCAAAACCTAATCTGTATACTACGTTATCCAATCTTGATTCACAAAGCTGTAATAGAACTTCACCTGTTACACCTTTACTTCTGTGTGCTTTATCGAATAAATTTGCAAACTGTCTTTCTAAAATACCGTAAGTATATTTAGCTTTTTGTTTTTCAGCTAACTGAACTGCATATTCTGATTTTTTAGCACCTCTTCTTTTGTTAGGACCATGTTGTCCTGGCGGTTGGTTTTTTCTCTTTTCGAAGTTTTTATCATCTCCGTAGATTGCAGCACCAAACTTTCTAGCAATCTTAGTTTTAGGTCCAATATATCTTGCCATAATGGGTAAATTCTAAAAATTAAACTCTTCTTCTTTTTGGTGGTCTACATCCATTGTGTGGCATAGGAGTAACGTCAATAATTTCGCTAACTTCAATACCTGAATTGTGAATTGTTCTGATAGCAGATTCTCTACCTGCACCTGGACCTTTCACATACACCTTTACTCTTCTTAATCCAGCTTCGTGAGCTACGTTAGAGCAATTTTCAGCTGCCATTTGAGCAGCAAAAGGAGTGTTCTTTTTAGAACCTCTGAATCCCATTTTACCGGCAGAAGCCCAAGAGATAACTTCTCCGCTTTTATTTGTTAAAGAAATGATGATGTTATTGAAAGAAGCTTGAATATGCGCTTCACCAATAGCTTCAACTTTTACTTTTCTTTTTTTAACTACTTTACTTTGTTTTGCCATAATTCCTAACGATTATTTACTTGCTTTTTTCTTGTTAGCAACTGTTTTTCTCTTTCCTTTACGGGTTCTAGAGTTGTTTTTCGTTCTCTGGCCTCTTAAAGGTAGTCCTAGTCTGTGACGTATTCCTCGTTGGCATCCTATGTCCATCAATCTCTTGATGTTCAATTGCACTTCAGATCTTAACTCACCTTCAACTTTTACGTTTTCAGTAATATAATTTCTGATTGCAGCCAATTCATCGTCATTCCATTCGTTGACTTTCTTATCTTCGCTAATACCGGCTACTTTAAGGATTTCAGAAGAAGTACTTCTTCCAACTCCGTAAATATAAGTTAAACCGATAACGCCTCTTTTGTTTTTTGGTAAATCAATACCTGCAATTCTCGCCATAATTTAATATTAGCCTTGTCTTTGTTTAAATTTTGGGTTCTTCTTGTTGATCACAAATAGTACACCTTTTCTGCGTACGATCTTGCAATCAGCACTTCTTTTTTTGATTGATGCTCTAACTTTCATTTGATAGTATTTATTTTTTAACAATAGCCAAATGGAAACCCGAAGACTCCATTTGGCGGTTGTTTAATATCTAAAAGTAATTCTCCCTTTTGTCAAATCATAGGGAGACATTTCTAGTTTTACCTTATCACCAGGTAAAAGTTTAATATAATGCATTCTCATTTTACCAGAAATATGAGCGATAAGCATATGCCCATTTTCTAGCTCTACACGGAACTGAGCGTTCGAAAGTGCTTCCGTTATAACGCCGTCTTGTTCAATATGTTTTTGTTTTGCCATAAATTAATATCCAGTCGTTCTTGACAGTTTAGACTGCATTAAGCCATCATAGTGATGGTTCAGCAGATATGTATTAATCTGTTGAACTGTATCCAAAATAACTCCCACCATAATCAATAGTGATGTTCCCCCGAAAAATAGGGCGAACGCATCTGTCTGAACAAAGCTTCCATGCACAATTGCTGGAAGGACTGCAAAGATAGATAAAAATATTGCACCTGGCAAGGTAATTTTTGATAAAATATCATCTAAATAATCAGCTGTCTCTTTACCGGGTCTTACTTTCGGTACTAAACCTCCATTTCTCTTCAAATCATCAGCCATTTGGTTTACCGGAATAGTAATTGCAGTATAGAAAAATGAGAAGATAATAATTAATAGCGCAAACAATACATTGTACTGCCAGCTAAAAACATTCTTGAAACCTGCAAGAAAAGTATTAGACTCATCGAATTTGGTTAATAAACCAGGTACGAACATCAATGCCTGAGCAAAGATAATCGGCATAACCCCGGCAGCATTAACTTTCAATGGAATCCATTGTCTTGCTCCTTGCATAAGATTTCTATTTACACCTCCTCTTGCTTGAGCTCTGCTTACATATTGAATTGGAATTTTTCTAACAGCGACCGAGAGGACGACTGCTAAAAGAACTACCAACATCCAGAATATCACTTCAATAAGGATCATGATAGATCCCATTCCTCCTTTTCCGTTCTGCACGGCCATTTCCTGTACAAATGCTTCTGGAAGTCTAGATAAGATACCAACCATAATAAGGATAGAAATACCATTTCCGATTCCTTTGTCAGTAATTTTCTCACCTAGCCACATTGCAAATACTGATCCGGCAACAAGTATAACAATACTTGGTAACCAGAACATAATAGAATTTGGCTCTACATAATATGCAGACTGGAACTGAGCATATGGTAAGAATAATTGAGTAATAGAAGTTAAATAAGAAGGTGCCTGTACAAGACAAACCCCAATTGTTAACCATCTAGTAATTTGATTCAATGTATTTCTACCGGACTCTCCATCTTTCTGAAGTTTCTGAAGATAAGGAATAGCCATCCCCATCAACTGAACAATAATAGAAGCTGAAATATAAGGCATGATACCTAACGCCATTACGGAAGCGTGACTGAAAGCCCCACCCGTAAACGACGAAAGCAAGCCAAGGAGACCTGCTCCTTGCTTGTTACCGCCTTGATTTTTATAATGCTCTAAGAGATCCCCTACTTCTGCAAGGTTAATTGCAGGCAACGAGATATAAGATGCGAATCTATACACAAGGATAATACCTAACGTAAAGAGAATTTTATCTCTTAGTTCCTTTAGGCTCCAAATATTCTTAAGGGTTTGTATAAATTCTTTCATTAGTTACTATTATAATGTAATTGCTTGTCCACCTGCTTTAGAGATCAGCTCTAATGCAGATTTAGTAAATTTATCAGCAGAAATTGAAACCGCAGATTTCAATTCTCCTCTACCCATAATTTTCACTGATTCGTTTTTAGTAGCTAAACCGTTTTGTACCAAAACTTCTTTTGTAATATCTCCTGTTACAGATTTAGTATCAATTAAAGTTTGAATATCGTCTAGGTTAATAGCTCTAAATTCTTTTCTGTTTACATTTTTGAAACCGAATTTCGGTAATCTTCTTTGTAAAGGCATCTGACCTCCTTCAAAACCGATCTTCTGAGAATAACCAGCTCTTGCTTTCTGTCCTTTGTGACCTTTCGTAGAAGTACCTCCTTTTCCACTACCTTGTCCTCTACCAATTCTTTTTGAACTAAAAGTAGAACCTGCAGCAGGTTTTATGTTGTTTAAATTCATTTTAATTTCTTTTTAAAATTATTTTTGAACTTCAAGTAAATGACTAACTGCAGCTATCATACCTAAAATAGAAGGCGTAGCTTCGTGCTCTACAACTTGGTGAAGTTTCTTAAATCCTAATGCTTCAAGCGTTCTCTTTTGGGTTTTTGTTCTACCAATAGCGCTTCTTACTTGTTTTACTTTAATTGTTGCCATTGTTTATTTATTAACCGTTAAACACTTTACTTAGAGAAACTCCTCTCATTCTTGCAATTTCTTCAGGTCTTCTGATGTCTAACAACGCTTTGAAAGTAGCTTTCACTACGTTGTGAGGGTTAGAAGATCCTTTAGATTTTGAAAGGATATCGTGAATACCAGCAGACTCCAATACCGCTCTTACTGCACCACCTGCAATAAGTCCTGTACCGTGAGAAGCAGGTCTCAAGAAGATATCTGCACCACCGTATCTAGCAGTAGTCTGGTGAGGGATTGTATGGTTCATTACAGGTACTTTAACAAGGTTTTTCTTAGCGTCTTCAACTGCTTTAGCAATTGCAGAAGCAACCTCTTTAGATTTACCTAAACCGTAACCAATAACTCCTTCTTCATTTCCAACAACAACGATAGCAGAAAACCCGAAAGCTCTACCACCTTTTGTTACTTTAGTTACTCTGTTAACTGATACGAGACGATCTTTTAATTCTAATCCTCCCGGTTTTACTCTTTCTATATTATCTAGTCCTAACATATTTTCCGAAATTTAATGATTAGAATTTAAGTCCTCCTTCTCTCGCACCATCAGCTAGAGCTTTCACTCTACCGTGGTATACGAAACCGTTTCTATCAAATACAATAGCTCCAATTCCTGCAGCAACTGCTTTAGCAGCAATAGCTTTACCAACAGCGGCAGAAACTTCACTTTTTGTACCTTTAGCGTCAACTCCTTTATCTCTAGAAGAAGCAGATACTAAAGTTTTACCGTCTTTGTCGTCGATTAACTGAGCGTAAATTTCCTTATTACTTTTATATACAGATAATCTTGGCAATTCAGAAGATCCAGAGATTTTTCCTCTTACTCTTCTTTTTATTCTTATTCTTTTTTCTACTTTACTTAATGCCATAATACTTATAATTTATTAAGCAGATTTACCAGCTTTACGTCTAACAATTTCTCCTACGAATCTTACACCTTTTCCTTTGTATGGCTCAGGCTTTCTGAATGAACGGATCTTTGCAGAAACCATTCCTAGAAGTTGCTTGTCATGAGACGTTAAAGTAATAATTGGGTTTTTACCTTTTTCAGTCAATGTGTCGATTATTACTTCTTTTGGAAGTTCTAAAACGATACCGTGAGAGAATCCTAAAGCTAACTCAAGTTTTTGACCTGTGTGTGACGCTCTGTATCCTACCCCTACTAGTTCTAACTTTTTTGTGAAACCTTCAGCAGTTCCCAAAATCATGTTATTGATCAACGCTCGGTATAAACCGTGTAGCGCTCTGTGTTGCTTAGAATCAGACGGTCTGCTGAATGTAAGCACACCATCGTTTTGTTCTAAAGTAATTCCTTCTGTAAGCTCCTGAGTAAGTTCTCCTTTAGGACCTTTTACAGTTACCACACCGTCTTTTTCAGTGACAGTAATTCCAGCGGGAATTGTTATAATTGCTTTACCAATTCTTGACATTTTCCTTTGATTAAAAATTAATAAACATAGCAGATTACTTCACCGCCTACTTTTTCTTCTCTAGCTTTTTTATCAGTCATTACCCCTCTAGAAGTAGAGATAATAGCGATACCCAAACCGTTCAATACTCTTGGAAGTTCAGTAGAACCTTTGTATTGTCTTAGACCTGGTCTTGAAGCTCTTTGGATAGACTTGATTGCAGGCTTACTAGTTTGCTTGTCATACTTCAAAGCTATTTTGATCGTTCCTTGAACAGCGCTCTCTTCAAACTTGTAGTTTAAGATATACCCTTGGTCAAATAAGATTTTTGTAAGCTCCTTTTTGATTTTCGATGCAGGAATTTCCACCACTTTGTGGCCTGCGCTTTGTGCGTTCCTTACTCTTGTTAGGAAATCTGAAATTGGATCTGTTACCATTTTTCTTTTTTAAATTATTGGTTAAAGACAATCAGTATTGAAGGGACTTGAAGATTAAAATATCAGACTTCAGAAAACTTCGGTCTGATATTTATTTCTTTAGTATCCAGACAACTTAATTGTCCCGATTTTTTAATTAGTATTAACTACCAACTAGCTTTTTTCACTCCCGGAATAAGACCGTTGTTGGCCATTTCACGGAAAGTTACTCTAGAAAGACCGAAAGTTCTCATGTAACCTCTTGGTCTACCTGTTAGTTTACATCTGTTGTGTAATCTTACAGGAGAAGCGTTTTTTGGTAATTTTTGAAGTCCTTCATAATCACCAGCTTCTTTTAAAGCTTTTCTTTTTTCAGCGTATTTAGCTACAGTAGCTTCTCTTTTGCGCTCACGCGCTTTCATTGATTCTTTAGCCATTTCTTAGTTCTTTTTGAAAGGTAAACCGAAGTGAGTTAACAATGCTTTAGCTTCTTTATCTGTTTTCGCAGTTGTAACGAAAGTGATGTCCATCCCTTGGATTTTTTTCACTTTGTCGATTGCGATCTCAGGGAAGATAATTTGCTCAGTAATACCTAAGTTATAATTACCTCTACCATCGAAACCGTCAGCTTTAATACCAGAGAAATCTCTAATACGTGGCAAAGCAGAAGCAGTAAGTCTGTCTAAGAATTCGTACATTTTGCTAGCTCTAAGAGTTACCTTAGCACCTACAGGCATACCTTTTCTTAATTTGAAAGCAGCTTCGTCTTTCTTAGAAATAGTACCTACAGCCTTTTGGCCAGTAATATTTGTAAGTTCTTCTACAGCATAATCAATAATTTTCTTGTCTGCAGTAGCATCACCTAAACCTTGAGATAAGATGATTTTTTCTAATCTAGGTACCTGCATTACAGATTTGTACCCAAATTCTTCCATCATTGCAGGAACAATCGTTTCTTTATATGCTTTCTTGGGTCTTGCTATATATTCCATGTGTTATTTAAAATTATAAAGTTTCACCCGTTTTTTTGTTAATTCTTACTTTCTTATCTCCTTCGATTTTGTAACCGATTTTGATAGCTTTTCCGTCTTTATCAACTAAAGCTATGTTTGAGATATGAATAGAAGCTTCTTTTTCTGTGATTCCTCCTTGAGGATTTGAAGCTGAAGGCTTAACGTGTTTTTTAACGATGTTAAGTCCTGCAACGATAACTCTAGGGTCTCTTCCTTCTTTTTTGATCACTTCAATAACTTCACCAGTTTTACCTTTGATATCTTTCTTACCAGTAGTAATGATTACGTTATCTCCTCTTTTTATTTTTAACTTTGACATTTTCTTTTAAAAATTTTTAAAATTAAAGTACTTCAGGAGCCAATGAAATGATCTTCATATATTCTTTGTCTCTCAACTCACGAGCAACAGGTCCGAAAACACGTGTTCCTCTCATTTCTCCACCAGCGTTTAGTAAAACACAAGCATTGTCTTCGAATTTGATGTATGAACCATCTTTTCTTCTCACTGCTTTTTTAGTTCTTACTACTACCGCTTTAGATACTTGACCTTTCTTTGCGTTTCCTGATGGTGTAGAAGCCTTGATAGTAACTACAATCTTATCACCAACTGAAGCATATCTTCTTCTGGTACCACCCAGAACTCTGATTACTAGTACCTCTTTAGCACCAGTGTTATCAGCAACTTTTAATCTTGATTCTGTTTGTAACATTATTACTTAGCTTTTTCAATGATTCTTACTAATCTCCATCTCTTACTCTTGCTCATAGGTCTAGTTTCTTGGATAAGAACTGTATCTCCTTCTGTGCATTCGTTGTTTTCGTCGTGTGCAGTATATTTTTTCGTTTTCAATACGAATTTACCGTACATCGGGTGTTTCACTCTAGTCGTCTCACTTACAACAATGGTCTTTTCCATTTTATTGCTGGAAACTATTCCGATTCTTTCTTTTCTTAAGTTTCTTTCCATAATGTATGAAAATCTTATTGTTGTTTGTTAGTTAACTCAGTATTTAGTCTTGCGATCGTTCTTCTCAAATCTCTGATTTGAATTGGATTTTCAAGTGGGCTGATTTTGTGAGCTAATTTCATTTTAGTGAATTCAGCTTTAGCTTCAGCCAATTTTGCTTGAATATCTTCAGCGCTTAGATTTTTAATTTCAGCTTGTTTCATTGTATTCAAAGATTATAGAGGTTTAACAAAATCGTTAGCAACTACAAATTTAGTAACTATCGGTAATTTTTGTGCAGCAAGTCTTAATGCTTCTTTAGCGATTTCGTAAGATACTCCTCCGACCTCGAACATAATTTTACCTGGCTTCACTACAGCTACCCAATATTCCACAGCACCTTTACCTTTACCCATACGTACTTCGGCTGGTTTTTTAGTAATTGGCTTATCCGGGAATATTTTGATCCATAGTTGACCTTCTCTCTTCATATATCTTGTAGCAGCGATACGAGCAGCTTCAATTTGTCTTGCAGTGATCCAAGCTCCTTCTGTAGCTTTGATTCCGAAAGTTCCGTAAGCAAGTTGATTACCTCTTTGAGCAATCCCCTTCATCTTCATCTTATGAACTCTACGGAATTTGGTTCTTTTTGGTTGTAACATAATTTCTTAAATTTTAGATTTTAGAATTTAGATTTTAAAAAAGTAACGGTCGTTTAAAAACTATCCTCTAAAATTTTATTAATTATTTTTTTTATCTCTTGAAGGTCTTCTGTTGTCTCTATCTCCTCTGTTTCCGCCTCCTGAAGGACCACCTTTCTTCTGTTGTCCTACTAATGGCATAAGATCTCTCTTACCGTAAACTTCTCCTTTCATGATCCAAACTTTAACTCCTAACTTACCGTATTGAGTAAGTGCTTCACCGATATGATAATCGATATCTGCTCTGAAAGTTGATAATGGAATTCTTCCGTCTTTGAAGTTTTCAGAACGAGCCATTTCAGCACCGTTCAATCTACCAGAGATTTGAACTTTGATACCTTCAGCACCCATTCTCATTGTAGAAGCGATAGCCATTTTAACAGCTCTTCTGTAAGAAATTCTGTTTTCAATTTGCTTAGCAATGCTATCAGCAACTAAAACTGCATCAAGTTCAGGTCTTTTGATTTCGAAAATATTGATTTGAATATCCTTTTTAGTAAGTTTCTTCAATTCTTCTTTTAACTTGTCAACTTCCTGACCTCCTTTACCGATGATAAGTCCCGGTCTAGCAGTAGTGATTGTTACTGTTACTAATTTTAATGTTCTTTCAATATAAATTTTTGAAATTCCACCTTTAGATAATCTAGCTTCAAGGTATCTTCTGATTTTGTAGTCTTCAGCGATTCTGTCTCCATAATCTTTACCACCAAACCAGTTTGAATCCCATCCTCTGATGATACCTAATCTGTTACCAATTGGATTTGTCTTCTGTCCCATACCTTGATTAATTTTCTTTATTACCTAAGATTAGTGTAATGTGGTTAGATCTTTTTCTGATTCTGTGTCCTCTACCTTGTGGTGCAGGTCTTAGTCTCTTCAATTGTCTAGCACTATCTACAAAAATTTCTTTAATGATAAGATTAGCTTCTTCGATATCAGCACCTTCGTTCTTTGACTGCCAGTTGGCCATCGCAGAAAGTAATACTTTCTCTAATTTGTTAGAAGCATCTTTTTTAGAATATTTTAGAATGTATAAAGCTTTGTCAACTTCAACTCCTCTGATGATATCAGCAACTAATCTCATCTTTCTTGGAGAAGAAGGGCAATCATTATGTAATGCTTTTACTACATCTTGATTCGTTAATTTACGTGCTAATGCACTTTCTCTTTTTCTTGATCCCATGATTATCTACTTCCTTTGTTTTTGTTACCACCATGACCTCTGAAAGATCTTGTTGGAGAAAATTCGCCTAGCTTGTGACCAACCATGTTTTCTGTAACATAAACAGGGATAAAAGATTTCCCGTTGTGTACTGCAATAGTTTGTCCTACGAAGTCCGGAGAGATCATTGATGCTCTAGACCAAGTTTTAATAACTGTTTTCTTTCCAGCCTCTATATTTGCCTGAACCTTCTTATCTAAAGTATATGCGATGAATGGTCCTTTTTTAAGTGATCTTGCCATAATTATTTACGTTTAGATATGATATGACGGTTAGACGCTTTGTTTTTCTTTCTAGTTTTGTAACCTTTAGCAGGCATACCATTTCTAGATCTTGGGTGACCTCCAGATGAACGTCCTTCACCACCTCCCATTGGGTGATCTACAGGGTTCATTACTACCGGTCTAGTTCTAGGTCTTCTACCTAACCATCTGCTTCTACCAGCCTTACCTGAAACAGTTAACTGATGATCAGAGTTAGAAACAGATCCAATCATTGCATAACACTCAGTAAGGATCATTCTAGATTCTCCTGAAGGCAATTTGATGATTGCATATTTTCCATCTCTTGAAGTAAGTTGAGCTGAAGAACCAGCACTTCTTGCTAAAATAGCACCTTGTCCAGGCTTCATTTCAACACAAGAAATAACAGTACCCAATGGAATGTTTTTCAATTTCATTGCGTTACCGATATTCGGTTCTACGCTTTCTCCTGAAACTACCTTTTGATCTACTTTGATACCGTTTGGAGCGATGATATATCTCTTCTCTCCGTCAGCATACTCTAATAAAGCGATAAATGCAGTTCTGTTTGGATCATATTCTACAGTTTTTACCGTTGCTTCAACATCATGCTTGTTTCTTTTGAAGTCGATAATTCTGTATTTCTTTTTGTGTCCACCTCCGGTGTAACGCATGGTCATTTTACCAGTTTGGTTACGTCCACCTGACTTACTAATACCAACAGTTAGAGATTTCTCTGGTTTGTTAGTAGTAATTTCCTCAAAATTGTTTACAATTCTGAATCTCTGTCCTGGGGTGATAGGTTTTAATTTTCTAACAGACATTACTATTATTTATAATTAATAATTAATTTACAGCAAAAATATCGATTACTTCCCCTTCTGCAAGAGTGATAACCGCTTTTTTCAATTTGTTTGTCTTTCCTACTTGAAGACCTTTTTTCGTGTATTTCGAAGAAACTTTAGGCGCATAAATCATCGTTCTAACGTCTGCTACTTTTACACCATAAGCTTGCTCTATTGCATTTTTAATCTGGATTTTATTCGCCTTAGGTTGTACTAAGAAAGAATAAGCACCTCTTAAATCTGTAAGATAGTTTGCTTTTTCTGAAATAACTGGTTTAATAATTAGTGACATGATTTATTTCTTTAAATTTTCCTGGAATTTTTCAACTGCACCTTCTAAGAAAACGATCTCACCTGCATTGATTAAGTCATAAGAAGAAATTTCGTTGAATTTCATAACTTTAGTCTTAGGTAAGTTTCTTGAAGATAAATATACATTCTTGTTTGTATCAGGAAGAATGAATAAAGATTTAGTATCATTTAATGCTAATGCATTCAAGATAGTGATGAAATCTTTAGTTTTAGGAGCAGCAATGCTCAATCCTTCTACAATTCTGATGCTGTTGTCTCTCATTTTCTGAGAAAGAACAGATTTTTTAGCTAATCTCTTAAGAGCTTTGTTCAATTTGAACCTGTAGTCTCTTGGCTTAGGTCCGAATACTCTACCTCCACCTCTGAAAGTTGGAGATTTAATATCACCATATCTAGCAGATCCAGATCCTTTTTGCTTCTTAAGTTTCTTAGTAGAAGCAGTAATTTCGCTTCTTTCTTTTGATTTATGAGTCCCTTGTCTTTGTGCAGCAAGGTACTGTTTTACTTCTAAGTAAACCGCGTGCTTGTTTGGCTCAATACCGAATACAGATTCGTCTAGAGTTACTTTTTTTCCGGTTTCTTTTCCTGATGTATTTAATACTACTAGTTCCATTTTCTGATAATTACATAAGAATTTTTAGCTCCCGGAACAGCACCTTTTACTACTAAAAGATTTTGTTCTTGATCCACTTTTAATACTTGAAGGTTTTGTACAGTTACCTGCTTACCTCCCATTCTACCTGCCATTCTCATTCCTTTGAATACTCTCGAAGGATCCGATCCAGCACCGATAGAACCTGGAGCTCTAAGTCTGTTGTGCTGACCATGAGTAGCTTGCATTACACCTCCAAATCCGTGTCTTTTAACAACACCTTGGAAACCTTTACCTTTAGAAGTTCCTGTTACGTCAACAAATTCACCTTCAGCGAATAGTTTCACAGTTACATCTTCTCCTACTGTTACTTGGTCTACGAATTCTCTGTAGAATTCTACCAACTTAGCTTTAGGAGCTGAACCAGCCTTTTTAAAATGACCAGCTAACGCTTTACCAACGTTCTTCTCACTCTTGTCATCGAAACCTAATTGAACTGCTTTATAGCCGTCCTTTTCAATGGTTCTGACCTGTAAAACCGAGCATGGACCAGCTTGGATAACTGTACAAGGAATGTTTTTTCCTTCTTCGTTAAACAAAGATGTCATACCGATTTTTTTACCAATAATACCTGACATTATTTATATAATATGTTATAAAATTTTCTTGGATACACTTTCATTTCAGGAAGGTTTGAGTAATTTCTACTTTTGATATAGGCATACTCTACCCCTAAAATGAGTGTGCAAATTTATGAATAATTTTCAAATTGACAAATTTTATTGCAAAATATTTTGATTTTTAGCAGTTTACAGAAAATTAGCAAATGCAGGGTGATTTATACAATAATTATTTATCAATTATTAAATTTATTTCGTAATAACAGAAACGCCTCTTTCTTCAAGTCCCCTTCTGTCTTCTTCTAAGATTCCGTCATCCGTTATGAGGTAATCGATTTTATCCAGAGGAGCAATCTTTCCGAATCCTTTTTTATTAAGCTTTGAAGAATCTGCCAATATCACCACTTTCTCAGAACATTCAATCATTAGTTGATTAAGGTGCGCTTCTGCGGCATTGGATGTGCTTATTCCAAACTCCATATCAATACCATCAACGCCGAGGAATAATTTATTGCATGAAAACTGTTTTAGAATAGTTTCCGAAATAGAACCTACTATAGAAGTAGAACTTTTTCTAACCTCTCCTCCTAACTGTATAATATTAATATTAGGATTATTGCAAAGCTCTAGCGCAACCCTTAAAGAGGAAGTAAGTACAGTAAGCTGACCAAAATTCACAAGCATTCTTGCAAGATAATGCATCGTTGTTCCGGAAGCCAATATAATACAGTCATTTTCCTGTATCAACTGTAAAGCAGCTTTAGCAATATTTTGTTTTGCTTCTACATTAATGCTTTCTTTTTCACCAACATTCTTTTCATAGGCATATCTTACATGCTTACTTGCTCCTCCATGATTACGAAAAAGCAACCCTAAGCTTTCTAAATACGTCAGATCCTTTCGGATCGTAACCGAGGAGACATTAAACTTTTCACACAATTCCTGAACAAGAACATAGTCTTTTTCGTCTATTTCCTTTAATATATCATTATGTCGTGGTTGTAATTTTTCCATTCATCAAATTTATTAATTTTTATTGAGACCTTAAAAATTTCATTTATTTTCTTTTTAGTTTCATTTTTAATTAATACATTTGAAAACGAAACATAAACGAAGTATTATGAAACGAAATGAAGAACTAAATAAATTAGCCAATACTCAGGAGTGGGATTTTATTATCATAGGAGGAGGAGCCAGTGGCTTAGGTTCAGCATTAGATGCAACAAGCAGAGGATTCAAAACTTTATTGATAGAATCTCATGATTTTGCAAAAGCCACTTCCAGCAGAAGTACGAAACTCGTACATGGTGGCGTAAGATATCTTGCTCAGGGAGATATCGGCCTGGTAAAAGAAGCATTAAAAGAAAGAGGCTTGCTTGCACAAAATGCAGCGCATGTTGTAAAAAACCAATCTTTCATCATTCCCAACTATACATGGTGGGGCGGAATTTATTATAAAATAGGATTATCTATCTATGATTTCCTTGCCGGGAAATTAAGCCTTGGAAGAACTCAATATATAAGTAAGTCTAAAACCGTAAGCAAACTTCCAACGATTGAACAGAAAAATCTGATGAGCGGAGTTGTGTATCAGGATGGGCAATTTGACGATGCTCGTTTGGCAATTAATTTAGCTCAAACAATTATTGAAAAAGGAGGAAGTGTTATTAATTATTTAAAAGTAATTAACCTTCTTAAAAATGCTTCAGGAAAAATAAGCGGTGTACTTGCAGAAGATCAATTTACACAAAAGCAATACGAAATACACACAAAAGTAGTCATCAACGCAACAGGAGTATTCACCAACGATATTTTGAATATGAATAATCCCAAGCATGGTAAACTAGTTGTTCCCAGCCAGGGAATTCACTTAGTTTTAGATAAATCATTCTTAAAAAGCGATGATGCGATAATGATTCCTAAAACCTCAGACGGAAGAGTTTTATTTGTTGTTCCGTGGCACGACAGAGCGTTGGTAGGAACAACTGATACTTTATTGGAAAACGAAAGTTTTGAACCTAGAGCGTTGGAAGAAGAAATTAATTTCGTTTTAACCACAGCAAGACAATATTTATCAAAAAAACCAACCCGTGAAGACGTAAAATCTGTCTTCGCAGGATTAAGACCTCTTGCAGCTCCCGAAGGCGAAGGTAAAAGCACTAAAGAAGTTTCAAGAAGTCACAAAGTCATCACATCTGATACAGGATTGGTTTCTATTATCGGTGGAAAATGGACAACCTACCGTAAAATGGCGGAAGACACCATCAACAAAGCCATGGAAATACATAAACTGGGTATCACAACTTCCAAAACAGAAAACTTATCTATTCATGGCAATATGAAAGCTGATCTGGTTGACAGAAGCAGTCATTTATATGTTTACGGTTCAGATATTCCTTCTATCAAAAAATTGCAGGAAAGCAATCCTGGATATTCAGAAAAGATCCATCCGGATCATCCATTCACAGTCGCAGAAATCGTCTGGGCAGTACGATATGAAATGGCAGAAACAATTGAAGACGTTCTGGCACGAAGAGTCCGTATGCTATTTTTAGACGCAAGAGCAGCCATAGACAGCGCTCACAAAGTAGCAGTGACTATTGCAGAAGAAAGAGGACTTTCACAGGAATGGGCATTGCAGCAGGAAAAGGAATTCATTGAATTAGCAAAAGGTTATTTATTAATACCATACTCTCCGAAAACAATCAACCTTAATTAATATACAGCATGCGTGAAAAATTAATTCTCGCTTTAGATCAAGGCACTACCTCTTCTAGAGCCATTTTATTCAACCACAGTGGAGAAATAGAATATATCTCCCAAAAGAGTTTTGAACAGATCTACCCCACTCCAGGTTGGGTTGAGCATGATCCTAATGAAATTTGGTCATCGCAGATCTCAGTAGCAGCAGAAGTCATTGCAAAAGCCGGAATTTCGGGGCTGGAAGTTGCCGCCATCGGAATCACCAACCAACGTGAAACTACTGTCGTCTGGGATAAAGAATCCGGTGAACCCGTTTACAATGCTATTGTCTGGCAAGACAGAAGAACATCAAAATACTGCGATGAACTAAAAGCAGAAGGTCACACCGAAATGATCAAAAAGAAGACAGGTCTTGTTTTGGATGCTTATTTTTCTGCAACAAAATTAAAATGGATATTAGATAATGTTGAAGGAGCAAGAGAAAAAGCCGAAGCCGGAAAACTTTGTTTCGGAACCGTCGATACTTGGCTAGTTTGGAAGCTTACCCGCGGAAAAATGTTTATCACTGATGTTTCGAACGCCAGCAGAACAATGCTTCTGAATATTCACACCTTAGATTGGGATAATGATTTGTTGGAATTATTCAATATTCCAAGAGCTATTTTACCTGAAGTAAAGCAAAGCAGTGAAATTTACGGTGAAACAGCAACCACTTTATTTTCAACTAAAATTCCTATTGCCGGAATTGCGGGAGATCAACAGGCTGCTCTATTCGGACAAATGTGCACCACTCCGGGAATGGTAAAAAATACCTACGGAACCGGATGCTTTTTATTAATGAATACAGGAAAAGAAGCGGTAGAATCAAAAAACAACCTTCTGACGACAGTTGCGTGGAAAATAAATGGAGAAGTAAATTATGCTTTAGAAGGAAGTGTATTTGTAGGAGGTGCAGCGATACAATGGTTAAGAGATGGACTTAAACTGATCAACTCAGCCGAAGAAGTAAATGATCTTGCGAAAACAGTAGAAGACAATGGCGGAGTTTATTTTGTTCCTGCATTAACTGGTTTAGGAGCTCCTTATTGGGATCAATATGCAAGAGGAACTATCGTAGGAGTGACTCGTGGAACCACCAACGGACACATTGCAAGAGCAACTTTGGAAGGAATTGCTTTTCAGGTGTATGATATTGTAAAAGCAATGGAAGCAGATTCCGGAAGACCAAGTCTTGAACTAAGAGTTGATGGTGGCGCTTCTGCAAGTGATTTATTAATGCAGATTCAGTCTGATCTTTTCTCAGTTAAGATTACGAGACCAAAGACTTTAGAAACAACTGCTCTAGGCGCAGCTTATCTTGCAGGTCTTGCTGTCGGATACTGGAAAAACATTGATGAAATTCAATCTCAATGGATCGTAGATAAAGATTTCCACCCTCAATTGGAAAAAGAGAAAGCAGCTAAAATGATCCATTTCTGGAGCAAAGCTGTAAAGCGTTCTCAAAGCTGGATCTAAGACTAACTTTTCTCACATAAAAAAATACGAATATGACACCTTTTATAGCAGAAATAATTGGCACAATGCTTCTTATACTATTGGGTAACGGCGTTGTAGCAAACGTTGTTTTGAAAGACACCAAAGGAAATAATTCCGGATGGATCGTTATTTCCACAGCATGGGCACTGGCGGTCTTTGTAGGCGTTCAGGTAGCAGGTCCCATCAGTGGCGCTCACTTGAATCCAGCCGTTACAATTGGTTTGGCAGTTGCAGGAAAATTCTCGTGGGATCTTGTTCCTACATATATTGCAGCCCAAATGATCGGAGCCGCATTGGGAGCATTTCTCGTTTGGCTATTTTATAAAGATCATTTTGCGATCACCGAAGATGAAGGAGGCAAACTCGCTTGTTTCAGTACCGGTCCGGCAATCAGGAAAGTTTCTTCAAATTTCATTAGTGAAACGATCGGAACTTTTGTACTTGTTTTTGTAATCTTTTATTTTGCAGATCCCAGCCTTTCTTTACACACCGATACTACAGCAAAAATAGGATTAGGCTCTATCGGAGCAGTACCTGTTGCTTTCTTAGTTTGGGCTATCGGTCTTTCATTAGGTGGAACTACAGGTTACGCCATCAATCCGGCGAGAGATCTCGGACCAAGAATTATGCACTCCATTCTTCCGATTAAAGGAAGCAGTGATTGGGGATATGCATGGATTCCTGTTGCAGGACCAATTTTAGGAGCCGTTTTAGCAGCATTACTCTACAGTGTTTTAAACTAATTATCCATGAAAAAATTCGTAACAATTATCTGCCTGGTAACCCTGGGCATAGGGAAGCTTTTTGCTCAAGAAGCTGAAGAAATTAAAGATGACAACAGATTAGATTTCACTGCAAACATTCAGAACAACCACCTTTGGAGAGGATTGATCATTACCGACAAACCTGTTGTGATGGGAAATCTATCTTACGCTCTGGATGCAGAAAAAAAATGGAAAGTCGGAATTTGGGGAGCCTCTTCTTTAACTGATGATAAAGACGGAACCCATTATAAAGAAATCAATTATTATGTTCAATATTCAAACGGACGTTTTTATATTGGGTTGTGGGATTTATTTAATTCTAGAAACATCAACACGGCAATTGCATCAGAAGATATTTTCCATTATTCAAACAGAAGAACGGCTCATATTATTGATTTAAGAACCAATTATACTTTCGGACCTTCATTTCCTATCAATGTTGAAGCAGATATTATGCTTTACGGAGGAGCGAACGCCGGAGAAGTTGTTTTAGAACCAGACGGAAGCTATAAAAAGAATAAATATTCTACCTATGTACAGGTAAGCTATCCCGTAATTTCTGGTAAAAAAGTAAATCTGGACGCGTTTGTTGGTGCTGGCTTCGCTCTTAATGATCAAACCTTTCTTTATGGTAACGGAAAGAATAGTTTCGACATCGTAAATACTGGTGTTAAAGCCACCAAAACCGTTAAAATCACAGATCACTACAGCCTTCCCGTTTCTATGATGGCGATGTGGAATCCTTCGAACAAATATGCAAGGATTCAACTGGCTGCAACGGTATTTTAAATAAAAATTGTTAGTAATTTACAAACCATTCCAATTTTGGGATGGTTTTTTATTTTTAAAAAAAATATAGCGTTTAAAAAATTAAAAAATGCTATTACTTAAAACCTCTTCTAAAAGCAATCACCGTGTTTTTACGGTTTAATTTTTGCTTGAATATCTTTAATTTTGAGAAAAAAAATATGAAAAAGGTTTTCTGCTTATTTATTTTATGCATCAGCATGCTGTCTTTTGCTCAGTCTAAAGCTCCTTTTACAGGAAAAAGAGATTTCAACATCCTTGAAGGCTATAGCGGAACTGGAACTCCGGCTTACTATGTGGATGTAAAGAAAAATGGTGATGTTCATTTCGGGCTTGTACAGGTTAATCAGGCTAGTGGTGAAGAAACCAAAGAAGAAATGAATGCCGGAAAATACAACCCGAAAGTCATGAAAGTCCATTTTAATAGTTTTAATGAAACTTTTTATGTAAAATTTGATAAAGAGAAAATCTATATGACGGACGAAAAAGGAAACATTTCAAAATCCGAAGACTGCTGCTCTGTTTCAGAAACAGAAAGCGGAAGTTGTATTTGTGACAGCGCATTTTATCAATAATGAAAATCCTAAAAATAGTATTCTTTCTTTTTCTAATTGTTTCATGCAATAAGAAAAATGATCATTCATATACTTTCTATTACTGGAAAACGAAACTTTCATTAGATCAGAAAGAGAAAAAAGTTTTAGACAAGGCTACCGTTCCTTATTTATACACACGGTTTTTTGATGTAGATAAAGTGGAAGGGAAATTTCAGCCGATTGCAGTTATTACGAAAGACAAAAGTTTCCAGACCAACAAACAAATTGTTCCAACCGTTTTTATAACGAATCGAACCTTATTGAATATTTCACAAGATGAAATTAAATTTTTAGCCGAAAAAATCAATCAATTAGTTCAAAAGAAAACGACAGAATATCATTTAAATATCAACAATGAAATTCAAATCGACTGCGATTGGACCGCCGGAACACGTGATGATTATTTCAAATTTTTAAAAGAATTAAAAAAGATCTCAGGAAAACAAATTACCTGTACACTTCGCCTTCATCAGGTAAAAGATAAAGCTCAAACCGGAATTCCACCTGTTGAAAAAGTCTATTTGATGTGCTACTCCACTTCTTCCCCGTTGGAAAATGCCGACATCAATTCAATTTTGGATGTGAATACTTTGAAAAGTTATTTGTCGAACATTGAAGATTATCCGATAAAGAAAATTGCGGTTGCCCTTCCGATTTACTCGTGGGGAATTGTCACCAATCATTTAGGAAAGCATAAACTCATCAATGCTTTATCTAAAGAAGATTTAAACAATCCTAATTTTCAAAAAATATCAGAAAACAAAATTGAGATCGAAAAAGACGGATTTTATTTCGGAAATTATCTTAATAAAGGTTTCAAAATAAAAATTGAAGAGATCTCTGATGAACAGCTTCAAACCGTTGTTAATTTTTTAGAGAAAAAAATACCGCAATTTGATATTATTTATTATCAATTAGATAGTAAATTTGTTGTTAATCAGAATTTTAATTTTTAATAAAAGCTTAAAAACACCACTCATAAAAATGAAAAAGTACTTACTTTCACTTGCCGTTTTATCACTTTTTTACACGAAATCTGATGCCTGCGCATGGTCTGATCCAGATTATGAATATTTTAATCTATTCACGCAAAGCATCATCAAGGATAAATCGTATTTACCTTTTCTTCACAGCTATTCAACGCGGTTTTATACAGATTTCAAGCAATCTCAAATTCCTGATGAAAATATTGAGTCTTGGAGAAAGTTCTTTAATAATCAGTTAAGTTATACTGAAACAGATTTCATGGTCAATAAAATGAGCATGAATGATCTTAATGAACTGAAAAAAGGAAACCCCAATAATGCTTTACTCACAAAATTAGGCGTTGGTTTTTATCAAAAATATCATGAAGGAATTGATTATTTGATCGAGGCTAAATATCTGGAACCTTACATGAAAATCAATTATGTGGAAAGTGCAGATTCTTTCTATTACAGAGAAAACAGCACGGATAAAAATGCCACCAATCTTGATTATCCTAAAATAATTTCTGCATTAACCTCTTTATACAATGCTGCAAAAAATCCGGAGATCAAACAACGATATGGTTATCAGCTTGTCCGTTTTAATCATTATACAAGAAATTATGATCCAGCTCTTCAGGCATTCAAAACTTATGTAGAACCTATAAAATTGAAAGGAGCACCTTATTTTATGTCTCTAGATCAATTGGCAGGTGCGCAAAGAGGTTTACAGATGAACAGTGATGCCAACTGGAACTTTTTTCAGGTTTTTATGAACAGTAAAAGCCGCAAGAAATCTGCATTTGTTTCGATGAAACTTTCGGATACCGCTTCTTTTAATAACATCTTAAAAAGAGCCAGAACAAATGAGGAAAAAAATATGGGATATTTCCTTTTGGGATATGAAGATTTTACTAATCCAATTCCCATTATGGAAAAAATGTTCGACATTAATCCTGATTCTGAGATTCTGAAAGTAATGGCCGTAAGAAGTATCAATGAGTTGGAAAGAAGTTATCTTCCGACATATTACTATGCTTCCACAGATAATGGTAATAATGCAACCGCTCAAAAAAGCACTACAAATACAACCACCGATCCGGCTAAAGCCGAAACTCCTGAGGTAAAAGAAAAAGAATTGTCTTTCTGGCAAAAGATCGTACGATTCTTTAAAAAACTATTCGGAATAAAATCAGATTCAACAACCGAAAACAGTAAAGCTGACCAAAGCGATGATGAATTGCTAGATAATCCTAACCGAATTCCTTTTTACACTAAAAATCAAAGTTATTACTACGATGAAAAGCAAAAAGATTTCTTAGATGATCTTGAAAAATTCACAGAAAAAACAAAGACGAAATCCAAAGATGAATATTGGCAGATCGCAGATGCTTACTTGAAGTTTTTGAAAAAAGATTACAAAGCAAGTACGGAAATTTTAGAAGATATTAAAACCAACAATCCGGAATATCTTGAAGAAATAAAAAGAATGAAAGTTCTGAACGATATTGTTTCCCAACCAAAAATCACTGCGGAATATGAAGATCATTTAATGAAAGATTATTCGGAATATTTTGTTGAAAAAGAAGTTAAGAAAGACAGTACTCAATCAGACTACGATTCTTATTATGGTCCGGTTCCGTCAACTGCTTCTTTCCTTAAAGATGTTTTGGCCAACCGTTATTTCTTACAAGGAGAAGATGGAAAATCGTTCCTGATGAGTAATAAACTTTCTGATCTTCAGTATAACCCGAATTCAAGTTTGGTAAAAAGTGTTGAAGATTTTTACAGAAAGCCTAATAAGTCACAATTTGAGCAACAAATTATTGCTAAAAATATCAATGATGTAGGAAATATTGATGCCTTTTTCAGTGTAATTTATGGAGACAGAGCAATGAGAATGGCGGATTTTGGAAAGGCTAAATCTTATTATCAGAAAGCCCAAAGTTTCACCGGAATTCCAAGACTGAATTATGAATGGACCGAAAATAATCAAAAAGTAACACCTCGCCAATATGCCGTTTCCGAATATAATGGCTTTAAAAATGTTTCCAATCTTATCTTCGGGCACAATGTGTGGGAAAGTTTTGAAAGCCCAGACAATATTAGTATAGAAACTGAAGATTATTCGGCATTTCCTTTCATTAAAAATTCGATGAATAAGCTTGAACTTTCCGATGCTTTAATTCAATTAAGGAAAATTGGCAGCGGGAAAGATGAAAAAGCAGCACAGGCCAATCAGCTGATCGGAAATTTACTTTATAACACCTCAATTTTAGGATATTACAGAGAAGTATTCGTAATGGATATCGACAACAGTAATGGCGGAAAATATGATTTCTGGAATACGGATAAGAAAACGCCATACCAATATTACTACAAGAACTTCCTAGATACATCTTACATTGAACCTGATAATTTCGATCTGGCTATTAATTATTACAAGAAAGCTCTAGACCTTTCAACCAATAAAGATCAAAAAGCAAGAGTTCTTTTCCAGATGGCAAGTGCCGAACAAGGAAAGTATTATCAATATGAAGCAAAAAATCCGTCAAAAATTGATTACTCCGATCCTAAATATTCTGAGAAAAGCGATGCTTATCAAATTCAGCTTAATGATATTAAAAATCAAAAATATAGAACCTATTTTGCTATCCTGAAATCGCAATATGCAGATGCAGAGGTTACCAAAAACCTTATGGGAAGCTGTTCTTATTTTGGATACTTTATGAAAAGATAATTTTTACACTTAAATAAAAAAGGAATCATTACGATTCCTTTTTTTGTTTTTGAAGCCATTCATCATGCCTTTTTTTGAATTGATCATGTTTATAATTCTGATTTCTTTTAGCAGCATCTATGGAATGGGAAGAATGAATATCAGCATCTTCTTCTGCAAAATCAGCTAATTTTTCATAATAACAATGAAGCTGGTCGAGCTCTTTTTCTGTGAGGTCTTCAATATCAACAATACGGTTACTCGCTTTTTCATTGGCAGCAAGCAATTCATTAAGCTTTATCTGAATGGCTTTTGAATCTTTATTTTGTGCTTTCTGAATTAAAAAAACCATCAAAAAAGTGATAATTGTAGTCCCGGTATTAATAACTAGTTGCCAAGTTTCAGAATAATTAAAAACAGGTCCTAAAACAGCCCAAACAATAACAATAAGAGTGGCTCCTATAAAAGCATAAGAGCTTCCTGTAAATTTTGTAGCCCAATTTGAAAATTTTTCAAAAACGCTGTTATTTAATTTTAACATTTAGTATGTATTAATTTTTATGCTTTTGTATTTGAAGAATTTCTTAAACTCTCTTCACTATAATTCATCAAAAACTCCGCCGAAATCGACGAAGTTTCTAAATTAAGTAATATGTTGTGTATTCTTATTTTTTCTTTTCATTAATATCCAGGATTCACATATACCTTTCTACCGTTTAAAGGTTGTATTGATCGGAAATTAGGATCTGTATAGATTGATGTATAAGAGTTGAACTGTGCATCAGAAAGTTGCTGTTTATTTTTAAACACAAACCAATCCACCGGACCTCCATTTGTAAGAGCAGAGTTTGCTCCAAAGTTTGGAGTTGTAAGTGAACCACTGTATGTATAATATTCACGAGTGTTGCTCGGAAATAAATCTAAAAGATTGAATGTCGTATTAGGTGAGTTGATGGCATTATTTATTGTTGGAGACTGCGCAAATAAATTCTGAATAGAAGAGTTACCCGTTCCTATATCAACCAAAACACTCAAAACAGCATACGAATTATCTGCCGCAACGTTTACAAAATGGATCTCCATTTTACTGTATTTCCCATCTACAGTATGCTCACTGCTATAATGGAAGTGAAAATTAACAAGATTATATTTTTTTCCTGCCACAGTAATATAGTTATTAGCATTATCTGCCCCGCTAACATTGACTCTTAAATTCTCACCTGCATTATTGGCTACAGAACTTAAATTGATAGCACCATAATGCATTACAGGTTCATTACTGTGAATACGTATAGCATTAGCCGGAATAATATCAATCGGAGTCTGGGATTCTGCAACAGCTGCCGGAAAATTAGAAGTAGAAATTGGTGTACTGATAAGCTCCGACGGATAAGAATTCAGTTCATGCATATCATCATTATGATCATTATTACATGACATTAGTAAAGCTACCGGAGCAAAACTCAAAAAAACAATAGCTTTCTTCACACCGGCAGGAACCAGTGTATTCATTTTTTTTCTTTTCATTTGTGTAAAATTTTAAATCTTTGTCTGTTGTTAATTTTCAGACCATTATTGCTTATTAAATATTAGGAATTATTTGAAAGCAAATATAAAACATTAGATAACCAACTATTAGACAGGAAGGTAAGTTTTAATTGAATTTTAAAAAAATATAAATTCTTATAAATTGGTTTAAAATTTTAATCTAACTTATCAATAAACATCCAAAACAAATACATTTAAGAAATTCTACTTTATAATTATACTTTAAAATAGTTTCCAGTTAATGTAAATAAAAAATCCGCCCCTCGAAAGGGACGGATTTTTATATAATCACGGGCAAAGTATGCACGTTATCACACTTTAATTTCAACGTCTACACCGCTTGGTAACTCTAATTTCATTAGAGCATCCACAGTTTTAGAAGAAGAAGAGTAGATATCCATCAATCTCTTGTGAGCTGATAATTGGAACTGCTCTCTAGCCTTCTTGTTTACGTGTGGAGATCTCAATACAGTGAAGATTCTCTTATTAGTTGGCAATGGAATTGGTCCGTTTACAACAGCACCAGTAGCCTTTACCGTTTTTACGATTTTCTCAGCAGACTTGTCTACCAAGTTGTAATCGTAAGATTTTAGTTTTATTCTGATTCTTTGTGACATTTCTTTAATTTAAAAAATTAACCTTTTGCTTTAGCAATGATATCTTCAGCAACGTTTTGAGGAGTAGCTTGGTACTTCTCTAATTCCATAGAAGAAGTAGCTCTTCCTGATGAAAGTGTTCTTAGAGTTGTTACATATCCAAACATTTCAGAAAGTGGAACTGAACCTTTGATTACAACGGCACCGTTCTTTTCTTCTTGTCCACTGATAGTACCTCTTCTCTTGTTAAGGTCACCAATGATGTTACCCATATATTCTTCCGGAGTTACAACCTCCAATTTCATAATAGGCTCCATGATTACTGGCTTAGCAGCACGTCCCGCTTCTTTAAATCCTAATTTAGCAGCTAATTCGAAAGAAAGTGCATCAGAATCCACTGCGTGGAAAGATCCGTCTTTAAGA
Source organism: Chryseobacterium sp. G0201 (assembly GCF_003815655.1). Taxonomy (NCBI): domain Bacteria; kingdom Pseudomonadati; phylum Bacteroidota; class Flavobacteriia; order Flavobacteriales; family Weeksellaceae; genus Chryseobacterium; species Chryseobacterium sp. G0201. The sequence goes on along the minus strand of NZ_CP033917.1, from coordinate 1,964,584 downwards.
GTAACTTTAATACCTTCAACTTCGAAACCAGCCAAAGGACCGTTTTTCATTGCAGCTTTAAAGCCTTTTTCAATTGCAGGAACAAATTCTCTAGGAACGTTACCACCTTTGATCTCATTGATGAATTCTAAACCAACTTTACCTTCGTCAGCAGGTCCTAGTTCAAATACAATGTCAGCAAATTTACCTTTACCACCAGATTGTTTTTTGTAAACTTCTCTGTGTTGAGCAACTCTTGTAAGATTCTCTTTGTACTCAACCTGAGGTTGACCTTGGTTAACTTCTACTTTGAATTCTCTTCTCATACGGTCTACAAGAATATCAAGGTGAAGCTCACCCATTCCTGAGATAATCGTTTGTCCAGAAGCTTCGTCAGTTTTAACCTGGAAAGTAGGATCTTCTTCAGCTAATTTGGCTAGAGCGTTACCCATTTTATCCTGGTCAGCCTTAGTTTTAGGCTCAACAGCGATACCAATTACAGGATCAGGGAAAACCATCGATTCAAGAACGATTGGGTTTTTCTCGTCACACATTGTATCACCAGTTTTGATAGATTTGAAACCTACAGCTGCACCGATATCTCCTGCTTCAATATATTCTACAGGATTTTGCTTGTTAGCGTGCATCTGATAGATTCTAGAGATTCTTTCTTTATCTCCTGAACGAGTGTTCAAGATATAAGAACCTGCATCTAGTCTTCCAGAGTATGCTCTGAAGAATGCCAATCTTCCCACGAATGGGTCAGTAGCAATCTTAAATGCTAGAGCTGCGAAAGGCTCGTCTACAGATGGTTTTCTTGTAATATCAAGATCAGTTCTAGGGTCAGTACCTTTGATATCATCTTTATCCAATGGAGAAGGCAAGTATTTACATACTGCATCCAACATAAACTGTACTCCTTTATTCTTGAATGAAGAACCACAAGTCATTGGGATAATAGAAAGATCAATAGTAGCTTTTCTTAGAGCTTCGTTGATTTCGTCTTCAGAGATTGAATCTGGATCTTCGAAGAATTTCTCCATCAAAGTCTCATCGTAGTCAGCTACAGCTTCTACTAATTTCTCTCTGTATTCGTGAACTTCAGCCTTCATGTCTTCAGGAATTGGCACTACTTCGAAAGTAGCTCCTTGTCCTGCTTCATCCCAGATGATAGCTCTGTTTTTAATTAAGTCAACAACACCTTTGAAATCTTCTTCAGCACCGATTGGTAAAACGATTGGAACAGCGTTTGATCCTAACATCGTCTTAACCTGGTTTACCACGTTAAGGAAGTCAGCACCTTGTCTGTCCATTTTGTTTACGAATCCCATTCTTGCAACTTTATAGTTGTCAGCAAGTCTCCAGTTTGTTTCAGACTGAGGCTCTACTCCATCTACTGCAGAGAATAAGAATACCAAACCATCTAATACTCTTAAAGATCTGTTTACTTCTACTGTGAAGTCAACGTGTCCCGGTGTATCGATGATATTGAAGTGGTAAGGCTTACTTTCAGGTAAAATTTTACCTTGGTCTGTTGGAAAATTCCAAGAACAAGTTGTTGCAGCAGAAGTAATTGTAATACCTCTTTCTGCTTCCTGCTCCATCCAGTCCATTGTAGAAGCTCCATCATGAACTTCTCCAATTTTATGGTTTACACCAGTATAGAATAAGATTCTTTCTGTAGTGGTAGTTTTTCCCGCATCAATGTGGGCAGCAATACCAATGTTTCTTGTAAATTTAAGATCTCTACTCATTTCTAATTAGAATTTAAAGTGTGAGAAAGCTTTGTTAGCTTCCGCCATTTTGTGAGTATCAGATTTTTTCTTGTAAGCAGCACCTTCTTCTCTAGAAGCAGCTACAACTTCGTTAGCTAATTTCAAAGCCATAGACTTATCATTTCTAGCTGTAGAATATTTGATTAACCATTTCATTGCCATAGAAATTTTTCTGTCAGCTCTGATTGGCATAGGAATCTGGAAGTTAGCTCCACCTACTCTTCTAGAACGTACTTCTACGTGAGGCATAACGTTAGTTAATGCATCTTTCCAGATTTCAAGGGCAGTTTTTTCAGTTTCTCCTTTTTTAGCTTCTACAAGGTCTAATGCATCGTAGAATATTTTGAATGCGATAGACTTTTTACCGTCTAGCATTAAATTGTTTACAAATCTTGTTACCAATTGATCATTAAATTTCGGATCTGGTAACAACGGTCTTTTTTTCGCTTTTGTCTTTCTCATTGCTTCTGTACCTTATTTAATGATTATTTTTTCTTTCCTTTAGCTGGTGCAGCTGCTGCCTGACCTGGTTTTGGTCTCTTAGCTCCATACTTAGATCTTCTCTGTGTTCTACCGCTTACACCTGCAGTATCTAATGCTCCTCTTACGATATGATAACGTACTCCCGGTAGGTCTTTCACCCTTCCGCCGCGTACCAATACTATCGAGTGCTCTTGAAGATTATGTCCTTCGCCCGGGATGTAGGCGTTGACTTCCTTCCCGTTAGAAAGTCTTACCCTTGCAACTTTTCTAAGTGCAGAGTTAGGTTTCTTAGGAGTGGTAGTATATACTCTCGTACATACACCTCGTCTTTGTGGACAAGAATCAAGGGCAGCCGATTTACTCTTCTTGGTGAGTGCGACTCTTCCTTTTCTTACTAATTGTTGAATAGTAGGCATTTAATTGCTTTTTATTTTAGGGTGCAAAAATATAAATAATTTTCCAATCTACAAAAACTTATATGAAAATTAAAATCAATCACTTACACCAAAAAGCTTCAATCTATGATTAAAGAAATAAGTATATCATTATATATAGGAAGAAAAGTGAGTAAAGAAGGAGATAAATAGAGTTATATTAAATAAATTTAAATTTTCATTCCATGATCTTAACGTCAACATTTTTATTCCACTTAAAATCCTTCACATTCTGTTTAAGTGATTCATGAATTTTAGGATCGATCGAATAAATAAAAACATGATCCTGACCTACAACTACATTATTTTTAATGGTAAGAACTGCAACTTTTTTCCAGTTTTCAGGTGTTTGACCCCTCAGCCATTCTTCATAAGCTATTGCGAGCTGGTAATTGTTTTCTTTACAGTATTTTGTAAGATAATTTTTAAATCTACTATCTATAACTGCTCCTTTTTTGTTGAATGGAATCATTTCTGTTGAACCCAGTCCGACAAAATCAAGCAAATGAATATCCGAGAAATAACAAATTGCACCAATATCATTAGCAACAACATTAGAATTATTGTAATATTTCTTTAAGAATTTTGCAGACTGAATTTGCTGTTCGTAAATATTTTCGCTGCCCTGCTTTATTAATATATGTGCAAAACAGAACTTATAGATTAATAATATAATATTTACAATAAGAATCGCACCTGTAAATTTTTCTTTTTTAAATTCAGATAAAGGACTTATAAAAAAAGGCTTCAGCCTTGGAATCAAGATCATTGAAAAAACAGTTAATAGATAAGCCTCATACCTGAAAGGCCCTTTGAATTCCCCAAAAATACATTGTAGCATTAATGTAAGACTCCAAGCTACAATAAGGAAGTTATTAATAATGATTTTTTGAAAACTCAGTATACTTTTATAATCTTTATAGATCAGTATAAATCCTATTAATAAAGGAAGTAGCACAACTTGATAAAATTTTACATTCAAAATAATTTTCCTCAGTACTATTTCTTTGATTTGCTCAACATAATTTCCTAAAAAATTAAATGAGGTTCCTTTTACCACAACAGAATTTGGAAAGAAATAACCGTCTTGATGATAATTAAAGTATCCGAAAATCAAAATTGGGACAAATCCTAAAATTAATACAAGAAAAGCTTCTTTGAATCTTTTAATCAAGAAAAAAACAAAAGCTATTGAAGCGAAATAAAACATACTTTCAAACCTCACTAATCCTAATAGTAAAATGGTAAAATAAAACCAATACGATGAAAGTTGATCTTTAAAATCACTTTTAATCCATTTTTGAAAATAAAAAACATTCACTACAACGATAAGAACCTGTAAAACATGTTCCATTCCTGTGAAAATCTGTAAATGTAAAACTGCAAACAAAAATGTAAACAAAGTTGCAATGATGATATGATTATTTTTATCAAAAACAGATTTGTAATATTTATTAAGAAAAAAAATAATTAAAGAAGAAATTACAATGTTGAAAATTAAAGGGTTTAGTTCATTATTCCCGAAAACATAAATCAAAACACTTAAAATAAAAGTGAAAATTGGTGACGAAGATGAAGATGAAAAAGAATATTTCGTCATTCCCCAAACTCCGTGAAGCGCAAAATTCTTCGCCATCGCCAAATGAATATACGCATCATCTAATATATAGGTAAAATTGCCTTCCGTTTTGGAAATCATTATTAAAAAATAGATTATGCAAATTCCGAAGAAAACAGAAGCAGAAATAACAAAGTTCTTCATTGTAATTAAACTTTCACTTTAAAGTTTATTAATCTAAAATAAGTTGAGAGGTATATAAAACCTGACTTTTATTTTTCACGTTATCAAATTTTATCCACTTTATCTGTGGATCAATACTTCCCACAAGAGATTGTTTCAATTCCCCTTTTTGCTTATTGGTGTGTTGATAACTGAAAGATTTATTAATAAGAGGAATATGATACATGGTAATATTTTTCACAGCCCTTTCATCATTGTAAATGTACTTTTTACCTTTGAATTTTGAAACTTGCGAAAGTATTTGATTTTTATTTTTCAAATAATTATCCGGATTCTTTATATTGTATAACGAAAGAAATGCTAAAAAGAAACATCCAACTCTCCAAATCAGCTTATCAGAACTTTCTTTTTGAAAATATAGAATAAGAAATGAAAAGAATAAACAGAAATTTGCGGCGGCCAGCATCCTCGTGTTCATTTCTTCAATATTTTGAAGCCATCCCGAAATCAATAAAAATATAGCATAAGTACCTGCCATTATCCAAATCAAAATATGGAAATAATATAATGATGTCTCTTTCGCTTTTCTATAATAGGTAAGAAAATAACGAAACATTAGAATATCTATTCCCAAAACCAAGAACTGAAAACCAATACTTGCCATACTGTAGGAAGCCGGTTTTATTCCAATATAAGGGTCTATTACATTAGAAACACCCAAAAGGTCACGTAAAATATCCATCGGGAGCAATTCTCCTGCAGTTCCCCTCAAATCTTCACCCGTAAAACTTCCAAAATACAAATAATTAAATAATAAATACCCTCCAATTCCCAGTCCAGAAAGAAATACAGTCAATAATAAAGGCTTGAAAAATATTTCTTTTCTCAGCTTTAAAAATGCAAAAAAAAGGAATATTAAAACTGACAGATAAATATATATTCCTGAATATCTCATCGTGAACATGCAGATCATCATCAAAGAAGCCCAAAACGCATTGGCGTAAAGCTTATTTCCGGAAAATATCTGATGTAAAAAATAAAAAAGAAAGTACAGAAAAAATATAAAAGGACCTTCGGAAATTACTCCGCAAAACACAAAAAAAGCCGTCTTTCCCGCAAGCAGCAGAACCGTTTCTCTAAAGTAGAATCTTTTATAATATGAAAAAGATAAAATGCCTGTAATAAAAACAAAATTTAAAATTTTTGAAGCCCAAAAATAATCTTTTATAAAAAAATGACACATCTCCAGCAAAATCGGATATCCTAAAGGAAAAAGATTTGTTTTTAAATCGGGTAAATCCGACGCAATGCCAAAATAAGATAAACTATCTGCTCCTATTCCGCCAGTAGGAAGAAAAAAAGATTGCAAAAAGTAAATAATTATTATGAGTACAGCTAAAATTTTATATTTCATTATAATTGATAGTGTTTTACCCGCAATATTAAGGAAACTTATCCTAATTATTTTTAAAAATCCTCTTATAGTTATCTTCTATTGACTATAAAATTAGTTCGGCACAATATTTCCTAACTTTGTAGATATAAAAAATAAACGTATGAAAAATGCAAGTATTATCGGACTTCAGGAAGCCGACTGTAAAAACATTTCCGAGAAATTAAATGTACTTTTAGCTAATTATTCAATATTTTATCAAAACACAAGAGGTTCTCATTGGAACATCAAAGGTGATCAGTTTTTCACCCTTCATCCAAAATTTGAAGAGCTATACAACAGCTTAGTATTAAAAATTGATGAAATAGCAGAAAGAATTCTGACTTTAGGGGCAACTCCGGCACATAATTATTCAGATTATTTAAAAGTGGCTACTATTAAAGAAACAAAAGAAGTCAGTGACGGAAACAAAAGTGTAGAGAATATTTTGAGTTCATTCAAAGTGGTTATCGATCTTCAGAGAGAACTTTTAGACATCACCGACACAGCTGGAGATGAAGGTACCAACTCACAAATGAGCGACTACATTACAGAGCAGGAAAAAGAAGTTTGGATGTACAACTCTTATTTAGGGAAGTAAACAGACAAAATCATCTAAATATTTAAAAAAATCGTCTTACATTTAGACGATTTTTATTTTTAATTATTAAATTTGCGTTAAAATTACACATATATGCACGACATTCGATTAAACTCTATTCTAGATAACGATTTCTATAAAGTGACCATGCAAAATGCAGTGGTAAAATTATTCCCAAGCTCTATTGTAAAATACGAATTCATCAACAGAGGAAAACACTTATTTCCGGAAGGTTTTGACGCAGCTTTAAGAGAAGCAGTGACAAAAATGGCAGAATTAAAACTAACCAAAGACGAGAAAAAGTTTTTGGCAAGAACATGCCCTTACTTAGACCTTCCCTATTTAGATTTTCTTGAAGGTTATCATTACGATCCTTCTGAAGTTAAAATTCACCAAGATGGAACAAATCTTAGCGTTACTGTTGAAGGACTTTGGTACAGAACAATCCTTTGGGAAGTGCCTTTATTAGCTTTAATAAGCGAATTACATTACGAAATGAATCACATGGAAAGAGATTCTAACGAAGTGGTAATGAGTAAAACTGTTGAAAAAGCAGAATCCCTTACAAAACTCGGCGTTAATTTCGCGGAATTCGGTACCAGAAGAAGACATTCTTACAAAGTGCAGAATCTCGTAATGGAAGCGTTAAACCAGAAGAAAGATTCTACATTTATAGGAAGTTCAAATGTTCATTTTGCGATGAAATACAATGTAAAACCTATCGGAACTCACGCTCATGAGTGGTTTATGTTTCACGGTGCGGAATACGGTTTCAAAATGGCCAACGAATTAGCCCTTGAACACTGGGTTGATGTTTACAGAGGTGATTTGGGAGTTGCTCTTTCTGACACATACACAACGGATGTTTTCTTCCGTCAGTTCGACAAAAAATTTGCAAAATTGTTCGACGGTGTACGTCATGACAGCGGTGATGCCTTAGAATTTGCAGACAAAACAATTGCTCACTATGAGAAAAATGGGATCAATCCTTTATTTAAATATATCATTTTCTCTGATGCTTTAAATCTTGAAAAAGTTGAAGAAATAACCAAATACTGCAAAGGCAAAATCGGAGTTTCTTTCGGAATAGGAACCAATCTCACCAATGATGTAGGCTTAAAACCAATGAATATTGTGATGAAATTAATTGGAGTTCAGGCTCCTAACAAAGAATGGATTCCTACCGTAAAATTATCCGACGAACACGGAAAATACACCGGAGATCCAAAAATGATCGAATTGGCCAAAGAGTTTTTAAGAATTAAAGACTAAATAGATGCGACTAAAAATTTATTTATCCCTCTCTCTTTTCGCGGCAACTTTCTCTTTCGCTCAAGAAAAGAAAACAGAAAAGCCAAAATTCAACTAGGAATTAGCTACATCTCTTGGCGCAGACAAATATGGAATGAAAGCTTATACCATCGTAATGTTGACAACCGGTTCTGCAAAAATTGAAGATAAAGCTAAAATGGCAGATTTAATGAAGGGTCACATGACCAACATCGGTAAACTTGCAGACGAAGGAAAAATTATCGTTGCCGGACCTTTTCTTGAAAAAAATAAAGAAAACTACCGCGGAATGTTCATTTTCAATACAAAATCTAAAGAAGAAGCCGATCAATGGGTAAAAACAGATCCAGCAGTACAAGCAGAAGTTTTTAGCTATGAAATTTTTCCTTGGTATGGATCGGCGGCTCTGCCTTTATATTTAAAGCATCACGAAGAGATTTCGAAAGAAAATCCTTAGAATCTATCTTTAAGATTTGTACAATAAAAACAAAGGCTGTCTTTTAGGACAGCCTTTGTTATTTCTGATTAATCGAAACAGATAAATGGCTTTCTTGGTGGATAACAACAATAAGGGTTACTACAGAACGTATAACCTGCACTACAACCTCCATCAACAGGTGTTTCACAAGCTAATGCAGCTCCTCCTAAAACATTTTTTAACTGTTTTCTGTTTAAATTTTTTAAATTTTTCATAATTATTTTTTGTTTAGTTTTAATTTCCTACTCTATAAGATTTTCGGATAGCTCTATATTTTATTCCCAAAAAGGAGATTTAAATATACAAATTATTTTTTATAAACCAAATCAATTCAATGAATTACATATTTTTCTTATATTTATTTAAAACAAAAAAAACATGAAAACCATAGAAGAAGTCCTTAAAAAATTAGACGAAATTATCACTTGGAGCAAGGAAAACCAAAGCCCTGTGGGATATTTTGCCTGCACTTACAGAATAATGACCGCGCAGGTTTTAAAAGGAATCCAACAGAAAAAATTTGAAGACAATCCAAGAATGACTCTTCTGGATCTGGCTTTTGCACAAAGATATCTTGAGGCCTGGGACAATTACAGTAAAGGGAAAAAGTGTACGCAATCATGGTATATTGCTTTTGAAGCTGCAAAAAACAAAAACCTTCTGATTTTACAGCATATTTTTCTGGGAATGAATGCTCACATCAATTTGGATTTGGGAATTTCCGCTTCTTCGGTAATGCCCTACAGAAAAATAAATCCACTTAAAAAAGATTTTGAAAATATTAATAATGTCATCGCATCCATAAATCAAAAAGTTCAGGATTCATTAAATAAAATCTGTTATCCTGTTGATTTAATTGATAAAATTTCAAACGGGAAAGATAATGTTGTTTTAGATTTTGCGATCTCTAAAGCAAGAGAAACTTCTTGGGCAACCGCTGTTATTGCTTCAAATACACCTCAGTTCTTGAGAGAATCTGTTATTGATATTGTAGATTACGCCGCTACAAAAGTGGCTTCACAGATTATCAATCCTAAACTTCTTACTCCCGCATTAACCAAAGAACTGAAAAAATGTGAGAGCAATGATATTGTGAAAAATATTGAGATTTTATCTTCAACAAAAAATATTTAAACAATTAATTTTTGAGGGTTTCCCGTAAAGAAAATCCGTTTTTCTTTTTGTAATTTTGTAGCATGGAGATGACCTATTTAATTATTGGATTTATTGCCGGGGGAATTCTTGGTGCAGTAATTTTATATTTTGCGTTGAAATCATCGATGGTTTCAAGAAGTTCTTACGATGAACTGAATAATTTACAGATCAAAAACAATTCGGATCTGGAAAATTCTAATCTTAAAATTCAGGAATTAAGCCAGAATATTAATAAAGAAAAAGAACTGAATCAACAGCAGACAGATTTATTAAATGATCTGAAAAATGAGTTTGCAAAAATCTCAGCCGAACATTCATCTTTGAATTCTCAGTTTCTCGAGCAAAAACAGTTTAACACAAAACAAACTTCTCAAATCGAGAATCTTCTAAACGAAAAACAGACGCTATTTGCTAAAAATTCTGAGCTTACAGCTATCAATGAAAGTATGCAAAAGTCTCTTGAAACACAAAAAGGCGAAATCACTAAAATTCAGGAAGAATCAAAATTACAGTTTGAAAATTTAGCGAATAAAATTTTAGAAGAGAAAACAGAAAAATTCACAACGCTTAATCAGAATAACCTTAAATTAATCTTAGACCCTTTCCAGGAAAAGATTGCTGATCTTAAAAACAGAGTAAATGAAGCTTATGAAAAGGAAAATAAAGAACGTTTTTCTCTTGCCGAAAAAGTGAAAGAATTGGCCGAGCTGAATCAACAAATCTCTGAAGATGCAAAAAAACTGACAAGAGCATTAAAAGGCGAAAGCAAAACCCAAGGAAACTGGGGCGAAATGATTCTTGAAAGCATCCTTGAAAAGTCAGGTTTGGTAAAAGGAAGAGAATATTTTCTTGAACATGAACTTCGGGATGAAGACAATAAAGCTTTATTTTCAGAATTTTCAGGGAAGAAAATGCGTCCTGATGCTGTTATAAAATATCCAGATGAAAGAAATGTGATCATTGATTCTAAAGTCTCTTTAACAGCTTTCACCGAATTGGTTGATGAAACCGATCAGGATATTTATTTAATTAAGCTTAATCAACATTTATCTTCTATAAAAACTCATATTACGCAATTAAGCCAAAAAGCTTACGACGATTACGGGAAATCTTTGGATTTCGTGATGATGTTTATTCCAAGTGAACCAGCTTATATTGCCGCAATGCAGGCAGACCAAAACCTTTGGAATTACGCTTATGAACGAAGAGTTTTATTATTAAATCCGAGTAATTTAATAACATCATTAAAACTGATCGCCGATCTTTGGAAACGGGAGTATCAAAACAGAAATTCCATGGAAATTGCGGAAAGAGGAGCAAAATTGTATGATAAATTTGTTGGTTTCGTAGATAATTTAGAAAAAGTAGGAAAGAATTTGGATCAAGCTAAAAATGTTTACAATGAAGCTTACAAACAACTTTCTACTGGAAATGACAACTTGGTTATCCAGACTCAAAAATTAAAATCTTTAGGAATTAAAAACAAAAAAGATCTTCCACAAAGCATGATCGATAATTCTAATAACCTTCTAGAATCATAAAAATGATTGAAAGTTTTCAAAACGAAAAAATAAAAAACATCACTAAACTAATCACAGACAACCGATTCAGAAAAAAATCAGGTGTTTTTGTAGTGGAAGGTCAGCAGGAAAATGAAAGAGCTCTGAAATTTGATTTTGAAGCAGTGGAGTTTTTCATTTGTGAAACCATTTTTAAAGGACAAACTCCGGAAGGAAAAATTCACTTTGTTAATGATAAAGTCTATGAAAAAATAGCTTACAGAGGTAGTTCTGAAGGAATTATTGGAGTTTATAAAGCCAAAGAGAATCATTTAAATACATTCAAACCAAAGGAAAATTCAACAGTAATTATTGTTGAAGGTGTAGAAAAGCCTGGAAACTTGGGTGCGATTTTGAGAAGCTGTGAAGCTTTTGGAATTGATGCTCTAATTGTAGCAGATGGTAAAACAGATTTTTATAATCCAAATGTGATTCGCTCAAGTGTTGGATGTCTTTTTGGAATGGAAATTTTTCAAGCTGAAAATGAGGAAACATTAGAATTTCTTCGGAAAAACAGCTTCAATATTTATACAACGATCATGGATGAGACAGCGGAAGACCTTTACAAAAGAGATTTTAAGCAAAAATCTGCGGTATTATTCGGAACAGAACATTCTGGGTTAAGTGATTTCTGGATTGGAAAAGGAAAAAATACCTTGATTCCAATGTCCGGAAGTATTGATTCTCTGAATTTAAGTAATGCTGTAGCGATTACCTGCTACGAAACACTAAAACAGAAGAAGGGATAATTATTTGTTCTTGGGTTACTGGTTAATAGTTTCTTGATTCAACTATCATTTATTGCCAATTGTTTATTACTCATACAATATAACGCATAAAAAAACCGATTCACTAGGTGAACCGGTTCTTTTATTTTTAGTTGAGTACTAAAATTATTTTTTAGCAGCGTCAACAGCTTCTTTTGCGTCTTTAGCAGCACCTTTAGCAGCATCAGCAGCACCTTTAGCAGCATCAGCAGCACCTTCAGCTGTTTTCTTAGCAGCATCAGCACCAGCAGCAGTAGTAGCAGCAGCAGCATCTTTAGCAGCACCTACAGTAGCAGAAGCAGCAGAATCAACAACAGTTGCAGCAGAATCAGCAACAACAGCAGCTGAATCAGTAGTAGCTACAGCAGCAGAATCAGCAGTACCTTCAGTAGAAGTAGCTTCAGTTTTTTTACAAGCAACTAGAGAGATTGCAGCGATAGCAGCTACGAATAATGACTTTTTCATAATAAATTAAATTTAATTTTGTTAATATTGTTTTCTAAAATTTTTTCTCGTTCTGTTATTTGAACAAGACAAAGGTATAGCAGATAGAAAAGTTGTTTATGAAAAATAATTGTAATACCTTTGTAAAATAGTTTTACAAATAAACTTAACTGATAATCAGTAATTTAATTATATTTAAAAAATTGACAGATTTAGATCTATTACATTTTGAGCAGCTAAAAAAGGATGTCCAAGCTCAATATTTGAAAGAATACACCCCTTCCTATGATGATATTTCAAAATGGAAGGGTATAGATATTATATATTTTCAGGAAGATCTTCGTAAAAAGGCTAAAGGAAACATTAGCGAAAAATCTTTTTACACCTATTTCAAAAATTCGCCAGTTACAAAATTACCCAGAATAGATATGCTCAATTTATTGAGTATTTATACGGGTTACGACTCTTGGTATGAATTCAAAAAGCAACATCTTTTTGCCGGAGAATTACTCCTTCAAGACCAAGAACTGAGTGATGAAGATATGGAAGATCTAGAAAAAATAGTGGAAGATTCACCTATTTTTCCAAAAACTGATATCCAGCCTGAAAAAACAGTTAAAACACCAACAGAAAATGTTGATTTACAAAAATCAAATACTGAAAATCAAACAGTTAATCAAAACAATGATTTAATAGCTCAACAAAGTTCTGCAGCTGTAAAACCTAAGAAAAACTTCTTTAAAAAGAATGTATGGGCGTTTGTAACATCAATTTTGATTTTAGCAACAGGACTTTTAGGTTTTAAAGATGAAATTTTTCTAAAAGAATATAAATATTGTTTTACGGATGCAGACAGAGGAACATCAGTTATTAATACGTTAGAAATAAAAGTCATTAAGGAAAACGAGTCTCCAATTCTTTACAGGATAAAACCTGGAGATTGTTTTAAATACTCAACGAAGGATAAAATCCTGAAAATGGAGATAAGAGCGCCTTTCTACGAATATTTAACGGTCAACAGAAGCTTAGAAAATGCTCCTGAGGAAGAAATGATAGAGCTAAAGCCAGATGATTATAAAATGGCAGTAAATTATTTCTCCGTAAAAGATGCTAATGGCAACCCTGAGCTTCTTAAACAGAAACGTAAGCAATTAGAAAACTTAATCAGCAATAATGCTACTATTTATCAGGTATACGATAATGCTACGTACGGCATTGAAACTTTAGATAAACAAAAATATATTACCTTAGTAACAACCCCAACAACCTCCCTTAAAAACCTAAGTGTAATCGAAATGAAAAAAGATAAGGGGAAAATAGTATCTATTAAATTTAAAATTGCAAGTACAGATGAAAAGAATAAATAATTTTTTAATTTTTGCAATCATGCTTCTTACTTTAGCTTCTTGCAACAATAAAAATACCTCAGAGGTAAGTGATCTAGAAACCCTTAGAAAAAGTAATAATAAAAAAAGCTATCCAGCAGTACAAATGGATAGTGCACAAGCTATTAACTTCATTACCAAACAAAAGGTACAAGAACTTTTAGATCTGTCCACACTATATTTATCCGGAAACAAGAATACTGAAATCGACACGGTTATTTATTCTCAAATGGGAAGCTATTTCCACAAGCCGGACAGTATGACGTTCAAAAAGCTGTTTCGTGAACTGGATAGCTTAAAGGTAAAAAGCGTAAAAGTGAATAATTTATCCGTTTATAAGGATTATTATAAGCAAGATACACTGGACTTTGCGAAATTTAGTGTAGAATATTTTGACGACAAAAACAGATCATTAGGGACTTTCGAAAAGAATGCACAATACATTCTGCAATCTGCCCCGGTGAAATTTAAAAAAGAATTTAAATTCTACTTCCTTAACTTCTACTCTTCTCCTTTGAAGAAAGACAGCACATCGGTTGGAGTAACCAAATAGTCTAGAGGAATATCATTTTCCCAGACATCATCGATCAATTGATCGGGGTTAAAATAATTAACTCCGATTTTTTTTGTTTCGGAAGACAGATTTTCGAAGAATCCGTCATAAAAACCTTTACCATAGCCTACTCTATTGCCTTTTTGATCACAATACAACAAAGGAGTAATGACATAGTTAAAATCTAAAACTCCGGAATCTTCATTAGAAACGGGCTCTGAAATATCCCAGTTATTAATTTCAAACTGTGTATCCTTAAAAATTTCAACAGAAATTAATTTTGTATCCACAATTTTAGGAACAAAAACGCTGATATTTCGACTTAAAAAATAATCAATGAATATTTGAGTCTCAATTTCTTTAAACTTTTCAATTGGAATAAAAATATGAACTTTTTGACCCGAAACAGGTTTAAAATAATTGATGAAATTTTCAAAAATCTTTTCAGATAACAAGAAAGCCTCATCAGAAGACAAGGCTTTTCTTTTTTGCATATATTTTTTTCTAAGCTCAGCTTTTAGCATCCTAATTAAGCTTTTTCAAAAGGTTCTAGAATTTTATATAATTTGTCTGACAAACGAACTCTAAACGGAAGTTCAAAAGTAATTTGATCTCCAATTTTTGCCGTTTCACAAGAACCTCCATTGACAAAAATCTCAGTAATTGTAATTTCCTGATCACCAGTTGTTGGCCCTGAAATCAATACTTTATCGCCTACTGAAAGTTCTTTGTTTTCAATTAAAAACTGTGCAATTTTTGATTTTGTATAATAATGTTCTGCCTTACCAATCAACACTTTTTTGACCTTTATTTTCTTACGAATATCTTTAGTTTCAACTGCTGCAGCTTTCGCTAAAGTTTGAGTTGACAGATCTCCGGAATTTTTAAATTTCAAAGCTTCAGATTTTCCTTTTCTGAAAACTTTATTGCCAACCTGTAATCCTTTTCTTAGCGCAACCTGTTCTTCCCTAGGCAAATGTATGATTTCCAAACATTCTGTGGAACATGTATTTTCCATCGCTGCTTTACACTCATCACATTGAATAAACAATAAATGACAGGCATCATTGGCACAATTGGTATGGTTGTCGCAAGGTTTACCACATTGGTGACATTGCGCAATAATATCATCTGTAATTCTTTCTCCTAATCGGTGATCAAAAACAAAGTTCTTACCAATGAATTTACTTTCAATATTTTCTTCCTTGATTTGGCGCGTATATTCAATAATCCCGCCTTCTAATTGGAAAACATTTTTAAAACCTTGATGTTTGAAGTAAGCACTGGCTTTTTCACAACGAATTCCACCTGTACAATACATCAAAAGGTTTTTATCTTCTTTAAAATCCTGTAACTGTTCGTTGATAATCGGTAAACTTTCTCTGAAGTTTTCTACATCAGGAGTAATTGCCCCTTCAAAATGACCAACTTCACTTTCGTAGTGATTTCTAAAATCTACAACAATTGTATTCGGATCTTCAAGCAAATTATTAAATTCCTGTGCTTTTAAGTGAATTCCTTTATTGGTAACATCAAAAGTTTCATCATTCAAACCGTCAGCGACAATTTTATGTCTAACTTTTATCGTCAATTTTAAAAAAGAATGATCGTCTTGCTCAACCGCTACATTTAAACGAATTCCTTTCATGAACTCATATACTTCCAACGTATCACGAAATGCTTCAAATTGATCCGCAGGCACACTCATCTGAGCATTAATACCTTCATGAGCAACATAAATACGGCCCAATGCATCAAGTGCGTTCCAGGTTATAAATAATTCGTCGCGAAATTTTTTGGGATCTTCAATTTTGGCATACGCATAGAAAGACAATGTAAGACGTTCCTTACCAGCTTCATCAATAAGTTGAGCTCTTTCTTCTGCGCTTAAGGTGTTATACAGTTGCATGCTATAAACGTTTTAAGTGAGAAAATTTTTTTCGCAAAGATAAGAATTTTTTGAATTGGTTGCTAGTTGGCAATTTTTGACTGTTAGCTTTTAGTTTTAAAACCTTGACAAGAATGCTTGTTTTCATATAAAACTTAATTCAAAATTTAACCTTTATGACCATAATGACATCTATACTGTGTCAGATTGTCCTTTAATATAATTTTAAGTTTTGTTAATTGGGCTTCATAATTATGACATAATGTATAAATATTTGCTATTCCTGTTAAATTTTAGTTAAAATTGAAACTTATCATGATAATCGCACACCTATTTAGCATTAAATTTGTTTACTGTAAAACATAAAATTAAAAGAAGATATACAATGAAGAGTACTTTAAAAAAACTATTACCATTTGCTGTAGTAGGAGTTATCTCAGGAGCTACTACCGTTGGCACAATACAATATTTCGGTCACAATTCTAATAATGAAGACCAGGGCTATTTTAAATCTGCCTCAAATGTTTCGTTTGCCGGCATGAATACTGCCGCTGTAGGTGACGATTTTGTAAAAGCTGCAAAAACTACGGTTCCTGCTGTAGTAACCATTAAAAATTATCAAAGTAGAGCATCTTCTGGTGGTGGAAGAGCATCAGAACAAGACCTGTTCGATTTCTTCTTCGGTGATCCTTTCGGAGGAGGCGGAAGAGGACAACAAAGACAAAAGCCCCAACAACAAGCACCTGACAATATGCCTTCAGGAATGGGTTCAGGGGTAATTATTTCGCCGGACGGATATATTATTTCCAACAACCACGTTGTAGCAGGCGCTAATAAATTAGAAGTTGTATTAAGCAACAAAAAATCTTATATCGCAACATTAGTAGGAACAGATCCGAATACAGATATTTCATTATTAAAAATTGAAGAAAAGGGATTACCTTATCTAAATTTTGCTAACTCTGACAATATTGAAGTTGGACAATGGGCTCTTGCTGTAGGTAATCCGCTTGGATTAAACTCAACCGTTACAGCAGGTATTATTTCTGCCAAAGGAAGAGGAATCGGAATTTTAGGAGGTCAGGGGAAAGCAGCCAATCCAATTGAAAGTTTTATCCAAACCGATGCTGCCATTAACCCTGGAAACTCAGGAGGAGCGTTAGTTAATACAAATGGAGAACTTATCGGTATCAACTCTGCGATTCAGTCTACGACAGGATATTATCAAGGATACGGATTTGCTGTTCCGTCCAATTTAGCTAGAAAAATTGTTGAAGACATCAAGAAATTCGGAATCGTACAAAGAGGATTCCTTGGGGTACAGTCTCTAGATCTTTCTGATGATATGCAGGTTCAGGCTTATAACAAACAGAAAAAGACTAACATCAAGTCTGGTTCAGGAGTTTACGTTACAGGATTCGGAGACAGCAGCGGCGCAGAAGATGCAGGTCTGAAAATTGGTGACGTTATTACTAAGATTGATAACTCTGCTGTTACAGATTTCGCTGATTTATCTATCGCTATCGGAAGCAAACGTCCGGGTGATAAAGTACAGGTTGCTTATCTAAGAAACGGTAAAGAAAATATGACAACCGTAACCTTGAAAGATCAAAAAGGAGGAACTTCTACAAGAACAAAAGCTGATTTAAGTATAGGAGAAAAAATCGGAGCAGATTTTGAGCCATTAAGCGAAAGATTCAAAACTGATTACGGATTGACGAGCGGTGTTGTTGCTAAAAACGTATCAGAAGGCAGCGAAATGGCCAAGATCGGAATCGTAGACAATTACATTGTAGTAGAAATCAACGGTAAGCCTGTAAACTCACAAAAAGACGTTGAAAAAGTATTAGATAAATATCAAGGAAACGTACAGGTGAAATTTGTGGATGAATACGGAAGAATTTACACTAAAGGTTTTAAAATGCCTTAATAAAAATTAAAACTAAACATTTTCATATCAAAGAAAAACCGCTACAGAATTTGTAGCGGTTTTTTTATTTATGATTTATTGTTCATTTTATCGGCGATCCTTTTTTTCTTCTTCCGTTCATAAATAACTTCTACAATCTTGCCTCCGATCCATGCGAAAGGAAAAAACGTAAGGAAAATAGATATTTTATAAAACGTAGGATGATAAGGAAAAATAATAACATCCAACATGGCGATAAACAACATGATAAAGCCAATAAGAATAGCATAAGCCACTTTAGCATACTTCACAATGATTGCCGTTGCTACCCCTCCAAAAGTACTTCCTAAACCGGAAATAAACAAAAGGAAGCCAAAGAAAGCCTCATCATCTTTCATACTGTAAAGAAACCTCTGCCAATGCTCAAACGGAGCAAACGCTTCAAAAGTAACCCACTGCGGAAAAGCCCTTATACCAAGAGTGATAATAAGCCCCGCGATAGCAAGCCCCATCAAAACCGCAAATGTATTTCTTATAAAGCTCATTAATCCTGGTGTGCGATCATAGAAATTTCAATATCAACATTTTTAGGCAGGCAAGAAACCTGTACAGTTTCACGAGCCGGAAAGCTCTCTGCATCTAAATATGATGCATAAATATCATTCATCACCGCGAAATCATCCATACTTTTAAGGAAAATGCTTGCTTTCACAACATTTTTAAATGTCATTCCAGCTTCA
The DNA here is from genome assembly GCF_003815655.1 of Chryseobacterium sp. G0201. NCBI lineage: Bacteria > Pseudomonadati > Bacteroidota > Flavobacteriia > Flavobacteriales > Weeksellaceae > Chryseobacterium > Chryseobacterium sp. G0201. The sequence goes on along the minus strand of NZ_CP033917.1, from coordinate 1,945,971 downwards.
GTAAGAATTGCTTCAAGGTTTTTCATTACTTGGTGCGTTTCTTTTTCAATTCCTTCTACCAATTTACCAGTTGCAGGATCTACAGGGATCTGACCAGAAATATATAGTACTCCGTTTGCAAGATTTGCTTGAGAGTAAGGTCCGATAGCTGCAGGTGCATTCACTGTGTTGATTACTTTTTTCATATGTAGTTACTTATTTTTACTAAGATCATATGCAATCACTACTTCCTGTATTCGTCTATTTAGAAAATTGAGTCAACAGTGATTTCATTAGAATTTATTTTGGGTGCAAATATAAAATTTATATTCAAATATCAATATGATATTTAGAAAGGTGAGTTTGGCTGTGTGAAACTTCTGTCTTTATATTTCAGCGCATCACTTAAAATATTAGCTTTTATACCAATAAAGAAGTCATACACTTTATACTGTCCGAAAGGAACCCAGTTAAAATTAATGGTAAAACTTCGCTGATCTCTTGAGAAACCTATTCTCGTATATGCCAATTCTTTCGTTACCATGTCGTAGTGAGTACTTCCGTTGATATTCCAGAAAGGAGTTAATTTTACACTCCCATCAAGTCCTACTGAAGCCATTCTTGTCGGAATTCTATTACCAGCACTTTTTGTATAGGCATAGTTTGCATTTACATTCAAAGTCCATGCCTGATCGAAACGAGCATAATTATCATCATCAAAATAATAATTTTCGTTTCTTATCTCACCCTTTGATTTATATTTTTTAGCGTAATCAGTTTTTTCTCCAAAAATTTCACTGCTTAAAGGATAAGATAGCTGAACATTAAATCCTTGTACACTAAAGTGACCAAATTCTTCTGTTCTGATACCGCCGGTGTCTTGTCCCGGAAGATAGACAATTTTATATGGATCTAAAGATAAGCTCGTATTAACGTTCAATTTATTATTGAAGAAAGAAGATTGTCCGTTGATCGTAAAGATTGACCATGGGTGATCATTCGCAGCGAAATTATAACTTCCAGAAAGGTTTAAAGATTCAAATATTTTTATCTTTTTCACTCCGGTAGAGTCGCTTTTAGATTTAACCTTCATCTCGATATTGTTACCGATATTGAATCCTAAAGCGCCAACCAATCCGCTTGAAGGACTTCCAACGATACCTCCCTCAAAAATTGAATATGGAGTTAAAGCTCCTGTTGCGTTATAATAGTTTTTATAATATCCGAAACCTGAACCTCCAAAATCAGGAGAATAAGTAAACCCGATACTCGGTGTCATCATATGTCTTACAGCTTCTATCGCAGATCCTTTTTTGAATTTCAGCATTCCGTAAAGCGTCGTCTGAATACTTGCTGTTGATGAGAATGTAGAATATCCCGTAATTCCTTTATTAGTTTCAGTAACGTCTTTATTTGCGATAGGATCATAAAATTTATTGATCGTTTTTGTCGTTAAAGCATTATCAATATTAGCTCCTAAACTGAATGTGAAATATTTTGCAATCGTGGTGTTGGTTCCTAAGGCGATGTTATTTTTAAGCCCGGTTTCCATTTTGTCCCACATTTCTTTTTTGAAAAGCTCGCCTTCCTCGGTTCTCACAAAATTTGTTAAATTAATTCCGGTATTTACCGTGATATTTTCTAATAAACCGGATCTTACCCCTGTTTTAGATTTAAATAAATAAAACTGATTGATCGCAACATTCATTTGAGGCAAACGAAGATCAGCCTGCCCTGTTGCAAAATTCTGAGAGTAAGAAGTTGTTCCTGTGATCGTGATAGGTAATTTCAAGAACCTTTTCGTGATTGTTACGGTTGAGTTTTGTTGAGTATTTAATACATTCTGATTTAGAATATAGTTGTTATTCAGCGTATTGTTATAAAATTTGGTACTTACGATATCCACTGAAGCAGAGAACGTTAGAAAAGGATTCGCTTTTGTATCCTGCGTATGTCTCCATGCAATTCTATAGGTACTGTTTTTATTATAATCATCAAGACCTTTGATCCCTCTTACCATTGTTCCGACATCTGCGGAGAAGTTTCCGGAGTAGCGGTATTTTTTCAGATAGTTCATTTCTGGTCTTAAATTCCAGCTTCCTTTTGTATAAATATCAGCCAAAACTTTAAGGTCAAAATGCTCTCCAATCGGCTGATAATAACCTAATCCGTTTAAAAAGAAACCTACATCCTGCCTTTCTCCAAAACTCGGGATCAAAATACCTGCAGATCTTTTATCAGAAAAAGGTAAGATCGCAAATGGCATGATCAAAGGTGTCGGAACTCTCTCAATATATAATTGAATGGGTCCCGTTATGATCTGAGATTTCTCTTTAGTTTTAATTAATTTAATATTGGAAGCAAGCATGTGATAATCCGCCGCAGTATCTTTTTTCTTGATAAAATATTCATCAGTAGTATACAACGCATTTCTCATTGCAAATACAGAATCGTTGTACTTCTTTGTCTTTTGAGCAATAATTACCCCTTCACTTTCTTCAGTTCGGGCATTAAAAGCGATTGCCTGCTTTGTTTTGGTGTTATACTGAAACTGATCGGTCTCGTATTTTTTCCCTGCCTGTGTTGTAATAACCGGCTCGATGATTTTTCCTAAAGAATCCTGTTTTCCTCTCGCATACATTAAACTTTTTTGTTCATCTATGGAGATATAATCTGCATCAATCTGCATATCCTGATACTTCACCTGAGCATTTTTGTTCAGGTAAATCATCTTTTTAGGGAAGTCTCTACGGATATTATCTGCCTTAGTCTGAAGAATATCATCTAAAGACTCTTTTTTTACAACAATGGTATCCTTTTTGGAAATAGTATCATTAACCGCATTTTTAGGCAATTTTTCAGACGTTTGCTGTGCTAAAAAACTGTTAAAAATTAGGATAATTGAAATTTGTAATATATTTTTGAAGACGGTTTTGACCAATTTTTGTATATATTTATAATGTATATAATTCAGGCTCAAAATTAATATAATTTTTAAAACTGTAAGATGCACAAACAAAATTTTAAAATAATTTTATCATTTCTCCTAATACTGGTCTGTAATTTTATTTTTTCGCAGAAGAAATTTACCATCGTTTTAGATGCCGGACACGGGGGAAGTGACCATGGAGCCAATAGAAACTACGCAGACATTGGAAGAATCGCTGAAAAGGATGTTACCCTAGCCGTTGTGTTAAAAATTGGTAATATGCTGGAGAGAAATAAGGACTTTAAAGTAATTTACACTCGTAAATATGATGAATATCCTTCTTTATCGGACAGAACCAACCTTGCAAACAGGAGCAAAGCAGATCTTTTCGTATCAGTACACTGTAATTCCGCACAAAGATCCGGAGCTTACGGAACCGAAACTTATGTACAAGGTCCAGATCAGAACGATACCAACCTAGAAGTTGCAAAAAGAGAGAATGATGTGATTTTCCTTGACGAAAAAGATAAACAGACGTTTGGTTCTTATGATGCAAGTTCTCCCGAATCATTAATTGCCTTAAAACTTCAGCAAAGTAAATATTTAGAATCCAGTCTTCTTTTAGGCGGATTGGTAGAAGGAAATTTTGTTGAAAAAGATAAAAGATTCTCAAGAGGTGTTTTCCAAAAAAACTTACACGTTCTTCGTATGAATGCAATGCCGTCGGTTCTTATTGAAACAGGATTCATCAATCATGCAGAAGAAAGTCATTATCTGGCATCAGAAAAAGGTCAGGATGAAATTGCACAAAGTATTTATAATGCTATCATTGATTATAAAAAAGCGATTGATAGAAAATCCGGAGGAGCATACAGTTCAACCACAAAAAAACCTGAACCGGAAAAACCTGCCGAAGTTGCACTAAAGAACGATTTCAGAATATTATTAATGAGCTCTCCTACCAAATATAAAGACGGAGACCCTGCTTTAAAAGGATTAAATTATATTCTTCCTATCAAAGAGAATGGGCTATACAAATACTATTACGGAGTAACCAATATGGCTTCTGTGAAAGATATTAACCTTAGAACGGCTAAAGATGCAGGGTTCAGAAATGCATTTGCCGTTGGATTTATGCCAAACCAAAAATTAAGCACAGGTTATTACACTATTGAAGTCTATGTAGGTGAAAAATTAAATGGTAACTCATTTATCATACAAACTCTAAAAGATGTTGAAAGAAACAAGGAAGACGGTACTTTTTACTACACTTACGGAAAACTTTTCAGTTTAGAGGATGCTGTGAAACTTCAGAAAGATATTGAAGCTAAAGGAGTTAAAAATACGGTCATTCAAAAAGTTTATAAATAGTAAAAAATAATTTTGAAGTTTAAAAGTTAATTTCTACTTTTGCAACCTCAAAATTTGGTCTATTCGTCTAGTGGTTAGGACTCAAGGTTTTCATCCTTGCAACAGGAGTTCGATTCTCCTATAGACTACAGAAAAAAGTATTCTGATATGCAAAAATTACAGAAAATTGAAAAATTTTATTTAATTTTGCAACCGCATTTATTCTTAAATAAGAGAAAATAGGTGAAAAACATTAAATCCCTAATGTTCTATGATCTTAAAGTTAAGAAAAAGCAAAATGATGAATACTAATTTATTAAGTCCGAAGGATGTATTTCCGGAAAGATTTACAAATAATTTTATATCATGCCGGATTTAAAAATACAAGAAGCCAAGTTGCTTTTTAATAAAATCCACTCTAACCCAAAAAGTTACGATTTAAAAATCAATGAAGATGGGATAATAGGCAAGGATGATAAAATAAGTTTCAGACTTTACAAGAGTGGAGAAAGAGGAGCGATGGAAGTTACAATTGACGGACTAACCTTCACCAACACCACCGGAGAATGGAACAACGCAATGATAATGTTGGAAAATATTATCAAAAGAATAGATAAAGAACAAGAAAATTTTAAAATAGAACAAGCAATAGATAAGCTTAAAAAGTACCTTTCAGAAGAAAATTAAAATTTTTCAAAAAAAGTCAAAAATAATTTGGCAGGTATCAAAAAAGTTTTTATTTTTGCACTCACATTTAAACGATATGGCAAATCATAAATCAGCATTAAAAAGAATAAGACAAAACGAAGTTAGAAAAGTTCGTAACAGATACTATCACAAGACTGCTAGAACAGCTTTGAAGGTTTTAAGAAATGAAGAAGACAAAGCTGCTGCTACTGAGCAATTGCCAAAAGTTATCTCTTTATTGGATAAATTAGCTAAGAAAAATATTATCCACAAAAACAAAGCAGCTAACTTGAAAAGCAAATTAACTAAGCACGTTAATAAACTAGCTTAATAAGAATAGTTGGCCCGTTCGTCTATCGGTTAGGACCTCAGATTTTCATTCTGGTAAGAGGGGTTCGACTCCCCTACGGGCTACAAAACTTAATTACTACTAACCGGGTAATTAAAATAAGAGTTGAAACTTATAAAAACAAAATACTAACCCTGTAATCTAATTACAGTTTGGTAGATGGCCCGTTCGTCTATCGGTTAGGACCTCAGATTTTCATTCTGGTAAGAGGGGTTCGACTCCCCTACGGGCTACAAAAGAGACTTTATTTTTTAAAGTCTCTTTTTTGCTTTTACCTATAAACTATTATTACATAATTTATTCTATCTTATTCATAAAAAGCTTACCTTTGCAATCATCAGATGATAAGACGTATATAATATGCAAATTCAAAGAAAAACATTAGCTCAGGAAGTAGCAGAAAACCTTATCGAAGGAATAATTAATGATACATTTCCAGTAGGTGAAAAATTACCCATCGAACCAGAACTGATGAAAATCTACGGTGTAGGACGATCAAGCATACGCGAGGCTATAAAAATTTTATCTATTAAAGGAGTATTGAGCGTTCAACAGGGTGTGGGAACTTTTGTGGTTTCTAAAAACATTCAGGAGTCATTAGATATTCAAATGAGTAAAGCAGAAATTGAGGAAGTTCTTGAAGTAAGATCTCTGCTGGACTCAAAAATTGCAGCAAAGGCAGCCATCAATCGTACAGAAAAAGAATTAATAACTATTAAAACTTACCTTGATCTCAGAGGACAACTTGCTGAAGAAAACAAGGCACAAGAATGTTATCTGGCAGATATAAACTTTCACGTTTCGATCGCTGAAGCTTGCGGTAATACCCTTTTAAAGGAAATTTATAAAATTGCAAGTAAGAATATTCTAAGAACTTTCGAAATTAATCATAATAACAACACCGCTTCTTTTAAGATCTCACAGAAGATACATACCGAACTTTATAACAGTATTGAAAACAAAGATCCCGAAAAAGCCGCGCAAATTGCGCAAAGGATCGTTGAAAAAAAGTATTAAGAAATAAAAAACAATAAAAATAATAACAAAATTCATCAGATGACAAGATGAATTAAAAATCACTACTCTATGGATAACATACAGACCAAAACAATTGATAGCAACAAAATTGTTTATCCAATCTTATTTATGATCAGTTTTTCGCATTTTTTGAATGACCTGATCCAATCTACGATTCCATCATTATATCCGATTCTTAAAGGCGAGTTTAGCTTATCTTTTTCTCAGATAGGTATTATTACTTTGGTATTTCAACTTACAGCTTCAATATTACAGCCATTTGTCGGAATTTATACCGATAAAAAGCCAAATCCAAGATCTTTAGCCATCGGAATGGGATTATCAATGGCTGGACTTTTACTTTTAGCATCGGCTCATCAATATTATGTTATTTTAATTTCAGTTGCTTTGATCGGAATGGGCTCATCGATATTTCACCCAGAGGCTTCAAGGGTTGCTCAACTTGCTTCCGGTGGACAAAAGGGACTTGCTCAATCTATTTTTCAGGTAGGTGGTAATTCCGGAAGTGCGATCGGGCCGTTGTTGGTTGCGCTTATTGTACTTCCTTTAGGTCAAGGATATGTTGGATTATTTGCTATCGCCGCTTTTATCGGAATTATCCTGTTATGGAGAATCGGAAACTGGTATGCTGAAAGATTAGCCTTCAAAAAAACAGCAAAACACAAAGATTTGGTCGTTAATATTCAGTTATCAAGAAAAAAAGTAATCTTTTCTGTGAGTATTTTATTGGCTTTAGTATTTTCAAAATACATTTATCTGGCTTCAATGACGAATTATTTCACCTTCTTTTTGATCGATAAATTTCATATTTCTGTAAAAGATTCTCAATTGTACCTGTTCATGTTTCTTGCAGCAGTTGCAGTCGGAACAATTTTAGGCGGAAAATTGGGTGATAAATATGGCAGAAAGAAAATTATCTGGGTCTCTATTTTAGGAGCTGCTCCATTTACACTTTGTCTTCCTTATCTTTCATTAGTTTGGACGATCGCGTTTGCCGTTATCATCGGATTAATCATTGCTTCCGCATTTTCTGCTATTTTGGTCTACGCAACAGATCTTATGCCTGATAAAATTGGTTTGGTTGCCGGATTATTCTTCGGATTCATGTTCGGAATGGGCGGAATTGGCTCTGCTGTTTTAGGTGCAGTTGCCGATGATACAAGCATTGAGTATGTATTTAAGATCTGTGCATTTTTACCTTTGATGGGTATTATCACAGCTCTTTTACCGAATATTCAAGGAACGAAGAAGAGTAAATAAGTTTTAATCTTTAATTTTTTTATTATTCAGCTAGTTTGTCATTCCGTAGGAATCTCAACAAAGTAATTAACATAATAATTTTCACAAGCTCTGTCTAGATTCCTACGGAATGACAAAGAAGATAGATATTTCTTCGTTCTTTAATTTAGAAAAATAAAAATTTAAGCTAAAAATAAAAACCCTTTACTGCAATAGTAAAGGGTTTCGTTATCTAATTATTAAATAATAGAAATCTTTATAATCTCCATTTAGTTTTTAATAAATTTTTGTTGATAAACTGCTTTATCAGTTACTACTTTCAAGATGTACATTCCTTTTGTAAGAGAACTTACATTAATTTGTCCATTATTAATCTGCGCATTAATCATCTTACCTGAAAGATCAAAAATCACAGCATTCATAACTTTATCCTGAGTTTTAATATTTAAAACATCTGTTGTAGGATTTGGATAAATTCCGAATTGAAGCTTTTTCACCTCAGCAGTCGCCAAAGTAGAATTAGTAGCATTCACGACAAGCGTTTTTTCAACAACTTTACCATTTGAATTAAAACTTAACACAATATCAGCCGTTCCTGAACCTTGAGGTGTAAGAACCAACTCTTCATTAGCATTGATTACCGCAGAAACTACAGCTGCATTACTGTTTGATTTGATAGATTTAACGATAGCCGCAGCTAAGTTATCACCATCAGAAATTACAGTTTTCAGATCAATTGTAGTCGCACTGTTCACAGAAACCAGAGAAGGGAACGTATTGCTCACCACAGGATTCGTAGTATCCGGGAAAACCGTGATCGCAGGGAACCAGTAGTAATCGTTTAATACTTTTGTATTGGTTAAAGTTCCTGTATTGTTAAATGTATGGATCCAGTTTTTCTGGTAATGAGCACCGTAACCGCTTTCCGTAGTATTTAAAATAATCTCGTCTGTAACAGGATTTACACGCAAAGCCGCTCCATAAGGAATCTGTTTGTAAGTTCCTGTTTGTCCAGGAATTGCAGCGAAATTTTCGTTAAATGTTTTTGTATTAACATCAAATTTCACGATCTGAGTTCCTGAAGCGAAACTGTTGATAGAATTGATCCAGTATAAAGCATTTTGTTGATTACTTGCCGTAAAGCTTCCTGCATTCCAAGCTCCCCAAGATCCGATATATTTTGTTGTTGGGATTGCGTATTCAGTTTTTGCAAAAGTCACAGGGTTGATATTTACCACTTTCTGATCCTGTACCGTCCAGATACTTCCGTCTTTAGCCTGAACAATAGAATGGAAAGAACCTGCAATGGTAGTAACAACCGTATCTGTATTAGGATTGATCACTAAAATTCCTGCAGCCTGCTTTACCGCAAAAACATATTGTGAACTACGGATCATGTTTCCGATCTGTCCCGCGTATTGGCTTCCTCCTCCGGTTGTAGGAATTAAATTTCCAACCGATAAATTATCAATATTAAATGTATAAATTCCGTTTGAAGCTCCGATATAACCTTTATGCTCATTCACACCAACAAAAGATCTTCCATCTCCACCGCCGATATTATTAAATCCAGCAATCTTCTGCATTGTTGAAGCATTCGCAACAACTAATCTTCCTCCAGGTGTGTATTGAGTATCTCCACCGTCAGCAGCCTGTTTTGAAATAAAGTAAAATTTATCTCCGTAAATTGTTCCGTACTGCGTCGTTGCTCCAAAAGCCTGATTGTTATTCGCATTGCTGTACACACGGTAATTAACGTTTCCGTTGTTATCAACAAAATTTACAGAACCATTGGTGTGACCAAACCATTCTTCATTCACGATAAAATATCCGTTGGTGAAGTTAGTTGAAGAAATATAAGGTGAAACCGCAGTCATTGTCGAAGAAATAGGGAAATCTGAAAATCCTGCATTAAAATTCCACACATCCCAAGATCCGTTTACTAAAGCACGGGTTGAAGCTCCAACTCCTGAGTATCCGAAATCTGCATCAGTAGGATCTTTTACCCAATACGACCAATATCCGTTGGTTGTCCATCCTGAAGACCAGTGATCTGCAGCATCTGCGGCAGTATAATCATCAAAATCGTAGGCTGTAGTGTTTACAATTCCGTCTACAGGGTAATAAGGATAGGTAACATTTGCGTTTTTATAAAGAGCGTTTGTGTTTGCTCCATTTAGATCAAAACCAAGTCCGCCAACCGCCGAACCGAACTGTGTTCCCTGATACAGCAAAGAATAGAATCTGTGATCTGCTTTTGCAATAGCCTTCAGCATGTCTTCACCTGTCGCATTTCCGTTCCATCTAAATCCCCAAACTAATGCATCTGGATTTTTACTGTCGTTCCATTGTACAACAAACGCGGCTTGGTTTGTTCCTGTTCCTACCCAATATTGAACATCAGCAAATGTTAAAGTCGTATTGTTTGTCTGATTTTGAGTCGTAATATTCTGCTGAATATCATTTCGGGGCACTCCCTGTACTTTTATCTGAGCATTTGTAAAAAATGCAAACAGAAAAAGTATCGTTAAAAGATAAAACTTTTTCATTTTTAATTAGTTTAAATATTTTATTGTTAAATTTTTTAATTTAAATGTAAATCATAAGCTCCCGCAACCTCTGTAGAAACTTCTCCAAGCCAGCCTGCTTCCTGATTGGTACCTGTATACACTTTCACAAAATCTATCCCTGGAAGTTTTACATAATTTCCGTTTTGGTCAACTGCCCAGGAAATATCAATATTGGATGCTTCATCATTATTCGGAGCATTATCTGCATAACCGTAATCATAAGACTTCCCTACCCAGTAAGCTCCTGTTCCGCTTTGATCGTAAAAATTACTCTGAAGTCTGGTTCCTGTAAAACTGTAAGAAGTATCATTGATCCACAAAGGATAATAACTTTGTGCATGGAAGGTGTTTCTTGTTTTAAATCCTACATTCCCAAGAGTGTCCTGCCATTTAATGTACTCAACATCAGTCTGCCAAAATTCAGTTCCGGGAACAGGTGGCTTATTTTCGTTGGGTTTGAAATAAGTGATACTATAGTTTTTAGCAGTTGTATTTTTAAAATATTCGCTTCCGGCGATCTCGTACCATTCGTTGTCATCGGGTTTTCCGTTTTTGTTTCTGTCGTAGGCCACCATGATAATTCCCGGTTCGCAAGAGCCTGAACGAGGCTGATTGGCTTCATTTCCGAAGAAAGCATTTCCAAGAACCTTAAAATCTCTTCCGTTCATATTCGGAATTGTATGATCGAAACCAAAAACAACATATCCTCCGTAACCGCCGAGTGTGATCATGGTAGAATTTCCTCCAACTAAAGATTCTTTGGCTTTTTCGATCATATCATTTGCGGTATTTCCCGAGAGATATTCCGGAATTTCGTTGATAAACTGCCCTACCGCCGGACGAAAATCAAATACATTAGAAATATATTTGCTGTAAGTTCCTGCTTCGTGGTTTACAGATATTGAAGAAGTGTATGTTTTTACCGTTCCGTTGTTTTCAACTTTTAATTTTAAAGGATAAATTTTTACAACAGGACTGATAAAATCCAATTCAGAATTTTCAGAAATAATAGAATCATTGATACTCCATGTTAGTTTTCCGTTCAATTTCGGGGCAATGTTTAAAACTTTGAAACGATCAATCGTGTAGTTTTCCTTCAGCCCTTCAAAAGAAGAATTGTCATTGTTTACTTCTTCATCATTATCGCTTTTACAACCTATAATGCCTATAAGAAGAAAAGCAAAGAATGTGGTTTTTAAAATTTTTAAAATATTTTTATCCATATTTTGGGTAATTTATTTATATAAAAAAGTGAAATGTGCGGGGATATTTCCGCCTTCGGTTTTCCATTTGAAATGGCCGTTTTTATCGAAACAATACACAAATCCTGTGGAAACATAATTTCTTGCGTCTGTAATGTAAATGTCTTCTGTGATTGGGTTTACGGCAATTCCGTAAGGTGTTTTGATTAAATCTACATATTCCTGATCGATCACTTTATTGGAAATAATCTGCTCTGTTTTAACATCAATAATTCCGAAAGATTTTTTGTAGGTATGGGTGTTGTAATTGAATTCGTTTCCGTAATAATAGAGTTTGTCATTAACGATCGTCATCTCACTTATTCCGATATGAAAATCTTTCTTCACAGCTCCCGTAATCGGATCAACCAAATACAGACTCGACGGAATTGTATAATAATCACCTCTTGAAGTCACATACAAATCACCGTAATTATCTTTTTTGATATGATGAAGATTAATCGCAACATCTATTTTCTTCGTCTCTTTAAATGTCGAAAGATTAACCACAGAAACGGTTCTGTCGTAATTTGGATACTTATACCCTCCGGAATTGGCTACATAAAGTTGATTTCCTATAATTTCCATTTCTTCAGGCTGATATCCAACCGTCACTTCTCTTTGGATGGAAAGAGAAACCGTATCGATCTCCGCTACTTTACCCAAAGGCGCATTCGGATCAAGGGAAACAGGGCCGGCGTAACTTGATGCGTAGGCTTTTCCGTTTTTAAAAGTGATATATCTGCAATTTTCTAATTGAATGGTTTTGATACGCTTTGCGGTTTTCGCATCCAGCACCTCAATTTTATTGGAAACATTGATCACCGCATACATTTTACCGCCATAGATCTGAATATCATTTCCAACATCTCCCAATTCCTTTATGACGGTAGGATTGATCTCTCCATAAATATTCCTGCGATAAGTTCCTGTTGTATAATCAAAGAAATCGAGCGTGGCTTTATTGGTTCCCATATTTCCTTCATTCAAAAGATAAAAACCTTTGATCACAGTATTTTCGGGCTGAGCCAGATTTTCCTGCTCTTCACGGATGATGTATTCGTCTGTACGGCATGAAACCAGAAAGACAAATACAAACAACAGCAGAGAAAAGTTTAATTTTTTCATAATGTATAACTAAGAATAAGTTTAAAAAATCTCCCCGGCATCGGGTAACTTAGGACAACTTCGTAGTATTGGTTCAAAACATTATTCACTTCAAAACTTGCTTTAAATTGATGAGATTTCCAATTGAATTTTTTCTGTATCGATAAATCGTGCGTATACCAAGGCTGTATATGATTAAAAGCAATATTGTTCTGATTAATATCGTAACGCTCTCCAACATATATAAAACTGTAATTAAAAGCCCAATCTTTATAATCCGCCATTAAAGTAAATGTTCCGCTGTGCCAAGGTGTGTAAGGAATCTGATTTCCAAAGAAAGATTCTTCCCTGTCAGAAAAATCTCTTGCACTTTGATAAGTATAGCTTAATAATGGTTTTATTTTTACTTTTCCGACCTGCAGTTCTGCCTGAATATTGACATCTGCACCCAAAATTTCAACATAATCAAGATTCTGCATCGTCCATCGGAACATACTTCCATTAGGAGAAGCAATAATTTTATCCTTAACCTGATTGAAATAACCGTCCACTTTTACATAAAAGCCTTTAAAGAAATTATTATTGTCGTAGAATTTCTGATAGGTGAAGCCAAGATCGTACTGCTCTGTAAATTCGGGTCTTAAAGAAGAACTTCCAATTAAAGTGTAATACAGATCATTGAAAGTTGGCATCCTGAAAATACGTTTATAGAAACCTCGTACCGTAAAATCTTTAGAATCAAAAGGCTGATAGCTTAAAAATGCAGCCGGTGTCCATTCTGTCTTGTCAGGAGATTTGGTATTAAGCTCTACTTCTTCATGGATAAAAGTTCCCAAAACACTTCCTAAAAATTTGAATCTGTTCCATTGATAAGTCGTCGCAAAAGCCACAAGCGAAGTATAACGGGTAGGATAAGAAAATAGTTTCATATCAGCATCCAGCGTATTATACTGAAAGTCTACACTTGCACTCACATCCCAATTTGGAGTAATGGAATACAGATTTGACGAAGAAAGATATAACTCCCTCTGGATATATTGATTCTGAATCTTAATCGAAGAAACCGTATCTACATATTGAGTATAATCGTAGGCAAATTTAGCTTTTAACTGTGTTTCAAATTTGGGAAAGATCTTTTTTCTGAAATTAGCCTGAACAAAATAATTTTCATCAACCATTCTTTGCCCTCTAGCATCAAAACGGTTGTTGACAATAGCTCCGGGAATCCCTCGGTTTGATAAATAGCCGTAACCTCTTACATTCCAGCTTCCGTTATTTACAATTCCATTAATGCTTGTTTCAAAACGTTTTGCTCTGATATCAGAATCAAATCTTTTAAAAATCGTGTCATAAGCAATGGCTCCGTCAGGATATTTTCTCGAGTATCTGTATTTATAAACACCATCACTCTGTATAAATTCTGAACTAAAACTTGCAGAAACCTTATCCGAAATTTTCTGCTCTAAACGAAATGAAGGATTAAAAAGCTCTATAGAACTATTTTTTAGTCTAATAACTAAATTTGTTTTTTGATTTCCTTTAAAACTTGGCGTTTTCGGCTGAAGATAAATAGATCCTGATGACCCGAAATCTTTCGCAGGTTGAAAAATTTCGCTTTTTTGTCCGTTATACAGTGAAATTTCTTCAATATCATCTAAAGAAAATCGTCCCAGATCTACTAAGCCATTTTGTGCATTTCCCAATTGAATTCCATCATAAAAAACTCCGACATGCTGACTTCCCAAACTTCGGATATTGATGGTTTTCATTCCTCCAATTCCACCGTAATCTTTAATCTGAACTCCGGAAAAATAACGCAATGCATCAGCAACCGACTGGCTGTTTAGTCTTTCCAATTGTTCTCCCGAAAGCGTTTGCGCTGGAAGAATTTCTTTAAAATTCTTTTTGTAAATATTGACAGCCTTGATCGATTTCTCTTTTATACTGTCTTTCTTGGTTTGAGAAAAGTATAATTGAGCCGTTAGCACAAAAATTGTGATAATAACTTTATAAAATCCGGAAGTAAATTTTGATACCATTAGCTCTTTGAAAATAATAACGCTAATGGATATAAGAATGCAGCAATGAAAAGCACAGCAATATAACTGCACAGAATCATTGTTGTCCTAAGCTTTATTCCACGAAAGCGTCAAACGTTAAATCTTCTGGCAGGTCTTCTGACTTACTCCATTTTTGAAATCCTTCCCATTATAAAAAACAGTGGATATAATTTTCAAAAACTTTTTTGTGGAGCTTACAGCAGCGGGTCTGTTCCGGATTTACACCGAATTCCCTTTTAAGCGCTTTTTATGGCTCACCAGATTTCGGCAAAGATAGAAAATTATTGGCAGATACAATATTTTAATTAATTGCATGATATTCAATTAATTAAAACAATTTTTAATTTTAATAACGGAATTTTTTTAACGCAAAGTTTAATTTTCAGTTGTGAATATTTTTAAGGAGCAAAAAAGAAATCAATTAAAATTGATTTGATGAAGCTTATGGATTTTTTTAACGATAAACCCCGGTGACTTCGAGAACCTCAGTCACCGGGGTTTTATAAATTGAGTACACAGTTGGTGGCTGAGGCTCTCGAAGCCACCATTATTTATTTAAATCCCAAAATTGATAAAAACACTCAATCGGGATTTTGCTTCAATATCACCTCCTACCAAATTAGAATACGCAGGAAGCATGACTTCACTTCCAAGACTAAACTTTTTATAAGAGGCTTCAAAACCCAATTTTCCATACAAAGCACTTCCTGCGGTATTGGGTAAATCTTCACGAAACTGTTTATTTCGATCATAAACTTCTCCCTGCATTCCTGCTTTTCCTGAAAAAATTACTTTTTCATTGGCGATAAATTGATAGAATCCAGTAGCAGAATAATTCCATTGGTTTCCAAAATCATAATGCTTTTTGTTCTCTGTTTTAATGGTATAATCTGTGTTTAAAAGAACAGCAACTTTATTTTTCTGAAATTTGTAATTCAAAACCATCTGATAATCCCAGCTTCCTGTTCCTAACTGAAAACTTGGATTAACTCCTGTGATTCCTTTTTCATCAAATTTTCCCAGCGGAACTTTTACTCCAATTCCTCCATTTAATTGATGAATATTATCTTTTGAATTGATCAACTGATAAATTCCCATTAGATTTAAATCTCCAATTCCATTAATCTTTATATCACCCTGCATTGTTTTCTTTTCATGAAAATGAAATGGTAAACTCGCATACACACTTAGCTTTTTAGTTAAAGGAATTTTCCCCCAAAGTTGAATGGTATTGAAATATTGATCTTGCGATAAATCCTTTACAAATAGATTCTCTTTCGCTTTATAATGTTGTGCAAAATATTTAATCCCTATAAATTGTGGATTTAATAAAGACTCAAAACCAGAAGAACCGTTTCCTGCAGCGCATCCGCAGGCATCGCAATCATCAAAAACCATTTCATTAAAATCAGTAGGAATATAAAGACTATCACCGATTGTTTTAGCCTGAAATAAATTACATAAAATCAAGCTTATTATTAAAATTATTCTTTTCATGTTTACTCAGCAAATTTTGGATTTGAAATGAAGTTTTTATCAGACAGTGTTTTCAAAAAGGCGATAATAAAAATCTTTTCCTGATCGTTCATCGCAATTCCGACATGTCCGTTTTGTTTTAATTGAGGATCAAGATTAGGATTATCTTCCACATTATCTGAATAGAAATTAAGTACTGCATTTAGTGTGTAAAATCTTCCGTCATGCATGTACGGGGCAGTATATTCAATATTTCGCAAACTTGGAACACGGAATTTCATCCAATCATTTTGATCAAGCGTCACTCGATATCGTCCGGCATCTTTGAATTGCGTATTGTAATACATTCCTGTATTTCTGAAACTTTCATCTGTAAATAATTCTCCACTGTGGCAGGAAGCACATTTCTGCTGAAATAAATTCATTCCCTGAGTTTCTTCTGAGGTGAAATTTTCTTTTCCTTGCTTAAATCTGTCATACTTTGAATCTGCAGAAATCATCGTCGCCATAAATTGTGACAACGCTTTTAACACCCTTTCCCCTGTGATACTTTCATCGCCATACGCTGATTTGAAAAGTTTTTTATACTTAGAATCTGCGCTTAATTTTGAAATTACTTCAGGCATCGAACTATCCATTTCATTCGCATCTGTGATGGGAATAATGGGTTGTTCGTTGAGATTATGAATGACTCCGTCCCACATATATCGTTTTAAAAATGCCATATTCTGAATCGCCGGAGCATTTCTGATTCCAATTCGATCATCAACACCATGACTTACTGTGTGACCGTGATGGGTAAATGCATTTTCCTGAATATGACAGAAGCCACATGAAATGGTATTGTTTCGTGAAAGTCTGCCTTCATAGAATAATTTTCGTCCCAGCTCTACTCCTTTTTTCGTAATTGGATTTCCTGATTGATCAAAAGTCAATTCAGAAAAATAGGAAGGAAACTCCAAGTTGTAGGCTTCGTCTTTTTCCAACGGCTCAATTACCTCATCAGAACACGACACAATATTTAGAAAAGAGAAAAGAATAATCCCCGTTTTAATTATTTTAATCATTGTGAACGTGATCTACTTTAAACATCTTCGTTAAATTGTTTGTTACGCTCACCAAATGCTGACTAGAGCCCATCATCATGTCATTGGTAGAAGTCAAAGTAAGCGGAGTTTCTCCACTCAGATATTGATTAAGATCTGCCAGAATATGAATGGACGGCGTAATTTTACTCGTAACTCTTGCTGTAGTCGGAAGATTCAACGTAACTTCTCGGTAAAGATCGGGTGTATTATTTGCTGTTGTATTTCCCATGTTTCCGGTGTGGTTCATAAACTCTGTAACAGGAGAACTTGTTCCGTATTTCCCTTCCAGTTTTACGAAAACATAGCCGGCTGCCCAAGACCATGACATTCCTTTCTGCTTGGCTTTATTCCAGAATTCTGCCTGTCCGTCTTGTCCCAACAGATAAGCTTTTTGACTGATTCCCAATCCGAATTTTATTTTTTTATAATTGTTTTTTGGAACTCCATTTAGGTTAAGATAAATAATTCCGGCTACCGCGTCGGCTTGGTCTACGATAAAAGCACCTTTATCAGGATTATTTTCATTATATTTAAATTCGTTTCCGTTTTCATCGAATAAACTGATGTTGCTCACCACATATTTTAGCGCAGAAAACTGATGTTTTTGTCCTTGCGAAGAAGTTTGCGTGGTTTGATTTAAAACAATATCTCCCAGATTATTAAACCCGTTTTCAAATTTTATCTGAAGATTTCCCGGAGTTTCATTGGTTGAATCATCGTCGTCATTATTTCGACAAGAAGTTAAGGTGAATACAGTAATGGCAATACAGAATAATGATAAAAATTTATAAATTTTCATTGTTGATTTTTTAGTGTTATAATATGTTGATACGCCCATCGCGATAGGGATGGAAGCGGTTATCCTTTTTTTAGATTCTGACGTAAGGAAGGATCTAAAAAAAGATATGAGTGGACAGCCCGACCCGAGCGGGTAGAAAAGCCAGGGAAAGGGGATCGCCCAAATAGATAAGATTATACACTAAAAACCGGAGGTCTGAAAATAGAATATAAAAACAGAAAAGAATATTCTGTTTTATAAGAAAATTTGAAATTAAAGAGAGATATTTTCTCTGTATTTTGAATTTCTGCAATGTCAGGAAGAATATAAATATCCAATAATTTCTGTCCTGAATTTTTTGTTTTGTTTAAAGGCGAAGAATCGGTATTATTGGTTTTTGCAAGCTCTTTGCTCAGGTAACATTTTCCGTTACAGTGAAGCTCGGGTTTGCTTTTGTTGATACACAGAACATTCGCGATATAATCATAATTTACAGCATACTCCACCAATGGTACCAGAGGTCTGAATACCACAAATAAAGTGAGAAATATGCTGCAAATTAAGTTCATGAATTATTTCTTGCTTACTGCATCTTCATATCTTTGGCTCACTGATTTCCAGTTTAGCACATTCCAGATCGCTGCAAGATAATCTGCTCTTTTGTTTTGATATTTCAAATAATAAGCATGTTCCCAAACATCAATTCCTAAGATCGGAGTTCCTTTTTCTTCTACAACATCCATCAAAGGATTATCCTGATTTGGCGTTGAAGAAACGAATAATTTTCCGTTTTTATCAACAGAAAGCCAAGCCCATCCGGAACCGAAACGATCTGCTCCTGCTTTGCCCATTTTTTCTTTGAAAGCATCCATACTTCCGAAGCTTTCCGTAATTGCTTTCGCTAATTTTGCTGAAGGTTGCGTATTTTTTTCAGGCGTAAGCATCGTCCAGAAAAGCTCGTGGTTATAGTGTCCACCCGCGTTGTTTCTTACTGCAGGAGTCGATTTAGAAACCTGAGAAAGAATCTGAAATAAGGTTTGTTTTTCCTGTGGGGTTCCCGCAATTGCTTTATTCAAATTAGCAACATACGCAGCCGCATGCTTTGAATAATGGATCTCCATCGTTTGCGCATCAATAGAACCTTCCAACGCATTGTATGCATATGGTAAAGGTGTCTGCTTAAACTGTGCGAACGCAAATTGCGCTGCAAAAACTGCACTTAGAGCAGCTATTTTCATAATCTTCATAACGTTTTGTTTTATGGTTTATATTTGGCTGGAAGTTGGTAGCTGGAGGCTGGAAGTTTACGACTATGCTTTTAATAACTTCCCTCTTCCATCATCTAGCTTCCCGCCCTTATTTCAACAATTTCTTAATATCCTCGATCAATAGTTCTCTGTCGGGATGATATTTACCTGTCAATTTTGGGATCTTTCCTTCTGCATCTTCATAATTTAAACCAGAATAATATAAAATCGGCATATTATCCTTATTATATCTGCAACGGATACTCCCTTCTTTGTCCACGAGAGCAATCATTCCACTGTGGTTAAGATTTTCTCCTTCATCTTCTTTGTCACCAACATAAATATCAAACTGATCTGCAAGTTTTCCGATATAATCTCTATTCCCTGTTAAGAAATGCCAGTTAGGAGATTTTACTCCAATTCTTTTAGCATGTTGCTTCAGTAATTCAGGAGTATCATTTTCAGGATCTATGCTTATGGAAATGATTCCAAATTCAGGATTATTGATTTCATCTTCGATTGCTCTCATATTGCTGTTCATCACAGGACAAATCGTTGGACATCTGCTGAAGAAAAATTCTACTAAATAGACTTTTCCAAGCATATCTTTATTGGTGATTTTCTTGTTGTTTTGATCAGTCAATTCAAAATCCGGAACCTTCATCACGGTATATAAGTTCTTTTTAAAATAACTCATCCCGATCCCAATACCCAAGAAAAGTAAAGCAATCACAGCAATTGGAATAATCACTTTGCTTTTTGTCCCTTTATTTGTATTATTATTTCTGGGCATACTTCTCAGGATTTTTTTTGAACTCGTCCTTACAGTAGACACTGCAAAAACCGTACGTTTTATTTTTATAGACTGCTGTATCTTTCATATTTGCTTCTGTTGGCATATGACAGATTGGGTCTTCAACGTTGGCAAATTTCACTTTTTTTGTATCTGATTTTGAAGAAGTAGTACTCTTTTTATGCTTTACTTTAGGCGTTTCCTGGGCACAAGCAATTAGTGAAACAGACAATAATGCTGTTAAAATAATTTTTGATTTCATTTTAAATTAAATTGAAATTAATGTTAGTATTGAATGAAGTTGATTGAGATTTAAACTAAATTTAATAGTAATTCGAGTTTGAAACATTAAGAAAATCATATTGATTTTTTAAGCACTCAACTTAATACGGAGTCTTTCTTAACACTTTTAAAAACTTAATTAAACCTCAACGGTTGAAAAGTTAACTATAAATTTAGTTTAAAAATAAGATTTAAGCTAAAGGAGGACGAAATATTCGGGAAGAATATTCTGAAATATGAAAATTATGATAGTCCGAATCAGGATTTTTTATTGAAATATCTGATAAGTTTTTATTTGAAAATGAAAATATTTCGTTAGATAAGAAAACATCTAATCCCGCAATTTTAATATTTTGAGAATTGTTGGATTGTTTTTCTGTTTTTGCTAATTCTTTTTCGACGTAGCATTTCCCTTTACAGGTAGATTGGGGCACATTTCTGTTTTCGCAAAGATTTTTGACGATGTAATCATAGTTTACCGCATAATTTATCAATGGCAAAACTGGTCGTAATGCAATGGTGAAAATAACAAATATGGAAATGAAAAACTTCAATGCTCAATTCTGTTCTACAAATATACTACTGAAATTTGTTTTTCTAATTGATTTATGATGAAAGTCATTTTTCTGGTTGGTGATTGTTTGTTGGTAAAAGGCTTTGGATTTTATTTTTCCACAGATTACATAAATTTACACAGATGATTGTGTTTTAATTTTTATAAAAGAAAATATGCGCAATCATCTTCGCTAATCCGTATTATCTGAGAAGGTACATTAAGTTTTGGCTAAAGCCAATAGAATAGTTTTAATAAAAAAAACGGGCTAAAGCCCGTTCCTATTGATAATTTAACCTGTTTTTATCTGATAATACTTAAATGTCGATAACCTTCATGCATCCATCTTCCTTCTTCCAACCTCATCAAAACTTCATTTTCTGAATTCTAACAGCATTTAAAATAGCCAATAAAGCAACTCCAACATCGGCAAAAACAGCTTCCCACATGGTTGCCAAACCTCCTGCTCCCAATATTAAAACAACAGCTTTTACTGCAAATGCAAGAATGATATTCTGCCATACTATTTTTTTCGTCTGCTTTCCGATATTGATCGCCATTGGGATTTTGCTCGGCATATCATCCTGGATTACTACATCGGCAGTTTCGATCGTTGCATCACTTCCTAATCCGCCCATGGCGATACCGACATCGCTTAGAGCCACAACCGGAGCATCATTTACTCCATCACCCACAAAAGCTACTGTTTGATTTTTGGCTTTGATCTCTTTGACTTTATTTACTTTATCTTCGGGAAGTAAATCTCCGTAGGCATTTTGAATTCCCAATTGATTGGCCACATATTTTACAACGGAAGTTTTGTCGCCACTCAACATGGTGGTTTGTACATTCAATGCTTTTAATTTATTGATCGTTAATTGAGCATCTTCCTTGATACTATCTGCAATCGTAAGATACCCTACAAATTGTTTATCGTAAGCAATGGCAATCAACGTGTAGACTATATTTTCAGGTTTGATTTCATATTTGATATTGAACTTATCCATTAATTTGAAATTCCCAACCAATAATTCTTTTCCGTTGATGGTTGCTTTTAAACCATGACCTGCAATTTCTTCCACATTTTCTAATTGAATAGAATGATCAATTTCTCCTACAAAATCATGAATCGCTGTTGCAACAGGATGTGTACTTTGACTTTCTAGCGCATTGACAAATTTTAAAATTTCATCTTTATTGAACTCAGTCTTAAAATTAACTTCCTGAACTTTGAAAACTCCTTCCGTCATGGTACCGGTTTTATCCATCACCACATTTTGAACATTTGCGAGAACATCTAAGAAATTACTTCCTTTAAATAAAATTCCGTTTCTACTTCCTGCTCCAATTCCTCCGAAATATCCTAACGGAATTGAAATCACCAAAGCACACGGACAAGAGATTACAAGGAAGATCAACGCTCTATACAACCAATCTCTAAACTGATAATCGGCTACAAAAAAGTAAGGCAACAAAGTAATTCCAATCGCAAGAAATACAACAATCGGAGTATAAATTTTCGCAAATTTTCTGATGAAAAGTTCTGTCGGAGCCTTTTGAGCTGTCGCATTCTGAACCATTTCTAGAATTTTACTTAGCTTACTGTCTTTATAGGCTGTCGTTACTTTTACCTGACTTACTGTATTTAGATTGATCATTCCTGCCAGTACCGTTTCGCCTTTTATTTTTGTGTCCGGTTTACTTTCTCCCGTAAGCGCAGCTGTATTAAACGAAGCTTTATCTGAAATCAGTTCGCCGTCCAATCCTAGTTTTTCCCCGGATTTCAACTGAATAATTTCACCGATATTTACTTTTTCTGCTTTTACCATTTCAGGTTTTCCTTCTTTTAAGATCGTAACCTCATCCGGACGCTGATCAAGCAAAGATTTAATATTACGTTTTGCTCTGGTGACTGCCATTGCCTGAAAAACTTCACCTACAGAATAAAAAAGCATTACAGCGACCCCTTCAGGATACTCTCCGATTGAAAAAGCTCCCACCGTCGCTATTCCCATTAAAAAAAACTCTGAAAACACATCACCTTTAGTAATGCTTTCATACGCTTCTTTTAAAACAGGAAGTCCGACAGGAACGTAAGCAATTAAATACCAAACCAAGCGAATCCAGCCCGAAAACCAATCGGGTTTTATATAATAATCTAAAGCTATTCCTATTAATAATAAAGAAAAAGAAATGATCGCAGGAATAAACATCTGAAACGTAGATTGATCTCCCATATCATGAGAATGGTCGTGATCGTGACCTTCATGATTGTGATTATGTTCTTTTTTAGGTTTTGTACTGCAACATTCTTCCATAACTGAATAATTTTAATCAAAATTAGATGTAAACTTAATGCAATACTATTGCAAACTTTCAAGACAATTCTCGCAAATTCCTTTGGCAAAAAGCCTTATTTCATCGATCCTGAAATTGGTCTGAATATTTTCAGGGATTGAAATATCCTCTTTACAAGTCGTCTGTTTGCATATTTTACAGTAAAAATGCAGATGCCAGTCTTTATGTGTTGTCTCGTCGCAACCATCATGACAAAGCTTGTATTTTGTCGTTGTATTTTCCTGAATACTATGAACAATTCCCTTTTCTTCAAAGGTTTTTAATGTTCGATAAATTGTGGTTCGGTCGGCATTTTCAAAATAATTTTCAATTTCCGACAGTGATAAAGCAGTTTCCTGAGAACTCAAAAAATCATACACCAAAATCCTCATGCTTGTGGGTTTTGTGTTTTTGTCGATCAATTTATTTTCGATGTCTTTTTTCATGATTTCAATTATTAATGTTCGTGCTCTCCGGAATTTGTCAGTTTAGCATTAATGAAAAACGCTCCTTTTGTAGCAATTTTCGCACTTTCAGGAATCGATTTCACAGGCGTAATTGCTGTGTAACCCATTTCTGAAGTTCCTTTTACTACTTCTACTTTCTCAAAGTTAACGGTTTTTTCGTTGTGTTTTTCCTGAGTTTTTTCATCTTTATGATCTTCCGATTTTTTATCATTTACAAGAAAAATATAATCTTTTCCGTCAGCGCTTGTGATGGCGGTATTGGGAACAGCAGGCATTAATTGATTATTTAAACTTACGACAGCTGTCGCGTTCATCCCATCGATCAAGCCATTTTTATTTCCTTTCACTTTACAATGAATCGGAATCGTCTTACTTTGATTTTCAAAAGCTGTTCCAATACTGTACACCTCAGCATCGTACTCGGCAACAGGGCTATTCGTCAATGTAAAATGAATCTTCTGCCCGACTTTTATCAATGGTAAATCTTTTTCAAAAACCTGCAAATCAAGATGTAAAGAGCTATTATCAACAATTTCTGCGACAGGCGAGGAAACATCAATATAACTTCCGATCTGCAACAAAATATTGCTGATCGTTCCGCTAATTGGCGCGGTAACGGCAAGTCCGGATCTTAAATTTTTGTTGGAAACATTTCCAGGACTGATCCCCATCATCTGAATCTGTCTTTGTAAAGAAGCTCTTTTCGTTCTTAATGTTTTTAATTCGGCATCTGCATTTTGTAGATTTTTTTTCGCTCCGGCATCGTTATCAAAAAGTTCTTTCTGCCTTCTGTATTCCTGTTCTGCAAAAGTAATGCGACTTCCCGTTGTCAAATAATCTTCCTGCAATTGAATAAACTCCGGATTGGCAATCGTCGCGATCACCTGACCTTTTTTCACATAATCTCCGACCTGAACATTCAAAGTTTTAATCACTCCACCGTATAAAGAAGTCGCGCTGGCTTTGTTGTTATTGGGCACACTCAACGCACCGTTGGCTTTAACGATCGATGTGAGCTCTTTCATTTCAATTTGCCCTAACGTAATACCGACTGCATCCATTTGCTCTTGCGTCAGCTCTGCAAAGTCCGAACTTTCATGTTCTGAATGTTCTTCGGTTTTCTCCTTTGCCTCTTCTGTTTTTTCAGCTTTTCCACAACTCGCTAGAAATAATGACAGAAGAATTATTATGATGATATTAAATTTTAATTTCATTTTATTTGTTGATTAAAGAATTAATGTTGACCACAGTTTGATTGACCTGCTGAATAGATTGCAGATATTTAAGTTCGATATCGGTTGCTGTTTGAAGGGCAAACAAATATTCTACATATGAAATCTCTCCTGTTTTATAGCCTAACTGAGCTGCTTTTACAATACTTTTCGCATTAGGAACAGCTTGATTCAGATAATACTCATACTGTTGAACATCTTGCTGATACTGGCTGAACGAATTTCTTAGTTGAGCATCCAGTTGCTGCTGTTGGAACTTCGCATTATTTTCTTCCATCTGCTTTTGACATTCCAAAGATTTAATCCTTGCTTTGGTTGCTCCAAAAGTTAACGGAATTGCAACTCCAACACTTACAGAATTGAATCTGTTTTCCGCCCCGTAATACTTTTCCTGTCCGTTTAAGGTATGAAAACCTATCAACGACTGATTGGTATATCCAATACTAAAATCGGGTAATCCTTGTGCTTTTTCAACATTTTTATTCTTTTCCAGCACTTCCATATTCTGCTTAAAAATCTGGATCGACGGATGATTTTCTATCGTTTCGCTGTCTAGAAGATATTCTACTTTTAACGGTTCATATTTTTGAGAATCAGGAATCGAAATATCTTCGTCCGTATTCAACAAAACCTTTAAATTTTTATAAGCATTATTTAAATACACCTTATTCTGCTGAAACAAAAGATTAATCTCTCCTTTCTGCGTTTCGGCAGTATTAATTTCGATCTTTTTAATATCTCCTGCTTTGAATCTCACCGTTGCAATTCTTATGAAATCGCCATACAAGCTGTCGAGATATTGCAATTTTGTTTGATTGTACTGCAAATATTCGATCTGATAAAAATAAGATCTGACTTGCTTTATCAATTCATTTTCTGTGACTTGCCTTTCAATCTTTTTAGTTTTAATTTCTTCCTGAATTAATTCTTTTCTGGCTTTAAATAAAGTCGGAAACGGAATAGTTTGTGAGATGGCAAAAGACTGATCAAATTTTGGGCTGTTATATTGTCCGAGTTGCGCACTAAAATCCAGTTTAGGAAGTTCCTTTGCTGTTGGCTTCAAGGCTTCGGAAGACTGAATATTGAGATCTTTTGCTTTGATGGAAGGATTATTTTGCTGTAACAATTCTATCGCCTGATTCAAAGAAATTTCTCTTGAACTTTGTGCCTTCAAATTTTGACCTAAAAATAAAGTTCCTATTAAAATGATTAATGTTAAAGGCTTTTTCAACAATTTATCTTTAAGATTAATTTTAGAATTAAAAATGATATACAACATCGGCAATACGAATAAAGTCAGGAAAGTTGCGGAGAGTAATCCTCCAATAACAACCGTGGCCAATGGTTTCTGAACTTCTGCTCCCGCGCTTGTACTTATCGCCATCGGTAAGAATCCGAAAGAGGCAACGGTTGCTGTCATTAAAACTGGTCTTAATCTGGTTTTTGTTCCTTCAATTACTCTTTTCAATACATCGGTAACTCCATCTTTTTCTAATTGATTGAATGTTCCGATTAACACAATTCCATTAAGAACTGCAACTCCGAACAATGCAATGAAACCAACTCCAGCACTGATACTGAAAGGCATTCCTCTCAATAAAAGCGCAAAAATACCTCCGATCGCACTCATCGGAATCGCTGTAAATATTAACGTTGCCTGTTTAAATGAGTGAAATGTAAAATATAGTAGCATAAAGATCAAAAGTAGCGACACAGGAACGGCGATCATCAATCGTTGACTGGCTTCTTTTAAATTTTCAAACTGTCCGCCATAGGTGAAGTAATAGCCAGATGGAAGTTTTACATCTTTTTCTAATTTTTTCTGAATATCTTTCACAACACTTTCCACATCTCTTCCTTTAACATTAAAACCAATGACAATTCTACGTTTTCCTGCTTCACGGCTGATCTGCGCTGGTCCAAGTTTATATTCAATATTCGCGACTTGTGACAACGGAACCTGAGTTCCGGTATTTGTCGGAACCATCAAATTACTTACATCCTCAATATCTGTACGGTACAAACTGTCTAATCTTACCACAAGATCAAAACGTCTTTCATTTTCAAAGATCTGACCTGCAGTTTTTCCTGCAAATGCGGTACTTAAAACATTGTTGACATCTTCTACATTCAATCCGTAATTGGCAATTCTTGTTCTGTCGTAGGTAACGTTGATTTGCGGGAGACCGCCCACTCTTTCGACTTGTGGAGACGTTGCCCCTTCAACATTTTGAATGACTTTGCTTACTTTATCCGCATAAATAGACAGCGTATCCATATTTTCACCAAAGATCTTCACGGCTACATCTTGTCGGATTCCTGTCATTAATTCATTAAAACGCATTTGAATCGGCTGATTCGCTTCAAAGAAAACTCCAGGAATCACTTCCAATTTTTCGGTGATCTCATCGGCCAATTCCGTATATGACTTTTTAGATTTCCATTCTTTTTGATGTTTTAATACAATGATTAAATCTGTCGCTTCAGGCGGCATCGGATCTGTTGGGACTTCGGCAGAACCTGTTTTTCCGACTACCATTTTCACCTCATCAAATTGCTTAATAACTCTAGAAGCCTGCATCGAAGTTTCGATACTCTGGCTTAATGAACTTCCCTGCGGTAAAATACAGTGAAACGCAAAATCTCCTTCTTCGAGTTGTGGGATAAATTCACCACCCATTCTGCTGAAAACCAATAATGAAATTGAAAATAAAACAACCGTAATTCCAACGATTACATATTTAATTTTAATGGCTTTCTGTAACAAAGGTTGATAAATCTTTTGTAGCCAATTCATCATTTTATCCGAAAAATTTTCTTTGTGAGCCGTTTTCTTAGAAAGAAAAAGCGCACACATCATCGGAATATAGGTCAATGAAAGAATCAACGCTCCTAAAATCGCAAAACCTACTGTTTTAGCCATTGGTGAGAACATTTTCCCTTCAATTCCGACTAGCGTAAGAATCGGAATATAAACAATTAAGATGATAATTTCTCCAAAAGCGGCACTTCCACGGATTTTTGAAGCAGACAGAAAAACTTCCTCGTCCATTTCGCTTTGTGTTAATCTTTGAACCGATTTTCTTAACCCTAAATGATGTAAAGTAGCTTCAACGATAATTACCGCTCCATCTACAATTAAACCGAAATCGATCGCTCCAAGACTCATTAAATTGGCACTTACTCCGAACACATTCATCATTCCTAAAGCGAATAATAGTGACAAAGGAATTGCAGATGCTACAATTAATCCCGCTCTGAAATTTCCGAGGAATAAGACTAAAACGAAGATCACGATTAGTGCTCCTTCGATCAAATTCTTTTCTACCGTACTTATGGCTCGATCCACCAAATCTGTTCTGTCTAAAAAAGGCTCAATTATAATATCTGCCGGCAACGATTTTTGAATGGTCGGAATTTTTTCTTTAATTCTGTTGACAACATCATTGCTATTAGCTCCTTTCAACATCATAACAACTCCGCCCACGGCATCGGTTTGTCCGTTGTACGTCATTGCACCGTAACGGGTTGCGTGGCCAAAACGAACATCTGCAACATCTTTCACAAAAACAGGAATGCTGCCCGTATTTTTGACGGCAATATTTTTAACATCATCAATCGAAGTTGCCAAGCCAATTCCACGGATGAAATAGGCATTTGGTTTTTTGTCAATATACGCTCCGCCTGTATTCTGATTGTTTTTTTCTAGGGCTGTAAAAATATCGGCAACGCTTACTCCCATTGCTTTTAGACGATTAGGATTGACTGCCACTTCATATTGTTTCAGCTCGCCTCCAAAGCTATTGACCTCAGCAACACCTTCTGTTCCGTACAATTGTCGGGAAACAATCCAGTCCTGCATCGTACGCAGATCTTTCGCATTGTATTTTTTTTCACTTCCTTTTTTAGGATGCAAAATATATTGGTAGACTTCACCCAATCCTGTGCTTACAGGCGCTAATTCGGGAGTTCCAATTCCTTTAGGAATATTTTCTTCTGCTTGTTTTAATCTTTCATTAATTAATTGCCTGGCAAAATAAATGTCTACTTTATCCTTGAAAACAACGGTGATTACCGATAATCCGAATCTTGAAATACTTCGGGTTTCTTCTATATCGGGAACGGTTGCAATACTTTGTTCAATAGGAAAGGTGACCAATTGTTCTACTTCCTGTCCCGCCAACGTAGGACAAACCGTAATAATCTGAACCTGATTATTAGTGATATCAGGAACAGCATCGATGGGCAATCTGGTAGCACTCCAAACTCCCCAAATGATCAGCAACAAGGTCATAATTCCAATGATAATCTTGTTTTTGATACTAAATTTTATGATTTTATCTAACACAAATTGAGATTTAATTTGTGATTGTCTGTTTTGTCTTTTATAATGCAAAGGACGCTAAGTTTTTTTAAATACTAAACGTTTTTAAGTTCGCAAAGGCGTTCTACTTAGCAAAGATGCAAAGACAGACAATCTGTTAATTTTAATTGAGAATATTTTACATTTCATTAAAAATGAGATGCAAAAATATCATGAATACCTCTGCAACGATATTGCAAAGTTTCATGGAATATTTAAAATCAATACATTAAATCTTAGGAGGTTGCCAGATATGGTCGTATACCTGATAGGCAAAATTGTTTTTCTGGAATAGAATTTTCTTGGAAAAATAGGCTTGAATCTTTTGAGGAATATTCATTGAAACATCCATTTTAAAAGCTGTAACAGTGATCTGGCAGCAATTGCAAACACATAATGGTGAACAGATATCTCCTTTGTCTTTTGAATGAGATTCGTCGAGACTGAACGATAATTCTGTTTTGTTTGCCCCAGATTGTTTATGTATATCTTCACATGGCATTACTGATAACACCACGAAATACATCGCTAAAATCAATCTGAATAGGTTCATTATGACAAAGGTAGAGTTTTTTTGTAAAATCAAATTGTATTTTTATATTTTTGAGGTTCTTCAATTAAAAATGACTGATATCACCAATAACAAATTAATAACCACCAAACCCCCAATAAATAATAAAGAAGTTATTATTGCCATGATAATCCTATTATCAAGAATACCTTTCATATTTAATAGTTTGGGTCAGGATCTTGATGGCTGGCGGGAAGTTTATTCCGGTAAAATGTTAAGTGAATATCATGTTTACAATGTTTCGCGTTTTCCTGGTTACCCTTTTCCAGAATTTGTATTTTCTTTATTTCATCAACAACCTTATTGGTATTTGAATTCTTTATCCATCATATTTACAATAGGTGCCTGTTTATTTTTCTATAGAATATTAGAATATTTTAAAATTTCTCTTTCTTTTTTAATGGCTATTGTTTTATCTTTTGTTCCTATTGTTTATCTGAACAGTACGGTTGTGATGGACTACAACTGGTCGTTATTTTTTATGCTGGGAAGTCTTTATTTTTTGTTGATTAAAAAGAAATGGGCAGCAATTATTTTCTTTGGTTTAATGATAAGCTGCAGATTAAATAACGCTATTTTTCTGCCTGCATTTACTTTTTTAGCATATTTTCAATTGGGTAAAAATCTGAAAGAGACTATTATATTTTCAGTACTTTTAGTTTTGTCTGCGATTATATTTTTCCTACCCGTCATTTTAAGGTATAGAGGTGATTTTCTTCATAGTTATGGAACAGAAAGCGTTTCTCTATTCAGTTTTTTCAGTTTGAGCATATTATATGTTTATGGCGCGATTGGTACTTTGGGAATTCTGACTTCATTAGCGATACAATTTTTCACAGATAAGTTTAAAAACATTCAGTTTTTATTGAAAGATCATTTTATTGTCTTTTGTTCTTTAATGATTTTCATCAATCTTATTTTCTTTGTTAAATATCCTTTAGAATCGGGATATTTAATTCCATCTATTCCTTTTATTTTAATTATTTTACAAAGGATCATTTCTGACAAACTGATGAAATTCGCCTTGTTTTCATTGATTATTTCACCTTTTCTTATTAGTGTTAATGCTAAAAATTTTAAGATAAAAGGTTCGATTTTGATGAATGAAAATTATGAAGATCAGGAATTAAAATACTGTAAAATAGTCATTCAGAAAATAAAATCGGGTCCTGAAAACTCGATTATTCATGTGGGAAATTTTTACGAACAATTGGTTTCAATGGGAGATTTTGATTTTAAAAAGATTAAACTTGTTAATCATCTTTCACAAGAAAATATCAGTTTAATTAAAAAAGGAGAAAAAAAACTCTATTATATTGAAACATCTAACAGTGACGCAGAAAATGAAAAAACTCATCTGTTTAATGAATATGGGATTTTACTGTATCCCAAATTTGAATTAATGAGATAAAAAAAGAGCAATCACATAAAGTAATGGCTCTTAAAAAAATCTAATCTAATATTTAAAGGTTGGGATTATTCTCAATCTCCTTTTGAGGAATTGAAAACAAATAATATCTGCTATTCGCAACAAACGGCGTTTGATCAGGGAGAGCAAAAATCGTATGACCTCTTCCGTTGACGGTTTTCACGACCCCATCCGGCGTTGTAATTTGTACCTGAATGGCCTGTCCGTTTGAATTTGTATAAGCTTTTCTCGCAACAGTTCCCTGCGTTCTGATGATATCAGATAACGAAAATCCTTCTCCGAATAATTCTTTTCTTCTTTCAATTAAAACTTCTTTAATCACATCATTTTGTGCCAAAGATCCGCTATAAACATTGGCATTTCTTGCCGCTTTTAATTGATTTAAAACTGCTACGGCATTGGTAACATTTCCGTTTCTGGCTTCAGCTTCAGCTTCAATTAAATACATTTCGGCAGCTCTCATGAAAACGATATCTGCAATTAAATTAGCTTTAAATTTAAACTTTGCATATCTCAAAAGTCCTTCTCTTCCAGGATTTCCGTCCCATGAGAACAGAGAATAACGGATATCATTTGTATCAAACAAATCTTTGAAATAAGGATCTGCCATGAAGCTGTAATAATAACTTCCCGAAGACGAAACATCCAAAAAGTGGAAAGCATAACTTTCACCAGATTGCTCCTGCGTTTGTCCGTGCCCCCAAATCCATTCTCCGTTGCTGATGTCGTTGAAGCCGTCTTTATATTTTTCGGCAGTCATTAAAGCATATCCGTTTCTGGCAATTTTTGCAGAAGCTACAGCTTTCGTCCAATCTCCTGTATTTAAATAAACTCTTGCCAACAAACCATTTACAACAGATCTATCAATTTTATCTTTATTATTTCTTGTATAATTTTGAAGTAAATTGTCTGCATCTGTCAAATCACTTTTAATCAACGCATAAATTTCTTCAAGACTTGCTTTTTTCTTTCCAACTGAGCTTGTCGTTGTCGGTTCGGTATAAATCGGAGCCGTTAAAGCATTTTTATCTTTAAAATAACTGAACTGATAAAAACTCGCCAAGTTAAAATAACAAAATGCTCTCAACGCTTTTGCCTGACCTTTCACCTGATTTTTCTTATCCTGAGTTCCTTCTGCAGCATCAATTCTCGCGATCACATTGTTCATATTATTGATCACAGAATACAACGAATTCCAGATATAAAGAGGTCGGCTTCCGGTATTATTCACCAAATCTGTAAAGGCGTAAGCTCCGGGAAAGCCATATTTATTGGTCAAAACCGCAACGTCGCTTCCCATTGCATCACTTGTTCTCAACACTGTTGAATAACCAATGTTTGCATAGGTTGTTCCGTCATCGTTGAATTTTGCCCAAGTTCCGTTGATTACTGTTTCTGCACTTTCTGCAGTTTTGAAAACCTCCGCTTCATCGGCTTGATTGGTCGGAGCAGTTTCCAGATCGCTTTCACAGCTTATGAATGAAAATAAAGTGATTAAAGCAAAAGATAGATATTTTAAATTTTTCATTATCTTAATTTTAAATGTTTAAAGAGTTGCCTGTAAACCAAAAGTTATCGTTCTCATCGCAGGATATCTATAGTAGGTTGTTCCGTCTAATGTCTGTTCCGGATCCATTCCTTTATGTTTGTAGAATGTTAAAAGGTTTTCTGCCTGAACATAAATTCTGAATTTTTTCAACCCTAATTTTCCAAAATAATCTGATGGAAGCGTGTAACCTAAGCTCACATTTTTGATTCTCGCATACGTTCCTGAGTATAAAAATCTTGATGAAGTTGAAGTCCAGTTATTGGTTGTTGTACTTAATTTCGGAACGTCTGTAATTGTATTTTCAGGAGTCCATCTGTTCAGCATTTCAGCACTCCAAGCTCGTCCTGCCGAACTTCCGTTATGCATTAACATCGTGTAATCGGTATCTAAAATCTTTCCTCCGATACTGAAAGTCACCAATGTTGAGAAATCGAAGTTTTTATATGCTAAACTTGTCGTCAAACCTCCCATAACTTTAGGAAGTGATGATCCTTGCAATGTTTTTGTAGCTTTTGCATATTCTGAAGTTGTTCCTTCTACCGTATTTCCGTTGGCATCGGTCGTAATTGTTTTCCAAAGTGGATTTCCGTTACTAGGATCTACCCCAACCCATTCAGGAATGAAGAAATCGTAGATTGAACCTCCGACCTGTAACAGTTTTGTTCCACTTACAATTGAACCTTTCGGAAGTTTTGTGATTTTATTATTTAAAGTGCTTAAATTAAGATCAACATTCCATTCAAAATCTTTTGTTTTGATCGGAGTTGTGAATAATGAAAACTCAAAACCAGTATTTTTCAATTCGCCAATATTTGCCTGATACTCGGTAAAACCTAATGACGGCGCCAAAGGCATTCCAAATAAAAGATCTTTACTTTGGCGTTGGAAATATTCTACGTTACCTTTAATTCTGTTTTTCAAAATCGCGAATTCCAAACCTACATTTAAATTAAGGTTGGTTTCCCACTTTAAATCCGGAGTTGGTAATTTACTAGCTACCGTTCCACCTTCACCCAAATTATTGTAAAAAGTATATAAACTTTGGTAAGCATAATACGTACTTAATTTATCGTTTCCTTGCCCTCCATAACTCGCACGAAGCGTTAATTGATTGAAGAAATTTAAATTTTTAATAAAATCTTCATTCGAAGCTTTCCAAGAACCACCGACTGACCAGAACGTTCCCCATCTGTTTTCAGGAGAAAATCTTGAAGATCCATCAGATCTTACTGATCCGGAAAGGAAGTATTTATTCTGATAATCATATTCTGCTTTTCCTAAGAAGCTTAATAATCCCAACTTATCGCTGTTTCCACTGAAACCACCTAACAACGCTGCTGCATCCGGTTCATAGTAGTAAGGAAGTGAAAACTGGCTTCTGCTTCCAGAAATCGTCTGATATTCATAATGATAAAATTCCTGACCACCCAAAATATTGATGTGGTGCTGTCCGAATTTTTTATCGTAAGTCAAAATATTACTTGTCGTATAAGAAAGCGTTCTCGAGTTGGTTTTCGTTACCGAACCTCCAATTTCCGCACCTTCTCCCAACAATGGATTGGTATAATAATGACCGTTGTAATTCACTAAATCAACAGAAAAGCTTGTTCTGAATTTCAGTTCCGGCAAGAAAGTAAATTCTGCAAAACCTTTTCCTGAAAAGTTATCTTCTCTGTTTTCATTTTTATCTAAAGGCAACGTAGCGGCTGCATTTTCATTCTGCAAAGCGCTTGTTGGTCTGTATTTCCCGAAATCATAAATGTAATTTCCGTTGGAATCCAATTTATAACTTCCGTCAGCATTTCTTTC
This sequence comes from Chryseobacterium sp. G0201, assembly GCF_003815655.1. Taxonomy (NCBI): domain Bacteria; kingdom Pseudomonadati; phylum Bacteroidota; class Flavobacteriia; order Flavobacteriales; family Weeksellaceae; genus Chryseobacterium; species Chryseobacterium sp. G0201. The sequence continues at coordinate 1,911,448 of NZ_CP033917.1, read as the reverse complement.
ATAATAAGGATAAAAAGACGGAATCACTCTCGCCGCATTGATCACGTTATCTGTTCTTGAATCTGACGAAGGCGGTGCCTCCTGAAGACTGTTCGTGTAGGCTAAATTCGCTCCGACATTCAACCATTTTTTAACTTCAGAATTGATTTTTAATCTTGCACTGTATTTTTTAAAACCAGATTCTATCGCAATTCCTTTATCATCCAAATATCCTAAAGAGAAAAAATAATTACTCTTTTCATTTCCTCCACTGAAATCTAAGTCAACCTGATTTCTTGAAGCTGTTCTTTGCAAAATATCTTTCCAGTTGTCATTCCATAAAGTTGTTGCACCTGTTAAAAGTTTCCCGTCTGTTCCTACAGGGCTTGGGTAACCTGCTCCATAAGGATTAATTCCCAAAGCATTCACCAAATTATCAGTTGCCATCTGCGCAGCCTGCTGAGAAGAAACTTGACTTGATTTATAACCATTTCTCAATGCTTCCCAATACAATTCGTAATATTGATCGGTGCTTACCTGCTCATAATCTTTTACTGCTCTGCTTGAAAAACCCTGACTGATATTAAAATTCACTCGAGCCTCTCCTTTTTTACCTGATTTTGTTGTGATGATAATAATTCCATTAGCTCCTCTTGAACCGTATAATGAACTAGCCGTTGCATCTTTCAAAACACTGATCGATTCTATATCGTTTGGGCTGATGGAATTGATATTTCCGTCAAAAGGAATTCCGTCAACGACAAACAACGGATTGCTTGAAGCGCTCACTGAACCAATTCCACGAATTCTGATCGAAGCTGTTGAACCTGGCTGTCCTGAGGAACTTACTGCCTGAAGCCCCGGAACTTGTCCTTCCAAAGCTTTTGTAATATTGGTAACTGGCCTGTTATTGATCTTTTCACTCGAAATCGTTGCTACCGAACCTGTATAACTTGTTTTTTTAGCTTTTCCGTAAGCTACCACGACTACTTCATCTATTTCTTTTTCGCGAAGAGTATCTTTTTTTGTGTCCTGCCCATGTACACTTGCAATTCCTAAGAAAAACACAGCAACTGGCGGAATCCAAATTTTAGAATTAATTAATTTTTTGCTAATCATAATCAATTTTATTTATCAAATATTAAAAATTAACCCTTTGCAGAAAAGTTAGCAAAGGGCATCGATAAATACGATTAACCAAATGCTTATTGTTCCTTTAAAGGCTGAATGTAACACCTTGCTTTCTGCAGGTTGTTAAGATTTCATAGGGTCAGTTCCCTCCATCTTTCTTTATAAGCCGATCGAAATATGACTGCAAATCTAAAAACAATTAGTCTACAAAACAAGTAGACTTTAAGTTTTTTAATTATAATTTTATGAAAATTAAGTTAATTTAAACTTAAAAATCACTAAAATAGACAGTTATACAAAATGTTAAATTTTCAAATATGAGAAATATCATTAAAAATAATGTAAAAGTGGATTTTCACTAAAAATGAAAAATTTCAGTCTTAATTGAAAAAAGTTTTTAATTTTATAGAATGAAAATTTTAATTGTCAATGGTCCTAATTTGAATCTTTTAGGTACAAGAGAACCAGAAATATACGGAACAGTTTCTATGGAAGATTATTTGGAAAATGTAAAGTCTGAATTTTCTTCTCATGAAATACAATATTACCAATCAAACATTGAAGGTGAGTTGATTAACAGACTTCAGGAAGATGATTTTGATGCGCTGGTGATCAATCCGGGAGCTTTTACGCATTATTCTTACGCGATTGCTGATTGTTTAAAGAATATTCAGAAGCAAAAAGTGGAAGTTCACATTAGTAATATTTATAAAAGAGAAGAATTTCGCCAGAAGTCTGTGACGGCTGCAAATACTGATGCGGTTTTGTCCGGTTTTGGAATGGATGGATATAGATTGGCGATTTTGAGTTTTAAATAATTTATTAAAATTCAAAATAAGAGATGCTTCGACTCCGCTCAGCATGACATCGCTAATAAAGTATGTTGTAATAAAACGATTAGTATTAGGAATATCATGCTGAGCGGAGTCGAAGCATCTAAATATATATACAAAAAAAATCCTCATCGCATTGATGAGGATTTCTATTTTTAGTTTGTTGTCTGTTGCTGTAATTGAGGTCCGGAAGCGATAAGCTTTTCCCCTTCTTCTGTATTACAATACTGATCAAAGTTTTTGATATATTTTGCAGCAAGATCTTTTGCTTTTTCTTCCCATTCGGAAGCATCGTTATAAGTATTTCTAGGATCTAAAATACCTTCTGAAACGTTTGGTAACTCCGTAGGAACTTCCAAATTCATGATAGGAATTCTAGTTTTTGGCGCATCTTCGATAGAACCATCAATAATTGCATCAATAATTGCTCTTGTATCTTTTAAAGAAATTCTCTTTCCAGTACCGTTCCAACCTGTATTAACCAAATATGCTTTTGCACCGTGTTCTTTCATTTTTCCGATCAATGTTTTTGAATACATTGTTGGGTGTAATGTTAAGAACGCTTCACCAAATGCTGGTGAAAAAGATGGTTCAGGTTCAGTAATTCCTCTTTCAGTTCCGGCTAATTTTGAAGTATAACCGCAAAGGAAGTGATATTGTGCCTGGTTTTCATCCAAAACAGATACCGGAGGCAATACTCCGAACGCATCAGCTGAAAGATAAACAATCTTGCTTGCGTGACCTGCTTTTGAAGGCAAAACAATTTTATTGATATGATAAATCGGATAAGAAACTCTTGTGTTTTCAGTGATTGATCCGTCTGTATAATCAGAAACTCCGTTGTTAACGACAACGTTTTCAAGAAGCGCATCTCTTTTGATCGCTCTGAAAATATCCGGTTCTTTTTCTTCAGAAAGGTCGATCACTTTTGCATAACAACCACCTTCGTAGTTAAATACACCATTGTTATCCCAACCATGTTCATCATCACCGATCAAATATCTTTTTGGATCTGCTGATAAAGTCGTTTTTCCTGTTCCCGAAAGTCCGAAGAAAAGAGCAACATCTCCCTCTTCACCTACGTTTGCAGAACAGTGCATTGATGCCATACCTTTCAATGGAAGGTAATAATTCATCATTGCAAACATTCCTTTTTTCATTTCTCCACCGTACCAAGTTCCTCCGATGATCTGAAGCTTTTCAGTAAGGTTGAACATTACGAAGTTTTCAGAATTTAACCCTTGAGCTTCCCAGTTCGGGTTTGTAGTTTTAGAACCGTTGATTACAGTGAAATCCGGCTCTCCGAAGTTTTCCAACTCGTAGTGAGAAGGACGGATAAACATATTAGTAACGAAATGCGCCTGCCATGCAACTTCAACGATGAATCTTACTTTAAGTCTTGTATCTGCATTCGTTCCACAGAAAGCATCTACAACATAAATTTTCTTAGAAGTTGAAAGTTGGTTCAACACTAATTCCTTACAAGACTGGAAAATTTCCGGAGAAGTTGGCAAATTAACTTTACCATCCCAGAAAATCGTGTCTTTTGTAACATCATCCTGTACAATGTATCTATCTTTAGGAGAACGACCTGTGAAAATTCCTGTTTTTACTGATACCGCACCAGATTCTGTAAGCTCAGCTTTCTCAAAGCCTTGATTTTCAGGAGAGATTTCTGCTTGATACAACTCTTCATAAGAAGGATTATATTGAATTTCATAGTCTCCTTTAATCCCTAATTTTTCTAAATCTTGGATGATTTTAGCGTGTTTCATTTTACTTATATTTTCTATTTCTTTATTGGGTTCAACAAAATTAATATTAATTAATTGTTAAAGGTGGTTTAAATATAATGATATAAGTCAGAATGGCAAATAAAAATGGAATTTTGTAAAATATTGATTATAAATCAATTATACCAGACCATTCAAAAATAGTAGTAAAACCTTTTCCCCAAAAATAGTCCTTAAAGCCATCAAATTTGGCACTCATGACAAAATCTCCACCCCAAGCACCTAAACTTTTAACGAAAACAGGACAATCAGTAAAAAACTTTTGTTTAACTGTGGGAATTTCAAGGAAATTTGAGATTTTTTGCTCATGAACCAACATTAGTTCGGAAAAATTTTCCAATTCGTTACATAGTAAAATATTCTTTGTAAGATTCGAAAATTCATCGACCAGTTTTTGAGACTTCGTTTTTGACTTGTAAAAATTGATTCCCTCGCGGCTATCCTGCTTTTGATTTAAGTGAATAAAAATTAATTCATTTTTAAAAGAAGGATTAAAATTCACCCTTTCATATTTGATCTCAGGTTTGCTTTGAAAAAGCACAGCAGATTTCTCTTTTGCGACCGCAATATCGTAACCGCTTCCTCCCAAACTGATGGAATTTAAATGAAAAGAATCAATTTCAGCCCACTCTCCAAGATTATTCATCAAAGTAGAACTACTTCCAAGACCATAATCGGCAGGAAACTGAAGATTGGTTTTTAAATGATAAGAATTTGTGCTTTTGAATTTGGTTTCAGAAAGACTCTGAACGTTTTTTAAGGTTTTAAGGATAAATTCAGCACTTGAAATGATGTTGGTTTCTATGATCTGCCAATTTTCGTAATCAATGACAGCCTTTAACCATAATTTGTTTTGATGATATGCTTCCCAGAGAATCATAGATTTCCCGTCTTCGTTTTCATCAAAGAAAAACTCTTGTCCTAGCTTGGTTGGTACCGCTAAGACAAGAGCTCCGTCCATTGCGAAATATTCTGAAGTAAGCATTAGCTTTCCCGGTGAAAATATCTCGCCCATGATTTTTTATTAGATTAAATTGCAGAAGCAACATCTACAGAATTGTCAATTTTCTTGATCAATCCTTGAAGTGTTTTTCCAGGTCCAACTTCAATGAAGTTAGTTGCACCGTCTTTAATCATATTTTGAACTGACTGCGTCCATTTTACAGGACCTGTCAGTTGTGCAATCAAATTTTGTTTGATCTCGTCAGGGTTTGTTACCGCTGTCGTTGTGATATTCTGATAAACAGGAATTGTTGCATTTCTGAATTTTGTTTTCTCGATTGCTGCTGCCAATCTTTCTTGTGCAGGCTGCATCAATGGAGAATGGAATGCACCATTCACAGGTAACAATAAAGCTCTTTTTGCTCCTGCTTCTTTTAGTTTTGCACAAGCTTCTTCAACAGCTGCAGTTTCACCCGAAATTACCAATTGTCCGGGACAGTTGTAATTTGCAGGAACAACAATTCCGCTGATTTGTGCGCAGATTTCTTCAACTTTAGCATCTTCCAATCCTAAAATTGCTGCCATAGAACTAGGATTTGCGTTGCAAGCGTCCTGCATTGCTTTTGCTCTTTCAGAAACTAATTTCAGACCATCGTCAAAAGATAAAACTCCGTTGGCAACTAATGCTGAAAATTCTCCTAAAGAATGCCCTGCAACCATTTCGGCTCCAAGACCATTTACTGCTTTCAAAGCAGCTACTGAATGAATAAAAATTGAAGGTTGAGTAACCTCAGTTTTCTTAAGATCTTCATCTGCTCCATTAAACATAATGGAAAGGATATCGAACCCTAAAATTTCGTTGGCAGATTCCATCAGATCTTTTATATCTTTTCTAGAATCGTACAATTCTTTTCCCATTCCTACGAACTGAGAACCCTGCCCAGGAAATACAAGTGCTTTCATGTATTGATTTAAAATATTATGCAAATATAAATATAATGTTAACTTTTTTCTTTAAACTGATTCAAATCATTTATGGAACCAATCTAATCACACGATAACCTGTATTTACATAAGCTCCGTTTGCTTTAGATTTTACAAACTCAAATTTGGTAGCCAACTGAGTCTGAACTTTATTCATTTGCTTGAAAATCTCACCTTTTTTGTTTTCTCTGGTTAACATGTCGTTTACAACATCAAAACCTACGATCGCATATTTAGGAGGAGTTTTACAATATTTACTTTTATATGCTGCAAGGATTTCTTTTTCAAACCCACCATCAGCATTGATTTTTCTATCCATTAAATACACCAAATTAGCCTGGCTAAGATCATCCACTTTCTTTTCAAAAATTGGAGAATAGTACATACTGAAAGCTTTAACGCCTTGAACTTCTTTAGACAAAGCAATTACTTTATTTGCAAAAGCATCACCCAAAGCATCATTATCATTAGCTAAAATGGCAATAACCGGAGCAGATTGCCCAGTCATCATATTTTGATCAAGCTGAATATCTGCTGGAGAATTTACAATGATCACATTAGGATTTTTAACAGCTTTTTCCAAACCTGCTTTAATGTAATTCGCATTGTCTTTTTTAGCATCTGCAACTACATAAATTTTTTGGTCAGAATATACACCTTTTACTTCCTCAACAATTTTATCTGCGTACGTCTGATCATTGGTTTCAACAATAATTAAATTGCTGTAATTATAAAGTTCCGGAGAGTTGGCAAATGGTGCAACAACCGGGATCTTTTGATTTTTAGTAAAATCTAAAACATCTACAACGTTAGATTTAAAGAATGGACCGATAATTAAATCCGTATTATTAGGATTGATTTGAGTCATTGAATTTTTAAACGATGCTTCATTTCCTGAATCAACGATTTTTATATCCAATTTCTGACCGTTTCTCGCATTTCTTTCAATAGCCAATTTTGCTCCTGTTAAGAAATCCAAAGCCATTGTTCTGTATTGAGTTTCGTTCGTGCTGTATCCGAAAGGAAGCATCAAAACTACGCTCAAAGCATCACCGTTTTTCTTGATGTAAGCAGGATCCAGTTTTTTGATCTTTAAAACCATTCCTGTTTTTAATCCGTGAGATAAATCTGGATTTAGAGCAATAAGTTCGTCAATCGATACTCCGAATTTATTTACAATAGAGAAAACAGTATCTCCCTGCACAACTGTATATGTTGCGTATTCATCCTCAGAAGCAGTGCTTGTATTTGATGAATTTGAAGAAGATTTTTCGCTTCCTGAATCAATTGTAGCTTTTGTATTCGCTACCGGTTCAGCAACTGATGTATTTGATTTTTTAATTTTAATAGACTCACCAGGTTTCAAACCTTTCTCTTCCAATCCTGGATTTAAAGCAAAAAGTTCCTCTTTAGTGACATTAAACTGTTTTGAAATTCTGTAATAATTATCTTTTGCCTGAACAACATATAAAATATTATTCTCAGCAGGAACATCAGAAGTATCCACAGCTGTAATTTTCTCAACAGGTTTTACATCTGCATGAGTTGTAATGGCAGCTTGCGCCTGCTCACCACCATATTTTTTGATGCTGTCAAGAGGTAATGTGATCTCATCCCCGATCTTCATGTGAGAATCCAATTCAGGATTTAATTTTCTCAAATCAGTTTCAGAGATGCGGTATTGTTTTGTGATTCCGTAAACCGTTTGTTTAGGCTGCAAAATAATTCTGCCAGTCTGAGAGTTAGGTTTAGCTTTTTCTACAACAGCCACAGTTGTTTTAGAAACTGAAGTTGCAGCAGTTTTATCAGATTTAACCGTAAGAATGTCTCCGATCGCTAATTTGCCGTCTTTAAACTTTGGATTTAGTTTTAGCAATTCATCTACAGTTATTCCGTATTTTTTCGCAATATTATAAGGATTGTCGCCTTTTACAACGGTGTGAGATTTCTGAGCAGACATGCCCAAAAACATACATAAACTGGATAGAATAAAAAACCTCTTTATCATAGTCGATAATTATAATTTACAAAAATACTTCTTTAAAATTAAATGGCAACAATTATTAATTTTGAATCTTGAACCACCATTTCTTCCAAACAAGTTTCAAGCCACGAATATCCATAATCTGCGAAAAATACACTAAAATTATAAACCCTTTCCTGCCAAGTCTTAGAAGGATGTACATCTAAAAATAGATTTTCCAATCTTTCCAACAATTCGCTTTGCTTTATTTTTTCAGCATGAAGAAGGCGTTTTTTCATTCTCGCAAAAGATTTCAACTGTCTTGTTTCCTCTGCTTTAACCATGTTTCCAAAAGACTTTTCAGTGGTTTCGGCGATTGATTTTAATTCACAAAAGTTATTTGCTAAAATATTTTCCTTTTTTTCTAACAACTCTAAAATCTGATTATTATCTAAAATCTTATTATTTGTAATTGTAGTAAAGTTCTGGAAAAAATCTTCAATTTTCAAATCTAATTTTTCAACTTTCCCCACCGTTTTTTCCTTTAAAAATAACATTGAATTTCTTGGAATCAAAACAGGAAACGGAATATTGATTTTTGTGAAATAATCTTTCAATTCCAGCCAATACATGATTTCGGCATTTCCTCCGATGTAGGCCAGATTGGGCAAAACTTTTTCCTGATAAACCGGACGCATCAAAGCATTCGGACTGAATTTTTCAGGATGATTTTCCAATTCTTTCAAGATTTCCTCCTGAGTAAATTGAATATTTTTATCAACAACAATATATTTTTGACCGTCAAAATCAATTCTGTCTCTCGTTTCTGAAAAATAAAACAAATTGATTTCGCGAGGATTCACTTGAACTTTACCATATTTTTCAGTTAGAAAATCAACTTTATCTTTTGATGTTTCATGCAGACTGAAATTAAGCAATTCATCCTTAAAAATATCTTTTATCTGAGTTTTAAGCTCTTTAGAATCTCCATCAATAATCAACAAACCAAGATCTGAAAAAAGTCTGTTAACTAAAGTCTGAATAGCTTGAGTCAAGGTATTCCCAACTTTATAAGCTTCTTTCAGCATTAAAATTAATTCAGTTCCAAAAACAGAGTCTTTAAATTCTTTTTCAAATTCCGAAATGAAAAATGTATCGTTGATTGTGATTCTTCCAACCGGACCGCCTGACTTTTCATTAATTTCATAATAATTATTGTCCGTTTTAAAATGGTTGATCTCTGCAAAATCATGATCTTCAGAAGCCATCCAATACACAGGAACGAAATTAAAATCAGGGAAGTTTTCTTTTAAATAAGAACAGGTTTTAATCGTCTGTAAAATTTTATACACAAAGAAAACAGGTCCAGAGAATAAATTCAACTGATGGCCTGTAGTAATCGTAAATGTATTAGCCTGTTTTAAATTATCTAAATTTTCCTTTTGCTTTGATGAAAGTTTAAGATCTTTTAGCTGGTCTGTAAGTGCATTAAATAAAACCGCTCTCTGATCTTGCGAAAAAGAATCCTGTTTTAGATGAATCTGATTTTTAAAATTATCTAAAGAAAATGTACTTTCTTCGAAACCTTCAATTTTATGATTCAAAAAATCTTTGATCAATTGAGGAATGCTTTCTATATCGTTAAATGATATTTTATTAATTGTTTTCAACTTTGATGTATAATATTAGTTGAACAAATACCAAACAATTCCAATATTCAGTCTAAAATCATAGACCGGATAATGTGGAAATGCGTAGGCTTTATTATGTGAAATAAGCGTCCCGATCTGCTGACCTTCAATAAAGAAAAACATTTTTTTAACCTTCATGTTAAAATAAACATCAGCGATCGGCTGTCCGCCAATTGAAAATGAACTTGAGTTGGGTAAAAGATATTCGTTAAGTATCGGGAAATAATCTCTTGACGCAAATTTTGAGAAGTAATATACTTTTATCCCGGCCTGAATTTCCGCAGCATCTTTGAAAGCTTTAGACTGATAAAAGAAATTCGCTCTACCGATAAAACTTGGCATCGGCAACAATTCTTTATTTGTTAATGCATTTTGGAACTGTAATCTTGTGTTGAGATAAAAACGACCGTAGTTGAATGTTGCATCACCTCCTATTTGAGAAATATTTAGTGAACTATCACTCTGTTTTGGCGCTGCAAACTGATCGAAATACGTATAATTATCAATTCTGAAATAGTTTACAAATAGTTCTGTTTTGAACCATTTTAAATTTACATTTCCTCCAATTTCAGTTATTGACTGATTTTTTGCATTTTGAAGATAATAATTAAAATTATTATAATTCGAAGTATTTAAAAGATAATTGAATGAAGGATAAACGCTTTGGAAGTTAACCTTAGCATTTACGAAATAGTCTTTTATCGGTTCAAACTTAAGATTATTTGTTGTCTTTAAATAAGTTCCGAATTGACTTCCATTTGAAAATTCCAGGAATGAATTCAACTGTATTTTATTTAAAAGTTTCACCTGAAGATTTCCGACCGCTCCAATTCTATTTTCCTTGATTTCATTTGGTATTTCTAAAATCGGTAACGTGATGGGAGTTGCTCCAAATTTCAACATTTGGTAACGAACGCCGGCATCAAGCTTGAATTTTTCATTATCCCAAACCAAACTAACCGTATTGCTTAAATTATCCGAATATTTTTTTGTTGAAAGAGGAAAACCTGTAACAATTTCCTGTGGCGCATCGTACCAATAAGGCTCTAAAGCTCCCTGAGCATAGTAATACTTGTTTCCTTGATGAAAGATTGTATGTCTAATCCTAAAAGGGTATTTCTCTGAGTTGAAAGGCGAAAACTGATGGCTTAAATAGTATCTTCTATATGAATATTGCGAACTTGAAGACGCTAAGTTAACCTGAGCATTTTGTCTGTTTCTATAATCACTGTCTCCACTTTGGAAAAGATCATCTTCTATGATCCCTCCATTTTCCTGATTGTTTACATTTTGGTGTAAATAGTGTGCAAATAGTTCATAATTTCCGCTTTTAGAAACGTAGTGCCCGGAAAACAAAGTGTTGTTATTTGCAGCCAAGAAGTTTCGGTACATTCCCTGCGAGCGTAATCCCATATACTCTAAAGCAAAATTGAATCTTTTACCTATGTTTTGAGTATAAGTTGATTTCAGAGCGGCTCCATTCTTCATTGCATTATGATAGACAAATGTAGCGGTAGGCGTTTTTACATCGTAATACTTAACATCATTGATCCCTATAATTCCGTATGATTTATTCTCTGGTAATAAAGATAGGTTCTGTTCAGCATTCACTTCATAAGACAACGGATTAAAACCAGCCCCAATGTTAGCGACTTGCACTCTTCCAAAATTATCCTTGTTATTATATTGTGAAAAAATATACGTCTTATCAAAGGTCATAACTGTATCAAACACCTTTTTTTCAGAAAACTGTGTCTGATATTGATAATCATTGATAGTTGGCTTAAATATTTTCAAGGAATCCTTTTTTCCAGAGTCCACAACCAAAGTATCCGCCGGATTTTCTTTAAGTTTATTAGAATCTGTTTTATTAACCACCTGAGCTTTAGAAATAAAACCAAAAAATATTATTATAAAAAGTATGTACTTCATATGTTCGTTTATATTGTTCAAAAAGTCACATGTAACATGAAGTTGCCATATCAAATTTTGTACAGCAAAAATAAGAAATAAAAGGAAATAAAAAACCCTGCTTAGAGCAGGGTTTAAATTATATGATTATTGTTTGATTAATAACCAGGATTTTGTTGAATTTGAGGATTAATATCAATCGCTCCTTGTGGAATTGGTAACTGCCACTTATGGCTAGAAACCGGAAGTGTAAGTACAGTTGCAGGATTTCCAGTACCATTTGATTCAGGTCCAAAACTAGATCTTTGAATTGGAAGACCTAATCTTTTTAGAGTAAAGAATCTGTCTGTTTCAAATGCTAATTCCAATCTTCTTTCCAGCATAATAGCATTCCAAAGATTTGTTCCTGTTTCAGTACCAGAAACGAATCCAGTGTATCTTTGAGCTCTTAAAGTATTTAAAAGACCAAGCGCTCCAACCTCATTTCCTTTTTTAAACATTGCTTCAGCAACATTCAAAAGAACTTCAGCAGTTCTTAAATACTTGATATCTACAGCTTCAATAGGCTTACCAGTGGCTTGCTTGTATTTAATTACATTATTATAGGTCTTTCCTGTAAAAGGAGATGTTACAATATAAGAGCTTTTTCTGATATCCGTAGCTATAAATTTAGTGTATAAATCATAATCTACAACATATTCTGACTTAATTTGTCCTCCTACAGTTTGATTATAACTAGATCCTGTTTTAACATTTTCGATACCTGAATTTAGTACTTTAAACAAAACACCATCACTAGAAGAATCAGCCCAGATGTTTTTAAAATTAGCTATAGTTCCAACGCTTGGGCTTGAAGCCAATGACTTCTGTCCCCATAAGATAACATTATCATAGTCTCCTTTATATAAATAAACTCTAGATAACATCCCTTGTACTGCAGCTTTAGTAAGTTTACCTACGTTAGCTGTTTGAGTAATATTCTGCTCTGCAAATAATAAATCTGCAATTATTTTATCATAAACTTGAGAAACATTCAAATCCCTTGAAGTAACAAGAAATGGATCAAATTTTTCTACATATGCAATACCTAACGATCCTGGAGCATCAGCAGACTGTGTTGGTATTTTACAGTATCTTCTTACAATATCAAAATGAGCGATCGCACGAATTCCTCTTGCTTCTGCTTCAATATTAGTTCTAAAAGCTCCTGGCGATAAATTAGTGATTTTATCAAGCACAGCATTAGCTCTAGCTGCAACAGCATAACCGGCACCATAAACAGAAGTTACATCTCCAACGTTTGCTGCAATATCAAAAATAAAAGCAGAGTTGTTTGATCTTCTTCCTTGAGGGTTTTGAATTAAATTATCAGAAAGGATATCCGGAATTATTGTTTGTGCATTATCTCCAGAATAATAACCTGCAGCTTTGAATGCATCATAAGCATAATCAACCCCTTTTCTAAAATCACTTTCAGTTGTATAATAATTGTCTACAACTAATCTATCATTTGGCAATACTGATAAATCATCTGTACATGATGATGCAGTAAAAGCTAGTGCAGCAAATAAAACTATTTTTACTATATGTCTTTTCATAATAAAATAAAATTAAAAATTAACTTGCAATCCTATAAGGAATGTTCTAGTAGTTGGGTAATTATATAAGTTAATAGCACCTGGAACAAATGCTCCATTATTAACTTGAGTTTCAGAAGCAACAGCAACTTCGGGATCTCCTGTGAAGTTAGTCCAAAGAGCTAAATTCTGTCCTGAACCATATACTCTAATACTATTTACAGGAATATACGTACCTAAAAATTTCTTATCAAATGTATATCCAAGTTCTAATGATCTAAATCTGATAAAATCTGTTTTTTGAAGGAAAGCATCAGTAGTTTCTATACCATTAACCGTTGGAGCAGGTCCTACATTAGTATCTCCTGAATTTCTCCAATAATTAAATGCATCAGTACTCAAGTTCTGACTATAAGCTGAAAAATCAACTAAGTTTTGAGCCATGATATTATAGCTATACCCACCAGTTTGGAAAGAGAAATCAGCATTTAAATCAAAGCCTTTATATCTAAATGTTGTTCCAAATCCACCATAAGCACTTGGTAATGTAGATTTTCCATGTAAGAATTGAGCATCACTAGAGCTATATACATTCGTAACAGATCCATCTAGTTTATAGTACAATGCTTCTCCTGTTTGTGCATCTACACCAGCACTTTTAACCATTTTGAAAATAGTTGGCTCCATTCCAACACTCATAAATGTATAACCATCTAGGTTTAACTGAGTATTAGTACCATACAAACTTTTTACTTGATATTTCAACATTGAAATATTCCCTCTAACTGTCCAATCGAAATCCTGGCTTTTGATAACATCAATACTTAACTCAGATTCTAGACCTTTAATTTCAATATTTCCCGCATTAGTTATACTTGAGAAAAGATAACCTCCACCTTCATATTGTGTACTAGGAATAGCATAAAGGAAATCCTTTCTATTATCCTTAAATACTTCTGCACTTAGTTTGATTCTGTTCTTAAACATAGCAATATCAACTCCTAAGTTTTGAGATTCTTTAGATTCCCATTTTAGATCCTTATTTCCTACACTATTTGCAGGACCAGATGTAGGATCAGTACCATAATCACCAGATACGACAGAGATAAGATTTTGGTAATCTGCAAGTGCAGCTACATTTCCTGTTGTACCAATACTATATCTAAATTTAATGTCATTGAAGAAAGGAACATCAAAGAATGATTCTTTTGCTAAATTCCAAGCAGCTGATGCTGACCAAAAGTTACCATATTTGTTATCTTGTCCCAATCTAGAGTTTCCGTCTCTTCTAATTGATCCAGATAAGATATATTTACCTGCGTAGCTATAATCAACAACTCCTAATAAACTTACATATCTAGTTGAAGTAGTAGCACCAGTAATTGCAAATGGAGTTGCAGCAGAACCAATATCAGTAATATCTGAACCTAACATAACTCTCTTAGTAGCATTTAAACTTCCAAAATTTTCTTGGCTATATTCGAATGCAGCAACTGCACCTACTTTATGCTTACCAAATGTTTTATTGAAATCGAATCTGTTATTGAATACATACGTCCAGAAATCTGATCTAAGATCTCTAATACTACCGTCAGGTGTGCCATAAACAGCGCCAATGTCAGACCCTTTTTTTACAACGTATTTATTTTTTCTAAGATCATAAATGTTACCAAAAGTCGATTTAAATGTCAATCCTTTAAAAAACTCATAAGTTCCAAATACCTGTGCATTAATTCTAGTTCTCCAATCCGTGGTTACTTCATTTCTTCTAAGATCAATTGGATTAATTGAATTAGTTGTTGGATTAAAACTTCCATCAGCGTCATATACAGTTTCATAAGGATTTAGACTATATACTGAATAGAATGGACTCAATGCATTATAAGAGAATCTTTGATCTTGTGTTTTAACATTTACGATGCCAAAATCAAAACCCATTTTGATTTTATCCGTAAGCTGTTGGTCAAAGTTGAATCTACCATTATATCTTTTAAATCCTTCAAGCTCTTGTAAGATTCCAGAGTCTGAATCATAACCTAAAGATATATAATAAGAATTTTTATCACTTCCTCCTCTTACTGATAAATTATGATATTGTATGCTTGAATTTCTTAATATATCCTTAGACCAATCATGGTTTTTTGACAATAAATCAGCAGTTTCTTGTGCACTATACACAGGATTTGGATTTATTCCCAAATTAGACATCTCATTTTCAAATTGTATTTTCTGAGATGTATCCATCATCGTAAAATTCACATCTTTAGGCTTATATGCAAACCCAAATCTAGTTTCATACGCTATAGAAGGCTTCCCAGACTTTCCTCTTTTAGTAGTGATAACAATAACTCCATTTGCAGCTCTTGCTCCATACACAGCAGTTGAAGCAGCATCTTTCAACTCAGTAACACTTTCTATATCAGATGGTGGAATTGAGTTAAACTGACGCTGAGTCATATAGACTCCATCAACTACAAAAAGTGGATCTGAAGCTCCTAAAGTAGAAGAAACATTGATAGCTCCTCTAATTCTAATAGATCCTGGCTCTCCTGGCTTACCAGAGTTAGTGGAAACTTGTAAACCTGACATTTTCCCCTGCAACATATTAGAAATCCCGGTACTTGAAGCAGACATTCTAGCAAGTTCGTCACCGCCAACGACAGAAACAGCCTGAGTCACCTCATCTTTTTTCTTCTTTTGTACACCAACTAGAACAACTTCTTCAATTTCTTTTACTTTTGTTGTAGTATCTCTCTTTGTTGTTTGTGCAAAGACAGTTTGTCCTAAGAAAAACAAAGCTCCCGCACTTAATACACGTAGTTTAACATTCATATTAACAAATTTTAATATATTTTAATGGGCAAATATGTTAATAAATATTAACACTTGCAAGTTTTTTAACTACATCTGTAGTATATTTTTTTATAAAATTCGTTAATTATAGTATAAAACAAAAGAAACTTAATAATAATACATTGTTATTATTTATTAAAATTATTTTTTTTAGCTAAAATTGATATTTTTAACAAATATTCAACAAATCAAGGGGTTGTTATTTAGAACCATTACAAATTAATAAAATAAAAAATCTATTTTTAAAAATTTGAATTTTATTAATACAAAAAAGTAGAGTTATTTTAATCATTTCCTTAATTTAATCGGCATATACTTAAATACATGAGTTACTTAAAATATAGTTCTTACTACTTCAAAATCCAATTTAAAAGCAATATCATCTGTTTTCTAACAGCATTTTAAAAACTTTTAGCCCATAAATACACAATAAATTTCACGTTTTAAAACGAAAAATTTTCGTTTTAAATTTTTTACGCTCTTGCGAAAATGTAACAAACTTTAATTATTCAAAATCTTATAATTATAAAATATTTTTTACTTTAAGCATTACAGAAAGTGCTTCAAAAAAAGCTTTATCTACTTAAGAAGAAAGCAATTAGAATAATTTCTCCAAACAAGAAAGAGTTAATTAAAAACATTCTTAAAATCAATAAAATTGGCAAGTAGCAAGACCTCATCAACTCAGTATTTTTTTAAGTAATAATTAAGAAAAGTACTTTATAAAAAATACCTAGTGTTGAAATAGTGACACAAAAAATCACTATCCTAATTATCAGTTCTTACAGAGGAAAAGAATAGCAAAGCATAGCTTTTCCTATCAATTATCTGATTACCAATAAAATTATTATAGAAGTCTAAAAGAAACAAAATAAGGCTAATTAAGTAATAAGCTAGGGTTATAAAGAAAAAACAGTAAAGACTTAAAAATCTCTACTGTTTTTATAATATGTTTCTATTTGTTTAATCCTGTTTCGTTTTTTCAGGACAAGACATAATAATTAAAAAAACCACTTTTTTCAAAGTGGTTTTTATTTATTCAAAAATATTGAATTATTTCAATTTCTTCTTAACAGCTACTTCTTCGTAAACCTCAAGAATATCACCGTTTTCGATGTCATTGTAACCTTTTAAGTTCAATCCGCATTCGTAACCTTTAGTTACTTCTTTTACATCATCTTTAAAACGCTTTAAGCTTTCAAGCTCGCCATCGAATTTCACAATACCATCACGAAGTACTCTTACTTTAGACTGTCTCGTAACTTTTCCTGAAAGAACCATACAACCAGCAATTGTTCCAACTTTAGAAATCTTGAAGACTTCTCTAATCTCAACATTACCAATTACCTGCTCTTTAATCTCAGGAGAAAGCATACCTTCCATTGCCTCTTTAACTTCGTCAATAGCAGCATAGATTACAGAATATGTTCTGATCTCAATCTCTTCTCTATCTGCCAATTCTTTAGCGTTACCACCGGCTCTTACATTAAATCCGATAATAATTGCATCTGAAGCAGTTGCTAGGTTAACATCAGATTCAGTGATCTGTCCAACACCTTTATGAAGAATGTTTACATTGATCTCAGCTGTAGATAATCTCTGTAATTGATCTGATAATGCTTCAACTGAACCATCAACGTCACCTTTCAAGATAATATTCAATTCCTTGAATTCACCTAGAGCAATTCTTCTACCAAGTTCTTCAAGTGTTGTATGTTTCTTAGTTCTGATAGAAAGTTCTCTTTGAAGCTGCTCTCTCTTGTTAGCAATAGTTTTAGCTTCACCTTCATCTTCATATACTTTAAACTTATCACCAGCTGTTGGAGCTCCGTCTAATCCTAAAATAGTTACCGGAATAGATGGACCTGCTTCCTTAAGGTTTCTACCTCTTTCGTCAAGCATTGCTTTTACCTTACCGTGGTTTTTACCTGCAACAACATAATCACCAACTTTTAAAGTACCTGTTTGTACTAAAATGGTAGCAACATATCCTCTTCCTTTATCTAATGAAGCTTCAATAACAACACCTTGAGCATTTCTATCAGGATTAGCCTTTAAATCAAGCATTTCCGCCTGAAGTAATACTTTTTCTAATAAAACATCCATGTTATTACCAAATTTCGCAGAAATCTCTTGTGCCTGAACATTTCCTCCCCATTCTTCAACTAAAATATTCATTCCAGAAAGTTGTTGACGAATGTTATCAGGATTTGCGCTCGGTCTATCCACTTTATTCAATGCAATAATCATTGGTACACCTGCAGCCTGTGCGTGAGAAATTGCTTCTCTCGTTTGAGGCATTACATCATCATCTGCCGCAATTACAATAATTGCAATATCTGTAACCTGAGCACCTCTGGCTCTCATCGCTGTAAAGGCTTCGTGACCTGGTGTATCTAAGAATGTAATTCTCTGACCATTTTCCAATTTCACGTTATAAGCACCAATATGCTGTGTAATTCCTCCTGATTCACCAGCGATAACGTTTGTTTTTCTGATGTAGTCAAGTAATGACGTTTTACCGTGGTCAACGTGACCCATTACTGTAACGATTGGAGCTCTTGGAGAAAGATCCTCCTCAGTATCCATATCTTCTTCAGATTCTACCTCTTCAAGGTCAGCATCTGAGAATTCTATTTTATAACCAAATTCGTCTGCAACTAATAATAAAGTATCAGCTTCAAGTCTTTGGTTCATTGTTACCATTACTCCTAGAGAGAAACATGCAGAAATTACTTCTGTTGCACTTACATCCATCAAACTTGCCAATTCTCCGACAGTGATAAATTCTGTAACTTTTAGTGAAGTATCTCTTGCATCTGCTTCCTGCTGACGCTCATCCTGCTCTCTACGGTAGGTTCTTTTATCTTTTCTGTGTTTAGCAGATTTAGATTTACCTCCTTTATTGGTTAATTTTTCAAGGGTTTCCTTGATCTGGTTTTTAACTTGCTCGTCGGTTAATTCAACAGGCATCGTTCTTTGACCAGGTCTGTTGTTATTTCCAGCACCCGGACCTTTTTTGAAACCACCACCTTGTCCTGGTGGACGGTTACCTTGGTTATTTCCAAAACGAGGACCTCCTTGACCACCTTGTCCTGGCGGACGGTTTCCTTGACCACCCTGTCCTGGAGGACGGTTTCCTTGAGGCCCACCTTGTCCTGGCGGACGGTTTCCTTGAGGGCCACCTTGGTTGTTATTATTTCCTCCTTGCTGGTTGTTTCCTGTGTTTGGCTGATTAGGGCCTCCCGGTTTTTCAATCCTTTTTCTTTTCTTTTTAGCCCCAGCATTTGGTTTTGGCGCAAACTGGCTTAAGTCAATTTTTTCACCAACAATTTTAGGTCCATCAAGTTTTTGATAAACCGTTTCAATTTTTTGAGACTCTTGAGGTTGCTCAGCTTCAACTTTTTTAGGCTCAGCTTTTACCTCAACAGGTTTAGCTACGGGCTCTACAACGGGTTTCGGAGCTTGCTTCACAGGCTCAACTGGTTTTTCCTCCGCTTTTTTATCTTCCACTTTAGGTTTATCTTTTTTTACAGGTCTATTTCTAGATTCTATCTGAGACAAGTCTATTTTATCCAGAACTTTGAATTCCTGTTTTTCTTTTTCAGGAGCTGCCTTCACTTCTGGTTCCGGCGTTGGGGTTGGTGTTGGTGGTACAACTACTTCTTCTACTTTCTTTTCTTCTACCACTACCGGTGCTACTGCTGCAGCGGCAACAGGAGTTTCTTCAACTTCAGGCTTTTTAGGCTCCAAGTCTATCTTACCTAAAATTTTAGTTTCCGGTTTATTAGCTTTAGCTCTTATTACTTCAGGGGTTCTCTTTTCTTCAATTTCCAGTTTCTCTTCCGGAACTTTTGTGATCACCACCTCATGGGAAGCTTTACGTTGCTCGCCATCTTTGGCAAACTCAGCTTCCAATGCAGAATATGCCGCTTCTTCTAATTGAGCGTTAGGATTGCTTTCAACCTCGATACCCTTAGCCTGTAAAAATTCTACTAATCTGGACATCGAAATATTGAATTCCTTAACCGCTTTATTTAATCTTATTTTTGGCATCTATTATATTTACTATTTTTTTTAATTCTTAAAATTAAAGTATTTCTTTTTACTGATTATTAAAATTTATTTAAAAATCTTAACTTTCAAATTCTTCTCTTAGAATACGTTTTACATCTTCAATCGTTTCCTCTTCCAAGTCAACCATTTTGATAAGACTCTCCGTATCTTTATCTAATACTGATTTCGCAGTAGTAAGACCTACTTTCTTAAATTCATCCAGAATCCACTGTTCGATATCGTCATTAAATTCTCTCAATTCAACATCATCATCTTCGCTAGACTCTCTAAATACATCAATTTCATATCCCGTTAACCAAGAAGCCAGTCTGATATTCTGTCCTTGTTTACCGATAACTTTAGAAATCTCTTCAACAGGAGTATAAACCAAAGCATAATTGGTTTCCTCGTTGATATCAATTTTATTGATGGTAACATTTCCTAAAGCTCTCTTCACTAAAATCTCAGGGTTTTTAGACCACTGAATAACATCGATGTTTTCATTTCTCAACTCTCTTACAACTCCGTGAATTCTTGATCCTTTCACACCTACACAGGCACCAACCGGATCTATTCTGTCATCATAAGCATCTACTGCGATCTTCGCCTTTTCACCAGGAATTCTTACTACCTTTTTCAATATAATAGTACCATCTTGGATTTCAGGAATTTCCAGCTCTAATAACTTCTCAAGAAATTTAGGTGCAGTTCTGGAAATAATAATCTGAGGTTTAGAACCTTTAAAATCTACTGATTCAACAATAGCTCTGATATTTTCACCTTTTTTAAAGAAATCGGAACTGATCTGATTTTCTTTTGGCAAAATAAATTCATTCTCTTCATCATCCAACAAGATCACATGTTTGTGACGGATGTGGTGAATTTCTCCAATTACGATCTCACCGATTCTGTCTCTAAACTGCTCGTACAACATTGCGTTGTTGTGCTCCTGCAATTTAGTCGCTAAAATCTGCTTCAAAGTAAGGATATTTCTTCTTCCTAACTGAGCAACAGGAATTTCCATTGTGAAATCCTCGCCCACTTCGAAAGTAGGGTCTATTTTCTTCGCTTCAGAGATTTCGATTTCCAAATCATCGTCTTCCGACATTTCATCCTCTACAATCGTTTTATTTAAAAATATCTGAAAATCTCCTTTATCCGGGTTCACAATTACATCAAAATGATCATCTGAATCAAATCTTTTTCTCAAAAGAGTTTTCAGTGAATCTTCAATAATCGCCATAAGATCAATTTTACTGATCCCCTTTTCGTCTTTAAAATCACCAAAGGATTCAATCAACGCTATATTATCCATTTATTCTTTTTTCTTTTTAAAATTTAATTGCTACTAATGCTTTTTTAATCTCAGAGTAAGGAATTTCTTTTTCCTCCTCCACATCTACTTTACCTTTACCTACTTCTTTCGGTTTTCGGTAACGCAAAACAAGAGTGATCTTTTCGTCATCTACTTTAGACAGCTCACCTTCAATCTCAGAAGAATCTGTAAGTAAAACTTCAATATCTCTTCCTAGATTTTTATTGAATTGTCTTGGAGTCGCCAAAGGCTCGCTTAATCCCGCAGACATCACCTGTAAGCTGAAATCATGTTCTTCGCGATCCATATTGAATTCTATTGCACGACTAGCATCAAGACAGTCTTGCAACGTAACTCCGTTGTCTCCATCCAAAATCACCGTAATATCATCCCCTGCCGAAAATTTTAAATCAATAAGAAATAAATCTTTTCTGGTGTCAAGGAATTCATTTAATAATTCTTCAATTTTTTTTCTAAACTCCATAAATAATATTAACCTTGGTTTACCTGTACGAAAAAAGGCTTTCTTCCGAAGCCTTCTCATTTTTTTCCGTAAATCCAATGCAAATATACAATTATTTTCTAAAAAAGCAAAATCTCTTATAATCAAGCAGGTAACTTAACATAGATTTACATTAAATTAAAAGACGTGATGAAAGTATTTTTACTATTTTTGTCATGAATTTTTAAAAACATACATTTTGAATATAACGATTGTAGGTACAGGCTATGTAGGATTAGTTACAGGAACTACCCTAGCAGAACTTGGCAATTCAGTATACTGTGTAGATATTGATGAAAAAAAAGTAGAAGGTATGAAAAACGGCGTAGTTCCCATCTATGAGCCGAACCTTGAAGAAATGTTTCTTAGAAACATCCAATCTGAAAGATTATTTTTCACTACAAATTTAAAAGATGCTTTAGATAAAAGCGAAGTTGTATATCTGGCCTTACCTACTCCACCCGGAGAGGATGGCTCGGCAGACCTTTCTTACGTTTTGAAAGTTGCAAACGACATCGGTGAATTAATGACAGAATATAAAGTTGTTGTCAACAAAAGTACTGTTCCTGTTGGTACTGCAGACCGAGTAAGCGAAGTAATTGCCTCAAAAACAAACATCCCTTTTGACGTAGTTTCTAATCCTGAATTTTTAAGAGAAGGTTTTGCTGTTGAAGACTCAATGAATCCTGCGAGAGTAGTTGTAGGATCAAGTTCTGAAAAGGCGAAAGATATTATGGCTAAAATTTATCAGCCATTTACCAATACAGGTATTCCTATTATATTTATGGA
Source organism: Chryseobacterium sp. G0201 (assembly GCF_003815655.1). Taxonomy (NCBI): domain Bacteria; kingdom Pseudomonadati; phylum Bacteroidota; class Flavobacteriia; order Flavobacteriales; family Weeksellaceae; genus Chryseobacterium; species Chryseobacterium sp. G0201. The sequence goes on along the minus strand of NZ_CP033917.1, from coordinate 1,889,129 downwards.
TGAGAAATCATCTGAACTGACAAAATATGCCGCCAATTCATTCTTAGCCGTAAAAATTACTTTCATGAACGAAATTGCAAACTATTGTGAAAAAGTAGGCGCAGACGTTGATAAAGTAAGACTAGGAATGGGTAGTGATGACAGAATCGGTCACAGATTCCTATTCCCAGGAATCGGATACGGAGGAAGCTGCTTCCCTAAAGATGTAAAAGCTTTAATAAGATCCGGAAAACAGGAAGATTTCAACTTTCAAATTCTGGAAGCGACTGAAAATGTAAATATTGCTCAAAAAGTAATTTTAGTTTCAGAAATTGAAAAATATTTCGGTGGAAGCGTTGAAGGAAAAACAATCGCCATGTGGGGATTAGCTTTCAAAGCCAATACAGACGACATTCGTGAGGCTTCTTCTTTAGACAATATTGATATTTTACTAAAAAAAGGCGCGAAAATTGTTGCCTATGATGCTGTTGCAGAAAATAACGTTAAAAAAATACTTGGCGACAAAATACAATACGCAAAAGGAATGTATGATGCATTGGAAGATGTTGATGCTTTATTTATCGCCACAGAATGGCCTGAGTTCAAAAATCCAAATTTTGAACTGATGGCAAAAAAAATGAAAAATAAAGTTATTTTTGACGGAAGAAATATGTATCCGCTGGAAGTTCCGGAACAAAATGGATTCTATTATAAGAGTATAGGAAGAAAGACAATTTCAAAATAAACAGATGAAAAACATAATTATTACCGGAGGAGCAGGATTCATCGGATCACACGTTGTAAGAGAATTTGTGAAAAACAATCCGAATACAACCATCATCAATCTTGATGCGCTTACTTATGCCGGAAATCTGGAAAATTTAAAAGATATCGAAAACGAACCCAATTACGTTTTCGAAAAAGCAGATATCACAAAGCCGGAAGAATTAAGAAAAGTATTTGAAAAATACAATCCTGATGCTGTAGTTCATTTGGCTGCAGAAAGCCACGTTGACAGAAGTATTACAGATCCAATGGCATTTATTAATACGAATGTAAACGGAACAGCAAATCTTCTTAATCTTTGTAAAGAATTTTGGACATTAAACCCTGATCATACTCACGGAAGATTCCCTGATGAAAAAAGACAAAACTTATTTTATCATGTTTCAACCGATGAAGTTTACGGAAGTTTAGGAGAGACAGGATTTTTCTTAGAAACAACAGCTTACGATCCACAGTCTCCATATTCAGCTTCGAAAGCTGCTTCTGACCATTTGGTTAGAGCGTATGGAAATACATACGGAATGCCTTTCATCGTATCAAATTGCTCAAACAATTATGGTCCGAACCATTTTCCTGAAAAGTTAATTCCACTTTGCATTTCAAATATCATTAATGAAAGACCTTTACCAATCTACGGTGACGGAAAATATACGAGAGACTGGTTATATGTGATTGATCACGCAAAAGGTATTCATCAAATTTTTAATGAAGCTAAAACCGGAGAAACTTACAATATCGGAGGTTTCAACGAGTGGCAGAATATCGACTTGGTGAAAGAATTAATTAAGCAAATGGATGCTAAATTAGGAAAGCCTGAAGGTCATTCTGAAAAATTAATCACTTTCGTAAAAGACAGACCGGGGCACGACAAACGTTATGCTATCGATGCTACTAAACTTAGTAAAGATCTTGGATGGAAGCCCTCAGTAACTTTCGAGGAAGGTTTAGGAAAAACTATCGACTGGTATCTTGAAAACAAAGAATGGTTGGAGAATGTAACAAGTGGCGATTATCAGAAATATTACGATAATCAATACAATTAAAACACACAAAATGAAAGGAATAATATTAGCCGGTGGTTCCGGAACAAGACTTTACCCTCTTACAATCGCCGTAAGCAAGCAATTGATGCCTGTTTATGACAAACCAATGATCTACTACCCTCTTTCAACATTGTTATTGGCGGGAATTAAAGACATTTTAATTATTACAACTCCACACGATCAAGCAGGATTTATCAAACTTTTAGGTGATGGTTCACAAATTGGTTGTAACATAGAATATATTGTACAGCCTAGTCCGGATGGCTTAGCGCAGGCTTTTATTTTAGGTGATAAATTTATCGGTGATGATTCCGCAGCCTTAGTTTTAGGTGATAATATTTTCTACGGTTCTGAAATGGGAACTTTATTAAAAAATAAAACCAACCCTGACGGTGGTGTTGTATTCGCTTATCATGTTGCCGATCCGGAAAGATATGGTGTTGTAGAATTTGATAATGATTTCAAAGCCGTTTCAATAGAAGAAAAACCTACGTCTCCAAAATCAAATTACGCCGTTCCCGGCCTTTATTTTTATGATAATGAAGTTGTAGAAATTGCTAAAAACATACAGCCTTCCCCAAGAGGAGAGCTTGAAATAACGGATGTAAATAATGTTTATTTAAGCAAAAATAAGCTTGAAGTAGGTGTTCTTGACAGAGGAACCGCTTGGTTGGACACAGGGACATTCGATTCTCTTCATGATGCATCAGAATTTGTAAGCGTTATCGAAAAAAGACAAGGCTTCAAGATTGGTTGTATCGAAGAAATTGCTTTCAGAAATAAATTTATCAACGAAGAAAAATTATTAGAAACTGCCATAAAATACGGTAAAAGCGGATATGGCGAGTATCTTAAGCAACTTGTAAAATAATCCGAATAATATTAATAATTAAGAAAACTATTGACTTTATAGTCGATAGTTTTTGCTCATAACGATATTTTTCAATACATTAGTTGTTATTTTTAGGTCAATATGAAGAATAATTCATAATCTAAAAAAATTCGGATAAATTAATTATTATAAATTTGCATAAATTTTTACACAGATGAATGAACCACAACAAAAGTGGACAGAAACCATTGAAGCCAACCATACTTTGTTTGATCTAAAGCTCAAAGAAGTGTGGAGATATAAAGATCTTATTTACATGTTTGTAAAGAGAGACTTTATATCAAGTTTCAAACAAACTATTTTAGGGCCTATCTGGTTCTTTATTAACCCCATTTTTACTACAATTACTTACTTAATCGTCTTTGGAAAATTAGCCAATTTACCAACAGACGGAGCACCACCATTGTTATTTTATCTTGCAGGTGTTACCCTTTGGAACTACTTTTCAGGAGCATTAATTGGTACTTCAAACACATTTTCAGGAAACGCTGCCATTTTCGGAAAGGTTTATTTTCCAAGGCTTGTTACTCCTATTTCAATTGTAATTTCGAATTTGATGCGTCTTGGTGTTCAGTTCCTTTTATTCATACTTGTTTGGGCATATTATTTTTCTAAAGGAGAAATTCAGCCTAATATATGGATCCTAGCAACACCTTTTTTAGTTGTTCTTATGGCAATCTTTGCTCTAGGCGTTGGAATGATATTTTCTTCACTTACTACAAAATATAAAGACCTTGTTATGTTACTAGGTTTTGGTATAAGTTTATATATGTATGCTACTCCGGTAATCTATCCCGTGTCTTCACTTCCCGGATATTTCAAAAAGCTGGCTTATTACAATCCATTAACCGGTATTTTTGAGTGTTTCAAATACGGCTGGCTGGGTGTTGGAGATTTTTCACCAGTAATGTTGGGAATAAGCACAATCATCATTTTTGCCCTTCTAGCAATTGGAGTTGTGGTTTTCAACAAGGTAGAGAAAACATTTATGGATACTGTATAATTATTTAAACTGAAAAAATATGCTGGCTTTAAAAGCAGAAAATATATCAAAACAATATCGTCTGGGACAAGTGGGAACAGGTACTCTCTCTCATGACCTGAACAGATTTTGGCACAAAGTAAGAGGTAAAGAAGACCCGTATTTAAAAATAGGCGAAGCTAATGACAGAGCCTCAAAAGGTGAATCTGAATATGTTTGGTCCCTTCGTGACATTAATTTTGAAATCGAACAGGGAGATGCTGTAGGAATCATTGGAAGAAACGGTGCCGGAAAATCTACTTTATTAAAACTATTAAGCAAAGTAACAAAACCAACTACAGGAAAAATCTATACACAAGGCAGAATTGCCTCTTTATTAGAAGTTGGAACTGGGTTTCACCCTGAAATGACAGGAAGAGAAAATGTATTTTTAAATGGAGCAATCCTTGGTATGACCCGTAAAGAAATCACCAGAAAATTTGACGAAATTGTTGACTTTTCCGGTGTAGAAAGATACATCGATACTCCCGTAAAAAGATATTCGTCAGGGATGTATGTACGTTTAGCATTTGCCGTTGCCGCCCATTTGGAATCTGAAATTCTTATTGTAGATGAAGTTCTTGCGGTAGGAGATTCGGAATTTCAAAAAAAATGTCTTGGTAAAATGGGTGATGTAAGTAAAGGAGAAGGTAGAACAGTGCTTTTTGTGAGTCACAACATGGCCGCTGTCAATGAACTTTGCAATACAGCAATACTATTAGATAAAGGGTCTGTTTTAATGCAAGGCAATAAGGATAAATGCATCATAGAATATCAAAAAAGAAGTGGCCACATCTCCGGCTATGATGTTTTAAAAGATAATTTCAAGATTGGAAATGACAAGATTATTGTAAAATCATATTCAATGACTCCTGTAAATGGAAATATCCTAAATATTAACTCTGGAGCTACAGTAGAAGTTCATTTTACTAGTAGAATTCAAAATTCTATGCTAGACCTTTCTTTTTATTTAAGGAATTCTCATGAAATTACCGTAATGAGTAACGGATTCATTGTAAGTGAAAATGGAGAACCAGGAGACTATATTTTAAGTTTTGAGATACCACCTAATATACTAAATGAAGATTCTTATTATTTTGACATGTTTTGGGGTATTGACCGTTCTGAAATTGCATTTAAAACTGAATCATTCGGTTTTGAGATTAACGGAATAAAAAATCAATTTGGAGAAATTAGAAAATCACCAGGAGTGATTTACTCAAATATTAATTCTCAAATAAAAAAAATATAATAAAGTGTTTCATATTCTAAATAAAACAAATTATGCTTTTAAATATCATATTTTCATATAATCGAGCCATGCAGGTCGATTATCTTTTAAATACTATTTTGAAAAGAATAAAGATAAAAGATTATGAGACCGTAATTCTATATCACACTACAGGTAATCATCAGTTAGGATACAAAAAATTAATTGAAAAGTACAAAAATTACCCTAATATAAGTTTTGTTGAAAGAAAAGAAGTATGGTTTGATTCTTCTTTTTTTAAAACTTTTACTAGTAAAAAGAATTACAAATTTTTCCTTGAAAAAAACTTAAAAAATAAAAAAAGTGATAATTTTAAAGGATTACTTCAAAAATTATTAAGAGATTCCAAGCATGAGTTAATAATGTTTAATACTGATGATGGGGTTTTTTATGAAGACGTTATTTTAAACGATGAAATTCTATCAGTTTTCAAAAATAATCCAGAAACAGCTTCCTATAGAATGTATGTTGGTGATAATATTGAAGGTTTTCCTGATTATATCCATAAAAAAAATGGATATTATGAATGGGACTATTATACTGATAAAAATATCACCCATTGGTCTTATCCTTTTTCTGTAGATGGCACGATCTATAACACCAAACACTTATTGAGTGTTTTAGAGAAAATACCCTATCATAATCCAATTACATTAGAAGAAAATGTGTTTAGATTTGCTCAGGAACATAAACTTTTTAGAAAAGGATTAGGTCCTATCACTACTAAATTAGTAGGAACCACCTTAAATAGGGTGTCTATTGATACTTTCAATCCAACCATAAACATTAGTGTAGATTATTTAAATGAAAAATTCATCGAAGGTTATACACTTCAACTTGGTCTCCCAGATCATATTGACGTTGTAAATATTGTTCCATTTGAAGTGAGTATAATCAAAGAAAATCAAAAAGAAGTTATTTATTCTTTAGATGAACAGGGAAAGAAAATACAAAATTCTTATGGTGTTGAAGGAACAAAAAAAGAATCAGAATAAAAAAATAAAGATATTATCATGCCTCCTCATATCATAAATTTTTCTAAAATAGGCTCTCAAGATTTGGGATATATCACTGTTGCCGAAACGCAAAAAGACACTCCTTTTGATATAAAAAGAGTCTATTGGACCTATTATACTCCTCAAGATGTCATCAGAGGAGGTCATGCCCATAAAGAACTTCAACAGGTAATATTCGCAGTTTCAGGAACTATCGAGTTTAACACTCTTGATCTTCAGGGTAATAAAGATACTTTTATCCTAGACTCGCCTTCGAAAGGCTTGTATATTCCTAAACTGATCTGGAGAGATATTAAATTCAGCCATAGTGCGGTATTATTATGTTTAGCGTCCGAAATTTATGACGAGGCAGATTATTTCAGAGATTTTGAAGAATTTAAAAATTACAAGAAATGATTCACTCTTTAGCTGATGTGCAATCTCAAAATGTAGGTGAAGGTACCAACGTATGGCAGTTTTGTGTGATTCTAAAAGATGCACAGATAGGTGAGAACTGTAATATCAACTGTCAGGTACTTATCGAAAATAAAGTAATTATAGGAAATAATGTTACCATAAAACCGGGAGTACAAATATGGGACGGAATCACCATTCAGGATGATGTTTTTATTGGTCCCAATGCTACTTTTACGAATGATTTATTTCCAAAATCTAAAAATAAAGATTTTAAACTGGAAGAAACTTTAATTAAAAAAGGAGCTTCTATTGGCGCAAATGCAACAATATTAGCAGGAATTACTATTGGAGAAAATGCACTTATCGGCGCCGGGAGTGTAGTTACCAAAAACGTACCTGCCAACGAAATCTGGGTTGGAAATCCAGCAAAATTTTTAAAGAAAAACACGAATGATTAAATTCCTCGACCTACAAAAAATAAATCTTACCCATCAACAGGAAATTGAAGATGCATTATTACAAGCCTTCCGTTCCGGATGGTATTTGCTGGGGGATAAGGTAAAAACTTTCGAACAAGAACTTTCAAAATACTGCAATGTTCCTCATGCTATTGGTGTAGCCAATGGTCTTGATGCTTTGAGATTAATTTTCAGAGCATACATAGAGTTGGGTATCATGAAAGAAGGAGATGAGATTTTGGTTCCGGCCAATACTTACATTGCATCAATTCTTGCTATTACAGATAACAAATTAGTACCTGTTTTAGTAGAACCAGACATCAATACATACAATATTGACATCTCTAAAATTGAAGAAAAAGTAACTGCTAAAACCAAAGCCATACTTCTTGTTCATTTATATGGAAGCATTGTATTCTCAGAAGAAATAGAACGTATTGCTGAAAAATATAATTTAAAAATAATTGAAGACAACGCCCAAACAATAGGTGCTGTCTGGAACAATAAAAAATCAGGAAGTCTGGGAGATGCTGCTGGATTTAGTTTTTATCCCGGGAAAAATTTGGGAGCTCTAGGAGATGCCGGAGCTGTTACATGTAAAGATGATAGACTGGCAACATGTATCAGAGCACTAGCAAATTATGGTTCGCAGAAAAAATATGTGAATCAATATCAAGGCTACAATTCTCGTCTGGATGAGATCCAGGCTGCTGTGTTATCTGTAAAATTGAAATATTTAGATACAGAAAATAAAAGACGAAAAGAAATTGCAGAAAGATATCTAACAGAAATAGTAAATCCTAAGATTGTTCTTCCTCATCACAAAACAGAAGAAAACAGCCATGTATATCATGTTTTTGTCATCAGAACAGAAAATAGAGATCAGCTGCAGAAACATCTAGAAGAAAAAGGAATTCAGACATTGATCCACTATCCCATTCCACCCCATCATCAGGAAGCTTACTCTTATTTAAAAGACCTCCAGTTACCAATTACAGAACAAATTCATACCGAAGTTTTAAGCTTACCAATATCGCCTGTAATGACGGATGATGAAGTATCGACAGTTATACAAACTTTAAATAAATATTAGAAATAATATCATATTATTTTGGAAAAAAAAGATTTAGTAAGTATCGTAGTTTGCAGTTACAATCAAGGAAAATATATCAAAGAATGTCTTGATAGTGTTAAAGCACAGACCTATCCGAACATTCAACTAATTGTTGCTGATGATGCTTCACCCGATAATTCTGTTCAGGTTTTTGAAAACTGGCTTTCAGAAAATAATTATCCTGCGATTACTAATTTTCATCAAAAAAATACTGGCCTTGCCACTGTTCTTAATGAATGTATCGAGCTTATAGAAGGAAAATATGTGAAAATTATTGCGGCAGACGACTTTCTTCACCCCGACTCTATACAGGAATGTGTAGAAAAACTTGAAAGCTTAGGTGAAGACTATGGAATGGTGTTTAGTGATACTTATGCTATTGACGACAACTCAAATATTTTACCAGATATAGCCGATTATGATAAATTAGGAAGTGTGCCACCTGAGACTTTTAAGAAAGATCTTCTTATTGGAAACAGAATTGCAGCACTAACCGTTTTAATGAAAAAAGAAGCGTTAATAAAAACCGGAAAATATAAATCTGATCTTTTAATTGAAGATTATTATCGATGGTTAAAAATCAATGCTTTATACTCTACCGCATATGTTCCGCGAAAACTTGCCTATTACAGACTGCATGATTCTAATATTTCTTCTGCAAGAAAAGAAAGAATAGATGAAGAATGTTTATATCTTCAAATGATTTTTGATAAAAATGGTGACATCAAAGGAATCATCAATTATAAAATAGGTAAGCTATATGAAAGCAATAAGTTATCAGATTTTTTATTGACCCAATTCAAGGAATATCCTTACAAAAGAAGAAAGCTAAAATTAGCTGTACAATATAAAATACCGGCTCCTTTGTATAAATTTTTAAGTAAAATCATTTAAAAATGAATCCAAGAATTTCCATAATCGTTCCATGCTACAATCAGGCAGAATATCTTGATGAATGCCTGCAGACAGTTCTTGAACAGACGTATCAGGGCTGGGAATGTATTATTGTGAATGACGGTTCTCCTGATAACACAGAAGAAGTTACAAAAAAATGGACCGAAAGAGACAGTCGTTTCAAATATCTCTATAAAACAAACGGAGGGCTTTCGTCCGCTAGAAATGCTGGAATAGAAATTGCTAACGGAGAATGGATCCTACCTCTGGATTGCGATGACCGAATTGGGGACCAATATCTTGAACTGGCCGAAGAAAAATTTAACGATGACTACACTGTTATTTATTGCAAAGCAAATTTTTTTGGTACAACAGAAGAATCTTGGAAATTAGCTCCTTATAATTATGACCATTTATTATTAGAAAACCTTATTTTCTGTTCGGCTTTTTTTAAAAAAGAAGATTGGAAAATGACGAAAGGTTATGATTCAAATTTAATCTACGGAAAAGAAGATTGGGACTTTTGGCTGTCTATTTTAGACGAAAAAAAGACGGTTCTATGTTTAGATTACTTAGGTTTTTTCTATAGAAGAAAAGATGAGTCTATGGATGTTGAAATCAATCAAGATAAAGCTAAAAAAGACTTTTCATTAAATTATATATATAAAAAACACTTAGAAAAGTATCTTCCGAAAGATATGAATGCTATTGACAATTTTATACAGCAAAAAAACATCAGAAGAAGCCTAAACTTTTATAATCAGATCGTTAATAAAAATACAATTAATAAATTTTTGTTTAAATTAATTAATAAAACGCCTTAAAATGCTCTCCATTATAATTTCATCATATCAGCAACCCTATTATGATCAGCTCGTTAAAAATATTAGCGAGACGATTGGTGATGGTATCGTGTATGAAATTATACAAATGTGGAACCCAAATATAATGAGCATCACAAAAGCTTACAATCTGGGAGCAGAGAAATCACAGTATGATAATCTTCTGTTTATTCATGAAGATCTGATTTTTCACACGCAAGCCTGGGGTGAAAAATTGATTACTCATCTCAATAAAGAAAATGTTGGAATTATAGGATTAGCTGGCTCTTCATACGTTCCTGCAGCACCTGCAAGCTGGACAGTTGCAGAAAAGTATAATTTTATAAATATTTTACAAGGCAGCAAAGAAAACAACCAATCTGTTCATCTAAAAACTACACAACAAAATATGAGTGAAGTATTTGCAGTTGACGGTGTTTTTATGGCTATCAAAAAAAAGAATTATTTAGACATTAAATTCAATGAAAATTTACTCGGTTTTCATGGATATGATTTAGATTTTAGTTTAAGATGTTCCAAAAAATTCCAAAATTATATTATTGATGATATTCTGATCGAGCATTTTTCAAAAGGAAATCTAACTAAAGAATGGTTCGATACGAACATAAAAATTAAGCAAAACTTAAATTTTAATTTTAATAAAAAAAATGATTCCGAAACCGAAAAAAACAACTTTTTAGGTTTTCTGTACAAATATTTTGAATATTATCTTATTAATAAAGAAAATATACTTTTCACATTAAAATTTTATCCGTTAAATAGAATTAATTTTAAAGATCATATTATAATCGCAAAGAAATATTATAGCTATATAAAATATGCTTCAGAGATCAATAAAAAGCTAAAATCTACAAAATAAACCGAATGATTATAGGAAACGGACTTATCGCAAACTCATTAAAAAACATAGATTCAGAGGATATAGTATTCTTTGCTTCCGGTGTTTCAAACTCCCTCGAAACACGAAAATCTGAGTTTGAAAGAGAATTTACGCTCTTAAAAAATACGTTAGAAAGTAATCGCGACAGCAAGCTTATTTATTTCTCTACATTAAGCATTAATGACCAATCAAAACAAAACAGCCATTACGTACTTCACAAAAAGGAAATTGAAAATTACATACAAAAATACTCTAAAAATTATCTCATCTTAAGAGTGGGAAATATTGTTGGAAAAGGAGGAAACCCAAATACTCTTTTTAATTATCTGAAAGCACAGATCTCGAACAATAATAAATTTGTACTGCACACCAAAGCCCGAAGATTATTAATAGATATTGATGATATTGCGCTCTTTTTAGATATGAATTGCGCTCAGCTAAAGAATAAAACAATTAATTTTGCTTATCCCTATTATTATGATCTTACTGAAATCATTAATGCGATCCAGATAAAAATGGATAAAAAAGCAAACTATGATGAAGTGAACGAAGGAGATTTTTATAAGGTAACTTTTGACGAAAATATTAATAACTTTTTCTCAAAAAAAACCTCCGAAGATTATATAATTAGCCTGACAGAAAAATATATCTAAAAACTAAATTTTAACACAAATGCCCAAGATTTATTTTATAATTGTTACTTACAACGCCATGAAATGGGCGGAAAGATGTTTTACAAGCTTAAGACAATCTTCGGTTCCTGTCAATTGTATTGTCATCGATAATGGTTCCACAGATGGTACGCAAGAATATGTAAAAAATAACTTTCCCGAAGTAGATTTTATCCAGTCACAAGAAAATTTAGGCTTCGGAAAAGCCAATAACATTGGGATAGAAAAAGCATATAAACTGGGAGCAGATTTCTTTTACCTGATGAATCAGGATGCCTGGCTTTATTCCGATAGTCTTGAAAAACTGTTGGAGGTCTATAATAATTATACAAATAAGGAAGAAATTGGGATCATAAGTCCGATGCATATTGACGGAACAGAAAAAAAACTCGATATCTTCTTAGATAAATACATTTCTTTTAATTCTGATAAAACCAGGCTGATTTCCGATTTGTATTTTCAAACACTAAAATCATATTACGAACTGGATTTTATAAATGCTGCCCATTGGTTTTTACCTAAAGAAACGATACGCATAGTTGGTGGTTTCAACCCATTTTTCTTTCATTATGGTGAAGATAATGAGTATGTAAACAGACTTAAATATCATAAAAAGAAAATGATTCTTGTACCAGCCAGTAAAGTTGTACACGATGGCAAACAGTTTTTGGATAAAGTAGATTATAATAAATACAAGGATTTAAGCATCGAAACAAAAATCCTGAATCCTAATCTCACAAACTCTTTACAGCAAGAAAAGAAAGCTCTGCTACAAAGTATTCTCAAAAACTCACTTACCGGAAATATAGATAAAGCTAAAAAACTATACGAAAGTTATAAAAACATCAATAAAAACACTACTGAGCTTTTAAAAATTAAAGAAAAAATAATAAATGAAAGAAGTTGTTTCCTTAATATCTCATAAAAAATGGATTATTTTTATAATTCAAAAAAACTAGAATGTTTATTTATATATTTGACAAAATTTATTACTCCCATAATTCATGATTAGTATTGTAAGTCCTGTTTATCGTGCTGAAAAAATACTTCCTATTTTGGTCTCTGAAATCGCCAAATTAGCTGGTAAAATTGGGCAGGATTACGAGATCATTCTTGTTGACGACAGAAGTCCCGATAATTCTTGGGAAGTTATGAAAAACCTTTCTGAAGAAAATAAAAATTTAAAGATTTACAGGCTTAGCCGAAACTTTGGTCAGCATGCAACCATTATTGCTGGACTTTCAAAAGCTAAAGGAGAATGGATTGTCGTAATGGATTGCGACATGCAGGATCAACCTAAAGAAATTGAAAAATTATACCAAAAAGCACTCGAAGGTTTTGATGTAGTTTTGGCAAGAAGAGAGCTCAGAATTGATTCTTTTTTCAAAAGATTAAGCTCTAGATTATTTTACAAAGTATTTAATTATCTCGCAGGTATTCAGATAAATAACGAGATCGCTAATTTCGGTATTTATCATAAAAAAGTGATTCAGTCTATTTTGACAATCAACGATAATATCAAATTTTTTCCTTTATTTGTAAATTGGGTAGGATTTAAAACTACTGCCGTTTCCGTGGAACATAGTTCTCGGGAAGAAGGAGAATCTTCATATAATCTCTCAAGACTTTTCTCACTGGCATTTAATGTGATCCTTTCTTTTTCAGATAAACCTTTAAAGATTTTTGTAGGCTTTGGAGGGGTTATTTCATTATTGGCAGTGCTTGTCGGCGGATATTTTATGATAAGTTTTTTTCAGGGGAAAATTACAGAGCCTGGTTTTAGTTCACTGATTCTTTCTATATGGTTTTTATCAGGAGTGATTATCAGTTGTATTGGCATTGTTGGTATTTATCTTGGAAAAACATTTAACCAAACCAAAAACAGACCTGTTTTTATAATCGATGAAGCTTATGAAAATTAATTTTTTGCAATGGGATAGCGATTTCTTCAAGAAGAAAATTGGTGATATTACGATTAATCAAGAAGAAAAAAATATAAACCTTACAGAAGACTACGATCTTATTGTTGTAAAACAATTATCCGATTTTGATATTGATCTTAATGGATTTGATCTCTCCTTTAAAGAAACAAAGGTTAATTTTATAAAACAACTTGGCATTCATGATCAGCCAGAATCAGAAATCATTAAAGATTCAGACGACAGCGAAAAAGATGAAGATTTTTTCAAAGAATTGGCATACGAAAGTGGAAAAAAAAGTCGATTTTTATTAGATGAAAAATTTGGAGAAGTAAAGTTCAAGGAACTTTACGACATGTGGGTAATCAACAGCCTTAATAAAAAATTTGCCTTGAAAATATTTTACATTGAAGATAACGGAAAAGCTATTGGCTTTGTAACTCTTCAAAAATATGATCATCTTGGAAAGATTGGTTTAATTGCCACTCATCCCGATTTTCAAGGAAAAGGATTTGGAAAAAAACTGCTACAGAAAGCAGAGAATTTTTGCATAAAAAATGGAATTACCCATCTGGAAATTCCGACACAAAAAGAAAATATTCAGGCTTGCTCTTTTTATAAAAAGCAGGGCTACGAAATAAAAGATGAAATTATCATAAAACACTATTGGAAAAAATGACCCCTTTTAACAAACCTTATTTAACAGGAAAAGAAACAAAATATATTGAAGAAGCAGTTGCTTCCGGAAAAATTTCCGGGAATGGTATTTTCACTCAAAAATGTCAAAAGTTTTTTGAGGATAAATACGGTTTCAAAAAAACGCTGCTTACCACCTCGTGTACAGATGCTCTGGAAATGTGTGCAATACTTGCTGACATCAAACCAGACGATGAAGTAATTGTTCCAAGCTACACGTTTGTCTCCTCAGCATTACCATTTGTAAGACAAAATGCAAAAATTGTATTCGCAGATTCTTACAGTGATAATCCTAATATTGATGCAGACAAAATCGAAGAATTAATAACGGATAAGACCAAAGCAATTGTAGTTGTACATTATGCAGGAATCGCCTGCGATATGGAAAAAATTCTTGAGATCACGGAGAAATATAACCTAATCCTGATCGAAGATGCAGCACAAGCGATCGACAGCTATTACGTTTTTAAAGATGGGACACAAAAAGCGTTAGGAAGTATCGGCCATTTGGGAGCTTTTTCTTTTCATGAAACCAAAAATATCATCGCTGGAGAAGGCGGAATGTTGACAATCAATGATGAACAATTCATCAACAGAGCCGAAATTATTTGGGAAAAAGGAACCAACCGTTCCATGTTTTTCAGGGGTGAGATCAATAAATATGGCTGGGTAGATACGGGTTCTTCGTTCTTACCAAGTGAAATTATATCAGCCTTTCTTTGGGCTCAATTAGAAAACATCGAAAGTATTCAGAAAAAGAGACTCGAAATCTGGAAAAAATATCATGAAGGCTTAGAGGATAATGAAAATATTTCATTACCTGTCATCCCGAAATATGCTACAAATAATGCTCATATGTTTTATATTGTTTGCAAAAATATTGATTTCAGAACCGAACTTATTAAAAAGCTCAAGGAGAACAATATTTTGGCCGTATTTCACTACTTATCATTGCACAAAAGTGAGTTTTATACTCAAAAACATGATAGCAGAGATCTTCCTAATTCCGATAAATTTGAGGATTGCCTTCTAAGGCTGCCTTTATATTTTGAATTAAATGAAGAAGAGCAACAAAGAGTAATTAACACGATCAACGAATTTTAAATATATTCTCCATGAAAAACATAAATTCTGAAATATTTAAAGATGAATATCAAGTAAAAAATGGAAAATATATTTTCATTCCCGTACAGGAAGAAGTCGTAACCGATTTTCTTGATAAAATCAAATATAAAATAAAGAAATTCAATAAAGTATACAGTGCACTAATTGAAATTATCAGTCCTGTTTATCCGCAGCCCTTTTTTGATGCAAAACGTATCATTCGTAATGAAATCAAAGGGAAAAATGTAGTTGCCCTAAATCTGGGAAGCGGAAATTCCGATTTTGGAGATGATCTGTTAAATGTGGATTTACTTCCTTATGAAAATGTGGATGTAATTTGTGACATCGAAAAAATTCCTTTTAAAGATAATTCTGTAGATTACATCATCAATATTGCGGTTTTGGAGCACGTTCCAAATCCTCAGCAGGTAATTTCAGAAATCCATAGGATTTTAAAACCGGGCGGGAAAATTTACTGTTTTATCCCTTTCATGCAGCCATTTCACGCATCGCCGTATGATTTTCAAAGGTTTACCTATGAAGGAATGAAACACCAGTTAAAAGATTTTGAAATATTAAATTTAAAACCAGTTGGTCCCACTTCAGGAATGCTTTGGGTGGTCCAGGAATGGTTTGCGTTGGTCTTCTCTTTCGGGATAAAACCTCTTCACACTTTCCTTTATTTACTTTTCATGATCGTTACATTCCCTATCAAATTTTTGGATGTAATCTTACAATATTACCCAATGAGTAAAAATATGGCCTCGGGATTCAGCATTTGGGCACAAAAAAAATAGTTTAATGGAAAAAATTCAACACAAATATGAGAATGTATTAAGCTGGATTTTTGTTATCGGTGCATTTTTTACAGGATATATTGTTTACTCTAATCTCAATAAAGGTTTCATTTTCAATGATGAAGCTTTTTATTTGTTTTTTTACAGGGATCACGAGACATTGCCTACAATTGATGCTACCAATTTCTATAGAATTTTCAGATTTATTTACACAGAAAATATTTATTTGTTCAGAGCAATAACATATGGATTATTAAATGCATCCACATTTCTGCTCTATTTTTTTGTAAGTAAATATTACAAGCTTAAAGTAAATGCCTTTCTACTTGGCTTCCTGGGAATTACCCTCAATTTTCTGACTTGGGGAATCAGTAATATTGTTTTGCATCAGTACATCGGAAATACAGTTTTGATTAACATCTCGTTATCAATGATCTTTATTTATTTGATTTACAATAAATTATTTCCGTTAATTATCTCAGGATTTTGTTTGGGAATATTATTATTTAATGGCATTCCTCATACTCTAGTAATCATACCTATTGCAGCTTTCTTGCTTTTCAACTTTTGGAAGAAAGATAAAAAACCAATTATATACATTATTGGTGGTGGATTATTGGGGATTATTTTTTACTTCACCTGTATTGAAAGTTTATCAAAATTTATTTCCCAATTTGAATGGATAAAATATTATAAACAATTTCATACAAAACAGCATCCAAAAAGGTTTTTTGTTTTCTGGATTTTAAAAGTCACAGGATTCATTTTTATTCCTGCGGGGATATTAATTTCTTATATTCATAAATTTTCAAAAAATAAAATTCAACACCTGAATTACATTCTGCTTGTTCTTGCAGTAATTTTTATTATTTCAGTTTTCTTTTTCCCATTGATTTATATTAATTATGTTCTTTTGGCACTTCTTATCTACCGTTACTTTTTGGAAGATATCAACGTGGAAAAGAAAACAATGCTTATTGTATTTGCACTGATTCCTTTCGGACTGTCTTTTGGTTCGGGTGCTTATTTTGAAGTGAGAGGTTTTTTGTATAACATCTATTATTACATCGCTCTGATAATCGTCCTGCTATCTCTGTATAACATCCGGTTTTTTTTGATCTTTATATTGATTTTTGTTTATCAGTGTCTGACCTTCCCAAATCTCTTACATGACAAAGGCTGGAAAGATTTCGTATTTACAGAACAAACCGAAAAAGTTAAAATAAATGGATATGATTTATATTTAGACAAAGGAAGAAAAAAAGATATTGAAGACCTTAGACCTTATCTTGAAGATCAAAAGAACATCATTTACTCAAGTAATCATTTGATAGGATATTTGTATATCCTAAATGCAAAACCACCAATTTATTATTATTTTACCTTAAAAGATTATATTAAATTTATCATGGAAAAAGAGCATAAAACTCCAGATGATTATATTTACATTGAAAGCAATGATTATCCTTTTTCTCCTAAAGAAATCGTACCATTAAAGTTTGTAAGTCATCCGGAAAAATATAAAGTAGTAAAAACAGGAAGATTTACATTGTATCTCCCCTCAGATTATCAAAAAAAATAAAACAAATGTGTGGAATAGCCGGAATAATAGCCAATAATGCAAGAAATTATCAGGAAGAAATTAAAAAAATGACAGATGCCATGGCTCACCGTGGTCCGGATTCTTCACATTATGAGTTTTACGAAAACGCGGCCTTGGGTCATAGAAGACTTTCTATTATAGACCTTTCTGAGAACGGAAAACAACCTATGTTTTCCAATACAAAAAACGAATGTATCGTTCTGAATGGTGAGATTTATGGCTATCAGGCAATAAAAGATCAATATCAGGAATATCCGTATCATGGAAGTTCTGATACAGAAGTAATTCTTGCCATGTATCAGAGAAAGCAGGAAAATCTTATCCACGACCTTCCAGGTATGTTTGCCTTTGCAATTTGGGACAATGAAAAAAAGGAGCTTTTCTCCGCAAGAGACCGTTTTGGAGAAAAACCATTTTTCTATGCTATCGGAAAAAATAACGAGTTCATATTTGCATCCGAGATCAAAGCAATTCTGGCTTCAGGATTAGTCCAACCTCAGGTAAACAATGATGCTCTCTCCCACTATTTACAATACGGATACGTAAATACTTATCAAAGTATTTATAAAAATATTCACACTTTACCTCCAGCTCATCAATTAATCTGGAAAGACGGAAAAGTTACCATTTCACGTTACTATAGTCTGCCCGCTAAAGACAGATCTATAAGCTTGTCTGACGCAAAAGAAGAGTTTATTTATCTCTTAAAAAATGCTGTAAAAAAACAGCTTATCGCAGATGTAGAAGTCGGAAGTTTTTTAAGTGGCGGATTAGACTCATCTTCAATTGTAGCTTTGGTGAATGAATTTTTACCCAAACAGACAACATTAAGTTTTGGATATGACCATGAAGCAAGTGAGCTAAAATATGCCAAAGAAATCGCTGAAAAATATAATACCAATCATATTGAGATTCACGAGAAAAAGAAGGATCTGGCAACATCTTTATTACATGTAACTCCATTTTTGGACGAGCCATTTGCGGACAGATCTTTCCTTCCGCATTATGAAATATGTAAAAGTGCCCGAGAAAACCTTACCGTAGTTCTGTCAGGTGATGTTGGTGATGAATTATTTGGTGGATACAACTTCTACAGAACTGAAAATCAATTAAGAAATCATTTCAGTTACACCAATATTGCAGCAAAATTTGGTTTAAAACTATATCAAAATTTAAAACAGATCTCATTTATTTCACAGAAAAATCTTGAACATCCGAATATTTTGGATTTCCATCAAAATTCTGTGAGAAATTCATTCAATAAAGAAGAAAGAAACTTACTCGGAATATTTGAAAACTTCCACCAGCCTTACAGTTTCACTCCAAATCCTGATTCATTAAATGATATTATGAGGGTGGATTTAGAAAAATATGTTCCGGGAAATATGATGGTGAAATCCGATAGAATGGCAATGGCCAATTCACTGGAAGTAAGAACTCCGTTTTTAGATATCGATTTTGCAGAATTTTGTATTCAGCTTCCGGAGCAGTTAAAATTAAACAACGAAAATGATAAGATCATTCTTCGTGAGGCAATGGGTTCTTACTGGACAGAAACCATCAGAAATCGTAATAAACAGGGCTTTGGAATGAGTGTGGAAAATTGGTTTGAAGAAGACAATCTCATCAATCTTTCCAATGATCTGCTTAAAGATCCCAATCAGAAAGTTTTTAATTATATTGATTTTAAAGCCACTCAAAAATTTTTAGATAAAGGTCAAAAGCATTGGAATTTACTACAATTGGCTCTTTGGGCACATAATAATCAATCTGTTTTATAATGGAAGTCTCTGTTATCATACCCGTTTATAATGCTTCAGAATTTCTTGAAAAAGCGGTAGATTCTGCTTTACAACTTCATGAAGTAAAGGAAATTGTATTAATTGAAGACAAATCAACCGACAATTCACTGGAAATTTGCGAGAAACTGGCTTCCGGAAATTCAAAAATTAAATTATATCAACATCCTGATAAAGAAAATCATGGAGCCGGAGCCTCCAGGAATTTAGGGTTGGAAAAAGCTCAATCTGAATTTATTGCCTTTCTGGATTCTGATGATTATTATCTGCCTAATAGATTTGACGCTGAAAAAGAAATTTTTAAAGATCTTAAAATTGAAGGTGTTTTCGGAGCAATCGGAGTAGAATATCTATCAGAAAAAGGAAGAGAAGAGTTTCAAAATAAGTTTAAAAATATTTCACTTACAACTGTCAACTTTCCGGCAGAAGGAAAAGATGTTTTTAAAGGTCTGCTTGGATTAACATCTAAAGTTTTCGGTACATTTTTCCATTTAAATGCTCTTACAATCAGAAAATCTGCTATTGTAAAGAATAATCTTCGATTTAACGAAAATCTCCGTGTACATCAAGATTCAGATTTTATTATTAAACTGGCTTATTATTCTTATCTAAAATCAGGAGTTATTGATCAAGCAATTGCCATAAGAGGAATTCATGATAATAACAGAATTACAAAAATTGTGAAATTTTCTCCGCAATACAATCAAAGACAGCTTCTTCTATGGAAATCGTTGTACGACTGGGCCGTTTCAGATCAATTATCTTCAGAGTATAAAAAAAGAATGTATTTAAGCTACAAATCATTTGATTTATCATTAAAATCAGGAATCCAAAAATACGTTCTTACCTTTTTTGAAGCGCTGAAAAACCCCAAAATATTAAAAACACAATACCGTTTTACTTACCTCAATCGATAAAAAATGAAAATATCTGTAATTGTTCCCGTTTATAATGCCGAAAAATATGTGACACAAGCTGTAGAATCTGCTCTTCAGTTTGAAGAAGTTTATGAGGTGATTTTAATTGAAGATAAATCTCCGGACAATGCTCTACAGGTTTGCCAGCAATTGACTGAAAAATATGACCGAGTAAAGCTTTATCAACACCCAGACAAAGGCAACCATGGAGCCGGAGCAACAAGAAACCTTGGATTGGAAAGAGCAACAGGAGACATTATAGCATTTTTGGATGCCGATGACTATTTTCTTCCCAACAGGTTTGATGCAGAAAAAGAACTTTTCAAAAATCCTGATGTAGAAGGAGTTTACGGAGCAATTGGAGTACATTATTATTCTGAAAAAGCAAAAGAACAATATTATAATCTTTTTGAAGATAGATTAACTACCGTCTATAAAAAACATCATCCTAAAGATGTATTCCCAGGACAGATCCATATGAGAGGAGCTTTCGGACTTTTTAGTTTGGATGCTCTTACCATCCGAAGAGAATCATTAAATAAAATGAGCCCATTCTTTAAAAAGCATTTAAGGCTTCATCAGGACACCGAATTTTTATTCCGATTGTCTTACTACCTTAATCTTTATCCCGGCATTTTAGATAAAGCCGTAGCGGTAAGAGGAGTGCATGAAGATAATAGAATAACTAAAGTAGATTCTGGGAAGATAAATCCCGCTACAACAAGAGTTTTACTTTGGAGAGAAGTAAATAAGTGGTCTGAAAATGAAGAAACCATTCCTGAAGATGTAAAAACACATATCAGAAGAATGCACCGTAGTTTTGAGATCGCCGTCGCTCCAACTTTCAAGAAATGGGGAATGATCATGAAATATATGATCACTGATTATCCAAGTATCCGTTCGGGATTATTTAATATCAATTTTAGAAAAGATTTATTCTAATTTTTTCGTATTGACGTATTAAGACTGATAGAATCTGCTATCTGGGAAGTAAAAACTTTTCCGGATTCTTTATACATATGGTTTCCGTCTGTATAAATATAATCGTTGTATTTTGGCGAAAAATCAAAGAATTTTACATTATTTTTTTTAGCAATATCATCTATTCTTTTACTAAAATCCGGAGAATAAGAATTTTCAATGTCCATAATTCTTTTAGAACCGGGAATTCTCACAATATAGACTGAGCCTTTATTTTTAAGATATTTAATAGTATTTTCAAAAGCTTCTAATCTATATTGAGACATTTTTTGGGTTTTTGCAAAGTCTCCATATTCTTTTACTTTTTTAACTTCTCTTTTCCCTATTGAATCAGGATGCACATTCACGGTAACTTCCATCCAACCGTTTTTATGCAAAAAAGTATTTGATTTCCCAACCTCTTCCCTATCTCTATAAATATAAAACCAGGTTTTTGAAAAATGTTTGAAAAGATATTCATAATTAGGATTCACATCATAAAAATGCATATCTGCTAATGCAGAATTATTCTCTGCATATTCTTTCTCTGTTTTAATATCTTTATTAATGGATAAATTCCAAGGATCTACCGTCAGGATAAAAATTCCGTTTTTTGTATCTGGATCAATTTTCTTTTTGATCGCTTCAAAATATACTTTCCCATACGGAGAATCTGCGATATTGAAAGCAAAATTGCTGAATTTTCTATCCTTAAATTTCTGGTCAAGAATATCCGGAACAACAGCCTGTACGCCACGGGAATCACCTAAGATCATATTAGAAGGTTTGGGACCTGTGAAATGCATATAATTATCATCAGTATTACCATCTGCATAGGTTCCCAGAAACAATAATACAGCAATAATTCCAAAAATGTAAAACGATATTTTGAATAAAAACTTTTTCATATTAGAACTGTTCATAGATGAAATTACCGTTGCCAAAAACACCAAAATACATGATCATAAAAATTAGGAAAACATAAATACCTCTTCTGACCAACGGCTTGTATCTACTGATCTCAAGACCATGTTCCTGATCTTTATTCAACCAATCTATTAAAAGTAAAATTCCTATCAAAGCTAAAATTTTAATTTTAATAAATTGCGGGATCGAAAATAAAGACAGACTGAATATTTTTGAATACATTCCGAAAGCTTCCGTAAGGTTTGGTGCTACAAAAAGTACAAAAGCAAAACAAACCATTACCATCGTCAGCAAAATATTACCCAATTCCTGAAGGGTCGGAATACTTTTAGAAAACTTTTTCTTCTTGTTTAATTTATTGGTCAGAATTAAAGGAATGTAATAAAGACCATGAAGCAAGCCAAATAAAACAAATGTAAATCTTGGACCGTGCCACGCTCCTATTAAAATAAAATTTAAAATAATTGCAATGATTAATCCTTTTTTTTCGTAATCTCTCAGCTGTATTACTAAAGGCGTAAACACATATTCGGTGAGCCATGAAGTCAATGAAATATGCCATCTTCTCCAAAATTCTGCAATATTCTGAGCAAAAAGAGGGAATGCGAAGTTTTTAGTTACTTTAAACCCTAACAATCTTGCGAAACCAACCGCCATATCAGAATATCCAGAGAAATCTGCATAGATCTCAAAAAGGAAGAGAAATACTCCAAACGCAATCGTAGCTCCGGAAAGGTGCTCATAATTTTGAAATATATTCTGTGTAATGGGCGTAATACTATTGGCCACAACCAATTTTTTAAACGCTCCTAAAAGAATCTGTCTTGCCGCATCAGAACCATTTTCAACGGTGAAAATTCGTTCTTTTTTCAACTGAGGAAGCAATAATCCACCTTTATCGATCGGTCCAGATGTCATACTTGGAAAGAATGCGATATAATTGAAAAACACCAATGCATCCGTTTCGGCTTTTAATTTATTATTTTTAATATCAAGCAGATAACTAATCATCCTGAAAGTATAAAAGCTTATTCCGAGAGGCATTATTATCGATAATGTAAGGGTATTTTTAATTCCGAAAAGATCGGCAAAGGAATCAACAAAGAAATTGAAATATTTAAAATAAAATAATGTTCCAATGGAAAAGATCAACCCTAAATTCACCCACAATTTTTTCTTTTTAAGAGTCTCGCTTTCAGATATTTTTAGTCCTAAAAAATAGGTTATTGCAGAGCTGCCAATAAGCAAGGTCAGAAATTTCCAGTCCCAAAAGGCATAAAAAACATAGCTTGCCAAAAGCAATACAATGTTTTGGAATTTCAGATTTTTCTGGAATACAAGCCAATAAAGTGCGAAAACCGCTGCAAAGAAAAATATAAAAGCAAAAGAAGTAAACTGCATTAATCTTTATTTAGAATTCAATTAGCTGATTAATAATGTGAAGCGTCCAGAAATATATGATTTCCGTTAAAATGCTTTCCTCCGTTGATACAAAGATTAATAACTCCGGAAATATCGCTTCCTTCCAATTTCTCTTTCAACGGATAGCCGGAAAGTATTGTTTCTTTCAATCTTTCATCCATATTTTTATGGAAATCTGTAGGAATAAAAGATGGAGAAACAGAATTACACGTAATCCCGAATTTGACGTTTTCTATTGCCCAGCTTTTATTCATTTGCAACAAATAAGCTTTATTGGAGTTATAGACAGAAGTTCCCATTGCAGGCGAAGTCATTGATGAAGAAAGAATATTGATAATTCTTCCCAACTTTTTCTTGCGAAAAATAGTAATGCATTTTTGAGTAACCTGTAATGTTGGCATCACATTATTCTTAAAGTCATTAAGAATTTTTTCTGCTTCTGTTTTATGGAAATACGTATCGATAAAAGTTCCGTTATAATAATTATTGATGAGAATATCCGGGCTGAAAGCTTCAATTTCTTCAAAAAAAGAATCCATCTGGTCATTTGATGTAAAATCTATCTGAAATGCTTTCGCATTGGCAAAATTCTTTTCTATCTCTTTTGCAGCATCTGCAGAATGGCAATAGGTAAATAATACTTCATAACCCTTCTCCAAAAGAAAAAGGTTGATCTCTTTACCAATTCCGGATGAACCACCGGTTAAGACAACTTTATTCACGTCAATTCTTTTATTTGTATTTTTCCTGAAGCCACCGTTTTAAGTTCTGCATTTACAAATTTAAATTTGAATGTATTTACCTGCACCGCTTCCGACTGTTCAGAAACCACAGCTTCAAAATTTAAAATATCATTGAGATAAACCGGATTTTTAAAATTAATAGCCTGTGAAAGGATCATCACATCTTCTGTTGGTAACAATTCACCAATAAAATATGATAAAAATCCGTTCAAAATATTTCCGTGCATTACTTTTGATTTGAAGCCTTTGTTTTGGGCAAATTCATCATTGATATGCAGAGAATTTTGATCATCAAAAGTATTAATGAACCCATCATAAACAGAATCATCAACCTTAAACTGATGCTGAAATATGGTATCGAGCTGAAGTATCATTATTTAGCGATTATACAATCGATCATTTCTCCGACATTATTCCAGCTTTGGATCTCAGAAGAAGTAAAACGCACTTTAAAAGCCTTTTCCACCGCTACAATGAGTTGGATATGAGAAAGAGAATCCCATTCTTCAATATCGTCAGCTGTTGTTTCAAAACTTAAAACAATATCATCATTATCTAATTCTTCATGGAAAATGGTGGTAAGTTTTCCTAAAATTTCGTCTTTATTCATTTTTTCTAATTTTTATTAATAATGTATACTTGTTTAGATTGATAATCATCAACATTCAGAACCCATTTGTCTTCCTGTTCTTCAAATCCTAATCTTTCGTAATGATCTTTTACCATTTGGTTTTTAGCTGTTGGTAAATATTCTCCCACAACATATTTAAAACCGTTCTTTTTAGCAATTTCTACTATCGTATTTAATGTAAACTCTTCCATTCCTCTCTTTAAAACTCTACAGCTCATCAGCCATGTTTCAATAAAAAGAGTTTCTACATCCTTTTTTTCTAGGACAATCACACAAATCAATCCGTTATCTCCATATTTATCTACCAAAGTAAAAGAAATGGTATGATGATTCTCTGAATTCATAAGATCCTCAACGTCCTGCTCCGTATATCTTACTGTCCTTAAATTGAACTGATTAGAACGCTGCGTTAATTGAGAAACCCTTGGCTTTGAAAAGTTATTGAATGCCTGAACATCAGACATCATATTCATACTTTTAAGAAAGTCTTCTACGTTGGTAAAACTGTCTAAAGCAATTGCTCTTTCTGCTTCAATTTGATATTGTTTGGTTCTTTCGGCATCATTTTCAGAGAAACTTGCGGTTTCAAAAAGATTTAAACCATACAAATACTCCAGATATTCTGCCGGATCTTCCGGTAATTCGGGAACGCAAACATCAGGGAGATTTTCTCTTACAATATTTCTCTCAAAAGGATTGTCATCCAGAAAAACCATAGAATCAAATCCAATATTTAATATACTCTGAATTTTTCTGATGTTATCTGCCTTATTGTCCCAATTGGCAACAAAAACAGCAATATCATCCATTTTAAGGATCATATCGGGATGTTTTTCAAAAGGTTCTTTTGCTTTATCCTCATCATTTTTACTGCAGACTGCTATAATAACTCCTCTTTTTTGTAAAGCTTTAACCCATTGCTGAAGTTCTGTAAATGCTTTTCCGATTCCTAAACTTCCGATCTGGATTTTTTCAAGACCATCATCGCCAATAATTCCTCCCCATGTCGTATTATCAAGATCCAAAATCAGGCATTTCTTAAATTTACCTTCCACAGAAGATAAAATACTCACCATGTGATGTGATACAATTGGCAATACATCTAAAGACAATACCATTTCTGTATTCACATAAATATTCGGAGAAAACATAAAGTTCCTTCCCCATTTATTTTGAATGGAAAGTAAATCTGCAATGAAAAGATTATTCTTTTTAACCGCTAATTCTGATAATAGATAATTAAGTTTATTTTGTTGGAAAACAAAAGATGATTCTACTTTATTGGCAAAATTTCCAAAAATTTGATTATCAATACCCGCGAAATTGCAATAAACAACTTTGCTCTTTGTTCTGTTTTGAATTGTATTGTATAATTCTTCTATATAATTAATCTTATCCTGAGCAAAATTCAGCTGAGAATCATAAGATTTGTAATATTGACTTAGTAATTTATGCGAAGACTCAAAAATGATCGTATAATCAGCATTAAAGTCATAATATTCTGAAGTAGGATCTAAAATCTGACGGGAAATCTGTCCGAAATCCGCCTCAAAAACCTCCAAATCAAAGCCTTCATCAATAGCAGTACCTTTCAAAGCTATATTTAAAAACTGAGTTGCCGTATCTCCCAACAACGCCACTTTTATTTTTTTAAGCCCCTCCGGTTTCTTATTTACATTTCTCTTTAATTGTGTAAACGTTTTCATCATAGGTTTCATTTGAGGAGTGCAAAATACAATTTATATAATTTATTTACAACCTTCTGTTTATGCTTTAATTAAATGTAATATTTACTGTTTTTTATCTAAAATCTTTTCCAAATGCAGAGCTGTTTTTTCGGACAAAATTTTTGATCCTTTACTGTTAAGATGTCCTGTATCCCATCTGTTTTCATAAAGATAAAATTCTGTATATTCATCCGGGTTTACAAGACTTACTAAAGGAACTTTTAATACATTTTGATATACTTCAAGTTTTTTCGCATCAGGCTCTGCCGGTCCGGGAACCAACATAATTAACTGTATATTTTTCTTCTTACATCTTTCTGCAAGTTCATTTATTTTATTAACCAAAGCCTTATTCGGCTGATATTTATTATGATCCGCATGATAACGTTCAAGCCTGTCTTTAATAATAGCCCTAAGCTTATTTTCTTCCGTTCTCGGCACAACACTAAATTCTAAAGGAGAAAAGCCTTGATTTTTACTCACAAAATTGTTATCTGCTTTCTGAATATCTTTTTCATCAAAATATTTATTAAAATGAAAAACATTTAAAACAAAAGAAACCAGTGAAAGACCAATTTGCTTATAATCTTTATTCTCTTTATGATATTTTACTGCAAAAGCTGTGTTGTCATAATTAAAAGCTCCGAAACTTCTTTCTGTTTTAATGTTGGTTTTGGTAACCTTTATTTTATCCTGTAATTCAACAACGATATATTTAGGCTTAAAATTCTTATTATTCAAGATAAAATCTAAAGTCTGAAAGTTTTCAAGATCAAAACCTGCATTGGCTCCTAAATTATAAGATTTTACTCCTTTAATATTCTGATCAATAACTTTACAATCTATCTGATCGTTTATTTTAGAACTTCCGATGAAATACATATTGTATTCAGGATGTTTTTCAAGAAACTCCAGTTTTGCATTTAAAAAAGCGTATGAATAATTCGAATTTGGGCTAAGAGCAAGTTTTATCAAGCCGATAATAAACATTATGACTATAAATAAAATTAATCTTGAAAGAAATTTTTTCATTTTAAAACTGAAAATAAATAAATTCATTACTGCCGAAATTGGCGAAATTCAATATCAAGAACGCCACTATAATATAAATAATACTTTGTACCCATGGCTTTCGATCCTGAATCTTCAGTCCGTAATCATGTGTTCTGTTCCACCACTCAATCACAAGCATAAAAACGATAAGCCCTGACAAAACGAGTCTAAATTGCGTTGGAAACGAAAAAAGACTTTCGCTGAATATCCCTTTAATATATCCAATGGCATCGGAAACACTTTCTGATCGGAAGAAGATCCACGCAAAACAGGTAAGCGTAAATGTCATTAAAATGCTAAAAACTTCCCTGAAAGACGGAATAATTTTCCCCATTGCCACTACTTCCAAATTATGCCTGTTTTTTTCAGCTATTAACAAAGGAAGGAAAAATAAAGCATTCAACCCGCCCCAAATAATAAACGTCCAATTCGCTCCATGCCAGAAACCACTCACCAGAAAAATAATAAACGTATTCCTGATTTTCATCCACAATCCGCCCTTACTTCCACCTAAAGGAATATAAAGATAGTCTCTGAACCAAGAAGAAAGCGAAATATGCCACCTTCTCCAAAACTCGGCAATATCTCTTGAAAAATACGGAAACGAAAAGTTTTTAAGTAATTCCAGTCCAAATAATCTTGAGGTACCTAATGCAATATCAGAATATCCTGAAAAATCTCCATAAATCTGGAAAGCAAAAAGTACAGCTCCTAAAACTAAGTTGCTGGCACTTTCGGTATGATAATTATTAAATATCTCGTTAACAATTGGCGCACAATTGTCTGCAATCACCATTTTCTTGAAAAATCCCCACAGGATCTGAGCCATTCCGTCTTTTGCCGTTTCGTAATCAAAAGATCTTTTTCTCTGAATTTGAGGAAGAAGATGCGTTGCTCGTTCAATAGGCCCCGCCACCAATAAAGGAAAATAGCTTACAAATAATGCATAATCTACATAGTTTCTTTCTGCCGGAATTCGTTTTTTGTAGACATCTATCACATAAGACAAACCGTGGAATGTGTAAAAAGAAATACCAACCGGTAAAATAACTTTCAATACCCACATATTTACGCCAAATCCGAATGAACTTAATAATTCGGCAAAATTTTCTATGAAGAAATTGTAATATTTAAAAAATCCAAGAAAACCAAGATTGATCGCAATACTTAATGTCAACCAGAAAGTTGCCATTTTTTTTGTTTTGCTGTTTTCAATTTGAATTCCTGAAAAATAATCTAACCCTATAGAAAATATCAAAAGAAATAGAAAACGCCAATCCCAGCAGCCGTAAAAATAAAAACTAGCCGCCAGCAAAAGCATATTCTGGTATTTATAGTTTTTATTGAATACACGCCAGTATAAAATAAAGACAATAGGTAGAAAAATTAAAAAGGCAATAGAGTTAAAAAGCATAGAGTTTTTTTTAACGTAAATAAAAGTTACTTAATAAAAATCCCTACATATTTTCCTTCGAATTCTACAACTTTAGTATCTATGTTATTTTTTTCGCAGAAATCCTGATAAGCAGAATTGTCACCAATATCATCACTTATAAATACACCTCCTTTTCTAAGACGCTTATACATCTCGTCATAAGCCCACATTCTACCATTATAGCTCTTGTCTGAGTCATAATGCAGAACATCAAAAGAAGCACTTTCTGCAAAGATCTTCGGTAAAGATTCTTTATCTGCAAAACGGAATAGTTTCCAGTTTTTTTTAAGATTTTCGGGAACAACGCATCCAACGTACTGATCTCCGTCCTGTGCCAGATAAGGCATATCAGAGCTGTACAACGTTCCATTTCTTTTTTCAAGTGACAATAATGCGGCTAATGAAGACCAGCCATATGCAACACCTGTTTCGATAACATGCTGAGCTTTTGTAAATTCACATGCAAAATAGATCAATTCCAGTGCGCCTGCACCTCCCATTTTAATAGGACAATCTTTTTCTCTTTGCTCAGAATTTCTTAAAACCTCCTGGAAATCTGTTTTGAAAGAACTCATCTCAAACCCAAAAAGTTGGGAAATTACTTCCTGTTGAGAGATGGATTTGGACGCAGCCCATAAATTGGTTTTGTCTTTTCCTTTGAAGGCATTACCCCTGTTTACGGTATTTTTAACAATTTTTCTTCCTAATTCGGGATAAAGATCGGGCCTTTTAAGATAAGCCAGAAATGTTTTGAGAACTCTTAGTATTTCATTCACTGTGTTAAAGTTTAAGCAACAAAAATAAAGATTTTTCTGTAATTTTTAATTTTTATCTTTGTGAAAAATTTATTAATTCAAAAAAATACTGTTTCTCGATGAAGTTTTCTATCCTGATTGCCAATTACAATAATGGGAGATTTTTCAAAAAATGCTATGACTCCATTATTACTCAAACTTATGATAATTGGGAAGCTATTATTCTTGATGATACTTCGACGGATGATTCTTTGGAGATTATAAAAAAGATAATCGGAGAAGACACTCGTTTTAAAATATATCAAAATGAAGAAAACAGTGGTGTTGGCATTACAAAAAGTAAGTTAATTGAATTGGCAAACGGTGACATCTGCGGATTTGTAGATCCTGATGACGCTGTTGTTCCTAATGCACTGCTTTCGAGTATCAATATTTTCAAAAAAGATAAAGCGGTAGTTCTCACCTATTCAAAATATATGAAATGTGATGAGAATCTTGAACCGATAGAAGTTCCTAAATTAGCAAAACAGGTTCAGAATAATGATCCGTATTTTTTTAATTGCCCTGTACGAATCGTTCATTTTGTAAATTTCAGAAAGGATATTTATAATCAGACCGAGAAAATGAATACTGTAATGAAAATTGCAGAAGATCAGGATCTGTATTTAAAAATGTACGAAAAAGGAAAAGTTAAGTTCATTGATGAAGCAAACTACTTTTACAGAACACATTCCGGAGGAATTTCTCAGAATGACAACAGACCTGCGTCCCGTGAGTATTTTGCGAAAGTGATTTTTAATGCTATGAAACGCAGAAATCTTAAAACTATAAATGGCAGACCCATTCCGAAAGAATACAGCAGTTCTACCGAGATTTATAGTTTATTGGAATATCAGAATTCTATTATATACAGAATAAAAGGAAAACTAAAAATATTTTTACAACAAGTCTTTAGTTAAATGATGGTGAATAAAAAAATAAAAGTCCTTTTCAGGCACCGTTCCATGGAAATGGGAGGGGTAGAAAAGGTAATACTAAGCATGCTAAACAATCTTGACAGCAACAAGTTTGATATGACCATATGCTTAAACATGAATCAGGGTGAATTAAGGAATGAGTTCCCAAAAAACATTAGAAAAGTATACCTCACAGAAGGAAAAGAAGATTTTTCTAAAAATTCTGTAATTCAAAAAGTCCAGCTTGCAAAGAGAAGGTTAAAACTAAAACAGGCAGAAAAAAGCCCGAAAATAGCAGATGCTATTTTAAACGAACAGTATGATGTAGAAATTGCACCTACTTATGCTGCGTTTTCATCAGTTTTAAATTCAAGTAATAAAAATTCAAAAAAAATTGGCTGGTTTCATTCTGATGTTACCGTTCCGAAAATGAAACCTTTGTTACCGGATATTTTAAGGCAAATTCCTCAGTTTGATTATTTTATTTTCGGTTCTCAGCAGACAAGAGATATTTTTGTTGAAACTTATCCTGATATAAAATTACCGGAAAACCAAGTTATTCTGAATGCAATTCCTATTGACGAATTAAAGCAGAAAGCAAAAGCATACCAACCGGAATTACCCAATATTCCCGTTTTTGTGTCTGTCGCCAGATTACACACCAGAAAAGGCTTTCATAAGTTAGCTGAAGCTCATGCAAAATTATTAAAAGACGGATTTGATCATCACATTATTGTAATCGGAGATGGTGAAGAAATGGATAACTTAAAAAAGCAAGCTGAAAATCTGGGCGTTACCAACAGTTTTCAACTATTAGGCTCCATGATGAACCCTTATCCTTACGTAAAGAATGCCGACTTCTACATTCTACCCTCAGAATCAGAAGGATGGCCATTAATTATTGCGGATACTCTGATCCTTCAAAAACCAATCATTGCAACCAATGTAGGTGGAATCCCCGAAATGATCGATCATGAAAAAACAGGATACCTCATCGACTATGAAGTAGATGAAATGTATGAATCGATGAAAAAATTCTTAACAGAACCCGAACTTGTTTCCAATATTAAAAGAAATCTTGAATCTATTGAAGACCTGTTTGATAATCAGAAAATATTTGACTCAGTAGAAAATATAATTTTAAAACTAACACAAAAATGATGTTATTATACAGAATCATACTAAAAATACGTTCCCTGTATCAAGATATGATTAAAAATGTTGTCATTAAAGTTGCTATCAATCAAGGTTTAAAAGTTGGTGATAACCTATATGTACAAGGTATTCCCAATTTTGGATCAGAACCTTTTCTTATTGAAATGGGAGATAATGTAACCATCGCCGAAGGCGTATCCTTTATCAATCACGGAGGAGACGGACGAGTAACAAAAAGAATTGAAAAATACAAAGACGGAAGAACCTTTGGCAGAATAAAAATCGGCAATAATACTTTTATCGGAAAAGGCGCTGTTCTGCTACCCGGAGTTTCCATTGGCAGCAACTGTATTGTTGGTTCCCTGAGTGTTGTAAGCAGTTCTGTTCCCGACAATACAATTTATGCCGGAGCACCTGCAAAATTCATTTGTACAATCGAACAGTATGGTGAAAAATTATTAGCAAACACGACTGTTTATCCTCTCGAGCTGGAAGCAGACCGAGCAAAACTGGAAGAATACCTTATTAAAAACCTCCCTCATACCTATAAACCAGTAAGAAAATAAATGTTGAAAAAAAAGAAAATCCTCATTCGAATAGGCTCTCTTCGTCATGGCGGTGCAGAAAAAGTGCTAGTCACTTTTCTGAAAAACATCTCGCCCGACAAGTATGAAGTTGATTTATTGATCAACCTTTACTCCGGAATCTACATTCAGGAAGTACCTTCTTGGGTAAATATTTATTATTTACTGAAAGGAGAAATGATCACAACCAACAGACCTCAGGATATTCCTGTAAAAGCTGTTAGAGTTTTGTATCAGAAGATGTTTTTATGGTTTCCTTCCCTGCTTTATAAATTTGTTTTAAAAAACAAACAATATGATGTAGAACTGGCTGCTATCCACGGCATGTACAGAGAAATATTATCCAGCTCTCAAAAAGATTCAAAAAAAATAATCTGGGTTCAGAATGATATTTTTAATCTGAAAGAATATACTTCTGACGTTATAAGAGAATTTTTCAAGTTTGACAAAATATTGGTCATTTCCAACAAATTGGAAGAAGAAATGCACAAGCTTGCCCAAAATGAAGCTGAAAAGCAATCTGTCATCAAAATTTTCAACCCTATAGATAAAGAAGATACACTGAAAAAAGCAAATGCAGTTGTTGATGACTACCCTTTTGACAATAATATCCCTACTTTTGTAAGCGTAGGAACTGTTTACCCTCAAAAAGGCTATGACAGGCTTTTGCAAGTTCATAAAAGATTGATAGACGAAGGTTTTCTACATCAGCTTTTGATTATTGGTGACGGATATGATTTAAATAATATTCAAGCCTTACTTGATCAATTAGGACTGCAGAAAACAGCAAAAATGTTAGGCTTTAAAAGTAATCCTTATCCATATTTGAAAAAGGCAGATTTTTATATCATGTCTTCTCGCCACGAAGGATTTCCTACCATCATTGCAGAAGCGCTTATTCTTAATAAACCGATTTCCGCAACAGATATTTCAGGAATTAAAGATCTGTTACAGGATGGGAAATTAGGAACAATAACTCCAAATTCTGAAGACGGGATTTATGAGGGAATGAAAAAGTTTCTTACCAATAAAGCCCTTGCTGAAGAATATAAGAAACAAATAAATAATACAGATCTGCCTTTCGTTTTAGAAAAATCTGTACAAAAACTTCAAGAAATAATTGATGAAGTATAAATATTAAACTATGCCGAATTATTCCATCATACAAAAAGATTTTTACCGCGAAAGTGGAAAATGGCTCTCCAGATTCGAAATTTGGGCAAAATGCATTAATCCGAACCTTCATTTTATTTATATTTTGAGAAAAACTCAAAAACATATGAATAAACCTGTTTTGGGAGTATTTTGGAGAATTGTTTTAAGGCATTATCAAATAAAATATGGTTATCAGATCTATCCTGAAACCGAAATTGGGGAAGGATTTTATATAGGACATTGGGGAAGTCTGGTGATCAACCCTAAAGCTAAAATCGGTAAGAACTGCAACATCGCACAAGGGGTAACCATCGGACAGCAAAACCGTGGAAGATTCGTAGGTTTTCCTACCATTGAAGATGAAGTCTGGATTGGTACAAATGCTGTGATTGTAGGCGGAGTAACGGTCGGGAGGAATGTTTTGATTGCTCCAAATGCCTATGTTAATTTTGATGTTCCTGCTGATTCCGTAGTAGTTGGAAATCCTGGAAAAATTTACTCAACTAGAAAATCTACAATGGGTTACATCAATAATAAAGTATAGAAAAATCATATAGATTTATAAATTCATATAACTTTTTCAATAAAAATTTACTTCTCTATTGCGGGAAGTTATTTTTTTGTTCATTTTTGTGAAAAGTAATTTTAACTCAAATCACTGAATTTGTATTTTAAATTACATACAATAAAAAAACACACGCAAAAAAAACATTAAATACACCAACCATGGAAAAAAAATTACGTTCAAACTTGAGACAATTTTCGATATTGTATCAATCTACATTTTCTCTGAAATCTTAATTTCACCGGAAAATACTTTTAAAACTTAAGCTTACTTCAACGCAAAAACTGTAAATCTTTAATACAATCAAAGATGGAATTTATTTTATCGCCCACATAGGGAATGAGAATATTCTGTCTGTTCAATTGATATTAAATATTTATTAAACGTTGTCTTAAATATTTCGAAAAAAAACACTTTTTAATTTTATACGTATGAAAAAAAAATCGACACTACAGATTTTTGCTGCAGTACTCTGTATTGCATCTTCTCATGCTTATTCGAGGACGACATCCGTCCCTAAGCCAAATGAGAAACCCATTGGCTCCAAATTCAAAACACCTACTCCACCGAGTACTTTTGATCTGGATCCTCTGATCGTCATTTCACAGAATGTGAATGAAAAAGGACTGGTTGTAATGAGCGGAATGCTCAACAAACCATTCACAAACAGCAACATCCTGCTCTCCATTAAGTATCAGAATGCTCAGGGAGAATGGATTACCGGCTGGTGTAAAACATTATACTCCTACAATCAGTATAATGAAACGCTGAAAGCTACTTTAGAATTACCCGCATCTGTAAACCCGACTTACAATTTAAAAGTTGAGTTAAGTTCAGATTCGGCAAGCAATTTCACAACTGTAGCCTGGAACAAAGCCGTAACGCATTACAAAGCCGCAGATTATGCTGCTGTGAATTGTGATCTGGATGAAAATGAGTACACCATGCTTTTAACACCTAAAAAAGAGGGTACCTTAATTACAGATGCCAACGGAAAAGTTACAGGTTTAAAAGACAGAGTAACATCTGCTTATTCTTGGAATAAACTCAGCAATGTCTTAATGAATAATAAAAAAGACGATGTAGTTTTTGCCCCGACCAATCCTTCAGATGTAATAACGGAAGCTAGTGGCGCAAAAGCTGTAAAATTGGTAAATACAGGAGCTATTACTAATACGTTAGGAACAACTCCGGAATTTATTTACAATGAAGCAGCGGGACACCCGATTCCTTATCTGTACAGCTATGATGATCCAGTATACATGTTTGCAGGTAAATTTTCAGCTAATGGATTTTACATGAAATTCAGTCAGTGGCCGGGAGATGCTGACGGACCCGGATATCATAATTTTAAAAATCCGGCTTATTTAGAAAGCAGATATTTTAATTTATACAACAGAATTTATAAAAATTTATCTGAATTTATCCCGGATCAGGAACCTGTAGTTATTGTTTCAAGTATTGCAACAGGTTTACGAGCTTATAAAAGTGACGGTACATTTATTGACCTAACACCAAACAGCACAAGCAATTACGGAGCTCCTTACTTTGGATACACAAACAATGTTGCAAGAAGAGGCCCTGGTTCTGAAAACCTGTCAATATCTAACACTACAGAATTAACATTGTATGGTGTTGGTGCACTGAGAAATGATGTTTCAACTTCTTATCAGACCAAAAGATCATTACAAGATATTGAAAGAGAAATTTCAAAATTCATCAAGTATACAGGTGTTTTTGGAAATACAAATTCATATAATAATGATGCTTCCGAATGTTCTACGCAATGTTTCGCCATCAATGCGGGAGCGCTTCCGGACAACAATGCATTAGATTGGGCAAAAGCACCTAACAGTTATATTTTCGAGCCTAATCAGGACAGTGACGGATTATATATTCCTGTGAAAAAAGCTTATAAAATGTGGAATTCCGATTCTCGCATGGGAGGAAGCCCGATTCCTACAGGTACCATAACTGCTGATGTGTATTGGGAAGATATCCAAGGTTTGATAAAATCAGGAACCAACTATAGCTTAGAAATTGTAGGTTCAGGCGAAGATGCTAAAATCAAAGTTCCGATCAACAAAACTAAAGAAGGAAACGCCGTAATTGCTTACAAAGTAAACGGAGAAGTTTTCTGGTCTTGGCACGTTTGGGTAACAGACAATCCTAGAAACGGATCAACTTACAAAAGTTTTGATGGCATTAAAAGACAAAAAAGCGACGGAACTATAGAACCAATTCCAAGTTCAGATTGGGGATGGATGGACAGAAACCTTGGCGCTTTAAGCAACACCATTACGGGAACCGAATTTAATAAAAATGGAGGATTACTTTATCAATGGGGAAGAAAAGACCCTATTCCACCATTAGTTTACAAAGGAAATGATTTCTATGAAGCTTCAGGATCTGTCGGAAGAGTGAGACATAGGCAATCAAGAAATATGGCTAACGGAGCAACAAAAATTGATAATTTAATCAAAACAGTATTGTTGTCGAATGCAACTGTATCAAACAATATTCGTTTGTCTGTTAAAAATCCTTTAAGCTTAATTTATGTAAACAAAGATGACAACTCTGCGCAGGCACTTTACAATAACAATGCTAATTTACAGGTAAACTGGTTCGGAAACTCATCATCGCTTTCTTCAGATAAATTATCAGAATTAAATCTATGGTCAGATAATTCAAGAGGAATGCTTAATTCCGTAAGCAATTACAACGATGACAATAATGCAAATCCTTATAGAGATAAATCATCATTTGATCCATGTCCTAACGGATGGAGAATACCTTCAATGCTTGTCGCAAACTTAGGAAATACAAGTTATATTGATGATTTGAGAGTGGATTTTAGTCCATTCGGAATTAAAAACAACATTGGTAAAAATGTTTTTGAAGCCAACAAATATCACATCATTAAACCTAATGACAGCAATACTCCAAGTTATATGAAAGGGTTTAAGATTTACAATAATGTTGGGGTAGATCTAAGCAATGTCGGCGGAAACAACATGGGAATTTTCCCAGGAACCGGAATTCTTGTAAGAGGATATCATGAAGGTCAATATTCAGATCAGCATGAAACGTATTTATGGACTGCAACCATGGCAAAATGGTTCGATACTACTCCTGCCGTTTCGGCTAGAAGTTTCCGTATGATTCCGGACAGAGATCAGCCGGATACACCGGATTCTTCTTTACCGGCAATCACAGGAAGATATCAATATTATCCTGTAGGTGGTGGTGCAACCTCTGGAGCGAATGGATGTAGATGTATCAAAGATCCTTTATACGTTGTAAATCAATATGACTTCCCTACAGAGTTCTTCAATGATGATGTTGAATATGCAGAAGGATTGAACAATCCAAACTCCTATTCTATCGTTAAAAATACGGTTGAATCTACAATTCAGATTCCTATCAGTAAAGCATTCTCTGCGCAGAGTAAATTGTTGAATAATACTGATATTTTAAATGCAGCAAATTTCAATAATCTGAAAGCTAATGTATTGTGGTCAACCAACACAAGTTTGATCAGCAATATTTCACTTTCAAATACAGCTCCGGGTTCATTATCAGCTATTTCAAATACAAATATCACTGTTAAGATCGCTCCGAACCAGTCTGGTAATGCTGTCGTTACTTTACATAATGGAAGTATCACGAATCCAATTTATTGGAGCTGGCATATCTGGGTGACAAACACACCGATCACATCTGTTGTTTATACAACAGAATTACCTAATCAAGCAGCTGTAAATTATATCAATTACATTAAGCCTGGCGAAGTAATAAAAACTGAAATAATGGATAGAGATTTGGGAGCAAATCAAGCCATTGATGAAGCCAATAAAACAACTTCAACAGCCGGATTACACTTCCAATGGGGAAGAAAAGATCCACTGCCGGTTTTTGTAAATGCAAATAGAAATTCAGCTCCGGTTTATTTAGGAACAGCGCAGGCGAATGGTACGATGACTTACACTACTCTAGCTTCTGCAACGTATTATTCAGATGCATATCTTAAAAAATATCCTGATTATTCGGTTCAGTCTAATGTGTTGGCTACAGATAAAACTTCAGATAAGATCAGCAAAGTTTTATCATATTCTGTGAAAAACCCAATGATCTTCATGGTTCCAACAATGACAACCAAATCAGCAGATCTTAATCATACCAATGGTGCTGACTGGTTGGCCAGCGAACCAAATTTAGCTCCGGAAAGATGGGGAAGAGGAGGAAAAAAATCACCTTTTGACCCTTGTCCGGAAGGATGGAGAATTCCAGACTTAACAGGTGTTGCCAATACAAGTGTAGGTTCATCTCCTTTTTATAAGCCAACAACGGGAATCAGTATTCCTAACAATTATGGAGGAACAAGAATCAACAGAACACCATATAGTTCTGCTGCAATTGGTTACTTATTTGCCAATCCTTCATATAATATCGGAAGTTTTGTAAATTCTGGAGTAAGAGGTGGCAGAAATACAATCGAGGCCTCTCCTGCTGCGCCGGATTTCAATATCATTGATTACACGTATGGTGGTTTTTGGTTAGGAGCCCTTAACTCAAATTATACAGGAAGAGCTTTAAGAGTAGAAATCCAGAACAATGGAAATTATCTTACTCCGTTTAGCAGTAATGCTGACCCATATTTTGCTCAAAGCTGTCGTTGTGTTAAGGTAAAATATGACGAGAATGGCAATGAATTAGGCCCAATTCCAAGATTACAGGTAACAGATGCTACATCTGGAGAAGCTAAAACCGTTTTAGCAAAATCTATCATCGAGGAAAAAGTGGCTCAAAACAAACTTGAGTTTTTCCCGAATCCTGTGAAGAGCATTCTGTACATCAAAGGAAATGATAAAGCTAAAGATTACTTTTATCAAATCTATAACATGTCCGGACAGCTTGTAAAATCGGGTAAGTTTGAGAATGAACAGACCGATCTTTCTTCTCTTACACAAGGAGCTTATTTAGTAAGAATCAACAACTCCGAAACTATTGTGAAAATTATTAAAGAATAATAATTGATATTCTGATTTTTTTTAATCGTCTCAGTCTTGAGGCGGTTTTTTTGTGATATTTAATAATATTTTAATTTTCAAATTTCTTTTTTTTCTTAATAGTTTGTATTTTTATCTTCAGTTTTTTGATAGTTTGAATTATTAAAAACATAAAATATTGCTCTAAAACAAAGGAAAACCCATCTATTACAGGTATTCCACATGATTTTAAGCATATTTTAATATTAAACTTTGTTAAAAGTGATTGCTATTTAGACAAAAATTATATTTTTGCATAGTTATTGATTTAATCTATTGAATTTGAAAATAATTTAAACGAAATAAATAATTAAACCTTTTATAAAATTTTAATTTATGTCACAATCGTACGAAGTTATTTTCGAAAACAATAAAAAATGGGTAGAATCAAAAGTTGCCAATGACCCAACGTTCTTCGAAGAATTAGCAAAAACTCAAAATCCGGACTTCCTGTATATTGGATGTTCAGACAGCAGAGTAACAGCAGAAGAATTAATGGGAACGCAGCCGGGCGAAGTTTTCGTAACAAGAAACATTGCCAATGTAGTTAATACTTTAGACATGAGCTCAACAGCAGTAATTCAATACGCTGTAGAACATTTGAAAGTAAAACACATTATCGTTTGCGGACATTACAACTGTGGTGGTGTAAAAGCAGCGATGACTCCTCAGGATTTAGGATTATTGAATCCTTGGCTAAGAAATATTCGTGATGTTTACAGATTGCATCAAGCTGAGCTAGATTCTATCACAGATGAAGGTAAACGTTATGACAGACTTGTAGAACTTAATGTTCAGGAGCAGTGCATCAACGTGATCAAAATGGCCTGTGTACAGGAAAGATACATCTTAGAAGAGTATCCTGTGGTTCACGGCTGGGTTTTCGACCTTAGAACAGGTAAGATCATTGATTTGGAGATCGACTTTGAAAAAACATTAAAGGACATCCAAAAAATCTACAACCTTACAAGTTCTGATTGGGTAATGAGTAAAAAGAAAAGTTAAATAAACTTTTTAAAATTTTAGGGATGAAATTCTGGAGTATTATTGTTTTAACGTTTTTCCTGAACTTTACAGCGCTGCCAAGCATTGCTGCAGTATTCGGTTGGGAATTACAGAGAACCAATATTATCATCAATGAAGAAGAGCCCCATTCTCATCCCACCTCTTTTACTGTTTACGAAAAAACACTTCCAAAGACTTTAAATGTATTCGATTATGTAAAGTTTTTTGAGCCTGATCTTTCAGGCAGATCTTTTGTACTGATAGATGACGACTTTCACATGTCGCCCTTACTCACCATATTTTCTCCGCCTCCGGAAGCTTAATTTTTAAGTATAGCTAGATTTTTTAATAGTATTCATATCAATTTTTGGTATAGAATAAACACGTGCTTTAAAAATTAAATTTCCAATCTTTATAACTGGTCATTCACAGCCGAGCAGTTATATCACAGCATTTTCATATCATGAAAAACACATCATTAATAGGAGGAATTAAGGAGAATTTCCCTTCAGGACTCGTTGTATTTTTAGTTGCACTTCCGCTATGTTTAGGAATTGCATTAGCATCAGGAGCTCCGCCCTTATCCGGTATTATCGCTGGTATCGTGGGTGGTTTAGTAGTAGGAACGATAAGTAACTCGAATATTTCGGTCTCCGGTCCTGCTGCAGGTCTTACAGCCATTGTATTAACGGCCATTACGGATCTGGGTGCATTTGAACTTTTCCTTTGCGCAGGAATGATCGCGGGAATTATTCAGTTAATTTTAGGATTCGTAAGAGCAGGAAGTATTTCAAATTACTTTCCCAATAACGTTATTGAAGGAATGCTTGCCGCAATCGGGATCATCATTATTTTAAAACAAATTCCGCATGCATTGGGATTTGATAAAGACTATGAAGGTCATGAATCTATTTTTGATAACGGACTCAACTTCGGCTACTTTACAGAACTTTTCGGAGCTATTCATCTGGGAGCTATTGTTGTAACATTAGTTTCTATAGGAATTCTTTTGGCCTGGGATAAAATTCCAGCGTTGAAAAGAATGAAAATGCTTCCGGGAGCTTTGGTTGCCGTAGTTGCAGGTATTTTACTGAACGAATTTTTCAAAATGACAGGAAGTTCATTGGCGATTGCTCCTCAACATTTAGTTGTTTTACCAATTCCTCAGTCTCTTGATGATTTTAAAAATTTGATTGTAACGCCTGACCTTAAGGGATTTACCAATCCAAAAGTATGGATCGTAGGAGCAACGATTGCTATTGTAGCTTCTATTGAAACGTTACTTTGTATTGAAGCATCCGACAGATTAGACCAACAAAGAAGAATTACAGATACCAACCTTGAATTGAAAGCTCAGGGAATCGGAAACCTGATAAGTTCATTCATTGGCGGGCTTCCGATGACTTCGGTTGTAGTAAGAAGTTCTGCGAATGCAAATGCGGGTGCAACATCAAAACTTTCAGCGATCATTCATGGAGTTCTGTTATTAATTTGTGTACTTTCGATTCCGATGATTTTAAATTTAATTCCATTGGCTACATTGGCTGCGGTATTACTTTTAGTTGGTTATAAACTTGCAAAACCGGCAACATTTAAGCATTTCTGGCATTTAGGAAAGTTCCAGTTTATCCCTTTTGTGGCGACTGTTGTGGCTGTTGTTGCGACCGATCTATTAAAAGGTGTCGGAATTGGTTTAGCAATCTCAGTTTTCTATATTTTACAAGGAAATATGAAGAGAGCTTACTATCTGAGCAGAGAAAAACTGAACGATGCAGACGGAATTAACATCAAATTGGCTGAGGAAGTTTCATTTTTAAATAAAGCAGCTATTAAAAAGACTTTAAGAAATATTAAACCTAATTCTACAGTGATCATCGATGCCCGAGGAACTTCATATATTGCGACAGATGTACTGGAAATGATTCAAGATTTCGCGAATATCAGGGCGAAAGAAGAAGACATTAATGTAGAACTTTTAGGCTTTAAAACTTCTTACAAAGATTATGAGACCAATGAAGATTCTCACATCTTAATTACACATAGAAGAGCAATGTAAGCTCATTTATCAACAAATATATTTTTTTTAACTTTAAAATAAAATTCAAATAAACATATCATATGAAAGCACATACATCCGAAACTCAGTCAACCATTACTCCTGAAAAAGCATTAAATTTTCTAAAAGAAGGAAACCAAAGATTTGTAAACAATCTGAAGGCCAACAGAGATCTTTTGGAGCAGGTAAATGCTACGCGTGAAGGGCAATGGCCTTTTGCAGTTGTTTTAAGCTGTATCGACAGCCGTACTTCTGCGGAACTTATCTTCGATCAGGGACTGGGAGATGTTTTCAGTATTAGAATTGCGGGTAATTTTGTGAATCAGGACATTTTAGGTTCAATGGAATTTGGCTGTAACGTAGCAGGTTCTAAGCTTGTTGTAGTTTTAGGACACACAAAATGTGGCGCTTTAAAAGGCGGTCTTGATGCAGCACAAATTGAAGGATTAGGAATGGATAACTTAAATCATTTAATCAATCATTTTGATCCAATCATCAATGAAATCATCGAAGAAGGTGAAGATCGTTCATCAAAAAACAGCGCACTTTTGGAAAGATTGAATCAGCAAAATGTAAAAAGCGCGATTGAAGATATCCGTAAGCAAAGTTCAACCCTTGCAAGACTTGAGGAAGAAGGTAAAATCAAAATAGTTGGGGCCAACTATGATGTTGAAACCGGAGTTGTAACTTGGTTATAGGAGACTTAATTCACTATTATATAGTTAGTTAATTTTTAGATTATATTTTGAAAAAGACCGCCGATATTTCGGTGGTCTTTTATTATTTTCAGGCTTTAATTAGAAAATCATTTTCCGTTAAAAGCAGACATTGTATTATTAATTCCTGCGAAAACAAATGACAGACAGGCTTTAGAGAATTTTTCTATTCTTTCGGGAAGTTTTTCGGCTTCTTCTTCATTCCATGTTCCGAGA
The DNA here is from genome assembly GCF_003815655.1 of Chryseobacterium sp. G0201. Taxonomy (NCBI): domain Bacteria; kingdom Pseudomonadati; phylum Bacteroidota; class Flavobacteriia; order Flavobacteriales; family Weeksellaceae; genus Chryseobacterium; species Chryseobacterium sp. G0201. The sequence continues at coordinate 1,845,923 of NZ_CP033917.1, read as the reverse complement.
ACGTAATCTACCTGTCTCCCTTCTGAAAACTCAGCAGAGATTCCAAAACGAAGTCTTGCGTAATTTTGTGTCTGCAGAACTTCGTTGATGTTTTTAAGCCCGTTATGACCTGCGTCTGAGCCTTTCATCTTCATTCTTAATGTCCCGAAAGGCAGCACAAGATCATCTGTGACGATCATTACATTTTCTAAAGGAATATTTTCTTTCTGCATCCAAAATTTTACGGCGTTTCCGGAAAGGTTCATATAAGTATCCGGCTTTAAAACCAATACTTTTCTGCCTTTATATTTACCTTCAGCCAGCCATCCGAAGTTGGTAGTTTTGAATGAAGCCTCCAATGTTTCGGCTATTTTTTCGGCTACTTTAAATCCTATATTGTGACGTGTATTTTCATATTCAGGGCCTTTATTTCCAAGACCTACGATTAAATATTTCATTGAGAAATTTTTTGCAAAATTAAGAGATAAAAAATAAAAAACTCAATCCGGTGAAGAATTGAGTTTAAATATTATTAAAAAAATTATTTCTTATAAAGGTTTATAAATAAAATTGATCCCAAATCCTTTTTTAACGTAAGTCTGCGCATCATAAGTATAGTCTGTAGAGAATACATCCGGAGCAGGAATTGGCAACGAAAGATCTGTTACCGATATTCTTTTAGGATTGTTCGGCGAAAGCATTAAACTTCTTATATCCTTATAATCTGTTGATATAAGTGCAGATATTTTGTAAGCAGTAGGCAACAGCGTATAAGCGCTTATCTGAGTATCATAGTTTGAATAGGCATAACCCAATTTTTGAGTTGGTGTTCCAAATACTGTTCCTGTCGTTCCTATCATCGCCCCATAATATTTTACAGCTTTAGAGATATTATCGCCTACATATTCGTAACCTACTTTTGTATATTTTGTGTAAGCAAACGGAGTTCCTGAAACATCATCACCATTTTTCATAATGATAGAATCAAGCTTAGCTGTAGATCCGTTATATTTTAAATTAAAAATACTTTTCGTTTTTTTGAAAAGAGATTTTACTCCTAAAGTTGCAGGAGGAATCGGCGCCGCTCTTCTGAAGATCGAACGGTTTTCTGAGATAGACTCTAATCTTCCCGTATTACCATATGTAAACAATTGAGAAAAAGCGATACTGTCCTTCTCCAAGTCTCCATCTCCGTCCATATCAAGGAAACCACGGAAATTGATAGTGCTTACCTTATCACCACTGAACATTACATCTGTAATAGATGCACTGTCTGTAATTACTTTTGATAAAAGCAATCCGTTATAATGATATTCGGCAATTGTATCGGCATCTGTAATTTCTCGGTACAATGCTCTAGGGCCTATTAAGCCGCTATTGTTATTTATATCTACTAATGGATCTCCATTTTCATCCAACATATCTTTACAAGAATGTATTGCAGAAAAACCTGCCAATAGTAAAACAAAATAGAAAAGTCGTTTCATTCCTTAAGGGGGATTATTTATTTTCCCAAAAATATAATTTTTTTTTGAATAAAAAGTATATATCTGCTCACATTATAATAAAACTAATAATTTAGACCGTTATTATAATGCTTTATAAACATAATTTATGGAGTTAGTCTGATCTGAAACAGGATAATTCTGAGTATCATATTGATACGTTAAATTTACAGAGATTGCTGGTGTTGGTGCCGGATATGCAAAATTCATATTTCCAACGTTGTTTGATGATAGGTTATAGAAATTAGCAGGATGTATTAAACTATACATCAAGAAAAATGTTTTAGGAAGTGTTGTATAAGGATTGATCTTCGCATCATAATTTGTAAAATTGAAAGTCGTCGCCAACGAAGAACCCGCCTGTGGATTTCCACTACTATCAGTTACTCCCATTACAGAAACTACTTTTGTAATGTTATCACCGGAATACGTTAATGTATTTTCCGTAAAGTGAGTATACGTAGGTGTTACCGTTCCTATTTTCTTCTTCTCGATGATCTTTGTGATCTTTCCTGCAGAATCATAGGTATAAAAATAATCACTATTTCCTATAATTGTAGATCCCGTCAACATATTAGATGTTGTTCCGGAAATTCTCCCGTTCACGTCATAAGTAATATTAAATTCATAGCCTGGGCTATTGCTTGCACTACCTACAAATTTTACTTTAGAAATTTTTGTTCCGGTATAGGTTGGTGTGCCTGTAAAGAAAGAATTAGGAGCGCTTGCGTCTGTAAATATTCCTTTTTCCAGAACGCCTGCTGTTGAAATAAATTCCTGTTGAGTAGTACCTCCGCTAATGATTTTATTTAAAATTCTCGGCCCAGTAATCGTGGCTCCGCCGCCGTTATTATTTGTGTTGGTTGTTTTATTTTGATTGATAGGATCATCTGTTGTGTTGTCACAAGACACCAGAAATCCGAAAACAAGCCCTAGAAGAGCTTTAAATAGAAAGTTTTTACTCATGGTTAATGATTTTAATGAGCCCAAATATAATTTATTTTCATAAATAATAGCTTAAAAAATAACATATTCATAAAAAATACTATTTAAATCAAAAAAAAATCTAAAAACTTGCGTCTTTAGATTTACAATTATTATTTATTATGAAAAATTAAAACGGTTGCAATACTGATACTGTTAACACAGATTGTGACATATCTGCATTAAGAAATTGTGTATTAACCGCTCTACCGATTCCTAATGTTCCGGCATTTAAGTTTCTTTTTGTGCAGGCTGCTTTTACAGTGTAGCCCTTTTTTATACCAATATTAGTAAGAGTTGCATTCAGGTTAAAGATCTTGTTGGTACCATCTGCTCCTAAAACAACGTCTGTTCTTACCGCTTTCAGTTTATCATCTACAAAAATTCCGCAGGCAAAACTTATCGATGCATTAGCATTCGTGGTATTAGCATTAACGGTTTTTTGAGCAGTCGTCTGGAATGTAAATGTTACTTTATTCGTTGTATTGGTAACAGAAAAAGTGCTTACAGTACCTGTTAAAACCGTCCAATTTGATGTAATATCCATATTTTCTGCATAAGGACTTATAGCCCCGTTACTTCCGGAGAATGCTACCCCAATTTTATCAAAAACAGTATTCATAGAAAAAAGAGACATACTTCCCATTCCGTCTGCTACTTTTACATTCTTCCAATCGTTCACATTTAAGTTTGCATTATTGTGAAATATAGTTCCTTTTGCACCTGAAGTTCCTTTTGTAGCCTCTGAAGCTCCGATTCTTATTTCTTTTCTTAGATTCAGATCACCATTTACATCCAGCGTATTAACTGGCGTAGATGTATTTATTCCAACTTGAGCATTGGAGAATATTGCGAGGAAAAATAACTTTATTAATAATAGTTTTTTCATGATTTAGTTTGTTATCGCATTAAATACCTGTGGAACCTCATAAACATCTACTTTAAATGATGATTGAGAGATATAAGAATCAATATTATCAGAAACACTGGTTCCTATACCTAGTGTTATTCCTGTAGGTACGTTATATGATTTTAATCTTGAGCAAGCTACACTCACTGTGTGTACTCCTTTTGCAAGGTTTTGAGCAAGCCCTATCTGGTTGTGGGTAAGAAAAGGATTTGTTGAGTTAACCGCTTTCAGATTTCCTTGTCTTAGATTTACTAATTTATCATCAACAAAAATTCCACATGCATAATCAATTGATGTATCTGTTGTTCCTACAGTTGCAAAATTGGCTTGAATTACCGTTTCAAACTGGAAGTAAGTTTTACTTTCCGTACTGTATACATTAAATGTCTGAGATAATCCCGGAATTTTTTTGAATTGACTAAAAGTACTAAAGCTACTGTTTTTCGTAAAAGAAGCCGATCTTGATGCAATCGTAGGTTCTTCTGAAGAGGTGAAGGTTGTACCCACTCTATCTGAAAAAGAGTTATTATAAATTAAATAAAATTTATTCGCTTCATAATCAGGAATACGAAGAGATTTCCATGTAGGGGCAAGTCCTTCGCCCTGTGAAACCAAAAGCTGATCATCTCTTCCTTCTGAAAGTTTGCTGTCTGCAGCATTCAGAACTACTAATTTTCCTCTAAGGTTAATATTTCCGTTAACGTCCAGCATCGCTTTAGGCTCAGGAGTAGCTACTCCCACTTGAGCAGAAAGAGACAACCCTATTGTAGAAAATAGGATAAATAATATATTTTTCATTGATTAGTTTACTTTGTAGGTTATAAATTCGATAAGGTCTATCTTGAATGCAGATTCTAAAGTGAATGCATTAGAGAGATTATTGTTGCTTGCCACACTACGCCCAATAGCAAACTGAGCACTTGAGTTGGAAACATTAATTTTCCTGCACGCAACCTCAACCTTGTGTACACCTACCGGAACATCTGGCTCCGTATAATTCAATGTAAAAATATAATCCTGGATACCGTTTTTTTCAGAATTATTGGTTGAAGAAATTTTGTCCGGACGAACAGCTACTAGTTTACTGTTTCTGAAAATTCCGCAAGTAAAGCTTACATTCTGAGATGCATCTGGTGCTGAAGATTTCATTTCAACCCCTGTTTGGAATTGATATGTAAGTCTATTGAGTCCGTTTTTAATAGTAAAGCTATTCTCAAGACCAGCAATTTTCACCCATTTTCCTTTGTTCAAATCGGTGATATCATCGCCTACACTGTTTTTGTAAACACTGTCGCCCAAGACTCCGTTAGAAAGAATAGTAATACCTGCTTGATCTGATGACAAATACGAATTGGTTAATTTGTATTGCCCTTCCTCCATAAAGTAGACATTGTTCAATGATTTCCATTGAGGAGAAATCCCATCTCCTTGAGAAACCAAAACTTGGCCATTTACTCCAGCATTTCCGATCTGGGTTGAAGTACCGCCGACTCTAAGTTCTTTTCTTAAGGTGGTTTTCCCGTTGACATCGAGAGAAGCTTGGGGGGTACTAATCCCAAGGCCCACCTGAGCGTGAGTATAGACTGACAATAGTCCAACTACGCATAAATACACAGTTTTTTTCATAATAAGGGTCTGCAAAGATAAAGAAAAAAAAATCTTAAAAAATCCACCTACCTTCCGTAAACCAATAGAAATAAGCAATTTACAAGATATTTTTAATCTATAAAAAAGTAGACTTATTTCCTATTATATTGAATTAAATTCATTTTCTCCTATGACAGTCTTATATAATAATTCACCCTAAAGATATTTAATACCTCCTGTTTTATCAATAAACAGTGACTTTATTTTATACACAAATTCACCATCAGATATACCTCTATGGCATTTTAACAACAATAGAAAATAATGTGTTTGAATTAATTTTTAAAGTGAAATCATCTTAAAATTTCTCTATAAGTAGTGAAAAAAAGAGCCTCTATCCTTATAATTTTCTAAAAATCAGGACAAAAAAAACTTACGTTAATTTAATATTATTTTAATAAAAATTTTTATTCATTTTGAAAATACATGACGAAGATCATCTATAAAACAAATATTTCAACAAATTCTGCTAAATTTCAATATTGAAAACACGGAATTTGTTGAAATATTTCATCTAAAGTTAAATTTGATCAATTTTAGACAATAGATTTTTTCTCTTTATATTGAATTAATCTTCATTCTTTAAAATTGAACTTAATAGATAATTCACCTCATCGACATTTATTATCTTATCTTTTCTCATCATAAGGTGATTTCCATCCTTGCTTACTTTCTCCTTCAGTTGGGCTTCTGCAGGATTTGAAGTGAGGTAACTAATAATGTTTTTAAACTTACTTGTCTGATAAAATTTATCTTGAGGGTTACCGGGAAAGTATCCTAAAAACACTCCATTCTTCATGACAATTTTCTCAAAACCGATGTCGGAAGCAAGCCATTTTAGAGCAACACTCTTTAGTAAATTAATGGCTTCCTTGGGTAAACTTCCAAAACGGTCGATCAATTCAACTTCAAATTTTTGCAGATCTATCTCATTATTGATCTCAGCAAGTTTCTGATAAAGTAACAATCGTTCTTCGGTATTTGAGATATAAGAATCAGGAAGCATTAATTCCAGATCGGTATCAATATTTACATCTTTTACAGATTTAAAGAGCTTGTTTCTGTCTTCTTCATTATCAAATAAATCTTCAAAATCCTTATCATCTTTAAGTTCTTCCAACGCTTCCTGCATTAATTTTTGATAAGTCTCAAAGCCCATTTCATTAATAAATCCACTTTGTTCAGCACCTAAAAGATCTCCTGCACCACGGATTTCCAGATCTTTCATCGCAATCTGGAAACCACTTCCCAGATCAGAAAACTGCTCAATAGCTTCAAGACGTTTTCTCGCATCCGATGTCATCATATCGTAAGGCGGAGTGATTAAATAACAAAAAGCCTTTCTGTTACTTCGTCCTACCCTTCCTCTCATCTGGTGAAGATCTGCCATCCCAAATCGCTGGGCATCATTAATAAAAATGGTGTTCGCATTCGGTACGTCCACCCCACTTTCAACGATTGTTGTGGAAACCAGAACGTCATATTTTCCTTCCATGAAGTCCAGAACATTCTTTTCGAGCTGTTTTCCTTCCATTTGACCGTGACCGGTGATCACTCTTGCATCAGGAACCAATCTTTGGATTAATCCTGCAATATCTTTTAGGTTTTCAATCCTGTTATTAATAAAATAAACCTGTCCGTCTCTTTGTAATTCATAAGAAACTGCATCACGAATTATTTCTTCATTAAAGCCAACAAGTTGCGTATCCACAGGCTGTCTGTTTGGCGGTGGCGTTTTAATTACCGATAAATCTCGTGCTGCCATCAATGAAAACTGTAATGTTCTAGGAATTGGTGTTGCTGTTAATGTCAACGTATCAACATTACTTTTTAAAGTCTTCAATTTATCTTTTACTGAAACTCCGAACTTATGCTCTTCATCAATAATTAATAAACCTAAATCTTTAAACTTAACACTTGCGCTTGCCAACTGGTGCGTTCCAATGATAATATCTACTTTTCCGTTTTTTAAAGCAGCTAATGTTTCAGATTTCTGCTTAGCCGTTCTGAAACGGTTAACATAGTCTACATTTACCGGAAAATCTTTTAATCTTTCTTTAAAACTTCTATAATGTTGAAAGGCCAAAATCGTGGTCGGAACCAATATTGCAACCTGTTTTCCGTCGGTTGCCGCTTTGAAAGCAGCACGCACAGCAACTTCCGTTTTACCGAAACCTACGTCTCCGCAGACTAATCTGTCCATCACGGTATCGGCTTCCATATCTTTTTTTACATCAATGGTTGCTTTTTCCTGATCAGGAGTATCTTCATAAATAAAACTTGCTTCCAACTCGTTTTGCAGGTAAGAATCCGGTGTAAAAGCAAAACCTTTTGCCGTTTTTCTTTCAGCATACAGTCTGATAAGGTCAAAAGCAATTTGTTTTACTTTGGCTTTAGTTTTCTGTTTTAAAGATTTCCAGGCTGGCGATCCCAACTTGCTTAGAACAACTTCTTTTCCATCCGGACCGTTGAATTTTGAAATCTTATGAAGCGAATGAATACTTACATATAATAAGTCACCGTTTTTATAGGTCAGTTTAAAACATTCCTGAATTTTACCATCATTATTCACTTTTACCAATCCCATGAATTTTCCGATTCCGTGGTCGATGTGAGCGATATAATCTCCGATTTTCAGAGACATCAGATCTTTTAAGGTAAGCTGTTCAGATTTTGCAAAATTATTTTTGGCTTTATATCTTTGGTAACGGTCAAATATCTGGTGATCAGTGTAAACCAAAAGCTTATTGTCGTTATCTACAAAACCTTCATGAAGCTCAGATTTAAAACTTTTAAAAGGAACTTCATGTTCTAATTCTTCAAAGATAGATTCAAGTCTTTCTTTTTGTTTTTCTGTGGAGAAAGAAATCCAGGTTTCGAAACCTTCACCTTGCTTTTCTTCTAAATCTTCAATTAATAATTCAAAGTTTTTATGAAAAGTGGGTTGTGAGGTTTGCTCAATTTTAATATCAACAATATCTTTTAAGCTTTCAATGGAAACACTACTGAAATCAATTGTTTTAAATTTTTTATAATCAAATAAAAATTCCTGATCAGAAATAAATAATTCCTGCGGCGCTCTGTGAGCAATATCTTTACTTAAAGTTTCAAATTTTTCTAAAGACTTTTCGTAAAATGTTTTTATTTTCTGAACTGCAACAACTCCATTTTTAGAAACAATAAAACTTTCTTTCGGTAGTAATTGAAGTAAAGAAACTCTGGTTCCTGTTACAGAAAAATTCATATTGGAGACCAATTGAAGTTCTTTCACCTTTTCAATGGAAAGCTGAGTTTCAATATCAAAAGTTTTTATGCTTTCAACCTCATTTCCAAAGAAAGTAATACGGTAAGGCTTTTCATAAGAATAAGAGAAAACATCTACAATTCCGCCTCTCACGGAAAATTCTCCCGGTTCGGACACAAAATCCGTCTGTTGGAAACTGTAATGAGAAAGCAACTCATCCACAAAATCAAAGTCAAGCTGGTCGCCTACTTTGATCTGATGAGAAATAGCCTTGAAATCTTCTTTCTTCAAAACCTTTTCCGACAAAGCCCCCGCGTAAGCAACGATCACTTTCGGAGATTTACTTGAATTTATTTTATTTAAAACTTCGGTCCTTAAAACCAAATTGGCGTTCTGCGTTTTTTCAACCTGATAAGGTTCAAGGTGAGTTGCCGGGAAATACAATACTTTTTCTTTTCCCAAGAGATCTTCCATTTCTGTATTTACATAAAGAGCATCCTCCTTATCATCAATTACAAAAAGAATTGTATGTTTTTGGGTTAAGAAGAGCTCAGCCACAAAAATAGAGGTCGAAGATCCGGCACTTCCTTTTACAGAAATGTGTTGATTATTTTCCAGTTGAGTAAAAATCTCTTTTCCAAATTCCTTTTTCAACAGATCAGGAAGAAACTTTTCGTTGATTGTTTTTAACTGCATAAATAGTAATGGTGTAAAACGACAAAAGCGATTTCGGGAGTTTCCGAAACCGTTTAAGACAAAACAAATATAGGGATATTTTTTTCTTTACATTATGATTGCGATTTATATAAAATTTAAGAACAATCAATGAAAAACCCTTAAATCACAATAATTCCCAAAACATTTTAATTAAAAGTTAAACCATGAAAAGCTCCTATCCACGGCATAATGTTTGAGAGTTATCCCACCTAACATTTAAAAGAAATATGATGCAAAAAACAATTAAGATCTTAGGAATTTTTATGCTGGTTATTTTTACAGCACTCTCTTTTTCATCTTGTAGTGATAATAGCGAAGAAGACCTAATGAAAGATGATTCTTTTGCCGGAGTTTACAGAGGAGGCGTCTCATATCAAGATGCAGATCAAGACATCAGTACAACCGAAGGAAGTGTCTTTGTAACTAAAGTAATTAGTGACAAAAAATACAACTTCGCATTCTCTAATAACATTCCTGCTCTTAACGATATTGATGTTGAAAAAACTGGAGATAATGCTTTAATCATGGTAGGTTCAAATGCAACAGCATACGTACGAGTTGAAAACAACGAGGTGAAAATTGCGTATACAAAGGATGGTAAAACATGGAATGCCACTTGTAAACGATAATCTCATTATTTAAACATATATTATGACCTGCTTTTGGAAACAGAAGCAGGTTTTTTATTTATATATAAATTTAAGGGATCAGTAATTATAATTTGAGTTTTCCAATCTCTGAAAACAACAAAAGCGATTTCAAGAGTTTTCTAAACAGTTTAAAACAAAAAAATATTATGATTTACATAAAAAGTGAAATATATAAGTAAAAAATCATCAAATCTTAATATTTTCCTAAAAATTTTAATTTAAAGTTAAAAAAATTCTATAATTATCATGCGGCATAGTATTTGGCTAATTATGAGTACAAACTCTTAAAGAAATAATATTATGAAAAAGGCAATTAGAATTTTAGGTATCTTTATGTTGGTACTTTTCACGGCAACTTCGTTTGCATCTTGTAGTGATGACGACGACCCAACAAACAACGACTTCTTTGCAGGAACTTATAAAGGAACTGTATCTTACAAAGATGGCGATACAGATATCAACACCAACAGTGGAAGCGTATTTGTAACAAAAATTGCGAGTGGTACAAAGTATAACTTTGCATTCTCAAACAGTATCCCTGATCTTAACGGAATCGAATTTAATCAGGAAGGAGATCACACATTAGTAATGATAGGATCAAACGGAACATCATATATTAGAATTGATAATAACGACTTAAAAATCTTATACATCAAGGATGGTAAAACCTGGACAGCCAACTGTACTCGTTAAACCAACTTTTCATACATATGTTAGGACCTGCTTTCGGAAACGGAAGCAGGTTTTGTTTTTTTTATTAATTATAATTTCAATCCTTTTAATATTTTTTTAAGCTGTAATAAACTTTAGTTAAGTTTCTAAAAGTGAGTTTCTCAGCCTGATTTTTGTATAACTTTGATTCAAGAAAAACAAACAATACAAAATCATATGAAAAAATTATTATCAGCAATGTCAATAGTATTAGGACTAGGACTTGCAACGGCACAACAGACTGCTCCCGCAACGGCTACGAAAACCCATCAGGTAACAAAAACAGCTAAAACGGTTGATAACAAAGCTGCAAAAGTGGCAGACACTAAAACAGCAAAACCTGCATCTACATCAACAACAGCCGTTAAAATGAAAAAAGACGGTACTCCCGATAAAAGATATAAAGACAATCAACATCTGAAAAAAGATGGCACTCCAGACAAGAGGTATAAAACAAACAAATAAACTCAACTTATAGTTGTTATTTTCATAATCAAATTTCGAAGAACCGGTGATACTCATTCATCGGTTTTTTTATTTCATATTTCATTAAAATTGCATCAAATTATTTAGTTATTTATAAATTTGAACCATGTTAAACTTCCTAAAGAAAAATATAGCACTGTCTTGGGCCAAAAAGCACGTCCGAAAGGCTGAAGAATTCAAGAAAAATGCACAAAAAAACCAAGAAGATTTGCTTTTATCTTTAATAGAAACAGCCAAAAAGACGCTGTTTGGAAGAGAGCATGATTTTGAAAACATCAAGTCTATTAAAGAATTTCAGGAAAGAGTTTCTGTTGCAGATTATGAAGATCTTAAACCTTACATCGAAAGAGTAAAAAAAGGTCAGGCCAATATTTTATGGACAGAGACTCCGGAATATTTCGCAAAAACTTCCGGAACAACTTCAGGCTCAAAATACATTCCTATTTCTAAAGAAGGAATGCCGTTTCAAATTGCCGGAGCTCAAAGCGCGTTATTCCATTATATTGCTCAGAAAAACAACGCCGATTTTGTAAAAGGAAAAATGATCTTTTTACAGGGAAGTCCGGAATTGGAAGAAGTTTTCGGTATAAAAACAGGAAGACTTTCAGGAATTGTGGCTCATCACATTCCAAAATACCTTCAAAAAAACCGTCTGCCAAGTTGGGAAACCAATATTATGGAAGACTGGGAAGCCAAAGTTGAAAAAATCGTTGAGGAAACCGAAAAAGAAAACATGACTTTGATTTCGGGAATTCCGCCTTGGCTGATCATGTATTTTGAAAAATTAATTGAAAGAAACGGTAAAAAGATCAAACAGCTTTTCCCGAATCTTCAACTTATCGTTACGGGTGGAGTAAATTATGAGCCTTATCGCGACAAAATGGAAGAATTATTGGGTGGGAAAGTTGATATCATTCAAACATTTCCAGCTTCGGAAGGATTTTTTGCGTTTCAGGACGATTATACAAAAGAAGGATTGCTACTTTTAACCAATCATGGGATTTTCTATGAATTTATTCCTTTGGAAGAATATGGAAAATCTAACGCAAAAAGATTAACCTTAAAAGAGATTCAACTTAATAAAGATTACGCTTTAATTTTAACAACAAATTCAGGTTTGTGGGCATATTCTATTGGTGATGTGGTAAGATTTATTGATAAAAATCCACATAGAATTTTAGTAAGTGGAAGAACGAAACATTTCACCTCAGCTTTCGGGGAACATGTGATCGCTTTTGAAGTTGAAGAAGCTCTTAAAGCAACTTTAGAAAAATATCCCGCTCAGATTACAGAATTTCATCTTGCTCCACAAGTGAATCCCGCGGAAGGACTTCCCTATCATGAATGGTTCATAGAATTTGAAAAAGAGCCGAAAAATTTAGAGATATTTAAAAATGAACTTGATGATCAGCTCAGAAAACGCAATACGTATTATGATGATCTGATCTCCGGAAATATTCTTCAAAAACTTTATATCAGCAACTTAAAAAAGAATGCTTTTCATGAATATGCAAAATCTCAGGGGAAATTGGGCGGACAAAATAAAACTCCAAGACTGGCAAATGACAGAAAAATCGCAGATTTATTAGAAATCTATAAATTTTAAACACATTTTTTTAATTCAGGAAACGTTTATTCGAAAAAAATTATAAATTTGAAAAACTAAAAAATTAGAATGAAAGCATCTGTACTTTTAAAATCATCTTTGTTAACGTCTTTATTTGTAATTTCATCTTGTGCAACTACAAAATACTCAGAAGACATTTCTAAGAATAATTATTCTAACCTTGAAGCAGGAAAAATGTATGTGGTTAAAATGAAAGACGGTTCTAAAAATCAAAAAATGTTGTTCCGTAACGTAGATGGCGACAACCTTATTGGTACAGCCGGAAAAAAAGACAGCGCAGAAGTTATCATTCCAAAATCTAATGTAGCTTCAGTAAGAGACAGCAGAAAAGCCAGAATTACTGCAGGAGCTGTTGTGATTGGTGCAGCAGGAGTTGCAGCATTGGTTTTAAGTTCTTCAAGAGCTGACTAAAATAGATTTTATCTTTCAGCTTCTATTTGATTTATCATTTAAAAAATCATAATATCAATAGCCTTAAATGAATATTTAGGGCTATTTTTGTGAATGATTTCGTTTACCCCGCTAAAAACATTGCAAAATGTTGAATTCAGGAATCTTCTTACCGGAAGATTTTTTATTGTTTTAGCCTTTAGAATGCTCGCTACTTTATTGGGATGGTGGGTATATCAATTAACAAAAGATCCTTTTTCGATCGGGTTGATCGGTCTTTCGGAAGTTATTCCGGCCGTAAGCTGTGCTTTATACGCCGGTCACGTTATTGATATGAATGAAAAAAAGAGGCTTTTACTGATTTGTAATTACGCTTATGTTTTTCTGATCGGATTATTGCTTATTCCGGCTTTCCTGAATGTACAAATGCATTTCACAGGACATCAAATTACCTATTTTATCTACGCTGTTATTTTCTTTACGGGGATTGCAAGAGCTTTTATCGGACCGATTGTGCCTTCGATGATTCCTACTATTGTTAAAAAAGAGAATCTTCCCAATGCTGTTACTTTAAATCAGGCAACTTTCTTGATATCATCTGTTTGCGGACATGCAGTCGGAGGATTTCTTATCGGTTATTTTGGGGTAAAATGGACTTTGGTTGTTATTATTTCATTAATAATTTTCGCCTCAGTATTTTTCTGGCAATTAAAAAAACAATATTCTGAACATAAAAAAGAAGATGTAAACGTTGTTGAAAGTATGCGTGAAGGAATTTCTTATATATTTAAAACTAAAGAAATATTGGGAGCTTTATGCCTTGATATGTTTGCCGTTCTTTTCGGAGGAGCTGTTGCTATGATCCCGGTATTTGCCACTGATATTCTGAAAGTTGGAGCCGAAGGTTTCGGATTATTAAATGCAGCTTCCGATATTGGTTCGATGTGTATTATAACAATTCTATCAATTATTCCGTTAAGGAAGAATCAAGGAAAGGTTTTACTTGCTGTTGTAACAGGATTCGGATTGTGTATCATCGGTTTCGGATTATCACATATATATTGGATTTCGTTTATGTTTTTGGTATTAAGCGGTATGCTTGACGGAATTTCAGTCGTGATAAGAGGAACAATTGTTCAGTTAAAAACGCCTGATCACATCAGAGGACGTGTTTTAAGTGTGAATTCAATTTTCATCATGTCGAGCAACGAAATGGGACAGTTTGAAAGCGGAGTTATGGCAAAATTACTCGGAGTAGTGCGCTCCGTGGTCTTTGGAGGAACAATGACTGTGCTTGTAGCGCTTCTTGTAGCCAGCACCAATCCCAAGCTAAGAAAAATGCAATATTAAAGCGTTTTCCTTCAATTTATTAAATAAATGACAAAAACTTCAATTCAACGTTAATAATTTTTTATATTTGCCTTATAAAATTTCCCCTTTATGAAAAAATTTCTACTAATTTTTCTGATACCTCTATGTCAGATATTTTATGCACAAGAAGATTGTGCTACAGCTTTAGCTGTTTGTGGAAACTCAGGGTTTTCCTACACACCTTCCGGAGCCGGCGTACAAGAGCTTCCTGAAGGAAACTGCGGTTCATATGTAGAAAAATTCTCTGTTTGGTATAAATTTACGATTGCCACAGCAGGAACTCTAACATTTACCATAACACCTTTACAGACAGGAGCCGTAGATTATGACTTCTATGTTTGGGGACCAAATGTTGACTGCAACAACAAAGGTAACACGATAAGATGTTCCAGTCCTTATACTGCAGGAGCAACTGGTCTTAACTTAACATCTACAGATCCTTATGATTATTTCGGACAACCGGGTTCAAATTCTGATGGATGGGCAAAGTATATGGATGTTTTACCAGGCCAGACGTATTACCTTTTAGTGAATAACTATTCGGCAAATACTAACGGATTTGCTTTAACTTGGGGAGGAACAGCCACTTTGGCTTCTCCATTTAATGATCCCAACCTTACACCAAATCCATTTATACCGCCGGGAACGCCTAACGCAAATCCTGCAAATCCAAATGAGGTAATTGTTTGTACAAGTCCTGCAGTTTTTGATTTCAGTACTTTATCAGCTGGTATCATCAATAACAATCCAAACTTTTCGGTAAGCTACCATACGTCTCAAAATGATGCATTGTCTGGAGCGAGCCCAATTTTAACACCTCAAACGGTTAATACAACAACAACATACTATTACAGCATCCATTATACGGATCCCACAAACCCTGCCAACCCAATCAACTCGTGTAGGCAGATTGGCACGTTTAAATTTAAGCTAGGAAATATTACCGCTAATGATGTTACAATGAATGCTTGTAACAACAATAACTCAGGTATTGCAACATTTGATCTTACTTCAACTGCTCTGGCGGTATTGAATGATCCTACTGCAACTCAGAAATATTATCCTACAATGGCTGATCTTACAGCAGGAACTAATGAAATTATAAATTCGGCCAACTACGTATCCTCAACAGGTGTAGTTTATGTAAAAGTAACAACTCCTCAGGGTTGTGCCGATACAGCTACGATCACATTGAACTTCTTCCCTGTTGTAGTTGTAAATGATGCAACATTGAGAGCTTGTTTTATTGAAACTAATCCTTCAACAGGTCTATTTAATCTTACCAACGCTTCGGTTACGACACAGGGAGGTACAACTAAAAAATACTATCCATCTTTAACAGATGCAATAAACGGTACAAATGAAATCCCAGCAACAACAGCTGCTGCATATATCGCTCCAAATGGTGTTGTATACATCAAAGTAACAAACGGAAACAACTGTTATGCTATAGCTAAAGTGACTCTAATTGTAATCCCTCCGGTTTATTCTACGGTTTTACAAGACAAGATCATTTGTATGGAAGACAAGACTACACTAGATGCCGGTCCTGGTTTCGGTGCATACGAATGGAGCACAGGAGCTACGACTCAATCCATCAGCAATGTAGGTGTTGGAACATATTGGGTGAAATTGACAACAGGAAACTGTACAGCAATTCAAACAGTTAAAATTTATCCTTCTGAGCAACCTGTAATCTCTACCATTGATATTTCAACGAATAACGTTACAGTATATGTTGTTGCCGGAACTGCTCCATACAAATATTCAATGGACAATATCAACTGGCAGGATTCTAATGTTTTCGCTAATGTACCAAGAGGTAACAATACGGTGTACGTAAAAGATTCATACGACTGTGAGCCTATTCAGGTTGAAATTGTAGTTCCAAATCTTATCAACGTGATCACTCCAAACGGAGATGGTGTAAATGATGTGATTGATTATTCTGCATTGGCAGGTAAACAAAATCTTATATTCAATATTTTTGACAGATACGGAACTAAGATCTTCCAGGCTGACAAGACTAATGGCTATAAATGGGACGGTACTACCAATGGTGGTAAAAAAGTTCCTACAGGAAATTACTGGTACTCTGTGACGTGGAATGAGACTGATAAAAAAAGTACTCCTTTCAAATACACAGGATGGGTAATGGTTAAAAACAGAGAATAATTAACAATATTTAAAAAAAACCGCTTTTTCAAGCGGTTTTTTTTACTTAAAGAATACTATATTCATATTTTGTTAATATTTTCGTTATTTTTGTTTCATAAAAGTCAGTTAAAAATGAAAAAATACCTACTTCTTTTAATCTTATTTTTTTCGCAATTATATTTTTCACAGTCGGATTGTATTTCAGCTATACCCGTATGTGGAAATTCAGACCTGTCCTATACATCTTTAGGTCATGGTGACGTTGAGGAAGATCTTATGGGATGCCTTGCCTCTGATGAAAACCACTCAGTTTGGTATACATTTACTATTGCAACTTCCGGAACTTTAACTTTCGAGATAACTCCAAACGTTTATGCGACGGATTATGATTTTGGAGTATACGGCCCTAACCAGACTTGTGGTGCCTTAAGCCCTCCTATCAGATGTAACTACGATGGTACAGACGGACCTACAGGATTAAGCTTATCGATAACTCACCCTACTGTAACTGGTAGATTCAGTGGCTTTATGAACGTAGTTGCAGGCGAAACTTACTATCTTGTAGTAGACAACTGGGATGGTAGTACAAACGGATTTTCTTTAACATGGGGAGGAACGGCTACTTTAACTTCAGCATTTACAGATCCAGCATTAACGCCAAATCCTTTTGTACCTCCTGGTGAAGCAGGACCAACGCCAGATGCACCGCGCGAGATTTTGAGATGTGCGCTCCCTACTACATTTGATTTTAGCACTTTAACTAATGCTATTCTAAACGGTAATCCAAACTTTACGATTACTTATCATACTACAGGTAATGATGCTGTAACAGGCGATAACCCTATTACAGCTCCAATTACAGTAAATGCAGGAATAATATATTATTATAGAATAAAATACACCGATCCCGCAAACCCTACGAATCCTATTAACGGATGCTTCCAAACAGGAACCTTCAAGTTTGTTCAAGGGAATATTACTGCCCGGGATGCAACAATATATGCATGTAACAACAACAATATAGGTACAGGATTATTTAATTTAACAACAGCAGATGTTTATTCAGGTAACGTTACAAAAAAATATTACCCGACGATGAATGATCTGAATGCCGGAACTAACGAAATTACAAACCCTGCAAACTATACTTCAGCAGAGAAAAAGGTATATGTAAAAGTAACAACAACAGATGGATGTTCTGACAGTTCTGAGATCACATTAAAATTCTATCCTCTTGTAATAGTTACTGAAGCAAGCCTTGAATCTTGTTATATTGAAACGGCTATTACAACAGCGGTATTTAATTTAACAACGGCAACCGTTTCTTCGCTTACAAATCCACCTAAGAAATTCTATCCAACATTAGCTAACGCAACAAGTGGAACGAATGAAATAGGCAATCCAACGATTTATATTACTACAACAGGTTCTGTATATGTAAGAGTTTACAGTCCGGATGGATGTTATTCAATTGCTAAAATTAATCTTAAAGTTTTACCTCCAGTAAAATCAACTGTTCTTAAAGATAAAACAATATGTCTTGAAGACAAAACAACTTTAGACGCAGGTGCCGGATTTGATGGATACGAATGGAGCACAGGAGCAACTACACAATCAATATCAAATGTAGGAGTTGGTGAATATTGGGTAAAACTGAAAACAGGAAAATGTTATACATTACAGGTAGTACATGTATATGCAACTCAACAGCCTGTTGTATCAACAATTGACATCACAAACAATACTATCACAGTCAACGTTAACGGTGGAACTGCCCCTTACAAATATTCTTTAGACGGTATCACTTGGCAAGATTCTAACGTATTTACAGATCTTCCAAGAGGAGAAGTAAAAGTATATGTAAAAGATTTCTACGATTGTAACCCTATCGATGTACAGGTAACTGTTCCTAATCTTCTTAATGCGATCACGCCAAACGGAGATAACAAAAATGATTATATAGATTATTCTGCATTATCTTACAAGAAAAATCTACAGTTTATCGTTTACGACAGATACGGGAACAAGCTTTACACAGCCGATAAAACCAGAGATTACAAATGGGACGGTACAGCAAGCGGCAAGAAAATTCTTACAGGAACTTACTGGTACAGTATCTCTTGGAACGAAAACGACAAAAACAATACTCAGACAAAATACAGCGGATGGGTACTTGTAAAAAACAGAGAATAATTTAATTCTTATACATAAAAAAATCACCTCAATTTTGGGGTGATTTTTTTATTAACACAACCCTCCTTTTATTGATGGTATTTTAAAACAAATCAGCATGAAAATGTTAGTTACTATTTTCAGATTATTTTCGAAATAACCTATCTTTGCACAATGGCGCAGAAAGAAACATTATCATCTCTTACCCACGGAAACTTCGCGAAAGAGTTGTCAATTGCTGATGGAAAAATGCCTCCTAATGCAGTAGATTTTGAAAGATTGGTTATTGGTACTTTTTTAATTGATAAAAAAGGACTAGATCATTCTATTGACCTTCTTACCCCTGAAGTATTTTACGACCCCAGACATCAGGTGATTTTTACGACCATTCTGAAATTATACGAAGGAAACCATCCTGTAGATCTTATGACCATCATTCAGGAACTTAAAAAGGAAGAAAAACTTCTTTTGGCAGGTGGGGATCATTATATTGTGGAGCTTACAATGGGGGTTAGTTCATCTGCGCATATTGAATACCACGTTCGTGTTATTCTTGAAAAATATATTTTAAGAAGTTTAATTAATGTTTCTGCCAACGTGATCGATTCTTCATACAAAGAATCTACCGACGTTTTTGAACTTTTAGATAAAGCAGAACAGTCATTCTTTGAGATCACCAACGGAACCATCAAAAAAGGTTTCGACACCGCAAACTCATTAGTAAAACAGGCAATTGAAACCATTAAATCTCTAAAAGACAAAGAAGGAATTTCCGGAGTACCTTCAGGATTTAGAGACATCGATAAAGAAACCGGAGGTTGGCAAAATTCCGACCTTATCATTATTGCTGCCCGTCCCGCGATGGGAAAAACAGCATTTCTTCTTTCGATGGCGAGAAATATCGCTGTAGGACATAAAATTCCGATGGTACTTTTCTCCCTGGAGATGGCATCTGTACAGTTGATCACCAGAATGATTGCCTCTGAAACAAGAATTTCATCTGAAAAATTAAGAAAAGGAACTTTGGACGATGAAGAATGGCAAAGACTATTCTCCAACGTTTCCGAGCTGGAAAATGCTCCTCTTTTTATTGATGAAACTCCTTCCCTTTCAATATTCGACTTCCGTGCAAAATGCCGAAGACTGGTTATGCAACATGATGTAAAGCTAATCATGGTCGATTATCTCCAGCTGATGACAGCCGGCGGTGGCGGAAAAGGCGGCGGAAACCGTGAACAGGAAATCTCGATGATCTCACGTTCATTAAAAGCGATTGCAAAAGAATTAAATGTTCCTGTAATTGCCCTTTCACAGCTTTCAAGAAGTGTGGAAACCCGCCCCGGAAAAAGACCTCAGCTTTCAGATCTAAGGGAATCCGGAGCGATTGAGCAGGACGCGGATATTGTATCATTTATCTTTAGACCGGAATATTATAAAATTACCGTTTGGGATAATGATGAAGAAGGACAGGAAACGACAACTGAAAATCAAGCCGAGCTTATCATTGCAAAGCACAGAAATGGTGCTACAGCAGACGTTAGATTATCTTTCTTAAAACATTTTGCTAAATTTGGAGATATTGAACATGCAACCGGCGGAGGTTTTCCTTCTGATTTCGGTTCGCCTGAACCAAGTGGTTTTGATAAAATTAAAACAACGATTCAACCGGGCGCAGCATTTGATCTACCGGATAGTTCTAAGCTTTCAGGTTCTTCAATGAATGATTTTGATGATGAAGATGATTTTCCTTTTTAATAATTAAGGTTAATTTTAAATAATAAAATTTAAATATAAACAGATCCTTCGACTTCGCTCAGGATGACAACGCTACAAAATGACAGCTAGTATTAGAGATGTCATCCTGAGCGAAGCCGAAGGATCTCAATTATATAAAATTAATATATCTTTTATCACTTCTTAGTTTAATATTAAGTTTAAACAATTCAATAAAATTTTGAGAATCGAAATATACACAGACGGCGCCTGCAGCGGAAATCCCGGAAAAGGAGGTTACGGAATCGTCATGCGCGTCCCTGAAAAAAATTATCAGAAAACTTTCTCAAAAGGCTTTCGTAAAACCACCAACAACAGGATGGAACTTCTTGCTGTGATTACGGCATTGGAAAAATTAAAATCTCCGGACAACGACATCCATATTTTTACAGACAGCAAATATGTATCTGATGCGATCAATCAAAACTGGATCGCAGGATGGGTAAAAAGAGGCTGGAAAAATGTAAAAAACCCGGATCTTTGGAAAAAATTCATTGAGCTATATAATACTCATAAACCCAAAATGCACTGGATAAAAGGACATGCAGGACATTTTGAAAATGAGCTATGTGATAAATTAGCCGTTGCAGCTGCTGCTTCAGGAAATTTGGAGATTGATGCCTATTTTGAATCTCTTGAAAACAACTCTCTTTTTTAATTTAATTTTAATGAATCTAAATTTAAGTTAACAATATTAATTATTTCACCACTCAAACTACTTTTTATTACAAAATAATCATTATTTTCTGCAAGATTAACATTGAATACATATTTATTGATTAGGATTTAATATCTTTACGCGTCTAATTTAAAGTGCGTTACTAAATGATAAAAAAACTACTCGCTTATTCTACTATTGTTTTTTCCTGCTTTTTTGGAAAAACTTCTGCTCAAACGTATCAGCTCACAGGAAATCCTGTCTCTACAACAGGATGGACGATGGTTTCTCCCACACAGGTAAACACTGATTTCATTCAGCTTACCCCGGATACGAACAACCAATCGGGATCCATACGACTGAACGATCCTATCAACTTGAAATACTGCGATAAATGGAGGGTTGAATTTGATTTCAGAATGGACTCCAACCAAACAGCCAATGGAGATGGTCTTGCATTCTGGTATCTGGCAAATCCGCCTGTAGCAAGTGTATTAGGCTCAGGTCTTGGAGTTTCCCAAAATGCAGTTGGTTTAATTGTAGGATTTGACACCTACAACAACACAACTACGGCTGTAATGAGTAAGGTGCACGTTGGGTACGGGCAGGTAGCAAATACAACGGACAACAATAACATAGAGTTTTTCAATACCGCAGGAAGTTCTTTCCACTCTCCGGATATGAATACAACTTTACCGTTTCAGGGAGCTACCTACAAACATGTTGAAGTGACAGCGGAAGTAGATCCCAACTCTCCAACTGGTTGGAAGATCAAAATTACAATTGATGGAAACATCATTTGCGATCAGCTTTTTGTACCTTCAGGAGCTGCCTCTGGAATGACGGTTGGATATTTTGGGTTTTCTGCCTCAACAGGAGGAAATAGATCAAGACATTCAATTAAAAACGTAAAAATCTACACAGATAAAGTTCCAATTTTACAACCTACTGTTACTCAATCTTTTTGTCCTAATCCCACAACCGGATCAGCGACAGTGAATTTAACATCATATAACAATCAGTTTGTTGCTACTCCAAGCAACTATACATTTACTTATTATGTATTAGGAAGCTCAACTCCAATTGCTAACCCAACAGCCTATCAATACAATACAAACACAACCATAACAGTTGTTGTAAAAGATAACGCAGGAATATTGTGTGATAATGCTGATGGTAAAATACAGTTGTCACTGTCACCATTCAGTGCAAACAATGCAACACTGACGGAATGTAACAATAATAATATAGGATCTGCAACATTCAATCTTACAACAGCCAATGTAACCGGCGTTCTTGGAGTTACTAAAAAGTACTACAAAACAATGGCAGACCTCAACGCGGGAATCAATGAGATCACCAATCCTTCAGCGTATACTTCCGGAGCAGGAATTGTTTTTGTAAAAGTAACCACTCCACAAGGATGTACTGGTTCAGCACAAATTACACTGGCTTTCCACCCGCTTGTTGTTGTAACTGATGCTACTTTACGCTCATGTTTTATTGAAACTGCACCGACAACGGCATTATTTAATTTAACAACAGCAAACGTTACAGCTCTTGGTGGTACTACAAAAAAATACTACTTAACATTAGCAGATGCAACAGCAGGAACCAACGAAATTGTAAATCCTACAACATACATTTCAGCCAACGCAACGGTATATGTGAAAGTCACCACTACTGCTAACGGCTGTTTCAGTTTTGCGAAAATAAATCTTGTTGTTTTACCTCCGGTCGTATCATCTGTTTTAAAAGACAAAATCATATGTATAGATGCTAAAACTACCCTGGATGCAGGTGCCGGTTTTGACGGATACGAATGGAGCACAGGAGCAACGACTCAGTCCATCACGAATGTTCCCGTAGGAATTTATTGGGTAAAATTAAAAACAGGAGGTTGTATCACAACTCAAATTGTAAAAGTGAATCCTTCTACTCAGCCTGTAATTTCAAGCATTGATATTAATAACAATACGATCACGATAAATGTAATCGGAGGAACGCCTCCTTACAAGTATTCTCTGGATGGAATCACTTGGCAAGACTCTAATTATTTCGAAAATCTTGCAAGAGGAGAAGTAAAAGTCTATGTTAAAGATTTCTACAATTGCGAGCCGATTCAGGTACAGATCACTGTTCCTAATTTGATCAATGCAATTACTCCAAACGGAGACAACATTAATGATTTTATTGATTATTCTGCACTTGCATACAAGAAAAACCTAGTTTTTACAGTATTCGACAGATATGGGAATAAACTTTTCCAAGCTGATAAAATCAAAAATTACAAATGGGACGGAACTGCTTTCGGCAAGAAAATAGTTACAGCTACTTACTGGTACACCATCTCATGGAATGAAAATGATAAAAACAATACTCAAACAAAATATTCTGGCTGGGTACTTGTAAAAAATAGAGAATAATATTTTTAAAACTCACTCCATAATCGGAGTGAGTTTTTTATGAACTATACATTTGACTAATCTAAAATCAATTTGAAAACTTTATTGTTTATATTTTTAATAAAAATTACACTTTTAACTATATAAATCAATTTTCTTTACAATACCATCAAATTAAATTACATAATTAACATTTTTAGAATGTTAAATAATAGAAATTCAATATATTTACAACATTAATAACCTAACCAACTTGCTTCAAATGAAAAAAACTTTACTCACTTATTTTTACATCATTTTACTATGCTTGTCTGGAAAAATGTTTTCACAGACTTATCAGCTTACAGGAAACCCAATAGTAACCACTGGATGGGACTTGGTCTCAAGCGCCAACATTGCTGGTGGTGATTTTGTACAGCTCACTGCAGATCAGGGAGGCCTTTATGGCGCAATAAAACTGGCAGCTCCCATAAATTTGAAATATTGCGACAAATGGAAAGTGGAATTCGATTTCAGAATCGATGGAAACGGAACTACTGCATTCGGAAGAGGAGACGGATTTACTTTCTGGTACCTTGCCAACCCTCCGGCAGGATTTGTATCAGGAGGAGGACTTGGAATTCCTGCAAACGCCAATGGTCTTATGGTAGGTTTTGATATTTTTAACAACACTACTGAAGGGCAAATGAGTAAGGTTCACGTTTTATACGGAACAAACAACGGCCTTAATAATAACATTGAATATAATACGACTCCTGGAAGTACTTTCCATTCTCCGGATCTTATCGCAACTCAGCCGTTTGTAGGACCAACTTACAAACACGTTGAAGTAAATGGAGAAACAGATCCAGCAAATCCTGCAAACTGGCTTATCAAAATCAGAATCGACGGTGTATTAATTACCGATCAATCGTTTGCACCATCAGGAGGAGCAATAGGGATGACAACCGGATATTTCGGATTTTCAGCAGCAACAGGGGGTGCCAGTGCAAGGCACTCAATTAAAAATGCAAAAATTTTCATCGATAAAGTTCCAATTTTAACAAATACGATTACTCCTTTTGTATGCGTAAACCCTGCAACAGGAACGGGAACAGTTGATTTAACATCATACAACACTCAATTTGTAGCAAATCCTGCCAATTATATTATCACCTATTTTGGACCTGGCGGAGTACCTATTACAAACCCTACCAACTTTCCATATTCAGGGAATACAACGATAACCGTAGTTGTTAAAGATCCATCATCTACATTATGCGATAACGGTGATGGTGTCATTCAATTAAACCCCACTCCTTTCGCAGCGGTTGACAAAACGTTAACTGGATGTAATAACAATAATGCCGGTGTAGCAATATTCGATCTTACAACAGCTGCTGTAACAACGGTTGCCGGAGTAACTAAGCAATTCTATCCTACATTAGCAGACCTAAACGCGGGGACCAACGAAATTCTAAACCCAACTACATATTCTTCTGCTCCAGGTTTTATATATGTAAAAGTAACGACTCCTCAAGGTTGTGTATCTAATGCAAAAATTACATTAAATCATTTCGCGGTTGTAACAGTGAATGACACAACATTAAGAGCCTGTTTCATTGAAACAAATCCTTCAACAGGTTTATTTAATCTTACTAATGCTTCTGTAACAACACAGGGAGGAATTACTAAAAAATATTATCCATCTTTAGCCGATGCACAAAACGGTACAAATGAAATCAGCGCCACAGCGGCAGCTGCATATATCGCTCCAAATGGCGTAGTTTACATTAAAGTAATAAACGGAAACGGATGTTATGCGATAGCAAAAGTAACATTAATCGTAATTGCTCCGGTTTATTCAACTGTTTTGAAGGATAAAACAATATGTATGGAAGACAAAACCACCTTGGATGCAGGGCCTGGATTTAGTTCATATCAATGGAGCACAGGAGCAACCACTCAATCTATCAGCAATGTTGGAGTTGGAACCTATTGGGTGAAAATTAAAACAGGAGATTGTATAGCAACTCAAAAAGTAACAATTTTCCCTGCAGAACAGCCTGTTATTACTAATGTTGATATTTCAAGCACAACAATTACGATCAATGTGATGGGAGGAACTCCGGCTTATCAATATTCAATGGATAATATTAACTGGCAGGATTCTAACATCTTTAAAAATGTGCCGAGAGGCGATAATAAAGTCTATGTAAAAGATGCTTACGATTGTGAGCCTATCGACATCACGATTGTTGTTCCGAATATTATTAATGTAATCACTCCAAACGGAGACGGAATAAATGACGCTATTGATTATTCTGCATTAGCTAATAAGAAAAATCTTGTGTTTAATGTATTCGACAGATACGGAGCTAAGATCCATCAAGGCGACAAATCCACAAGATACAGATGGGATGGAACCATCGCAGGAAGAAAAGTTCCTACAGGAAGCTACTGGTATTCTGTAACATGGAATGAAAATGACAAGAAAAACACGCCTTTCAAATATTCAGGTTGGGTATTGGTTAAGAACAGAGATTAAGACAATAAACATTTAAGATCATAAAAAGAATCACTTCATTTTTTTGGAGTGATTCTTTTTTGTATAATTTAGTAAGAGATATTTCGTTTTAAGCTTATTTTATTCACATCCAATTCCTAAATTTGTCATATGAATTATTTGGAAGCTTTAAGCAGAAGATATTCTGTAAAGAAATTTAACAACGAAATCATTCCTCAGGAAACCCTTCACAACATTCTTGAGTCAGGAAAGCTGTCTGCAAGTTCTCTTGGTCTCCAACCCTACAAAATCATCGTGGTGGAGAGTGAAGAGATGAAGCAAAAATTAATTCCGGCATTTTACAACCCATCACAAATTTCTACATGCTCTCATCTTATTGTCATTATTTCAAAAAAGACAATTGGAGAAAGCTATATTCAAGGTTATTTTAATCATATTTCTGAGGTACGAGATGTTCCGTTAGAGAACCTCGATCTTTTCAAAAACAGTATCAATCAACATATTAACAGACAAAACAATGATGAAATTTTCAACTGGGCAGAAAAACAGTCTTATATAGTTTTAGCAAACTTAATGTATGCTGCGGCTATCGAAAATATTGACACCTGCCCCATGGAAGGCTTCCGCCAGGATCTGATTGAAGAAATTCTAAACATCGATCCTGAAACAGAAAAAGTGACTGTCACTCTGGCATTAGGTTACCGTTCTGAGGAAGATCATTTCCAACACATGAAAAAAGTAAGAAAACCAAACGAAAAATTGTTTAAATTTATTTAATTATTTAGACGATTGTACTTAAAGCAAGCATATGATAAAAGCGGATGTATTAGTAATTGGTTCCGGTATTTCGGGACTTTCTTATGCCATAAAAGTTTCTGAGCAACTTCCTGATGCCAAAATAATCATAGTAACAAAATCTGATGAAGACGAAAGCAACACCAAATATGCACAAGGCGGTTTAGCAGTAGTTACAGATTCTAAAAATGATAATTTCGAAAAACACATCGAGGATACCATGCGTGCCGGAGACGGTGAAAACAAACGCGATGTTGTAGAAATGGTCGTAAGGGAAGCTCCCGCAAGATTCAACGAGATCGTAGAATGGGGCGCTAATTTTGACAAGAAAAATGGAGAATTTGCTTTAGGAAGAGAAGGCGGCCATACCGAAAACAGAATTGTTCATCATAAAGATATTACAGGATTTGAGATCGAAAGAGCTCTTTTGGAAACAGCCAATAAAAGCCCAAATATTGAGATTTTAGATCATCATTATGTAATCGATATCATTACACAGCACCATGTTCCAGGCAAAGAATTAAATCAAGGGGATATCCATTGTTATGGAGCCTACATTCTAGATGAAAAATCTAAAACGATAAAAAAAATCACTTCCAAAATCACTTTAGTGGCAACAGGCGGAGCGGGACATGTTTACAAAAACACCACCAACCCAAAAATCGCAACAGGCGACGGAATTGCTTTTGTAGCCCGTGCGAAAGGTCAGGTTTCCAATATGCAGTATTACCAGTTTCATCCTACAGCTTTGTATAGCAAAATTGATGGAATGTTATTTTTAATTTCTGAAGCCGTCCGTGGTGATGGAGCAAAATTAAGAACAAAAAGAGGCGAAAAATTCATGCAGAAATATGATGAACGTGAAGAATTAGCTTCAAGAGATATTGTCGCAAGAGCTATTGACAACGAAATGAAAGTTTCAGGTGATGAATATGTAGGCTTAGACTGTCGCGATATGGATCACGAAAAATTTTTGGAACATTTTCCGAATATTTATAAAAAATGCAGAGAAGAAGCCATTGATCCTTTCACACAGCTTATTCCTGTAGTTCCGGCTTGCCATTATTTGATGGGTGGAATTGAAGTTGATAAAGATGGACAATCATCCATCAAAAACCTTTTCGCAGTTGGAGAATGTACAAATTCAGGCCTACATGGAGCTAACAGACTTGCTTCCAATTCCTTACTTGAAGGTTTAGTTTTCGGACACAATGCTGCGATGAAAACGATGGCATTGCTTAATGAAAATAATTTCAACTTTGATGATTTAAAAGCAGTTCCGGAATGGAATGAAGAAGGTATGAAGATCATGGATGAAATGGTGATCATTTCATATCTAAGAAAACAACTTCAGGAAATGATGAGTGACCTTGTCGGAATCGTAAGAAGTAACAAACGTTTAACTATGGCGCTACAAAAACATCAGGAAATTGCCGCCGCCGTTGACGAAATATACCATTACTCTATTCTTTCACCACAATTGTCTGAACTGAGAAATTTAACAACCGTTGCTCACCTCATCATCACTCAATCTATCGAAATGACCGAGAATAAAGGAGCGTTTTATAATAAAGACTTAGCTTAATTTCATCAATTAATGAAAACTCTGAATTTAAATATTCTTACAACAATCAATATCTTATTTTATTCAAGAATGATAATTTCATTGATTTGTGGTATTATATTAATGTATTTTTTTTCAGGTAGAGATTTTAAAGTGAATAATATTTTGGATGGGATTATTATGATGGGATTAATTCTTATAGCTGCAATTTGCGGGTTATATGGAATTACAATCATGAAGAAAATTTTAGTTCCACGATCAAAATATCCTTTAGTACTAAACCTTTTATGTAATATGAATGGTCTAGGCAAGCCGGATTATTATGGAAGTTTAAAATTTGATTTAAATAGCATCATTAAAGATAATAAGTTAAGATTAACATTATACTATGTTAATAATCACCAATATCCAATTTTAAGATTCGACAATAATAAAATCATTTATTATACTCAAGAATATAATTGGGAAACTTTTAAATGGAGTTATAAACTCATACCTCAAGGACGATACGAAAAACAAGTTCTAGAGTTCGAAGGAATTAATCAAAATAATACAAAAATAAAAGACAGTATAGAATTTGAAAAAATAAATGCACGAGAAAACGAAGTTCTGTTGCTTTTTATTATTCACGATCTATTGTTCGGAAAACGATCTTCCTTTTATTACTAAAATTAAAAATATGAAAAGACCAGCTTACGTTACAGATAAAGTTTTAAAACAATTTATAAAAAATGCTTTAGAAGAAGACATTCAGGATGGCGATCACTCTACCCTTTCCACTATTCCGAAAGATTTGGAACAAAGTGCGAAACTTTTAGTAAAACAAAACTGTATTTTGGCAGGTGTAGAATTGGCTGAAATCATTTTTAAAACTTTTGATAAAAACTTAAAAGTCGAGAATTTCATTAAAGACGGAACTCCCGCGAAGGTTGGAGACATAGCTTTTATCGTTACCGGAAGCGCAAGATCTATACTTTCCACAGAAAGACTTGTTTTAAACTGCATGCAAAGGATGAGCGGAATCGCAACCCTTACTAATGATTGGGATTCAAGATTGGTTGGAACAAAAACTAAATTGTTGGACACTAGAAAAACAACTCCTAATTTCAGAGTTTGCGAAAAATGGGCAGTTGCAATCGGTGGCGGAACCAACCACAGATATGGTCTTTACGACATGATCATGCTGAAAGACAACCACATTGATTACAACGGAAGCATCACCAATGCCGTAAAAATGGCAAAAGATTACATCAAGAAAAATAAAAAGAAATTAAAGATTGAGGTTGAAACCAGAAATCTTGAAGAAGTTGAAGAAGCTATCAAAGCAAAAGTTGACAGAATCATGCTTGATAACATGAATGTAAAAACGATGAAGCAGGCCGTAAAACTCATCAATGGTGCTTGCGAATCGGAAGCGTCCGGAGGAATTACCCGCGATATGTTAAAAGAAATCGCTGCTACAGGCGTTACTTATATCTCAGCAGGAGCCCTTACTCACTCTGCAGAGAATATTGATTTGAGTCTCAAAGCGGTGAAATAGCGTTGTATTTTTAACAAAAACAACCCCTATTTGTTAAAAATTCAATAATATGATTTTTTTCATGCGAAAATTCGATTTTAGTTTAAATTTCTAACAATCAAGAGCTTACAAGTTATTAAGATTGAATAAAAATTAACATACAGTTAATATTAGTTAAAATTTATTTCCCCAATTTTGCAGAAAATTAAATCTAACTATTACTAACGATTATGAAATTAATCAACAAATCGATACTGACTGTAGCTATTACGTTATCTACAGCTAGTGTTTATTACGCTCAAGAAACTAAAGACACTGTTAACTCAACTAGGTCTAAAGATATTGAGGAGGTAATCCTAAGAGGAGTTACTGATATCGCTAAAGATAGAAAAACTCCAGTAGCAGTTTCTACAATTAAAGCTGCACAAATTCTTGAAAGACAAGGAAACCAAGAGCTTGTAGAATTGCTAAACACAACGCCATCTGTATATGCTACAAAAGGTGGTGGTGGTTTCGGAGACTCTCAGATTACTATGCGTGGATTTGAATCTAGAAACATTGCAGTAATGGTAAACGGTATGCCTGTAAATGACATGGAAGGTGGTACTGTTTATTTCTCAAACTGGACTGGATTATCTGACGTTACAAGTACTCTACAAGTACAAAGAGGTTTAGGATCTTCAAAATTAGCTATTGCTTCTGTTGGAGGTACTATGAACTTCTTAACAAAATCTGCAGATATGAAAAAAGGAGGTGTAATAAGATTAGGTGTTGGTAACGACGACTATTTTAAAACATCTTTTGCATATAACACAGGTAAATCTAACGATGGATGGTCTTCATCTATCTTAATGAGCAGACAGGCAGGAGGTACTTATATAGAAAATACTGATTATGAGTCTTACGCTTATTATTTTGCTTTAGGTTGGGAACCAAACAAAAAACATAACTTCCAGTTTACTTTGACATCTGCACCTCAGTGGCACAATCAAAGAACTTACTCATCTACAATTCAAAACTACATTAATTTTAATCCAGATCGTGACGGATCACCATACAGACAATACAATTCTGATTATGGTTACTATACTGATGGTAGTGGTAATAAAGTAGCATTAGCTAACAGAGCAAATTATTACTCTAAACCAGTAATGATGTTAAACTGGGATTTTAACATTAATGAAAAATCAAAGTTAAGTACAGTTGCATACATGTCTAATGGTAGAGGTGGTGGAACCGGAGAAATAGGAAGAGTTGGAGGAAAAGGAATAACTAGCTTTTACGACACCAACGGACATTTTAATTATGATGCTATTTTTGCAGCGAATCAAGCTGTTAATGTAAATACTGCAGCTGCTTCAAGTACTTTAGTACGTAGATCAAGTATTAACTCTCACAACTGGTATGGTATCTTGGCTAACTTCCAACATAAAATTAATGACAATTGGAATTTCTCAATTGGTACTGATGACAGATATTATTATGGATATCACTATCAAGTAGTTTCAGACCTTTATGGAGCTTCAGGATATAAAGATTCTACTAATAAAAATATTGCTCCAAAGGTTGTTAGTAAAACATATGATTATCAACAACTTTCTTGGAATCCATTTGGAGGAAAAACAGCTCCAATTGAAGATCAAATAGGATACAGTAATGACGGAGAAGTAATCTGGTACAGTGGTTTTGGTCAAGTTGAATATTCTAAAAACAATTTATCAGCATTCTTACAAGGGTCAGTATCTAACCAAGGATATCAAAGAATTGATAACTTCATTCAGGATGGAGTAACAAAACAACAAGGCCAAACTGTTAATACTAAAACAGGATTCAAAAACCTTTTTGGATATAACATTAAAGGAGGAGCTAACTATAACATCAATGAAAATCATAACGTTTTTGCAAACGTTGGGTATTATAGCAAACAGCCTTTCTTCAATTCTGTTTATCCAAGTAACTTCCAAGTAGTTAATCCAACTTTAACTAATGAGAAAATTTTCTCTGCTGAAATTGGTTATGGTTTCAGATCCTCAAACTTTAGTGCTAACGTTAACGTATACAGAACTTCTTGGGGAGACAGATGGTTAAGAAGAACTAACCAAGTTTTCACATTACCAGACAACACTACAGCTACTGGATATGCTGAGATCAGTGGTATTACTGAAATTCACCAAGGAGTAGAGTTTGATGCAACTTATAAAGTGACAAACTTCTTGGAGCTTCAAGGTATGTTCTCTTGGGGAGATTACTATTATAAAGGTAATGCAACAGGAGCTGCATTTGATGACAACAACAACCCACTTACTTTATCCGGTTCTTCTACATCTACAACTCTTTATTTAGATAAAGTAAAAGTTGGAGGAACGAGCAACAACAGTATCCCGCAAATGACAGCGTCATTAGGAGCTACTGTAAAACCAGTAAAAGATCTTAGTATCTTTGGAACTTGGAGATATGTTGGGAAATTGTACTCTTCAATTGATATTGCAACATTCTCTAACCAAGCTGCACAAGAAAAGGGCGTAATGCAATTACCTGATTTCAACTTATTTGATTTAGGAATTTCTTACAAGATCAGACTAAAAGATGCTGCTCAATACTTCACAGTGGGAGCAAACGTTTACAACTTGTTTGATACAACTTACATTTCTGATGCTTCTACAAATCTTGCTCCAACAGATGTTCCTACAACATTAGCTGATGGAGTAACACCAAATACAGCTAAGAAATCTTACCAAGATCTTGGATATATGTATGACGGTATTGCCACCGGTAACAGAGTATTATTCGGATTCGGAAGAACATGGGCTGCAACATTATCATTCAACTTCTAATTATATAAAAACATTAGATTTTATAAATATCAATCCCGGCTTATCGCCGGGATTTTTGCTATATTTGTGTACTAGAAAAAAAGAAAAATTAGGATTATGGATTTTTACAAGATTTTATTGAGTGCCCACAAGGGATTTGGGTATTTAGAGCTTCTATTAGTAACATTATTTATTATTGCATTATTGGCTACCATGTTCGGTTTCAGCGGTAAAGTGAATAAATTTTTAAAGAAGACTACCCTTTTCACAATGATCTTCTTTCACGTTCAATTCTTAATTGGAATCATTATGTTGATTACTAATTTTACAAAAGGTTTGGACATGGGATCAGTAATGAAAAACGCTGATTTAAGATTTCAATATGTAGAACACCCATTTTCTATGCTAATTGCAGCGGTATTGATGACGATCATCAATAAAAAAGTAAAATCTAGCGATACTATTTCTTTGAAAATTGTAATTATGGGATTAATTGCAGTTGGTCTATTTGCATTCGCATTTCCATGGACAAGAGTCTTTGGAGCTTAATTATATATTAATTTAAATTTTTTAATCAAACAATGAAAGTAGCTGTAGTAGGTTCAACAGGAATGGTTGGACAAGTGATGCTTAAAGTTCTCGAAGAGAGAAATTTCCCTGTAACAGAATTAATTCCGGTAGCTTCGGAAAGATCTATTGGTAAACAGGTGAAGTATAAACAGGTAGATTACACTATCGTAAGCATCGATGACGCTATAGCTGCCAAACCTGATATCGCAATTTTCTCGGCTGGAGGTTCAACATCTCTTGAATATGCCCCGAAATTTGCTGAAGCAGGCATTACAGTGATCGATAATTCTTCAGCTTGGAGAATGGATCCTGATAAAAAATTAGTGGTTCCGGAAATCAATGCAAATGTATTGACGAAGGAAGATAAAATCATTGCAAATCCGAACTGTTCTACGATTCAGTTGGTGATGGTTTTAGGTCCATTAAACAAAAGATATGATTTAAAAAGAGTAATTGTTTCTACTTACCAATCTGTGACAGGAACCGGTAAAGCTGCTGTAGATCAATTAAACGGAGAAATAAACGGAGATGAGTCTGTTGCAAAAGTATATCCTTATCAGATATTCAAAAATGCATTGCCTCATTGTGATGTCTTTTCTGATGATGATTATACGAAGGAAGAAATTAAATTAATGAAAGAGCCTAAGAAAATTTTAGGTGACGATACATTTAATTTAACGGCAACTGCAGTAAGAGTTCCGGTTCAGGGAGGACATTCTGAAAGTGTAAACATCGAATTTGAAAATGAATTTGAACTTGATGAAGTAAGAAAAATCTTATCTGAAACTCCGGGAGTAATTGTAATGGATAACGTTAAAAACAACGAATATCCAATGCCATTATATTCAGAAGGGAAAGACGAGGTTTTTGTGGGAAGAATCAGACGAGACCTCTCCCAGCCCAAAACACTGAATCTCTGGATTGTAGCAGACAATCTGCGAAAAGGCGCTGCAACCAACGCAGTACAGATCGCAGAATACCTGGTAGCAAACAACTTAGTATAAACTAACAAAATAAAAAAGAGTCTCAAAATTGAGATTCTTTTTTTTATCAAACTTATGAACGTTCAGAAGAATATCAATAAAGATAAAATAGGCTTTCAAAAATGGATTGCTGCTTTTGGAGTTATTTTATTCATCGGTAAAATCATTGCATGGAAATTAACTAATTCCGATGCCGTGTTTTCTGATGCAATGGAAAGTATCGTTAATGTCATCAGTGCGTTTATGGGACTGTACTCCTTACATCTTGCAGCAAAACCAAAGGACGAAGACCACCCTTACGGCCACGGAAAAGTAGAATTCGTAACATCGGGAATAGAAGGTGCTTTGATCGCCATTGCGGGTATTATGATCATCTATGAAGGAGCAAACAGCCTAATAACAGGAAAAATATTAAACAAACTTGATTGGGGAATCTGGATCATCGCCGCAACAGCAATTATAAATTATTTCCTCGGCTATATTTCCATTAAAAAAGGGGAAAATGAAAATTCATTAGTTCTTATCGCTTCCGGAAAACATCTGCAGTCGGACACTTTTACAACATTGGGTGTTGTACTCAGTTTAGTGATCGTTTATTTTACTAAAATTTATTGGATAGATTCTGCTGTTGCTTTAATTTTCGGGATTTATATCATTTTTGTAGGCTATAAAATCGTCCGCAAATCGTTAAGCGGGATTATGGATGAACAAGATCCTGACTTATTAAATCAAATCGTTGCAGTTCTTGAAAACAACAAAAAAACAGAATGGATTGACATCCACAACATGAAGATCCAACAATTTGGAGCCTCTTTACATATCGATGCTCATATCACACTTCCTTGGTATTACACCCTTCGGGATGCCCATAAAGAAATGGAAAATGTAATTATTCTTTTAGCTAAAAATACAAAACGAACCGTGGAATTTAATTTTCACATGGATGATTGCAGAACTGTTTCATGTCCTGTCTGTCAGATCAAAGACTGCCCTGTTCGCGAAAGAGAATTTGTAAAAAGAGTGGAATGGACGGCCGAAAATGTAACAAGAGAAGTCAAACACACTGTTGAATAATTTCAATTCAGGTAAAATGTTTTTAAGTTTTGGCTAAAGCCAATTGATGGGATTATTTTGTTTAAACGGGCTAAAGCCCGCTCCTATTGATGAAAAAATTAGTGTTATCCGTGAAAAATATTAGTGAAATTTGTGTTTAAAACCCTATTTAACTTCTTTCCCAATTTGCTTTCTATAATAAAACAACGGGATAATCAAAAGCAAAATCAAAGGCTGAATCACAAACCTTCTCATATAAAAGGAAAACAGATAACCAATTTCAAATCTGTCAGAAATACAATACAGATAAATCGGGAACGTAATTAAGAAAATTATGGTGATCAGAAAAGCTCCCTGAATAGTCCATTCTTTATTTTTAAATATAAAATGAATGATCACACACGAGAAAAATAAGTTTAAAATAAACCTGAAAAGATGCCCGATAATTAATTTCCCCCATTCAAAATCAGGAAAAGGAATATTTTTATTGGCTTCATGGAAATAGTTGAGAAAAGGATCATAGAAAATCCTGTCTTCAAGAGCTCTTACACCTATAAGTCCGAACACTCCTATTATTACGAGAAACCAACTAAGAATTTTCATTTTTTAAAGCAAAGAATTTAATCCAGACAAGCCAAAGTAAAACCACAGTTCCGTAAATCACAGCCGGAAAAGCATAATCATGTGCCATTTTTCCGTATTCTTTATGATCCGTAAATACTATATTCAAACCTGCGATCCTAAGGACATTCATAACATGAAGCAGCAAAAGACCAATTAACACAAAAACAAATGTTTTAAAGCCTTTATAAAAAGCAAAAACAAAAGACGCAAACAAAATCATGACAGAAACAGCATTACAACCCTCCACCATTTTTGTTGCATAGCCCGTTTTCACATGAAACCAAACCGACTCTCCTGCAACATCATCATATAATTTTGTAGGATAATTCATAGCATTCTGAACAGACATTACCTGATCGGCGATCATTTTTGAAAAAGAATCGAGACCCATTCCTTTAAAACCATTCAGATAAAACTGATACGCAAAAAGCAACACCAAATAGATGATGATGAAACGCAATAAAATGCTTAAAACTGGTTTAAAATCCTTTAGCATATCGCAAAGATAAAAAATCAACTGATATTTAGTATATTTGTTTCCATATTATGACTTCCGAAAACGCAAAACGATTTTTTGAAAACTATATCGGTGAAAAATCTTATGAGTTCATCACATTAGCCCAAAGCGGTTCTGCAAGGGTAAATTTCGTGGCAAAATCCGATAACAAAAAGTACATTATCACTTACAATGAGAATCTTCCGGAGAATGAAAGTTTTTTTTATTTTTCAGAAATATTTTCTCAATTAAACCTTAATACTCCTACTATTTTCAACATTTCTGATGACCGGAAAATATATATTCAGGAGTTTTTAGGTGGAAATACACTTTCTGAGATTATTTCAAAAGAAGGTTTATCCGAGAATGTAAAATCTTTGGTAAAACAGACGTTGGAAAAACTTTTTCAGCTTCAAATTCAGACGCAGGGGAAAATAGATTTCAACAAAACTTTTGAATATGAAAGTTATGATGAACTTCCTGTCATCCACGATTTATATTACTTTAAAAATTTCGTGGCCGATGTTCTGGAACTTGAATATCACAAGTCTACTCTATTGAAAGAATTTAAAAATATCGTCAACCTCATCGAAAATCTTAAACCAAAAGGATTAATGATCCGTGATTTTCAGGCGAGAAATTTGATGGTGAATGAAAATAATGACGTTTCATTCATCGATTATCAGTCTGCGATGAAAGGGCCGTTGATGTACGACGTTATTTCTTTTCTGTTTCAGGCTAAAGCAAATTTTCCTGAAGATTTTAAAAATGAAATGCTGGAATTTTATATTCAACAATTTGAAAATAAAGAAACCCAACTTCAACTAAAAGACTCGGTTAAACCAATTCAGTTGATGAGATTTTTACAGGTTTTGGGAGCTTATGGTTTCAGAGGATTAATTCAAAGGAAACAACATTTCATTGCAAGCATAGAAAAAGGGATTGAAAATATTACAGAATTTGCTCAGACTTGGGAAAATATGAAAGATTATCCCGAGCTTGAAAAAGTGATACAACAATTGAGTTTAGATAAAACGAAATTGAAAATTGATGAAATTTTAAAAACATAAAGCCGAACGATCTCTTTAAACAAAAAACTAAGCTTAGATTCCTACGGAATGACAAAAGAGACAGAAAAAATTAATGATAAACAATGAACTTAACTGTTCAAAATTTAAAAAATAAAGAAAATGCTACACATAGACATCCACAGTTTTTCATACAAAAAAGGAGGAATTCCTAAAGACGAATCAGGAAACGGAGGTGGTTTCACTTTCGACTGCAGAGGAATTTTGAATCCCGGAAGAGTTGAAGAATATAAAATTCAGACAGGAAACGACATCGGCGTTCAGGAATATCTTGAAACAAAAACCGAAATGCCCAAATTTTTAGAACTTATAAAAAGCATGGTTTCTATCAATATCGATAATTATCTGGGAAGAGGATTTGAAAACCTACAGATCAATTTTGGGTGTACGGGTGGACAACACAGATCGGTTTATTCTGCGATCAAAATTGCTCAGTTTATTGAAGAAAAATATGGCGATAAAGTTGAGATCAGCCTTCACCATGACGAACAACACCAACTGAATTCATAAATGATAAGCCATAAATTATAAATGATTAATTTAAACCATTTATTTTTTATCAATTATCATTCATCACTTATCAATTATAAATAATGAAGGCTTTAATTTTTGCAGCAGGAAAAGGTACCCGTCTGAAACCCTTTACAGATCATCATCCAAAAGCTTTGGCTAAGGTGAATGGTATTCCGCTTTTAGAAAGAAATATTAACTATTTAAAAAGTTTCGGGATCAATGATTTTGTCATTAACATCCATCATTTTGGAGATCAGATAGTTGAATTTTTAAGGAAAAACAATAATTTCAATTGCAATATTGAAGTTTCGGATGAAGCCAATGAACTGCTGGAAACCGGCGGTGGTTTGATTTTTGCTAGAAAATTCCTTGATCATGGGGAAGATTTTTTAATCATGAATGCTGATATTTTAACCAACATCAATATTACAGATATGGTGAAGTACCACAAAAAGATAAAAGATTTTGCTACTTTAGCCGTTTCGGATAGGGAAAGTTCAAGAAAACTGCTTTTCAACGATGAATTGGTTTTAAGAGGCTGGCTCAATGTACAAACCGGCGAACAAAGGCTGGCAGAGTTCAATAAGGGATTCAAGGCTTTAGCTTTTAGCGGTGTACATTGTATCAACCCTATCATTTTTAACAAAATAAAAAGAACAGGCAAATTTTCTGTTATGGAAGAATATCTGGATCTGATGCAGACCGAAAAAATACACGGTTTTGTACACGACAGCATCCTGATAGATGTAGGAAGACCAGAATCTGTAATAGAAGCCGAAAAACATTTTAAATAATCTTCATGATGGAACTTGATGGCACAAGGGATGAAAGTTTAGTAAATCCGGAACTTGATATTAACGAAACAAAACTTCACAACAGTTTAAAGCAAAAAGCATGGGACGAGATCGTTACCAAGGATAGCTGGATGGTTTTCAAGGTGATGGCAGAATTTGTGGACGGTTATGAAAAACTGGCTAAAATTGGTCCTTGTGTATCTATTTTTGGGTCTGCTAGGCTAAAGCCTGAAAGTAAGTATTATGAAATGGCGGTAGAAATTGCCGAAAAAATAACAAAAATAGGTTTCGGAATCATCACCGGAGGCGGCCCCGGAATTATGGAGGCCGGAAACAAAGGTGCTTTCAATGCTAAAGGAAAATCGATCGGTTTAAATATTGATCTGCCTTTTGAACAGCATTTCAACCCTTACATCAACAAGTCCTACTCCATGAATTTTGATTACTTCTTCGTAAGAAAAGTAATGTTTGTAAAATATTCTCAAGGTTTTGTCGTAATGCCGGGAGGATTCGGTACCTTGGACGAGCTTACGGAAGCAATGACGTTAATTCAAACCAACAAAATAGGGAAATTCCCGATTGTTTTGGTAGGATCTGAATTTTGGGGCGGATTATTAGACTGGTTTAAAGCAACTTTGTTAAAAGAAAAAATGATCGCAGAAGATGATCTTGATCTTTACAGAGTGGTAGACACTGCTGATGAAGCAGTTGCACATATCAAAGCGTTTTACGATAAGTATTCTGTGAACGTGAATTTTTAATTGGCATATTATTTGTGAACTATAAACAACAATCATATGATTGAAAATCTATTAATTAAGATGAAAAAACTTTTATATATATCAGGATTATTAACATTTTTTGTGTTAATGAGTTTCATGAATGTAGACTTTTTCTCTTCAATGACTAAAGTTGATTATATTGATGGAAGCAAGACGTTGAAGTTTACCACAAAGATGAATACGAACCATATTTCGGATGCCATAAAAATAAATCCTAATACAGCAGGATTTGAAGCGGAAGTAAAGAAATATGTAAATAATAACTTTGACGTGTACGTTAATGGTTCTCCAAAGACGATTACCTTCACAGGTAGCCAGGTAAGCGGGGAAACAGTTTGGGTATATTTTGAAACCAGCGGAGTTTCAGACATAAGTACCTTGAAAATTAAAAATACAATACTTTTAAGCGCTTTTCCGAAGCAGATTAACTTGGTTAATATTGCTTACAAGGGAAGTCAAAAAACAATGAACTTTCAACGAGGAAAAGAAGTGAATGAAGTTTCTTTTTAAAAAGAGAAACTTTAATTTAAATAATAGACCACTGTATTTTGCAGTGGTTTTTTTTGAGTAAAATTTAAAGCATGAAATATTATCTATTAAACAATAAACAGATCATATTCTTTTACGCATTTTCTAGGCAAATCGATTTATCATTAGATAGAACTAGATGGACATCTTTCAAAAATTTACAATATTATTACTCTGATAAAGTTTCTCCAGAACATATTATTAAATATTTAAACAATATCTCTTATGAAGAAAAATCAATAACAAGAATTAATAAATTTAAGTTTTTGTTCAAAAAAGGATTAAGAGAAGAAGAATTTGAATATTTCAAGAATCTTCTATTATTATTTGATAAATTTCTTAAATCTAATGAGATAAATTACACTATACAAATGGAAAAATTAAGAATAGATATAGCAGTATTTTACAATAATGTCTTGGGTTCAAAAATATCAAGAAAAGACCTGAAAAGAACAATGAAAATTGAGCATTATTACCAAAATCCTTTAATTCAAACCATTGAATTAAAAGAATTCGTACCAGATAATTTTGAAGATAACTTATTATTAAGTAGTAGAATTAATTCATACTAACAAAAAAACCGCCTTTCAGCGGTTTTTATATATTTGGTATTTATGTTTTATTAGTTACCAACTACTCTTACGTTATCAAGCTCCCAAGTTGCAGCAGCTGTTGTTGTAGAAGTATATTTAAATGCAATACGAACATTTTTGTTTGCAAAAGCATTTAAGCTGATATCACCTGAATATGTCCAAGTATTGAATTGCGCATTATTAGGATCTAAAATCGCTGATAAAGGTGTCCAAGTAGTTGTAGTAGGGTTACCACTGTAGTTATCTGTTACAAAAACTTCAATTGGGTTTCCTGCATATCTTACGTCTGTTTCAAAAGATAATGATGCTGAAGTAAATCCTTGTAACGAAATATCTTTGGAGATCAACCAGTCTTCATTAGAATTATTAACACCAGCAAAACCATTCATCACAACACAAGGTTTAGGATTTCCAAACTGTTGGATATTCCAAATCTGAGCTCCTGTAACGCTTACTGCATCCCAATTATCTGTAAGAGTACCATCGAAGCTTTCAAAGAAGAATCTTTTTCCTCCAAAGTTTACATCTTTAGTACTTCTTATAAGCATTTGCCAAGAAGTAATATAACGACTTACAACGAAAGTAAGGTCACCTTTTCCTTCAGGTACTAAAGTAGAACCGAAACTAGCAAAACCGGAGTTTCTGATTATTGTAGTATTTCCAGATTGGTCAACAATATTTCTATCTGTATCAACTCCTGCTCCTGCTACATAGTTTAGATATTTCTTACCTATTTCTCCTGCTGCAAACTGTACATTCGGAACTTTAACCAGCATGTTGATGTATTTCTCGTCCTGAGCAATTTTAAGAGTTGCTAATTCCAAAGGCTTCATTGCAGCGATATCAAGACCGTTTCCTGTACAAACACCTGAAACATATCTGCTAACTAAAGATCCCGGAATTCTTCCGATATCAAAACTTTGATCTACTGAACCAATTTTCACAGCCCCTCTGTCTGTACCTAGTCTAAGACCTCTAGCATTAATTCTAATATGCGCTCCTACAGGAAAATCTGCATAGTTACTCGCTCTGTCAACCTCAATTTGAAGACCTACTGTAGGATTTTCAGGTTTATCCTGGAATGAAATTGTTTTATAGAAATTTCCGTTTTCATCAGAAGAAACTACATAACCGTCAAAAATTTGGTCTGTATTAATTAAAATATATCCTGTAGTCGGAGCCTGTGCTTTGAAAGCTGCCATCGTTATGTTGGTCGCAGCAAATTTATTCTCACATTTGATTGGTGGTGTCTCCCACTCATCTTTTTGCACACAAGATGTAATAGAAATTGCGGCAAATGCAATTCCTGTTACTAAATTAAAATATTTCTTTATGTTCATTTTAATAATTTTTAAAGTAGTTATTCGTATTTTTCTTAAAATCTAAACTGTAAATTCACAAAATATGATCTTCCCTGAGTGTACCAGTATTTCGGAGCAAACAATGAAAATTCTCTGTCCAGATCCTGAGAAAAAGTAGGATACTTAGCATTTCTTGTTTGTTCAAAACCTCCTGTAATATATCTTTTGTTATCTAAAATATTATTAACCGATGCAGAAATCAGAACATAATATTTACCGATCACCCAAGATTTTCCTGCATTAGCGTTGAAGAAGAATGAAGAAGGTAATTTATTGGGTTCTAAAACTCTTCTAAGATCAGATTCCGTTAAACCGTAAAACGGTGTAGAAGTCGTACTGTTTTGAGTAAACGACTCTGTTCTGATTAATGAAGATGGATCAAGATAATTATCATCAAAATAATTCCAGTTGGCACCTACCCACCAATATTTAGGGTTGTTGTAACGGAAACCTAATGAGAAAGCCTGTTGAGGAGTTCCTCCCTGACGATAGTTTTTAATATAAGATTTACCTACGCTTGTATAAGAAAGTC
This sequence comes from Chryseobacterium sp. G0201, assembly GCF_003815655.1. NCBI lineage: Bacteria > Pseudomonadati > Bacteroidota > Flavobacteriia > Flavobacteriales > Weeksellaceae > Chryseobacterium > Chryseobacterium sp. G0201. Next base: position 1,803,423 of record NZ_CP033917.1, on the reverse strand, counting down.
CGTTGGCAAAAACACCCGCAGCATCAGATGCAAAGTAAGTCATCGGATCATTTTTGTAAGTATACTGTCCGTAACTTGCTAATCCCTGTAAAGATAAAGTAGGAATAACTTTAACATCAAATCCTAATTCTACCCCCATATTTCTTTTCTTTACATCTGTCATCACCTGAGTTACAAAAGCACTCTGCACGTTGGTTTGGTTACCATCTGCATCTACACTTTCCAAAGGAATACCATCAGCAAAGAATCTCTGTACTGTCGTTTCGTTGTTTGTATCTACCAAGAAACCTGTTAATCTCATTTTTAAGAATGGTGTAGAGATCACATAACTAAGGTCATTAGCATTAACAACCATATTCTTAACATTAGGAGCGGTAGATCCGTTTACCCTAGGGTTAATGAATAAATCCTCTAAGAATGGCGCCTGAGAATAATATGCTCCGTTGTATACAATGAAGTTTCTACCATTCACTTTATAGACAGCCTGCCCTTTCATTCCATAAGTCCAGAAGTTATAATCAGCTCCTTTTCCTTTAGAATCTTTGTATAAATAATGATTGAATAATCCTTCTCTGCTTGAAGTAGAATACCCTGCCATCACAGAAACAAATACATCAAACTTTCCTGTAGAAAATTTCAATCCTGGATTTACCTTTACTTCCTGTCTTCTGAAAATGTAATCGTAAGTCATTCTATCACCTACTTTTTTTGTCACATTTTGTTCTCCTTCATTATATAAACCAGATTTCCCTGGTTGGTTTGTTGCTGCAAATGGGTCTCTGTTCAGTACAAAATCAGCACCTAAAAGATCATTTACTTCTCTGTATTGTTCAGAACGGTAGTTTTGATAAGATACATTTAATAAAAATTTAGTTGTATCATTAAAATTGTGAATAAAATGCGTTGCAGCATTCCATATTTTATCATCACTTACGTCATTTACAAGATAATACAAAGCTCTTTTTCCTGTTTGACCATAATAATTATCAATAGGCTGCTGCATATTTCTTCTGTACAATCTGTCCCAGTTTAGTTGAGTAACATTTGGGTCTCCCGACTGCCATCCTGCCAAAGAAGTCTGATACGCATCCTGAGACGTCGTTGTAACTCCATTTGGACCTAAAACTGAAGCATTAGGATCTAAAGAATCATAATAACTTGGTAAGTTTCTGTAATAAGTTGGCGATGGGTTTTGTACATTCTGCCAGTCTAAACGAGAACCTTTGTCTTTTCCAAACTGATAAGAAACGGACGTCCAAAGACTTGATTTTTTATTGATTTTCCAGAAATCCTGAAGCTGGAATAAAGGCTGAAAGCCTTTTCTTACTCTTTCACTTCTCTGTTCGCCATTCTGATATCCCCAATAAGAATTATAATGTACACCTCTGTAATCATAAACCTCCTGAGTGCTCGGACTCGCGGTAGATCTTCTGTAAGGCGCACCAATAGCATTAAATGTTATGGTATGGTTATCGTTAATTTTTTTCTCTATGCCTACGTACGCACCGTAAGCATCGTAGAATGTTCCTTCCTGAATTCCTTCTTCTGCCCATCTTCTGGCTCCCATTACCGTAAATGCCCATCCTTTTTTGCTCATTCCTGAGGTATATCGTAGAGAGGTTCTATTTCTGTAATTTCTGTTCGTTAAAGATTGAGTGAACTGGAAGCCTTTTCTATACTCACTAGCCTTCGTATTTTTATAAACAACCGAACTATTTCCACCGAATGCATATTCTGACGGTGAATGATTTGCCGAAATTTCAGGGTATCTTGTGATCTCATTAAGACCACCCCAGTTTCCAAAATCAACATTACCATTATCAGATTTAACCATAGAAACACCATTCAACATAGATTCTCCCGATCTTCCGTCAATTCCTCTTGGACGAAACCAGTAAAATCCTAAATCAAATGCAGCAATTCGACTGAAAACATCCTGAGAAGACTGTAGCAAACCTACTGTAGAAGCCTGACTGCCGCCGCCATCATCATCGTCATCGCTGTCTATGATCGCCAATCCCTGATCTGCGTTTGTAAGAGTAGGATAAAGAATAATAGCTCCTAAATCCTTTCTTTTCTCTTCACTGGTTACGTCAAACTCCATTACTTTTGTTTCGTAATTCGGTTTCGCAATCATAATTTGGTAATGTCCCGGCTGCAAATCAACAAACTGGAAGTATCCAATTTTATCGGCCGTTACATCATTGTCGTTCCCTTTTAGATCTACTTCCGCCCTTTCAACGGGTTTCCCGTCAGCATCTTTAAGATACGCAAAAACTGTAGTCTGCGCAAAGTAAAATGAAGCGGGAAGTAAAGTAAATAAAGAGACTAATGATAGTTTTTTAATCATGAGTATATTATTTTTTTAAATACTTTTTACCTTAATTATCAATAAGTTAAAACTTGGGGGCACAAATTTAGTCAAAATTTATAATTAACAACTTTTTTAACAATATTTTTTCTTAACATTGCAAGCTTTTAAGACAAAAGCTTGCAGCTGTTCATTAAATTATTATAAATTTACAAATAATTAAAACCGAAAGAGTTAAAAAAAAGTAAATTTGTCGATTAATTAATTTTAATTTTAAATGAGAAAATTTTTAAGTTTTTTTGCCGTGATTTTTTCGGTAATGGCTTTCGCACAACAGCAAGGTGGTAAGTTGAGAAAGGTTGCCGCAGTAGGTTTCTTGAATGTAGAAAATTTATGGGATACGATACGTTCTGCAGATTATATAGATGGCACAAAAGACATAAAAAATCCGGCTTTTCACAGAAGCATTCCTTTAGATTCTATTAAATTTTTAGAAGCTGAAAAATATGATGGAACTTGGAGCGACACTGCTTTAAAGGGTAAAAAAGCTGTAAGATACCAAAGTGGATCTGAAGAATTTACACCAAGCAGCGGTAAAAATTATAATACTAAAATTTATAAAGCAAAATTGGCTAATGAAGCTAAAGTAATCTCTGAACTTGGCTCACAATATACAAAAACGGCTCCTGCAGTAGTTGGTTTGATTGAGGTTGAAAACAGACAGGTAATTGACGACCTTGTGAAACAACCTGCTTTAGCAAAGTTCGATTACGGAATTATTCATTACAACTCCTATGATTACAGAGGAATTGATGTTGCTTTGATCTATCAGAAAAGAAGATTTACCGTAACAAATTCTCTAAAAAAAGAGTTGAAGGTTTACGGAGATAACGGAAAAAGAGAATATACAAGAGATATTTTAGTTGTTACAGGCTTCCTTGATAATGAAAAAGTGGCTTTCTTCATGAACCACTGGCCTTCAAGAAGAGGTGGCGAGGCTATTTCTTTACCAAAAAGAAATGCAGCTGCAGCTTTACTGAAACAGCAAATGGACAGTATAAGAACAGCAGATCCATCAACGAAACTTTTTGCCATGGGAGATTTTAACGATGACCCTGTAAGTTCAAGTTTAAAAAATCATTTAAAAGCTCAGGCGAGTCCTAAAGATTTAAGCGATGCAAATCCTTATCTTAACTTAATGTATCCTTTATACAAAAAAGGAATTGCGTCTTTGGCTTATCAGGATGCGCCAAACTTGTTTGATCAGATTATTGTTTCTAAGAATTTGATTTCTGATCAGGTAACTAAAGAATATTCTGTTTTTAAAGCTGAAATTTATGCTCCGGCATATTTAGTCAATAAAGAAGGAAATTATAAAGGCTATCCTTTCAGATCCTGGAACGGCGATCAATTTACAGGAGGTTACAGTGACCACTTTCCGGCATTTGTGATCCTTCAAAAAGAACCTTAAAATATAAAGCACTCGATCAGGGTGCTTTTTTTATTTAAATTTATGAGTATGAAAATTTAATTCTAATAGTATTCAGCCTACTGATTCCTTTTAGTTGTTTATCATAAAGTGATCAGGAAAGTTACAAGACAATAAAAAAGGTTCAGAAAATTCTGAACCTTTTATTTTTATATCGCCTGAAGATTATTTGTTGAATAATTCCTCAACTTTATCCCAGTTTACAACAGAGAAAAACGCTGAAACATAATCAGGTCTTCTGTTTTGGTAGTTTAAATAATAAGCGTGCTCCCAAACGTCTAATCCTAAAACCGGAGTTCCTTTAACGTCTGCAACAGGCATTAATGGGTTGTCTTGGTTTGGAGTAGAAGAAACAGAAACAGTACCATCAGCATTTTTAACTAACCAAGCCCATCCAGAACCGAATCTTGTTTTAGCAGCTTCAGAAAAATCAGTTTTGAATTTTTCAAGACCACCGTAAGCTTCAATAGCAGCTTTTACGTTTCCTACAGGCTCATTGCTTCCTCCTGGAGTTAAAACTTCCCAGAATAAAGAGTGGTTGAAGTGACCTCCACCGTTATTTCTTACTGCAGGCTTGTCAGTTCCAGTCTGGCAAATCTCTTCGATTGTTTTTCCTGCTAATTCTGTACCTTCAATTGCTTTATTTAAATTGTCGATATATGCTTGGTGATGTTTTGTATGGTGAATCTCCATAGTTTTTGCATCAATAGTTGGCTCTAATGCATCGTAAGCATATCCTAATTTTGGTAATTCAAATGACATAATTTTATTTTTAATGTTATAATTCAAAGTTAGCCAATAAATGACCGATTATCAAAAATTGGGGATTATTTTAATAAATCTTTAACATTGATAGACTAGATTCTATCATACTTTTAATTAAAAAATTTAAGTTTAGAAAAATTCAAAACAAAAAGCACAGATATAAAACCTGTGCTTCTCATTTAACAATATTAAATTAAATTATTTATTCATGGACATCAAGAACTCTTCATTATTTAAAGTTCCTCTGATGTTTTTATTTACGAATTCCATTGCTTCAATAGGATTCATTTCAGAAAGATATTTTCTGAAGATCCACATTCTCTGAGAAGTAACCTCATCAAGCAATAAATCATCTCTTCTTGTGCTTGAAGAAATAAGATCAATAGCAGGATAAATTCTTCTGTTAGCAATTTTTCTGTCTAATTGAAGCTCCATGTTTCCGGTACCTTTGAATTCTTCAAAAATAACTTCATCCATTTTAGAACCTGTATCGATCAATGCTGTTGCAATAATCGTTAAAGATCCACCACCTTCAATCTTTCTTGCCGCTCCGAAGAATCTTTTCGGCTTGTGAAGAGCATTCGCATCAACACCTCCCGAAAGAACCTTACCAGATGCAGGCGTTACCGTATTGTAAGCTCTTGCTAATCTTGTAATTGAGTCTAATAAAATCACAACATCGTGTCCGCATTCAACCATTCTCTGAGCTTTCGCTAAAACAAGATTGGCCACTTTTACGTGTTTGTCTGCTGCTTCATCAAATGTAGATGCAATAACTTCCGCATTTACACTTCTTTCCATATCGGTAACTTCTTCAGGACGTTCGTCGATCAAAAGAACCATCATATATACTTCCGGGTGATTGGATGCGATAGAATTAGCAATATCTTTCAATAACATCGTTTTACCGGTTTTCGGCTGTGCAACGATCATTGCTCTTTGTCCCTTCCCTATTGGCGCGAATAAATCAACAATTCTTGTAGACATTGTAGAGTTATCTCCTGCCAAGTTGAATTTCTCTTCAGGGAAAAGCGGAGTTAAATATTCAAAAGCAACACGATCTTTGATAAATGCAAGATCACGGCCGTTGACTTCTACTGGTTTTAATAAAGAAAAATATTTTTCTCCTTCTTTTGGAAGTCTTACAATACCTCTTACGGTATCACCAGTTTTCAATCCGAAATTTCTGATCTGTGCAGTAGAAACATATACATCATCCGGAGAAGAAATATAGCTAAAATCTGAAGAACGTAAAAATCCGTAGTTATCTGGTAATATTTCTAAAACCCCTTCAATACTAACCATTCCATCAAAATTGAACTCCTTTCTATGGTGTTCTTGATGATCTTCGCTTCTGTCAGAATTCCTGTTTTGATTTTGATTAGGGTTCTGATTCTGATTCGAATTTTGGTTTTGGTTTTGGTTTTGCCCTTGGTTAGGATTTTGAGCCTGACCTTGATTAGGATTCTGATTGGAACTCTGACCTTGGTTTGGGTTTTGATTTTTATGCTGATTTCCACTGTTCTGTGGATGGTTTTGTCCTTTTTGAGGTCTAGCCTGCTGTTGTTGTTGAGGGCTACTAGGCTTTTCTTCGGCGGCTGGAGCAGATTCCTGAGATTCTGCGTTTTTAGGAGCTTGTGTTTTTTCCTGAACAGGGTTTTCTACATTGCTTGTATTTGTAGGAAGCCTTTTTCTTTTTTTCCTTGCTGCTTCTGCCTTCGCTGCCGCATCATCATCTGCAGTTTCAGTTTTCGGAGCTTGTGGCTTTACTTCTTCGGAAACAATTTCTTTTTCAACAGCTTTTTCTTCTTCTTTTGGTTTTGTTTCTACCGGAGCTTTAGCTTCAGGCTTTGGTTTCGGCGTCCTTTTCGGAGCAGCCTTTTTTACAGGAGCTTTCGCTTCTTTTTCTGGCGGATTTTCTTCAGTATTCATACTGCTTTCTGTGGCGTTGAAATAATCTTTTGCAACTTTAGGGTTAGAAGCCTGAAAATCAAGAACTGCAAAGATTTTATCATTCTCATTGCTGTTTCTTGCAACTTTAACGCCCAAATCCTTTAAGATTTTAGTCAGTTCCGTTACGGATTTTGACCTTAACGTTTCTATGTTAAACATATTTAATGTAAAAATGTAATTAATTGTGAGTAAGAAAAGTAAGTCCGGTGACTATTGTTTTCAAGTACATTGTATAATGCAAATCTACACTTATTTTTGAATTGTGCAAAATTTATACTACTTTTGCCTAGAATTAAATATTCAATGCTACAAAGAATACAGACTATATGGGTTTTTCTGGCAGTTTTAGCTGCTGTTTTTCTATTCGTTACAGGACAAGATGTTGCCGTTTTCGGTACCATTCCTGTGATAAATATTGGTAGTGTGGTACTTGTTTTGGTTGGATTACTGAGTATATTCAGCTTTAAAAATAGAAAAAGACAAATTTTGCTGAATAATATCAGCATCATTATAAACGTTTTGTTGATTGGTGTATTGGCGTACTGGATACTAAACTTACCCGGAGGAATTCAACTTCCTGAGAAGGGTATTGAGCCGATTTTTCCTTTAATCGCGACTATTTGTCTGCTTATTGCAAACATATATATCCGCAAAGATGAGAGGCTCGTGAAATCTGTAGACAGACTTCGATAACCTAAACAACGATTTTTTGAGTAGGAACAGCTTCTTTTTGGGAGCTGTTTTTTTATGTTTTTATTGTATTAATTTATAGTAAGGCTAGACAAGATTTTTTATTTATTTGAATATTTTAAAATAAAACAAAGCCTCTTAGCTTATTTTGGGAAAACTAAATAATCATCAAATTGTATTACTTTAATAAGTTTACGCCTTAGTTTACCTTAAAAAAAATAGAGAATTAAAGAAAATATTTGTCCAGCATTGTGATAAAAGAAGCCAGCTAAAATTTTATACAAATTATTGCAACATTTTATTTTAAATTGCGACAGATTATTAAAATTTATCTATCCATGAAAAAACTAGCTTATCTTACACTATCCCTTTTCTCAGCATTTGCTTTCGCACAGGAAGTTTCTAAGGAAAGAATAAACACTATAATTTCCACCTTGGCTTCAGATGAAATGAAAGGCCGTGAAATCGGAACTCCTGAGAATGAGAATGCAGCAAATTACATCGCAAAGCTTTTTGAAGAAAATAATTTAGAATACTGTACTGGTAATTCTTACTTGGTTCCATTTAATTACAAAGGAAAAACGGCTTATAATGTTTGCGGTGTTCAAAAAGGAAAAACAGATAAATATCTAGGTTTCTCTGGACATTTCGATCACATCGGAATGAACAATAAAAGCGGCGATAATATCTATAACGGAGCTGATGATGATGCAAGCGGAATTACAACCTTAGTCGGAATCTCAGACTATTTCAAAAATAAAAAACCTGAATTCTCAATGGTTTTTATGGCATTTAACGGTGAAGAAAAAGGGATGCTGGGCTCTACAGCAATCGCTGATGATAAAAATTTAGATAAAATATATAATAACTTATATGCACTATTCAATTTTGAAATGGTAGCTACAGAATCTCAATTCGGGAAAAATGCAGTATTCATGACGGGTGATGAGTTTTCGGATCTTGATGAACTTTTCAATAAAAATGCAGTGAACGGATTAAAGATCAATGCTGATCCTTATGCTTCTGAACAATTATTTTACAGATCAGATAATGTAAACTTTGTGAAAAAGAAAATTATCGCTCACTCAATTTCAACAGCTGATATGACGAAAATTAAACATTACCACCAAGTGAATGACGATGTAAGCATTGTTGATTTTAATAATATGAGTCAAATTATTAATAATTTTGGGAAGACATTGGAAAAATTAACTCCTAAGAACTTTGCTCCGAAATATAATGATAAAGTGAAGTTTTAATAAAAATAAAAGAGTGTTACCCTATAAAGGTAGCACTCTTTTTATTAGAATCCATACCTTATTTAAGAATACACTGTAACAAAAAAGTTTCTATTGGTACATATTACTTAAAGTAAAATAGGATTTAGAACGTCTTATCATTATATTTTAATTAATTTTGCTATCCAATTTTTCATTGAATGAACGAATATAAAAAAATACTAAAGTTCGCGAGGCCGCACCAAAAATACATTTACGGAAGTTTATTTTTTAATTTAATGTATTCTTTATTCCAGATTGCTTCCTTAGGAACCATTTTACCGGTTTTGGGAATGCTTTTCGGAACCATAAAGCCTGAGGAATACAAATCACCCCCTGTTTATTCAGGAGAATTTCTAGATTTCTTTTCTTATTTAAAGAATTATTCCAACTATTATGTACAAAGTTTAGTGAGTGAACACGGTTCACTAAATGTACTTGCCTGGCTTTGTATCATTACTGCCTTTATGTTTTTTTTGAGAAACGCTTTCCGTTACTTCGGATCTTTTCTTTTAATTAATTATCGTGTAGGTGTTACCAAAGACCTTCGTGGCTCCATGTACCGCAAAATACTGTCTTTACCTGTTTCTTTTTTTACAGACAGCCGAAAAGGAGATATGATGTCTCGTATGTCGAATGATGTAGGAGAAGTTGAAGGTAACATTTTGGGAAGCTTAATTGAGCTTATCAATGCTCCGTTTATGTTGATCAGTACATTGGTCACTTTATTCTTTTTAAGCCCGGAAATGACTATGTTTTCCCTATTGGTTTTACCTGTAATGGGAACGATGATCGCTTTGATCGGGAAAAGTCTTAAAAAAGATTCCCACGAAGCTCAGCATGAATTGGGAACATTATTTTCTATCGTAGATGAAACTCTGAAATCATCAAAAGTGATCAAGATTTTTAATGCCGATAAAATAATGGACAACAGATTTATGCAATCCATGAACAGATGGCTTTCCAGCTCAATAAGTCTGGGAAGAAAGAAAGAATTGGCATCTCCAATGAGCGAATTTTTAGGATCAATTACTTTTTTGATCATCGCTTGGTACGGAGGAAAGCAGATTATCGTAGAGCAAAGCATTTCACCTGCTGATTTCTTGGTTTTCTTAGGAATGTTCTTCCAGATATTACCTCCTGCGAAAAGTTTATCAAACTCAATTTCTAACATTCAAAAAGGAGAAGCTTCTTTGATGAGAGTATTGGAAATTCTGGATGCAGATGTAAAAATTGATGAAGTTGCGAACCCTGTTTCAATTTCAACGCTTAATAATAACATCGAATTTAATGACATTGGATTTTACTATGATAAAGACAATGTTATTCTTAAAAACTTCTCTATTACAATACCAAAAGGAAAAACAGTCGCTCTTGTAGGGCAAAGTGGTAGTGGAAAAACGACTATTGCCAATCTGTTAGCTAGATTCTATGATGTTTCAGAAGGTGAAATTTTAATTGACGGTGTAAACATCAAACATTTAAAATTAAAAGAATTTAGAGAACTTTTAGGAATGGTAACCCAAGAATCGGTATTATTTAATGATACGGTTTACAATAATATTTTGATGGGTAAACCCGATGCTACGAAAGAAGAAGTAATTAATGCAGCTAAGATTGCTAATGCAGATATCTTCATCACTCAGCTTCCTAATGGGTATGATACTAATATTGGAGATGATGGAGGCAAGCTTTCCGGAGGTCAGAAACAAAGGGTTTCTATCGCAAGAGCGGTTCTTAAAAACCCTCCAATTATGATTTTGGATGAAGCAACTTCAGCTTTGGATACTGAATCTGAAAAATTTGTACAGGATGCCCTTGAAAAAATGATGGAAAACAGAACTTCTTTAGTTATTGCCCACAGACTTTCAACCATCCAAAAAGCAGACTGGATCGTAGTAATGGAAAAAGGCGATATCGTAGAACAAGGAACTCATCACGAACTTATTGCAAAAAGAGGAGTTTATAACAAACTTGTCGAGCTACAGAATTTTGATTAAATCTTTTTAAATTTTTATTTAAAATGAACCCAATACAAGAGTACTTCTACAGAATTAAAGAGCCTGAAAGAAGTACTCTTCTTTTTTTAAGGCAAAAGATTTTAGAATCTGACACAGAAAATATTACTGAAACGTTGAGTTTCGGGCTTCCGTTTTTTAAGTATAAAAAGAAAATGCTCTGTTATTTATATTACAGCAAAAAACATAAGAAACATTATGTGAGCTTTTATCATGGCGACAGATTAGATTACCCGGAGCTGATTCAGGAAGGCAGAAAGAAGTTTAAAATCCTTTTGATTGATATGGAAGAGGACTTGCCTGTGCAGTTTATTTTAAGTCTAATTAATGAGGTAAAACAGTATATCAGGATTTAGTGTTTAGTGTTTGGTATTTGGGTATTTGGTGTTTGGTGTTTGGTGTTTGGTGTTTGGTGTTTGGTGAAATAAGCTTTATGTTTTGGATAAAGCCGTTCCTATTGATGAAAAACATTGTGTTTAAATTTTACTATAATTCGTGTTCATTTGTGAAAAGCATTCGTGCCATTTTTATTTAAACAAAAAAAAGACCGCTTCTTTCGAAACAGTCTTACATATATTTTTGATTACATCTTAATCTTTCATTCTTGCGATCACATCCAATCCACCTTTCGTGATGTCACCGATCTTGCAGATAATTTCTGTATCTAAAGGTAAGAAAACATCCATTCTTGAACCGAATTTGATAAAACCGAATTCATGTCCAGCTTTCGCCTGATCTCCTTCATTACAATAGAAAACAATCCTTCTGGCAACATATCCTGCGATTTGTCTGAAAACCACTTTATGATTGGTCATACTTTCAACAGCAACGGTTGTTCTTTCGTTTTCTGTAGAAGATTTCTCGTGCCAGGCAACAAGGTATTTTCCCGGATGATATTTTTTGTAAATCACTTTTCCTGAAACTGGATATCTACAAATATGAACATTCAAAGGTGACATAAAGATAGAAACCTGAATTGCCTTTCCTTTTATAAATTCATCTTCTTCTACTTCTTTAATCATTACTACTTTCCCGTCAACAGGAGCAATAACGTTTTCTCTGTGCTCCAAAATATCACGTTCCGGAACTCTGAAAAACCAAAATACCAAACTGTAAACCACCAATAATGGCATAATGATCAGTAGCGACCACATTTCAAGAAAATAAATAGCCAATACACTAATAATAATAAATAGTATCGTTGCTACAGTGATCGTCCCTTTTGACTCCTTATGTAATTTCATGAGATTAAATAAATTTTTCTAAAATAAAGTACAAATATACGACAGGCGCGCAAATTAAAAAACTATCCAGCCTATCTAATACACCTCCGTGCCCAGGAATGATGTTTCCGCTGTCTTTAACACCGAAATTTCTTTTCAATTGACTTTCTACCAAATCGCCCAATGGTGCAAATGCAGCCACTAAGAATCCAACAACCATCCAGTTTCCACGAAGATCGTGCTGATATTTTTCGATGAAGTATGATAAAACCAATGTTAATACTACTCCACCAATATATCCTTCCCAAGTTTTTTTAGGAGAAATTTTGGGTGCCATTTTATGTTTTCCGAAGAATTTTCCAGTTAAATAGGCAAAAGTATCGCTGCTCCATATCAGAACAAACAAGAAAAGAACTTCTAAAGAGAATGTATTGTCGTAGGTAGAGAACTTTGGTAATCCTAATGCAAAACTAAAAGGAAGAGCCACGTAAATGACCGTAAAAATCAGCTTTCCACTATCGAAGTATAATTCGTTAGCATATTTGAATAAAGTAATAACAGCTATTAAAATCAAGGCAAGAGCTAATATTTCGCTCAGTCTGAAATTAAAATAAAAGTCGTGGTAGAAATATCTTTTAGAAAACATGTAAAAAATAACAAGGATAACAGGAAATACCACCCATTTTTCATATCCGTTTCCAAATTTCATGATCTTCACGCACTCCCAAGATCCTACGATCATTAGAAAAGAGATCAAACCGTAATATAAATATTGCTGTTTAACGAGATCCGGAGAAATACTGTTGATCAATTGAGCTCCAAGCGGAGTGGTACAAAGAATGATAACTGCAACGTAAACAATTCCGGAAAGGGTTCTTTGAATAAGATTTTTGTCCAAGATTTAAATTTTAGAAGTTGATGCTAATCTTCAAGCAGCAATAAAAACAGTTTTGTATTGGCATTAGAAGAAGTATCTAATTTTGACTGATTTCCGCTGATGGAAGTAAGGTTTTTAATATTTCCGTTCCTTTTAATTTTTCCCATCGCATCATTAAGATTATTCACGATCTGTGATACATTGGCCATAATAATGATCTTATTCGGCAGTCTTGAAGAATGGTAATGCAGGATATTATTGTGAGAAAGCATGATTCTTCCATCGTAAGCAATAAGATACTCACAAGTGATGAAAGCGGCATCATTGGAATGCTCAAAATCTGAAGTATAAGGAGTTTTCACAACATTCAGAAAATTCTGAAGTTCTTTATCCCAACAAAACATATTTTTGATCCCTTCTATCTTTACAATTTGATTTAAAGTCTGTAGAGCTTCCGCTTCATCTGCACAGTAATTGAAAAAGCCTCCGGAATGCGTAAATAATTGCGCAAACTTATAGTCGAGATCCGCATTTTTAAGCGAATCCCCTAGCTTTTCCAAACTCTGTTTGTCTTCTTCCTCAGGTTGGTTGGTAAGTTTGCTTACAATTCTCTTGAATAAACTCAACTTAATTTATTTTTAGTCAACTTTATACAAAAATAGAAAATTAATTACAATAGATTCTAAAAATGTAGTCTTAAATATGAAAAAACCTGACAATTTTGCGTTGTCAGGTTTTTTACACTATGTTTTTGAAGTATTTTAAAGTTGTGTCGGGCTTTCTGGAGCCTGAATTTCACTTTCTTCTTCTTTATCTTTAATGATAATTTGTTCATCCGGTTCTTTAGAAGCAATCGTGCTGGTAACAGGTCTTTCTGTTAACTCAGGATCCCATGCTCTTTTTCCGAAGATATCTTCAAGATCTTCACGGAATATTACTTCTTTTTCTAAAAGTTTATTCGCCAAAGCATCAAGCTTATCTTTATTTTCAGTAAGAATCTGAACCGCTCTCTGATATTGATTTTCAATGATTGATTTTATTTCAACATCAATTTTATTAGCTGTTGCTTCAGAATATGGTTTTCCGAAATTGTATTCAGACTGCCCTGAACTATCGTAGTAAGAAATGTTACCAATATTCGGGCTTAATCCGTAAACAGTAACCATTGCCTGAGCTCTTTTCGTTACACTTTCCAAATCAGATAATGCACCTGTTGAAATATTATTGAAAATAACCTGTTCTGCTGCTCTACCTCCTAATGTTGCACATAATTCGTCCAACATCTGTTCTGTAGTCGTCAATTGTCTTTCTTCAGGAAGATACCAAGCTGCTCCTAAAGAACGTCCTCTCGGCACAATCGTTACTTTTAACAATGGAGCGGCGTGTTCTACCAACCAAGATATCGTAGCGTGACCAGCTTCATGATAAGCAACTCTCTTCTTTTCTGAAGGTTTGATAGCCATATTTTTCTTCTCAAGACCTCCGATGATTCTATCTACAGCATCAAGGAAATCCTGTTTAGTAACTGAAGTATGACTGTTTCTAGCTGCAATTAATGCTGCTTCGTTACAAACGTTAGCAATATCTGCCCCACTGAATCCAGGAGTTTGTTTTGCTAAGAAATCTCTGTCAACGGTATCATCAAGCTTAATTTTAAGCAAATGAACATCAAAAATCTCTCTTCTTTCGTGTAATTCCGGAAGGTCAACATAAATTGAACGGTCAAAACGTCCTGCTCTCATCAAAGCTTTATCTAAGATATCAGCTCTGTTGGTTGCAGCCATAACGATTACGTTCACGTCTGTTCCAAATCCGTCCATTTCTGTAAGAAGTTGGTTCAATGTATTTTCTCTTTCGTCGTTTCCGCCTGAGAAATTGTTTTTACCTCTTGCACGTCCGATAGCATCAATCTCATCAATAAAGATGATCGCCGGAGATTTTGCTTTTGCCTGAGCAAATAAATCTCTAACTCTTGAAGCACCTACTCCTACAAACATTTCAACAAAATCTGAACCTGAAAGTGAGAAAAACGGAACTTTAGCTTCACCCGCAACGGCTTTAGCCAATAATGTCTTACCCGTTCCCGGAGGACCTACTAATAGAACTCCTTTAGGAATTTTACCTCCCAGTTTTGTATATTTTTCAGAATTTTTCAAGAAATCTACAACTTCCTGTACTTCTTCTTTTGCACCTTCTAAACCTGCAACATCTTTAAATGTCACCTGAATTCTTTCTTTTTCGTCAAAAAGTTTAGCTTTAGACTTACCGATAGAGAAAATTTGTCCACCAGGACCTCCGCCACCTCCCATCTTTCTGAAAAGAAGGAAATAGAATAATCCTAAAATCGCGATCCAAATCAATGCTGAAAACAAGATATCCATGAAAGGATTTTTGCCCGCACCATAATCTTTGGTAGTTTTAATCGCCGGATTTGTTGCTTTTACCTGATCAAATTTTTGAAGGAAAAGCTGAAGATCTCCATATTTCACAGAATAATCTGCTTTTGGAGCCATATCAAACCCTGATAACGGATTGTTGTCTTTGGCTTCTTTACTTACCATTGCTGCTTTTGCAGCTTTAGTTAAGAAAACATCAGCCTTTTCGGTGTCTTTGTATATAATAATGTTCTGAACTTTCCCCGTCTGCAATTCTCTGAAGAAACCATCTTCATCAATAGATTTTGCACTATCGCCTCCTAAAAAATTGGAACCGAAAAATAACAAAAGAGCTATGATCGCAATCGGAAAAAACCAGTTAAATCCTTTATTGTTCATTTATACTTTTTAAAATTTAATATTCATATTCAATTTTTGTGATTGCGGCATCTCCCCAAAGTTCCTCAATGTCATAATATTCACGAGTTTCTTTCTGGAAAATATGAACCACTACGGTAACGTAATCTACCAAAACCCACATAGAGTTTTCGGTACCTTCTACATGCCAAGGCCTATCCTGAAGATCATTTCTCACTTTTTTCTCAACACTTCCTGCTAATGCAGATACCTGTGTGTTTGAGTTTCCGCTACAAATTATAAAAGTCTCCGCTACAGAGTTCTCAATTTTCGAAAGATCAAAAATCATGATATCTTCACCCTTTACGTCTTGGATGGCTTCAACAATTTTATCTATTAGTGCCTGCTTTTCTGCTGTTTTATTCATTAAAATATCTATAATCTGCAAATTTATTGTTTTTCTTTTACTTTAGCCTTACTTTTAGCCTTTTAAAGTCTTAAAGTTTTCTTAATGGGTCAACTATTCTATCAAAAAGAGTCTCTTTCTACTAATGACGAAATATCTCAGTATTTACTTTATGATAATTCGGATTTTATTGGTCTTCATACTTTCAACCAGACAAAAGGTCGCGGACAGTATGGAAATACATGGATTTCAACAGCTGAAAAAAATTTAGCTTACACTTTAGCCGCTAAAGCCGAAAATTTCACGCTTACTGATTTTTTGTTCAATTATTATACCGCAATTGTCATCAGGGATTTCCTTGCCAATTTGACTGAAAATATAGTGAAAATAAAATGGCCGAACGACATCATTCTTAAAAATAAAAAAATCGTCGGAATTTTAATTGAGAAGAAAAAAATCAACCAAAGCAATTATTATATTATTGGATCGGGTATTAATATTTTGCAGGAAGAATTTGATGATATTTCGAAGGCCGGATCACTTCTAACCCAGACGGGGATACTATTTGACTTAAAAGAATTCACGGAAAACTATCACAAATTCTTAATTGAAAGATTAAAAAACATTCCGTCTGAACAGGAAATAATGGATCAATTTAATGAAAATCTATTCCGAAAAGATGAGATCTCAGTTTTTGAAATTAATGGAGAGAGACAAAATGGCATTATAAAATATGCCGATGAAAAAGGCGAGTTATATATAGACCTTGAAAATGACGGACTAAAATCTTTTTATCACAAGGAAATAAAATTGCTTTACTGATTCGCTCTTTTCAGGTATAAATACAATGCAATCGGGAAGAAGATGATGTTCGGAAACCACATGGCCAAAGCCGGCGACATACTTTTATTTTCCGAAACAACCTTTAAAGCTTCGAATGAAAACACGAATAAGAAGGCTAAGGAAATTCCTATTGCTAAGTTAATTCCCAATCCTCCTCTTTTCTTTTGAGAAGAGAGAGAAAGCGCCAAGAACGTCAAAATAACAATGGAAATAGGCATTGAAGTTCGCTGATGAAGCTCATTAAGATGGGCATTCAGGTTACTGTTACCTTTTTCTGTTTCTCTTTTAATGAATTTTAATAGTTCAGGCGTTGTTTTATTTTGACCTAAAAGTTCGTTCGGGAAAAGCTCTTCAGGATCGTGACCGAAGCTTTTTCTTAATTCAACACCGTTTGCAAGTTTTTCTGTATCGTCTTTATTGATGGTTTTTTCGAGGTAATTATTTAATACAAATTGTTTTTTAACCTTATCCCAAAGCACATCAGAAGCTTTAAGCTCGTAGGTCATCTTTCTATTCTTATCAAACTTTTGGAACACAAAACCTGAACCTCTTTTATCTGCCTTATTCCATGAATTAACAAAGATATATTCCGTTCTGCTCAATTGAGCGGAAGCTGGGGCCGTACCTAAAACCTTCTCTTTATTCCTCGCATTATAAGTATACGCCTCAAGCTGATTTTTCTGAATATTTGCCCAAGGAAGCACAAAGTGATTGATTCCCAATGATAAAACAGCAATAAATAAAGACGTAATCAAGTATGGTTTTGCGAATCTATGAAAACTTGCCCCACTACTGATAATGGCAACAATTTCCGTATTATTTGCCATTCTGGAAGTAAAATAAATCACAGAAATAAACACCAAAATGGACAAAAATGTCATCACCAAATTGATGATCCAGAATGGATAAAAATGGATTAGAAAATAAGTTACATTTAATTTTGGATCTATCAATGTAGCACTTTGAATTCTTGGGATTTTTGATTGAACATCAATCACCAAAACCACTACAGACAGCAATACCAACATGAAACTGAAAGTTCCAAGGTATTTTTTAATGATATATCTGTCTATAATTTTAAGCATGCTCTATATTTTAAAGTCTTTGTCTAAGAATCGGCACCACAGAGTTTTTCCATTGATAGAAATCTCCTGCAACAATATGTTCTCTCGCCACTTTCACTAAATCTAAATAAAATGCCAAGTTATGAATTGATGCAATTTGTTTCGCCAAATATTCTTTAGAAACAAACAAATGACGCACATACGCTTTTGAATATTCTCTATCAACGAAACTCGTTCCAAACTCATCCAAAGGCGAAAAATCGTTCTTCCATTTTTCATTTTTCATGTTCATAACACCTTGCCAAGTGAACAACATTGCGTTTCTGGCATTTCTTGTAGGCATTACACAATCCATCATATCAATTCCTAAACCAATAGATTCCAGAATATTCCACGGAGTTCCAACTCCCATTAAATATCTTGGTTTGTCTTTTGGTAAAATATCGGTTACCTCATCGGTAATTCTGTACAATTCATCTTCGGGCTCACCAACGGAAAGTCCGCCGATCGCATTTCCTTCTGCCCCCGCTTCTGAAATTACTTCCGCTGAAATTTTTCTTAAATCTGAATAGGTGGAACCTTGAACAATAGGGAAAAATCTTTGTTTATGACCGTATAATTCAGGATTTTGTTCATTCCAATCGATACATCTTTTTAACCAACGATGCGTCATTTCCATGGAAGCCTTTACCTGATTATATCCACTTGGATAAGCAACACATTCGTCAAAAGCCATAAAAATATCCGCTCCGATTTGTCTTTGGATTTCCATAGACTTTTCTGGAGTGAATAAATGATAACTTCCATCGATATGAGATTTAAATTTCACTCCTTCCTCAGACATTTTTCTGCTTCCTGAAAGTGAAAAAACCTGAAAACCTCCTGAATCTGTAAGAATAGGAAGATCCCAGTTCATGAATTTATGTAAACCTCCCGCATTCTGCATCGTTTCCATGCCGGGGCGAAGGTATAAATGATAAGTGTTTCCCAGAATGATCTGGGCTTTAATGTCTTCTTTTAATTCTCTTTGGTGAACTGTTTTCACACTTGCAACAGTTCCTACAGGCATAAAAATAGGCGTTTGTACCTTACCGTGATCAGTCATGATCTCTCCCGCTCTTGCCTTACCTTCAGAGGTTTTTTCTATATTAAAAAATTTCATTCGTATACTTTTAAATCATCGCCATTGGCAGTTGTATTTTTGCCTAATGGAACACGTTTCTGCATTGTTATCTTGCAAAAGACGGCACATTACCATCCTTTTTTAATTTGTCTTTTATATATTGATCCGCTTTTGGATCTTTTTCTAACAGCTTTTTTTGAGCCTCGTCTGCGATCGTCTTCATTTGATCTTTTACAACATAATATTTAAAACTTTCAACAAAATCTTTTGATTTTATGTTGTGAGCTTTAAGAACATATCTTGTCCCGGCTTCCAGATTTTTATTCTGATACATGAAAGTTGCCTGATCGTTGATTGAAAGATCAGCAAGAATCTCGGCCATTGTATCTTTATCTACCAAATTCTTTGGTTTATCTACATAATCATTACATGAAAATATGCATGATAAAACGAAAATGAAGATTAGCTTTTTCATAATCTGTTGATTAATGATTTCCATTTTAAATTTAAAACACCAAAAACCGCTTCATGAATGATCCCGCCATTCATTTTGCTTTCTCCCAATATTCTGTTTGTAAAAATAATCGGTACTTCTACAATTTTATAGCCTTTTTTAAAAGCTCTAAATTTCATTTCGATCTGAAAACCGTAACCTTTTAATTTTACGTTATCCAACCCGATCTCTTCTAAAACTTTTCTTGAAAAACAGACAAAACCCGCTGTTGTATCATGAATCGGAAGTCCTAAAACAAACCTCACATATTTTGAAGCGAAATAAGAAAGTAACACCCTCCCCATTGGCCAGTTTACCACATTTACTCCTTTTGAGTATCGTGAACCGATCGCCATATCTGCATTTAAACAAGCTTCAAACAATTTAGGAAGATCATTTGGATTATGAGAAAAATCGGCATCCATTTCAAAAATATAATCATAATTATTTTGAATTGCCCATTTAAATCCATGAATGTAAGCCTTCCCTAAACCGTCTTTCACATGTCTTATTGACAAATGTAAAGTGTGAGGAAATCTTCTTTGAAGATCCTTTACAATGTTGGAAGTTCCGTCCGGAGACGAGTCGTCCACCACCAAAATATGAAATTCATCTTCCAATGCAAAAACCGCGGAAATTATACTTTCTATATTTTCCTTTTCATTATAAGTTGGGATGATGACGAGTTTTTTCATTTCAATTTGCAAAGATAGTTTATTTAACCTTTTTATTTTATACAAAATAATCTATAATTTTGCAAAAAACATTCCTTTGCCATTATCTCAAAATTTTATAAATAATGTAAGAATACCCGAGAACAACGATTGGGTTATTTTTATATTGTTGGGCTGTATATTTTTATACCTGTTTATGATGAATATCATAGAAAGAGGCGCCAACCTGAAAGACTTTCTGCTTCAGAAATATTTTGACGCAAGTAATAACCTTCCTAGCTGGATCATTACCTCCTGCGTAATGTCCCTTACTTTGGCCGTTTTGATCTCACAATACATCCCTGTCGTTCCTAAATATGTAGCCGATTTGAGTGTTTTGGGCTATCAATTGAACAAATTTGGGTATAGTTTAATAATAGTTATCTTATTTTATTTGACAAAAACCACTTTAGGATTTATTTTCTATCAAAGTATAGGTGATGGTAAAAAATTGCTTATTTTTTACTTTACCTCTACTAAATTTTATTTCGTTTTGTCATTTTTGTTGATAATTTTCTGTGTAACCCACTACTATTTCCCTATTGACAGAAATAAAATATTTTTGTACTACTTGTTCTTTTTTTCTTTTGTATTCATTTTCAAAGTTTTTTTCTATTTATTTCACAAGAACAATGTCTTACCCGAAAAATGGTATTATAAATTTTTGTATATTTGCACCCTCCAAATCGCACCTTTATTGCTGCTTTGGAAACTATTATTTTTTTAATAAATGTCAATGATGAGAATAAAGTCTATATTGGTTTCTCAACCAGCGCCTAGTGAGTCTTCTCCATATTTGGAAATAGCGAAGAAGGAAAAAATAAAGATTGATTTCCGTCCTTTTATCCACGTCGAAGGAGTTGACAACAAAGAACTTAGAACACAGAAAATAGATCTAACGCAGTACACTGGGATTATTTTTACCAGCAAAAATGCAATTGACCACTATTTCAGACTTGCAGAAGAATTGCGTTTCAGCGTACCGGATACGATGAGATACATCTGCCAGTCGGAAGCTGTAGCCAACTATCTTCAAAAGCATATTGTGTACAGAAAAAGAAAGATCAGTTTTGGGGAGAAAAACTTCTCGGATCTAGCTCCGCTTTTCAAAAAATTCCCTACTGAGAAGTATCTATTACCGTCTTCAGATGTTTTAAGTCCTGATATCGTTAAAACTTTAGATACGGCAAACATAGATTGGACAAGAGCGATCATGTACCGAACAGTTTGTAGTGATTTAACGGATATCACGATTAAAGATTACGACATGCTGATCTTCTTCAGTCCGCAAGGAATTAAATCTTTACAGCAAAATTTCCCGGAATTCAAACAGGATGAAACTAATATTGGCGTTTTCGGTAACACAACATTAGCAGCAGCCGAGGAAGCAGGATTAAGAGTAGATCTAATGGCACCTACAAAAGAAACACCATCAATGACAATGGCACTTGAAAAGTATATTAAAGCTCTTCATAAATAGCCCTTGATATAAAATATAAATCAGCCGTCTTTTCAATTCAAGGAAAGATGGCTTTTTTTTAACTAAATTTGAACAAGAATTAATATTGAATGAAAGCTCCACAGGCAAAAAAAATAGAAAAAATACTAGAAATACACGGAGACAAAAGAACTGACAATTATTTCTGGCTCAATGAAAGAGAAAATCCCGAAGTCATAAAATATCTTGAAGAAGAGAATGCTTACGAAGAATTTATGATGAAAGATACCGAAGAGCTTCAGGAAGAGCTTTACGAAGAGATGAAAGCCCGCTACAAAAAAGACGATGAGTCTCTACCTTATTTCTTCAACGAATACTGGTACATTGTACGTTATGAAGACGGAAAAGAATATCCTATTTTTTGCAGAAAACATAAAAGTTTAGACAATACAGAAGAGATCATTCTTGATGTAAATATTCTTGCAGAAGGTGAAACATTTTTCGAAGTGGGAAGCGTTGCGGTAAGTCCGAATAATAAACTGACTTCTTTTTCATCTGACAATGTTGGAAGAAGAATTTATGATATCAATTTCAAAAATCTTGAAACAGAAGAAATTCTTTCTGATAAAATAGAAAATACCACAGGTAAAGCTGTTTGGGCGAATGATAACGAGCATGTTTTTTATATCAGAAAAGATGAAAGTTTACGTGCATTTCAGGTTTACAGACATAAATTAGGTACACATCCTTCGGAGGATATTTTAATTTTCCATGAAGAGGACGATACTTTTGATGTAAATGTTTTTAAGACAAAATCATTAGAATATATTTTCTTAGCAAGCTCAAGCACTATTTCAGACGAACACCGTTTTATTCCTGCTGACGATGTTTTTGCAGAATGGAAAATCATTCAGCCAAGAATCGATGATCTTGAATATTCGGTAGAACATTACGAAGATGAATTTTACATTATCACCAATGCTGACGACGCCATCAATTTTAAAATTGTAAAGGCAAAAATCGACAATTGCGGAATGGAAAACTGGGTAGACGTAATCCCACACCGTGCAGAAGTTTTATTGGAAGGTTTTGAAATATTTAAAAACTATCTTGTTCTTGAAGAAAGAGAAGAAGGTCTTTTACAGATAAAAATAATCGAAGAGAAAACGAAAGAATCTTATTATTTACCTTTCTCTGATCCTACTTATACCGCTTATATCGGAATCAATCTAGAATTCGACACAGAAATTTTGCGTTACGGTTACACTTCATTAACTCAGCCAGGTTCTACCTATGAGTATGACATGAAGACCAAAACCACAAAATTATTAAAGCAACAAGAAGTTTTGGGAGGAAAATTCTTCGCTGAAAATTATATTTCTGAGAGAATTTGGGCAGATTCAAGAGATGGAGAAACAAAAATTCCAATTTCTTTAGTTTATCATAAAGACACAAAAAAATCTGCAGACACTCCTCTACTTTTATATGGCTATGGAAGTTATGGACACACAGTTGATGCAAGTTTCTCGAATGTAAGATTGTCAATTTTAGACAGAGGTTTCATTTATGCGATCGCTCACATCAGAGGCGGAGAATATCTAGGAAGAGAATGGTATGAAGACGGAAAAATGCTGTTTAAGAAAAATACTTTCTTTGATTTTATTGATGCCGGAAAATATTTAATTAAAGAAAATTATACTTCATCAAAGCATTTATATGCGATGGGCGGAAGTGCCGGAGGATTATTGGTTGGAGCCGTTATCAATTACGAACCAAAACTATTCAACGGAATTGTTTCTCAGGTTCCTTTTGTGGATGTGGTGACAACCATGTTGGATGAAACCATTCCATTAACCACAGGGGAATATGACGAATGGGGAAATCCGAACGACAAAGAATACTATCAATATATGAAGGAATATTCGCCTTACGACAATGTAGAAGCGAAAGAATATCCTCATATGCTGATTACAACAGGTCTTCATGATTCTCAAGTTCAATACTGGGAACCTGCAAAATGGACCGCGAAATTAAGAGAGTTAAAAACAGACAACAATCTTTTATTATTCAAAACCGACATGAGTTCCGGACACGGAGGCGCAAGCGGAAGATTTGAATCATTAAAAGAAGATGCGCTGGAATATGCGTTTCTATTAAAATTAGAAAATGAAAAAGGATGATCAACGAAGCTGAATACTGGAAAAAAGTAGAACAATTTTTCGAGGACAACTTTGAGACTGAAAAAAATCCGCCAATCGAGACGATATTATTTCTGATTGGTCTTCAGGAACTTGGAAGTGGTCAACAAAAATATACGAAAGACGACAAATTAAATATTCTTCATATCGCTGTTTGCAGATTATTAGAGCCTTTTGGGTACTATAAATTCACGCATTACGAAGATGGATGGCCTCATTTTGAAAAACTGGAAGGGTTGCCGGAATTAAGACCCAACGAGCAATCGTTGCTTATGAAAAAGGCGATTATTCAATATTTTCAGGATGAAGAATTGATATAAAAATAAAGCTTGGATAATTTTTTCCAAGCTTTTTACTTTTTAAACTATCAAGGTTAATTTATGAATTAAACTTAATGAAGAAAAATAATTCTAATTTTTAAGCCTTAAACGAATTATACTTAATATTTTTAACAGCTTACCTCACTTTTAATAGTTAAATTATCTTAAAATTTCTTCAAGCTGATTCAGACCCATTTTGAAACCTTCTTCAAAACCCATCTCCAGCAGTTGTTTTAAAGATTCCGTGGTAGGAAAATGAATATTAACGGTAATTTTCAAGCCCTCTTCCACTCCTGTAAAGCCAAACAGCCATTTCGCTTCTGGAAAATCCGGATTTACATTTCCATTTTCATCACAAAAAGTATCCGTTCCATCAAAGCTTCGATGCTCCATAATCTCCCCATATTTTACTTGAGCATAATGTCTCTCTCCTTCCGGACCGACCATTGAATACAACCAAATTCCACCTTCTTTAAAATCTTGACTTTTTGTTTCACATTTCCAAGGCTTGGGAGCCCACCATTGATCCAACAATTCTGCTTTGGTAAAATAATCCCACACTTTTGACACATCTGCGTTAAAAATTTTCATCACATAAACCGTGTTTGAGTCAAAATCTTTGTTAAAAACGATATTAGATTTCATAAGTAATTATTTTTAACAAACTTAATGTATTAATCTCTGACACGGATTTTCCAATGACAAATATTTAAATATTTATAATAAAATGTTAAAAAACGTAGTTTTAAGAAAAATTACACAATTTTTTGGCTCGTTTTTTGTTTATGAAGTCTTAAAATAATTAATTTTAACATTCATAATTCTAAAATTTTTAAAATAAAATAATGAATAATAAATTCATCCCAATAATTTCAGTGTTTATGACAATCTCACTGATTGTCTTTGTTACGCTCCAATTTTATTGGCTGAAAGGTTATTACGGTGCTCTTGAACAGGATTTTTCAAACAAAGTATATACAGCCTTAGAAAGCACCGCAAAAAGCGTTTCAGAGATCGAGGTGGAAAAATACATGAATGAAAACAATAAAAATTTTCGAAACAATATCGTTGCCAACGGTAAGCAGCCATCACTTACTACGATTCAGCAGGTAGAAGATTCCGGTACTCAAAGACAAATTATTTATTCTAAAAATATTATTGAAAGAAGTCAGCTTCCAATTTCTCAAAGTGGAGATTCTATAAAATGGACGACACTTTACAGCGATGAAGCTGCTTACAAGATAAAAAGAGATACCACAAAACCTCAACAGCTTACTTCAGAACTTAATAATGAGATTGAAAACGGAGATTATACCATAAAAGAATTTGCAAAAATTTATGGTAATAATTTACCCATCACCAAAAGAGTTGATGATAAAGTGCTTGATTCTATTATCTCTAAAGAGCTTAAAATAAGAGGTATTTCGGCGAAGTTTGGCTATGGAATCACAGACAAAAACAACAACCTCACAAGCATTGTAAACAAAGATTATAAAGAGAAAAAAGACAATACGCCTTACAGTTACCCTCTTTTTACGGACAATAAAGAACGTACTTTATATTCATTAGCCTTAGTTTTTCCTAAGAAAGAATATTCTTTGGCGATGAACAACTGGCCAATGCTTTTAGGGACTTTCCTTTCGTTATTGACGATTTTGGGAATTTATATTATTTCCATTAATTATATGATGAGACAGAAAAAATTGGCTGAAGTAAAAACAGACTTCATCAATAATATGTCGCATGAATTTAAGACGCCTCTTGCAACAATTTCGGTAGCAACAGACTCGTTGGCGAATGATAAAATTGCCACCAATCCTGATAAGGTTAAATATTATTCAGAACTGATAAAACAGGAGAATCTAAGGATGAAAAAGCAGGTAGAAAACGTTCTCAACATGTCTAAACTGGAGAGAAACGAAGTCAACTTATTCCTAAGAGAAACAAACGTAAGAGAATTAATCAAAAGAACTACAGAATCTTTTAACCTGATCGTGAAACAAAGAAACGGTTCATTAACACAAGAGTTCAACGCAGATAAATATATTTTTAAAATTGATGAATTTCACATTTCAAATATGTTGGTGAATTTATTGGATAATGCCAACAAATATTCTCCGGAAACCCCTGAAATTCATGTAAAAACAAGAAACGAAGGCAATTTCTACGTTATTGAAATTTCCGACAAAGGAATGGGAATGGAAACCCAGAATAAAACGAAAATTTTTGACAAATTCTTCAGAGAGGAAACCGGAAATATTCACAATGTGAAAGGACAAGGCTTAGGACTTTCTTACGTTAAAAAAATTGTAGAACTACATAAAGGACAGGTTATTGTAGATTCTCAGAAAGAATTGGGAAGCACGTTTACAATCAAACTTCCAATGAGTTAAAATAAATATTAAATCACAAAATAAAATAGGACAAAAAAAGAAGGAATAGCTAGTTCATTCTTAATTTATTAATTATTAATTACTTGAAATTATGAGCAACAGAATATTATTAGTAGAGGACGATCAGAGTTTCGGCGCAGTGTTGAAGGATTATTTAACGATAAACAACTTTGAAGTTACGCTGGCTGTAGATGGAGAACAGGGATTAAAAGAATTTACAGAAAACGAATTCGATATCTGTATTTTCGATGTCATGATGCCTAAAAAAGACGGATTCTCTTTGGCAGAAGATGTTAAAAAAATTGATAAAAATACACCAATCATTTTCTTGACAGCAAGAAATATGAGAGAAGATATATTGAAAGGATATCAATTGGGAGCTGATGATTACATCACGAAACCATTTGATACTGAATTACTTTTATACAAAATAAAGGCAATTCTTCAAAGAAGTTCTACATTGGAAAATGAAGAACAGGAGCAATTCAAAATCAGCAATATCTTCTTTGACTCCATGTTGAGACAATTGAGAGTTGGTGATAAAGAATACAAACTTTCTCCAAAAGAAAACGAATTGCTGAAACTTCTTTGTATCCACAGAAACGATTTCATGCCGAGAGACTTAGCATTAAGAAAGATCTGGAAAAAAGAAAACTACTTCACCGCAAGAAGTATGGACGTTTACATCGCAAAACTTCGTAAATTATTAAAAGACGACGAAGGATTGGAAATTATCAACGTTCACGGAGAAGGATTCAGACTTTTAGTTAAGAATTAATTCCAGATTAAGATTATAAATATAAAATTAGCAAAACAATTAAAAATGTTTTGCTAATTTTGCTTCATACCATTTTGGATATGAAGAATATATTTTTAGGTTTAATTGCCGTTTCCATAGTAATCGTTTCTTGTAAAAAAGACGAAAGAGCAACGTATATAGAAGAGGAAGCTAGCGTACAATCGAACGCAGTTGCTAATTCCCCTCAAACATCTCTTTTAGATCAAGCAGGAATTTCCAATCAAAATGTAGCAACAGCTTCTGCACCCGGAATGAATCCTGCGCATGGACAACCCGGTCACAGATGTGATATCCCTGTCGGACAACCTTTGAATAGTAAACCTATGCCAACAGCTCCAACTACGCCTGTAAATAACGTTCCAAATGCTGTTCAGATCGATCCGAATACTTTACCTGCAGGACAATTTGTTGTTCCCGACAAGAAACAAGCAGTAAAAACAGCTCCAGGAATGAATCCTCCCCACGGAGAACCCGGACATAGATGCGACATCCCTGTTGGACAACCTTTAAACAGCAAATCTGCGCCACAAACAACGCCAGCTAATGTAGTTCAACCTACTCCGGCTCCGGCACCTCAACAAACTTTGGCAACTGGTGAAAAACCAAAATTGAATCCTCCTCACGGCCAGCCTTTTCACAGCTGTTCGTTAAAAGTAGGAGATCCTTTGCCATAATTTTTGTAAATTTGCACTCGTGAAGCTAGTTCAGATTTTGACGATCATTTTTTGCCTTGGGATTTTTTTGATTCCTAAGGATAATTTCTATGCTCAGGCTTCACAGGAAAATTGCTGCAAAAAGGAGTCTAAATCAGACGATTGCTGTAAAAATCACCACACTTCATCAAAAGACAATCATTCTAAAGAAAGTAAATCATCTTGTAACGATGACTGCTGCACTTTTTGCGTGTCTTGCGCACCATTTTTAGAAATCACTTCTTCTAAAAGCTTGTTGTCTTTAGACTTTTCAAATTTTAATCTTACTAAAAACTTACAGTTTCAATATTCTGATCCTTATGTTTCAGATAGTTTAAAAGATATCTGGCAGCCGCCCAAACTGGGTTAATTATCTATCAAATAGTTCATTATTTATGATGAACTGATTTTTAATTAATCTAAATTTTAAACAAAATGAAATTATATATTTCCAAGGTAATTCTTGGTGCATTCTTGCTATTTACCCAAATTATTTTCGCTCAAAATCTTTCTAAAAGTCAGTTTAAAGTTAAAGGAAACTGCGAAATGTGCAAAGAAAGAATTGAAACAATCGCTAAAAAAGCAGGTGCAAAAGAAGCACGATATTCTATTGATTCTCAAACTTTAACCTTAGAAACTGACAGCAACGTTTCAACTGATGAAATTTTGAAGAAAGTTGCCGGAGCGGGACATGACAATGAAAAATTCAAAGCATCAAATGAGACCTATGAAAGTCTTCCCGGATGTTGTCATTACGAAAGAGATCCTCAGCCATCAACTGCAGAAGCCCACGATCATCAGCACAAAAAAGATAATGAATTTTATGTAAAAGGAAACTGTGCGTCTTGTAAAGCAAGAATTGAAAAAGCAGCCAAAGACGCTGGCGCCAATTCTGCGGATTGGAATGCAGAAAAACAAACCGTTACATTAGACTTTGATTCAACAAAAACCTCAGCTGACAAAATTTTAAAGAAAATTGCAGACGTTGGTCATGATAACGAAAAATACAAATCCAATGACAGCACTTATAAAAACTTGCCCTCATGTTGTCTGTATTACAGAGAAATCGCCTTAGGAGAAAAGAATCCTAAGGTACATTATGAAGAAGGTACAACATCTGAACATTCAGAACACGCTGATCAAAATGCCTCAAATGAAAACCATGAAAGTCACGACGATCATGAAAAAAACATTGAAGGCGTTGTTGTAACAGGCGGAAAAGCTGCAACTTCTTTAAGCAAAAAAGAAGCGGGGTTGGTTTTTAATATTGATAAAAAAGAATTATTAAAAGCAGCCTGTTGTAATTTATCCGAAAGTTTTGAAACCAATGCAACGGTTGACGTTTCTTTCAGCAATGCCGTTACAGGAACAAAACAGTTGAAAATGTTAGGCTTAGATCAGAAATATACGAGCTTAACTAAAGAATTATTGCCCGAAATTAGAGGTTTGGCTTCTGCGTATGGATTAAGCTTCATTCCAGGAAGATGGATTGAAAGCATCCAGTTAACCAAAGGAGGAAGCACCGTTACCAACGGGTACGAAAGCATTACAGGACAGATCAATACGGAGCTTTTAAAAAACGCTAAAGAACCTGAAACTTCATTAAATCTCTTTTCTGATTTTAATGGAAGAGCCGAAGCCAATATTACCAGCGTTTCTAAGATCAATGAAAAATGGTCTCAGACTTTTTTACTTCACGGAAACGGAACTTTCGGTAATACCGATATGAATGATGACGGTTTTCTTGACCGGCCAAAGGGAACGCAGATTAACGCAGCTTATTTGTTGAATTACAACGATTTAGATAAGTCAGGATTCGGTTCGCATTTTGGAATTAATTTCATCAAAGACGAAAGAACGGCAGGACAAACTGATTTCAATAAGCAATTGGCGCAAGACAAACAAACCGCTTATGGCGTTGGAATTGACATCTCAAGATTTCAAGTTTGGAATAAAACAGGATACGTTTTTAAAGGAAAACCTTACCAAAGTTTAGGCTGGATGAACCAATATGTTTATCACCAGCAGGACAGTTTTTTCGGTCTTAGAAATTATTCGGGAAAACAGCATACGTATTATTCTAATTTAATTTTTGAAAGTATTTTAGGGAATACCAACCACAAATATAAAGCGGGTGCAAGTTTTATGTACGACGGTTACGATGAAACTTATTTGACTGATAATTTCAAAAGAAATGAAATCGTTCCGGGAATTTTTGCTGAATATACGTTGACAGGTTTAAAATATACTTTAGTTGCCGGAGCCAGAGCAGACTTCCATAATTTGGCAGGAACTCAGTTTACGCCGAGATTGAATTTTAAATATGATTTCACACCACAGACTATTGTTAGGCTTTCTGCAGGAAGAGGTTTCAGAACTGCGAATGTTTTTGCTGAAAATCAACAGTATTTTGCTTCTAACAGAAGTATTCAGATCTTACAAAATAATGGAGATATTTATGGTTTAAAACCAGAAATTGCGTGGAATTACGGAGTAAGTTTACAGCAGGAATTCAAGTTATTTGGAAGAAAATCCTCGATTATCGCTGATTTCTTCAGAACAGATTTCCAGAATCAGGTTTTGGTGGATCTAGACCGTTCACCTCAACAATTAACTTTCTATAATTTAGAAGGTAAATCTTTCGCTAATTCTTTTCAAACACAGTGGGATTTTACGCCTTTTAAGAACTTTGATGTAAGATTGGCTTATAAATATTATGATGTTCAGGCTGATTATCTTGATGGAAGAAGAGAAATCCCTTTTATGGCGAAACACAGAGGATTTGTGAATTTGGCGTATGCAACCAATAAAAATAACAATGGCGCATTTTGGAGTTTTGATACCACTTTAAATTGGGTCGGAAAACAAAGGCTTCCCAATACATCAAGCAATCCTGAAGCGTTTCAATTACCTACATATTCAGAATCTTACGCGGTATTGAATGCTCAGATCTCAAGAAATTTCAATAAAAAGATCAGAGCGTATTTGGGTGGTGAGAATTTGACTTCTTATTATCAAAAAAATGCAATCGTAGATTTCAAAAATCCGTTCGGAAATTATTTTGATGGCGGAATGGTGTACGCTCCAATCATGAAAGCTAATTTTTACGTTGGATTGGATGTTACATTCTAAGTTTGAGAATTTGAGAATTATAGAGTTTGAGTAAAGCAACGAATCTCATTCAAATTAAAAATCCAAGCATGATTTCAATAATTTAATATCTTGAAATCATGCTTTTTTGTATCTTTAAACTAAAGTTAAGGTATGGGATTACAAGAGCTTGTTTTTGAAGACAATTATAAAAAGTGCGGGGTCAGTGTATTCTCTCATGAAAACCTCGAAACCGTCAACAAAATAAAGTCTCAACCCTATATAAAAATACTTTTTGTTCCTGCAGATTACGAAATTACCGTAGATTTTAATCATTACAAAACAGAAGCTCCTACTCTATTTTTTCTTACCTATCAATATTTTGATATTAAAAATGGAAACTCTGACGCTGCATCTCTTCTCTATTACAACAGAGATTTTTACTGTATTCAGATTCATGATAAAGAAGTCGCCTGTGACGGTTTGCTTTTTCATAATATTTTTGAAATTCCAAAAGTTGACCTTGATGATTCTGAAACAATTATTATTAAAAACTTATTTCAAAACATCAACGAAGAACTTGAATGGAAAGAATCTTCCAGCGAAGAAATGATAAGAACCTATTTAAAACAGATCATCATCCGCGCCACCAGAAAATGGAAGAAGCAAAACCTCGACAATGACACCGTAAAAATTCCGAGTAATGAATTGGATGTTTTCCGAGATTTCAGCAGGTATCTGGAAATTCATTACAGAGAAAAGCACAATGTTGCAGATTATGCAGAAATGCTTCATATCGCTCCGAAAACATTAACCCATAAATTTAAAAGCTTAAACCTAGATTCGCCCAATCAGTTTATCATCAACAGAATTTTACTGGAAGCTAAAAGACTATTATTTTACACTGATAAACCTGTCAAGGAGATTGCATATGATTTGGGCTATGAAGATCCGGCTTATTTCAACCGACTTTTTACGAATAAAATTGGAAATACTCCTGTAAATTTCAAGAAAAATTACACTTCGGGAAAAAAGTACAATAGTTAAGTCTTTTTATCTATTTATTTAAACTTATAACCGACATATCTTTGTATCATAAAAAACAAATAACATTAAATAAAACAAAACATTATGAAACGTAACGCAACAGCCGTTTGGAACGGTAACATTAAAGAAGGAAAAGGACACTTGACAACTCAAAGCACAACGCTGAACGAAACTCAATATTCTTTCAACAGCCGTTTTGCAGACGGAGTAGGAACAAATCCAGAAGAATTATTGGCAGCAGCTCACGCAGGATGCTTTACCATGAAATTAAGCGCAGAACTTTCTCAAGCTGGTTTTACTCCTGAAGAATTGACTACAAGATCAGTAATTACTTTAGATCCAAACATCGGAAAAATTACAAAATCTGAATTGACGTTGACTGCAAAAGTTCCCGGACTTTCAGAAGAAGATTTTCAAAAATATGCTAAAATTGCAGAGGAAGGATGCCCTGTAAGTGCAGCTTTTAATTTTGAGATTACTTTGAATGCTACTTTGGCTTAAAAAGCCGCAAGAAGCATTTACCAAAAGTAAAACACCATTTTTGTCATTCTGAAAGAATCTATGCTTTCTCTGTAGATATAGAATTGTAAAAATCCTTGTTTAGATTCTACGGAATGACAAAGCGGATGCATAGAAAGTATTAAATAAATAATTAAATCTGAGCTTATTCAACAGTTCAGATTTAATTTTGAAATAAAATATACCAATCGGTATATTTTTGTATCTTTGTACCCTATTTTCATTAAAAGAAATGTCAAAAGCAGAAAAGACAAAACAATTTATTATCGAAAAAACGGCATCTTTGTTTAACACCAAAGGGTATACTTCTACGTCGCTTTCTGACATAACGGAAGCTACAGGATTAACGAAAGGAAGCATCTACGGGAATTTTGAAAATAAAGATGAAGTTGCTCTTGAAGTTTATAAATACAATTCAGGTATATTGGGGAAAAGTATGTCGCGGTCTCTTGGTGAAGAATTTTCAACAACCATAGATAAACTCAATGCATTTGTTAATTTCTATCGAAAAAACTGGAAAATTGTTTTTGAAACTGGTGGTTGTCCATTGATGAATGCTGCAACCGAAGCCGACGACAAATTTCCTACTTTAAAAAAAAGGGTAACAGAATCTTTCGAAGGCTGGATAAAAAATATATCAGAAGTCATTATTCAAGGTCAAAAAAATGGTGAAATTCATGAAAATATTAATGCTGATGAATTCGGATCGTTATTTATTATGCTTGTTGAGGGCGGAATTTTGCTTTCCAAAACAACAGGCGACGAGAAATATCTCAATCTAGCTTTAGACAGAATATTATTAATTATTGATAAAGAACTAAAACACCTTCCATCATAAAAATTCATCAATATGGAAACAAAAAAAGTGGCAATTGTAGGATCCAACAGAATCCCTTTTGCCAGAATGAATACCGCTTACACAGACAAAGGAAATCAGGATTTATTGCTTTCCGCTCTGGATGGCGTGATCAATCGTTACAACCTTAAAGGAAAACTTCTCGGTGAAGTTGCCGGAGGCGCGACGATCAAACACATTTCTGAAAGTAATCTCATCAGAGAAACCGTTATGAACACTTCACTAGATCCTGCAACCCCTGCATGTGACCTTCAACAAGCTTGTGACACAGGAATTGAAGCAGCAGTGTACATCGCAAACAAAATCGCTTTAGGTCAGATCGAAAGCGGAATTGCCTGCGGTGTTGAAGCCATGAGCAATATTCCTTTTGAATCTTCACCAAGATTAAGAAAAGCTTTATTAAAGGCCAACAAAGAAAAATCAGCTTTTGGAAAATTAAAACAATTGTTAAGTCCAAAACTGAAAGACTGGATGCCGATTCCTTACAAAGGTCAGGAACCGAAAACAGGCTTGGTAATGGGTGGTCACACAGAAATTACCGCAAAATATTATCAAATTTCCCGTGAAGATCAGGATGAATTAGCTTTTAAAAGTCACCAAAATATGGCAAAAGCATATGATGAAGGATTTTTTGATGATATGATCACTCCGGCTTTTGGTTTAGATAAGGATAATAATCTTCGCCGAGACACAAGTTTAGAAAAATTAGCTTCATTAAAACCCGCTTTTGATAAACAAAACGGAACGCTAACAGCCGGAAATTCAACTCCATTTACCGATGGAGCATCTGCGGTTTTATTAGCGAGTGAAGAATGGGCAAAAGCAAATAATCTACCCATTTTAGCTTATATCACTTTTTCAGAAGTCGCAGGAATTGAATATGTTGAAAATAAACAAAACCTATTGCTAGCTCCTGTTTTTGCAACAGACAGAATGCTTAAAAAGGCAGGAATGAGTTTGGAGGATTTTGATTATTATGAAATTCATGAAGCTTTTGCAGCACAGGTTTTAGCAACATTAAAAATCTGGGAAAATGATGATCTGGCCAAGAAATTCGGATTAGAAAAAGCATTAGGAAAAATCGATCGAAATAAATTAAACGTAAAAGGCGGAAGTCTTGCTGTAGCTCACCCTTTTGCCGCTACCGGCGGAAGAATCATTGGAACTTTAGCGAAATTACTCAATGAAAAAGGAAGCGGCAAAGGATTTATTTCAATCTGCGCCGCACGCGGACAAGGCGTAACGATGATCTTAGAAAAATAAAAGTATGGATAGATTAGAACAACTAAAACAATTCATCGGAAAGGAATTTACACAATCTCCTTCTCCTTTTATGAAATGGCTCAACCCCACCGTTCTTTCTGTAGAGGAAGGACAGTTGGAGTTTCAATATACAGTAAGACCCGAATGGCTGAATCCGATAGGAAATCTTCATGGTGGAGTTACCGCAGCAATTGTTGATGACATTATCGGAGCCACGATGTTTTCCTTAAACGAAAATTCTTTTATCACAACCATCAATAATGTCATAGATTATTTCTCCACAGCAAAAGAAAATGATAATATTGTAGCCGAAACGAAAATCATTAAAAGAGGTAAGCAATTTGTAAATGCACAATGCGAAATATGGAACGCAGACAAGACGCGTTTAATTGCAAGAGGAACCTCTAATCTATTTAAAATCAATAACTAATATGAAAAGAGTTGTCATTACAGGACTAGGTGCAGTTACACCTTTGGGGAATAATGTCGAAGATTTTTGGCAAAACAGTATTAATGGTGTCAGTGGGGCCAACTTAATTACCCATTTCGATACAGAAAAATTTAAAGTACATGTTGCTTGTGAGGTTAAAAATTTTGATCCAAAAGCACATTTAACTCATCAGGAAATTAAAAGAAGTGATTTATTTTCACAATATGCCATGTATTCTAGTGCAGAAGCGCTTAAAGATTCAGGGCTGGAATTAGAAAATATGGATCCGTTTGACACGGGCGTTATCTGGGGAACAGGACAAGGCGGAATGTGGACTTTCGAAAGTGAAGTGATGGAATTCACAAAAGGCGACGGAACGCCAAGGTTTAATCCGTTTTTCGTTCCGAAATTCATTGCCAACATGGCATCAGGAATGATTTCTATGAAATTTGGCCTTCAGGGTATCAATTATACGACCATTTCAGCCTGTGCTACAGGAAATACAGCGATAATGGATGCTTTTAATTATATCAGATTAGGAAAAGCGAAGGTAATCGTTAGTGGTGGTTCCGAAGCAGCCATTACTCCGGCTTCTGTGGGAGGTTTCTCTATCATGAAAGCAATGTCTACCAGAAATGATGATTTTGCAACCGCAAGCCGTCCTTATGACGCCAACAGAGATGGCTTCGTCATGGGTGAAGGTGCAGGAGCGTTAATTCTTGAAGAATATGAGCACGCCAAAGCAAGAGGTGCAAAAATCTACGCAGAATTAGTCGGAGCAGCAATGACGGCCGATGCGTATCACATGACAGCACCTCATCCTGATGGTGTTGGAGCAATTAAAGCGATGCAACTGGCGCTTAATGAAGCAGGAGCGAATATAGAAGATATTGATTATTTAAATCCTCACGCAACTTCTACTCCAATGGGAGATTTGGTTGAATTAAAAGGTATTAATAAATTATTCAAAGGAAGCAAAAACCTGGACATCAGCGCTACGAAATCGATGACAGGGCACTTATTGGGAGCAGCCGGCGCAGCGGAAGCGATTCTTTCTATCAAAGCTATTCAACATGGAATTATCCCACCAACGATCAATCTTCATAATATTGATGAGAATATCCCGAAAGAGGTGAATATTATTTTCGGTGAAGCTAAAGAAAAGGATATTACATTCGCTTTAAGCAATGCTTTTGGTTTCGGAGGACATAATGCTACTTTGGTTTTTAAGAAGTTTACTTCGTAAAATTCTCTCGCAGATTAAAGATAATGGTTTAGATTCTTCCTTCGTCAGAATGACAGATATGTTGGAAAATTTTAACCAAAATAAAAAAGCAGTCAAATTTTGACTGCTTTTTGCATTATAATATTAATTCAGATAAAATTAATTCGAAATAATCCTCTACTTCGGATCCGGAATAAAAAAGCTTTCAGCATTTTCAGCAATTGGAATGTAAAGCCTCTCCCATTTTTCGCCTTCTTCTATCTCCCAACTGTGTCCTTTTCCTTCTACATCTTCCGCCAAGAGTATAATTCCGGGTTCTATAAGAAATGTTGAACCATCACTTACCTTAAATCTTACTTTTCCTTTCAAAGTCACTACATATTGCCTTCTTGGAGCCGGATGATCAGCCTTTTCCCATTCTTCAGTTTTATTGCTTATCCAAAAAGTGGTTGTATTCATAGGTTTTAAAACAGGAATTTTCCCATTTTCAAACGTACTTTCCCCATCAGGATTATTCATTAATCTTACTGCAAAAACAAATTCCGAAGCATCAATCATCTTAAACTGATGCTTTTAACCATTCCGATTTTGAAAGATAATTCTGATCGGGATAATAAATGAAAAGGCAATTTCTTCCTTTTATTGTATTAATGATCGGTTGTGTCAAATCTCTTGGAACAGCTGGGCATCCCCAACTTCTTCCGATCCTTTTGTGTGTTGCCGCAAAATCTTCACTTACATAATCTGCTCCGTGCATTACGATGGCTCTTTTGTAAGCTGCATCATTAAAGCCTTTATCCATTCCAAGCAATCTTAAAGAATACCCGTTGTCTCCGTTATAAGTAGCATCTGTGATATAAAATCCTAAGCTGCTTTGAAGCGAACTGTTGGTGTTCGAAAAGTTGGTGGCAAATTCTTCACCCGTATTTTTCCCGTGAGCTACAAGTGAATTAAATAAAACCTTCTTCTCCTCTGTATCAATCACCCAAAGTCTTTTCGTGTTAGAAGACATAGAAAAATCGCATACCGTTAATAAGTGAGCATCCTGATTAAGCAAACCAGCTTTCTTTAAATTCTCAAAACCTGTTAAAGCTTTAAAGAAAACTTCTTCGTTAAGTTCGTGCCCCGCTTCAAATGTAATTGATTTGTACAATGCTTCTGATGAAGATACTGTAGTGATTTTTTCAGTTTTAGTGTCGTTTAATTTTTCAATTTTTGTACTGATTTCATTCTTTACTACCGCTTCTTTTGGAGACAGATAAAATGAAGTCGTAACCATGTAAACAATACCTAATACGCTATAAAATCCTTTCATTCAATATTATGTTAAATTCAAATTAGTAGACAAATTTATAAAAACATAATTACCAAGCAGTTAAAAATGAAAGAAGTTTAACTCAATTTAAGAAACTTTAACTTCCTGATTTCGTGAATTAAAGGCTTTATTTTTGTGAATCCGGAACAAATTCCAGGCTTACGGAATTCATGCAATAACGCAGTCCTGTAGGCTTTGGACCATCATCAAAAACGTGACCCAAATGCGAGTCACATCTCTTGCAAAGCACCTCTACTCTTTCCATTCCGTATGCGTTGTCTTTTTTATAATATACGCCTTCTTTATCTGCTTCAAAGAAACTTGGCCATCCGCAACTGCTCGAAAATTTTGAAGTAGAACGGAATAAATGGTTTCCGCAAACGGCGCAATAATACTCTCCCATTTCGTCAAATTCATTATATTTTCCGGTAAAAGCTCTTTCTGTTGCGGCTTCTCTGGCGATGGCGTATAAATCCGGAGCGAGGATCTTTTTCCATTCGTCATTAGAAATATCAAGTTTTGTAGTATCTGTTCTTGAGTAATATGGATTGTTTTTTGCTTCTGTATTTTCCATAGGAGTTTTTTTGATAGGTTGATGATTCTGCGAACATGATTGCAGAAAAATGATTAATATAATTGAAATTAAAAATTTCATAACCAAATTTAGTAAATTTGAGAATATGAATGATGAAGCAAAAAGAAAACAGTTAAGAAAATATAAAGCATTTGCCACAGGACTCTTTGTGTTGATGGCCATTGTCTTTATTATTACCACTATATTACAAAAATCAAATGATTCTCATTGGATAGGCTATGTCCGTGCTTTTTCTGAAGCAGCAATGGTTGGTGCGTTGGCAGATTGGTTTGCGGTGACCGCTTTATTCCGCCATCCGCTTGGTTTGCCTATTCCACATACCAATTTGATTGAAAACAGTAAGCAAAAACTGGGTGATAATTTGGGAAGTTTTGTGGTTTCTAATTTCTTATCACCTCAAAATATACGTCCTTATATTCAAAAATTAAAAGTTTCCAATTTTGTCGGAGAATGGCTTAATAAGGAGAAAAACCAGGAAGTTTTAATTAAAAATCTTTCGGATATTGTTTTGGACATTCTCAATAAATTAGATGATTCTACCGTAAGCAGTTTCATCAGTAAAAAGGTTTCTGAAATGACAGATGATATTAAACTGAACAAGATCATCGGAAACGGAATCAATTATCTTTTAGACAAAAACGATCATCAAAGAATTATCACTAACCTATCAAAACAGATTAAAGATTATATCATTGAAAATGATGAAATGATCCAGAAACGCGTAAAAGAAGGAAGTTATTCTTTTATTCCGTCTTTTGTTGACAATAAAATTGCAGATAAGATTGCAAGCGGACTTGCAGACTTTTTCAAAGAAGTGGAGGAAGATCCTGAACATGATATCAGAGCTTTGATCACAAAAAAGATCTATGAATTTTCTACAGACTTAAAAGAAGATCCGAAATGGGAAGATGAATTTAAAGACATTAAAAATAATTTTCTTAAAAATGATAAACTGGATGAATATTCTAATGACATCTGGTCTTCTATTAAAAAAACGTTGGTAAAAGAACTTCAGGATGACGGATCTTCATTAAAAAACTACCTTTCTAAAAACCTGAATGAATTTT
Organism: Chryseobacterium sp. G0201; assembly: GCF_003815655.1. Taxonomy (NCBI): domain Bacteria; kingdom Pseudomonadati; phylum Bacteroidota; class Flavobacteriia; order Flavobacteriales; family Weeksellaceae; genus Chryseobacterium; species Chryseobacterium sp. G0201. The sequence goes on along the minus strand of NZ_CP033917.1, from coordinate 1,764,199 downwards.
CGCAAAATTTAAAAACTGACGAAAATCTTCAAAATAAGATCGATCACTGGGTTCGTGTCACCGCTTACAAATACATTCTTAAAAACACCCACCAATTCGGAGACCTCATCAGTTCAACCGTTGGTAACTGGAAAGGTAAAGAATTAAGTGAAAAACTGGAATTAGAAGTTGGAAAAGACCTCCAATTTATTCGTGTCAACGGAACATTGGTCGGCGGACTCGTAGGCTTGATCATCTATACGATCTCACACTTCTTCCTCTGAAAAAATTAAACTAATGATAACCAAACCATGAAAAAACTTTTAACGCTCTTATTTTCTTTAAGCTTACCATTATTTCTCTGTCAGAAAGTTGAATTAAAAAAAGTAACAGATTCATCTCAGGTTTTCAAGGGAGAAATTGCGGGAGTTCCTGTCACGATGCAACTTTATTTTGCAGGAATTGCGGACTGCAGTCTCTATCAATATTTTGTGGACGGATGGTATTATTACGATAAATATCAAAAGAAAATTGCTTTAACAGGCATTTACGATTATGGAAAATTGTCTTTGTATAATTTTGGAACCAGGCAAAAGCAGAATTCTAAAAGTTTCAGAGATCAAATTACTTCTCCCCAAAAAGTAGAAAAAACTACAGAAATCGCAGAAAATTTACAACCTAAAGAATCTATTCTTTTTGAGCAAAAAGATAAAGAAAATCCTATTTTGGGTAATTTTTATTTGAATGAAAAAATTCAGCCTGCAAAATTATTCACCGGTAATACTATGATTTATCGGTATAATAATTACCTGATTTTGCCTAATAACAAAAAGATCAACACATTTGATTTTATTAACAAACATGGCGGAAATCAATTAATATCTTACGCTTCCGGAGTAAACGGGAATCGTGTTTTGTTATATTTTGAAGAATCATCAAATTTCAATGCATGTGGAAGATGTGGCGCAAGTGAAGGCGAGAAAGGTTACCGAGTTTTGTACTTTACAAAAGATTGGAATTACAAAAACTACGAAGAATTTCTCACAGAAAGCTGTCTTGAAAACATGTATGACACCAAAGAAACAAAATCCAAAGACCGAAAAATGTTAACTTTTACAATAAACAAAACGGAATCTACATCAGCTTATACTTTTACGGTTGATATAAAAAATGCATCTGTTAGAAAGTCAAAATAAAAAAGAGAGCTTTAAAAACTCTCTTTTAATTTATCTCGGCAATCTGCTTGCTCTTTTTAAAATTTCTTTGTTGATTTCGTTGATCAATTCCGGACCTTCGTAAATAAATCCTGTGTATAATTGAATTAAAGTCGCTCCTGCATCTAATTTTTCGATCGCATCTTTTGCAGAGTGAATTCCGCCAACGCCGATGATTGGGAATGCTCTGTTGCTTTTTTCGGAAAGATATTTGATCATTTTTGTGCTTCTCTCACGAATAGGTTTTCCGCTCAAACCGCCATTTCCTATTTGTTCTAACACTTCAGGCGAAGTTTTCAGTCCTTCTCTGTTTACCGATGTGTTGGAAACTACAATTCCGTCGATTTTTGTTTCTGCAATCAATTCTATAATTTCATCAAGCTGCTGATTGTTCAAATCCGGAGCAATTTTCAGTAATACCGGCTTCTGTACAGATTTTGACTGGTTAATTTTTTTAACTTCTGTGATTAGCTCTCGTAAATATTCTACATCTTCCAGTTTTGCATGACTTCCAACATTCGGACAGCTTACATTCAGTACAAAATAATCTACGTGAGGATGAAGACCTTCAAAACAATCAAGATAATCCTGTGTGTAATTTTCCGGGCTTGTATTTGTATTTTTTCCGATGTTTCCACCGATGATGATTTTTCCTTTGTTGCCTTTCAGTTTTTCAATCGCTGCTTCTAAACCATCGTTGTTGAAACCCATTCTATTGATGATTCCACCATCTTCTATCAGACGAAATAATCTTTTCTTAGGGTTTCCGACTTGCGCTCTTGGGGTTACTGTTCCGATTTCTACAAATCCAAAACCTAGATCTCCCAATTCGTTAAACAACACTGCATTTTTATCAAATCCGGCTGCCAATCCTACTGGATTTTTAAATTTCAATCCGAAAACTTCTCTTTCCAGACGTTTATCTTCAATAGGTTTAGGGAAAAATAATTTAGTGAGAAACCCGAAATTCTTTAGCATCGAAAAAGTAAAGTGATGAACTTCTTCAGGATCAAATTTGAAAAGAATCGGACGAATAAGCGATTTGTACATTGAAAAAAAGTTTTACAAAAATACTCATTTTAAAATTAATGGTTGATTAACGTATGATATTTTATGTAAAAATGTTTTATAACTATCATCTATAAAATGTAAAATCAGTGAGATAATTTTTTGACACGAAGTTTTTATTTTAAATTTTAAGGAGCTTTTTCCCGCTTTCCATTACAATCTTTTTTTGTAAAAAAGGATTTTCATTTCAATCGGGGCTAGGGTCACAGTCGTTTATTTCAACATTGTGAATAACAACAAATTTTGTCATTCCGCAGGAATCTAGACTCAAATTTTTCATCTGATTTTCTAATACTATGCTTAGATCCTTCCAGGATGACAAACTTTTGGGTAACAAAAATGTAAAAACTACGAATACGCACTCAAATCAAACTTCAGAATATCTCCTATTCTTTTGAATTCATCATCTATAGTGGCATTTACCATAATTCTTTCGTTAGAAATAGGATGATTAAATATCAATTGATGGGCGTGAAGCGTCATTTTTGTGATTTCAAATGTTTGAAGCCACAATTTATTCTGTTTATTGCATCCATGTTTTCGACAGCCTAAAATCGGATGTAAAATATGCTTAAAATGTTTTCTCAACTGATGAAATCTTCCCGTTTCAGGAATGGCTTCTACTAAACAATATCTTGAAGTCTGATGTTTTAAAAAAGGCAAATCTATTTCCGAAGTCTGTAAACGTCGATAATAGGTAACTGCGTTTTGCCTGACTTCATTTTCATTAATTAAATCATAATCGATGGTTTCTTCTTCTTTTGCCCAGCCACGAAGAATTGCGATGTATTTCTTTTCGACTTCTCGTGATGCAAACTGATCACTCATCATTCTCAATGTATCTTTATCTAGAGTGAACAACAAAACACCAGAAGTTTTTCGGTCTAAACGATGCACAGGATAAACTTTTTGTCCAATCTGGTTTCTTAATTCCTGAATAGCATAAGTATCGGCTTCTCCTGCATAAAAAGATTTATGAACCAATAATCCGCTGGGTTTGTTGATGGCAATAAGATGTTCGTCGCGATAAAGAATTTCTAACATGGGACAAAAGTAGAAATTTTCGACTGATTTTAGCCCTGATTGAACGGCATGTTTGAGCTCATTTTTTGTAGTTTCGGGGCGGCGGCGGAGCCGCCGCCCCGAAACTACAAAAAATAGCGAGTAGAGAAAGCAGGTTCCCGGCTCCTGAAAAACTTCTTACCCAATTTTTAATAAAACCTTCATCAAATTTCTTTACATTCGTAAAACAGGAAGTTTACAAATTATGATAGACTATTTTAGCTTTTTCAAATCACTGATAATCATCTCTATCATTGCAGGTGCCCTTACCTTAGCCTCTACAGATCCTAAAAAACACCGAACAATAAGAATATTATTATTGATTATTGCCGGTATTTTGTTGATTGCCGGTTTGGGCGGATACTTTTTAATGTCTATATCCAATGTAGGTTCTTACCGATATTAATATTTTCCCAATAAAAAACATTATTTTTGCACTTCAGACGTTAAAAAAATTATGGCAAAGCAAGAAGATGTTTTCAAGAAAGTGATTTCTCACGCTAAAGAATATGGTTTTATTTTCCCTTCTAGTGAGATCTACGACGGTTTATCCGCAGTTTATGATTATGGACAAAACGGTGCCGAACTAAAAAATAATATCAAGCAATATTGGTGGAAAGCGATGGTACAGCTTAACGAAAATATTGTGGGTATCGATTCGGCGATCCTTATGCACCCAACAACTTGGAAGGCATCGGGCCACGTAGACGCTTTCAACGATCCATTGATTGATAATAAAGATTCTAAAAAACGTTTCAGAGCAGACGTTTTGGTGGAAGATTACTGTTTGAAAATTGAAGATAAAGAGAACAAAGAAATCGAAAAAGCAGCGAAAAGATTCGGTGATTCTTTCAATAAGGCTCAATTTGAAGCTACAAATCCAAAAGTTTTGGAATACAGAGCAAAAAGAGAGGCTATTCTTTCAAGATTGGCAAAATCATTGGAAAATGAAGATCTTGCTGATGTAAAAGCTTTAATTGAAGAGCTTGAAATTGCTGATCCTGACACCGGTTCTAAAAACTGGACTGAGGTAAGACAGTTCAACCTGATGTTCGGAACTAAATTAGGGGCTTCTGCAGATTCTGCGATGGATCTTTATTTAAGACCAGAAACAGCTCAGGGTATCTTCGTTAATTTCTTAAACGTACAAAAAACTTCACGTCACAGACTTCCTTTTGGTATCGCTCAAATCGGAAAAGCATTTAGAAATGAGATCGTTGCAAGACAATTCATCTTCAGAATGCGTGAATTCGAACAAATGGAAATGCAATTCTTTGTTGCTCCCGGAACTGAACTTGAATTCTACGAAAAGTGGAAGCAAAAACGTCTAAACTGGCACTTAGCTTTAGGGTTAGGAAATGATAATTACAGATTCCATGATCATGAGAAATTGGCTCACTATGCGAATGCTGCGGCTGATATCGAATTTAATTTCCCATTCGGATTTAAAGAATTGGAAGGTATTCACTCAAGAACAGATTTCGACTTAAAAGCTCATGAAAAACATTCAGGAAGAAAACTACAGTTCTTCGATCCTGAAAGAAATGAAAACTATGTTCCTTATGTTGTTGAAACTTCTGTAGGTTTAGACAGATTATTCCTATCCATATTCTCAACTTGCCTAAAAGACGAAGTATTGGAGGATGGCTCAGAAAGAACTGTTCTATCTCTACCTCCGGCTTTAGCTCCAATTAAGGCAGCTATTCTTCCATTAATGAAGAAAGACGGTTTGGCAGAATATGCAGAAAATATCTTCAACGATTTAAAATACGATTTCAACCTATTCTATGAAGAAAAAGACGCGATCGGAAAACGTTACAGAAGACAGGATGCGATCGGAACCCCTTACTGTATCACTGTAGACCACGATTCTCTAACAGATCACACAGTAACGATAAGAGACAGAGATACGATGCAGCAGGAAAGAGTTCCGGTATCAGAACTAAGACGAATTATCGACGAGAAAACGAATTTTAGAAATTTACTTTCAAAAATATAAATGGAAAGCCTTGAGAAATCAGGGCTTTTTTATTTTTATACCACATTCACTAATTATCTCATAGAAATTATTATTTTTGGCGAAATTTTTTAACACTCTAAATAATAACTATGAAAAAATTAATTATTTCGTCTTTGGCATTATTTGCCCTGGCAAGTTGTAGCTCTTCGGTTGATATTGTAGAAGAAAACCAACCAATTGATCCAACAACCATCCTTCCAACAAAATTTACCGAAATTACTCAGGATAACCAAACCTATGTGGTTAATTTTAAATATGACGGAACAAAATTAGTAGAAACAAACGATGCCGGTACCAATGAAAAAACAGTGTATACTTACAGTGGAGACAATATCGTAAAAACTGAGGATTTTGAGGGTACTGCGATAGTTTACACAAGAGAATTCACTTACACCAACGGAAGAGTTACTGCTGAAAAAATAACAAACAAACATTCTGGAGGAACGTTGGTTTATACAAAAAACTTCCAGTATCTAAGTGATAATCATGTGAAATACAATGAATACACATCGTCTACATACAATCCTGCAACCGGAGTACATACAGATATAAAATCTACTCAGTATGATGTTTACATTTCCAATAATGGTAATCTTATTACTGGAACATCCAACTATGAAGGACATATAAGAAACTACACCTACACTTATGACGGGCAAAATAATCCAACTAAAAATATAAAAGGATTTTTAAAGATAAATCTTCTGTTATCACCTGAGGGAGACGTTGCCAGCAACAATCTTTTAAAAGTAAGTAGTATTTATAGTGGTCCAACCAACGGGCAAACTAGTAATACATCAGTGCACACTTATAATAGTAACAATTTCCCTACAAAAACGGTTACAACTTATACAAGCACACTATTTCCTACAAATTCGCACACATTCCTTACCGAGTATAATAAGTAAGCTATTACTTTTTTTAAATACAGCCTTGATTTTTTCAAGGCTTTTTTATTTTCTTATCAATTTTATTTTAAATTTGTTTAAGACCAATTCACAATGAAAGCACTAAAATATATCATTGGCGGAGCAGCCATTACAGTAGCTGCAGCCTATATTTTCGGATATGATTACTTATTCAGCGGGATTTCCAAAACGTATCTGAAAGGAAAAACGAGTGCTAATATTGATGATGGAAAACTCTTCCCGAGAAATACGATTGCTTCAGAAGAACCCAAGCTTTGGGAAGAAGATTCGGAATACAATAAAAAAGAGTTACCCGAAAATATCGTTCAAGATTTAAAACAATCCCACACCGCAGCATTTGTAGTCATTAAACATGGGAAAATTCTTCACGAGCAGTATTGGGACGGATACGATCAGCTATCAAAAACCAATTCTTTTTCGATGGCCAAAGCTGTAACGGTGATGCTTTTAGGGAAAGCTTTAGAAGAAGGAAAGATCAAGAATATCGATGATAAATTTTCAGATTTCTATGAAGAGTTTAAAACCAAAGAATTTGGAAATAACGTCACCCTAAAAAACCTGGCTCAGATGGAAGCGGGGCTTGATTGGGATGAGGATTATGCCAATCCTTTTCGTCCAAATGCTAAAGCGTACTACGGAAGAAGTCTCGCCAAAGCGGTTTTTTCTAGAAGATTTAAAGAAGAACCTGGAGAAAGATATGAGTATCAAAGCGGATCGACTCAATTGTTAGGTTTTGCAATTAGAAAAGCTATTGATCAGTCTTTATCAAGTTATTTATCCGAAAAATTCTGGATCCCTCTTGGAATGGAACAAAATGCCGAATGGAGCGTTGACGACAGCGGAATGGAGAAAACCTATTGCTGTATTCATTCCAATGCGAGAGATTTTGCAAAATTGGGGCAGTTATTTTTGGATGACGGGAAGATTGGGGATGTTCAGTTATTAAATTTAGATTTTATTAATTTAATGAGAACTCCAACTGAAAAATCTAAAGAAATTTACGGAATGGGACTTTGGATTAATCATGACAATCCTATTAAACATTATTATTTCTTAGGACTTCAAGGTCAATACATTATTATGGTTCCTGAACATGATATGGTGATCGTAAGAACGGGAAGCTTCAACAATAATCCGAAAAATGACAGAGGAAGACCAGATCAGGCGAAATTTCTTGTGAATGAAACTGTAAAATTATTTCAGACAATATAACTTAAACACTTCTAAAACTAAAATTTTAGTGGAATCTGAAGTTGGCTTCCTTCAACGTATTATTTTTTAAGAAAGCTTCGTATTCTGGAGATAATTGTGCGCGTCCGAAAGTATTTTCTCCACTCATACTTCCCAAACGAACTTTATCTTTTCCGTATTTTTTATTCATTGCATCCATCGCCCTCATCACGGGCAAATGCTGATTTTGAGTATCTTCCTCAAAAAGACTGATCAACCTTTGATCTTCAGGAACAAAATCATTAACAATAACTCCGGCTTTTTTATAATGAAAACCTTCTTTAAAAATCGCTTCGAAAAGTTCTTTGACAACGCGACCGATAATAATGGAAGAATTGGTGGGATTTGGAAGAATTTTGGTGATTGCATTTCTATACTCCGGCAAATCTTTTCTGAAACGATTGGTCTGGACAAAAACCGTAACCATTTTACAGCAGGTATTTTGTTTTCTTAATCTTTCCGAACAATGCATCCCGAATGTTTCCACACGCTCTCTCACCTCATCTTTTTTCGTCAGCATTTCCATAAAGCTTCTGGTAACCGCGATTGATTTTTTCGGAGAAGGAAAATCCAGCTCAAGCTGACGGATTCCTTTCAACTCGTTAATCATTCGCACACCATGAATTCCCATTACTTTTCGAACCCACATTTCAGGCTTTTGAAGCAAATCCCATGCTTTATAAACTCCGCTGTCATTCATTTTTGCAGTAAGTTTTCTTCCTATTCCCCAAACATCTCCAATATTGAGCCATTTTAAGGCTTTTTCAATTTTTTCGGGAGTATCCATAACATAAACTCCATTAAATTTTTCGGGAAAATCTTTTACAATTCTATTGGCAACTTTACACAAAGTTTTTGTGGGTGCAATCCCTATGCTTACAGGGATATTTACATTTTTATTAATGTCATTTCTGATTTCTAGACAATAATCATAAAGGTTAATGTATTTAAAGTTTTTTAGATCCAAAAAAAGTTCATCGATGCTATAAACTTCAAAATCCATTTTATCAACATAAGAGGTTGCAACCTCAATAACTTGCTGGCTTTTAAAATTATACAACTCAAATTTCGCAGAAAAACTTTTAACATCATATTTCTTAAAAAGCTCTTTGTACTTAAACGCCGGGGCAGCCATTGGAATTCCCAAATCTTTCGCTTCTTTACTTCGAGATACAACACATCCATCGTTGTTGGAAAGCACCACAACGGGTTTGTTCTCAAGTGAAGGATCCAAAGTTCTCTCACAGGAAACAAAGAAATTATTGCAATCTACTAAAGCGTACATGACTTAATAATGAACATTTGAATACACAAAATTATAACTTTTAAAATGGAATATTATGTTTAATTGAGACTTTAACACAAGATATAAATTATTAATTTTCAAAGTATTAAAAATTTAAAATGCGTCAAGTTTTGTCGTATTAATAATTTATTTTTGCTTATTTTTATAACATAATTTCAGTAAAAAAGCCCCAGTAATACTGAGACTATTATAGATTGGCTTTTTGATTATAGTTTTATTTTTTTATTCAATTAAAATTTATAGGCTTCCTCCAGCACTACTTTTATTGTCACTCCTGAGCTATTAGCATTAAGCCCTTTGAAAGCAATTGATAAAGGTGTATTTTCCGGAATTACTTTTTGAATGGTTTGATATATCTGAGCAGTATTATTATAAGCAGTACCATGATTTATACTCATACTAACCATATTGTTTCTTTTTGAAATCACAAAATCTACACGCACCTGATTAAAACCTGGGAGCTCATAAATACGGCTTGATGACTGCTCATTAAGATACTTTCTAACATCAGCCCAGCTATTACCTTCAATCGTAACTTTCAAGGACGATAAAGCGTCAATCGTTAAGCTATTATTATTATTGGCATTCACTAATCCTATTAAACCTCCTCCAATCAAGTGTAAATTTCCAGTTAAAATAACATATCCTTTAAGTGAAAAATTATCTGTCCCTGCAAATATTTGATTTGATTTTGCTGACCCTACTACCAGCAAATCACCGGTTAAGGGTTTGTTGTTTGCACTTGTTAAAAAATCTAGCGTACCTCCATTAACTTGGATTACATTTCCTACTTCTGACTGTGTATAAGCCATTCTATCCCATACAAGTGCATTTACATCAACTGAATTAGCATTATTGGTGATGATAATATTGTTGAGTCCACTCGTTTGAACCGTAGCAATTCCATTAAATATTTTAAAGCTGTACTCACCATCTGCAAAAGTATTAGGCTTAAACCAAATAGAAATTAAATTCGGGTCACCATATGTAATCTGCGAGTTTGGAATAATTGTTTCGGCCCCGGAAATAGTATTAATAAGACTGATTATGGCAGAACTAGGGCTGATATTAAGATTAGCCCCATTAATGGTAACAAAAATACCATAATCAACTGATTTAATTACATTTGGAAATACATTGGCAACACTCATCGTATTGGTCGTCCATCCTCCGTTCATTTCTGTTTTCCATGCTGTTTTTTCTGCATCAGAAAGCATCGTAGGAAGATTTAAGAAAGGTTGTTTTCCATTTGTTTTTCCGATACGTCCAGCTGCGTTTTGAGACAATAATGTATTGAAAGTTGAATTATTTGAAACATCACTTAAGCCTGTAATTGAATATGGTAATCCAGCCGTATTCATTGCCCAATCGGCACCCAACGTAAGCCCGGCTCCTGCAATGGAAGTCAAAGAAGAATTCGCAACATTTTTTCCCAGATCTCCTGCCGCTTTTGGGGTACCGTCAGCAAGCAGAACATAATTAGAATCAAAATATTGAGGAGCTACTTTTTGGTAATATTTTTCATCGCTTTGTTCTTTAGTGTAAGATGTTCCGGAAATAGGATCACCATTATCATCTTCTCCGTCATTGGTGGCAATGTTTTCCGGAAGTTCTCCTACATTAAGCACAGTTTTCCAAGCGATTATGTTGTCTTGCGATAATTCTGAAGCATCTTTATTTGCTTTTTTTAAATCTAATTGATTGATATTTAATTTGTCCTTCCAATCTTCTATGTTCGTGATATTACTTCCGTCCTTAATAGCAAAATATTGTAAGGATGAAGCTTCTGCTTTATTGGCTAAAGCGTTCTCTAATCCATAAACAGCATTCATGGAAAGAAGTTCGTTTTTGTGATAGTAGCTGTCCATCCAAGCCCAAAACTGATCCTGTGTTGGTTTTTCTCCGGTGACGAACCAGCTTTTTAATATTGTTTTATCTGTACTCATGTTTTTTTATTTATGTTATACTCTGATTTCCTATTTTTATTAAAATGTAAGATCTATCATCCGTTACTTTACATTAAGCAACGGATGATAAAAATTAAATCAGATGTATTGATTAGATATTTTGTTGTGAAAATTTTAGATATAAGTTCTCCTTGCTATTCCCGTTGCTGTAGTTGTTAAACCATAACCAACTCCCGTTTTAGTAAATGAGATTAAAATCTTTAAAGGATCCATAGAAGAATTATTGAATGTTCCCGCATACAATAAACTATTATCAGACGCTTTATATAAAATAGTTTTGTATCTGTTTCCTCGTTTTTGCAATGATACTTTAACCGTTACCGACTGCTGTTGTCCGGAATCTGAATAAACAGTATATCCAACAGTATTGGCAGCACCCGTCATAATTCTAAGAGCATTACCATATATGAACCCAAGACCTTCACTTTGAACTCCGCCACCAGCACCAACATGAACATTGGTGCCATCCAGAGACAGTCCTGCTCCAAATATAATTGCTCGGTTTAAGAATGATGCACCTGAATTTTGTCCCGTAAATACCCCTGAGACAGTAAATCGTATATCATAATCTGAAGATGCTGAAAGTGGATTTGTACTTACTATTTTCGCCGTATTTCCAGAATTTACACCTGATACAGTAAATGTTCCACCTGCATAAGTGGCAGTTACCATCCCGTTATTCGTTAAGATAAACTCATCATCCGGAATTACCTGATCTGAAAAACTATTATAAGCTATAATGCCAACTTCCCCAAGAACAATAAGCTTTCGAATAACTTTTAAAGTATATTCTCCTGTCATAAAAGTGTAAGAAGGCTCAAAATGAAAACTTACAGCCAATTCACTGTTACTGTTTACAGAATAAGATGTAACATCAAACATATTATCAGGAACAGGATTTCCGTCTGGTCCTATTAATTCCATTGTAACCTGATCGAGCCCCTGAAGTTTGTTAATGTTTAACCCATAAATTGTAATGACATGATCTTGAGTCCCGTTAATAAAATTTCCGTCAATTACTGTAATCAGCTGTAGATAAGTATTGGCAATATCAACGTTCATTTTTGAAATCCAATCATTTCTCTGTGTTACAGTCATATATTCAGGAAGTTTCATAAACAATTGAGAAAGATTTGCATATCCTACCTGTCCGGAGTTGTTTTGAACCAACATATTCGTAAAAGAAGAGTCATTCACTTTATTGGCAAGACCTGTAATATTGAAATTCTGAGCTGCCGTATTCCACGTATAAGCAGAACCCAATGTCATTCCTGCTCCAGCAATTGAAGTAAGAGATGAATTGGCAATGTTTTTCCCAAGATCTCCCGCTGCTTTTGGAGTTCCATCTGCAAGCAGAACATAATTTGAATTAAAATATTGAGAATCTACCTTTTCATAATATTTTTCGTCACTTTGGTCTTTGGTGTAAGATGTTCCTGAAATGGGATCACCATTCTCATCTTCTCCATCGTTGGTTGCAATATTTTCAGGTAGCTCTCCTACATTAAGGGCGCTTTTCCACGCGTTTATGTTGTCTTGCGATAATTCTGAAGCATCTTTATTAGCTTTTTTTAAATCTAATTGATTGATATCTAATTTATCTTTCCAATCTTCTATGTTTGTGATATTACTTCCATCTTTAATGGCAAAGTATTGTAAAGATGAAGCTTCTGCTTTATTAGCCAGAGCATTCTCCAGTCCATAAACAGCGTTCATGGGAAGTTGGTCGTTTTTATGATAGTAGCTTTCCATCCACGCCCAGAACTGATCCTGTGTAGGTTTTTCGCCTGTAACGAACCAGCTTTTTAATATTGTTTTATCTGTACTCATGGTTTTTATCCTACATATTCAATGAAACGAATGACACGATAAGGCTGAAGGTTGTTGTGAGCCTGATCGCCACCAGTTGGATTTAATTGCAGAACTCCTCCACCATCTCGTGGTGCTGTAGTTCCATCAGACTTACCACCTCTGGATTCTCCATAATTTCTTACAAAACTGTGGGAATGGCTTGGCATTTCCGCAACAGATAGTTTATGCTTCTTCTCTCCACCTATTTTCCCTACAAATTCAAAATCGTTATCATTATTATCCCAACCTACCGGAACACGTCCTTTAAGGTCAACACATTCTTGCCAGCCTGTAGGGATTGGTACTGTTTCCGGTTTATTCCAAATAGCGATCATTCCGGCAGGAATTGGCGATGGTCTGTTTTCCAGAGCTACTAATCTCGCCTCAAAACTGTCTTTAAAGCTTTGTATCTGCACAGAAGGGAAAACTCTTTTAAAATCTACCCACGGATAGTTTGTCACACTTGATCCGAAAGTAGCAAATCGTTTACGTAAGACCGTTTTGCTTTCTCCACTTTCGAAAAACCTGTTTTCCGTGTCTTCTGAAATAATAACGGTACTGCCTAAAAGTCCTCCTTTAAAAGCCAATACCTCACCATTAATGTATACTACCCCATCGGAAACTGTGCTTCCATTGATATTACATCCTGAAATAATGGCAAAATTACCCGCAATCTCGCCCAAGGCATTAAACAACGAATAAGCTGTTTGCATGCCATCCAATATATTTGTTGAAAGAGGAAATCCTCCTATCTGATTAAAATCAAATTTATTCATTAGTACTCCTGAATTTTATAGCGTTTAGACGCCAGTTTATAAAAATTTATCATTGTTCTCATCGAGTAGTCATCGTATTTTAATCCAATCGGAACTTCTACAATAAAATCTACTCCTGTATCTCCGTAATCTGAGTCCTGATAGAGAAACATTGTTCCTAAAAATCGAGGCTGGATGTTATCCAAATAAATATATTGATACTTATATTGGTTTCCTTCCACAATTCTTATACGTTTTTGTTCGGTATCAAACTTTAGATTAAGCGCTCCCCGTAAATAACAGATCTGCCCATTATGTCCGAGTTTATATAAATTATCGTTACGATTAGTACTCCATAAAATATATAATTCTTCAATCGGATAACATAATGACTTTACCCAAGCTACCATTCTCGCTTTACGTAAAAACGTTGGTAAAAAGCGGACAGGTAATTTCTCAAAATCTACATTATACCACATATTCTATTGTACTTGAGTTTTCAAATTTTTGTGGATATTCCGGATCATCAGGATTCAGTTCATCTGCAAATACTACTTTGAAGTACCCTGAACTAGGTATTTTCTTGACATCTACTCCTGTAAAATTCCCATAAACTCCTGATGATGAATCTATCCATCTCGTGGAAGCTCCTTCGATGTGAGGAATTTCTACCCCTTCTATTTTCTGTAGTTTATCAACCAAATGAGCTAAAATCAATTCTCCATTAAAAGGAAGATCCTTCATGTATTGCCTGATGGCATCTTTTACAGGATTGCCTCCTACTCCTGCTCCGGCTAATACAAGAGTTCCGTTTCCGTCTAATACAAGAGGATTTCGGTATATTTTTAATTGAAGTTTTAAGATATCCGGTTCATAATTCACAACGGTAACTCTAACTCCGGCGTCCTTAATTTCATTGATATATTTTTCAAAATTATCTTTCTTGTCATTTGAAATCGGGCTTAGTTCATTGTTTATTTCTGTGGCGATCTTGATAATTAATCTACTTTCAACCGTAGACTCCGTCACTGCAGAGTATTTTATGATCTTTGAATTTCTTATCTGCTCTTCTGTTGCTTTTACCCATGAATCTGTTTGAACAACGTAATAATCATCTCGGAAAATATCACTATCTTCAATCAAATCAAACCCATCCTGAAATGCCAACGCTTTGTTGCGATACCATCTTGGAGAGTGTGGCTTTAATTGAGCCAATGCATCATTAACCTCAGCTTTATGTTTATCAAAAAGTGTTTCGAGAGTCCATATAGCAACAGATACGATATAGATCCAAAGTTGCCAGATAGCCGTTTTACTATTTGTTGTAAGATCATCCAATTCCTTTTCTGTGTTTTTGGCAAAAAGGATGCTTTGTTGTATTTCTTCTATTTTACGTGCCATTATTTTACTATAAAATTTTTCTTGATTATCCAATATCCGATACCTTCGGGCTCAACGACCATCTGTGAAACGTCTACCGCAGTGGCGGGAATAGAATTATTACTCTGCAAACTATACAGAACCAACCTATTAAGTTCTTTATCTGTAAATATTTTGATCGTTTTTCCGGGCATAATATCATCAGTAACAGAACTTCCGTTTAATATTGCCAAGTCCATTGCATAATCTGCCCTTCCGTACAGATAGATAGAAATATCTTCCCAGATCTGTTGATCGTATACTTTAAAATCAGCTGTATTTTCCATTAATTTCTATTCCTGTTTCTATTATTTTCAATTTTTCTATATTGAATCCGTCTGCCTGCATTTGTACTCTGATGTTACGTTCCAACAGTACATTGATGCTTCCGTGTTGGGCTTTTGCGATATCGCATCCTGTTTCGGGATACTGCTTCCATTCACCCTGTTTGCTCATCAATACAAACTCTACGGTTTGAGAGTCGCTTTCGCCAATCTCAAAATCTCCTCCTGATATGTTGAGATCATAGTCTTCTAAAATAAAATCCTTCATCTTATGTTATTTTTCCTAGAGTTAATGGGCCACCGACGGAAGGACATGTACCTGTAACGATCGCTGCTTTTAATTCCTCGATAACAGCTTTTGCAATTGCTCCGGCTATTTTATCAAGAGAACCGTTGGGATCGTTTTCTTCAAGCTGACATGTTTCCATTGCCTCTTTTATGGTTTGTTTAAGTCTTTGTTCTGAAATAGCCATTTTTTAATCTTTTAAAAATTTTGCAAATCTGTTTTCAATGGTTAATAATTGAGGTTCGTTGATCAGCTGTATCGTACTTCCTGTATTGGTGGTGAACTTCATCATTCGGATCTCTTTGATAAGATCTGTCATTAATGCTTTTAATGTTTCGGATTCTTTTTTCAGTAAAAAACCTCCTTTATCCATCTGAAATTCAACGCCTTTAATTTTAACTCTAAACTGTTTAAGCTCAGAAGGATTCACAACACATGCAATCTGCTTGCTGATAAAGACAACGCAAACTAAAGAGCCCTTAGCGGGCTCAAGATACATTGATCCGTTTGCGTCGTCGGTTACCAGATAGGCGTCCAGGATATCTGCAGATCCGTCTAAAGGTCTCAGATCTGCAGTTTTATTTTCTTCATCAACTTCAAGTACTTCGCAGATTTTTGCGTATACCTCATCTCCTGTCGCGGCCAAAGCCTGAATTATATCTTTCATGGTGATAATGGTTGTCCCAATTCGATTTTCTGGCGATAGCCATTGACACCGAATGAGATCTCATTTTTTTTAATTAAATAAACTCCGTTTTTTTCTTCACTGGGAAATATTTCAACGATATCACATGTATTGACTTCAGGCTGGCCGAAGGTTTCAAAAGATCCTTTTAAACCTCCTTGTTTATATCTGTCCAGCGATTCCTGTGCGTATTTTTTGAGTTCCGCTTCGGTTAATCCGTCAATTCTGATCTTAATGACGTCTCCATCTTTGTCTCCCAATTCTACAGTCTTTTTCAGATGCTTGGCATCGAAACTTATAGCTTCAACTTTAGCTTTTATTTCGTCTCGATCCTGATATTCAAAGTTTTCGGAAATAATATTTTTTCCGTAAACGAATTTGTATTTTTCACGATTATCCAGCGGATAAATCAATCCTACATACAAAACATTTTTCCCGTCAATTGTTCTGAAATAAGAATTAAGCATATATTTCTCCTTCAATTCCTGCAACTCATCGGCGATGGTTGGTTTTGAGGTTCTGTAATTGCCTACTTTCAGGGTATCATCAACCAATTTAAAATCGATTCCTGTTCCTGCCAATATATGTTTCATAACATCCTTTAAAAGAGCTGTTTTAAAAGCTTTTGGAATTACTTTTTTCTGTTTTAAAAGAAACATACTGTCTTCACATTTTATGACAACAGGTGTTTTGGCATCCACTGTTTTGATAAATCCGGTGAATCTGGTTTTCAGTTTTCCGTCATATCCCAATTCAACCGTTACTTTATCTCCTCTTTTTAGAGGTGTTTTGAAATTATCATTCGCTAATCCCTGCCAAACTATTTTTTTAGGTAAGATAAGTTCACAGGTATCCGTAAGACTTGTAATATCCTGAACGATAGAGCAATTATTAAGAGAATAAAATTCCCATGTCTTTTCTCCTTCTATTGTAATCTTACTGCTTAACTTCAACATCCTTCTGCTCTTTTAATTGTATTTCGTAAGGATAATCAGACAGCATTTCTATCTTGATACTCTGCCTGTTACCAAAAGTTTCCTGCTCTAAAGCATAAGACTTGACAACAGCAGATTCTATTTTAAAAATTGATAAAAAAGCTGAAGAAATACTAAGCGTTTCATCTGATGCCAAAATCTCATGAAATTCTCTTATTCTCTCTAATGGATATTCTGCTGATGCGTATGTTGCTTCCGTAGCCAGCCCTGTAATAACATTAGGAATGTATATATCGGCATAATTTACAATACCAAGCATGATACTTATATTAAAATCACCTTTACTTATATATTCTTTAATGGTTCCGTCTCTACCCTGTAAAGCTGTTGATACAATATTTTTTTCCTGATTTACAGTAATAATGCAGTCTACAAACTCAAATGATTTTCCGGATTTATTCGTAATAATAAGACTGGATAATGTAGGAACTCCCATGTTATCAGAAATCTCACTGAAATAAGGTTCCATTTTATCTTTTGGGATAAGAGGCTTTGAGGTCTGCATCCCAAATTTATAGGCCAGATTTACGCCTGCACTTTTAACCGTTTGTTCCAATGGTGGAAACTGAAATGATATTGACTTTTCCATATTAATAAGTATCTTTTTGAGCCAGTGTAAAATCTGCAACCGCTGTTAATAATGCTTCTCTTACCATTTGGATGATTGCATCTTTGCTCATCGTACTGTTTTGGTTGTAGATATTCATGTTCTCAATTAGTTTTGTGATGTTAAGGTTTCCTACAGATTTTTGTCCGCCCATTCCTGAGTCTCCGCTCATGCTTCCTTTTCCTCCGAAGGCAGAATTTCTAGACTGAACGTTACTTAAAGCAGAAGCTCCAAAGTTTTTGAAATCCAGTTGTTTTGTATGATTACTGAAAACAGAGGAAGATCCAGCAGTTTTATCTGTTTTAGATTTACTATTTTTATTCTCAGCATCTTTTTTTTCTTCAAGAAGCTTCTCCGCATCTCTTTTGCCCTTTCTGACATCGAAATCTTTTTCTGCCTTTTCAGCGCCTTTCAATCCTTCCTGATGAATATTCAGAGTGCCTTTTGATGAGAATATTTGTCTCAACAATTTTTTCACAGGTTCAAACAAGCTACTAAGGCGATTAATAATTCCATCTATAAGGCCTTTAATCCAATCCCAAACACCGCTGAATGCATCCATAAGAGGTTCGAGCAAATTGGTATATATCCATGTTTTAAATCCTGAAAAAAGTTCTGTAATATTACCCCAGACTCCCACAATAAAATCCCAAATACCCTGGAATATAGAAACAAATACTTCCCAAATTGTTTTTGTAAACTCAACTACAGCGTTGTAAACTCCCACAATAAATTCCCAAATACCGCTAACGATAGAAACAATACCTCCCCAAATAGCAACTATGACTTCCCATATAGTAGAAAATATCGACTGGAAGCCTGAAACAATAAATTCTATAATCGGCTTAATTACCAATTGCCAAATTCTGGTAGCATATACACCAATATTATGGAAAACAGCTCTTCCTGCACCTCCGATATATCCCAACATTTGATTGAAACTTCGTGAATGCTCCATAAGTAATTTCACCGCAATAATCAGTGCTATAATAGCTGCCGCAATAGCAACGATTACGTTTACACCCGGAATGGCCAATAATGCTTCTCCTGCTACACCTACAGACGCCATTATCCCTTCTAACCCCGTGCTTATCGACGTAATCATGGGCATAATTCTAGGTAAGATTCTTTGCATCAGCGTAAGTCCTCCTCCTTCCGCTGCGGCAGGTAACATTTCAGGAATTAATGAAGTAGCAGTTTGTCTGTTTATAATTTTTAGTTTGTCTAAAACATCATAAACTGAATTAAAAGTATCTGCTACATCTTTTATTTTCAACATAACTTCCTGAGCTTTAGATAAGAAAGACGAATCGCCTTCTTCCTTTGTATCTTTTTCCTGTCCTGAAGCATCTTGATTCGGCTGAGTAATCTTTGTAGATTTACTAAGATTCTCCTTATATGATATCTGAGAAAAATTCTGAGCAGCAGCACTTACCTTTGTAATCTCACTTATTGCCCCTGTAGTATTATAAGATATTTTAGCAATCTTAGGTTCAGTTATATTTTTTGTTAACTTTCGGAATTCAGTCGACAGATCTTTTACTTTTTCAACAGAAGATTTGGTAAAAGAAGAAAAAGAATCAGATAAAGACCGAATGCTGCTTGTAGTTTTTTCAAGGGAAGTATTGACATCTTTAATAGAACTGTTTAAGTCCTTAAAAACATATACGCTCCGTAATAACTCTAAATTAAATATTGTATCCATTTTTTTATCATAAATTCTTTTATTATTCTTTACCAAACAGGCTGCTTAAAATTTCAGCCTGATTTTCTAATTTCCATTTTTCCAGCCACATAGCTTGTGCGTAAAGTTTTGCCCATTGAGAAAGTTTCAGCTCCTCAGGATCCATATGAAAATTGGATCGTATAAGAGCATCCCCTTTCCAGCGTTCGTATTCACTTTGCTCGCCATTTAGCGAGCTTATAAGTTTTTTACTGAAACACTAAAAGAATTCATATGATTGGCTACACACTCCACCGCTTTCAACTGAAGAAAATCTCTTTGTTTAATAGCGTCATCTGCAGCAACAATACAATTGTCAAAAAGAGCTTTTGTTCCTTTGATTTCGTTATTTTTTGCGATTGCACCTGTTGCTTCCAGTGTTTTGAAATTGGGCTCTTTGAAAATCGCCTTGTATTCGTTATCGCCTTGTTTCACTGTTCCCTCAATTAAAAGCCCGTGTTGGGCTTTTAATTCGGTAATTTGAGCTTCTGTAAGCCCACAAATTAATTTTTCTGTACTCATTTTTTATAAAGATTTATCTACGATGTGAGAGATTAAAAGTTCTAATTCTACTTCTTTGCTCATGTCTCCTTCTTTCCAGTCAAAAGCTGTTTTTTTGAACTCTGCATTTTTTAATACATGCGTTACAACAGGTCCTGCTTCCGGCTGATAGCTTACCACAACACTAAATGGTGCGATTCTGTGAAGCTGTCCTTTGGGAGCTTTAGATTTCAGGGCGAAAAGTGTCCCCGACAGTAATGTTATAGATGCTGTAGCTTTTACCCTTCCGTATCCTCTGCTTACGGGGTTTCTGCCTGCACCATAAATGTTTTCTTTTTCCTGTTCCTCTTCATATTTTACAGCTCTGATACCTGTTACCGGCACTCCGCCGATATTTACTACGATATCACTCCAGCCATATTCTCTTCCATTGATTAATGGTTCTAATTCTAATGCCATTTTTAGTTAGTTGTTAATGTTAAACCTATTTTTACAGTAATTTCTCTTAGCGTTCCTACAGGAACAATTTTTAGTACAACCTCGAGTTTTGAATCTCTCAAAACCTGTTGCGCAGGATTGATGTATACTTTATATCCACTGATCTCTCCGTCTCTTACCATTTGGTCAAGAACGTCGTCACACAATACTTCCAAAGCAGATACAGATGAGTTTTCCAGGAATCCGGTATCCGGATCGATGTATACCGGTGAAGAAATTTTAGGTGTTAAAACTCTGTTGATCTCTCTGATAGCCTTATCAACAGTCGTATTGTTTTCGATATAGGCAAAATCTTCATCCATTTTGGTTGCCGTAAAGCTGTCATTAAAATAAGATCCCGCTTGTCCTGAATATTTAATACCGAAAATGTATCCTTTCTCATTCATTGCCTGAATTTGCTGGGGCGTATAAGAGCTTAATAAAGATCCGTCACAGAATCCTAAAACATCCATCTCTCTTGCCAATTCGTTATTATCAGCCAATAATTTTGAATATGCTGCTGAAACCAGATTTTGTTTTTCTACCCAAGCGATAGATTCATGCACTTTTGCTTTTGAACTAGCTCCCAATACAGCTCCGATAGCACTTAAAGAAGGATTTGTACCTGATAAGAAACGTCCTAATCCTCCCATATCCTGACCTAATACGACACTTACATTTTCAGCATTCAGTGTATGTAAAGATGGCAATGTTGGCATATCCAGATCTGTAACTTTTACAGACAAGAAAGTACTTAAAGGAATATTCAGCGCTCTAAGATCTTTTGCAACCTGATTAAGACTGCCTACTGCTGCAGAAAGTGTTGAAGCTGCTCTTTTAAAGTCACATACAGCAACTCTTCTCAGTTTACCTTCGGCAAAATTTTGTAATTGTTTTACTTCTGAGTACGTTCCATCGGAAGTCGCTACTCCTTTTACATACAATTTTGATCCCGGGTTGATCCTGAAAAATTCATTGATCTGATAAAAGGTAACCGGCATTTCTTCAACCGTGATCCCTTTTTCGGCCAGCTCCTCAACTGATAGTATTAATTGGCTTTCAAGAGCCCCTTCGCCGATAACTACTAATCCTGAAATGTGATCTTCACCAGATAATAATCTGTTTAGACCTCCATTTTCTCTTACAAATTTTACTCCGTTCATTTACTTTGTTTTTACGAGTTTTTTTAAATTATTATTTACAGAATTGTGCAACTTATTTACAGTTGCGTTTTGAAATTTGAGCATTTTTAAAAATTTAAATTTTGATAATTATCTCTTGTTTTCTGAGGCAAAGTTGCGACGTTAAATCTTCATATGGAAAGAGTTGTCAGATTTGCAGACACATCTGTAAGACGTTCTTACGTAGCTGTACGATTCTCATATTCAATATTTTATCCCGAATCAAATTAGCAGAGCTTTGCATCATTCAAAACAATACATATATATTATGAAGACAATTTTAAAGAGCATTCAGACTCGCCTTTCCACCATCACGGAATTCAATTATATCGGAGAAGATTGGGGACAATTAAATACAGATCCGGAGGTGGTCATGACTTGGCCTTGTTGCCTGTTCAATCTATCAAGAGCATTTTATAATGACCTCGGTAGAGACCAAACGAAAACACCTAAAAACAGGCAAACCGGAATGTTTAGACTGAAACTCAACATCGCAAATCCAAGACTGGATGTAACTGCTGAAAACTGGAACGAGCATGATCTTATGGAAAAAGTACATACTTTATTACACGGTTATTCCCCTGCTGAAAATTGTTCCGTTCTTAAAAGAAAGAATTATAAACGTTTAAAACGCACGAATGGAATGATTGTATATAAAATAATCTATACTTTTGAAGTGACTAATGTTTAATTCATCAGGAAAAAGAATGAGGAGCATTTGTTTTTTCAAGCTCCTCTTCTATTGGAGTATTCAGGATACGATACAGGGTATCTCTGCTAATGTGAAACTTAGGATAAATAAACTCCCTCCAGATAACGGTAATGGGAGTATATCTGCAGTCATGTTTGTTGAATTCATCCATGACCTGCTGATATCGAAGTAGTTTATTTCTCTGCGCTCCCAAAGATTGTTTTGTGCCTTTCATATTTATATTTTTTTTGATAACTAGGTTTTTAGTTTATAAGAATTAATGATTGAGGTATTCCTGTATTTGTGTGGTTAATCTCGGATGATTTTTAATATATTGTGAAGCGAGCAACCAATTTTCGGTTTTAGCATCGTAATATTCTAACATATTATTTTGATTGTACCTCATCTTTGGAGAATACCATTCGGTTTTTTTGACAAATTTTAAAAGTTTTGTAGCTTTTTGTGTTACTAAAGTTTTCCCTTGCATATAGGTATGTAACGATACCCTGTCGTACCAGCTTAAGACATTATAGATGCTGTCTAAAGCGAGGGTAGAATTTTCATAATTAATGACTTCCATGTTTTTTTAAATTCAGATTAATATTGTGTTGATAAGGTATTTTGTAAGGTGCTTTTTATGTTTTTTAATAGAAATTTCCAGAATTATATGGGTATCTGTTTTCGTCTATCCTGTGTATAAGACCTCATGTTTTTCTTGAAGCAAAGATGAATATGGGAAACGTCAAAACCTGTCGCATTTAAAAAAATTTCAACATTAATTATAAAAAATAAGGAAAATTTAATATAAAATATTGACCATCAATTAATTTCTATAATAAAAAATTATTATGGTTTTAATAAGCTATAAAATACAGCTTTTAAGTATTAAAAATTACGCTTAGACTAAATGCTTTTCATCAGCATCCACTTTGTTAAAAGGTAAAATTTTCACATTATTAATAATTTGTTTTAAAAAATAATCACAAAATATCACCATTTAATGAAAAATATATTAATTTTAGACTCGTTAAACAAAATCAAAAATAATTATGAAAAAACAAATTTTATCGTTGGTACTATGCGGATTCTGCATACTTTCCTGTTCAACTGAAAATATGGCAGTGAACAATGTTGAAAGTATGAAGTCCGATGAAATGGTAAACTTCGACAAAGCCATGAAAAGTCTTATGAACCCGGAAAACCTGTCTACTCCGGAAGAGAAAGCCAAAAATGGAAATTCTACAGAGCTTAATGAAAGAAGTAAAGAGATCCTTTATTTAGCTTCAAAAAAATTAATCTCCGCCAACGGGATTTCCGAACAGGAACTCGCTTCCAGAACTTCCAACAGCAAAGAACAAGCAATTTCGTTAGCCCAAAAGATATACTTTGAAAAGTATAATGACATTCAGAAAAAAATTAAATCTGAAAATTAATTTATCAATCATATCAAACGTTTTACATTAATTCAGAAGGTAAAACATCAATAATTACTAAATTTATTTATATGAAAAAACTAATATATCTTATTGCATTATTCTTAGGTTTTACAAGTTTTGCGCAAGGTACTTTGCATATTTATAACCACTCCAGTTATGATATTGAAGGCAGATTATTTGCTAATTCTCTTACGAACTGCACTCCTGAAGTATTTACTTTTTATAAAGTTCCGGCAGGAACCATGGTGGATATAAAATCATTTAATCTTAGCTACTTGGCTACTCCACCAATCAATTCATGGGCAGTTCGAACGTCTACTACCTCAACCGCAATAAATGTAAATGCACCCTCAGGTTTATTAATAACTATGGGCAATCTTGCACGTTGGCATTTTTACTGGTTTAAAACCAAAGTTGCAGGAACTTCACTCGATTCCGGTGATCCTGATTTTAACATGGGAGACCAACATTTTTGTGGCGACACAACTTCTCAGGATTACATACACGGCGTAGTTACAGAAGCTAAATGGTATTACGACTCCACAACAAATGAAACGACCCTCATTGTAAAAGATATTTAATATTAATTTATACAAAAAAAGGTTACTCGATTGAGTAGCCTTTTTCTTTTTAATACCAATTCAATGAAATAATATTTATAAAAAACACGTCAAGTTTTGTCGTACCTCTTATCTACAC
Source organism: Chryseobacterium sp. G0201 (assembly GCF_003815655.1). Classification (NCBI taxonomy): domain Bacteria; kingdom Pseudomonadati; phylum Bacteroidota; class Flavobacteriia; order Flavobacteriales; family Weeksellaceae; genus Chryseobacterium; species Chryseobacterium sp. G0201. Next base: position 1,739,834 of record NZ_CP033917.1, on the reverse strand, counting down.
ACTCTTTACACCAAATGTAAAATTTTAAGATCATTAATAATTTATTAAAAAAAACAATCACAAAATATCACCATTTGATGAAAAATATATTAATTTTAGACTTGTTAAACAAAATCAAAAATAATTATGAAAAAACAAATTTTATCGTTGGTACTATGTGGATTCTGCATACTTTCCTGTTCAACTGAGAATATGGCAGTGAACAATGTTGAAAGTATGAAGTCTGATGAAATGGTAAACTTCGACAAAGCTATGAAAAGTCTTATGAACCCAGAAAACCTGTCTACTCCGGAAGAGAAAGCCAAAAATGGAAATTCTACAGAGCTTAATGAAAGAAGCAAAGAGATCCTTTATTTAGCTTCAAAAAAATTAATCTCCGCCAACGGGATTTCCGAACAGGAACTCGCTTCCAGAACTTCCAACAGCAAAGAACAAGCAATTTCGTTAGCCCAAAAGATATACTTTGAAAAGTATAATGACATTCAGAAAAAAATTAAATCTGAAAATTAATTTATCAATCACATCAAACGTTTTACATTAATTCAGAAGGTAAAACATCAATAATTACTAAATTTATTTATATGAAAAAACTAATATATCTTGTTGCATTATTCTTAGGTTTTACAAGTTTCGCGCAAGGTCCTTTGCATATTTACAATTATTCCAGTTATGATCTTGCAGGCAGATTATTTGCTAATGCACCAAGCTCATCAAACTGCCTTCCAACAGTTTTTACGTCTTATAATGTTCCCGCAGGAACTTTGGTGGATATAAAATCATTTAATACAAGTAATTTAAGCTATCCGCCGATTAACGTATGGTCAGTAGGAACCTCTGCAAGTGGAGGAAGTACAAATCAAACCGTACCTTCGGGATTACTTATTACCATGGGAAATCTTACACGCTGGCATTTCTATTGGTTTCAGGCAAGATATGCCGGAACAAATAATGTAACTCCCGATTCTGATTTTCCGATGGGTGAAAATTTTTGCAGCTGGAGTTCTAATACTAACTACGTACATGGAGTGCTGATAGAAGCCAAATGGTACTACGACTCTACAACAAATGAAACGACCCTCATTGTAAAAGATATTTAATATTAATTTATACAAAAAAAGGTTACTCGGTTGAGTAGCCTTTTCTTTTTAATACCAATTCAATGAAATAATATTTATAAAAAACACGTCAAGTTTTGTCGTACCTCAAGCCTACTTTTGTTTTTCAAAACCACAAAATTTACATTATGGATAAAGTGACTTTACAGAGAATAGAAAAACTTCACCCCGTCGTCCAAGAGGAAGTAAAACAAATCATTAAAGAATGCGATGAAGCCCTTACGGGAAGAGCAAAAATAAGAATCACACAAGGATTAAGAAGCTTTGAAGAACAGGAAAAACTATACGCTATCGGAAGAATTACAAGCGGGAAAAAAGTAACCAACGCCAAAGCCGGACAAAGTATTCACAATTATGGTCTTGCTGTTGATATTTGCTTAATGATCGACGGAAAAACAGCAAGTTGGGATACCGTAAAAGACTGGGATAACGACAAGGTAGCCGATTGGTACGAGTGTGTGAAAATTTTCGCCAAATACGGCTGGGATTGGGGCGGAAACTGGAAAACCTTCAAAGACCTTCCTCACTTCGAAAAAAAGAACATTTCCACTAAAAAAGGCATTGTAAAAACGAGCTGGAGAATGCTTGCTAAAATGGCTCGGGATAAATCAAATTATATCATACTTTAATTCTCTTTTATTTGAAATTAATTTTTAATACGACACGTTCTGTCGCTTACTCCGTCTACCTTTACTTTACAAGAAAAACATTAAAAGCAATCATATTTTAATGCCAAAAACCAACAGTTAATTATAAAAAACTGTTGGTTTCGTTATCTAAAATTGTAAATAAGTTTAAAAAAAACAACCAAAAACATCATGAAAAAGACAACAATTCTTTCTTTGGACGGAGGTGGAATAAGAGGCATTATCACCTGTATTATTCTACGCTACATAGAAGAGCAGCTTCAGTATTATGATAAGCCAAGCGCAAAACTTGGAGATTATTTTGATCTTGTTGCAGGAAGCAGTACAGGGGGGCTGATTGCGTCTATTATTCTATGCCCCGATGAACACCGAAAAGCAAAATATTCTATCCAAAAAGGGCTGGAATTATATGCAGAAAAAGGTGGTGACATATTTCAGGTTTCTTTTTGGGAGAAATTGATCAATCCATTCGGTTTGCTTAATGAAAAGATCTCTCAGGAAGCTCTTGAAAAAAACTTAAATGACTTTTTTGGCCACCTTGAATTAAAAGAGTTAATAAAACCCTGTTTAATAACAAGTTATGACATAGAAAACAGAAGAGCCAAACTTTTTAATTCTTGGGAAGCCAATCTCAGCACAGATAATTTTTATGTAAAAGATGTTTGCAGAGCAACCTCAGCGGCACCGACTTATTTCAGTCCGGTTCAGATAAAATCGATGTACGGGCAGATATTCAGCTTAATTGATGGCGGAATGTTCGCCAATAATCCTGCTCTTTGCGCTTATGCCGAAGCGAGAAAAATACCGTTTGCAGAAGTTTTGAAAAATCACCAGAAAGCCAATCATCCGATGGTAAATGACATGATTTTCGTGTCTATCGGGACAGGAATTGAAGCAAGACCCTATTCTTTCAAAAAACTGGAAAAGGCAGGAAAAATAGGTTGGGTAAGTCCAATTATTGACATCTTAATGTCTGCTAATGCAGAAACCGTTGATTATCAACTTTGCCAGATGTTCCAAACATTAGGTTTAAGAAATCAGAAAAACTATTACCGATTAAATCCATCTTTAAAAAATGCTTCTCCGGGAATGGACAATGTAAGAAGGTCAAATATCGAAAATCTTATCCAAGCCGGACTAAGTTATATTGATGATAACAGAGAAACTTTAAACCAAATTGTTCAGAAACTGATCAGAAATAAAATATAAGCTTTTTTACTTATAATTGTATAATATAAGCAAATTAAATTATATTTTAAAAATTTAAAAAAGATTAAATAACACGTCAAGTTTTGTCGCTTTTGAGTACTACTTTTGATATATAAACAAAGACACAAAACATAATCATTTAAAAACTTTTTAACGCCTTTGAATTCAACATTTATAAATGCTGGACAGCCAGAAACATGTTCAAATTTTAACCAAATTACCAAAACACAAGACATGGAAGCACCAAATCACAATCCAGATATAACCTTTGATGAAGAGCTCTACACCGTAGAATGGAGCGACATCGAAAATGCAGAGATAGACTATGAAAACTATCTCGATGATATTGAAAATTTTTTCAGAGAAGATTTCGAGAATGACATTTTAGAAGAAGAAATTTATTAATAAAAATTTTAAACACGTCAAGTTCTGTCGCTTCTCAACACTACTTTTGAAGTAATAATAAAACACAAGCAAACAATCATTTAAAGTTCGCAAAACACCTTTGAATTCACCATTCACAAAATGTTGAACAGCCAGAACTGTGTTTAAAAAATCCCGATCAACTAAAAATTACAATAAAGATGAAAAATTAAAAATCCGTGTGGAAAATTTCGCCGGAAACCACTAAAAATAAGGCGAAAATCTGAAGTAACTCTAATAAAAAGAGTCTTCTAATATTCTTTTAATTAATCAAAACCAAAATTGCAGAATGGCAGACATTGAAAACCCTACCGGACAGCCGGCAGAAAACACACCAACACAAACTTTATTTAGATTTGTAAGCTTAAGAAGTCCTCAGCTTTCAGATGAAAAAGGACAAGACAAAAGATTTGTACTTCTTCCTGAAGAGCTAAAAGATGATACCAAATTTTATAAACCTGTTACAGAAGGAACCGGAACTAAAAGAAAACTTTTACAGGAACGCGCAACCGCTTATGAACCAACAACAGAATGTATTTCTAAGGATAAACCAACCAATAACTTAGATTCATTTAAAAGATCTTATAAAGTTATTTATGATTTCGCATCTTGGCTGGCCAGAAATAAGAGCACTTGCACATATCAGGAATTTGTAAGCAAAAGAGACGAAGTACTTGCAGCCCAATACACCGCTCCAAGTGATGTTGTATTATGGAATAACCTTATTTATCAAGTTGTTACTCAAAAAGATTTCTACATTAAAGAAGTCATGATGCAGGTCATTTTAGCTTTGCATACTCTTCGCAATCCTTCAACCAATGAAGATGAAACTAAAATTTTATTAAATGCAAGAGTTGTTCTTCCCAAAGAATTAATGTTGGATGAAGAAACGCTTCCTGTTTCTCAGTCAGTTTCAAGAATGGCTTCCAACGAGCCTAAAGAAAGCTATCCGAGCGAGGAAATGAGACAACAGCAGGAAATCTCTTCTGCAAAAATAAAATTGAGTAGAATTGAAAGCTTAAAAAAGAACTTATCTGCCACAGAAAAAAAGTATAATAAAGAATATCAGGCAGAATACCAGGCTCAGGATGAAGCTTATCAGAGACAAATCGCCCCTATTATCACCGCCTACAACGAAGCCGTTGAAGCAGCTAGGGAGGAATATTGCGGAGTAAGACCTCCGGGAACAGAGTACGATCCAAAAGATCCATGCCAACAACCTAAAACAATTCCCTACCCTACACTTCCTAAATTTGATTTTAACTTTAGAGACGAAGTAAGCGCAGAAAACCTCGTCACATCTTTAAAACCAGAGAGCGTTGAAACACTTCTTGATGTTTTAGGACATAAATTTGACCCACAAAACATTGCAGGACGTGCTGCCGGAGATGATATAAGCGATCTAGATGATCTATTGGAAGGCAAAAATACATTTTTAGAGCTAACATCTGTTATCAATGAAAATGTAGAAAAGCTAAATAATATTATTGTTGAAAATACACCAGCTAATGAAGAAAGCTATACAAGTATTGGAGGAATAATTATACCTACTGCAAAAACAGTAACCTTTCCGTTTATTTATCAGATCTGTACGAGACCGTTCTACAAATCATACGTCCTTGATTTATCATTAACTATTCCGGATGCATCTTGGGATATTAGCTATGTTTCGTATGCTTTAACACCAAATAATACAAATTCAGAGATTTTTGGAGATTATTATGTAAAATCCAAAACCGGCAATACGATCTTTTTAAAAGACATGTATAATCAGGGCTTAGATTTTAATACTATTCAGGATTCAGCGATTCGAATTAAAGTTGCCTTTACAAATGGTCAAGTTACGGAGTTTGGAACATCTGGAATCAGTACTAGATATTGTGTAACCGGAGATTTTGCCCTTCAGGTTGACGAAAATGAAAACCCGGAAATTATTGATGATGGAAAAGACTTCATCCCATCAGGATTTGGTTTTAAGCAAATTGGTATCGCCGATTATTTAAAAGTAGAGCAAAGCACTCATGCCTATGTGGAGGGTGAAGTAGCTCACATCGAAAATGTGATGGCCAGAGAGTATCGTGAAAAATCTACACGAAGATTAAGGAGAAGTGAAAACACCTCAACTACATCTTCTGATACTGAAAGAGAGCAAATCAACGATACTACTACTGCTAATCGTTTTGAAATGCAGAGTGAGATTTCAAAAATGATGCAGGAAGCAAAAGATTTCGGTGCCTATGCAAATGCAACTTATAATGGTCCTAATAAATCATTTACATTAAATGCGGGTGCAAATTATGCTAGCCACAGTTCTAAGGAAGAAAGTACTAGAAAAGCAGTTACTGAAGCTCAGGATATTACTTCAAGAGCAATGGACAGAATTGTAACTAAAGTACACGAAGAAAGAATTGAGAAAATCATTGAAGAATTTGAAGAAAACAATTCTCACGGATTTGATAACAGAAAAGGCGATAAGCACGTAGTTGGAGTTTACAGATGGGTTGATAAATTGATGAAAAATCAGATTTACGACTATGGTAAACGTATGATTTTTGAGTTTATGATTCCTGAACCTGCCAAATTGCATCTTTTAGGAATGGCAAATATTAAAGCTGTGGATCAAGTTAACATCGCAAAGCCTGAAGATCCTAGAACTTCTAAAAATCTTCAAATGAAGGATTATTCATCATTAACAGATGAGTTGGTCTTAAAATATTGGTCAAGTAAATATAATATTGATATTGAAGATAAGCCAGCACTAAATTATAGCATTGGAAAATCAATGAGCGGGCACTATTCCGATGCTCTCAATGGTATCGAAAATTTTGCAACTAAAGATGAAATCCAGGTTCCTGATAATTATGTAGCAACCAGCTGTTCTGCGGGGTTTAGTGCGGCTAATGATGGAGCTGTTAGTGGTGTCGGTATCATAATTGGGGATGAAATTTTTCATTTCTCGGGACGTTGGTCTCAAATAGGAACACAACAGGATAGACAGTTTAAAAAACCATATTCAAAAACGATTCCTATCTCTGCTACTTTTTACGATTTATTTTCAGGAACTGCCAATTGTGTAGTAGATCTCCAATTAACTCAAGAGGCAAAAAACGCATGGCAACAAAAGATTTTCAAAGCCATCATCGATGCCTATGAAGAAGCATTAGTAGAATACAATAATAAAATATCCGAAGAACAAAGCAAAGCCGTAGTAATCAAGGACTCAAACCCTAACTTCTACAGACAGATTGAAAATACAGTATTACGTAAAAACTGTATTTCTTATATGGCAGATAGAGCTGTTGGTTCTACTCATGGATATGGTTTAGAAGGATTAACTCAAGGAAGTACGTTTACAGATTATGAAACTAACCTAACTTCTAAATTAGATAAATACACTGCTTTTGTGAAATTCATGGAACAGGCATTTGAATGGGAAAACCTTTCTTATTATCTGTACCCTTATTATTGGGGGAATAAACAAAACTGGACGGATCTATACCAATCAGAAAATACAGATCCTCTATTCCGAGCTTTTCTACAAAGTGGTATGGCAAGAGTGGTAGCAACCGTTCGACCAGGTTTTGAAGATGTCGTACAATTCTATCTGGCAACAGGTAAAATTTGGAATGGTGGCGAAGTTCCTGTAATTGGTGATGAACTGTATCTATCTATTGTTGATGAAATGAAAGAACCAAAAGGTATTAAACAAGGAAAAGCATGGTTAACAAGACTTCCAACAACATTAAATATTCTTCAGGCAGAAAGTATCGGACTAAAAGTAGCTCACGCTTTACCATTTACAACAGAAAATCCTAATGATTTTGAAGTTCCTTCAGAAGTGATCACTAAAGATAAATTCAATTTTGAAACGAATGAAAACCTTCTTGGCATTCAACCTGGTGAGGAAGAAAAAATAATTACCGGAGACTGGCTTTAAATAAAATCATTAACTAAAAAACAATAAAATGTCCAACATAGGAAAAATTATAAGAGTAAATGCATTGCCTCCGGCTGGAGAAAGAGAACTAAATGTAATTTACCAAGTAGCTGCACCAGGTGCAGCTACTTACACAGACTACGCGATTGATGCCAATGGAGATTTAAAAACCCATGCAGTAGTTGATGGTTATGTAAGTATTTCTGATTTTAATTTAATTGGAGAAGGAATTACAACTCAGGCAAATTTTAATGTCAACACAAGAGACAAACTAAACAATAAACTAGATAAACCTTATTTTGATGGAAATATTCAGGAGTATAACAAAATTATCGCTCTTAATGCTTACGGAGATACAGCTAAACTTTCTGTTGAAGATCTAGGGAAAAATATTGCAAACTCCTCTTTAACATCTGTTCAAGGAGCAGCCCTTACATTAGGAGCTGACTGGGCAGTATATACATCCGGATTTAATTACTCCATTGCAGGATTACCAGATGTCTCAGGAGACGGTTCTTTTACCAAAAATATAGTTGCAAGACCCGATGGTACAATAGGATGGGAAGATACATCGAATTCAGTTATAGATAAGAATATTGTTTCATTAAATACAACATCCTATCCGAACATCTATGCCTACAAAAACATGCTATCCAAGAAAAGTTCATTTATTGCATTATATCTAGATTTATCGATAGGTAGTCTAAGTAGCAATTCTGCCTATATGTTGGGAATTATACCTTCGGAATACAGACCCAAAGATAATACCCTCATTATGGGGCAAATAAGATATATTGAAAATTCCCAATGGGTTAGCAAACTTACATCATTTTTTTTAGAAGCATCCAATGGGCAAATTAGTTTAATGGATTCTCTCCCGGCTAGCACTAATGTTACTGTTTTTATAAGTACTCAGTATGTAAAATTGTAAATCTATGATATTACCATAAAGGTTAATTCATTAAATAGTAATGGCAGAGCCTAAAAACTCTGCCTTTTATCTAACACCAAAAAATCACACAATGAGTTTAGAAATATTAAATAATCCTCTTCTTGGAAATTCTTTTGATAAGATTTTGGGAGGAAATAGCCCTAATCTTTCACCCCCACCTTCCCCTGTTTTAAAAACTCCAACAGAATCCAAACAAAAAACAGCAAAACAAATCGCCAATACTTATTATGATGGCAAACCTGTAGCAGAAGGTAACGGATTTAAAATCTATTCTGATGAACCCATCTTCGGAGGAGACATAGAGGAAGTGAGGGTTTATAATAACAAATTCGCAAAGACCATTGGAGGGATCGATATTATTCTTTTCGCAAGTAAAAATGGAGCTTTTCTTCTTCAACGCTATATGGAAGCTCTTGCTGATAGTAATCAATTACTTCTTTTTTTGGAAATAAATGATGAATATAATTACAATACTGTACTTCGGTCAGTTGCAGGTACAAATCTCACTAATAAAAAAGATATTCCTTTTGCAGATATACTTGATTTCTCAAGAAAACATGAAGTAACAGTAACACCTGACGCGCTTAAAAAGCTGATTCAACAGGGAATTTACAAAAATAAAGTAAGTCTTATCAGCTGGTTTTTGGGATTAAAAGATGCTGCCGTAGGTAGGGTTTTTAATTTTTTCACTAAAGAGATATTTGTAAGTGCAGAAAAATTTTTCAATGGTATCGCAACGGGAATTTCGGGGCTGAAAGTAGTTGAAAACAGCTGGAATCCGTCTCCGAAAGAAGGCGAATACAATCCTATTTTTATTCCTGAGATACTTTATAAGGAACTTAAAAAATTCTATGAACATGAAAATTCTAAAAATCCTTATGAAAATCTAGAAGGACAAAAGAAAATCAATTCAAAAATTGTAAAAACTTTATTTGAAAAAATAGATGAAGCAAAAACATTTTTTCAAAATCTGTTGAATGCAGCAGAAAGCTTCTTTCCTGATTTTATTTTCAAAAGAATGAATCAGGCACTTAATCTGTTTTTTGGACAGATTGATAAAATTGAAAAATTTCTGGTTGATCCTTTAACCGGTATGCAACATGTTATTTACAGAAGTTTTCAAATTGCCAATGCTTTTTTATGTGGTATTTACAACAGTATTATCGACATCATTGCAGGGCTTTTTTCCATAATAGGTTTTATTTTTAAAGCAGTATCTGCAATGAAAAATATTTCGGATAATAAAGTAGAATACGGTGAGATGTTTCTGGAACTCATGGAAGATCTGATGGAAGGTGTGATTAATTTTGATTATGCAAATTTCATCTATCAGAGCATTACATTTCAATTGAAGACCATCATCCGTCTGGTCAATTGGATAGAAAATGCAGCAACCGGATTTACTTTAGAAAAAGCAACTTATTATTATGGTTATATCACCGGAATTATTGTAGATATTATTGTAGAAACCCTACTCACAGGAGGTGCAGCCGCCGTTGCAAAGCTTGCAAAAAGTGTAGAAGCTTTTATGCTCAACCCTTTAGAAAAAATTACACAGGCTATTGAAAAAACTGTTACTTTTACCAAAGACTTACTCACAAGAGTTCTGGAATTTATCCAAATGCTTATCCGTGAGTTTAAGAAAGGCGTAAAAGAACTTTTTGCTAAGTTAGAAAGTTTTATAGATGAGGTTTTCGGGTTTGGTGAAAAAGTCGGAGATCATGCTCTTACTCCTGCAGAGAAAAGATGGAAAGATAAACATAGGAAGATCCAGAAAAAGCTGGAGAGGAAGAAAGACCCAGCTAAGACAAAAAGAATAAAACAACATGAAGATTTTGTTGAAAAATGGTCGGGAAAATCTATAAGAACTCTTACTAAGATTGAAATTGCTAATTCATTAAAAGGTTTTACTGAGCAAGGAAATAAAATTGCAAAATTAATAGAAGAGGAAAAAATTATTATCCATATTTTAGATGATGATGATTACATTAAATTATGTATGGATGGATATGGTGACACCTTGGAAATTGCTGAAAATACTCATGCTTTTGCTGACGGTACCGATATGTATTTCAGAGCTTCCCGAAAACCTGATATTTTCTTAAGCGAATTAATCCATGAGGGAACGCATGCTAAAGAAATGAATGAAATTATAGAAATGATTAAAAATGGTAAATCTGAAATTGAAATTAGCAAAATTATGGGAAGTAATTGGTCTTCTGAAAAACGGGCTTTTTTTCATGAAAAGGCATGGCAAGAAGCTACGGGTATGGAAAAAGACTTCGAAACAATAGAAGAAATGTTGAATAATATTTTTTCAAATTACGACGAATATTAAATTTTTATAAAATGGACTCAAAAATAAAAAAATTATTAATAGAGCTAACATTAAATGGGAAAAAGCCATTTAAATATGAAATATTAGCAAAAGCTGATGAAAAGCTAGGAATAAGTGATTCCGTAACTCTTACAAATTTACTCATGCAATGGCACAAAAAAATAAAACAAGGTGTTCCCTTTGCTCAATACCAAAATGATTATCTTCAGCTTTCTGATGTTTCATTACCGAAATATAAGATTTTTTTCGACAACTGTCCTGAGCTTTCAAAATTGTATGAACTCAAAGCCAGTAAAATTTATTTCAATTCATTTTTAAGCCAAGAGGAAAAACAGGAAATTTTAGATTATGTAAATGAGCATTACAAAATAGTAAGACATAGTTATGGTAAAAAAGAATAACTAATTAAGCCGCTTCTAATGAAGCGGTTTTTCATTTCCAAAAACTGTTACTTTTGCCAAAGACTTACTCACAAAAGTTCTGGAATTTATCCAAATGCTTCTCCGCGAGTTGAAGAAAGGCGTAAAAGAACTTTTTGCTAAATTAAAAAGTTTTATAGATGAGGTTTTCGGGTTTGGTGAAAAAGTCGGAGATCATGCTCTTACTCCTGCAGAGAAAAGATGGAAAGATAAACATAGGAAGATCCAGAAAAAGCTGGAGAGGAAGAAAGACCCAGCTAAGACAAAAAGAATAAAACAACATGAAGATTTTGTTGAAAAATGGTCGGGAAAATCTATAAGAACTCTTACTAAGATTGAAATTGCTAATTCATTAAAAGGTTTTACTGAGCAAGGAAATAAAATTGCAAAATTAATTGAAGATGGAGAAATGCTTTTTGAAATATTAAACGAAAGCACCTTTAAAATGGCTTATTTAGAAAGTGGTGGAAAATTATCAAATTATAAAAAATATAGAATAGAAGCATTTTCTTATGGTGATATAAATTATTTTAGAGAAGATAAATCAATAGAATCATTTATGAGTGAATTGATACATGAAGGTACTCACACTTTAGATTATCTGGAGGAGCAAAGATTATTTGAATTAGGAAAATCTGAAGCAGAAATTGACAAAATACTAGGAGATATATATTCATTTGAGAAAAGAGCTTATTTTCATGAAAGAGCATTTCAAATTGCAACCGAAATGGATGTGGAATACAAAACAATTGAAAGTATGCTAGAACATATTTTTTACACTTATCCTTAAATATAATATTATGAAAATAGAATTTAAAGAATTATTTGATGAAATAATTAATTGGAAAGTTAATAATGTAAGACCAAAAATTTATTTAAAAAAAGCAAAAGATGAATTATCTACAGATGATTTTTATTTTGCTGTAAGCTGGCTATTAACATGGCTAAAACAAACAAAAATAGGATTAAAAAGTTTAGAAAAGTATGAATTAGGTCATAAGAAAACTTATCAAAAATATAATTTACTATTTCAGCATTGTCCCCTTATGACTGAAATATTTGAATTACACCCCGATGTTCTTACATGGAACCCCTTACTTATACAATCTGACATTTTAGAGATTAGAGACTATATAGATTCAAATTATAAACCACTAGTAAGGACTAGAAACAGTAAATAATAAACATTAATAATGTTGAATAAAATACAACATCCCACTGAAAGATAAACAATTTCCATATTACGCCGCTTCCAACGAAGCGGTTTTTAATTTCCAGAAACTGTTACTTTTACCAAAGACTTACTCACAAGAGTCCTGGATTTTATCCAAATGCTCATCCGGGAGTTTAAGAAAGGCGTAAAAGAACTTTTTGCTAAATTAGAAAGTTTTATAGATGAGGTTTTCGGGTTTGGTGAAAAAGTCGGAGATCATGCTCTTACTCCTGCTGAGAAAAGGGTGAAGGATAAACTAGAAGCTAGAGAAAAAAGATTAAAAGAAAAGAAATCTGGAATTTTTAGGAGGCGTTTTGGTAAAGTTAGTAAGTCAATAATGAAAAAAGAAATGCCAAAAGATTTCTTAAACGCATTAAAAGAATTTGGGAAGACAGAAGATGATATTTTAGACTATTATACAAAATATCATAATGAAAATGATTTTATTTTTTTTTAAATCAAATATCTGAAATAGTCGAAAAAAGTAAAAGTATTACTAAAACAGACGCCTTTTCACTTTGGAGTTATACCACTAACCATTATTATTCCGATTTAAATAATTGGTTGAGAAACAGAATTAATAGTAAGCAAACAAAGGAAATTTCCAAGCTTATTACGGCTGCTTTAGAAAAAATGCCAAGATACAACGGCTCTGCTTTTAGAGCCTTAGAATTTAGTGAAGACTCCTTATTACAAGCATTTTTAAAAACGCATAAAAAAGGAAGTGTAGTAAATTACAATGATTTTGTTTCTTGCGGAAGTAACACAAAAGCCGCTTTTTTTGATAAAGCTAAAAAGAATGTCTTTCTGAAGATGGAGGTTAAAAATGCTCCAATTATTTCAGATTTTGCAGATGGTATTAAAATAAGAGGATAGAAGAATTAGGAGATTTTAAAATAAAAAAAGATAAACATACCTTTTTCCCAAAAGAGTGGGATTTAGAAAAAATAAAAAGTGTTGTAAAAGAAGCAAGTGAGAATATTACATTTTCTGACGGAAACAAGTTTCAAGGAATAACTAAAAATGGTGTAAAACTAGAATTTTATATTGATAAAAATACAAGAGAAATTCATACAGCATTTATAATTTTTTAAAAAGTAAAAAAATGGAAAAAGTAAAATTCATTAATAAAGGATTGAATAATGAAGATATTAAAGCGGTAAAATCTGTAGATGATAAATATATATTATTAAGTCATTTCGTTGGTCAATTTCGTTTTCTAGATGACATACAAGAAGTAATAGATGATCTAGAGAATGTAAAAAATGAAGTAAAAACATGGGATGAAATAATTGCTCCCCTAGGAAATAATTGGGACATTGGTTATGGTAATGGTAGTTTAGATGTAGAAAGTAATGTAGCTTATTTTTTGACAGGCAATAAATATAACCAAAGTTTCCAAATGCCATTACAAGAGCTTATTGACTTAATGAAAGACTGGAAAGCATTCATGGCCTAAAATTCAAAAAAATATTTCACTTGATAACAACACTTTTTTATTAAATCAAAAGTCTATAGTTTCCACAAAAAAATAAAACACGACACCTTTTGTCGCATTAACCCCATATATTTGTCTTATAAAATTCATCCATGAAACGCTTGCGTTCCATTCGACAAAATAAAACGCAGCAAAGCTGCAACATAAATATATCCGAATGAAAAAAGACTTTTACCTGACAAGATATGCCTTAATTATAAAAAGATTAGAGAGTTCTCCGGCGACGTATTCTCAGCTGGAGGACTATCTTTTGAACTCTTTTGAATTTCAGGATGCGGATATTAAGAGCTACTCTATCCGTACCTTGCAGAGGGATATTCGTGAGATTTTAGGTCTTTTCAACCTTTCTATTCATAACAAAAAGAAAGGTGACAATCGATATTATATTGAGAGCCGACCGATCATGGAAGTGGATGAATACAACCAAAAATTATTAGAATCTTTTCAGGTAAGTAATGCGCTGAATCTTCATCCGGATTTCTCTAATTTCATCTTTTTTGAATCCAGAAAGCCGACTGGAGTTGAACATTTTTATGATCTTTTCTTTGCCATTCGTAATAAAAGAGTCGTGACTTTTGAGCATTACAATTACAAAAACAAACTGATGACTTCCCGAAAAGTTCATCCTTTGGCGTTGAAAGAATCCAAAGACAGGTGGTATCTTATTGCGATCGACACCAAGGATAAAGCGTTGAAATCTTTCGGTTTAGACAGAATTAATTATCTCGATGTTGATAAAAATAAATTCAGGGAAAAATATAATTATAATTTCAGAGAACATTTTAAAAATGCTTTCGGGGTAATGAATTTATCCGAACAAAAACCTCAAAAAATTGTCATTAAATGTACTAAACATCAGGGAGAATACATTAAGAGCTTCCCTCTTCACCAGTCACAGAAAGAGACAAAAGAAACCCTTGAAGAAACCTTTTTTGAGTTTTTCCTACACCCAACTTACGACTTTATGCAGGAAATTCTGTCTTACGGAAAAGAAGTTACCGTTTTAGAACCTAAAACCTTAGTTGATGACATCCGCACCCATCTTCAGGAGTCTTTAAACAGCTATTCTGAGCAATAAAAGAATGATCAGATGTCATATTTTTTGATTACTTTTACATAAATATATCAATTTGAAAGCATTATTTCTTTACCTGTTTTGCCTCATTTCGTCCCTTTGTTTTTCGCAACAGACGGAGGATTTTAAACAAGTAAAGAATTATTACAACAATCACCGAAGTATGTTGGGTACGGAGTTTAAGAAAAAATTCGATGCCGAAACCAATGCTTTTAACAAATCTGCCATAAAAAATGACTTCCGTTTTTTCATGAAGAAAATGGACAGTATTGAAAATGTAGCCTTGATCGGAGCTTTATTAAAAGTGAAAAATATTGAAGATCTTGCCAGAATTCAAAAGAAAAACATCAGCCCTCAAGATCCTTCCGAACTCAAAGCAACGACAGATAAAACGGCAGTTTATCCCGGCGGAGTTGATGCTTTAAGAAAGGAAGTTGTCGATCTTTTTTATTCAGAAGGTGTTCATTCAGATTTAAAAATAATTAAAACCAATGTTGCTTTTATTGTTGAAAAAGATGGAAGCATTAGCAATGTTCAGGCTCAGGGTGATAATTTCACCTTTAACAGACAGGCCGAGATCGCCTTATATTCTGTTTCGTCGAAATTTTCTCCGGCAACAATTAATGGTGATGCCGTAAGATTTCGTTTTAAACTTCCTCTAACTTTGAATATCGAATAATTAATGTTTACCGACGAATATTACATGAAAATGGCTTTCCAAGAAGCTGAAATTGCATTGGAAAAAGATGAGGTTCCCATCGGATGTGTCATAGTTTCTAACAACCGAGTGATTGCTAGGGCTCACAACCTTACAGAAACTCTAAATGACGTTACAGCTCATGCCGAAATGCAGGCAATAACTTCAGCAGCGAACTTTCTTGGCGGAAAATATTTAAAAAACTGTACACTTTATGTGACGCTGGAGCCTTGCGTAATGTGTTCGGGAGCCCTTTCCTGGTCGCAGATCTCAAAAGTTGTGATTGGTGCTAGAGATGAGCAAAGAGGATTTATCAATAAACATCTTTCCCTTCATCCAAAAACAGAAATGGTCGTTGGAGTTATGGAAAACGAGTGTTCTTCAATCGTTAAAGAATTTTTTAAATCTAAGCGTTAATCCTTATTTCTAAAAACAGAATACAGTGGAATATCAAAATATTCTCCGTTTTTCTTTAAATGCTGTTTCAACAGAGCTTCTTTTTCCATTCCTATTTTTTCTAATACCTTTCCTGATGCAGGATTGTGTAAAAAATGGGTAGCATAGATCTTATTTAAATGCAATTCATTAAATCCAAAATCTATAATCGCTTTTCCGGCTTCGGTGACGTAGCCTTTATTCCAAAACGAAGCACCGAGCCAATATCCGAGTTCCGCTTTATCGTCTCCTCTATCGTGAAGTCCGATTGCTCCAATAATTTTATCGTCCTGATCTCGGATCGCGAAAGTAAATCCTGAACCGTTTTCGAAGGCTTGCTGAGAGTTTTTTAACCAAAATTGAGCATCCTCTTCTGTATAAGGAGAAGGGATATTTGAGGTAAGATCAGAAAATATTTTTGACTGAAGATATTCAACCACTAAAGGGATATCCTCCTCTTTCAATTGAGAGATAATCAATCGTTCTGTTTCTATTCTTGGAAATTCTTTCATTATAAATCTTTTCCTAAAAAGTATAATCCTTTCAGGGTATGAAGTCGGTCTGTGATATGTATTTTATCTGTCAAAGGCTTGTAAACATGAGAAACACCGCCAGTTGCGATCACAAAACAATCGTCATTCACCTCATCATTAATTCGGTCGATAAAACCTTCTACCATTCCTAAAAACCCGTAAACCATCCCGCTTTGCATGCAGGTTACAGTATCCAATCCTAAAACAGTTTTTGGTTTTTTTAATTCAATTTCAGGAAGCTGGGCGGTTTGGCTGATTAAAGAATTCAAAGCTGTAATAATCCCCGGAGCGATAATTACTCCCAAAGTTTCTCCGGTTTCCGTTACGCAACTTGCCGTAAGAGCTGTCCCGAAGTCTATGATAATTTTCTTTCTGTCTGGATACAAATTGTGAGCAGCGACAAGATTGGCATAAATATCCGTTCCCATCTGTTTAGATTTTGCCTGAACGCCTGAGGGTGTACTTCTATCAACAATCACAGGAGCGATCCCATGGATCTTTTTTATCGCAGAACTTATCACTTTAGTAAGCTGAGGAACAACCGATCCTATAATGACTTTAGTGATGTCTTTTGGCTCCACTTTGTAGGTCTGATACAGCATCAATATCTGAGCATAAAGCTCGTCTGCCGTTCTGTAAGGTTTTGTATTGATCACCCACGAAATATCACAATTGTCGTCATCAAAAAGACCAAATCTGATATTGCTGTTTCCTACGTTGATTACGATTGAATTCATTTATTTAAAAATAATTTCAAATTTATAAAAAATAAAAGGAGTATTTTCCAACACTCCTTTATATATTACATTTTTTACGGTTTCACTTCTAAAAAGTTATCCTCCATATTCACATCAGCAATTCTCTGACTGAAATCTATTCCCAAAACAGATAATTGGGACTTCGTGTAAGGAACCGTCAATGTATATTCTTTCTGTGTAAAAGGCCAATATGCTACGGTTTTAAAATCACCGTAAGCATCTTTTGACTTCCAAGTATGAGTAAGATTCGTTGGAATCTGATATGTAACAATTTTTTTATCCGTTGTCATTACACTGAAGTCGATAGGCATCGGAACCTGTCCGTTATTAACCAAAGTGATCGTTGTAGATTTTGCATCGTATTTTACATCCTTGATTCCGTAATCGATCGTTTTTGTCGTGTTGATCCAATAGTGATGGAACCATTTCAAATCCATTCCTGAAACTTTCTGAGCAATGTGAATAAAATCTCTGTCTGTAGGATGTTTCATACTCCATTGATCGTAATATTGTTTCAAGGTTTCAGCTAAATTCTGTTCACCGATGATGTAACCTAATTCCACCAAATATAATTCTCCTTTCACATAGGTAGAATACGTATAAGAAGTTCCGTTGTCGTGATGATCACCTAACCAAACTGCAGGTTCTTCAATCTTTTTCTGAAGGAATTTTCTGTAAGCTTCCAATGTTTTCGCAAAAGGATTCGGCAATTCTTCCGGAAATAACTGATACATGGTGTATCCTTCCGCATAACTTGTAAATCCCTCATCCATCCATGGTCGCATCGATTCATTAGTTGCCAGCATCTGCTGATACCACGAGTGAGCGCCTTCGTGAGCCATTAATCCCATTAAATCTTTAATATTTTTAGCTTCACCTAAGATCATGGTACACATCCCATACTCCATTCCCCCGTCTCCACCTTGAATGAAAGCGTAAGTAGGATATACATATTTCCCGAAATGAGCATTCATGATCTGGAAATACTTCGTAAGATATGCCGGAGCCTCTTCCCAAGCTTTTGTTTTGTCATTGTTTTGATAAACCAAGAAAACTTTTGGACCTTCCGGAACATCAAAACTTTTTACAATATAGTCTCTGTCGGCACTCCATGCGAAATCGAGCATATTTTTAGCTGTCCATCTCCAGATTGCTTTTTTATCTTTTTCTGTTTTGATCTTTGCATTGGTATCATAACCTTTTACTTCTGTCGGATTTTCAAGGATTCCACCTGCTCCGATCACATAATCTTTATTAATTTTAATCGTA
Source organism: Chryseobacterium sp. G0201 (assembly GCF_003815655.1). Taxonomy (NCBI): domain Bacteria; kingdom Pseudomonadati; phylum Bacteroidota; class Flavobacteriia; order Flavobacteriales; family Weeksellaceae; genus Chryseobacterium; species Chryseobacterium sp. G0201. The sequence goes on along the minus strand of NZ_CP033917.1, from coordinate 1,721,316 downwards.
ACATCAAAATCAGAAAACGGTGCATGAAACTCTCTTCCCAAATAATCGAAAGTTGCCCATCCGTCATAATCGTACTCTGAAATTTTAGGGTACCATTGCGTCATGGTCATATCAACGCCTTCTTTGTTGTTTCTTCCGCTTCTTCTGATTTGCTGAGGTATCACGGCATCCCATTCCATTGTGAAATTGGTTGTTGAATTTGGCTTGATCGGTTCTGCCAAATACACCTTCATGATTGTTTCCTGAATCTCAAACTTAAGGTTTTGTCCGTTTTGTTTGATCCAGTGAATATTTTGAGCGCCTTCTTCATTTTTCGGAATATAAGCCAATCTTGAAATACCATCTTTTTGCAATCTTGAGTCACCATTTTTACCTTGACTAGCCACCCTCTGATCCATCATTGAATTGGGTTTAAAAGCATTCCAATATAAATGGAAATACACCACGTTCAGTTCGTCCGGAGAGTTGTTGGTATATTCTAAAGTCTGATTTCCCTGATAAGTAAATTTTTCCGCATTAACATCAATATCCATCTTGTACTTCGCAGCCTGCTGATAGTAAGGCGTCTGCTGTGCCTGAAATTGAGAAATGATAAATGCAAATAGGATTGCAACCGATTTTTTCATTTAAAATTTTATTTTTTTAAAGATAAGTAATTAAAATAAGACCTAAAAAATAGAGTTATGTTGAGATTTTATTTTGTTTGAATGGTTTTAGATGGATTTTAATACGGTTTGTTAAATACTTAAACACTAATATCACAAATGAATTCACAATTTTAAACACAAATACTATCCGTGTTATTCTTGAAAAGATTAGTGCTAATTTGTGTTTAAAAGAATTAATTACTCAACAGCTTTTTAATCAAAGTAATCTGTCCCAAATGATAATAAGAATGTTCGATCATTCCATCAATATTTCTAAGATAAGTCCCATATTTTTCATCTACGAAAACTTCATCCATTTTAGAATCAGGCATTTGTTCTAATAATGTTGCAAACTTTTCAGAATCGATCCATAATTGATTTAATAAATCTTCCCATTCTTTCTGAGATTCAATTGGAGGAAGATCGAAGCTGTATTTATCTTTAATTTCGAGATCGCCGCCTTCAAAAACATTAATAAGTCCTGCAATATAATAATGAATGTGGAAAGTAAGCATTGCAATCGTATTCAAAGAACCGACTTTTGTTGTTGCCTGCTCCCAGGTTACATCTTTAAGCTGATCTTTAAAATTAGTATTCGCGATCCAGACACCATCAAGCAAAACCTCTCTGAATCTTTTTGATAATTGTAAAACTGAACTCATTGTTTTAATTTTTTTAAAGATAATTAATTTAAACTTTTATCTCTCTCGCCTAATTCGCTAGAAAAATTATTTTTGATCACAGATTTTCACGGATTCACACAGATCTTATGCGCAATCATCTGTGAAAAATTGTGTAAATCTGTGGTTAATAAAAAAAACCTCAAATGCAGAACACTTGAGGTTGATATTTAATGTAGAATCAAAATTATTTTTTAGTCGGTAACTTTTTACCGCTTTCTAAGATCTTTTCTAAAATTTTCAATGTAATCAGATATGTTGGTTTTACCCCAGTAAGTCCTAAGCCTCCTGAAGACAATGTACTTCCTGTTTCCAAAGGATTATCCGAAGCATAGTAAGCATAACAAACAAAAAGATCCGGTGCAATGTGATGTCTGATTTTAGACGCCACCTGAATTGCTTTCTGGTAGTGCGCTCCTTCCATCTCCAATCCGATCGCTTTCCATGAAGTATGCATGAAATAGGATAAAATATCTCTGTTTTGAAGCGATGTTCCTAAAACGGTGATCATCGTTCCTTCAAAAGCTTTTAATTCATCATCTTTAAAATCATCCAGTTTCAAAGCATTTTCAAAAGGATAGTTATCTGCCGTTCCTTCAAAAATATGGGAAGTTGGGATCATAATGTCTCCTTTTGCACCTTCTAAAATTCCAGCTTTACCCATGATAGAAACAGATTTTACTTTCATCATATAAACCTCTCCTTTTTGTTCGAAAGGTCTTAATAATTCATCCATCACCTCAAAAGCCTGTTCTCCGAAAGCGTAATCAAAAACCATAATTACATCATCTCCGCCATATTTAATATGACCGAACGGTGTGTTTTTAAGTTCTGTTTTGCTTAAATCAATGATCTGAACATCGATGTTACTCCCGCTTTTATCATCAATATAAATTAAACCTTGGTCTAATGCATATTTTGAAACTTTATCACGAAGATCTTTCTTGTCGGAAATATCTCCGTACATTTTATAGTCTACTTCTTTGTGATCTTTTTTCTTCAGAGCATCATTTCCGTACAGCATATTTTTCACGGAGTGCATGTTTGCAGAAATAATATGTAGCGGACGCATGTGAAGATCGTTTTCAAATAAAACATCTTTCACTTTGTTGGCCCATTTTTCACCAAAATAATGGTGACCTACTCTTTCCTTTAATATAGCACTGAAATGAATTTCTCTTTCTCTGCTTTGTTTAGCATCCTCTAAACTTACTTTTCCTAAGTTATAAATGATCTTAAACAAACGGTCAGGATTACTGTCATCTCCGAAAGTGTTGTACGCTCTCAACGTTTCATCAAAAGTTCTTCCTATTAAAGATGATAGGTGAATAAGAGCAACCTCTTTTTCTCTTCTGCTGAATTTTTTTTCGCCTTTTACTACTTCTTCGATAATTTTAAAAGCGCGTGTCGGCTTCCAGTTTTCGTCCTGAATGAACGCCAGATTACGGATCTTGTCCGCTTCTATAAATAAGAATGTTAAGTGAGTAAGAATGTCATAGATCTCAGAACGTCCCAAAAGAACTTCAATATTCATCTGGTGTTCGTCTATTCTGTAACAGTTTCTTCTTCTCTTTTTAGGTACAATTGGTTCGAAACTTCCTTTATCAAAACCCTCATCTGATGTAAGATGAATAAAAGCACATTCCTCAATTCCCTCCGGAAGTCTGTCTAAAACATACATCAAACCATCTAGTTCCAATTTGTTTGGAACATTCATGGTACCATAAATTTCAGGATTGATTGTTTTCAACAAACTTCTAATACTTTCTCCAGAAACACCACCAGGCTTGAAAAATCCTCTATAAAATAAATGTCTCATAGAGATGTATAGTCTTTCAATTGCCTCTGTTGTTTCTCTTGCTCTAGAATTTGTCATAAAATAAATTTCACACAAATATACGAAATCTCCCTTCAACTTATTTTAAGTATCTTTTAACAAACTACTTAACATAATAAGAATTTGATGAGGTTAAAAAATTAAATTATTGTTTAAATTTTAATAAATTTAACAGACACCCCTAAAAAAATCAGGGTAAAAATATTTTGAATGCATTTTTTTTGTAAATTTGCCCCACAAAATACAACCTTAATATGTCAACTTTAAGATTTAAAGCATTAGAAACATTACCATTCAAGGACTTTAGAAAAGATAACTCAGTAGAAATCCCTGCTAAATTATCAGAATTATTTTGTGAAAATGTATTCTCTGAAAACACAATGAGAGAATATTTAACAAAAGAAGCATTCCAATCTATTATGGATGCTATTAAAAAAGGAACTAAAATCCAAAGATTAATTGCAGATCAGGTAGCAGTAGCTATGAAAGATTGGGCAATGAGCAAAGGAGTAACTCACTACACACACTGGTTCCAGCCTTTAACAGGAAGTACTGCAGAAAAGCACGATTCTTTCTTTACGCCGATCGAAGGTGGAAGAGCAATCGAGAGATTCAGTGGAAACTTATTGATCCAGCAAGAGCCTGATGCATCTTCTTTCCCGAACGGAGGGATCAGAAATACTTTCGAAGCTAGAGGATATACTGCTTGGGATCCTACATCTCCTGCTTTCATTATGGGAACCACTCTTTGTATCCCTTCAATCTTCATCTCTTATACAGGAGAAACTTTAGATTATAAAGCACCTCTTTTAAGAGCTTTGAATGCTGTAGATGAAGCTGCAACAAACGTAATGCAGTATTTCGACAAAAACGTAACAAAAGTAACTCCTACTTTAGGTTGGGAGCAAGAATATTTCTTGGTTGACTCTGCATTATACCAATCTCGTCCGGACCTTGTATTAACAGGAAAAACTTTGCTAGGACACTCTCCAGCAAAAGGACAGCAATTGGACGACCATTATTTCGGTTCAATTCCTACAAGAGTAATGAACTTCATGAAAGAATTGGAGATCGAATGTATGAAATTGGGTATTCCTGTAACAACAAGACACAACGAGGTTGCGCCAAACCAATTTGAGCTGGCTCCAATGTTTGAAGAAGTAAACGTTGCAGTAGACCACAACTCTTTATTGATGGATGTTATGGCAAGAATTGCTCACAGACACCATTTCCATATTTTATTCCACGAAAAACCATTCGCAGGGGTAAACGGAAGCGGAAAGCACAACAACTGGTCTTTAGCTACTGATACAGGTGAAAACCTATTAAGCCCAGGAAAAAATCCTAAGAAAAACTTACAGTTCTTAACATTCTTCGTTAATGCTATTAAAGCAGTTCATGAATATGCTGATCTTTTAAGAGCAAGTATCGCTTCTGCAAGCAACGACCACAGATTAGGCGCAAACGAAGCTCCACCGGCAATTATATCTGTATTTATCGGAAGCCAGTTGTTCAGAGTATTGGAAGAATTGGAAAAAGTAACAGAAGGTAAACTTTCTCCGGACGAAAAAACAGACCTAAAACTAAATGTAGTTGGAAAAATTCCTGAAATCTTGTTAGATAACACTGACAGAAACAGAACGTCTCCATTTGCATTTACAGGAAATAAATTTGAGATCAGAGCGGTAGGTTCTTCTGCAAACTGTGCAGAATCTATGACCGTAATGAACACGATTGCTGCAAAACAATTAGGTGATTTCAAAAAAGAAGTTGATGCTTTAATAGAAACTGGCCTTAAGAAAGATGAAGCTATTTTCAACGTATTAAGAGAATACATCAAGCAGTGTAAAAACATCATGTTTGAAGGTGATGGATATTCTGATGACTGGGCAAAAGAAGCTGAGAAAAGAGGTCTTAACAACTTAAAAACCACTCCGGAAGCTCTTAAGCAGGAAATGGATCAGAAGTTTGTAGATCTTTATGAGGAAATGGGAATTTTCACTCACAGAGAAGTTGAGGCAAGAAACGAGATCAAATTAGAAAAATATTCTACCGTTATTGATATTGAAGCAAGAGTTTTAAGTGATATAGCAAGAAACCACATCATTCCTTCTGCTTTAAATTATCAAAACAGATTAATTGAGAACGTAAAAGGTCTTAAAGAAATTTTTGAAGACAAAGAATTCAAAAAATTAGCAAAAGAGCAAATGAGTTTAATTACTCAAATTTCTGAAAACATTTCTAAGATCAAATTAGGTGTTGAGGATCTTATGAAAGCAAGAGAAGCTGCAAAAGCAACGTCTGACAGCCAAAAACAAGCAGAAACTTACTGCAAAAACGTAATCCCATTATTTGATCCGATCAGAGAAGCTTCTGATGATCTTGAAATGATGGTTGATGACGAGCTTTGGCCAATGACGAAATATAGAGAAATGTTATTTACAAGATAACATCTGTAAAGTTCCATATTAGTTAAACTCCTCGGTTTTTTCCGGGGAGTTTTTTTGTTTTGTTAACAGTCTGAAAATTGGAGTTTTAAAAACTCAACTATGATTAATAGAGGAAATATCAATTATTATGTTAAAGAATCTTAATAAAAAAAACCGCACACTCACCAAAAATGGGACGTAGCGGTTTGTTTTTCTTTAACATACTTCAACAATATGTTAAAATGTGTTAAATGAAGAACCTGATAATAATCATATCGGGCTCCTTTTGCATGGAATCTCTACTTTTGTAAGGCTTTTGAAATAAATATCCCTTTAACACGGTAATAAATATGTATATGAAGAAAAGAGTTTTGTCTTATTTAGTAGCTTTAGTTTCTACAGTCTCACTACAATCTTGCGTTACAAATTATGTAGTTTCAAAACCAGCAACTTACTCTAAAGAATACAAAACAGATGCCAAACTAGCTTCAATCGATACCAACAAAATGGAGCAGGATAAGCAAAGACTTATCAATTCATTTCTGGCAGAAAAAGCGGCATCTATAGCAAATGCAAAAAATTCTATTAAAAATGCAGGCATTGCTAAGGTAGTTAAATACAATAAAACAATAGACAATATCCTAACGGAAGCTGAAACATACCTAGGAACTCCTTACAGATACGGAGGAATGACAAGAAACGGTATAGATTGTTCAGCTTTTGTGCTTTCTGTATTCGGAGCAGCAGCAGGGCTTAGCTTACCAAGAGTAGCAGCTTCTCAGGCTCAGGAAGGAGAAAAAATCGAGAAAGAAAACTTACAGAAAGGAGATTTGATTTTCTTTTCTCACGGCAGAAGAATTTCTCACGTAGGTATTGTAGAAAGTGTTTCTGAAGAAGGTGAAATCAAATTCATCCATGCAGCCACTTCAAGAGGTGTTATGATATCTTCTCTTAATGATTCTTATTGGGGACCTAAATTCAGATTCGCAAAAAGAGTGATCAACGAAAACGGAGAAGCTTACAACAACCTAGCTGCAACAACAGCGACAACCGCAACAAGTTTTTAATTTTAAATAATTGATTTAAATAATGAAGCCATCAAAATTTTGATGGCTTTTTTATTGTTGATGAGGTTTTTGTTAATTTGAAATCTATGCTTTCAGAGAAGGGAAATTTTAATATCTCTGGTTCTAAGTTCTAATTTCTAGTATCTAACCTCTAAAACTAACTGTTTTTCTCTATTTCTATGTCAAGCTTATATAACAGACCATGCACCTCAGAAAGTGAGAATTTAGCCTTTTTAAGCTTGTTAATATTCGGATCTATGGAATAGTTGATGGAAGTCCTGAAATCTGTTTTTTCAAGGTTTGTATTCACGAATATAGCGCCTGCAAGATCACAGTTTGTAAATACTGAATTTGAAAGATCACATTCTTCAAAATCAACCTCAATAAGCTTTGAATTTTTGAAAGAGGTCTTTTTAATTGTTGTTTTATAAAATGTGGAATTATTCAGAGAGCATTCATCAAACTTAAATGATAATCCAAATTCATTACAATCACTAAACTGAAGCCCGAACATTTTACATCCTTTGAAAATCACATCGCGGAAAGCAGTATTGGAAAGCTTTGCCACGCTTAAATTACAACCGATAAACTCACAGTCGGTAAATTTAAATTCGGAGAGATTTGCATATTCAAAATTACAATTAAGGAAAGTACAGTTTTCATATTCACCTTTTTCCAATGAAGACTTTCCAAAATCTATGTTTTTGAAATTTTGGTCAAGAATGTATGCTTCTTTCATAAAGAAAGTAAAATTTAAATGTTTTTAACCATCAAAGATCAATGGTTAATGTTATTTTAGTTTCGAATTTTTAATACTGTAGTTTCTCCACCTTTAAGAACAGCCTTTACCATATAAATTCCTGCACTTTCAATCTCAAAATAGTATTTTTTTGACTGAGGTTTAGTATTAGAAATAATTCTTCCTGAGCTGTCCAATATTTCTATTTTGTCAATATCTTTAGATTTTGAAATTACAGTAAAGCCTTTGTTATCTTTGTATATAGAAACATCTGTATTTTTAGCCACCTCTTGAGTACTTAAGACCGTAGTTCCATATTTAGCCATAACAATTATTCCTGCGGAGTTTTTATACGGAAAATAAAGGTCATTACCATATACTACAAATTTAGAATCCTGAACACCAGCTCCACTATCCGGATTTGGAAGTACTGTAATATTTGTACCATTATATTTTGCCAGATAAGCAGGTGAAGAAGCAGATGTTTTATAAATGAAATAAAGCTCTGCATTAAATTCTACTAGACTACTTCCGATTCCTATATCACTGGTCGAAGGATTAGGAATTAAAGATAAAGAAGTATTTGTCTGTGTATATTTGCCAAGAAAATATTGATTACTATTATTTTTGTATTGGAAAAAAATATCATTCCCAAATAATTTTAATCTTCCTGCAATTCCTATATCGTTTGTATTAATCTTATTTATTTCATTAAGAGTAGTTCCGTCAAAAATTCCTAATTTTCCGTCATTAACACTAGTATAGGCTTTAGAGTTGATAATTAAAGGTTTATAAAAACCTGTTGGTCTCTGAAGAGAGATCGCTTTTGAGACTACATTAGTTGTAGCATTATAGTTTCCAATTGTGTATTCTGTAGGGATGCTTAGAAAAAGTATATTAAAATATAGAGCATTATTAAGACTAAAAATACCTCCTCGATATTCTCTATCATTACCTGTAAGTTTAGTAATACTTGTTCCATCAAATTTCCCAAATCCATCAAAACTAGTATTTTCTCCTTGATAACCGAAGTAAAGGATATTATCATAAACTAAAGCCCAATCACCTAACATCAACCTGTTGTACATCGAGTTATAATTATTTTGATTATTGATTTTAACAATGTTTTGCCCGTCAAATGTATATAAATTGGATGCTCCATAATAATAACCTTTAAAAACGAGTTTATTATTAAATAAAACAGGTTCATATTCTTTTCCGTTATCATCAATAGATATTCCTCCTGCAGAATAACTTGCAGCTGAGTTCCAAAAGGCTGTTTGTGTTGTTCCATCGTAGGTAACAATAAAATCCTTAGTTCTATATTCTAACGGTGCTGTATTATAAAGATATTTATAATCATAATTATAGCATAATTTATTATCATAAATGACCATGCTCCCTGTAATTTTTCCATTAATAGACTGATTATCATAAGAAGGATCCGGAAGAATTGTTACAGATGCACCATCAAATTTTGATAGTTTATTATTTTTAGAAAAAAATAAAGAGTTGTTATAAACTATTCCATTTGAATCGTAATTATCAGTATTAGGAAGAATAGCAACAGATTGTGCAGATAATCCCAAATATTGAATTATCGCAAAAAATAAATATCTTTTTTTCATGGTAAAATAATTTTACCACAAATATAATTTATTCCAAATACTTAGAACTAAACTAAGCTGTTTTTATCAGCATAATTTAATTTAAAGAAAATAAAAGTCATGATAGAAAAGGCTAAAAGCGAACTTCCCCCATAACTAAAGTACGGCAACGGAATCCCAACAGTCGGAAAAAGCCCCATAACCATCCCTAAATTGATCGTAAAGTGCATCAAAAGGATCGAGGCAAAACAATACCCGAAAACACGGTTAAATACTGATTTCTGCTGTTCTGCGAGATAATAAATCCTGCCAATATAAACCATGTAGCAAAGTACAAGAACCGCACTTCCTACAAAGCCCCATTCTTCACCTACGGTACAGAAAATATAATCAGTTTCCTGTTCGGGAACGAACTTTCCTTGGGTAACAGAACCTTCGCGATACCCTTTACCTAAGATTCCTCCCGAGCCGATCGCTGTTTTAGAATATAATAAGTTATAACCTGAAGTATCTCTAAATGCTTTTTCACCTTTAAAAAGAACTTCAATTCTTTCTCTTTGGTGTTTTGGCAGTTTTTCTAAAATATACGGTGAGCCAAAAGCCAACCCACATAATAAAACGACAGATCCCACAATACTCGCAATGGAAATTACGTTCCAAGACATTTTATAATAGTTCATGGCAATCCAACCTGCTACAATCACTAGGATAACTATGACAACATAAATAGGGTTTATCGCTAAGGATACTAAGAAAACTCCTGCAAAAAGAAATCCGATTCCGAAAAGTAAACCGCTTAATCCTTCTCTGTATAAAGCAATGAAAAATGCTGTAAAAACCAACAAGGATCCCACATCGGGAATCGCCAAAACAACAACTGCTGGAATAGCGATAATACCTAATATCGTTAAAAGAGACCTTCTATTACTTAAATTAAAATCAGGTCCGGAAACATAATTGGCTACCATAAGCGCCGTCCCAATCTTTGCAAACTCTACAGGCTGCATGGTAAAACTTCCGAATTTATACCAGTTTTTCTGCCCTAAAATCTCTTTACCAAACGGGAAAAGACCAATAAGTAATAAAACACCGCCGATATAAAAAATACCCGCCATGTTTTCGAAAAACTTACTTCTTCCGACAAAGATGATAAGCCCTACAAAAACCGAAATACCGAAGAAAACCAATTGTTTTTCGCCTAATTTCTGGTCAACACTGTAAATATTCGCGATGGCAAAAATACAAAGCATGAAGTATAAACCAAGACCTAATTTATCTATTCCCTCTGTCCATTTCATTACTTCGTGGTTTTGATGTTTTTGGTTTCCTCGTCTATCTTTTTCTGCAGTTTTGCTTTCTGTTCCTTAATAAAATTAAGGCTATCCTGAATTTTTTTCAATTTTACAGAATCCGGTTTCGGATCTACATATAATCCTTTACGTTTTAAATCTGCAATCCACTGTCTTTTATATTCAGGCATGAAGCTTGAAGTGGTCATCTTTTTGTAAAGATTTTCTCTCTTTACATCTCCGGTAATATATTTTTCTGCAATTACGGTACAAGCCGGACCAGCCCATGTTGCCCCAAAACCAGCGTGCTCCATTACGGCAACAACAACAATTTTAGGTTTATCAGCCGGAGCGATCAACACGAAAATCGAGTTATCTTTTCCCTGAGGAACCTGTGCGGTACCTGTTTTTGCTAATTGCGTAAAGTCGTTTGATTTTAACCCTCTTGCTGTTCCTCTTAGAACTACAGCCTCCATACCTTTTAGAACAGGCTCAAAATGTTTTGGGTCAACAAGTGTTTTATGTTTAGTTTTAAATCTTTTATCTGGATTTGGCTTTCCATCAATTGCTTTTACGATATGAGGAGTATAATACCAGCCTTTATTGGCAATAGCACCAACATAATTGGCCAATTGTAAAGGTGTTACCAGAACATCTCCCTGCCCCATTCCGTTGAAAACAGCTCCGGTAGCCAAAGCATCCCAGTTTTTAGGATCTTTTTTGGCACCACTCGCTTTATAAATGGACTGCATTCTTTTTTCATAAAATTCACCGGAAGGAATTCTGCCTTTAGCTCCAACCGCCAAGTCATTGTTTAAGAATTCTCCTACACCAAAGCTATTCAGAATCTTTTTCCATTCATCAACACCTTTTGAAGGATTTCCCGGATATTTATTCATAATAGCTAAATAAGCGTATGAAAAATAACAGTTACTTGAAATCTGTATTGAAGGAATCAGCGGGTCTGCGCCACCGTGACCTTTAATTCTCAACCCTCTGTAATTAAAGCCTCCTCCACACGGGAAAATAGTGTTTTCATCCATTACTCCCATCTGCATTCCGGCAAGAGCGGTCAGCAATTTGAAAGTTGAACCTGGTGGATATGCCGCCTGAAGTGATCTGTCAAAAGTTGGTTTATTTTCGTAGATTGTATCTTTTGATAATGCGTATAAATTTTTAGACTTATTGGGTCCCGTAAATACATTCGGATCGATATCCGGTCCGGTTGCTAAGGTTAAAATTTCGCCGTTATTTGGATCAATGGCAACAATTGCTCCGTGTTTATTCACAAGCATTTCTTCGGCCATTCTTTGAAGGTCATAATCAATGGTAAGCGTAATATCTTTACCTGTTACTACATCTTTATCTAAAGTTCCATCTTTGTAAGAACCAATATTTCTGAGTCTGATATCCTTCTGAATATATTTAATTCCCTTTATTCCACGAAGTTCTTTTTCATAAGATTTTTCAACTCCGGATTTTCCTACAAAATCTCCAGGTAAATAATACGTAGAATCTTTTTTAATATCTCTTTCGTTTACCTCACTTGTGTACCCCAAAAGGTTTCCGGAAGTAGAAACTTCGTACTGACGCTGAGGTCTTGACACAATACTGAATGCGGGATATTTAAATATAATCTCCTGTACTCTGGCAATATCTTCTCTGCTGAGATCCTTCAAAAAAGTCATTGGAGTCAGCTTGGAGTAATATTTTTCTTTTTTAATGATATTAATTCTCTTAATGAAATCAGGTTTACTAATCTTCATTAAGTTACAGAAAGCCAAAGTATCAAAATCAGGTTTCATTAAGGCTTGAGTAAACGAAATCTCATAAGCAGGCTGGTTGCCCACCATGATCTTACCGTTTCTGTCAAAAATTACGCCTCGTTGAGGAATAACGTACTCCGTTTTAATGGAAGTATTGGCCGCGTTAAGTGCGTAGCGGTCAGTAAACAACTGCAAATAGGCAAGTCGCGCTACAAATATTAGAGCGATGATTGCTAGGGCGGAAAAGATTTTTAAATAACGTGTGTTCAAACTTTTTGTTTGATTTTAAATATTAATGCGTAAATAACGATAAATATAAATGAAATTATGCTTGTTACCAACACATTAAGTAATATTTCAAAAATTCTGCTAAACTTAAAGAATTCAATATATTGTACGAAAAGTTGGTGCAAGAATATACTTGAAAACAGAAACACTAAAAACTGTGCCCATTGAAGGGACTGAAAAGAGAAAAAGTCTGTAGATGTATCTGTAGATGTCCTGAAAATCAAAGTTCTGTAATAGGCGATCAAGGTTGTTGCAAATGCATTGATCCCCCATGTGGACAAGAATGCATCAACAGAAAGCCCAATTAAAAAACTTAAAGCTAAAAACTGATATTTATTTCTGAAAAAAGGATAAAACATAACGAACACAGGGTATAATACCGGAGTATATTTTCCGAAAATAATTATCCTGTTCAGTACAAAGATCTGTAATGCAACAAGAAATATCATGATTAATATGTCCGTAAATAAAGTCCTGCTAATCATTTTCCTTTTTTATTACAGCTTGCATTGTATCCTGAATCTTTTGTACTTCAGCTTTCTTTAGGTTTTTTACAACATAGATCTTATTCAGAGCGCCCATTTTTTCACTAAGCTCAACCGAAATATCCCAAAAACCTGTTTTATTATCAACGGAGTAACCCGCAATTGTACCGATCATCACTCCTTTAGGGAAAATCGCCGACTTACCGTCTGTAACAACGCTGTCTCCGATTTTCAAAGCAACATATTTCGGAATGTCTGCCAAGTGCATTACTCTGGAGTTATCTCCATTCCAAGTTAATGTTCCAAAATATCCTGAGTTTTTAAGAGCGGCATTAATTCTGATCGTATTTACACTTAATACCGACTGAACCAATGCGTAACTATCTGTAGAGTTAATAACGATCCCCGCAACACCTCTCGGAGCCATAACTCCCATTTGAGGATATACGCCGTCTCTTCTACCACGGTTAATGGTAAAATAATTGTTTCTTCTATTAATACTGTTGAAAACGATCTCTCCGTCTACAAATGTATAGATCTGTCCCCCTCCTAAAGTATCATGTACTTTTCTGAATACAGGGTTTTTGGCGCCCTCTTTTCCATAGAGTTCCACCATCAAAGCCTTATTTTGAGCTACAAGATCTTCATTGACCTGTTTTAACTTAAGATAAGTAACTCCCTCATCAATATATCCGGAAACCCTAGAGTTTAGCGCTGCCGATTGGCCTGCAACCCAGGATCTCTGCATGGCATTCTTAGAGAATATCAGAACCAGAGCAATGATTTGCAAGAAAATAAAGAAGACAAAAAGAGAGTTCTTCGAAAATAATCTCAGCAAAAATCCCATTCAGATAAAGTGTCGTAAAAGTTAAAATTATTTAATTAAGAAATTGAATTTATCCATATTCTTAAGCGCAATACCCGTTCCGCGAACTACAGCTCTTAACGGATCTTCTGCCACGAAAACAGGAAGACCCGTTTTTTTGTGCAGTCTGTCTGCCAAACCTCTCAATAAAGCACCACCACCAGCAAGATAAATACCTGTTTTATAGATATCGGCTGCCAATTCCGGAGGTGTTAGAGAAAGAGTTTCCATTACAGAATCTTCAATTCTTATGATCGATTTGTCTAGTGCACGAGCAATTTCTTTATAGCCAACCATAATTTCTTTTGGCTTACCCGTGATAAGGTCTCTACCTTGTACCGGGATATCTTCAATGTCAACATCAAGATCTTCAACAGCAGAACCAACTTCAATTTTCACTCTTTCAGCTGTTCTTTCTCCGATGTAAAGATTATGGTGCGTTCTTAGGAAATAAGCAATATCATTTGTAAATACATCACCTGCAATTTTCACAGATTTATCACAAACAATACCTCCTAAAGCTACCACAGCAATTTCTGTAGTACCGCCACCTATGTCGATGATCATATTTCCTTCAGGTTTCTGAACATCAATACCAACTCCTATTGCAGCTGCCATTGGTTCATAGATCAACCTTACTTCTTTTGCATTTACTTTTTGTGCAGAATCTCTTACCGCTCTTTTTTCAACCTCCGTAATTCCTGACGGAATACAGATAACTATTCTTAAAGCCGGCTGAATAAATCTTCCTTTGATCCCGGGAATTTTTTTGATAAACTCCTTGATCATGTGCTCAGAAGCATGGAAGTCTGCAATTACACCGTCTTTCAATGGACGGATCGTCTTAATATCTTCATGAGTTTTTCCCTGCATATGCTTTGCCTGTTCACCCACCGCGATCGGTTTACCGGTAGAACGCTCAATTGCAACAATTGATGGCTGATCTATAACAATTTTATTATTATGGATGATAAGCGTGTTGGCAGTTCCTAGGTCTATCGCAATTTCTTGCGTAAACATATCGAATAAACTCATATTTTTCTTCTGATTTTAAGAATACAAAGATATAAATTTAACATCACTAACGAAATTCCACGAGCATATAATTTGGTTAAAATTTTATTAAATTTTTCAATATTCTATTAACTTTTGCATTAATTAATTACAGACTTTGAGTTAAATAAGATTTAAGATACTTTTAGATAGAAGAAGGAAGGCGAAAATAGGAAGCTTTTTGATAACAAAATGGCAAATTAGCTTATAAAAAATCATCAAATTACACTCTGAAATTATTTTGGAATAAAAATCTGAATTTAAATTTTCCATATTAATTAAAAGCTTATTTAGAAGTATACCAAAATAGTTTTTTACGATAATTATCATATACATTATCAGAAAGCGGTTAATAAAAAAAGCCTTAAATTTGCAACGCTTATGTTACAATATTCCAATATCAATCAAACTTCAAATTTTGCTGTTCTTTCTATAAGCTATGAAAAGGCTGATGGAGAAACGCGAGGGAAATTTGCATTTTTTGATGAAAATATTAAAAATTTTGTCGCTCGAATTCACGACGAAAATTTAGGCGATGCCTTTGTGGTTTCTACCTGTAACAGAACCGAAATTTACACTACTTCTCCCAATTACCTTCTGGTAGCCGAAGAATATTGTAAAACCATCGGAGTAAACATCACAGATTTCCTTCAGTTTGCTAATATTCTGACCAAAGAAGAAGCTTTGACGCATTTGTTTAGAGTGGCAGCCGGATTGGAAAGCCAGATCATCGGTGATTTCGAGATCATCGGACAGATCAAAAAAGCATACAACCGTTTTAAGAAAGAAAGACAAAATTCTAATCCTTATCTGGAAAGAGCCATTAACTCTGCCATTCAGATTTCAAAAAGAATTAAAAATGAAACAGGAATCTCCAATGGAGCCGCTTCCGTTTCTTATGCTGCCGTTCATTATATTTTAAACAGCCAGAAAAGAATTACCGAGAAAAACATTCTTTTACTTGGCGTTGGAGAGATCGGGCAAAACACGGTTGAAAATCTTGTAAAACATGTTTATCAGCCCAAAATAAAAATCGCAAACAGAACTCAGGAAAAAGCTGAAAAGATATCTGAAAAATATAACATTCCTCATGTTGACTATTCTGAATTTGACAACGAGCTGAAAAATACAGACATCCTTATTGTTGCTACCGGAGCCAAAAAACCTATTATCAATGCTTCTCACTTCCCGAACGGAAAAGAAACATTAATTATTGACCTTTCCATTCCTTACAACGTAGATAAAGATGTTACTACGAATGAAAATGTAACGCTAATTGACGTTGATGAGCTTTCAAAGCAGATTCAGGCAACTATTCAACAGAGAGAAAAAGAGATTCCAAAAGCTGAAATTATCATTAAAGAATTAGCAAAAGAGTTTCTTGAGTGGGAAAAAAAGAGAAAATTAGCACCAAATATTCACCATTTCAAAGCCGTTCTTAAAAACATGGAACGCAACGAGATGCATAATTTTTACAGAAAAAATAAATATATAAACATCACAGATATGGAACTTTCTGAGAAAATGATTCAGAAAATCACCAATCGTTTTGCAAAATATATCATCGATAATCCTTGGAAAGCCGAAGAAATTAGTAAATTAATGCACGAAATATTAGTTGAACAACCAAACAACGAATTCAATGAAAAGCATTAGAATCGGAACCAGAAATTCCGCACTTGCACTTTGGCAGGCAAGAGAGGTTGCCAGGCACCTACAAAACAATAATTATTTAACCGACATCGTACCTATCGTTTCTTCCGGCGATAAAAATCTCAATCAGCCCCTTTATTCTTTAGGAATTACGGGTGTTTTTACCAGAGATCTGGATGTTGCATTATTAAATGACGAGATCGACATTGCGGTTCACTCTTTAAAAGACGTACCTACTCAGTTACCTGAAAACATTGAACTTATTGCTTATCTTGAAAGAGATTTTCCTCAGGATGTATTAATAAGAAAAGAAGAATCCAGAACGAAAGAGTTTCACGAGTTGAAATTGGCAACAAGCAGCTTGAGAAGAAGAGCTTTCTGGTTAAGAAATTATCCTCACGCTGAATTTTCAGATATTCGCGGAAACATTCAGACACGTCTTCAAAAACTGGAAGATCAGGATTTTGATGCTACAATTTTATCTTTAGCAGGAATTAAAAGGATGAAAATGGACATTGATTACGAGATGCTTCCATTAATGATTCCCGCACCTTCACAAGGTGTAATTGCTGTTGCGGGTCATTCTGACAAGAAAGAGATCAACGAGATCCTAAGTACAATCAATCATAAAACAACGCAAATCTGTGTTGAGATCGAAAGAAACTTTTTAAGCACTTTAGAAGGAGGCTGTACAGCCCCTATTGGAGCTTTTGCTGAATTTTTCGGAGATCAAATTCGTTTCAAAGCGGCACTTTGCTCATTAGACGGAAAA
Organism: Chryseobacterium sp. G0201; assembly: GCF_003815655.1. Lineage (NCBI taxonomy): Bacteria > Pseudomonadati > Bacteroidota > Flavobacteriia > Flavobacteriales > Weeksellaceae > Chryseobacterium > Chryseobacterium sp. G0201. The sequence continues at coordinate 1,704,139 of NZ_CP033917.1, read as the reverse complement.
AACTGCATTGCAACGGATGAGAATTTTGAATATAATGAAGAAGAGAATTTCGGTAAAAAATTAGCAAACATCGTTTTAGAAAATGGTGGAAGAGAATTAATGGCTGAAATTAAAGGTCAGTTTTAATTTATTTAAAATTTTCCAAAAGCAGCATGAAAAAGTATCTCTCTTTTCTAGTCTTTCTATTTTGTATTTTCATTGCAAAATCACAGAATAAATTTGCATCACGACTTTCTGATGCTGCTTTGGGTTTAACAAAAGATAAAGTAAGCTACGATCCTGCATATTTCCCCATCGAATATCCAAACGGTGATGTTCCCTCTGATAAAGGAGTCTGCACAGATGTTATCATCAGAGCGTACAGAAAACTGGGAATTGACCTGCAGAAAGAAGTACATGAAGATATGACGAAAAACTTTTCAAAATATCCAAAAAACTGGGGATTAAAAAAAGCAGATACCAATATCGATCACCGAAGAGTACCTAATCTGAGAGTTTTCTTTGCAAAATTCGGAAAAGAAAAATCCATTGAAACTAATCCTGCTCTTTATGTCCCCGGCGATATTGTCACTTGGATTTTACCCGGAAACTTAACGCACATCGGAATCGTTGTCAATAAAAAATCTGCTGACGGAAAAAGATATTTAATTGTACATAATATAGGAGGCGGACAGGTCATAGAAGATTGCCTGTTTAAATTTACAATCACCGGACATTATCAATATCCTAAATAAATTATTCATCATGAGAAAACTGATCTGTATTTTATTTTTATTGATATTAAATGTCGCAAACGCACAAAACAGCGAGTTTAAAATAATTAATAAACCTATTAATTATTCACAGGAAAGAATTCGTCTCAGTTTGGAATATCTAAAAAACCATCATCAAATTGTACAAAATGCACCCACCATTTCACCGAAAATGATTGTACTGCATTATACAGCAGGCGGAACGGTTGAAACGAATTACAAATACTTTAATAAAACTAATCTGGAAAGCGCCAGAAATACTTTAAAAAAACAAAGTACCCTGAACGTTTCCTCGCAATATATTGTAGACAGAGATGGCACAATTTATCAGCTTATGGAGCCCAATATGTTTGCGAGACATACCATCGGACTTAATTATTGTGCAATAGGTATTGAAAATATTGGAAGCAAACAGCAACCGCTCACAGAAAAACAAATAGTTTCCAATGCTCAGTTAATTAGATTTTTAACTAAAAAATATAATATAGAATATTTAATAGGACATTCAGAATATGGTATCTTTAGAAATTCTAAACTTTGGAAAGAAACCGATCCCAATTACTTTACAGCAAAAGAAGATCCCGGAAAAGATTTTATGAGCAAAGTAAGACTTTTAGTCACAGATCTGCATCTTAAAGATAAACCATAATGAAAATATTATTTACCAAAAATATAGACCAATCTGTTATATCCAAAGAATTAGGAGAGGATATTTTGGTCGATTGTGTTGAGGTAATTAAGACCAATCCTATTAAAATTGATTCTTTTGACCTAAAAAACCATTCCTTAATTTTCACAAGTGTAAACGGTGTAATTTCTTTTTTTAAAAATAATTTTAAACCCAATGAAGATTTTACTGCAAAAAATTACAATAAAATCTATTGTGTTGGCGAAAAAACCAAAAGAGAATTAAGAAAAAACGGTTTTGGAACTTTTAAAGTGTTGAAAAATGCCGAAACACTTTCAAAATTTATCATCAGTCATTGTCAGCATGAGCAATTTGTTCATTTTTGTGGAAATTTAGCGATTGATGTTCTCGATAAAGAGCTTCCGTTACAAAACATTAAGTATAAAAAAATAACAGTTTACAATACCGAGGAAACTAATCCTTTAGTTCCTGAAAAATATCATGCTGTAGTTTTTTTTAGTCCAAGTGGAGTTCGTAGTTTTGCAAAACTGAATTCTTTGGACGGAATGACGATTTTTTCTATCGGAGAAACGACTTCCAACGAACTTAGAAAATATACCCAAGAGAAGATTTATACTTCCGTGGGAAACAATCTCGTATCGATCTTTGAATTAATACGAAGAACAGTAAAAAACAATCTTTGAAATGTGATTGCCCAAAGGTAACGGACGGCAGTAATAGTCTAATAAATTATGATTAAGAACGACCTATATTTAAAAGCACTTCGCGGAGAAACCGTAGAAAGACCGCCAGTTTGGATGATGAGACAAGCCGGAAGATATTTGCCGGAATTCATTGCTCTTCGTGACAAATATGATTTCTTCACGAGATGTCAAACCCCGGAACTAGCTTCTGAAATTACAGTACAACCGATCCGCAGATTTCCTTTGGATGCTGCTATTCTGTTTTCTGATATTTTGGTAGTTCCTCAAGCGATGGGAATTGATTTTAAAATGAAGGAAAATGTTGGTCCGTGGCTAGACAACCCGATCAGAACGATGGAACAGGTACAAAACGTTGTCGTTCCCGATGTGAATGATACGCTAGGATACGTTTTTGATGCGATCGAATTAACTTTGATAAAACTAGACAATGAAATTCCATTGATCGGTTTTGCAGGTTCTCCCTGGACGATTCTTTGCTACTGTGTAGAAGGAAAAGGTAGTAAAGCTTTTGATATTGCTAAGTCATTCTGTTTCCAACAGCCGGAAGCTGCTCATTTATTGCTTCAAAAGATCACAGATACTACAATAGCTTATCTTAAAAGAAAAGTAGAAAAAGGTGTTTCTGCCGTACAGATCTTCGATTCTTGGGGCGGAATGCTTTCTCCTGCAGATTATCAGGAATTCTCTTGGCAATATATCAATCAAATTGTTGAAGCTTTAAGTCCGCTTTCTCATGTTGTTGTATTTGGAAAAGGATGTTGGTTCGCGTTGGAAGATATGACCATGTCTAAAGTTTCGGCTTTAGGTGTTGACTGGACAATCAAGCCTGAACTAGCAAGAACATTGACGAATCACACAATGACCCTTCAAGGGAATTTTGATCCGGCGAGATTACATTCTACGCCTGAAACTATCAAAAAAATGGTAACTGAAATGATCAACCGTTTCGGAAAAGACAGATATATTGCGAATCTTGGTCACGGAATTTTACCTAATATTCCGGTAGAAAATGCAGAAGCTTTTATTAGAGCTGTTGTGGATTGGAAACCGAATAATTAAGTTTAATTTTTAATCTCGCGCAGATTATTCAGATAATGCAGATTTCACAGCATGTTTGCCATTCCGTAGGAATCTAAACTTAGCTTTAAAAATTATGTAAAATACATTGTCGAGATTCCTACGGAATGACAAACTTTATGTAAAATTTTAAACTTAAATATAAATAAACAAAATCCCTTTCAGAAAACTGAAAGGGATTTTTCTATGAATAAAATATATAATAATTAGTTAATCTCTGTAATGAAATCTTCTTTAGGTTTTCTTACTTTGGCAAGATTCACCAACCAGTCGTTGGCTGCTTCTCTGTAACCGATCGGCAACAATAAAACGCTTTTCAATCCTTTTTCTTTTAAGTTTAAAACCTCATCAACAGCTTCCGGAGAAAAACCTTCCATCGGCGTTGAATCTACTTCTTCAAATGCTGTCGCAATAATTGCCGCTCCGAAAGAAATATAAGCTTGTTTTGCTGCATGAGTGAAGTTTTCTTCAGCAGATCTCTGAGGGTAAGTATCCAACAACATTTGTCTGTAGTTTCCCCAACCTTCATTTTTGAAACCTCTGATTTCATTCGTAAGATCAAACATATTGTTGATTCTTTCTTCCGTATAATTATCCCAAGCTGCAAAAACCAAAAGATGCGAACAATCCGTGATCTGTGGCTGGTTCCAAGCGTGAGGTTTTATTTGCTCTTTCACTTCCTGATTGGTAATTACAATGATCTCGAAAGGCTGCAGTCCACTTGAAGTTGGAGCTAACCTTGCTGCTTCTAATATTTTATCTACCTTTTCCTGAGGTACTTTTTGACCGTTCATCGCTTTGGTGGCAAATCTCCAGTTTAATTTTTCTATTAATTCCATTACATAAATTTTACGCAACAAAATTAGTTGGAATTAGTATAAACTCAGACTCGAAAAATCAAATTTGATGTATTGTTAAAATCTATTATTTAAAATGAGTTTTAATTGTATAAAAAAAGCCTCCAAATTGAAGACTTTACATTGTTATTTTTTAAGAATTTTCTTTGTTATGATTTCTTTTCCGTTATCAATTAAGATCATATAATTTCCGTTTGGTAAGTCAGAAAGATTATATTTTTCAGATTTTCCTTCGAAAGCCTTCACTTTTTTTCCGGACATATCTATCACGCTTACTTTAGAACTTTTTAATTCATCAGACTTAATGAAAAGATCGTCCTTTACAGGATTTGGATATACTTTAACCTTATCAGAAGCCGAAACTTCTGATGTTCCCAATATAGTAGTTGCAGAAATAACAACATCGTCCACCACTACTCCATATGAATAATCTGCTGCATCGTCATATACAAATCTCAGTTGGAAATTAGGATTAGCATAAGGGCTTAAATCAATATTCGTAGCATCTTCATAAGTAGTAAGTACATATGTAAATGTATTAAAATCAATATCCCACTCACCAGCATTTCCACTGAAGCTGAAAACCTGCACCCACGCTGTACCGTTAAATGCTTCAACTTTCAAGGTTGAATCATTATCGTAGATCATATTGGCATATTTAAAGGATAGTTTTGGACTGGAAGCTGCTGTAAGGTTAATAACAGGTGATACCAATCTGGCATTGGAATTTATACTTGATGGTCCGGCATCGTCATCATCAAAAAACGCGGCTCCGGTTGGAAAAGAAGAGAACCCGGATTGAGTTCCGACTGCCCAATTATAGGTTGTATCTGGATTGTTTACCGTCCATCCTGTAGGTAAAGCTCCAGCATTAAAGTTCTCTGAAAACAATTGAGCATTGGTCATACCGCAAGCCAATACTAAAGGAAGTAATATTTTTTTCATGGTAATTAATTTTGTAAGGTTATGATAAATTTATAAAAATAATTAATTAAAATAAAGTAAAACCACAAAAAAATCAACAATAATTAACTATAAATGAAATAATTCACATTTACAAAACAAAAAATCACCTCTCAAAAATGAAGGGTGATCGTATTTTAATTAAATTATTTAAAGTCTTTTTTAAGAAAGCATTCTCTGTGCTTTTTTTACCCCTTCCACCAAAGAATCAATTTCCTCGAAAGTATTGTAAATGGCAAAACTTGCTCTCACGGTTCCTGCAATATTAAAGAAATCCATAATAGGTTGTGTACAATGATGCCCTGTTCTCACAGCAATGCCCATTTTATCAAGAATCATCCCTACATCAGAAGAAATTCCTGTTCCTTCTAAATTAAAAGAAACAACACCTGTTCTGTTGGCTTTTTCACCATAGACTTTTAGGTTTTCTATCTCTAACAATTGTCTTTGAGCATATTCCAACAAAGCATTTTCATGATTTTGAATGGTTGACTGACCTACTTTTCCAATAAAATCTATGGCAGCACCCAAAGCAATATTTCCGCCTACATTTGGAGTTCCGGCTTCATATTTAAAAGGTAAACCTGCGTAAGTAGTTCCGTCAAAAGAACATGTTGCGATCATCTCTCCTCCTCCATGAAATGGCGGCAAATCTTCTAAAATCTCTTGTTTTCCGTATAAAATACCTGTTCCCATCGGAGCGTACATTTTATGACCTGAAAAAACAAAGAAATCACAATCCATTTTCTGAACGTCGATTGTGAAATGCGGAGCCGACTGAGCTCCATCAATTACAATATAAGCATCAGAATTTTTTCTTGTTTTAGCAATGATTTCTTCAATCGGATTTACAATTCCTAATGCATTGGAAACCTGATTTACAGAAACAACTTTCGTTTTTTCGCTTAAATATTGATCCAAATAATCAAGTTGGAGAATACCATTTTCATCAATTGGAATAACACGAAGTTTCGCGCCTGTTCTTTCACAAAGCAATTGCCAAGGAACGATATTTGAGTGATGCTCAAGGTAAGAAATGATAATTTCATCATCCTTTTTAAGCTTCTGAGTTAAAATATAAGCGATGAGGTTTAATCCTTCTGTTGTTCCTTTTGTAAAAATTACTTCAAAATCATGTTTAGCATTAATGAATTTCTGAACCTTTCTTCTTGAAAGCTCCATTTCTTCTGTTGCTAACTGACTTAATGTATGAATTCCTCTATGTACATTAGCGTTAAGCTCGGTGTAATATTTATTCCAAACTTCTAAAACTGAATTTGGTTTTTGAGATGTTGCTGCATTATCTAAGTAAACTAATGGCTTACCGTTCACCTGCTGGTTTAATATAGTAAACTGACTTCTTATTTCTTGAATGTCAAACATTTATTAAAATTTTAAATTAAAATGCTCTTATTTAGAACACTTCAAATTTACGGCTTTTTTTCCGAAAGAAAATTGAATGAACACGATTATAGATTTAATCTAAAAATAAAAAACCTGCCAAAATACATTGACAGGTCTTATATTGTGATTAAGAAATTTCTTATTCAGCTGCTGCTTCTTCAGTTGCAGGAGAACCTCCTTCAACTTCCGCTACAACTTCTTCTTCATCGTCATCATCCGCAACTGCACCACCTTTAGCTGCATTTCTAGACATCTTAACAGCTACTACAACTGCATTGTCTGGGTGTACGAAAGAATAACCTTCAGCTTTAATAGTTCCAACATAAAGTTTGTTACCAATTTTAAGAGAAGTAATATCTACTACGATCTCGTCTGGCAAGTTTGCAGGAATAGCTTTTACTTTCAATTTTCTGAAAGACTGACGTAAAACACCACCAGCTACAACACCTTTAGAACGACCAGTGATTCTTACAGGAACTTCCATAACAACTGGCTTATCAGCAGATAGTTGATAGAAATCCGCGTGAAGAATTTTATCAGTAATTGGGTGGAACTGAATATCTTGAAGAACTGCAGGAATTGTCTGCCCGTCAACTTCAATAGATACCGTGTGTGCTTCAGGAGTATATACCAAACCTTTGAACGATTTCTCTGTTGCAGAGAAGTTCAATGGCTCGCCACCTCCGTAAACAACACAAGGAACTAATTCAGCATCACGTAAAGCTTTTGTCGACTTTTTGCCCACGCTTTCTCTTTTTGTACCTTGAATTGTAATTGATTTCATTTATAAAAATTTAAAAATTTGTTTAAAGTTTAATTTGCAAACAGCTAATTATCAATTAAATAACAAACTTACTGCTAATTGATTGATGCTCATGAACCATCTTCATAACGTCCGCAAATAGAGGGGCGCAAGATAGCACTTTTATTTTGTTTGTCAAATTATTTTTTACAGGAATTGAGTCAGTTACAATAACTTCCAATAATTTTGAGTTCTCAATATTATCATAAGCTTTGCCTGAAAGCACTCCGTGAGTTGCCATTGCTCTTACAGATTTTGCTCCTTTCTCCATTAAAATGTCTGCAGCTTTACAAAGCGTTCCTGCAGTATCGATCATATCATCAATAAGGATAACATTTTTCCCTACAACATCTCCGATAAGAAACATTTCTTCGATTACATTTGCTTTTTTTCTTTCTTTGTAAGCAATTACAACATCTGCGCCTAAGTGACCGGCATAGTTTTTTGCTCTTTTTGCTCCACCCATATCCGGAGAAGCAATGGTAAGATTATCAAGATTCATATCTCTGATGTAATCTACGAAAATTGTAGAAGCATACAGATGATCAACAGGAATTTCAAAGAATCCCTGAATCTGATCCGCGTGCAGATCCATCGTCATGATTCTTGTTGCTCCCGCAGCAGTTAAAAGATTTGCCACCAATTTAGCTCCGATAGGTGCTCTTGGCTTGTCTTTTCTGTCTTGTCTTGCCAACCCGAAATACGGAAGTACAACGGTAATACTTTTAGCAGAAGCTCTTTTTGCTGCGTCAATCATTAAAAGAAGCTCTAAAAGATTGTCTGCCGGCGGAAATGTAGAAGCAATCAGGAAAACTCTTCCTCCTCTTACAGATTCGTCTAGCACAGGTTCAAATTCACCATCGCTGAACTCCTGAATGATGATTTTCCCTAATTCTTTCCCATAATGTTGGGCAATTTTTTCTGCCAAGACCTTACTTGTTCTTGTAGAAAATAGATAACTTAACTGATCGGCCATTTTTACTTTTTAAAAGATTTTGCAAATTTATAAAAAAACCACAAGAATTACTCCTTGTGGTTCATATGTTTTTATTTTCCTTTTTATTAAGGGAATTTCACTCCCGAATATTTATTCGGATCTACCCATGGCAGTGTAGATTTATAAGTAGCGTTTATTGACTTAATAAATTCATTAGCAATAATTGCATACCCTCTACCCGTAAGATGTACTCCGTCTAAAGAGAAAGCTCCACCTGTAACAAATTTAGCAGTATATTTCACACCGTCCCAAGAAACTCCTGACTGAGATCCAAGCTCATTCATTTTCTTATTAGCATCAACAAAAGCATATCCTTTTGAAGCTGCAGCAGCTTTAATTGTTACGTTATAAGCATCAATAGCTGTATTGATTTCTGTAATTTCTGATGGGATCAAAATATATTTATCAGCAAATGGATAAGAAACTCCTTTTGCAGAAAGAGCAGCTAAAGCAGTAGGTTCTGCTTTACCAATCTCAGATTTTGTAGTCAAAGGTACTAAATCTCCAGCTTTTGCCTGTCTTGCCTGCCCATAAGTAGTCCCAAGATAAGTAGCCAAAGCAACCAACTGAGGATTTCCTGAAGCCGCCGCCGCTGCTGTGATTTGAACTTTCAAATCAGGTAAACTTTCATCCTTAATAAGCAATGGATTTGCAGCAGTTTTAGAAAGAGGTTTAATTCTGTCTCCAGCTCCAAATGCGGTTAAGATCTGATTTAACGGCCCGTATAGGTTTGTATTTAAATTATCAATATTAGCTTCTCCAGCTGCAATATTTCCGTTTCCTAAAACAGCAGATGTAAGAGGATTTGTAGGAATTGTTGTTAAAGAAGGAATAGATGTTACACTAGGAATATTTGCAATCACCCCTTTAGCATTAGTTGTAGCAATCTCAGCAATCAATGCATTATAATACTGAGCAAACTGAGCCGGAGGTGTTAAAGTTTCTACTGAACTATCAGCACCCGCCAAAGCGTATAATAAAGCATCATTATTACCTATCCATAAAGAAAAGAATGTAGGATTTTGAGCTTTAAAATCCGCAATAACCGAAGTAGTTGGGCTTGATGCAAATCTTACGAAATAAGGATTTGCCGTTTTTGCTAAAACTCCCGAAACGTTTCCGTAACCCGGAGCTAATAAATGAGAAACTTTAGCTCCCGGAACTCCCATATTATTGAAAGGACCCGCTAAAACAGTATTTGTTAAAGTTGTTGCAACGTTGTTATTTGCATTTTTTATGTCCGGAGCACCTGCAATAAAGCTATCAATATAAAGTTTTGTAGTAGCGATCTGGACATTTACACCAACATTAAGAAGAAGACCCCCATTATTATCAGCCATTAAAGGCTGTCTGAAATCTCCTCCACCCACAAGTTTCATTTGCTGAGCAATCATTGAAGGGTAAGATTCATTTTGCCCATCAATATAAAGAGCACCGTCTCTATAACCTGAAGTTAATGAGTTTCCTAAAGAAACATACTTAGTAAAATCAGCTTCACCTTTACTTACAACAATGTCCTTTACGTCTGTATCAAATTCATTTTCGCAACTCGTTGTAAAAAGTAACGCGGAAATAGCGATTGTAGAAATTATAATTTTTTTCATAGTCTTTCAATTAAAAAGGATTATAAGATAAACCTAGACCTACATAAAATGCTGTTGCAGTAGATTGTCCGTAGAAACCAAGATTAGCATTTTTCACGTCTCTTGCCTGAGGCATTGCATATCCTCCAGAAACATCAACTCCGAATTGTTTTAGTTTAAATCCAACCCCACCTGTTACAACATATGTATTATATGAAGGTGTTTCAGGAATAAAGTTTTCATCAGTATATGGAGATTCGTCATAATAAGCACCAAGACGACCAAAGATCTTATCTGTAAATGCATATTGAGTTCCTAGCCTAAATGTTTTAGTGTTGTGAAAGTTTTTAGGAGAAACAGAAACTGTAGGATCTGATGGCTGATTTCCAACCGGAGCATTGCCAAAATCCAACGTCAATTTACTGTATCTTTCCCATCCATGGTAGTTGAAATCTGCTGAAATCAACCATTTTGGAGTAATCTTATACGTCAAACCAATAGTATACTCTTCAACCAAAGGCAATGTTGCAGAGAAACTATCTTTTCCTGATGCATCAAGACCTAATAACGGATAGATAGAAGCTGTCGGGAAGCTGAAAGTTGCTGTTCCCTTCTTAGCTTTCATATCAACTGGTGAACGGTAAGCGACACTTACATCAAGCTTTGGATCTGGTCTGAAATAGAAACCAAAACCATATCCATGTCCGCTTGCTTTACTGTCAAGATTAAGCTCTCCTCCAAATTGTGTAATAGCCTTATCCCATTTCACATCTCCTTTTGCATAGATATAACTCGCACCAAATGCAAACCAATCATTAAATTTATATGAAATCATTGGCTGAAAATAGAAAGCCTTCAGCTCAAGTCTCTGAACCATTTCTTTTCCTTCCCAATCACTTGGATACTCAATCGTACTACCGAAAGGGGTAGAAAAACTGAAACCAACTGATAATTTCTCAATCGGCCTATAAGCAATTGCTGCATAAAGAGGAGTTCCCATAGGATTATCCGTCTCTGTACTTTGCAGAGTATTTGTATTCTGGAAGGTAACTTTATTACCTGCAGCAAAACCTCCGACTGCAATACTCAGTCTCGAAGGAATGAATGACATACCCGCCGGGTTAAAGAATGCCACACTTGCATCCTCAGCATGCGCACTAGTATGTGCCATTGCCAATTGCTTTACCCCTTGCAGAGACACTCTGAAGCCTCCGGCGTAAGATAGAACACCCGCCAATAAAGCAGTTGATACTAATATTTTTTTCATAGACTATTATTATATAACCCAAATATAAAATTATTTTGGCTACAACTGTTAATAAATCTTAAAATTTTAAACATTATGCTAAAAGAAAATTATGTTTAAAATAACACTTTAACGAAAATAGACCTTAAACACATAACTATTAAGCATTTAATAATGTTTTACTGACTAATCAAGTTTTTCGTTTAATATTAAACAATGATGTTGACGAATATTTGAATTTTTTAGAATTACATAAAGATAAAAATATATAAATTTGCAAGAACAAATAAAAGTTATATGAGTTGTGGATGTAAAACATCCGGCGATTCTGCACATTCTTGCGGACCCAAGAAAACCGCGAATGGCTGTGAAAGTGTAAATACCTGTGGTAATAGTTATAAATTAAGTGTTTTCGACTGGCTGTCTAACATCAATAATCCTGCATCTAACAGGTGTGATTATGTAGAAGTTAGATTTAAAAATGACAGAAAATTATTTTATAAAAATGTAAATAATGTTCCTTTACATATAGGTAGCGTAGTAACAGTAGAATCAAGTCCCGGACATGATGTAGGTGTGGTAAGTCTCACCGGAGAATTAGTGAAAATTCAGATGAAGAAGAAAAGAGCTTCTGAAGAATCAGCACTTAAAATATATAGATTAGCCAATCAAAAAGATATTGAAGTTTGGCAGGAAGTTAGAAAAAAAGAAGACAGCGTAAAAATAGAAGCCCGAAAGATCGCTCACAGATTAGGCCTTGAAATGAAGGTTACAGATGTTGAATATCAAGGAGATGCTTCTAAAGTTACATTTTATTACACTGCTGATAACCGAATAGATTTCAGACAGTTAATTAAAGATTACGCCTCAACTTTCAGAACTAAAATCGATATGAAACAGATCGGTTTCAGACAGGAAGCTGCAAAAGTTGGAGGAATCGGATCATGTGGAAGAGAATTGTGTTGTTCAACCTGGTTAACGGATTTTAGATCTGTAAACACCAACGTTGCAAGATATCAGCAGTTGAGTATCAACCCTCAAAAACTGGCTGGACAATGTGGTAAGCTTAAATGTTGTCTTAATTATGAATTAGACAGCTATCTTGATGCTTTAAGCAACTTCCCTTCTTCATCTACCGTGTTAGATACAGAAAAAGGAAGAGCTTTTTGTATTAAAATCGACGTTTTCAAAAAGAAAATGTGGTTTGCTTATGTAGACAGCTCAATGGCTTGGTATGATTTCGATATTGATTTGGTTAAAAAGCTGATCGCACAAAATAAAAAAGGCGAAAGAACTTTACCTCTTGAAGATCTTAAACAACCTGATGCTCCTTTGCACACGATTGACCTTATTCAGGAAAACAGTGTTGACAGATTTGAGAAGAAAAACAAAAGTTTTAACAAAAACAGACCTCAAAATCAGAATCAAAACAGACCGAATAACAATCAAAACAGTTCAAATCAAGGTCCAAGAAAACCAAGACCCGAAAGATCTGACAGACCTCAAAACTCTGATAAATCTGAACGTTCGGAAAGATCTGAAAGACCGGCAAGGACAGAAAATCCGAACCCGAATGCCAATAATAATTCTAACAACCCAAAACAGCAAAGACCGCCTCAGCAGCCAAAAGCTCAGTTAGAAAAAGCAAAGGCAGAAGGAAGCGTAGATCCTGAGAAAAAGCCTCAAACCAACCCGAATAAGAAAAAATTCAAGAAGAAATTTCCTCCAAAAAAAGATAACAATGCATAAAATTTTAGGATTATTAACTCTTATCCTTTTCTTTAGCTGTAACTCTTCTTCCGAAGGAGAAGTCACTATGAATTCCGTTGATAATAAATGGAATAAGAAAAGTGAACAAAAATTTAATCTTGAAATTACGGATCCACAAAATCCTAAAAATATTATATTTGTTGTAAGGAATAACAATGATTATCCTTACAGCAATATAAGATTTATTGTAAATTTCACCAATCTTCAGAATAAGAAAAAGGAAACTGACACATTGAATTACGTATTGGCAAAACCAAACGGAGAATGGCTTGGTACAGGTTTTGGAGACACGAAGGAAACGCTTTTTCAATATAAATTGAATTATAAATTTCCTACGAAAGGCAAGTATGAGATCGGCGTGGTACAAGCCATGAGAAATGATGCCCTTCCCGGAATTGAAGATATTGGAGTAAAAATAGAAACGGCTAAACCGTAATCATAAATGGAAGTAAACAAACAAAACGCAGGAAACAAAGGAAAAACATTTCCCCTTCCTCCCAAAAAGAATGGCAAAAAAACCGGTTGGAAAAAATGGGTGAGCTTTATTTGGATTGGACTCATTGCAGTCGTTTTAGGAATTTCAGGACTTTTCTTCGCCGTTTCTCAAGGCTTTCTTGGAGAAATGCCCGATGTAAAAGAGCTTGAAAATCCAGACATTTACGTTGCATCTGAAATTTATTCATCTGATGGTTTATTATTAGGCAAGTTTGAAAAAGAAAAAACTCAGCCTATTACCTATAAAGACCTTCCTCCTTATCTGGTTTACGCTTTACAGGCTAAAGAAGATGAGCGTTTCAAAGAACACTCAGGAATTGATTTACAGTCAGTTGCCAGAGCCGTTGTTTACGGAGGTGGACGAGGTGGAGGTTCTACGATTACGCAACAGCTTGCAAAATTACTTTTTACAGGTGGGGCTTCTCAAAATAAGGCTGCCAGAGCATTCCAGAAATTAAAAGAATGGGTTGTTGCGGTAAGTCTTGAGAAAAGATATACCAAAGAAGAAATTGTTACTTTATATTTCAACAAATTTGACTTTTTATACAATGCAAACGGCGTTGAAATGGCTTCAAGAATCTATTTCAATAAAAAAACCTCTCAACTTACCCTTCCGGAAGCTGCAATGTTCGTAGCAATGCTGGAAAATCCGGTAAAGAACAATCCGATGAGGAATATCGAAAAGGCTAAGACAAGAAGAGATGTAGTTTTGGAGCAAATGCAAAAAACAGGTTATATCGATCAGGCAACTTACGATAAGGCTGTTAGCACTCCGATTACTTTAGATTATCATCCAATTAAAAACATTAGTGACGATTATTCTGCTTACTATAAGTTTTATTTGAAAAAGGAAATTGATAATTATCTTAAAGATTACGAAAAGCAGACAGGTAAGAAATTAAACCTATATAAAGACGGTTTAAAAATATATGTTACTCTTGATTCTAAAATGCAAAAGTATGCAGAAGATGCAATCAGGGAACACTTAACAGATCTTCAAAAAAGATTTGATGCCGAGCAAAGAGGTAGAAAAAACAGACCTTTTTATTATTTAACAAATACTCAGGTCAACAGCGTAATGCTTCAGGCGATGAAAAGAACCGGACGTTACAAACAATTGAAGGCAGCCGGAGTTTCTGAGGATTCAATCATGATGGAATTCCACAAACCAATCAAAACTTCACGTTTTACTTGGGCCGGAGAAGAAGAGGTTGAAATGTCACCTTGGGATTCTATCAGATATCACAAACAAATTGCTCAGGCAGGTTTAATGTCCATGGTTCCTGGAACAGGTGAGATTAAAGCTTGGGTTGGAGGTATCGACTGGCAACATTTTCAGTATGATCACATCAAACAAGGAAAAAGACAAGTTGGTTCAACATTTAAGCCTTTCGTATACGCAACTGCTATTATGAAACTGGGAATGACTCCTTGTTCAACAGTATCCAACGGAACTTATGATCATAAGGGATGGCACGTACCGGGAAGAGGAGGAATGTTAACGTTAAAAGACGGTTTAGCACACTCTCAAAACCCAATTGCGGCAAGACTTATCGAAATGACAGGTGTTGACGCTGTAATCCAAACCGCAAGAGACTTAGGTGTAACAGAAGAAATCCCTAGGAACAATACCATTGCATTAGGTTCATCAGATATTACAATTTTTGAAATGCTGGGTGCTTACAGTACTTTTGCCAACTACGGAAATCACAATAAACCAGAAATGATCTGGAGAATTGAAGATGCCAACGGTAGAGTAATTAAAGAAGTAAATGTAGAGCCAAAAGAAGTAATGAATCCGCTATATGCTTACACCATGATCGAACTAATGAAAGGTGTTGCACAATACGGAACTGCTTCAGGTGAGCTTGGCAGAAGAGGAATCTCAAAAGCTGTTGAAATTGCTGCTAAAACAGGTACAACGCAAAATAACTCCGATGGTTGGTTTATGGGAATTACTCCAAAATTGGCAACTGGCGCATGGGTTGGCTGGGAAGACAGAGCAACTCACTTCTTCGGAACTGGTGAAGGACAGGGAGCAAAAATGGCTTTACCAATTTGGGCGATCTTCATGAAGAAAGTTTGGGCTGATAAAACATTAGGAATTTCACCTGACGACAAATTCACAAAACCTTCCGACTGGAAAGACGGATGCTCCGGACTAAAAGGTATCGGCGGTGGTTATGGGGATGACGGAGGTCTTCAGACAATTGACGAGATCAAAAATCCTAGACCTGTAGATAACACCCCTAAAAACAACTCTAACAAGAAAGAAGAAAATGTGAACGAAAACCTACATTCATCAGATGAGGTAGATTTTAATAAATAAATTCTCTTTTAGAAATACACAAGACCTTTCAATTATTTGGAAGGTCTTTTCTTTTATTATTAATAACTTTGATTCATGAATATCGAAAACATCAAACAACCTTTTATAAAAATTTTTCCGGGAGATTTTTCCGGCAATACTATTCAAAGAAATACTCCAAAAGTTTTATTTTCAACGGTAGATCCTGTTGGTTTTGAAAAGCCAGAATTGATTACTTTTAATGAAAAACTTTCGGAAGAAATAGGATTAGGAAAGTTTGAAGAAAAAGATCTTGATTTTCTGGTTGGAAATAACCTTCCCAAAAATATTCAAACCTACGCAACAGCTTACGCAGGACATCAATTTGGAAATTGGGCAGGACAATTAGGTGATGGAAGAGCGATCTTAGCAGGTGAAATCACAAGTGATTCAGGTAAAAAAACAGAGATCCAATGGAAAGGAGCTGGTGCAACACCTTACTCCAGACATGCAGATGGAAGAGCCGTTTTGAGATCATCTGTCCGAGAATACTTAATGAGTGAGGCGATGTTTCATTTGGGAGTTCCAACAACAAGAGCATTAAGTTTATCTTTTACAGGAGAAGATGTGGTAAGAGATATGATGTATAGTGGAAATCCTCAAAAAGAAAAAGGAGCAGTTGTTGTAAGAACAGCGGAGAGTTTCCTTCGATTCGGACATTTTGAATTGCTCTCTGCTCAACAGGAATATGATACTCTGGAAAAGCTTGTTAATTTCACCATTGATAATTATTATCCTGAAATCATTTCCGAAGGAAGTCAAAAATATAAAGACTTCTTTGAAAGTGTTTGCAAAAAAACGGCCAATCTTATGGTTGAATGGTTTAGAGTTGGTTTCGTTCATGGAGTAATGAATACTGACAACATGTCAATTCTAGGCTTAACTATTGATTACGGCCCTTATTCTATGATGGATGAATATGATTTAAACTTCACTCCCAACACAACAGATCTACCCGGAAGAAGATATGCTTTCGGAAAACAAGGCCAGATCTCACAATGGAATCTTTGGCAATTGGCCAATGCGCTACATCCATTAATTAAAGAGGAACAATTTTTAGAAAAAACATTAAATGAGTTTGGAGACTATTTCTGGAAATCTCATGACAATATGCTTTGCAAAAAGTTTGGATTTAATCAATTACTAGATGGTGATGAAGAGTTTTTCACAAACTGGCAAGGGCTCATGCAGGAATTACAATTGGACCACACATTATTTTTTAATCAATTAGAAGATATTGATGATAAAAATTATTTAAAATCTCATTTTGAAAGTATTTCATACATTTTTTTAGATGATAAAAAGCTTGCAAAAATTGAGGATTTCACAAATACATATAAAGCCAGATTGGAGCGAAACACAATCTCAAAAGAAGAATCCATCAACTTAATGAAGCAAACAAACCCAAAATTCATTTTAAGAAATTTTCTTTTATATCAATGTATTGAAGAAATTAATTTAGGAAAGACTAATATGCTTAAAAAATTAACAACAGCATTAGAAAATCCTTATGAAAAAAACTATCCTGAATTTTCCGTAAAAAGACCTTCAGAATATGATGATATTTCTGGATGCTCAACACTTTCGTGCAGTTCTTAAATTTATTAATAATCTATTAATATAGTATTTAGGATGAGTTTTTTTTACTATTAAGCTTTTTTTGTTATATTTACATAAAATAAAAAATCTCATGAAAAAACTTCTACTATCTCTAAGCTTATTGTTTATTGGAGCTTCTTTAGAGGCCCAAACATTATTATCAGAAAATTTTGAAGGAACTACATTTCCTCCAACAGGATGGACTAGATCAAGCACAGTTTCAACAAGACCTTGGGATTTTACTCCTGTTGTTTTTGGAGCTGGTGCCACTGATTTTGTAATTTCTGGAACTAAATCTGCTGGTATTAATTATATCCTTCAATCAAATACAGCTAATTTAACAAGTCCTACCTTTAGTTTAGTGGGAGCCGCATCTCCCTCATTAAACTTTAAAGCAGTGGTAGGATATTCATATATGATAGCGCTTGATGCTGGAAATTTACTTGCACAAATTTCAACTAATGGAGGAACAACATGGACCACTCTATGGACTGAAGATGGTGAAGCAGGCTTTATGGACGATGGAGATGGAAATGATAATACAGATCTTTATAATTTAAACATTGTTCCTGTAACAGTAGACCTGTCATCATATATCGGGCAAGCAAATGTTCAAATCAGATTTCAATATGTAGGAACCGATGCAGATGGCGTTTCAATAGATGATGTTCAAGTCTTAGGAACTACATTAGCAACAAATGAAGTTAACTTAAAATCAAAATCAATCAGAATCTATCCTAATCCAACAAAAGGAGAGATCAACATCAAAACTGACAAAAAGATAAAATCTTCAACAGTATTAGATTTTTCAGGAAAATCAGTGTTGAAATCAACATCTGATAGAGTTGACATTTCTTCTCTTCCCAAAGGAGGATACTTATTACAAGTTGAATTCTCTGATGGAACATCAACTACAGAAAAAGTAATTAAGGAATAATTATTCACTACATAATCTTTTTAAAGCTCACCAATTTGGTGAGCTTTTATTTTTACATTTGCAAAAATTAATAACAAGTGGCTTTTAAATCTAAATTAATTAACCTTTTAAAATTAATATTCCCTTCAAGCTTGATCGAATTGAGCGTTTTTGCATTTTTTTTGATTTGCTATGGAATTTTAGGCTCTTATATTGCCATTAATTACAGAATAATTTTTGATGACAGAATTCCTTGGGACGCCTATTTTAGCTTTGACAACCGCTCAATCATAATGACTGGCGGAAGTTTCGAAAGACACCCTCTAGCCTACTATTTCTTCAATTGGGTTAGAGAATTAGCCTTTCTTATTTCTAATGGAAAGACTGATGTCACTTTTAGGCTCACTTTAGCTTGGTTTAGCAATATTGCAGTAAGCTTAAGCATACTTCAAATATTCAAATACCTCAAAAACGTCATTAAACTTCCATTAATGATCAATCTATTAATCATCCTCTTTTTCGGAATATTTTCAACAAATATCATCCTTTGCTTTACTCCAGAAAATTTTACTTATACTTTATTTTTATTGACTTTATTTAATCATTATGCAGCTATAAAGATCAAAAAAGAAGAAAAAATACCAGCTATTTCTTTAATTTTAGCAGGAATTTCAATTGGAGGCCTTACCGTAACAAACATTGTAAAAGTTTTTATTCCGGTAGCATTTGAAAAAGGACTCTTCAAAAATTGGAAGAAATTTGGAAATGCTGTTTTCAGAATCACTATAACTTGTATCTGCTTCATATTATTATACTTAAATAGAATTGATTTTAAGTATAAAACAATATTTTCAAAGACCAATAGTCAATATGAAAAGTTCTCCAATGTAAAATCAACTCCAACTTGGGACATGATTTTATCCTATTTTTTTGGAGGAAATATCTTATTTCCAAGTTTTATCATTCGCAATAAACACAACATGAAAGGATTCGATTTCAAAGGCTTATTTATGGATGTTTATACTTCGTGGGTTCCTTATGTTTTTATTTCTATACTTTTGATATTGATTTTGTGGAGTTATTTCAAAAATTTTAAAAGTAAATTTGTTCAGATATTAATGATCTCTTTTTTCATTGATATCGTCATCCATTGCATTATGAGATTTGGACTTCACACTTCCTACATCTACGGCGGTCACTTTGTTTTTGTTTATCCATTACTCTTAGGATGGCTGTTTTATTCTTACAAATCATCTCCTAAAATTTTATCTTTTTTAACTGTTATTGTAGGTCTTTTATTTACTTATTTAGCCTTCAATAATTATTTAAGAATGACAGAGTTTTTCTGGTTTCTAAATCAATATTATCAATAAAAAAAAGCTGAGAAAATCCTCAGCTCTAATATTTATATTTAAAAAAAATTATTTTGCTTCTGCACAGAAAATTCTGTACTGAACAGGAATTGCTGATTTAAAATACTCTCTAACCTTAGACAAATCCGAAGCAGCACTCTGTTTTGTAAAATAACTTCCTGCCAATATTTTATAATTTGGTCTTAAAGAAGCATCAGTTTCAACCTTCAGATTAGGAAACCTTCTTCTAAAATAAGACTTCACTTCATTAGCCTCTTCATTACTCTTTACTGTAGTAATTTGTAGTTTATACCCTAAAATTCGAGGATTTTTTCTGCAAATCTCCGCATTTGTAAGCTCTCTGTTGGGAACATAAATTTTGGTTGGCTTGGTATAAGAACTATCATCATCATTATCTCTTGATGAATTATTTGTTGCTACTCGGGAACATTTGTCCTCCAAACTCCCCAAAGCATCACTCACTTTCGGATCCATAGACATGATTAACTCTGTTCCTGACAAAGTATCTTTCTTCACAACCTGCTGTGCTCCAATATTATAAAACCCTAATAATGATAATACTGAAAATATTTTGATTAAATTTTTCATTTAAACTTGTTTCCGCAAATTTATACAAATTAAAAAATTATACCAAACTGAGTTATTTAGAATTAATACAAATTAACAACAAATGATATTTTCCCCTCTCGTTATGGCGTTAAATTCCTGTTAAAAATATTATTTTTGCGGGATTGATTGGTTCAATATTTTACTAACATAAGATAATTTAAATGATTAGTTGGAGAAAGCATTATAAACAAACGTTGATCGCAATAGGCTTATTGCTATCAACCAGTGCTTCAATTTACGGGCAAGACGGCGATCCTAAAAACGGAGAGAAACTTTTCAAAGCGAATTGTACTGCATGTCACGCGCTGGACAAACAAGTAATAGGACCTCCTTTGAAAGGGGTTGTAGAACGAGTGAAGACAGAAGGTGGTGTAGACAAGGATTGGCTTCACAAGTGGATCAAAGACAACAAAGCTTTGAGAGCTTCTGGGGACAAATACGCTAATGAGATTTTCGAAAAATTTAATAAAACTGAAATGTTACAGTTTCCTAATCTTACAGATAAGGATATTGATGACATTTTAGCTTTTACAACTAATCCTCCGGCTCCGGAAGAGCCTAAAAAGGATGCAGGAACAGCAACTGCAGCAGATGGAGCTCAAGCTGCTCCGGCAAGCAATACAACTACAAGTGTCGTAATTATTTCACTTTTAGCGATTGCGGCTTTATTAGTTTGGATCTTAATTAAACTAAGACAATTAGTAAAATTAGGTCAATCTGAAGATTTGGCTGGACTTAACGAAACTAGAGTTAAATCTTTCAGCGAAATCTATGAAAAATACCATTATGTAGGTAAAGGAGCATTAGCAATCCTAGCTATTTTGGCAACTTATGGAATTTGGAACTGGATCATGTGGATCGGGGTTTACAAAGGATATAAGCCAGAGCAGCCTATCTACTTCTCTCACAAAATCCACGCTGGAGAACAGAAAATTGACTGTCAGTTATGTCACTCTAGTGCTAAATACGGTAAAGTATCTGAGATTCCTTCTATGAATGTTTGTATGAACTGTCACAGAACGATATCTGAATACAACAAAGACCACTACATGGAACCTGGAAAAGACAAAGCATTCTACGACGGAGAAATCCAGAAAATTTATGCTGCGACAGGTTGGGATCCTGCAAAACAACAGTATACAGGAAAAACTCAGCCAGTTGAATGGACGAGAATCCACAACATGCCTGACTTTGTGTACTTCAACCACTCTCAACACGTAGTAGCAGGTGAACAAGCGATCATTAATTCTTTCAACAAAAAGAATCCAACAAACAAGATTGATGTTGTTTGTAAAGCTTGTCACGGAAAAATTGATACAATGAATGTTGTTCAAATGGCTAATGACTTCACAATGGGATGGTGTATAGAATGTCACAGAACTACTGAAGTTGATATGAACAACGGTTATAATAAAGAATACTTCAAGAATCTACACGACAAGCTTAAGAAGCAATACCCTCAAACAGAAGGTAAGATCACTGTAGATGCAATTGGAGGTCTTGAGTGTGGTAAATGTCATTATTAATAACTAAAAATTAGAAGTATAAATGGCTTCAAACAAAATACAATTTAGAAGTATTCATGAACTTAAAGACCCAGCTTTAAATAATAAGCTGGCTCAGAAAGAGTTTCAGGAAGAAATTCCGGTAGAAGATTTCCTTGGAGATGCTGAACAAAACGGATCAAGTACTTCAAGAAGAGATTTCTTAAAGTTACTAGGATTCTCTACAGCGGCGGTAACGCTTGCTGCTTGTGAAGCTCCGGTAATTAAAACGATTCCTTACGTGGTAAAACCTCATGATATTATTCCGGGGGTTCCAAATTTCTACGCTTCAACATATTTTGATGGATTCGATTTCGCTAGTGTTTTAGTAAAAACTCGTGAAGGTAGACCAATCAAAATTGATCCAAACCCGGCTGCTGGTGATTTAGGTAAAACTAACGCTAGAGCTCAGGCAGCAGTACTTTCTCTTTATGATAATGATAAAGTAAAGCAACCTAAGCTAGACGGTAAAGACGAAACTTTCGATAAAGTAGATGATTTCGTTCTTAAAGGATTAGAAGAAGCTAAGGCAGCTGGTAAGAAGATCGTTCTTTTATCTCAATCTTTTGCTTCACCTACTTTCAAAAAGTTATTCGCTGATTTTAAAGCAAAATATCCTACAGCTGAATTAGTAACTTTTGATGCTTTCCCTTACTCTGCAGGATT
The DNA here is from genome assembly GCF_003815655.1 of Chryseobacterium sp. G0201. Lineage (NCBI taxonomy): Bacteria > Pseudomonadati > Bacteroidota > Flavobacteriia > Flavobacteriales > Weeksellaceae > Chryseobacterium > Chryseobacterium sp. G0201. The sequence goes on along the minus strand of NZ_CP033917.1, from coordinate 1,681,786 downwards.
AGATGCTGCTCAGGAAGTATTCGGACAAAGAGCATTACCTGTTTACGATCTTAAAGGTTCTGAATTAGTAGTTTCTTTCCAGGCAGATTTCTTAGGAGATTACAACGCGGGAAGCTTAGAAACTTCTTTTGCAGAAGCAAGAAAACCGGGAGCAAACATGTTGAGACACATCCAAGTGGAATCAAACATGTCTTTAACTGGTGCTAATGCTGACTCAAGATATAGATTAAAGCCAAGTGCTGTAAACAAAACTTTAGTTGAAGTTTACAATGCAATCGTAGGAGGAGGCGCTGCTTCTGACAAGATTGCTTCTGAGATCGTAAAAGAATTACAGGCTAAAGGCAGCAAAGCTGTAGTATTGGCTGACGGTTCTAAAGGAGCTCAGGTTCTTGCACACTTGATCAACCAAAAATTAGGCTCAGTAGCTTTCACTGGTAAAGCAAACTTCTTAAGAGAATTTGACAAAGCAAGATATAACGAATTCTTAACATGGGTAAACGCAGGACAGGTTGGAGTATTAATTACAAACAACGTAGATCCTATCTATTCTCATCCAAAAGGAGAAGATTTCAAAAAATCTTTAACTAAGGTTCCTTATGTAATTGCTGTTGCAGATAAGAAAAATGAAATGTACAAGGCAGCGAAAGCTGTAATTCCTGTAGCTAACTGGCTAGAATCTTGGGGTGATATGGAGCCTCAGACCGGAGTTTATACATTAATGCAGCCAACAATTCAAAAAATCTACAAATCAAGACAGATTGAAGAATCTCTATTGGTTTGGAAAAACGGAAAAAACAACGCTGCTAATAACTACTACGATTATTTAAAAGCTAGTTCTGCTTCAATCTTAGGGGCAACTTCTTTCAACAAAGCTTTATATAACGGTATCGTTCCTTCTAATAATGCAACAACGTTGTCTTATGCTGGTGGAAATGCTGCTCAAGCTATTGCTGAATTAGGAAACTTCAAAGCTTCTGATCTGGAATTGGTATTATATACTAAGACTTCAATGGGAGATGGTACTCAGGCAAACAACCCTTGGTTGCAGGAATTACCGGATCCGATCACTAGAATGTCTTGGGATAACTACTTGACAATTTCTCCTAAAGATGCAGAAAGATTAGGTATTGAAAACGATCTTAATGCTAGAATGCAGTTAGACGGTTCAATCGTAAACCTTACTGTAAACGGAGTAACAATAAAAGATGTTCCTGTATTCATTCAACCGGGACAAGCAGACGGATCAGTAGGTCTTGCGCTTGGATATGGTAAGAAAAACTCAGGAGCTACCGCTGATACAGGTGTAAACGCTTATCCTTTATTTGATGGTTCTAACTTAGTTGTATCAAACGCTAAGATTGAAAAAACAGGTGAAGATCATGAATTTGCAGGTATTCAGCTTCAGAATACTCTAATGGGACGTTACGAGATTGCTAAAGAAGTTCCTTTAGCTGAATATATCAACGTAGCATTCGATGACGAGCACAAAGGATGGAACAAGCCTTTGGAGTACCACACGATCAGCGGAGCATTGCCAGCTGGTAAAATTGACCTTTGGGATGCATTCGATGATACAGATGGTCCTCACTTCAACTTATCAGTTGACTTGAACTCTTGTACTGGTTGTGGAGCATGTATTATTGCTTGTCAGGCAGAAAACAACGTTCCTGTTGTAGGTAAAGAAGAGATCAGAATGTCCAGAGATATGTATTGGTTAAGAATTGACCGTTACTACTCTGCTAAAGAAAAGATCGAAACTAAAGAAGGTATTGAAAGAGGACTTAACGTTCCTAACTTATACGACATCTTAATCGAGCCAAACGAAAGTCCTGATGTGATTTTCCAACCGGTAATGTGTCAGCACTGTAACCACGCTCCATGTGAAACTGTATGTCCGGTAGCGGCTACTTCTCACAGTAAGCAAGGTCAAAACCACATGGCTTACAATAGATGTATCGGTACTAGATATTGTGCAAACAACTGTCCGTACAAAGTAAGACGTTTCAACTGGTTTACATATAACTTGAATGATAAATTCGACTTCAATCAAAATAACGATTTAGGAAGAATGGTTCTTAACCCGGATGTTGTTGTAAGAACAAGAGGGGTTATGGAGAAATGTTCAATGTGTATCCAAAAGACTCAGGCAACTATTCTTTCAGCTAAAAAAGAGGGAAGAAAAGTTACAGACAATGAATTCCAAGAATCGGTTGCTTGTGCAGCAGCTTGTTCTACAGGATCCATGAAGTTTGGAGATATGAATGACAAAGAATCTGAAGTTAGAAAATTATATTCTAGCAACAGAAGATATTATTTACTAGAAGAGATCGGAACCAAGCCAAACGTGTTCTATCACACTAAAGTAAGAAACAGAGTAGAAAAATAAAGTTTAAATAATAAATAGGTAAAAAATGTCAGGACATTACGAAGCTCCGATAAGGGAACCTCTAATTATTGGTCACAAAACTTATCACGATATTACAGAAGATATCGCACGACCTATCGAAGAAAGAGCAGGAAAATTATGGTGGGTATCACTATATGCAGCCTTAGTTCTTTTCATCTACGGATTCGGCTGTATCGCTTATACTATCGGGACAGGTATTGGAGCATGGGGGCTTAACAGAACTATTAACTGGGGTTGGGATATTACCAACTTCGTATGGTGGGTAGGTATCGGTCACGCCGGAACACTTATCTCCGCAGTATTATTATTATTTAGACAGCGTTGGAGAATGTCTGTAAACCGTTCAGCTGAAGCGATGACTATCTTCGCGGTTGTTCAGGCGGCAATCTTCCCTGTTATCCACATGGGTAGAGTTTGGGTAGGATATTGGGTTTTCCCTTTACCTAACCAGTTTGGTTCTCTTTGGGGGAACTTCAACTCTCCTCTACTTTGGGACGTATTTGCGATCTCTACGTATTTCTCAGTATCAACCGTATTCTGGTTCATGGGATTAATCCCTGACTTTGCGATGATCAGAGATAGAGCAAAAACTCCTTGGACAAAGAAAATTTATACATTCCTAGCATTCGGTTGGGGTGGTAAAGCAAAACACTGGCAGAGATTCGAAGAATTATCTTTGGTTCTTGCAGGTTTAGCTACTCCACTTGTATTCTCAGTACACACTACCGTATCTTTTGACTTCGCAACTTCGGTTATTAAAGGATGGCACTCTACGATCTATCCTCCTTACTTCGTTGCAGGGGCGATCTTCTCAGGATTTGCAATGGTACAAACACTATTGTTGATCGCTAGAAAAGTTTGTCATTTAGAAGACTATATTACAATGTATCATATCGAAATTATGAACATCGTAATCATCCTAACAGGTGGTATGGTAACTGTAGCTTATGCAACTGAATATTTCATCGGATGGTACTCAGGATCAAGATTTGAAGACTTTACTTATCTTTCTCCAGGTGCAGCAACCGGTCCTTACTGGTGGGCGTTCTGGGCATTGATTAGCTGTAACTTAATTATTCCTGCACTATTCTGGTTCAAGAGAATAAGAACAAATATCATTGCAACATTTATTATTGCATTAATCATCAACATCGGTATGTGGTTCGAGCGTTTTGATATCATCGTTATCAACCTTTCTAGAGACTACTTACCTGGATCTTGGACAATGTTTAAACCAACGATCATTGATGTGGGTGTATATTTAGGAACAATCGGATTCTTCTCTGTATTATTCTTATTATACGCAAGAACATTCCCTGTAATTGCACAGGCCGAATTGAAATCAATTCTGAAAATCTCAGGTGAAACTTATAAAGCAAAAGAAGGAGATGAGCACCACTAAAATTGTATACGGACTTTATGCTGACGACGACGATTTAATGAACGGCGTTAAGGCATTCAACGATAAAGGGATTGCGATAAACGAAGTTTATACTCCATTCCCGGTTCACGGACTAGATAAAGCTTTAGGTTTAAAGAAAACTAGAATCTCTGATGCTGCATTCTTCTACGCACTTTATGGTGTTACTATTGGTGCAACAGTTACTTGGTACGTAATGAACCATGACTGGCCTCAAAACATTGGTGGTAAACCTGCTTTTGACTGGGCGCACAACATGCCTGCATTCGTAGTTCCAATGTTTGAATTGATGGTTTTCTGTGCCGCTCACATGATGTCATTGACTTTCTTAGTAAGAAACAAAATGTATCCCGGAGCTCCTGCACAAAACCCTGATCCTAGAACTACAGATGATAAATTCCTTATGGAGTTTGTAACTGAAGATGTAGAATCTGTGAAGCAGTTGCTTATTGAGACTGGAGTTGAAGAAATAACTGTTAAAGACGCTTAAAATGAAAAAGAATGTATTAAAAATTACAGCAATTTTAGGTTTAACTACAGTTTTACTTAATTCTTGCGGACCGAAAGAAAACACTCCGTTGGTATATTTCCCGGATATGTACTTTCCTGTAGCTTATGATCCATTGATGAAGGCTCAGGATGCGTATTCAGATCATGAAAATGAAATTCCGGCGTTTGTTAAAAATAGTTTTGCAACAGGTCTTGCTCCAGTAGAAGGATCGGTAGCTCAAAATAAAGACGGTGTTTTTGAAGAAGGTTTACTTCCAAAAAATGCAGACGAATATAATGCAGGATATGATGCATCTAAAAAGATGACTGCTTCTCCTTTAAATCCGGCAAATGCTGCTAAGGATATCGAAAGAGGAAAAATACTTTTTGACCATACTTGTGCTGCATGTCATGGAACAGGAGGTGATGGACAGGGACCAATTGTACAAAGCGGTGCTTTCTCTGGTGTACCAAACTATGCTGATAGAGAAATTACTGTAGGGTCTGTTCATTATGTACTAACAAACGGTAGAAACGCGATGGGTTCTTATGCAGGACAACTTAACGCTGGAGACAGATGGAGAGTTGCAATGTATGTGATGAGCGCCTTCAAAAAAGGAGCGGCAGCACCCGCAGCAGCTACAACGGCTACAGCTACACCAGCTGCAGCTGCAACAGAGACTACTACCGAAACTAAAAAATAAGAAAAGAAATGTATAGTTTTTCACCAAAATTAAAATCAACTTCTCTAATACTTCTTGTTGTAGGTTTAGTTCTGTTTGGTATTGGTTTTTTCTTGAATAAAGGAATTAGCACAGAAAGAATAGAACAAATGATGGAAGCTGTTCATGCTTCTGGTCACACTGCTCCTACACATTCAAGTGAAATGATTGGTCCTCAGGATCACGCTGCTCACTTGGAACATGCGGAACTACAGATTCACAATCAGCCTTTAGCGGCAATACACTTTGTGGCTGTATTTTTCTTTGGAGTAAGCTGCGCAGTATTATTTTTCTATTGTATTCAGCACGCTGCTCACGCAGGATGGCCGATCATCATTACAAGAGTAATGGAAGCGATTGCTTCTTACATCCCTTACGGTGGTGCAATCTTGGTAATTCTAATGTTATTGAACATTTTTCACCAAGGTCACCTATTCCACTGGATGGATCCGGATTTAACAGATCCAAACTCTGCACATTTTGATGTGATCTTATTTGAAAAGAAAAGATTCTTAAATATTCCTTTCTATGCAATCAGAACATTGATCTACGTAATCGGAGCATCATTCTTCGCATGGAAATTGAAAGCACAGTCTAAAAAAGTAGATGATACAAAATCATTAGTTGAGTATCAATTCCTTTACAGATGGGCTGTTGGATATATCGCATTCTTCGGGTTTGCTTCTGCAGCTTGGGCTTGGGACTGGTTGATGTCTATTGACCCTCACTGGTATTCTACAATGTATATCTGGTATTCAATGGTTAGTTGCCTTTCAAGTGGTATTGCTGTTATCATTTTATTAAGTGTTTATCTTAAGAAAAATGGTTTCTTACCACAGTTCAATGACAATCACTTGCATGATTTAGGAGTTTTCCTTTTCGCTACAAGTATGCTTTGGACGTACACGTGGTTTGCACAGTTTATGCTTTATTGGTATGCAAACGTACCGGAAGAGGTTAACTACTTCTTTGGAAGATTTCAACATTACGGTGTTACTTTCTTACCAATGTTGATCATCAACTTCTTATTACCATTATTGGTATTAGTAAGTAGTAGTATTAAGAGAAACTACAAAGTGGTTACAGTAATGGCAGTTGTGGTTATTTTAGGTCACTTGTTAGATTACTTTAACATGGTAATGCCGGGAACGGTAGGACCTTTCTGGAACACTCCGGAAGTATTGTTGCTAATATTAGGAGCTGTATTATTTGTAGTTGGATTATTTATGTTTACAGTGCTTTCTGCATTAGCTAAACTTAAATTGATTCCTACAGGTAACCCATTCTTACATGAATCTGAAATTTATGAGTATCCTTTCTAAGGACTTGTAACATAATAAAACTTTAAAAGACTGATTATTAAATAATCAGTCTTTTTTTATGGAATAAATCCACCATTCCATGCAACTTTTTTAAAATTAAGTTGTCTTATGAATAGATTGGTTATATAACTATTAAAAAATTATTATGAAAAAAGGTTATCTGTTCTACATGTTATTCGTTTTTGCATTTCAAATCATCAATGCACAATCCATTACTTTTGTTTCGGAAAAAACAAATAAACCACTTCCTAAAGTTTCAGTTTTCGGAAAAGACGGAAGCGTTCTTGCTTTTTCTGATATTGATGGAAAAATAGATAAGAAATCTATAGATCCGGCGCAGGAAAAATTCCAAATCATCTATGATAATTTTTCGGTTGCAACGATCTCCTATTCAGACTTTGATAAAGAAGTAATAAAGATCAATGACCGAGTAAAAGATATCGAAACGGTAGTTATTAAAAATAATAAGCCTGCAAAGTATATTTTTGTGAAAGGAAACTTTAATTCTTATGTAACAGTCAACAACAAACTGAATTGTTATACAGATGGAATCGTCACATACATTTTTGATAATAAAACCAAGAAACTAAAAAGTACTAATGTTGAGCAATACAGAATCTACAAACTGGAAGATGTAAAGTTTGAAAAAAAGCAGACTGCAATGTGGGATTATGATTCAACACTGGAGGTTCCGGATTTAAAAGAAGTGGGAAATATTTTAGACTATAAAAGTAAAAGATCAACCATTAAAGAACTCAAAGGCGAGCAAAAAGATCAAATCGAAATTACCGGCGAAGCTTTACAGAAAAAAGAATTTGCATTGTTCGGATACAGATTTTTTGATATTAAAAGCATTTTAAATCTTTCCTATGAAAAAGGAAGCAAAAAAACATTACGTGATTTATTAGAATTTAATGAAATCAATTTTTTAAAGTTAAAACATAAAAGCGAGCCGGATTACAATCAATTGATTCTTTATACCAATTTCTATCCTACAGAATTAAATTTCAGCAACGAAAACGACATTGAAAAAGTGAAATTCAGAACAGATAACAGCAATTATCAGACAAAGTTCTGGGAAACACCATCTTTTCCGAACATGCAGAGCGTTTTCAGCTCATTCTTTAAAGATGATTTAAAAGAGCAACAAAATAAAAAATAAAAAATGTCTATTAGTAAAGGTTTTATTAAATTTGTAGCAAACCAAAAAAACATGAAAAAGTTTTCTTTTCTACTAATTTTCAGCTTATTGCTTTTTACGGCATGTAAGAAAGATCATGTAGATGCTACAAGTACGCAAACTTTACAGTCTAGTATCAACGATATGACCTCTAGTCTTCCTACCATTAAACAGATAAAATTTAATGAAGCTCTTTATATTCTTAAAACATTTGGAGTAGAAGCTGAAGGTGATGTCAACGAATTGAAAGCTCTTGGCCAGCTTATTAACGGAAAAAAAGTTCCAGAAATCCTGACAATGGCCGATCAGGTTGCACAGAAAAACGGTATCGATTGGGCAAGTACTGCTCCACCTTCATTAGGAGAAATGAATATCTTCGGTGACGACAAAGCAAAAGAAAGCGATCCAAACGATGTTAAAGCAAGCTCTTTAAGCCTCATCACAAGACCTTCTGCGGATGACGGAAATGGCGCAACTGCGATCCAGATCATTCCAAGATTGGTAGATAATGCAGGAAATCCTGTTGCATTTACAGGAGCTGGATTAGAAGCTACATTAGAAGTCTTCAGCAACGGAGTAAGACTTTCTACCGCTAAAAACCTGATGCAGGATAATAATTTCAAAGGATTTAACTTGAAATTCTCATCACTTCTTGCTTCAAAAGTGGTTGATAATAAAATAGACATCACAGTTTCTGTAAAAACGACTGCAAAAACTTTCAAAATGTCAAAAATAGGATTGGATGTGAATCCATCTGCATTGAAAGTTCCTGCACCTCCAAAAGTAGATTCAACAGCGGTAACTCAAGATCCTGCAGTTATTGATCCAAATAATCCTACGGCAACAGTTCCAACGACAGGAACAACAGATCCTGCAGCAACTACAACACCTGCTACACCAAAACAGCCGGTTGCAGATCCAAAAAATACAGTAACGAAGTTTTTAAATAATGTAAGTTCACAAAACCTTAAAGCGGCATTCGATGCATCAAACAATCCAAACTGGGGAAGTTATGAGTCTTTCTCTAACCCGACTTCAGGTTTTGGATCTGTGAAAAATGTGAGCGTTAAAAACATCAGTTCAAACGCTACAAATCCTAATAATGCAAGCGTAAATGCAACTTACGATGTTACCGATAAAAGCGGAAAAACAACTTCTTTAAAGGTAACTTTCGGACTTAAAAATGTAAACGGAGACTGGAAAATTTCCAGCTATAAAATAAACCCATAAATGGCTTCAAAAGAACTCATCAAAAAACTAGAAGATACGATTGAGAATATTCCTGATTTTCCGATTCCGGGGATTCAGTTTAAAGATATCTCTCCTATTTTCTTAGATCCAAAGCTTTACGAAGATGTAATTAAAGATCTGGTAGCATTCAGTAAAGGAAAAGTAGATGCAGTCTGCGGAATTGAAAGCCGAGGCTATTTATTCGGAATTGCGATTGCAGTAGCATTAGAAGTTCCGTTTATCCTGATCAGAAAAGCGGGAAAACTTCCTCCACCCATCATTTCAGAAAAATATGATCTGGAATATGGAAATGCAGTAATTGAAACCCGCGAAGGACAGATCAAAAAAGGACAAAGAATTTTAATTCACGATGATCTATTGGCAACAGGCGGAACTACAGAAGCAGCGGCTAAATTAGTTGAAAAACAAGGTGCAACCGTAACTCAATTCAGTTTCCTGATTGGTCTTAAAGGTCTTAATGGTGATGAAAAATTAAAAAAATTCAACTCCGAGATCTATCATATTTTAGAATATTAAAATGTACAAATACAAAGATGCTGAACAATGTTGAGCATCTTTTTTAATCTAAAAACAAGCAATTTTTCAAGAGTTTAAATGATTTATCTAAAGCTTTCACAGAGTTTTATTAATAATACCCTCAAAGTATTTTGTAAATCATTCAGAAACAATTAAATTTGCAGTTCAATTTTTAAGAATTTATGGCAAAACTTACAAAGAATGCTCAAAACGAGCAAGAAGGTAAAGAAACAGTAGAGTTTTTTAAAGACCTTGACAGAGAGGCTTTAAACACTGAAAGGTTTCTTGAAAAATATTCAAAGCCTCTAGGTATTGTTTTTGGCGCACTTGTTTTAGGTGTTCTAGGGTTTTTCGCTTATCAGCAATTTATTGTAGCTCCTAAAAATGTTGAAGCTATGAAAACTTTCCTTTCTGCTCAGAAAAATCTTATGGAAGGTAAAGATAAAGAAGCTTTGGGAGGGAAATCTGCTGCAAACCCAGGTTTTGTAGGTACTTATAACGATTATTCTTCTACAAATGTTGGTAAACTTGCAGGATACAACGCTGGTTTATTAAAATTCAAAGAAGGAAAATTCCAGGAAGCTTATGATCTTTTAGATCAATTTTCATCTGATAACAAAACATTGATGGCAATGAAATATGGCGCAATGGCAGATGCAAAATCAGGTCTTAACAAAAATGACGAAGCTTTATCATTATTAGACAAAGCATCTTCTGCATCTGATGATCCTTATACTACTTACTATTTCACAAGAAAAGCAGGTATTTTAGCATTAGGATTAAAGAAAAATGCAGATGCTAAAAAATATTTCTCTGCAATTGACGAAAAATATCAGGACTACGACAACGGAATGTCTGATTCTTATATTGAAATGACTAAATATTACTAAAAAATGGCAACAGTTAATCTATCCGATTACAAGCCACTTCATATAACTAATGCCGAAGATTTTTCTATCGGCATTGTTTTTTCTGAGTGGAATGATTTTGTAACATACAATCTTCGTGATGCAGCTTTGGAAATCCTTGAAAAAGAAGGCGTAAAAGCTGAAAATATTAAACTTTTCTCGGTTCCGGGAGCATTTGAGCTTAACTATGCAAGCATGCAGCTTTGCAAGGAAAGAAAATACGACGCGGTAATTGCCATAGGTTGCGTGATCCGTGGAGAAACTCCTCACTTCGATTTTGTTTGCTCGGCAGTAGCTCAGGGAATCAAAGACTGTAATATCTTAACCGATACTCCGACTATTTTCTGCGTATTAACAGACGATACCAAAGAACAGTCTATCGCAAGAAGCGGTGGCGATCTTGGAAATAAAGGAGTTGAAGCAGCTGTTACAGCGTTAAGAATGATAGATTTTAAAAAGAATTTATCTGAAAAAACTGGAAATATTGGTTTCGGACACTCATAATTTTAACATTCTTTATAAATTCATAAAACAAAAAGGACTATTATTTATAGTCCTTTTTTTATTGATAACTCCCTTATTTTCTGCACTAAATAAGGTTTTATCTTCAGACATCTATTTTTTAAGGATAAATTAAAAATTTATAAAACTCCTAATAAATAACATGTTTATGTATTTTTTATTAAATGATTGTGAACAAAAAGTATCTTTGCGAAAAATCAACTTATAATTCAACCAGATGATTACTCAAAAAATTAAACCTTTTTTATACTTGGGTATTTTTTACCTTATCGTTTCATTAGTTATAAGACTTGTTTTCTTATTTCATCCCATTACAACCGCAAGTTTTAGCTTTTTTGAGATCATTAAAGTATTATCGATCGGAATTATTAACGACATTTTTGTATTCACTATTGCGAGTGTGTTCTTAGCACTGTACTTTTTATTTCTATCAAATTCGAAGTACGATAAGCCTTACGGACATATCATATTAGGAATACTTATCCTTATTTTCCTTTACATCCTCGTTATTCCCAACAATATTTTTAAACAATATGGAGGCTCAATTGCTGAGATCGCACTCGCTTTTATTGGTTTAAAAATACTTTTCTTTGGATTAATGCTTTTCTTGCCGAGCAAAAGAATCCAGATCAGAAATGTTCTTTATTTCATCATATTATTCTTGTATTCGGTAATTATCATTTTCAATGCGGTAAGTGAGTATTTTTTTTATAATGAATTTGGCTTGAGATACAATTTCATCGCTGTAGATTATCTTATTTACACGAATGAAGTTATCGGAAACATCATGGAAAGTTATCCTGTTGTTCCTTTATTCCTTTCCATTTTTGCTGTTGGACTTGCGATCACATTTTTCATTTATAGAAAAACAAGAAAGGAGCTTCTGGACCTTCCGAATTTGAAACAGAAATTCATCTTGTTGGGTTCTTTCATTGTATTGGTTGCAGTAAGTTTATTAGGATTAAGTTTTACAACGAAAATAACCTCTCCAAATGTCTTTGCGGAAGAAATTGAAGCTAACGGATTACCAAAATTTTACTGGGCATTTACTCATAACGAACTAGATTATTTCCAGTTTTATCCTAAAATAGATCAAAAACTGGCTGAAAAAACTTTCTTAAGTCAATATACACAGCCAACTTTAACAAGAAATATCACCTCTGAGCAACCTGAATTAAAGAAAAACGTAGTCTTAATTTCCATTGAAAGTCTTTCTGCAGATTTTATGGAACATTATGGTAACACAGAAAAGCTTACTCCATTTCTGGATAGTTTGGCTGATAAATCAATGATGTTTACCAATCTTTATGCTACAGGAAACAGAACCGTTCGCGGCTTGGAAGCATTAACGCTTTGTATTCCTCCAACGGCTGGAGAAAGTATCATTAAAAGAGAAAATAATAAGAATAAATTCACGACCGGAAGTGTTTTCAAATCTAAAGGTTATGATGTGAAATTTTTATACGGCGGATACAGTTATTTTGACAATATGCAAGATTTCTTTGCCGGAAACGGTTATGGAATTGTTGACAGAGATAATTTTAAACCTGAAGAAATTTCTTTTGCCAATGTTTGGGGCGTTGCTGATGAAGATATGGCTAAAAAAGCAATTCAGGTGATGAATGCCGAATCAAAATCAGGAAAACCGTTTTTTAATCACTGGATGACGGTTTCCAATCACAGACCGTTTACTTATCCTGACGGAAGAATTGATATTCCAGGAAATGCAAAATCCCGTGAAGGCGGAGTAAAATATACCGACTATTCGCTTAGAAAGTTCTTTGAAATGGCTAAAAAACAAGATTGGTACAAAAATACAGTCTTCGTTATTATCGCTGATCATTGTGCTTCCAGCGCAGGAGACACAGAATTACCGATGGATAAATATAAAATTCCTGCAATGGTTTATTCTGACAGATTTATTCAGCCTCAAAAATTTGATAAACTGATGTCTCAGATCGATGTAATGCCGACTGTTTTTGGGCTATTGAATTTTAATTATCAATCTAAATTCTTAGGTCAGGATGTTTTCACAAAAGAATTTCAGCCTAAAGCTTATATTGCAACGTATCAGGACCTGGGATTTGTGAAAGATGATCATTTAACGATCATTTCGCCTGTAAGAATTATCAGACAATATTCTTTAAAACAAAAACCGGGTAAATTATCTCCTAAATTCAATATTTATTATGATGAAAATATTTTAAAAGATAATAATCAAAAGCTTGTTGATGAAACAATTTCAGCATACCAGTCCACTTCTTATTGGTTAAAAAACAATCAGTTGAATCGTTAATTTTAATCGTCAAAAATATTTTTCTTGAGAATTTTTCAAGTAAATATTTAATGTTAATATTAATTTTATATTTTTAACTTTACTAACAAAATTACACACTATGAAATGGACAGACGATAGAGGAGGCAACGTTGAAGACCGTCGCGGAGGCGGTGGAAGTGGCGGTGCAATTGTAGGTGGCGGACTTGGAACTTTAATTATTGCCGCTATCATCTTCTTTCTGGGAGGAGATCCTTCAAGCATATTAGGCTCTGGCAGCATGTCTTCACCGCAAACTCAGACTGAACAACGAGAATTAAGTGCCAATGACAAGAAAATTGGAGAAATGGTGGACATGATGGGAAAATGGAACATCCTTACATGGGACCAGATTTTCAAGGAAAACGGCATGACTTATACTCCTCCAAAAATCATTCTTTTTACAGAAACCACTCAGTCCGGTTGTGGAACTGCACAATCTGCAATGGGACCTTTTTATTGTCCTGCAGATCAGTCTGTTTACATGGATATGAGTTTCTTTAATGAGCTACAGCAAAAATTTGGAGCACAAGTTACCGAATTTACGATTGCTTACGTTTTGGCTCACGAAGTTGGCCACCATGTACAAACGCTTTTAGGAACAACCCAAAAAGTTGATGCTTTGAGAAGAAGCGGAAGATATTCTGAAACCGAAATGAACAGAGTTTCTGTTGCAACGGAGTTACAGGCTGATTTCTATGCCGGAGTTTGGGCTAAGAAAACAGATTCTAGAGAGCATATTTTAGAACCCGGCGATATTGAGTCTGCCATTGAAGCTGCACAGGCCGTTGGAGATGATAACATTCAGAAACGATCTCAGGGATATGTGAATCAGGAAAGCTTTACGCACGGCTCATCTGCACAGCGTAAAGAATGGTTTATGAAAGGTTATACTACCGGAGACATCAGACAAGGTGATACTTTCAATCAGCTTTTAAAATAAATTGATCCTTATAAAAATTAAAAACCCTGAAGAAGCTCTTCAGGGTTTTGTTTTATTTCAACTCTATCGGATTGCTGTTGTTTTTAGCTTCCTCTTTTATTCTGTCTTCCATTCTCTTTCTCATTTCGGCAGGATTTTGATTTCCACCACGGCCTCCACCGCCTCCACCTGATCTTGGTGAAGCAATACCACTACCTCCAATTCTGGTCTGAGAAAACCCTCCGCCTTGCTGGCTCATGAATGACATTGGATCAGTTCTGTATTTTTCCTGTTGTTTTAAATAATCTGCTCTTTTTACTTTAATGGTATTCCCAAACTGATTCATTGTCGGAAAATCGGCAATTTTATAGTTTTTCATTAAATCAAAAGAATACTCTCCCTGAGCATCTTCCACTTTTACGATCAACCCTGGAAGTCCCGTAAATTTGTACGGCCCATCCTGATAAGGTAAGTCTGTTGTAAACCACGCCGTCCATTTTCTACCACCAAAATCTGTTTCAGCTTTTTGAACTTTATACTCTCCAATTTTTGTGGTTTCAGGAAGTATTTTCCAGCTTAAGGGGCGATCTTCTTCGTAAGAATAATTATCTCGACCTATTCTATCTTTAAAAAAGGTCTTTTGGTTTGTTTTATCTTTTTCAATAGAATAATTAATAATCGACCTTAAACCTTCCATCTGATCTCTGTTGAAACTAATACCTCTTCCACCGTTAGTTTGAAAGCTTCTCTGCATAATAGAATCTCTTTTCAATCTGTTTTCAGAATAGAACATCGATTTTTCAGCTGAAATATCTAAGTATGCGTTTTCAGTTTTTATATCAGTTTTGTTTGCTGCATCCGGTTTCATGGTCACTTGGTACACAAATCTGTTGGCTTGTGCATAGATATTCTGCATGAATAATGCTAAAGCAATGATTCCTATTTTTTTCATTTTAAATTTTATTTTAATTCAATTGGGTTTTGGTTTATACTTTTTTTAAAAGATGTATTTTCTGTGTTAGAACTTTGAATTGATGGATTATTACCGTCCATCGCTCCTCTGTGAGACATTCCTTCGCCACCACCTGAGTGGTTGCCGCCTCTCATTCCGCCCATTCCACCGCCATGTCTTCCTCCGCCGTCTCCAAAGTTCTGCATTCCATTTCCGCCCAGTCGTTTATTTTTTGCAAACTCCAGTTCCACTGCAGCCTTATCTCCATTAAAGTTAATTCGTTTACTTTGTTTTGCATCAGAGCTAACGGGTTCTTCGAAAGCATTTTTAACGATAATTTTTTTAATAAGATCAAATTTATAATCGCCTTTATCATCTTCCAGCTTCACAATCGATCCTGGTAATCCTGAAAGTTTATAGGGCCCGTCAGAAATTGAAATCTCTTTTGTGAACCATGCCGTCCAGACTCTACCCCCAAAATTGGCAATCGCTTTTTGGGACGGATATCCATTCTGTTTTTCTGTAATATCTGTTATTTCCCATTTTACAGGTCTGTCTTCCTGATAATAAATTTGCTTTCCGGCTACTCTATCATAATAATAAACTTTCTGACTAGGAATATCTTTAATGATGTAATATTCAAAAAAAGTAGGTTCAAAATGTTTTTTGAGTCCAAGTTTCGAAAAATCTTTTTCCTCTTTTTTATTTTCTTTTTTTTCGTCAAGTTTAAATGTCGAGAATAAAGAATCTTTAATTAATTTATTCTCACTTATAAATAATGATCGATCGTCCTTAATATCTAAAAAAGTTTTCTCGTTCTTTAAACTGACCAGATTAATTGAATCAGGATTAACTGAAGTTTCATAAATGTATCTGATAGTCTGCCCGTAAGACATTGTTACTAAAAACAACATTAAAAAAACAAGCCCTTTCTTTTTCATTATTATTTATTTTATAGATAAAAAATCCTGATCAAAGTTAAATCAAAAACAGAATCTCCCGATTGGTGATAGAAAATTTATACAATTTTAACATTAACAATCATATCAATAATGAACTTAATAAGATTAGAATCATTAAAATAGATATCTTCAATTTGAGATTGCGGAAATTAGTTCGTATTTTTGCAAGATTAAATCATTCTAAATAAATACAATGATAAAAGTATCAGACCAAGCAAAGGCAAAAGCTATCCAACTTATGACGGAAGATGGCTTCAACCCTGCTGAAGATTATATAAGAGTTGGGGTAAAAAGTGGAGGATGTTCTGGTTTAGAGTATGTTTTGGGATTCGACAATCAAAAAGCAGACACAGATCAAATTTTTGAAGACAATGACGTAAAAATTGTTGTTGAGAAAAAAGCTATCCTTTATCTTGCAGGAACAATTCTTGAGTATTCAGGAGGATTAAACGGAAAGGGGTTTGTTTTCAACAATCCTAATGCATCCAGAACGTGTGGTTGTGGAGAGAGTTTTTCTTTATAATTAGAAGTTAGAAACTAGAGGTTAGAAGTTAGCATATCGCGAAATTTTAACATCTGCATTTTAACATCTAAAATCTATTAAAATGAGTAAATACACTGAAGACGACTTAAGAGTCGATTTAGAAAATAAGAAATATGAATTCGGTTGGGAAACAAAGATCGATTATGAAGATTTCCCGATTGGTTTAAATGAAGACATCGTCCGTGCCATCTCTGCTAAAAAAGAAGAGCCGGAATGGATGACAGAATGGCGTTTGGAATCTTTCAGAATCTGGCTGAAAATGACAGAACCTGATTGGGCAAACATTAAATATACAAAACCTAATTTTCAGGCGATTAAATATTATGCAGCCCCTAAATCTAAGCCAGAACTAGAAAGCTTAGATGAAGTAGATCCGGAATTATTGGCAACTTTTGCAAAATTAGGAATCAATATTGAGGAACAAAAAAGACTTTCAGGAGTTGCTGTAGATATCGTAATAGATTCAGTTTCTGTAAAAACGACCTTTCAGGACACGTTAATGGAAAAAGGAATTATTTTCTGTTCAATTTCTGAAGCGATCAAAAATCACCCGGATCTTGTGAAGAAATATCTTGGTAAAGTAGTTCCTAGAGGAGATAACTTCTATGCAGCATTAAATTCCGCAGTATTTTCTGACGGAAGTTTCTGCTATATTCCAAAAGGCGTAAGATGTCCGATGGAATTATCTACGTATTTCCGTATCAATCAAGCAGGTACAGGTCAGTTTGAAAGAACAATCGTTATTGCGGATGAAGGAAGTTATGTTTCTTATCTTGAAGGCTGTACAGCTCCATCAAGAGACGAAAACCAGCTTCACGCTGCTGTTGTAGAACTTATTGCAATGGATGGCGCTGAAATTAAATATTCAACCGTTCAAAACTGGTATCCTGGGAATGAAGAAGGAAAAGGAGGTGTTTTCAATTTTGTAACGAAAAGAGGACTTTGCGAAAGAAATGCAAAAATCTCTTGGACTCAGGTTGAAACAGGTTCTGCTGTTACTTGGAAATATCCGTCTTGTATCTTGAAAGGAGACAATTCAATCGGTGAGTTCTACTCTATTGCTGTGACCAACAATCACCAATATGCAGATACAGGAACAAAAATGATCCACATTGGTAAAAATACCAGATCAACGATTATTTCCAAAGGAATCTCTGCAGGAAAATCTCAGAATTCATACAGAGGTTTGGTAAAAGTAATGCCTTCTGCAAAAGGAGCAAGAAACTTCTCTCAGTGTGACTCTTTGCTAATGGGTAACGAATGTGGTGCACATACTTTCCCTTATATTGAAATTAAAGATCCTACAGCTCAATTAGAGCACGAGGCTACAACTTCAAAAATCGGTGAAGATCAGATTTTCTACTGTAACCAAAGAGGAATTGATACTGAAAGAGCAATTGCTTTGATCGTAAACGGTTTCAGTAAAGAAGTTTTAAATAAATTACCAATGGAATTTGCTATTGAAGCGCAGAAATTATTGG
Source organism: Chryseobacterium sp. G0201 (assembly GCF_003815655.1). Classification (NCBI taxonomy): domain Bacteria; kingdom Pseudomonadati; phylum Bacteroidota; class Flavobacteriia; order Flavobacteriales; family Weeksellaceae; genus Chryseobacterium; species Chryseobacterium sp. G0201. The sequence goes on along the minus strand of NZ_CP033917.1, from coordinate 1,663,874 downwards.
AAATTTCATTAGAAGGATCAGTAGGATAGATATATAAGCATTAAGTTTTTATTTGATAAATTCTTAATGTTTAAAACAAAAAATTAAGAAATAGTATTTCATTGATAAGTGTTAGCGCCTTTGTTTATCTTAAAAAAGCAAAGGAGATTAAAAAAAATCTTAGTCTAACCTTGCGATAAATTTAAAAGTATGTTAAATATAAAAAACTTGCACGCCAAAATTGCAGATGGCGCAGAAATTTTAAAAGGTATCAATCTCGAAATAAAACCGGGTGAAGTTCATGCCATCATGGGACCGAACGGAGCCGGAAAATCTACTCTTTCTTCTGTAATCGCAGGAAAAGAAGAGTATGAAGTTACAGACGGAGAAATTCTTTTTCAAGGAGAAGATATTATTGAAGACGCTCCGGAAGACAGAGCGCACAAAGGTATTTTCCTTTCTTTTCAATATCCTGTGGAAATTCCAGGGGTTTCTGTAACCAACTTTATCAAAGCTGCTTTAAACGAAACCAGAAAAGCAAACGGATTGGAAGACATGTCTGCAAAAGAAATGTTGGCTATGATTCGTGAGAAGTCTGAGCAATTAGGCATCAAAAAAGACTTTCTTTCAAGATCATTGAATGAAGGATTTTCAGGAGGTGAAAAGAAAAGAAACGAGATCTTCCAAATGATGATGCTTAACCCAAAATTGGCTATTCTTGATGAGACAGATTCAGGATTAGATATTGATGCATTGAGAATCGTTGCAGATGGTGTAAATACTTTCAAAAACGAAGGAAATGCAGTTCTTTTGATTACTCACTATCAAAGATTGCTTAACTATATTCAACCTGATTTTGTACACGTTTTAGCAGACGGAAAGATCATCAAAACAGGAGACAAATCTCTGGCCTTAGAGCTTGAAGAGAAAGGTTACGATTGGCTTCTTAACTAAGAAGAAAAAGTTTTCAGTTAAGATTTTATCAATTTTAACTAAAAAACAAAGCGGAAAAACCGCAGTATTATTACAATATTCAAATATATAAAAAAGGTGTGATGGCCGAAATCGCAGTAATGGCTTTATACGATCAAATTATTGACAACCACGGTGAATTTTTGGAAGGTCTTCGTCACAGATTTCTGGATGAAGATAGAAAATCTGCTCTTCAAAAGTTTGAAAGCATTGGTTTTCCGACCAAAAAAGACGAAGAATATAAATATACCAACATCAAAGAGATCACGGAAAAAAGTTATAACTTTTCCCCGAAAGAAAGTCACAATATCACCAAAGAGCAATTCGACCAATTGCATTTAGGCGAAGAAAATTTTGACTGGATCGTTTTTGTAAACGGTAAACTTCATAAAGAATTATCTAAAGTTTCTATCGAAAACGTAGAGTTCTTATCGTTCAATTACGCTTTGAATGATGAGAATCACAAAGAAGTTTTTGATAAATATTTTAATACAATTGCTGACGGAAATTCGGCTTTTACAGATTTAAATCTTGCTTATTGCAAATATGGTTTCTTTCTGAAAGTTCCGAAAAATGTCGTGATTGAAAAACCAATCCATGTTTTCTATATTTCTCAAAATCAAGAAGAAAACACCTTCTACAACACAAGAAACCTGTTGATCGTAGAAGATGGAGCAAAAGTGGAAATTATTGAAAGTCACCACAATTTTGATGATACATTTGTATTAACAAATTCTGTAACGGAGATTTTCACGTATCCAAATGCAAAGGCAGACTGGCATAAACTTCAAAACGATAATCATACGTCTTATCTTGTAGACAGCACTTTCGCAAAACAGGAAAAAGACAGTTTAACGACTGTAAACACATTCACTTTCGGAGGTAAATTGGTTAGAAATAATCTTGATTTTATTCATAATGGATCAAACATTAATTCATTCATGAACGGAATCACAATCATTGGGAAAGACCAATTGGTAGACCACCACACGGCGGTTCATCATAAGACACCCAACTGTGAAAGTTACCAGAATTATAAAGGTATTTTCAAAGATAATGCTCACGGTGTATTTAACGGAAAAGTTTTTGTTGATAAAATTGCTCAGAAAACGAATGCTTATCAGCAAAATAACAACGTTTTACTAAGTGAAGGAGCTACAATTGATACAAAACCTCAGTTAGAGATTTTCGCAGACGATGTGAAGTGTTCTCATGGCTGTACGGTTGGACAATTGAATGAAGATGCATTATTTTATCTAAGAGCAAGAGGTATTTCTAAAAAAGAAGCACAGGCTTTATTGTTATATGCATTTGCGAATGATGCCATGCAGAATATTGATATTGAACCTCTTAAAGAGAAAGTTTCAAAGCTTTTGGCAGAGAAATTAAACGTAGACATAGAGTTCTAAAAATAAATTGATCATAAAAAAGCACTTCAAATTGAAGTGCTTTTTTTATTTAATGTGGCTGGTTTCATTACTATTTTACATTGACAATTCACTTGCAGAGCAAAATTCACCATTCACCAACTTATTTTTTCATCCAAGATTGATTATCCTTTTTATCAGAACGTTTTCTGCCGTTATCAATATTATACGCAAAACCAACGCCTAAGGTTTGTTTTAGCTGAGTTTTTTTAATTTGATTATGATCGTACATTAAATCCAATGTAATATTCGAAGAGATAAATTTATTGATCTTCATATTTAAAACAGCCCCATAAGCAAGAACCAATCTTTCCGGATGATCCAGATAATTCGAAAATACGGAAGCTGTATTGGTCAGATTAATATTTTCCATCAATTTCACTTTATAAATAGCCGTTCCCAAGAAACCGAACTGGAAAAGTGAAGAATCTCCGTCATTTTTTAATCCATAACTTCCTGCATATTGCAGATCTTCATCCAGTACAAAAGTTATTCTTGCATTGGCCGGACGAAGCGTCATTGTAAAATTATCATTAGGACGGTAAGTAACTCCAACACCCACATTTACATACCCCGGAGCCATAAAATTGGAGATTTTATTTGCATCAGGATTGTTTCCATCTTCATAACCACCTGCAAACTGAGTCTGTAAACTCGCACCTCCGGAAAGATACCAGTTTTTTCTAAACTCTCTTCCGTAGTTGGTTGAAAGGTTAATAACGTCCTGTGTTTTTCTCGTACCGACACCTTTTGTATTATTCTGTCCATAACCAAGAATTACGATATTTTCCCAAAGATCTTTGCCTTTTTCGTAGGTCATATTGTAATTAACTCCGGCAAGCCAACCAACGTTATTGGCTCCACCGCCTACCCAGTTTGAAAAGGCTGCCTGATTCAGCATTAATGTATTTTGCCCTTGAATAGACCAGGCTTTCGTAGTATCCACGACTGGCGCATCAGTTTTTGTTTCCTGTGCAGCTGCAATTATTCCAAGAGAAATGGAAAGTAGTAATAAACTTTTTTTCATAGTTGAAGGATTTTATTAACACAAAAGTATAAATATAATTTTTGTTAAAAAACAAATCACTTATTTTTGACATAAATATTCAATGCATAAAACTTTATTTCTCTGAATGTTAAATATAATTTATATTAAATTTTAAAGCATGAACTTAAAGCTACTTAAAATCAGTTTTAATTAAAATCAAAAAAAGCAATCCATTTCTGAATTGCTTTTACATCTACTATTTCTAGTATTTTATTTTTTAAGCCACCATTGGCTGTCTTTTCTGTCAGACCTTTTTACTCCATTATTAAGAGTGTAAGCAAGACCAATTCCTAATGTCTGCTTCAATTGCGTTTTTTGAATCTGATTATGATCGTAAAGAACATCAACTGCTACGTTTGAAGATAAGAATTTATTCACTTTTAAATTCAAAACGGCTCCATAAGCAAGAACCAATCTGTCCGGATGATCCAGATAATTTGAGAATACGGAAGCTGTATTGGTAAGGCTTACATTCTCCATCAATTTCACTTTATACAAAGCTGTTCCAAGAAAACCGAACTGTAATAAAGAAGAATCTCCGTCTTGTTTCAAACCGTAATTTCCTGCAAGTTGAAGTTCTTTATCCAGAACCAGAGTCCATCTCGCGTTGGCAGGACGCATAGTAACCGTAAGATTATCATTCGGTCTGTACGTAATACCCAAACCAAAGTTTAAGTATCCGGGAGCCATAAAATTGGATATTTTTTTAGCTTCAGGATTATTTCCGTCCTCATATCCTGCTGCAAACTGAGTAAGTAAACTCGCACCACCAGACAGATACCAGCTTTTTGAAAACTGCCTTCCATAATTGGTAGAGACATTAATAACATCCTGGGTCTTTCTCATTCCGATACCTTGGGTATTATTTTGTCCGTAATTTAAAACAATAATATTTTCCCAGAGATCTTTGCCTTTTTCATAGGTAATATTGTAATCTGTTCCCGCAAGCCAACCAATATTGTTAGCTCCACCACCGACCCAATTTGAAAAGGCCGCCTGATTAAACATTAATGAGTTTTTACCCAAAACCGACCAGTGTTTTACTGTATCTACTACTACAGTATCTACTACTACAGTATCTTTTTTTAATTCTTCTTGCGCACTTGCATAGATCCCGACAAAACCGGAAAGAATCAATAAAAACTTCTTCATTCTTCAAGATTTTCATTTACAAAAATATCAATATAATTTTGGTTGAAACAAATCTGTATCAATATGAATCTTCTCAACAATGTATTTTTTCAGCATTAACATACTAAAACTAAGCCAGTTTATAAAATTCGATGACAAAAAATTTTGTTTAAATTTAAAAAGTGATTAAAATCATAACGTTTTGTCTTAAAATAATTGAGGATCAATGAAATCATCGCCAAATTTTCCGAAATTTATCATTGGCGTTTCATTTGACGTAAAATATCCATGTTAAAAAATGTAATTTCCAAAAGAGCTATCATATACCCTTTGCTAATGCTTGCAGCAATGTGGTTTGGCTACTTTTTACAGATGCAAGGTTTTTTTGGAAGTTGCTTTGGGGCAATCATTCCATTGTTGCCGGAAGGTTTACTAGGAATCATCACCTCTCCTCTTTTACATGGAAATATAGATCACATCATAGGAAATTCAATTCCTATTGCGGTTCTTATGTTTCTCCTTTATCAATTTTATCCTTTGGTCGCCAATAAAGTCTTCATTTTAGGATGGCTTGCTACAGGTTTATTGGTTTGGCTATTGCCACCTGTCGATATTCTTACCGGCGAATATATTTATACATGTACTATCGGAGCCAGCGGAGTGGTTTATGTTCTCGCCTTTTTCCTTTTCTTCAGTGGTGTTTTTAAATGGAATACAACACATTTAACCATATCATTATTGGTGGTTCTATATTATGGAAGTTTGATTTGGGGGATGTTTCCGGAAGAGCTTTTCTACAACTTGCAGGAACCAAGCAAAATTTCCTGGCAGGCACACCTTTCCGGCGCGGTTGTGGGAAGTATTATTGCTTTTGCCTTTAAAAATGTAGGTGAGAAAAAGAAAAAATACATTTGGGAATTTCCTAATTATTACAGCGAAAAAGACGACAAACTTTGGCAGGAATACAAAGAAAATCATCCCGACGATTTCTTAGAATTACCGTATAAAAAAAGAGATGATATTTGGGATCATTTGGATGAATTAAGAAAAAAATAAAACTTATTTTTTCTACATTTGTGAGATAAAACAACACAAATGTATTCTGAAGAACAACTCTACTCCATCGCTTTACGCGAATGTAACCTTATTGGTGATATTAATTTCATTAAACTCGTCCGGACATTTGGAAGCGCGAAAGAAGTTTGGGAAAACGCAAAAAAAGAATACAGTAAAGTAGATGGGATCGGCAAAAAAATCGTTTCCGATATCGGAAATCCTATTTATCTGGAATTTGCAGAAAATGAATTGAAATTTTGCGAAAACAATAAAATTCAAATAAGACTAAGACATCTCAACGAACTTCCCCATTTACTTAACGAATGCGATGATGCTCCAGCCATACTTTATCAAAGAGGAAACTTTGATGATTCCTTAGAAACATTGAGTATTGTCGGGACGCGAAACATGTCACTTTATGGTAAACAATTTATACAGGATTTTTTTGAAGAAACAAGAACAAACAATTATATTTCTGTGAGCGGATTGGCATTGGGAGTCGACAAGGAAGTTCATGAACAATCCATTCAAAATCAAATTCCTACGGTGGCAGTTCTGGCACACGGATTTCATCTTTTATATCCTGCAAAAAATAAAAAACTCTCAGAAAAGATTATTGAAAATAATGGTACTTTATTTACAGAATTTAATTCTTCAAGAAAACCTGACAGGGAAAATTTCATCCAAAGAAACAGGATCGTTGCAGGAATTTCTCCTGCAACAATTGTTGTAGAAACAGCTTTTGGAGGAGGTTCTATAAGTACCGCAACATTTGCGAATAATTACAACAGAGAAGTTTTTGCCCTTCCAGGAAAAATCACAGATAAATACAGCCAAGGATGTAATCATCTGATTTTCCAGCATAAAGCAACAGCAATTTCAACCATAAAAAACCTGATTGATTTGTTGGATTTCAATAAGCCTCAAGAAAAAACAGGAGAATTATTTCAGCATATTGAAGAAAGCATTCAATTAACTGAAAATCAAAGATTAATATATAATTCGATCACTGAAAATCCGCAAATAACTTTAGACGATCTTGTACAGAAAATATCGCTTCCTTCTCACAAAATTTTACCCGTAATTTTAGAATTAGAGCTTTTGGGGAGAGTGAAATCATATTCCGGGAGGCAATTCGTTGCAATTTGAGATTTAACTATTTCTTAATATTGCATTATTTCATAGATAACTTTTAATTTTCAACAATATTTGAACACTAATTGTGGATTTAATAATATTTAGCCATCTTATTATTAAATTTTCAGCAAATATTAAATAAGGTATTGTGAATTTTGAAAAAAAAATTAAATTTGTTGACAATAATATTCAACCTTACATTATATGGAACAATATAATATTGACCAGAAAATTCAGGAGTTTATTGCAAAAATTGAGGCAAAAAACCCTAACGAGCCAGAATTTTTACAAGCTGTAAAAGAAGTTGCTGTGACTGTAATTCCGTTTATCATGACCAAAAAGGAATATACGGGAATGAAACTTCTAGAAAGAATGGCGGAAGCTGAAAGAATCATTATTTTCAGAGTTCCATGGGTTGACGATAAAGGAGAAATCCAGGTAAACAGAGGTTTCAGAATTCAGATGAACTCTGCGATTGGGCCTTACAAAGGAGGAATCCGTTTCCACCCTACTGTAAACTTGTCAGTTCTTAAATTCTTAGCTTTCGAACAGGTATTCAAAAACTCATTAACTACTCTTCCGATGGGAGGTGGTAAAGGAGGTTCAGACTTCGATCCACAAGGAAAATCTGATATGGAAGTTATGCGTTTTTGCCAGGCTTTCATGACAGAATTATGTAAACATATCGGTCCTGAAACGGACGTTCCTGCAGGAGATATCGGAGTTGGAGCAAGAGAGATCGGATATTTATTCGGACAGTACAAAAAAATCAGAAACGAGTTTACGGGAGTTCTTACAGGGAAAGGTCTTGCTTACGGAGGTTCATTAATCCGTCCTGAAGCTACAGGTTACGGCGTTGTTTACTTCGCTGAGCAGATGCTTAAAACGATCGGTCAAACTTTCAAAGATAAAACGGTAAGTGTTTCAGGTTTCGGAAACGTAGCTTGGGGAGTTATCAAAAAAATATCTGAACTAGGAGGAAAAGTAGTAACTATTTCCGGACCAGACGGATATATTTATGACAAAGACGGAATCGATGGAGAAAAAATCGATTATCTATTAGAGCTTAGAAATTCAGGAAACAACAGAGCTGAGGATTATGCTAAAAAATATCCTTCTGCGCAGTTCTTTGCTGGAAAACGTCCTTGGGAAGTGAAGTGTGATGTTGCCATCCCTTCTGCAACTCAAAACGAACTAGACCTAGAAGATGCTAAGTTATTGGTTGAAAACGGATGTCTTTGTGTAACTGAGGCTGCAAACATGCCTTCAACACTAGATGCAATCAACTATTTCCTAGACAATAAAGTATTATTCTCTCCTGGTAAAGCGTCTAACGCTGGTGGTGTAGCTACTTCAGGATTAGAAATGACTCAAAACTCTATCCGTCTAAACTGGACTTCTGAGGAAGTTGATGCTAGATTGAAAGAAATTATGATCGGAATTCATAAAGCTTGTAGAGACTACGGAAAAGAGGAAGACGGCTATGTAAACTACGTAAAAGGTGCCAATATCGCCGGATTCGTGAAAGTTGCAGAAGCAATGTTAGCTCAAGGAGTAGTATAAAATATAAAGGTTGGGAAATTTTCCCGACCTTTTTTGATACAGCCTGTTCCCGGGGTTATAAATGGGAAAAAAGTAAAAAGTGAAAGGAGAAAGCGTTGATTTATTCAACGCTTTTTTATTTTTATTTGGTTAAAAAGTACTCTATTTTTTCAATGTAAATATTCATCAATTTTAATGCTTCTGTTTTCGTTATTAGCATCTTCTACAGCTTTCAAAATAGTTTTAATTTGGTTTTTGTTTATGGCATATTTATTAAAAAATACATATTCAATAGTCTTCGTATTTTTAATATCTTCTAACGGATTCTTTCTAAGCAGCACTAAATCTGAATAATATCCTGCTTTTATTTTTCCCGTCTTAGTTTTCATCCAATTTGCGGGCGCAACCGTTGCAGAATAAATAGCTTGCGAGTTGGTCATTCCGGATTTGGACAAGGATTCCAATTCATTGTGAAGAGAAAACCCGGGAACAGAAACAGGTACATTAGCATCTGTTCCACCATAATGGGAACTTTATGATCAGCTACTGCCTTTGTCATGATATGTATTGCTTCTACATAGGTTTTCCAAAAAATTAACGATGATCTTTTTGCTTTGGCTTCATCTTTTCCATCATATTCATATCCGCTTTTGCCTGGCAGCCAACCCATTTTATAAAGCGGCGTTCCTTCAATAATTTTGGGATTGACGTATTTTAATTCTACTTCTTTAAGTTTAGATTTTAAATTAAATCTTTGTTCTACAAAACTTTCACACAACCCAACCGTTGAAGTAACACTTATATTATTTTCTTTTAATTTTTCGGCAATCTGAACTGAACGTACTTTTAAAAACTCAAGATACTCTTTCCGATTTTTAGAAATTGGCTTTCCAAACTCATCAATAGTTTTAATGGTAAGCTCTTCAATATGAGTCACTTCTTTTTGACCTGAATGATAAAAGGTTTCTAAATTAACCAATGGTATATGACCAATCACCGGAAGATTATTTTCTTTAGCAATTTCATTGGTTGTCTTAACCATTTCCAGATTCACAAAACCGTACATTTTAATGGCATCATAACCTTGTTCGCTTATTTTTTTTATCGCTTTTTGGGCATCCTCTTTATTTGAATAGTTGATAGATTTTCTTGTCCAACCATAATAATAACCCATCAATCCGCTCTCACTAAATATTGGCGGGGATGCAATAAACATTCTTGGGCCGAGACCATTTTTTTGTATCGCCTTTCTCCATTCTAAGACAACAGGCTGTCCGGCCATTTCTCTAATATAAGTAACCCCGTTTACCAAATATAAAAACAGGTCATTTTTACTTTCTTTTAAATGAACGTGGCTGTCTACAAGACCCGGAATCAGATATTGGTCTGTCCCGTCAATAATATCAGCATCTTTATTTATAACCGGATTTTCACTTAATTGAATAATCACACCATCTTTAATCAGTACATTTTGATTCTTGATGAAATGACTGCAATCTTCTGAAAGAACGTTGACATTTCTTATCTGCAGTATTTTAGAAGGTTTAATAATTGAAGAAATATCAATATTCTTAGTAGACTTTCCCATGACTTTATTTAATTCATGATCAGCCCAAATAAAAGTACAGATAAGAATACTTAATAATGCCATAACTGAATACAAAATTCTCCTGATCCATCGTTTTTTCATAAATTATCTCGTTTAATTTGAAAAACAAAATAAATACAAAAACTCACTAAAACTATGTAAAAATGGGGATTAGGTACGAAATACACCGTTTTAGGTACGGAAATTACAAAGCCAATAAATGCTCTCTATAATTTTTAGAAACTGGAAGTTCAATTTGAGTAAGAGAAATCGTATCTTGATTTTTCCAGGCCTTAAAATGGGATGGATTTATTAAATGTGAACGATGAATTTGGATTAAAAAATCAAAATCATTCTGGATTTTTTTAAGCGTACTCCGGATTAGTTTTGTTTTTAACACACTACCATCTATAAAGAAGATCTCGACATAATTTTGCGAATTTGAGACACAAATCAAATCGTCTTTTTTTATTTTTAAAATATCCAACTTATTATCTCCTCTAATAATGATATTATCATCTTTTGCAGGAATTAATGTAACAGCATATATTCTTGCCAGAACTATGATAGGTGTCGAGATCAAAGCCGATTTAAGAATTATCATCTTTAAAAATGTAAAAAAATCATATCCTCCATGTAAGAAAGGACTTTTGTAAAAACAAAAAGTACATACCAAAAAAAGTAGTTGAAAAAAAATAAGACTGGCTACCTCTAATCCAATGCTCCATTTTAAGAGTTTATTGTAAATCTTTTCTTGAATTAAAGCAAGCATACCATAACATAGAAATGCGATGAAACTAAAACCAATACTGATAAGAACCCATACTTTAAAACTTATTGTTCCATCGTCAAATGGTCTTATAAAAAAGGCAAAAATAAAAAGCCAGATACTTAGGAAAATCCCTATTAGTAAATGATGCTTAATCGATGGGTTTAGTTTTTTCATGTAATAAGAAAATGACTATTATATAGTGATTAATTATTTACACATAATTACAAAAAAAATCCTGAAATATTACATTCCAGGATTTTCATTGAATTATAAAAGACTATTTCTACTTTGACTTTTTTCTTTTAGACTTTTTCTCTTCTTTTGTTGCATCTGCAGGCTTCGTTGCTTCCATACTTGTATCAGCAGTTACTGTCGCTGTTGCATCAGCGGTAGTTGCCGTTGTTGCTGCACCATCAATTGTTGTCGTTGCAGTGGTTGTACTTGGTGTAGTTGCTGTTGCTCCCTGTGTAGCCGTAGCTGTATTCCAAGTTCCTTGAGTCTGTGCTTGAGTTGAAGTTTGGTTATTAGTTTCTGCTGGCTTTTGAGTTTCCGTTTGAGCCGATACCGCAATTACTCCGACTAATGTAAATGCTGATGTTAAGATTAACTTTTTCATAATATAAATTTTAAATGGTTGTTTAATACTTTTAAAACGACCTCCTTTCCATTAATATTATATCTAAAACCTTTATTTAACGTACTTTATAACTCTTTAAGACGAATTGGGATTATAAATTATTTCTCTAAATTTTTCATAATTCTTTCAACAAATTCAAACGCTGCAGGACAAATCACCGTATTTTTTATCATCAAATTATTGATTTGGTAAATTTTCTTACGATCTGTATGCGGATATTCTCTACATGCTTTTGGCCTTACATCATAAATTGAACATGTATTGTCATTATTAAGGAAAAAACATGGCAGATTTTGCAAAACTTTATCATTATCCTCATCTACGCGCAGGAATTTGGCTTCAAAATCCGCAGATTTCATGCGAAGATGTTTTGAGATGCGCTCAATATCTTTTTCAGTGTATAAAGGCCCTGTCGTTTTGCAGCAGTTGGCGCATTGCAGACAGTCTATCTTTTCAAAAACTTCATCATGTGTTTCCTGAACAACATAATCGAGGTTCTTGGGCGGTTTTTTCTTTAATCCGTCCAGAAATTTTTTATGCTCCTTTTGTTTCTGTAAAGCCTGTTTCTTGTAAAGTTCTAAATTCATTTATAATTGTTCTTCCGCCAAAACGGGAAGTTCTGCTTTTTGATAATCATTGATCTTATCCAAATCCAAAATGGTTGTCTGATCTTCTTTATTTGGATAATACATCGTAGTAAATTTTGCTCCGTACAAGATTTCTCTAGATACATAAGACGACCTCTGAACCACCGTATTTGAAAAGACTTCATCGAAAGCCCGTACATGAACGATAATTTCAATATTCGTGTTTTTAAAATCATCTTCAGAGAAGCCATAAAACGGCGAATTTTCGTCTATTTTATGAACAACCGTCCAGTTGAGCGCCAATGTATTAATTTTCCCCAGTTGAGTATCTAATCTGTAAAATTTATTCTTCGGAACACCGTCTTCAATCACTTCAATCGCTGTTGACAAAATAACTTCGGCATCCGTTAATGCATTATTTTTATATGGAGCCAATCTGAACATCAAAGCCGTTGTATCCTGAAAAGGAGCAATCACTGTGATATCAGAAAATTTCAAATAGGCTCTCGGTCTCGAAAATCTTCCGTAAAATAAACCCGTTGCAATGGCAAAGGTAAGCAATCCTAAAAAAGCTTCAAAAGTAGCCACTAAACTCGCTGCAAAACCAACTGGCGCTATTCTTCCGTAACCAACAGTCGTAAAAGTCTGTGAACTAAAGAAAAATACATCAATAAATTCGTTTAACGGGTCACTTTTATCAATCCCGGTAAGATGCTGTACTCCAATCAAATAGTAGATCATCGCAAAAACGAGATTAATCAGAATATATGCCACAACAAGATATGTGAGAAATCGGAATGTAGATAAATTCAGCATGGTATGATACCAGCTGAGTCTATTGAAAACATTCACGCCTCTTCTCTTAACGTTTGGAAGACCGTCTTTATTAATAAATCTTCCGGAAACATTATCTCCAAAACCACTACTCTCGGTGTTTTTCTGCCGAATTTTTTTCATGAAACCTCTTGCCATTTCTTTAAATCATTTTTGTTTTTTTCTTTAGTTTGATTTTATAATATTCCACTCCTCACAAAGACAAATGTCGCGAGCGAAGCGAGTGTCAAAGCAGATCGTATTAGCAATGTCATAAAGATCTAATCGATCATTTTTAATTTCAATTAAAATCAAACCAACATGCAAAGATAAAATATTGTTTTCATGAAATTTATCAATCTTGTGATTGAATTTTTAAATTGATTTTAAACTAAATTTGACGTATGAAAAAACTGGAATCAAGAGAAGATATTGAGCATCTTGTGAATTCATTTTACGCTAAAGTGGTTAAAGATGAAACCATTAGCTTTTTCTTTAATGACGTTGCCAAAGTAGATTGGGACAAGCATTTACCAAAGATGTATTCGTTTTGGGAAACCATTCTTTTCGGGCAAATGACTTATAAAGGAAATCCAATGGCCGTACACTTCCCCATCAATGAAATGGAAGCGATGAAAAAAAAACATTTCGAAAAATGGCTTGAATTATGGAAACTGACCATCGAAGAAAATTTCGTTGGTGAAAATGCTGATATGGCTATTTATAAATCAGAAAACATCGCCAAATTAATGGCTTACAAGATGGAAATGGCCAGAAAACTTTAATAATTAAGAAATTACTTACAACACATTCACCACAACATTATCGTTTCATTAAAGGATCTTTTTTTTCAATTTTGGATGTAAATCAAATTGATTTACATACTACTTTATCTTTCAAGATACAAATCTAAAGACGGTTTTTTGATCATCAAAAACAGTTTCAACTTTATTTCAAGAGCTACCACATAGCATGAATAGTAAGAAAAAACAAAATATATCACCATTTCGATACTTTTTTAACTAATTGATTTTTAAGTATTTCTACTGATTTGAGATACTTTTTTAATCTCTAGCTTTACCCTATCAAAATTACTACAGACGTCTCAAAAATAAAATTTTGACTGCGGTATCCGAAAAGCAATTAGAGTAGGAAATTTTCAAAAAACTTAGAAATCATGGAATTAACTAAAGAAAACGTAGAAACAGCTACAGTAGTATTATTACAAGCTCAAGGAAAAGAAATCGGACAATTTTTAAGCCATGGAAATGGAGATGTATTTCTTCAAAATGGCATTAAAGGATTAGGCGAAGTTTTCATTCTTGAAACACTATCAAATAATAGAGTTGCATTAAAGTGCATCAGTAAAGAAAGTGGATTGTATTTAAGCCACGCATTCGATAAATTATGGCTACAAAACGGAATCCAGGGAGAAGGAGAAGAGTGGGAAATGGTAGTTCACAGCCCAAATAAAGTTTCTTTCAACTGCTATGGTAAAGAAGTAGGAAAAACTCTTAGCCACGCATTTGATAAAATGTGGCTACAAGATGGATATCAGGGAGAAGGAGAATTATGGGAAATGCAAGATTAATCTAGCGTACCTATTAATATAAAAGGACTACAATCTTAGCTAAGATTGTAGTTTTTCATTGAAGTAAAATTTTAATAATTAAGGAACAATTACTGTAAAAATATACGCTGCTAAGTTCACCAGCAATACCGTTCCGTAAAGAATATTTGTTTTTCCTCGGCTTAAAGACAGCATTACAATAAAGACTGATAAAGAAAGTAAAATAATATCTTTTTTATCTAGTCCTAAAACGAAAGGAATATCGTACATAATACACACAACAGATACCGCAGGAATCGTTAATCCGATACTTGCCAAAGCAGAACCTAATGCCAAATTTAAACTTGACTGTATCTGGTTACTTCTTGCCGCTCTGATCGCTGCAACCCCTTCCGGAAGTAAAACCACCGCCGCAATAATAACTCCTACCAATGATTTTGGAGCTCCCACACTTCGTACCATATCTTCAATCGTTCCTGAAAGTCCTTTTGCCATTAAAACAACAATAACAAGACAAATAACCAAGAAAACAAAACTTACAACTGTTGCCGTTTTTGACGGAATATAATGTGAACTAGGATCGTCATCAGTAATAATAAAATAGTTTCGATGTCTTACGGTCTGAACCATCAGAAAGACTCCGTAAATGACCAAACAAGCAATAGAAACAAAAATAAGCTGAGCCCTGTTATAGAAAGGTCCGTTGACGCTTGATGTAAAATTGGGAAGTACCAAGGTTAATATCAAAATAGAAACAATACTCACCAAATAAGTGGTTGCGGAGGTTCTTGCAAAAAATTGCTCGTAATACTTCACTCCTCCTATTAAAATACAGATTCCTAAAATACCGTTCAGAATAATCATTACCGCAGCAAAAACTGTATCTCTGGCCAGCGTCATCGCATCGTCCCCGCCTGCAACCATTAACGAAATGATCAATGCAACTTCAATAATCGTTATACAAAGCGCAAGAATAATTGTTCCGAAAGGCTCCCCTACTTTATGTGCTACAACTTCAGCATGATGAACTGCCGATAAAACACTCCCGGTAAGTAAAAGACCGGCAATAACATCATAAATAACTCCGCCGCCCATTAATCCGGAAAAGTAATAAATGACCGCCAGAACAGGAAAAATATACGTGTAATTTAAAAATTCTTTTAATTTCATAAGTTTCTACAAAATACAAAAAATCTATTGAAATTCAAATATCAAAAGAAAATATTAATCTTATTTTAATGAGGCCAGAGATAAAAGTCCTGAAGATCTGTCAGCATATGAAACAAAAGTCCGACACCAATAATTCTGATATTTCCTTTAAAAAATAGCATCAAAAAATACACCGAAATGGCATAATAAGAATGTAAAAAGTGGAAGCCTACACTTGCTCTGTTCGGATCGAAAATGGGATTGGCAAGTAAATGATCCAAATCAACAAGCATGGTAGCCAATAGAATAAAATAAGCCTTCTTCCAGTTTTCACGAAAAAACATCAACGCAATAAACACCGGAAAAATCAGATGCAGAAAATAATGCGTGCATGTTTTTAATAAAAAAATTTCAAAAGAACTCATTAATAATTAATCATTTTAGCATAGAGAAAATTATATTTATTATCTTAAAATCAAAGGTAGATCTCCTTTTTTTGCCTTTAGTTTTATATAATACTCCATTCCCTTATTTCCGTAAAAAATATAGTCTAAGTTAGAAATTATTTTTTTTTCGGTTGATCCTAAAGTACTGAAAGACGACAATAGCAAATTGCTATTTTTGACAAAAATATAGTTTTCTTTTAAATTTGAAGATGATTGCAGAGGTTTTCTGGTCGATTTTATTTTAAATCCGGCTTTATTTTTTTCAATAAAATTCGGCTGAAATGGAATAATCGTAAATTGATTTTGAGCATTGATCCATTTTTTATCTTGAAAATATTTCCAAGTTTTTTCAGAATTTAAACTTTGAAGATCAATCACATAATTCGGCTGAGTGATTTTCTGATAGGTCTTTTTTTCGACTTCATTAAAATTATCATCATATCCGTAGCTTACAATCGTATCATTCACCTGCTCGAGTTCAGCAGTTGCTTTTAAATAATTAATTTGCGAAGAATCCGAGATACTTTTATCGAAAAATTGAACGTATTTTTTTATGTTTTGAGCATCCAATTCCATTTCTAGAAAAGAGATTTTTTGCTCTAGTTTAGAAATAATTGAAGCAAATTCTTCCGAACTTGATTCATTCTTAATTTCAATATCATCTTCATTTAATTCAATTGAAAAATTTCGGGTTCTATCACCGGAAATAAAGGAAATACTTCCTAAAGCATTGTGAATAAAGCTATCTGAATTAAAATTATCTTTTTCTGAAGATTGAGAAAGTTGTCGATCTATATTTACAAAAGCCAAATTAGAAGTTCCTAAAATGCATCTTCCTTCGTCAATTTTAATGAAGATCAGGTTTTTTTGAAAGGTATTTTTCCCTTTGTTGATAAATTTTTGCTGTTTTAAATAAGCTAAGAATTTCTGTTGATCTTTAAGTTCAATCACAGAATACCAATCCGAGAATTTGGAATTTTTGATGTGAAAAATTTGCAAAAAATCGGGAATTTTCATCCCCGAATCTTGTAATGAAATTTTATTTCCACTTTTATTTTTGTTCCCAGACCATTGTGAAGGATGGGTTATAAAGCTGGAAATATATTGTCTCGTCAGTTTCTTAACATCAATTAAAACTATAGCATCTGCATCTTTCGGGACAAATTTCAAAGTTTTGTCTTTATGATAAAACACAAAGTAAACAGCAATGCCGAGCAAAAGAACTAACGGGACAATAAATTTCTTCTTATTCATTGATTATAATGTTTTCAATGTTTTTTCAGGCTCTTCCATGATTTTATAAACATCATCAAACAGATCAAAGAAATACATTAAGCTGTTTTCAGATAAATCTTTAATATTATAATCCATTTCCGTTTGTATGTTTTCGCTTTTCACTTCTGTTTTATAATAAACTTCGCCAATATTTTTTCTTAAAAGATCCAGCGTTTTTTTCTCGGAAGTACTTTTGAATTCTTTTTCCATTCCTACCAAAAGCTTCTGGATATTCAGTCTTCCCGACAAAGGATATTTAGCTGATTCTTTTGCCCATTTTTTAGAAATATCAGACTGATCTTTCGGAATAATATTATCTGTTGAGGTCGTAACATATACAATTCCGTCTTTTACGGTAAAAAAGAACTGATCAAGATATCCGCTGTTTTTATCGTCTTTAAAAGAATAGAATTCTCCTTTTTTCGTAAAATTCTTCGCTGTTTTTTTATTCGTAATTAATAAATTAAAAATACGATTCCAATAGCCTTCATTTTCTGTTGCAAAGGCAAAAACGAAGTTAGGAACCATAATATCTTTCGTTTTCTTTACTTCTTTTTCGTTATAATCGTCGTCGTAATCGTAATCTGTGTAGTCTACTTTTTTAGATTTTAATTCATTTAAAACAAAAATTCCGTTTCCTGGTGCTATTTTAGCAATGGCTTCTTCATCCAGAACAATTTTCATGGTTTCCATCATCAGCTCCATTTCTTTCTGATATTCTGCGTCTCCAATATCCTTGAACAGACTGTAAATCATATCAAAACTTTTAGATCCGTTTATATTAACTGAGTAATATCCTATGCTTTTATCATTAATCAGCTCCGTTAATTTTTTGTTTTTCTTGCCTTTGTAAACATCAGCAATACTTTTCTGCACATTGGCATCCTTGTGCTGATAATTGTTAACCAATTTTACTTTGTCTTTGTCAAAATATAAGTTATAAGAAGAGTTTGAATTGTAAGCTTTCTGAAGAAACTGAGTAAACTCTAAACGCTTCATCGTTCTTCCGTAGATCCCTTCATTAACGATTCTTCCGTAATCTGTATACACGAAAACATCAGCATTTGTATCTCTGAAAGCCACCATTTGCGACGGAACATCAAGGTCTAAATTTGAATTAAAATATTTATCAAATGAATCTTCTGCAAGCTTTTTTACCACTTTGAACTTTTCTATTCGTATAGAATCCATTTCCTTTTGATAGTCCGAATCTATTGCATAATCTTCACCCTCCATATCCTCATCTTTCTCGGGAGGAGCCACTGCTTCAGCTTCATTTTCAGAATATTGAGTATCCGTTGCGACTTTCTTTTCTTTTGGATATTCATGATGCTTTTCAAGATACTTGATGTCTTTCTGAATTTTCGCAATTTCGGAGTTATTTTCCTTTATATTTTCTTTTAAAGACTGAATATCTTCCTTCAAATATTTAATTTCTTCCTTATAATCAAAAGGTTTTTCGGGTTCTTCAGCATACGCGCTGTCTACAACGGCTGCAGTACTGTCAACCACAGCCATTGCACTGTCTATGGAAACTTCATCTGCCCAATCATCTTTGTAAGGCTTGTTGTAGTTGATCACGCTTAAAACAGCACGTTCACCATTCCATGCAACGAAAATATCATCGTCGATGTCAACATAAGAATATTTGTTTTTCTTGGAAATTTCCTGTCCTTTTTTCTTGGTAGAATTAATAAATTCCTGAAACTTTTCTTTATTATCTAAAATAAAATGAGCGGTATATGATTGTACAGAATCATTGAAAGTTCCGTAATGATATTGCGTTGCATCGTATTTAATCCCTGTTTTGGAAAAATCGTTCCAAGACGGATTTCCTTTATTGCCTTTGTCTTTTTTGTTCTTTTTTTCGGTTATTTCCTTTAAAAAAGGATTGAATTTGTCCCAGTTTATTTTTTTATTAAGCTGTTTTCCGTTGATTTCCATGTAAAATGCGGCATCATTGGGTATTTTCATCTTTTGTTGTGCAAAAACAAGCACAAAACCGAAGACAAAGAGCGTAATTTGTAGTGTTTTTTTAAAGATAGATTTCATGGTTTAAATTTGAAATTATTGGAAAAGGATATTATTTTGTATTTGTTTCTTTTGAAGAATAAAATCTAAAACATTGGCTTCAAGCTTCACCGCTTTTTTATTGGGCGAAAGCAAATAAGAAGAGTTCGTTTGCGATTTTATCGTGTTTTCGAATTGTAAAATGGAAGTATATTTGGCATTATTAAAGACCTCTTTATCCGCCTTACTCATCTTATCGTAATTCGCTTTGAAGGTATTGATCTTGTTTCTTGTAAATGATTTTCCAATACTCTGACTGTAAATTTGGGTAGGAATCATTTTTCCAAGAATATTTTTAGCCTTTAATTGCTCCAGTCCGGCATTGATATTTTCAATTTTTTTAAAACTACAGCTTAATTTAATGATATAATTATCAAAATCAACACTTGTTTTCACATTGCTGATTCCTGGAGTCGCTTTAAAAATTCTTGCTGCTTCATTGATTTTACTTTCAATTTCAGGTTTTTTTGGGACTTTTTTACCGTTTACCTTTTCCATTTTAGAAATGGAAGCAAGTCTGGTTTTGCTTTTACTGGCATTCAGAATAACAGTGTACTCTCCTGTTCCATCAGCTTTTACATTGACTTTATCAATGATATCAAAACAGCTCGTTAGCAATAATAAAGGAAGCAGCAATATAAACTGCTTTAGAAAAGTTTTCATGACTTAGGTTTAAAACGCAAAACTACTTAATTCTCCTGTATTAAGTAGTTTTATTTTTTATATTCTGCCTTTAAGATAATCCTGTCGCACTTCTTCATCCAGTTTTTCAATTGAATATCGCAAGCAGGTTCTCGGCATTTCTTTATAGTGTTTATTTAAATAATTAATCAGCTCTGTTTCGTTTTTCTGTCCCATTTCTCTTAACAGCCATCCGTTTGCTTTGTGCATGAGATCATGAGGATGCTTTAAGTTATTGGTTACAAATTCTTTAGTTAAATTAAAATCACCTTTTTTCACATAATGCATTGTTCCGACAACGGCAATTCTTTTGTGCCACATTTCGTCAGAATCAGAAAGCTTTTTTAGTAAGTCTTCTCGCTGATTTTCAAAAGTATACCGACCTAAGATCTTATAACAGCTTGAATCTACCAGATCCCAATTATTAACGTATTGCAAATGATTCAGATAAAATTCAACGATTTCTTCTTTTACTTTTGGGTCTTTTGTTTTTTCAAACTTAGAAATTAAAATAAATAATGCAGTTAATCTATGTTCGTGATATTCCGAAGAAAGCAATTCGCTGAGTTCATCTAAGGAAATTTTAGCATAATATTCTTTGGCAACGCTTCTCTGATCAGGAACTTTTACGCCTAAAAACAAATCACCTTCCCCATATTCTCCTTTTCCCGTTTTGAAGAATTTCGGAAAAAATGCTGCTTTTTCTGGGATTGACAGAACGGCTAATGCTTCTTTTATTTCTTTAACTATATTAATCATTGATATTTAAATAATTAACGACTTTCATCTGAAGTAATATTTCCCAGCTCCTGTTCTTCTTTTGCAATTTTATTAGGATTGGCAACTTTTGCAATGGTAAGTCCCTGAACAATAATTGAAAACACAACTACACAGTAAGTGATACTTAAAATAATTTCACTGTATTCACTTTTTGGGATAGACATCGCCAACGCAATGGAAACACCACCTCGAATTCCTCCCCAAACCAATACCTTTACCGTTTGCGGGCTAAAAGTTGTTTTCATTAATTTGGTAGGTCCCCAAATCGAAATTACTCTCGCTAATAAAACAATTACGATAGCAACTAATCCCGGAACAATAAAATGCTTAAGGTCCTTGATCATTAGTAATTCAAAACCTATAAATAAGAATAACACGGCATTCAGGATCTCATCAATCAACTCCCAAAATTTGATCAGATAATCCTGAGTGATGGATTTCATTTTAAATCTAACATTAAAATTACCCATGAATAAACCTGCTGCAACCATCGTCAAAGGTCCTGAAATATGCATTTGTCTTGCAATAAGATAACCGCCCATTACGACAGAAAGCGTTACCAAAACGGAGATAATATAGTCATCCACTTCACGCATTAATCTTGAAGTTACCCAACCTAACACGATACCTAATAACAAACCTCCGCCGGCTTCTTTTAATAATAATAAACCTATACTTTCAAGTCCTAAATCAACTTCTTTTCCGATCGCCAACTGCAACACTACTGAAAATATCACAACTGCCATCCCGTCGTTAAAAAGAGATTCTCCGGCAACTTTAGTTTCCAATGATTTTGAAACATTAGCCTGTTTTAAAATACTTAAAACTGCAACAGGATCAGTTGGTGAAATTAAAGCCCCAAAGAGAAGACAGTATATAAAAGGTAGATTAATTCCTAAAAAAGGCAAAAGATAAAACATCCCAAACCCGACAACAAAAGTAGAAATAACCACTCCCGCCGTTGAAAAGATCACCACAGGCCGGAATTGTTCCTTGAGATCATCTATATTAATATGGATTCCTCCTGCAAAGAGAAGAAAATTAAGCATGGCACCCATCAGAACTTCTGTAAAGTCTATTCCACTCATTAAATCATGAAGGTGCCAGAACGTTCTTGGTAAAAAAGTTTCTCCGAAAGAAACCAAAATAATAGAAACCACTATGGCAATCACCATAATCCCGATTGTGCTCGGAAGTTTCAAAAACCTGTAATTAAGATATGCGAATATTGATGCTAAAACGATTAAAGCTGAAAATGAATAATATAACTCCACTAAGTTGTTTTTAAATTAAAAGTCCATATAAAGTACTTTGATATAAATTTTATTGTCTTCTTTTTCCCAAATATCCATCATTCCGTCTTTTAAAGCTTTAGAACCTCTTGTGTAATCCTGTCCTATATTTAACATATTCAGAAGAATATACTCATCCCCGACAGAGTTTACAGCATATGCCGTTTTCTCGGACTTCCCGTCTCCGGAAGCCTTCATAGCGTCTGCTAGCAGACGGAACTGTCCCAAATGATGCGAGAAATTACTACCATCCTTCTGAGAATCATACGCACGCAGCAAAATAAGAAGAACATCCAAATTGGTAGGATCTTTATCGTAAAGAACCTTGCCTAATTTGATGCATTCTTCAAAATTTTTATCCTTGAAAGCTTCTGCAAGCTTCTTAAAATCGTCATCTGAAGTAGAAATTTTATCTTTTTTGAAATTTCTTCCATAGTACAGATATTGCGCTTCTATACTGTCTAAAGATTTGGGATATCCCTTATATTTAAAGATCAGTTTTTCGTAATTATACGGAGACTGAGCATTCGTAAGGTTTTTCTCAATACTTTTGAAATCGATCTTTGATTTTTGACTAAAACCAAAAACCGACACAAAAAGAAGTAAAAGGAAAAAGTGATATTTCATTACTCGTTGGTTTCTTCTTCCTCATCATTTTCGAAATATTCGAAAAGGAAATCATTGTAAGGAAATCTCGCGATATGAATTTTCATCACCTCATCGTAGATCATCTTTTTCATTTCCGGGAAGTTTTCTTTCGTTAAAGCTGAGATGAAAACAGTTGGATGCTTAGATTTTCCCATCCATGTTTTCTGCCATTCTTCTAGCGAAACATTTCTTTTTGTAGATGGTGTTAAATCATCATCATCCTTTTTATCATAACTGAAATCATCAATTTTATTGAAAACCATGATCATCGGTTTTTGATGGGCATTGATTTCCATTAACGTATGGTTTACAGATTCGATATGATCTTCAAAACTTTCGTGAGAAATGTCTACAACATGAATCAACAAATCTGCTTCACGAACCTCATCAAGAGTCGATTTGAAAGATTCAACAAGCTGAGTAGGTAATTTTCTGATAAATCCTACCGTATCCGTCAATAAGAACGGTAAATTTCCGATCACTACTTTTCTTACCGTAGTGTCCAGTGTTGCAAATAATTTATTTTCAGCGAAAACATCAGATTTCGACAAAGCATTCATCAATGTAGATTTTCCAACATTGGTGTACCCTACCAAAGCTGCACGAACGACCTTCCCACGATTGTTACGCTGGGTAGCCATTTGCTTATCGATTGTTTTCAGTTTATCCTTCAATAAGGAAATTCTGTCGCGGATGATACGACGGTCTGTTTCAATCTCAGTTTCCCCGGGACCTCTCATCCCGATTCCCCCTTTCTGACGCTCCAAGTGAGTCCACATTCTTGTCAGTCGAGGTAAAAGATATTGATATTGCGCCAATTCAACCTGAGTTCTTGCATAAGAAGTCTGAGCTCTTTGGGCAAAAATATCAAGGATAAGATTGGTTCTGTCTAGGATTTTTACTTCAATTTCTTTTTCAAGATTTTTAAGCTGAGATGGTGATAATTCATCATCAAAAATGATGGTTCCGATCTCGTTTTCCTTTACATATTCTTTTATTTCCTGAGCTTTCCCGCTTCCGATGAAGGTCTTGGAATCAGGCTGAGTTAATTTTTGAGTAAACCTTTTTTGTACGGTAGCTCCGGCTGTAAAAGCCAAAAACTCCAATTCATCCATATATTCCGTAAGCTTATCTTCATCTTGGTTTTGAGTAATAACACCCACCAAAATAGCTTTTTCGTAATTATGTTCTTTCTTGTCTAGCATTAAATTCTGTCTATGTTTATGAGATTTACAAGTTACCATTTTCAGAAGAAAAAACAAAATCATTTTTTATATTTCATAAGATCTTAATGTTAATTTAAGTTTACAATGCTGTTGATTTATAGAAATTTAATAACTTTATGAAGTAATTGTTTGAGTTTAATAATTAAAATTTAATCAGTTATATAAAAACTAACATCGGAGAATCATGATTACCAATATTAAATGTATGATCATAGACGATGATCAACTGGACATGCTGGTTCTGCATCATCATATTAAACAATATGAGAACATAGAAATTGTTGCGTCTTTTGATTCAGCCGAAAAAGCGATTCCGTATCTCGATCTTCCTATCGATCTTTTATTCATCGAAGCCAAGCTCCCCGGCATGAATGGATTGGAATTCAGGAAACTAGCTCATAAAATCCCTATCTGCATTTTTGTAAGTTCTTATCCGGAATTTGCTATTGAAACTTTTGAGATCAATACCTTTGATTTTATTTCAAAACCTTTAAAAACAGAACGTTTTCATCATTCCATGCAAAAGCTTTTCGATTATTTTGAAATGAAAGAGAAAAGCGACTGTTTTGATACTTTACTGGGCGAAAACAGCATTAAAATAAAAGAAAACGGAAATGTTTTCCAAGTTAAAATAACTGACATTCTGTATCTTGAAGCTTTAAAAGACTACACAAGGATCATCACTTCCGAAAAAAAACACTGTATTCTAGATTCCATAGGAAATCTTCTCCATAAAAACTCTTTCGACTCTTTTGTAAGAATTCATCGAAGCTATGCTGTGCCGCGCCATTTGATCAGAAGTAAAAATACGCATGAGGTTGAGCTGGTTCATCAAATCAAACTTCCCATCGGAAGAACTTACAAAGACAATCTTTCTTTTTTTGAACCAAGATCTTAAAAACAAAACCATCCTAACCTATTGGTTTATAAATAAATTGTAAACAATATTTCACTAATCGTCATTCGTCGATTATTTCGGTCGTTTGTCTATTTTCCAAATATACGGCCGTGATATGTGGTAATTTAGTCTTCCAAAATTTTCACAAATTTTAGGACAAAACCAATTAATAACCACAAAACTATTTTACATGAAAAGAACATCTATTTACTGTTTCTTTCTCATTCTGCTCACCTTATCCGTCAGCCTGCTGAAAGCACAATCAGTAGTCTTGGCAACGGGAGCAAATGCTACAGGAGGCACAGGATCCGTTTCTTACAGTGTGGGGCAAACCACTTACCTTGTGAAAGGTACCAATCAAATTTTGGAAGGCGTACAACAGGCCTACGAAATCACCACCCTCGCTACCAGTGAAACGTCATCAGCTGAAAAAGACATCTTAATTTATCCAAACCCATTTAAAGACTATCTGTTTTTAGATTTCACCATAAACAGTTACAAAGGAGCCGAGTATTCATTATTCGACGCTCAAGGGAAATTAATTAAAAAGGATAAAATTACTCAATCAAAATCCGAGTTCAATTTTTCTTCGTTACCATCCGCCATGTATATCATCAGGATCAACCAAAACGGAGAAAACATCAAAACATTCAAAATCATTAAAAAATAACTACCATGAAAAAAATATTATTAACGTTCGGGATTATGCTGGGCTCCTTTTTAGCTTATGCACAGGTACCCGAAAAAATGAGTTATCAGGCCATTATGCGAAATGGTTCAGGTCAAATTTTATCTAATCAGGCTGTGGCTGTCCGAGTAAGTGTATTACAGGGTTCTCCAGCCGGAGCAGCGGTATATTCTGAAAGACTTACCGGAAATACCAACGTAAACGGCCTTGTAACCCTTGAAATAGGAACAGGAACCATTCTTACAGGAACATTCAACACCATCAACTGGTCTACAGGAAATTATTATTTAAAAACAGAAACAGATCCAGCAGGTGGAACTAACTATACCATCGCAGGAACAAGTCAATTATTAAGTGTTCCTTACGCAATGTATGCAAAAACAGCAGGCGGAGGTGGCGGAAGTTTTGCAATTCCTTATACCAATACTGTAAATAATGCTGGAACACTTTTCACATTAATTAATGATGGAGACGGAACTTCAGTGGAAGGTATCAATAACACAACAACTTCAAGCATTGCTGCCGTTCGCGGAATCGTTAGCAATACTGCCCCCGGAGGATTTTCTTCAGGTGTTCGGGGTATCAATAATGGTACAGGAGGACTAGGTGTCGGTGTTTGGGGAAGCCAGGCAGGAAGCGGATGGGGAGTTTATGGTGTTACCCCTAGCGGCTTAGGAGTTTACGGAAATTCATCAGGAGCCGGATATGGAGTATATGCCAACAGTAATACAGGAACAGGTCTTAATGCTACAAGTACAAATGGTATTGCTGCAAATATTTCAATAGCAAATAATGCCAATGCCAATAACGTTCTTAACGCCTCAACTTTAGGAAACGGAACCGTTATTAATGTCTCTTCATCAGGAAGCGGCGCAGGTCTATTAAGTTCTACTGGAAGTGGATTTGCCGTACAGGGAATCACCACTGCTCAATCTTCAGCTGGTATTATAGGAGATAATAACGGAGGCGGCGAGGCTGTTGTCGGTAGAAACACCAGCGATATTGCTGGAGCCGTAGTAGGAAGAAATGATGGTGGAGGTTATGGCGTAAGAGGTTTTGTGGCGACAAATACAACAGGAACATCTGTGGGTGTTTTAGGACAGGTTGGACAAAACAGTGGAAAAGGACGAGCAGGAAGATTCGAAAACTTAAATGCTTCGAATGACAGAAACACTTTCGAAGTAGAATCAAACAGTACAGGAAATATTCCGGATAATACTTTAGGAAACGTTTCATCTTTCCTTTCAAATAATACAAACAGCGTAAGTGCAGCCGTAAGAGGTGAAACCAAAACTATTTTCGGAAACTTTGGAGCAGCAGGACTTTTCGGTGTCTCTTCAGGAACTGGAGGATTCGGAGGTCTTTTCTTTGCTTCAAATGTAAACGGCAACGGACGTGCATTAGTAGCCATCACAGATGGGAATGGTGATGCTATCGTCGCCAATGCCGGAAAAGACGGTGACGCAATAGAAGCCAATGTAGACGGAGCAGGACGTGCCATCTATGGCTGGACTCCTACTTTCGGTACAGGACGTGCTGCCGAATTTCAAAATTTTAACACAGATAACAACAATGCTGTAGTTACCGTTAAAACCGTCGGAAATGGTATAGCGGGAGATTTCTTTGTAGATAACATCTTAGGAACTTCAGCTGCTGTACACGGAAAAGTAAGTTCTCAGTTTGCTAATTTCGGAACTGCGGGTGTTTATGGAGAATCAACAGGAACAGGCGGTTTTGCAGGATTATTCTATCAAAGAAATCCGGCAGGAAACGGACCCGCTTTAATTGCGCTAGCAGAAGGTGCAGGAAACGGAATTACAGCAAATGCAGGAGGAAACGGAGATGGTGTTGAAGCTACAGTAGACGGAACGGGTTCTGCTATTTATGGCTGGGTTCCTAATTTCGGGACTGGTAGAGCCGGATATTTCAGAAACTTTAATAATGCCAACGGCCAGCCAGTTGTGAATATAACCACAACCGGTACAGGATCTACTTTACTTATTAATCATCAAGGCCCATCAGGTAGCATTGCGACTTATCAAAGCGCCTCAACGAACGTTGCCCGTATCGATAAAACAGGAAAAGGATTCTTCAACGGAGGAACTCAAAACAGTGGTGCCGATTTAGCCGAAGCCTTTGACGTTGAAGGAAACACTTCAGAATACGAACCTGGTGATATTTTGGTGATCTCAACTGATACCGACAGAACCGTAGAAAAATCTTCAAAACCATATTCTAATCTTGTTGCCGGAGTTTACGCCACTAAGCCCGGGGTTCTTTTAACAGAAGAAAACATTGATTCTGAATTAATCGGAAAAGTTCCGATGGGTGTCATTGGAGTTATTCCGACAAAAGTTTGTCTGCAAGGCGGAGCTATAAAAAGAGGCGATCTTTTAGTAACCTCATCAAAATCAGGAGTTGCCATGAAAGCCAATATTAAAAAAGTAAAAATCGGACAAGTAATTGGAAAAGCACTTCAAGATTATGACCAAGACGGAATCGGAAAAATAAAAGTACTTGTAAACATTAAATAAACGATCATGAAATCATTATATATCATCGCATTATTAGCATTGAGTGTAAATATTTACGCTCAGGAAAGTAAAAAAACTTCCGAACTGCAGGATCAGGCTCAAGTCGTAAAAGAACTTAAAGAGCGTGATGCCCAAATGCTGAAAAGCAACCAGGAAAATGCTCAGAAAAAGCAGACCCAAACTGTAACTTTAGCATCCGAACAAGGTCTTGAAGTAAAAAAACAAGAGGCAAAAACACAACCATCAAGTAACAACACAGGAAAATTACTGCCCAATACAGCAAGTTTAGAAGAAATTTTAGCAACAGTTCCCAATAGACAGGCACGTAAAGCAAATAATTCTAGGAACACAAATCAAAATGTACAAGGATTACCAAACACGGCAACCTTGGAAGAGATAAAAAAAACAATTCCTAAAAACTAATAACAAACACTAGATTTTTCAACCAAAAAGAAAGTCCATCTAACAAGGTGGACTTTTTATATTTTATATTTTTAAAATTGAATTATTTAAATATTTACAGGTAGAAAATACACTTTGTCATGCTGGAAGCATCTCTATAAAATTCATTTGGATTTCTCTGGAATGAAAAACTTAGCGTTGAAGAGTGAGCCTTTTTTATCAAATCTTTTTACTAATCCCAATCCGCAGCAACAAATTTCATTGAATTTCCTTGACCATCCGACAATGTAAGAAAATGCCCTTCAACAGAATATTTCGTCATGTTTTGAAAACTTTTTGAAAATTTGGTTTCCAAGTCCATATTTTGACATGCTTTCATAGTACTTCCAATTTCTGAAATCTTCACTTTTCCATTGTTCTTAAACTCAGAACCAAAGAACATATTATTACATCCCATAAAAGCACTTCCACGGATTTTACCTTTTTCCTTGTTGGCAGTTAAATTAATACCCGCTTTATTTTCAACTAATTCATTTTTAGTGAAATTACCAAAAGAAACCAACATCCACTCTCTTTGAATGTGCGGATCTTTAATCTGTACTGTAGAGCAATTTAGAACTAAACCTAAAAACAAAACAGTGAAAACTGAGAGCAATATTTTTTTCATACATTCCAGAATCCCATTTTCATACCATTCAGAAGCAGAATCCCATAAAAATTAGTAAATTAGCGACACAAAAATTATTATATAAAATGAAAAGACTATTTCTACTATTCACTTTCTTGTTGGGCTTCGCTCAGATGAGAGCGGATGAGGGGATGTGGCTGTTAATGCTCATCAAAAGATTAAATGGTGTTGACATGCAAAAAGAAGGTTTGCATTTAACCCCTGAAGAGATTTATTCAGTAAACAACTCAAGCATGAAGGATGCTATCGTAAGTTTCGGTGGTTTCTGTACTGGTGAGATCGTTTCTGACAAAGGACTTATTTTCACAAACCACCACTGTGGTTACGGTGCTGTTGCAGCAGCTTCTACTCCGGAGAAAGACTATTTGAAGAATGGTTTCTGGGCAATGAAGCAGAAAGATGAGTTTAATGCAAAAGATCTTTATGTAAGATTTTTAGTTAGAATGGATGATGCTACGCAGAGAATCAATTCTAAATTAAACAATAAAATGACCGGAGAAGAGAGAAAAGCTGTGATTGATGCTGAAACTAAAGCGATCCAGACTGAAAACTCTGAAAACGGGAAATATACAGTAGTCGTAAGAGACTTCTTCAACGGAAACGAATTTTATTATTTCGTTTACCAAGATTATAAAGATATCAGATTAGTAGGTGCACCGCCATCATCTTTAGGGAAATTCGGAGGTGACACAGATAACTGGGAATGGCCAAGACATACTGCAGACTTTACAGTTTTCAGAGTCTATGCTGACGCTGCAGGAAATCCTGCGGAATTTGCTCCAACAAACGTTCCTTTAAAGCCTAAACATTTCTTACCTGTTTCTCTTAAAGGAGTTAAGCCAGGTGATTTCTCAATGATCCTAGGTTACCCGGGAAGAACAAACCGTTATTTGACTTCTTACGGAATTCAGCAAATGGTTAATAAAGATTATCCGGCTTGGGTTGAGGCTTCTAAATTAGCGATGGACGTTATGAAGAAGTACATGGATAAAGATAAAGGAACTCAATTAAACTATGCTTCTCAGTACGCTTCTGTAGCCAACTACTGGAAAAACAGACAAGGAACAATTGATGCCGTTATCAAAAACGGAACAATTACAGACAAGCAAAAAGTAGAAGAAGCATTCAAAACATGGGCTGTACAACCTGCAAACGTTGCAGAGAACGAAACTGTCTTAGATGATATCGCTACTTATTACAAACAAGTTTCTAAAAGAAATGTTGAGAGAAATTATATGTCTCAGCTTTCAAGAAACTCAAAATACATCAGCCTTGCTTACCAGTTAGGTGCTGTACTTAAAGCTTATGCTGCACAAGATATGCAGGGAAGATTGGCTATGAAGCCAAAAGTAGATGCTGCTGTAAAAGCTGCTTACGAAAACATCAACACCAACTTAGAAGGTGAAATGTTGAACTCAATGGTTAACCTTTATCAGACAAAAGTAGATAAAGATGTTGCTTCTCCTACAATTATGGGATTAGATGCTAAGAACCTGTCAAACGTTGCTTATTCATCTATCTTCGCTAACAAAACTTCTGCTACAAACTTTGTTTTGCACCCGGATGCTTTAAAATTAGATGCAGATCCGCTTCTTAAGATCGCTAACGGTGTAGCTACAGACCAAAGATTATCTGGAGAGAGATTCTCTAAAATCGATGACAATTTTGCTAAAAACAACCGTCTTTTCTTAGCTGGTTTAATGAAAGCTATGCCTGAGAAAAAATTCTATCCGGATGCTAACTCTACAATGAGATTAACTTACGGAACTGTAGATAAATTACCAATCAGAA
Source organism: Chryseobacterium sp. G0201 (assembly GCF_003815655.1). Taxonomy (NCBI): domain Bacteria; kingdom Pseudomonadati; phylum Bacteroidota; class Flavobacteriia; order Flavobacteriales; family Weeksellaceae; genus Chryseobacterium; species Chryseobacterium sp. G0201. Next base: position 1,633,047 of record NZ_CP033917.1, on the reverse strand, counting down.
CAGACAGAAACTATTTCGGTGTTACTGATAACTATTATACAGATATGGCTGGTCTTGTAGGTAAATACAAGAAAGGTGATGAAGAATTTGATCTTCCACAAAGAGTTATTGATCTTTACAACATGAGCGACTTCGGTCAATATGCTGATGCTAAAGGTTATATGCCTGTAAACTTCTTGTCAAACAACGATATTACAGGTGGTAACTCTGGTTCTCCTGTAATTGATGGAGACGGAAACCTTATCGGTATCGCATTCGACGGAAATAGTGAAGCTTTAAGCGGTGACATCGTTTTCGAACAAGAATGGCAAAAAACAATCAACGTTGACGTTCGTTTCGTTCTTTGGACAATCGATAAGTACGCTGGCGCAAGAAGATTGATCGACGAGCTAAAATTAGTAAGAGATGAAAATACTCCTGCTGACACAAAAACTAAAGCTGCAAAGCCTGAGCACACAAAAGCTACAGGTAAAAAGAAAAAATAATCTTCATTGAATATATTTTTGAAAACCGCGAAATTTTATTTCGCGGTTCTTTTATTGTTAAACATTTAAAATTGAACCAATTAAGCGAGCAAAAAAGAAAATAATATATTTTTTTTGTCAGGTTTTAAAAAAGCTGTCGTCTATAGTTGTAAGAATATAATTATAACTATAAAAAATTATTATGAAAAAGAACATCTTTAAAATTGCTTTATTAGCAACAGGAATCATGACAACATTTGCTCTTACATCTTGTGATAACAATGATACGATGGAAATGCTTTCAGCAGAAAAAACCATCACTTTTGAGAATGTAGTTACACCAAAAGATTTTGTACAAAGTGGAAGTTTTCAAGGAACAGGAACTCCCATTATCACACCAGGCCAATCTGTATCATTCAAATTCAGTGCAGGAAAAGCTCAATCTCTAATGTTTACAACGATGTATGGAGCTTCGAAAGATTGGTTTTTCGCATCCAAGCAACCAGGAATAAAATTATTTGATGCCAGTGGAAATGCCATTACAGGAGATGTTTCATCAGAAGTTCAATTATGGGACAACGGTACCAAAGACAATATTTCCGGCCAAGCAGAAAACAAACCAATTGCACTGGTTCCGAATGTAACAGCATCACAATTAATGCAATTGAATCTCTCTTATAATGATATTTCATCAGAATTTACCCTAACAATTACAAACACTTCGGGCGGAACTGCCAATGAAACACCTTTCTCACCCGGAGTTTGGGCAGTTTCAAATTATAATGGTTCACAATTATTAAATCCAGCGCCATTTTTCACCCCAAATGCTATGTCAAATCCTGAAATCACAGACATTGCACAAATGGGAAATATCACCAAAATGGTAACAAAACTAAATGCCAATACAGGGATTATGACAGGCCTTTCGCCTGCTCTGGTTGTTGTTTACAGTGGTGACAAAAATCCAATTTATGAGCTGGGAAAAGTAGATGACGGAAAAGGATTAAAAGAAATTGCTCAGATGGGAAATGTAACCAAACTTCAAAACAGTTTAAAATCTTCACCTAATGTAAAAGGAATCTATGTTGCAGGAAATGCACCAGTTGCACCCGGAAGTAAGATTATGACTAAGTTTCAATCAAGTCCGGGAGATAAGATCGCGTATGTAACGATGTTTGGTTTTTCTAATGACTGGTTTTATGCCAACGAACAAAGTATCGACGCCAGCGCCATTGGTGATGTAACTTCAAAAACCACTTTATTTGATTCTGGAACAGGTGTTGATCAGTATCCCGGAGCAGGAAATCATCAGGCTTTATTTGGAGGAACTCCACAAGTTGAAAATGTGGTGATTTCTAAAGTTGGAAACCAATTTCCAAATCCGAGTGTTCAGAATGTTTTGAAAGTGACTATTAATTAATTTTGCTTTAAAATTTTGCATAAAAAATCCGAACAGCTCATACTATTCGGATTTTTTTATTTGTAAGAAATCAATTTAAAATAATTAATGAGAGCTACACATTCCAAAACTCTCTATCCAAACTTCTGTACTGTATGGCTTCAGAAATATGATGAGATAAAATATTTTGAGACTCTTCAAGATCAGCAATTGTTCTTGCTACTTTTAAAATTCTATCGTAGGCTCTTGCGGAAAGATTGAGTTTTTCCATGGCTAATTTTATGAGATTAAAAGAAGATTGATCAAGTTCACAAAATTTTTCAATTTCTTTTGGTCCAATTTGAGCGTTATAACTAATTTCCAAGTCTTTATATCGCTCGCCCTGAATCTCACGGGCAATTAAAACACGCTTTCTGATGTCTTCACTTTTCTCTCCTTTTCTTTTTTCTGCAAGCTGTTCAAATTCAACTTTTTGTACTTCTATATGAATATCAATTCGATCCAAAAGCGGTCCGGAAAGCTTATTCATATATCGTTGCATTTCATAGACAGATGAAGTATTATTAGGATCATCAGGGAAAAATCCGCTCGGGCTTGGGTTCATAGAGGCGACCAACATAAAACTTGCCGGATAATTTACTGTAAATCGGGCTCTCGAAATGGTAACTTCACGGTCTTCCAAAGGTTGTCTCATCACTTCAAGAACGGTTCTTTTAAATTCCGGCATTTCATCTAAAAACAAAACACCGTTATGAGCGAGAGAAATTTCTCCGGGTTGAGGATAACTTCCGCCACCAACTAAGGCAACATCCGAGATCGTATGATGAGGTGATCTAAAAGGGCGAACCGTCATTAAAGACGTTTCAGTTCCCATTTTTCCGGCTACAGAATGGATCTTTGTTGTTTCCAAAGCTTCTTTCAACGTTAAAGGAGGCAAAATACTTGGAACTCTTTTAGCCAACATTGTTTTTCCACTTCCGGGAGGTCCGATCAGAATAATATTATGTCCACCTGCTGCAGCGACTTCCATAGCTCGTTTTGCGGTTTCCTGACCTTTAACTTCAGAAAAATCAAAAGGAAACAGATTAATTTTATCCTGAAACTCTTTTCTGGTGTCTAAAACTACTTTTTCAAGAGGTTTTCCTTCATTAAAAAAATCAATAACTTCTTTGATATTTTCAACACCATATACATCAAGATTATTGACGATAGCAGCTTCTCGCGTATTTTGTTTAGGTAAAATAATTCCTTTAAAACCTTCTTCCCTCGCCTGAATAGCAATCGGAAGAACGCCACGGATCGGCTGTAAACTTCCATCCAACGAAAGCTCACCCATAATGATATAATCCTGAATATTTTCAGCTAAAATCTGATCCGAAGCTGTTAAAATTCCGATGGCAATACTCAAATCATATGCAGCACCTTCTTTCCGAAGATCTGCTGGAGCCATATTGATGGTGATTTTTTTACCGGGAATTTTGTAGCCAACGTTTTTTAAAGCAGCAGAAATCCGGTAACTACTTTCTTTGATAGCATTGTCTGCAAGTCCTACTAAATGATAACCTACTCCACCTGTATCAACATTAACTTCAATGGTAATTGTCTGAGCAGAAACTCCGTGAATTGCACTTCCATATATTTTAATCAGCATGATTGTGTTTTGCCGTAAAAATAATTAATATTTTATTTTACAGAATTCACTGTTGAGTTTATGGTATTTAGTTTTAATCGTTATTATATAAAAAAAATAAATCGGCACAGGGATGAATTCTGTACCGATCTTAACATAAATTATTAAAAAACTAACTATTACTTTACTCTATTTCTTTATGAATTTATTTTTATATACTTTTCCATCCAGCGTTTTAGAAACAATCATATAAGTCCCCGGAACAAAACTACTTACATCGATCGCTTCATTATACTGATGGCTTTTTTTCTGTAAAACAAGTTTTCCGGACATATCAACAATAGAAACATTATTATATGTTTTATCAGACTCCTTTCCGATGTATAAGAACTGTGTTGTCGGATTTGGGTATAATTTTAAAATATTTTCTTTTGGTTTGGTTTCACCTGTTCCTAAAGTACAAAAGCTCCAGTTTCCGAAATTAAGTTTAATAAATGCTATATCACTCAACATTTCACATTGGCTAGGGCAATATTCTGTACAGGCATAAAATCCGTATTCTCCGGAAGCACTTGCAACATAAGAATCTCCCGTTGCTCCGGCGATGATACAAGGATCTGTGGGTGAAGGAGGATTATTGCTTGGAAGACATTTAAACCAAGTGTGATTTCCGTATACCACTGGGAATCCGTTATTAAGCTGTACGGTTGCTCCCTGGCAAACATTGTATTCTCCGGGCTGTACTTCTTCGTAAGTTCCGGGCGTAAGATCTACCATCATGAATGGAAGCCCATAAGCATATCCATCTGCAAGAATCGCGGGACTCTCTGCTATACAGTCTCCGTCTGTAACTTCAACTTTAAAATAATAAAGCATGTCATCTGTACCATTGATCGTCAATGTCTGTGATGTCGCTCCCGATATGGCAACCCACGGATTTGGATTTGGAGACTGCCAGTCCCACTGCTGTTTGTACCATTGATAACTTCCGTAAGTTTGTGTTGTAGAAAGCGTTTCAGTTTCTGCATGACAAAAAACGACGCTGTTCTGAAACATTGTCCCAAGTCTCGGGCTTGTGATTGTAGGTGTGCATTGAGCCTGTAATTTTACAATGCTCAGGAATAGGCAAAATGCTAAAAAAATTAATTTTGTCTTCATGTTAATATTTATTTAGTGAATTGATTTTTAATATTTTATCAGTTTTAATTTTGGTTAAGATTCCGGCATATCAATACCATAGAGCGTATTAATTAATAAGCCTGATTTATTTTTAGATATTGTTTTTGATGTGTGAATTAATTATCAGTCGATCAACAATCTAATCCCGAACTTTACATTAAAATTTAATGGTTTTTCTTTATATATTGTATTGAGTGAACTGTCATCTTTGAAATGATAGCCGATACCCGGCTCTGCATAAATCCCTATTTTATTGACAACTTTTACCTGTAATCCTACTCCGCTGTTAACAGAAAACTGAACCGGTTTTGCCTCCAATCCTTCTTTATTTTCTTCTTTTACTTCATTATTTACAATGTACTTTGTGGTGACACCTCCGGCAACCGCCTTTTCAACAATGGCTCCGGCAGTGACGTATCCTGTAAATGCTCCTTTCTTAATCACGTTATAATTTACCTGCACAGGAACACCGATATAATGAACCGACTGATCGCTTTTTATTAAATTAGCATCACTCCCAGAACGAAGTTCGGATGATAATTTGGTATAATTAATTCCCGTTCCGATTCCCCATTTTTTCCCTAAACTATAATACATTGAAACACCTAAAGTAACGGGAACTTTATGTCTTATTCTTGCTTCCACTTCTTTATTTTGATTCGCTAAAAGCACCTGTACAAAAGGATTTCCTTCTGAGCTTGCATAAAAAAGATCATCAACATTCATCGGGCTTCCGCTTAAGGTAGCATATCCCGGAAATTGTTCTGATGAACTTCCTGAAGTATTTCCTGTGAGCAAACTCAGCATCCAAGGTTTTTTGGATTGTTTTTTTGCTATTTTTTCTTTTTGAATTGATTCAAATTTATCTTTATACTCTTTTTCTTCCTGTGAAAACGGTTCTTTTATATCATTGATTGACTGATTATTACCAATAATTACATTTTCTTGTTGTGCAATTTTATTGTTATGATCAATTATATCTGTTATCGTATTTATATTTTGATTTCCAGAATGATTAATTCCATTTTTAAAAATTTCATTATGTGTATTCAGAATCTCATTAAGACTATTTTTTGATGAATTTTTATTTGAAGTGATGATATTTGAACTTGAATTTCCTCTAAATAAATCAGAATTATTTAAATTTTGATTTTTAATCGATAGATTTTGATTTTCAGACAAGCGATCTGTTGATTCTGCTTTATTTCCATTCTTAGAATTAGTAATTTTTGGTAAATCTTCCTTTTCATTATTATAAAAATCGAATATTTTTCCACCAATAAAAAACATTGCAATCACAGCCGCAACAGCACTGATCCGGTATATTAATTTTTTAGATCTAAACGTAGATGTATTTTTATTTTCCGCCTTCAAATCATTTCCAATGATAGGAAATCCTGCTATTTTATCATCTTCAGAGAACAGATCATCTTTAATATTGTCCCACAATCCTTCCGGAACATCATCTGTATGATCTTCCATTTTTCTGCGCATATCATTCAACCACTGATTACTCATATTGCGCTGTTTTTGACATTTTATATTCTTTTATTTTATGACCAAGCATCGCTTTAGCTCTATGAAATTGCGATGCCGAAGAATTTTCAGCAATTCCCAAAATCCCGGCAATTTCTTTATGACTCTTTTCCTCAAACACAAAAAGGTTAAAAACGGTTCTGTAACCATCGGGAAGAGTTCGTATCATTTTCATGATCGTTGTTTGGGATATTTCCTGAAGATCGGGTTCTTCTTCCGGAACATCCGGTATTTCAAATTCATCTTCAACGAGTTTAAAATCAGGATTTTGCTTAAGATATTTTAAAGATTCCGTCACCACAATTCTGGTAATCCAGGCTCTTAAAGAACCATTTCCTCTGTATTCAAATGAATCTATCGAACGAAACATTTTTATAAAACTGTTCTGCAAAACATCATGCACATCTTCCTGCCCGATAATGTATCGTGAACATACATAGGTAAGGTTTCCGGAATAAGCTTCGAAAAGCTCCTTCCAGGCAGTTTCTTCCTTCAAATGAAGGCGTTTTATCAAAATCTGCTCCTTACTTTCTTCCATGTATTTTTACAATAACATCCTGATTTTATGATTAATTTAATTCTAATGCAAAAATAGGCTGCCTTTTTACAAAGCACAACCTATCATGCATGATATCCGTCTCTTAGTTTTTTATAGAATACGGAATATCATATTTAATGGTTTCAAAGGGGGCTAATTCTACACCATCAACTATTATTTTTTCTGCTACCAAGCCGAATCTCAAAGACCAATCTTGTCCCACAAAAAAACCTTTTTGTTTAGCAACAACTGTTACTACAGCATTCTTAGTTACTCCGTCTACAGGAATTTGGATATTCAGCTTCTTGGGAGCAAAGGTCAACTCAACAATATTCTGTTCTGTATTAATTTTTGAAGTATAATTAAGTTTATATTCAAATTTTCCGATTTTAGCTAATGCCGTATCTGTTTTCACAGGATCTTTTACTACAGATTTTACAATTTCTCTGATTGGGAAATCTTTAAAAGTAACTATCGTATCCTTTGCTGAAAAGTTGATAATTTTCTCCACAACAGGTCCTTTATTTCCCTGCTGTATAAAAAGTTTTGCCTTATAGTTGCCATTGACATCTTCAAGCTTCACCGGAACAGGGTTATAACTATCATTATTACAAGATGTTAAAGACATCGCTGCAAACGCAACCAAAACGACCATAAAAGCCTTAAGTACTGTTAATTTCTTCATTACTTTAATTATTTTCATTATACATTATTTACTTTGAGTACTCACTTATATAAATCCGTTTTTGAAGGAATCTTGCATTCATTTTGAAATAAACATTAAAAAAAATCATAACTAATTGATTTTAAAAAGAAAAAATTTATGCTTCGAAAAATAATTTTTAAGTTTTTAATATTTTAATACATTTGTTAAAACATATATTTGAATGAATTTCGAACAAATCAATTTACATCTCAATGCCTATAAAGAGCATGATCAAATTTTAGATGCTGCGAAATATTTAATCAGCTCATTTAAATTAGAACATGAAAATTTTGCAGGATTTGGCTTTAGGCAAGAACTTTCCCCAAATTCAATGCTTTTAACAGCTGAAGGAGAATTGGGACATCCTCAAATGGTAATGATTCCCAAGAATATTTTTGATTTTGATTTGAATCTCGTTCTTAATATGATTGCTCACGAAATGCTTCATGTAAGACAAAAAGCACCAGGAAATGTAGTTGAAGATAAAAATGAAAGAGAATTTCAGGCGTATTATGAAATGCTTTTTCATAAAGTTTTCCCTCAAATCCCTGATGTTTCAGATTTTCACAGAAAATTTTTCGGAAATAAAGCGCTGGAATATTACAGAAGAATGGGCGAAGGCTCCGAGCTACAACACAAATATGCAGAACAGAAAACAGAAGTAGAACAATTAATCAACTCATTATCATGACAATAAAACCCGAAATCTCTTGGCAAGATTTTGAAAAATTAGATATCAGAACGGGAACGATAATTTCAGTAACCGATTTTGAAAAAGCTAGAAATCCATCCTATCAATTAGAAATTGATTTTGGAGATTTAGGTATAAAAAAATCTGCAGCCCAAATAACCTCTCTTTATCAGAAAGAAGATTTAATCGGACAGCAAATTTTAGCTGTCGTTAATTTTCCAAAGAAACAAATTGCCAACTTTTTCAGCGAATGTCTGGTTTTAGGAGTTTATGGCGAAGATTCAAAAGACATTACACTTTTATCACCTTCTCTTCCGACAAAAAACGGATTGCAGGTTGGTTAAAATAATAAAAATACATGATACAAAATATTCCATTAGACAGAGTTTTATTCCTTGATATTGAGACCGTTACGGGAACAGGTTCTTGGGAAGAGCTTCCCGAAACAGAACAAAAACTTTGGGATAAAAAAACAAAATTTCAGAGGAAAGATGAAGCTACAGCAGAAGAATTTTATCCTGAAAGAGCCGGAATTATGGCCGAATTCGGAAAAATAATCTGCATCACCATCGGAATGATCGAAAAAAATGACACGTTAAAGATCAAAAGTTTCGCAAATGATGATGAAAAGAAAATGTTGATAGAATTTGGTGAAATATTCAACAGTCCAAGGCTTCGTGACGTGATCCTTTGTGCCCACAACGGAAAGGAATTTGACTTCCCGTGGATCGCAAGACGCTTTCTGATTAACGGAATGCAACCGCCCAATCCTTTTCAGATGTTTGGGAAAAAACCTTGGGAAATCCCCCATATAGACACGATGGAATTATGGAAGTTCGGAGACTATAAAAGCTTCATTTCTTTAGAATTACTTGCCCATGTTTTCGGAATTCCGACTCCGAAAGATGATATCGACGGTTCAATGGTTTCATCAATCTATTACATAGAAAAAGACTTGCAAAGAATAGTCGACTATTGTGAAAAAGATGTCTTAACTTTGGCAAATGTTTTCCGACGAATGCGTCAGGAAGATTTGTTGAAAAGGAATATCAATCTAGATTAAAAAATGAAATTTACAGACGATCAAATTGCCGATATAGGAGAAGAAATCATTGGAGTATTAAAAACCGTTTATGACCCGGAAATTCCGGTGGATATTTATGAATTGGGGCTTATTTATGATGTTCAGATCTCTGAGGATGGCGATGTAAAAATTATCATGACCCTTACTACTCCCAACTGTCCGGTTGCAGAAACGCTTCCACAGGAGGTTAAAGACAAGGTTGCGGAAGTAGAAAATGTGAAAAGTGTAGATTTAGAGCTTACTTTTGAGCCTAGCTGGAACAAGGATATGATGAGCGAAGAAGCGAAGTTTGAATTAGGAATGCTTTAAATTCTTGAATTAAAATAAATTAGGCTGTCATTTTTGGCAGCCTTTTATTTTGTTTTTATAATCTTCACTGTCATTCTGAACGCAACAAAGTGGAGTGAAGAATCTCTCTAAACTAACGCTGAGATTTTGCCTTCGTCACAGAATGACAAATACAAATAGGACGATTACTTTATTAATATTAAACCTCTCTAGCAATTTCTTTCCCTTCTCTTCTGCTCCATTCACTCCATGAGCCAACATACAAGTTAGACATTTGAAAACCAGCATATTCTAAAGCTAAAATCGTATGACATGCTGTAACTCCAGATCCACAATGAATGATTAAATTACTAGGTTTATTTTCTAATAATTTTGAATATTTTTCTTTTAAAATGTCTGGTTTTAAGAAGTTTCCATTTTCGTCAAGATTTTCAGAAAAGGGAATATTGATTGCGCCGGGAATGTGTCCCGCAACCAAATCAATAGGCTCAGATTCACCATTATATCGGTAAGCATCTCTTACATCAATTACTGTTGAAGAATCGTTTGTCAATTCATTTTCAACACTTTCTAACGTTGAAGTTGGAAGAAGCCAACTATCTTTTTTAATTACATCTGATTTTTCAAAAGTTTCTTTACCTGATGAAAAGTCTACTTCATTTATTTCAGCAGTTTGAAAACCTCCATCTAAAACCTGAACATTTTTTAATCCAAAAGATCTTAACATCCACCAAGCTCTTGCCGCCGCATTCGCTCCGTTTTTATCATCATAAATAACAACATGAGAATCTTCTGAAATTCCAAGATTTGACAATGTTTCTGCAAATTTTTCAATATCCGGAAGAGGATGTCTTCCACCAAAAGCTGCATCTTCTCCAATCTCGGCTAAATCTTTATCTAAATCGATGAATCTTGCTCCTTTAATGTGCTTTTCAAGATAGTTTTGATATATATCTTTTCCTGCTCTTGCATCAAGAATGATGAGATTTGCTGTTGGAAGATTTTTAAATTCGGATGGTGAGATTATTGGTGACATTTTTGTTGATTTTGGAGTTAATTTTTAAGTTTTGGCTAAAGCCGTTTGATTTTAAATATAGTAAAGCGGGTTAAAACCCGCTCCTATTGATATTTATTTTATTATTCTTCGACAAGCTCAGGCTGAAATCGCTCATAATAAAAGAGACAATGTCTCAAAAATGAAAAATATCCTTCGCTCTGTTATAAGAACTTTCGAAGTTTAATAAATTTAATTTGTGATCTATTTTTTCAACGCTCATAAAATTGATCACCTGTTCTGTAGGCATATTTCCTACCAGATCATCTTTTGCCATCGGGCAACCGCCGATTCCTTTAATCGCACTGTCGAATCTTCTACAGCCTTTATCGTAAGCTGCTTTTAGTTTCGAATAAGAATCTTCATATCGGTTATGAAAATGTCCTCCGAAATTGATTTCAGGATATTTTGAAGGTATTTTTTCGAATAAAAGAGAGATCGTTTCTGGCGTTGCAACTCCCGTTGTATCAGAAAGTAAGATGTTTTTAATTCCAATTTCCGAAAACCTTTGTGCCCAGAAATCTACATCTTCCCATTTCCACATTTCGCCGTACGGATTTCCGAAAGCCATTGAAAAATAGATGTTTAATTCTCTATTTTCGCTTTTCGTCAGTTCAAGCATTTTAATAATTTCATTAAAAGCTTCTTCCTGACTTTTATTCGTATTTCTATGCTGAAAAGTTTCGGAAATAGAGAACGGGAAACCCAGAATATCAACAGATTGATGCTTCAATGCTTTCTCGGCACCTCTGTAATTTCCGATGATCGCAGAAACTTTTGTGTTGGATAAAGATTTGTCGATATTTTCGGCAACCTCATCAGAATCAGCAAGCTGAGGAATTGCTTTTGGAGAAACAAAACTCAGACAATCCAGTATATCATACCCAACTTCCATCAAGGAGTTGATATAGTCTATTTTTTTGTCAGTAGGGATAAATTCTCCCCAACCCTGCATTGCATCTCTCGGACATTCAGTTAGAAACATTGGTACTTTTGATTTTCTCAAATATAATAAAACTAAACAAGTTTATATTAGATTAGCACAAAGCTAACATTATTTTGATTTTCAACCTTTTATAGGTGATTTAAAATTTCAATAACATATATTCGGCTGCAAATAACTTATTCTGAGCATCAAATTTGCTAACTTTGTTAAAATTTATGATATCTAATGAGTACAATAGAATTCAACCAATTGTGGAAAGAAAAGTTACTGAACCGTTTTCTTAATTATGTAAAAATATACTCAACGAGCGATGCAGAAAGTGAAACAACACCTTCTACAGAAAGGCAGTGGGACATCGCAAGATATATTGTTGAGGAACTTAAAACTATAGGTTTAGAAAATGTTTCGATTGATGATAACGGTTATATTATGGGCTACGTCCCATCTAACCTTGAAAATGATGACAGGCCAACGATTGGATTTATTTCACATTATGATACTTCACCAGATTTCAGTGGTGAAAATGTAAAACCTCAGGTTTGGGAAAATTACGATGGAAATGATTTAGTTTTAAACCAGACAACAGGATTCACTTTATCTCCTTCAAAATTCGAAAGCTTAAAACAATATACCGGTCAGACTTTAATTACAACTGACGGAAATACTCTTTTGGGAGCTGATGACAAAGCAGGTTGTGCAGAAATTGTAACGGCTGCGGAATATCTGATCGCGCATCCGGAAATCAAGCACGGAAGAGTTGCTGTAGGATTTACTCCTGATGAAGAAATCGGAAGAGGGGCACATAAATTTGATGTTGCAAAATTCGGGGCAGAATTTGCTTATACAATGGACGGAAGTGAAGTTGGGGAATTAGAATATGAAAACTTCAACGCTGCTGGCGCTGTGGTGAAAATCCATGGATTGAGTGTACACCCAGGCTATGCTTTCGGAAAAATGGTGAATGCTGGTCTTTTAGCAGCTGAATTTATTCAATTACTTCCGGCAAATGAAACTCCGGCAACGACGAAAGGTTTTGACGGTTTTTATCATTTAATGGATATTACCGCTGATATTTCTGAAGCTAAACTTCAATACATCATCCGTGATCATGATGAAGAAAAATATGAAGCGAGAAAGAAATTCATGGAGGAAAAAGTTGCTGAATTCAACCAAAAACATGGAGAAGGAACCGCTGAAGTGGAGATCAAGGAACAATACCGTAACATGAAGCAGCAGTTTGAAGGAAAGATGCACATCATCGATCTTGCTGCAAAAGCGATGAAAGAAGCGAACATTGAACCTAAGATCAAAGCAATCAGAGGCGGAACAGACGGAGCTCAGCTATCTTACATGGGACTTCCTTGTCCGAATATTTTTGCAGGTGGAATGAACTTCCATGGACCTTACGAGTACGTTGCTTTGGAAAGTATGGAGAAAGCAATGGAGGTTATTATTAATATTGTAAAAAAATAATCAATATTGATTAAAGATATAAGATCAGGCGCAGTAATCTGCGCCTGATTTTTTTTTGCTAAGCTCTTAAAGTTTTCTTCAGTTTATGAAAAAAAATATTTAAAATAAAATTTTCACTACAAACTGATTTATTTTATTTTTTTCAACAAAAATTTATTTTCCTCAATAAATATTACATTTAAATACATAATTATTAAAAAATAATTACGAAATCCTATTTTTCAACAAAAAAAACATTTTTTATCTTTATAAAAAATAAAAAAAATGAAAATAAAATTACTGTTTACCACATTCATGGTATTCTCTTTCGGCTTTCTTTTTTCAGCAAATTACAGCAGGAATTTAAGTCACTATCCTCCTTCCAATGAGGTTGCTTTAGCAGGAAACGCATTTATAACCTATTCACCAGCAGGTGCACCAGAAGTGATCACTTCCAATGGATTAGCCAATTGGGTTAATCCAAATACCATAATCAGCACCTATTTAAAAGTTTCGAATGCGGGAACTCTTACCCTCAGTCTGAAAGCACGTGTTCCTTCAGGAAGCAGTACAGCAAAAATCACAGTAAATGGTGTTTCTCAGACCATTACCATGACCGGATCAACATATACGGAATATCCTGTGGGAGATTTCACCGTTTCAACTCCTGGTTACGTAAAAATAGATCTCCAAGGTGTCACGAAAACTGGAGGTTATTTCGGAGATGCTTCTCATTTTATTTTTTCGGGTTCTGCAACTACAGGGACCAATATTTTCAGCAATGATACCAGTTATTATTATTGGGCAAGAAGAGGGCCTTCATGTCATTTAGGATATGTAATTCCTACTACAAATAATGTTTCTTATTATTATAATGAAGTAACAGTTCCTGTAGGGGAAGACAAAGTTGGTTCTTATTTTATGGCCAATGGTTTTCAGCAAGGATATTTTGGAATGCAGGTAAATTCCAGCACAGAAAGACGAATTTTATTCTCTGTCTGGAGCCCATTTCCTACAGATGATCCCAACAATATTCCGGAAGATCACAAAATAACTTTAAATTGTAAGGGAACCAATGTAATAACGGGACAATTCGGAAACGAAGGTTCTGGCGGACAAAGCTATCTGCAATACAATTGGCAAGCCGGAGTTACCTACAAGTTTCTAGTAAAAGGAGAACCGGACGGAACGGGAAAAACAGATTACACAGCATGGTTTTTTGCTCCCGAATCAGGTACATGGAAAATTATTGCAAGCTGGAAAAGACCTTACACAGACACTTATTTAAAAGGATTTTACAGCTTTGTAGAAAACTTCACCCCCAACTCCGGTTATATGGGAAGAAGAGCAGAGTATGGAAATCAGTGGATAAAAACACAGCAGGGACAATGGATGCCTATTAATCAGGCAAAATTTACAGCTGATGCCACTTATACTGCCAATCAAAGAATAGATGCTTACGGAGGGACGATCAACAATAAATTTTATTTAAAAAATGGCGGGTTTTTCAATGAAACAATTCCTTTAAATACAATATTAACTACTGCCACTCCTACGCAAAGTCCTGATATAAACCCTGCAGATCTGCCAGGTTGCCAGACTTTATCTGTATCTGATATTGAAAACCCGAACACTATACAAATTTCCCCTAATCCTGCAACAAACTTTATAAAAGTAAGCGGTTTAAAAGATAATACCTATAAATACAAAATATTTGGTACAGATGGAAGAATGATCATGAATGGAGAAACTAACGGAAGCGAAATTTCCCTTGGACAATTGATAAAAGGAAACTACATACTCTGTCTGTTTAGTAAAAACAATGAGATGAAAGGCAACTTTAAATTTACTAAAAATTAAAGTACATCAATAAGGCTGTTTCAAAATTGAAGCAGCCTTATTGATCTTTATTGATTTAATAATATGATCTCACGAGGGCGTTTGTTTATCTATAAAATTGAGCTTACTATAGCCAGAAACCCATTGATATTACTTTTAAATCTTTTTTATAAATTTTAAGCTCCGAATTTTCTTCAACATAATTTATAAAAATCGAATTAATTAAATTTCTTTATATTTAAATATTACAAAATATTTTAAACCAAATACAAAACTTTAATTATGAAAAACATCAAAAAACTTTTAAGAAAAGATCTTTCCAACATTTTGGGAGGTGGTGGAGGTGGCTGTCATAGCAACGGAGATTCTGCCTATTGCTGGACAGACTGCGAATGTACCTTCGGAAAAGCATGCGAAATGAATGACGACGGAAATCCCGGACAATGTGTCGCCGTAGGCGGTGGCGGTGGGTCTGGCGGTGGTGGCGGAACGTATTGCCCTCCCGGAGATGATCGTTGTACGGAACAGCCTTTTTAATGATAAAAACCACTATAATCATAGTGGTTTTTTTTTGATTTGGCGCAAAGTCATAGACTTTGTGCAGCGATTTTTTTATTGCTAGATAGCAAATATCGACTTTCTCAAAAACTATTATTTAATTCGGTTATAAAATTAGTTGGGTTTTTATTTGAATATTTAATCTGTATAGAATCTCCTACATTTTTATTTGTCGATTTTTGCATTCCATCAGATCCTTTTATCAACTCATTATTTACCTTAAATTTTACATCGATGTGATGCCCCTTATATAGGCTAATTTTTGTTATAACACCAGTAGTTATTGAGTAATCATTATTGATTTCTTGTATTTCTTTTTGCCTATTATTTGCCATAAAGTATAGGAAAAGTATAAATAAACTTATCATACCAATCATTACAAATGCAAATTGGATGTACTGTTTTTTTGAGATTCTAGGCTTACTTTTTTCCTCTATACCATTCATATTGACAAATTTTCATTTTAACCCGCTGCGCAAAGTCTGTGACTTTGAGCTGACCATATTTCCTGACCTGATCTCTTATAATATATGCTTCTTTCACCTTTTTGTTTTTTATATTATAAATGTAAAATTAATTTTCTTTTTTATGTAAAAAACCGCTACTAAATTGTAGCGGTTTTTTTATTAAGCCGCTGCGCAAAGTCCGTGACTTTGAGCTCTATTCATTATAATTATTATATTTCCAAAACTCATTTTTCTTAGTTACATCAATCACAGGATTATCTGCTAATTCTACATCCAATAATCCATTTCCCAGAACATAATTACTTGCTGACGAGTATAGATAATTATACGCCTTATCAACTAAACCCGCCCTTATAGGATTTAGATGAATATAATTAAGCTTATCCCATAAAAAATGTAATGTATATATTTCCTCTGCATGATTTCCGTACTGCCAAAATTGATACGTTTTATTTCTAGTATGGCTTTCTGTTGCTTTGGAAAATCTTTCCAGCATCCATTCTCGCCTACTTTCGGGTTCTATTTGTATCTTCTCTAAAATATTCTTTGATGTAAACTTTTTAAAATCTCTGATTAAATCTGATAACTTACCTTCTTTCGATTGTATAATTAAATGAATATGATTACTCATTATGACGTAGCCGTACAGTACAAGACCTTTATGTTTTTTACAATATTCTAAAGACTCAATTATTACATCTCTATAAACTTTTCTTGTGAAAACATCAACCCAATCCACAACTGTACAGGTTATGAAATGCGGTCTCTCCTGATCTCTTATAATATATCCTTCTTTCACCTTTTTGTTTTTATAGTATAAATGTAAAATTAATTTTCTTTTTTATGTAAAAACCGCTACTAAATTGTAGCGGTTATTTTTAATTAATCTGGCTCAAAGTCACAGACTTTGCGCAGCGGGGATTAATTTTTTATATCTAATTATAATGCAGTAACTTTTAGTCCTTAAATTTGAAAAAATAATAATTATGATTTCTAAATTTCTCAAAAATATATTTTCAAATGATAAAATAGAAAATAAAAACCTAATTGATAATAAGATAAGTCGAAAATTTCATAACCTAAAGAACAATTCGTTTAATGATTTAAAAAATCTTGGTTTTAATGAAGCAATTTTAATAGCTAAGTTTAACAAGGAAAAGATTAAGGATAATGAAATAGAAAAACTAAAAGACTTTATATGGTCTGCTTATAATCATTTAATAGCTCAAAACTCCAATAATAATCAAACATTAAGTATGATTTATTATTTTATGTCAACATTTTCTTTAAAAAATAAAGACAGCATAAATTCAATTCATTTGAGAGAGTTATCGTCAAAGCATAAATTATTAAGCTTAAAAGTTGATGGTATTGAAGGGGAAGTTATTATTATTGGGGGGAAAAATTGCTGTCAAGAGTGTAATTCAGATAATGGAAAAATATTCGACTACAATTTTCTTGTTAAAACTCCTAGATTACCTCACAAAAATTGTAGTAATAAATACGGATGTCGTTGCACTTACGGATTTCAAGCTAAAAGAGATAAGAATGGAAGTCTTATTTTCAGAAATAGTGCTGAAATTGAAAAATTACTACGTGAAAATGGCTTAATATAAAGATGTATTTTTCTAATTTTCAATGTTAAGATTTTATCGGAAAGAAAAACTTTGAAAATAAAGTTGCACAATGAAATGGTTATTAATAATATTTTAAATAGATTATTCAACTTTCCAATTAAAAGGTCTAGATACAAAAGTATTTTCAAAAATATTCCACGATAAAACATCCTCATTCGGGATAATTTTTACTTCTTTTTTATGTACAAAAATTTTTATTAACTCTCCTCCATGATGATATCCGTTTAATATAATTGCATGAATTGAGTCTAAATTTAAAATTTTGAGATATTCTTCAAATCTAGCAAAAGAATCAATATTTTCAAGAAAATTCAAGTTTAAATCCGAAAACCGCACATTATTTTTAACAACAATTTGAGCAAGGCGTTCTGTATGATTATGCCCTGTGAAGTTTTCAAATATCTTTCCTGTTGTAATAAAGTCAGCTTCCAGTATATCTAAATATACTTTTCTTTCAGGAGATAAATAATAATCCTTTTGATATGAGTTGATATCTTCAGGAATTTCAATTTTATTTCTTCTAAACGCCCTCTTCCAGTCATCAATTTTTTTTAGAAAAATATCATTTGAATATTCCCATAAAAAAGAATAGACTTTTTCATTCTTAAAAAAATCTCTCACATTTATACCATTCTCCCATTCGTAGAAAACCCATGAAGTTGTAAATTTTGATAACTCAATATCATCGAGAATTTTTCTCAGATAATAATCATTTGTGTCTTTATAGAATCTCATTTTATGTTTTTCTTTTCTCTGCAAATTAGAGACCTAATTAAATTAAACAAAAAAACCACTACAAAAGCAGTGGTTTCACAATATTTCAAAATTAAATAAAATTTAATCGTTTTGATTATTTCCTAAAAAAGCATCCCAGCCCTGTGCAGTAAGAGAAACCAATTGATTAGAACCTCTTGCTACCATGAAATTGCCTTCCTCTTTATCAACAGCATGCCCGATGATCGTAAAATCTGGGTGATTTTTCATTTTTTCAAAATCGTTTGGTGAAATGGTGAATAATAATTCATAATCCTCACCGCCACTTAAAGCTGCCATTACTGGATTTAAATTAAATTCATCAGCCGTAGTGATCGTCAAATTATCCATAGGAATTTTCTCTTCATACAATCTGAAACCAACTTTTGACTGGTCTGAAAGATGTAAGATCTCAGAAGCTAAACCGTCAGAAATATCAATCATAGAAGTTGGTTTGATATCCAGTCCTTCTAAAATACCTTTAACGTCTGTTCTTGCTTCAGGTTTCAATTGTCTTTCCAGAATATAATCAAATCCTTCCATTTCAGGCTGCATATTCGGATTAGCAAGATACACAGCATGTTCTCTTTCTAAGATCTGAAGTCCCATATAAGCGCCACCCAAATCACCACTTACAACAAGAAGGTCATTTGGTTTTGCAGTGCTTCTTTTTATAATATTCTCCTCATCTTCAATTCCGACAGCAGTAATACTCATGACCAAACCTGCATTTGAGCTTGTTGTATCTCCACCGATCAAATCTACTTTATATCGAGTACAAGCAGCCTGAATTCCAGAATAAATTTCCTCCAAAGCTTCCACAGGAAAACGGTTTGAAACCGCCAAAGAAACCAAAATCTGTGTCGGAGTAGCGTTCATTGCTGCAACATCACTTAGATTCACAACAACTGCTTTATATCCTAAATGTTTTAATGGAACATATCCTAAATTGAAATGCACTCCTTCTGCCAAAACATCCGTTGTAAGAACAACTTTTTTATTTCCAGGATTAATCACTGCCGCATCATCTCCCACTCCAATCTCCGAAGACTCGTTGGACAAAGGAAAATGTTCTGTTAAATGCTTAATCAAGCCAAATTCTCCTAATTTAGAGATCGGCGTTAATTCTGGTTCTTTATCTTCAAACATATTTTAATTTATAAGTGATGATTAATAAATAATAAATGATTTTGAAGAATTTTACTCTATCAACCATCATTTATCTATTATCATTTATCTATTATCATTTATTAGTTAAGTTTCGTCGGATCAATATTTTCCGGACGGAAAGGTAATTTCTTAAAATCTTCTCTCGTTAAAATTACCGTATTCGGTGTTTTATATTTGTTCATCGCTTCTATTACATCATCCGGTGGAGTTGTCATTTTTCTCAACATCGTATCGATCCAAACTCCTGTGGCCTCTGAAGTAGCACAATGTGAACCATCAGGAAGATAAAATTTATGTACAAAACGATAAATGGAACAATCTTCCGCACATCCATCGATTTCCAGACTTACAATAACAACCTGATCTGCGAATATTTCTTTGAAAAAAGAAAATCTTTCATGCATGATCACAGGGCCAATCCCCCATCGGCTCATTTGCGTAACGCCCATTTTTTCCTGCTTCATGAAAGCCATTCTGGTTTGGGCGCAAAACTGCACGTAAGAAGAATTTGCTAAGTGTTTGTTGGCATCAAGATCACTCCAACGAACTTCGAATTTATGGTAAAATATCATTTAGAAATCTGTTTTAGAATAATTAAACTATATTCTTCAAAATTACTCAAATAAGATGGTTTATAAAAATTGTACTTTTGGAAAAATAATCTTCAGCATAAGATTAAAGGAATTATGAAGCAAATTATCATTATCGGAGGTGGTGCGGCAGGTTTTTTCTGCGCAGCAAATCTTGACGAAAAAAAATATAAAATTACGATTCTTGAGCAAAATTCAGATGTACTTCAGAAAGTTAAAATTTCCGGAGGCGGACGTTGTAATGTGACGCATGCCTGTTTTGATCCAAAAGAATTGGTTCAGTTTTACCCTCGTGGGAATAAGGAATTATTAAGTGTTTTTACTAAATTTCAGCCGGGAGACACGATGGATTGGTTTGATCAACGAAAAGTTCCGTTGAAAATAGAAAATGACAACAGAGTATTTCCTGAAAGCAACTCTTCACAGACCATTATTAATACGTTATTGAATGAAATTCAGCAAAAAAAAGTTGAAGTAAAAACAAAATGCTCGGTAAAAGAAATTGAAAAACTGGACGAAAGATATATCGTTACAACAAGTTTAGGCGATTTTGAAGCTGATTTTGTGATTTATACAACGGGAAGTTCGCCGAAGTCATTGAAAATCATTGAAAATTTAGGACATAAAATCATTGATTTGGTTCCATCCCTTTTTACATTCAATATTAAGAATGATTTATTAAAAGAATTGCCCGGAACAAGCTTTGAAAATGCAGAAATCTCCATTCCGAAATTAAAGACAGAAGAAAGCGGACCTTTATTAATTACCCATTGGGGACTTTCGGGACCCGCAATTTTAAAAATATCGGCTTGGGAAGCATTAAGCTTAGCAAAGGTTAAATATAATTTTGAAATTGAAGTTAACTTTATCTCAAAAGATATTGATGATGCAGAAGAATTATTTCAAAACTTCAAACAATCCAATCCAAAAAAGACTATTGGACTAGCGAAAATATTTGATATTACGAATAGATTCTGGCAGAAAATATTAGAAGTTTCAAAAGTTGACCTCAACAAACAGGTTGCCCAAATTTCTGGAAAGGAAATGCAGATGATTCTTGAAAATTTATGCAAAAAGAAACTGCAGGTAACAGGAAAATCAACTTTTAAAGATGAATTTGTAACTGCTGGAGGGGTAGATTTAAAAGAAATTAATTTTAAAAATATGTCCTCTAAAATTTTGCCTAATTTTTATGTTGCGGGAGAAGTTTTGAATATTGATGCGGTGACAGGAGGCTTTAATTTTCAGGCTTGCTGGAGTGAAGCTTGGCTGATTGCACAGGATTTGAATAACATTTAAAAAATACATTTATGAAAAAAACATTAATCTTAATTCTATTTTTAGGTTTCAATCTGATTTTTTCTCAAACAACAGAAGCAAGTAAATCAAATAATACACAAGCCTCATATTATATTGATAAGGTAGACACAATGCCAGAATTTCCAGGTGGAATCAATGAATTCAGAAACCTTATTTCAAAAAAATTTAATACCGCTATACTATCTAAAATTAATGGAACCGTCAAATCTCAAGTAAAATTTTCTATTGATATTGACGGAAGTATAAAATCTGTAACAGCAACTGGCGACAGTCAAATTTTAAATAAAGAAATGGAACGTGTAATAAATTCCATCAAAAAGAAATGGAAACCTGCAATGTATAATAATCAACCTGTTAAGTATTGGTTTACTATTCCTTTCACCATGAATGGTATGTAAAATATAATGCATTTAATCAAAAAAAACATCCCAAACGTCCTCAAAACCCTTTTAATCATAGGGTTCGGATATTTTTTTTGGCTTATGCTGAAAATCACGTTAGAATATATTCCGTTAAAAACTGAGGTGAGTTTTTTAATGATAAAACAAACCGAAGTTACCGACAGACCGGAGTATTTGTGGTTCTTCTACACGCATGTTTACACGAGTATTTTTGTTTTACTTTCAGGATTTTCATCTATTCTCAGGAAAAATTTTGGGTTGAAAAATTTCCACAGAAACTCGGGAAAGGTTTATATTTTTCTATTATTGATCTTTTCTGCTCCATCAGGAGTTTATATGGGATTTTTAGCTAACGGAGATGTTTTTTCTAAAATTTCTTTTGTTATTTTGGGAAGTTTGTGGTGGTTTACTACTTTTAAAGCATACCAATTTGCCCGACAGCAGCAATTTAAACAACATAAACAATGGATGTGGCGCAGTTTTGCATTAACGCTTTCTGCAGTCACTTTAAGAATGTGGAAGGTTATTATTGTATATTTATTCCACCCCAATCCGATGGATGTTTATGAAATTATTGCATGGATGGGTTGGGTTCCGAATATCCTTTTAATTGAATATTTAATCACAAAAAAAATTATATAAAATCGCTTTACTACAATCCGTAATTTTGCGATTGTACACCACCATTAAAAATCAAAAAAACTACATATGAAAATTTTAAAATTAACATTAGTCTCCTTATTTACAATTAGTTTAATTGCCTGTAAAAAGGATGCAAAAGAAACCGTTTCGTCAAAAGATTCTCTTGTTGCAAAGAAAGACTCTGCAGTTGTTCCTGAAGTTCACCAAGAATTGTACGGAATTTACATGGGTGATTTTGCAGGAAAGGAAATGATCACTTCTGAAGATGGTGAGGAATATGAAGGTGATGTTTATAAAAAGATCGCATTAAAGATCAACAGGATCACAAAAGACAGTGTTTACGGGCAAAGTATTGTGAATGGAAATCAACGACCATTCCGAGGAATTTTTAATGAAAGTTCAAAATCATTTACGCTTGACGAACCTGGAAACGATAAAACGGATGGAAGATTTGAAGTAAAATTAACTGGTGACAGCCTTACCGGAAAATGGTCTGTATTCAATAAAAAAGCTGTAAAATCTCCACTAAAGACATTAAAATTAACCAAGAAAGAATTCGTTTATAATCCTAATTTTATGTTGGATGAAGAATCAAATTTGGTAGATTGGGAAAACCCGAAAGACTTTGTCGAAAAATACACCGATGAAGAAACCGGAAAAACAGAAAAATATACAACTCAAAAAAACAGAGTTGCTTCTGATGCTGTGTTTAAATTAAATGCTTCGAAACAAAAACTGGCAGAAAAAGACCTTAAAAACTTAAGAAAACTAGATCTTGAAATCATTAAAAATTCGGTTTTTGCAAGACATGGTTATGCTTTTAAAAAACAGACTTACAGAAACTTTTTTGAACAGACAGATTGGTATATTCCGGTTTCTAATAATGTAGACAGCGACCTTTCTCCAATGGAAAAAGAGAACGTGGCTTTGTTGAACCGTTTTATAAAATATGCGGAAGATAAATATGACAGTTTCGGAAGATAATTAATTTACGTTTATTTCTTCTTTTGGATTAATAAATTTCACAAAAAGAAAAAGCAGCAAACAACCCGCGACATAACATAAAATATCGATCCAGGAAAATGAATTTCCGATCACGATATACATCAGGCTTCCTTGTTGGAAGCCTAATTTTTCTGCAATATTGAAGAATTGTGCAAACTCGATCAGGCAAGAAAAAGCAAGAATTCCCAGAATCAGTTTTTGATTATTAACAATAAAAAAACTTTTAACAAAAGTATACAGAAGAATCACCACAATTACATCTCCAAGGTAGGCTCTGACGAAGAAAATATCTTTTAGTTTTGTAGCAATTAAAACCTCAACCAAGAAAATTACTATTGTTGCAACGAAATATTTTAAACTGAATTTGAATTTCATATTTAAGTTTTGGCTAAAGCCAATTGATTTTATTATTAAAAAAATCGGCATTCAAAAGAACACCGATTATTTATTATTTCGACAAAGATATTATTTCTTTACTTTCACGGTGCATCCGATGGCAACAGTTTTTGTCATTTTTATGGGTTCACCTTTTATTAAAGCGTTTACAGCGTCTTGAGCGTAATATTCTGAGACGTCGTTTGGATTTTCGTAATTATTGTCGATTGCTCCGATGTATTTTACGATATTTTTACCGTTTTCTTTCTGTAAAACAAATACATGTGGCGTTTTTGTCGCTCCGTATTGAGGGAAAATCTTCTGACCTTCATCAACCAAATAGGGGAAAGTAAAACCTTTTTGTTTCGCTCTCTCGATCATTTGTTTGTAACCGTCTTCCGGCTGTACACTTGGATCATTTGGATTGATCGCGATCACAGGATAACCCTGGTCTTTGTATTTTTTGTCAAGCTCTACGATTCTATCTTCATATTTTTTCGCGTACGGGCAGTGATTACATGTGAAGATCACGATAAAGCCTTTTGCAGCTTTAAAATCACTTAGAGAAACCGTTTTCCCGTCGATATTTTTAAGCTTAAAATCTGTTGCTTCATCACCTACTTCATATCCTTTTACGGAAGAAGAGTTTCGCTTTTGAGGTGTTTTATCATCGTTTATCGTGGTGAAGCTCAAAAGCCCTAAACCAACAATAAAAGCTGTCATTAAAATTTTTAGATTTTTCATATTATTTTGATTATTGTAAATTTTTAGTAATTGTATTTTCAAGTTCTTCTTTACTCATTTCGCCGTCATTGAAATGTACTTTTTCACCATTTTTATAAAATATAGTCACCGGAATATTTCCGTCCCAGTCTTTTTCAAACTTAGGAATCCAAGTATTCATTCTTTTGATATCATCCAATAAAATGACTTCTGCCGTGAGGTTTTTATTTTTGATGAATTTGATTACTCTTTCTTTATCTACCAATCGATCAAGTGAAACCAGAATCATTTTAAATTTCAGATCGTTGGCGTATTTATTATTCATTTCCATAAAATGTGGAAGCTCTTTTACACATGGCGCGCATGTTGTTGACCAAAAATTAACGACAAGAAGTTTATCTTTCTCCTGCTGAATACGTTTTTCAAGCTCTTCATATTTAACAGAAGGAACCGTTGTCTGTTGTGCTTTAAAAACCGTAAAACACAAGCACAGAAATAATATACTGATTACATTCTTCATACTCAAAATTAGTGAAATTATTATTAGCTTTTATTTTGGAATGATGTTAAAATTAACCCTAAAAATAATTTTATCACTTATGTTTGACTTATTTTATTTATATTCGTACTACAAATCAAAACTATTTTATGAAAAATTTAAAGAAACTTACAAGAGAACAATTAGAGAAAGTTAATGGCGCCGGAGAAATAAAGTGTGTTGCAACTTGTTTTTGTTTTACAGACACAGATGGTGAAGCTTACATTGGTGCTTGCAACGCGAAAGGAGTTTGCTGTTAATTTTTAAAACTTCTCTATATTAAAATTATAATGACATCAAATTTTGGTGTCATTTTTTGTTAGAAAAAATATATTTTTAATTAAAAATGCGTCAATCACATTATATTTTTAATCATAATTAATTCCAATAATTAATTATTTCTCTTATTTTTGACTCTTATAACTCATTTAATCAATTTATATGAAAAAATTTTACTTCTTACTACCTATTTTACTTTTCACATCTTGTGCAACGGTTGAGGAAGATACTTCCGCGGAAGACAACCCAATTTTAGTCACAAAAATGGTGCAGGATGGTGATAATTACACTTTTAGCTATAACGGAGCCAAGATTGTTACCATGACCAATACAACGGATAATTTCAAAAGAACTTATACCTATTCCGGTGACTTGATCACCAAATATCTTGATACTTACGCTGATGGATCAACACAGACCACAAATGTAACGTATAACAGTTCAAACAAGATTACAAAAAAATCATCTACTTATCAAGGAGGAACTTACACTACAGATTATGCCTATATTGGTGCCGATCGTGTAAGAATAACCGATGTTCTTGCTCATACCAACTCAACTAAAACTTATGTAAAAGATGTGTATTTAAACACTGACGGATCTTTAAAAAACTGGACGGAAACCGTAGCAGATGTACAGCCGGGAACAAATCAAAACGGAACCGGAATTCTTAAAAATGTTGCTTATGACGGCGGAAGTTTTCCATTTAAAAATATCATCGGATACACCAGACTTATGGACAGTGAGGATATGAACGGATCAACCCGTAATGTTATAGATTATAACAACCGTATCCAATATACTACTACACCAGGAGACGAATGGACAATCTACCATTCAACCTACGAATACCATACAAACGGATATCCTAAGAAAGACACCCGCGATTTTTATGAAAAAACAGGGACAAGCATAACCGATACCGAGATCACTACTTACGAATACAATCATTTATAATACAAAGAGAGCACTTAGGCTCTCTTTTTGCTTTGGTTAAAAGCATCGAAATCTTAATTAAATTCTTTCGCTATGAAAAAATTATTCTTCTTTTTAATAGCATTTTTAGGTATTACAGTATTTGGGCAAAAAGCAGAAACAAAAACAGGTACTCCAACGATTACAGATTATACATTTTTAAAATCAAAAATGAAAATGGATGATGTGGTAACAAAAGCAGATAAGGCACCCGAATTTCCGGGAGGAATGGAAGCTTTCCACAGAAAATTTGCCGACAATATGGATATTATTGATGTAAAAACCAATAAGATCAACACAAGAGTCTATTTTATCGTTGAAAAAAACGGCTATGTACGATACGTTACAGCGACAGGAGATGATAAAAAACACTCAGAAGCCGCAGAAACAGCGATCAGAAGAATGTTTGTAAAATGGAAACCAGCTACTGTAAATAATGAGCCCGTTCGTTATCTTTATACTTTCCCTTTATCATTGAAGAAATATTAACTTATTTCCCGATCATCTTTTTAATCGAATTAAGCTTCATTAAAGCTTCAATTGGTGTCAAAGTATTGATATCAATTTTCGTCAGTTCTTGACGGATATTTTCCAACACAGGATCGTCTAATTGGAAGAAAGAAAGTTGCATATTTTCTTCGGTCACTCTTTTGATAGTTTCAGATGCGCCAGTTCCCTGTCCGCGGCTTGCTTCCAACGTTTTTAAGATCTCATTGGCTCTGTTAACCACTTTTGAAGGCATCCCAGCCAATTTTGCAACATGAATACCGAAACTGTGCTCACTTCCACCAGGAATTAGCTTTCTAAGGAAAATGATACTTCCCTTATTCTCCTGAATAGAAACGTGGAAATTCTTTACACGCTCGAAATTCACGGTCATTTCATTCAATTCATGGTAATGCGTTGCAAATAACGTTTTAGCCTGAGTCGGATGTTGATGAAGATATTCCGCGATCGCCCAAGCAATAGACACTCCATCATAAGTGGAAGTTCCACGACCGATTTCGTCTAATAAAATTAAACTTCGGTCTGAAATATTATTCAAAATATTAGCAGCTTCGTTCATTTCAACCATAAAAGTTGATTCACCCGCCGAAATATTATCTGTTGCTCCTACTCTGGTAAAAATTTTATCTAAAACTCCAATTTCAGCATATTTTGCAGGAACAAAACTTCCAATTTGCGCCAAAAGACAAACAATCGCTGTCTGACGAAGGATCGCCGATTTACCCGCCATGTTGGGTCCCGTAACCATGATAATTTGCTGAGAATCTTTATCTAAATAAATATCATTCGGAATATATTTTTCGCCTAAAGGAAGCGCATTTTCAATAATCGGATGCCTTGCTTCTTTTAAATCGATTGAAAAAGTATCCGTTAAAACAGGTTTCGTATAACTCTCAGAAACAGCAAGTTCTGACAAACCAACCGCAACATCCAATTGTGCAATTATATTTGAGTTCTCCTGAATCTGATCCATATAAACCATGGTTTCAGAACAAACATTTCTATATAATTGATTCTCTAAAACCCCAATTTTGTCTTCAGCGCCAAGAATCTGACTTTCGTATTCTTTTAATTCTTCCGTGATGTAACGTTCTGCATTCACCAACGTTTGCTTTCTCAGCCAATCACTTGGAACTTTATCTTTATGTGTATTTCGAACTTCAATATAATATCCGAAAACATTATTAAAATCAATTTTAAGACTTGTAATTCCTGTTCTTTCAATTTCCCGCTGACACATATCATCAAGGAAACCACGACCTTTGCTTTGAAGTCCTCTCAACATATCCAGCTCTTCGGAAATACCTTTTTTAATGACATTTCCTTTCGCAAGACTTACCGGAAGTTCTTCATTCAAATGATTTTGCAGAGCTTTAATCAACTCATCAAGATCACACAATGGTTCAAGCCAAGCCAAAACATCGGCATGAGGATGAAGCAAAGCCTTAATTTTATGAATATTAATTAAACTCTGACGCAAATGTCCTAATTCTCTAGGCGAGATCTTTTCGGCCGCCAATTTTCCCATTAATCTGTCTAAATCGGAAATAGCCTTTAACAGCTGGGAAATTTCGTATTTCAGATGGTCATTTTCATTTAAAAAATCAATTAAAGAAAGCCTTCTGCCAATTTCGTAAACAGATTTTAAAGGAAGAATAATTCTTCTTCTCAACAACCTCCCTCCCATCGGAGTTGAAGTTTTATCGATAATATCTAATAATGATTTCCCTTGCGGATTACTTGGATAAACAATTTCCAGATTTCTCAGCGTGAAATTATCCATCATTAAAAAATCATCCTGCGGAATAACCTGAATCTTTGTAATATGGGCCAATAAATTATGGTGCGTATCTTCCACCAGATAAGCAAAAATGGCTCCTGCTGCGGTAATAGCCAACTGAGAATTTTCAACCCCGAAACCTTTTAAAGAATTGGTTTTAAAGTGATTCGTCAGTTTTTCGTAGCCAAAATTATATTGATAAGCCCAGTCTTCAAGCTTGAAGGCGCTTTTATTTTTAAGCTGCTCCGGAAGTTGCACACTTCTCTGATAGATAATCTCACTCGGATCAAAAGTATTGACAATGTGAAGCAATTTCTCAAGATTTCCTTCACTTACCAAAAACTCTCCTGTTGAGACATCAACCAAAGCAATTCCGAATTTTTCTTTTTCTTTATGCACAGAAAGGAGAAAATTATTCTTTTTTGAGTTTAAAACCTGATCATTGAACGTAACTCCGGGCGTCACCAATTCGGTCACTCCTCTTTTTACAATTCCTTTTACGGTTTTAGGATCTTCCAATTGGTCGCAGATCGCAACTCGAAGTCCGGCTCTCACTAACTTTGGCAGATAAGAATCTACAGAATGATGTGGAAATCCCGCCAATTCTATGTGCCCGTCTCCATTTGCTCTTTTAGTTAAAACAATACCTAAAATCTGAGAAGTTCTAACAGCATCCTGCCCAAAAGTTTCATAGAAATCTCCCACTCTGAATAATAAAAGCGCATCAGGATATTTCGCCTTGATGGTATTATATTGAGTCATTAACGGGGTTTCTTTCTTTTCTTTCTTCGCCTTTGCCATTAAAATCTTTCTTAAAAAATTAGGATGGTAAAAGTAAGAAATAAAACAGAAGGATTAAAATGCTTCCTAATTTAAAATATTTTTTCTCTTACGAATTTACACAGATGTTTCTGTTTAAATTTCTACAAAAAATATGCGTAATCATCTGTCTAAATCCGTGAAATCTGTGGGAAATAAAAAATCATCTATTATTTAAATTTTTAGCCAAAGCTTCCGTACTTTTTTCATACGCCCATTTCTGCTTATAATTCACCCATTTTTCTTTAAAAAGCTTTCGCATTAGTTTGTCTGTATATCTCATAATGAAAACATGATAGAGCATATTTGCAAAAACGTTAGGCTTATTAGGCAAAGCTCGTAGAGACATGGAAAATCCGGGTTCTAAATATCTGTTAAAATGCCAAAATGCTCCCGGAATAAAAAGCGCATCACCATGTTCCATAAATATCTCATAGCCTTTTGCATATTTCAAAGCCGGAAATTTTTCGTAATCAGGATTTTCATAATCTACATCATAGATTGTGTGAACCGATAGCGGAACTTTATATAAGTAAGGCGATTGTTTTTGATCAAACAATAAAATTCTCTTCTTTCCTTCGAAATGAATATGAAGAAAATCTCCCAAATCGACATCATAATGCATCAAAACATAGGCATCACTTCCCCCGAAAAATAAAGTGGGAAGTCGTTTAAAAAACTTCATTCCAAGATCAGGATAGGTGAAATTTTTCAGCAACTCAGGAAGTCTGTCAGTGATAATGTAAAAGAAAATACGCAGATCTGAAGGCTTACTTTTTATGGTATCGATGTAATCCTTCATTTTCATGTGTGTGACGGGAGCGTCTGTACTTTTGGAAGCATCTGCCGGTTTGTTATCATACAACGGAACGTCCTGTTCACCTGCTTTTTCGCGGATAAAATCGAAATTCCATTTATCGAAAGCATCCCAACGGCTCGCAAAATTTTTAATTAAGAGAGGTTTATGCTTTTTAAAATAATTTTTCTGAAAATCTTCTTTACTGATATCGTTGACAACATCTACGTTTTCGAGAATCATTTTGTTTGTGGATTTAATGCGAAATAAAAATAGTGTTTTTTTGAAATTTAGAAAAATTATATTTCTCACACAGATCACACAGATCTGCACAGATGATTAAAAAATAGCTTAAAACCTTGGAAATCTGTGGGACATTAAATTCTCATTTTTTTTAAAACTAATTTTAAGTTTCCCGTAAAAGGAAAGTAAAACGAAAATTTTATCTTTGTAAGACTAACCTAATTTATGAGAGCCTACAATACCAAACATTTCCTTAAAATCCTTTTCAGTTTACATAAAAGTGATACGTTGAAAATCCTTTTTCCAAGTATGATTTTGGTAGGACTGTACTCTTGGGGTATTCAGTATTTAGAAGTAGAATATTTTCATCTTACTTCAAAATCCGGAGTCAGCAATGTGGGAATGATTCATTCTTTATTAGGTTTTGTTCTTTCTTTGTTATTGGTTTTCAGGACAAACACAGCGTACGACAGATGGTGGGAAGGAAGAAAACTTTGGGGAAAATTGGTAAACGACACCCGAAATTTTGCTGTAAAAATCAATAATATCTTAATTGATGACAGAAAAGATGCTGAACAGATTGCAAGATATCTAAAATTTTATCCTCACTTTTTAGCAAAACATCTTTCTAAGGAATCCACGAGATTGGCTTTGGATGAAGATTATTCTGAAATTGAAAAATCTTTGAAACATCACGGACCAAGTGAAATTGTTATTCTTTTAACGCATAAATTGGGTCAGTTAAAAAAAGAAGGCAAAATATCAGACGTTGAAATGCTGTATTTAGATAATCAACTTTCCGGTTTTCTGGATGTTTGTGGTGGTTGTGAGAGAATTAAAAATACTCCAATTCCTTATTCTTATTCTTCGTTTATTAAGAAATTTATTATTCTGTATGTTTTTGCTTTGCCGATTGCTTATGTCATCAACATCGGGCTTTTCATGGTGCCATTGACCGTTTTTGTGTACTATGTATTGATGAGTCTGGAAATGATTGCGGAAGAAATTGAAGATCCTTTTAATAATGATGAAAATGATATTCCGATGGAAGCTTTGGCGCAGAATATCGAGAAGAATGTTCACCAAATTATGGGTCTTAAAAAATAAAAATCAACCTTTAAAGGTTGATTTCTTTTATTTCGCCGTCTTGTTTTATTTCTACAAATTTGCTTTCTCGGTTTCCGGAAGAATATCCGTAGAAAAACGTTTGATATATCGGTGTGGAGTACAAATATCCTCCATAAGCGTTGTACGCATCTGATTGCCCCGTTTTCTGCTGATAACTTGCTGTCGCTGTGAAATTGACGATGGTTTCAAGATAATATTTTCCGCGTTTAAGTTTTTCAAATTTAAATCTGCCGCGATCATCGGTTAAAGCTTCAATTCTATATTTAAAAGCTTCTTCGGACATATAAACTGTAGTTTTTTTGTTCTCGTACTTTTTTCTCATGCTGTAAAACTCTTCAAAATAAGGCGTTACAGGAAAAAGCATCACTACAGTTCCCTTCGGAGCATAATGTTTTTCTCCCAATAAAGGTTTGATCCCCCAATTATTCTTTTGTTTGGTTGAAGCAACACCCTCAAGCGTAGAATTTCCAAAGCCTATCATTTGTTGAGCCAGCTTTTTATCGAAAAAAGCCTGTGGATAATAAGTATTTTGAGCCTTTGAAAAAATAAAACCAAAGAACAACATCATGACAACTGATACATTTTTCATAGCGTATTTTTTTAGTCAAATATAAGTATTTTGCTATTTTTGAAATAAAAAATTCTATGAAATACATTTTTCTATTATTATTTTCAACAATATCTTTCGCTTTAGCTCAAAAACCATGCGGATTTAAAGACGGCTTACAGGAAGGAACCTGCAAACAGTTCTATGAAAACGGACAGGTAAAAGAAGTTGCAGACTGGAAAAAAGGGAAATTAGAAGGCGATGCTGTTTTTTATTTTGAAAATGGAAAAACTCAGGCCAAAGGAGAATATAAAAAAGGATATAAAGTAAAAGAATGGTCGTATTACGATAAAAATGGAGTTTTAACCTCGAAAGAAGTCTTTAGAAATGGTGAAAAAAACGTTTACGATAACAGCTCTACGGCAACTTTTTATTCACCTTCAGGCGTTGTAATTGAAGTTTCTAATTATAAATTTGGTAAATTAGACGGCGAAAGCAAACTTTTTCACGAAAATGGAAAATCCGTAAAGCAGATCGGATATTACGAAAAAGGGATTGCTACAGGAAAGTGGAAAATGCTTTATCCATCGGGTAAAATCCAAAGGGAAACGGAATTCGTAAATGATAAATGGAATGGCACCAGAGTACATTATCGCGAAGACGGAAGCATTGAAAAAACAGAAGTTTATAAAGACGGAAAATTAATTTCAACAAAATAATACATTGGTACACAAATTAAAACTGGAAGAACTTAACAGAATAGATGTAGAAACATTCAAGAAAGTTGAGAAAATTCCTTTGATCATTATTTTAGATAATATTAGAAGCATGCACAACGTGGGTGCTACTTTCAGAACGGCAGATGCTTTTTTAATTGAAAAAATTATTCTGTGCGGGATCACTCCACAACCGCCTCACCGTGAGATTCACAAAGCGGCATTAGGCGCAACAGAAAGCGTTGACTGGAGCCATGAAAGTGATATTAACACAACAATCGGTGATCTGAAAAGTAAAGGATTTGAAATTATTGGTATTGAACAAACTTCAAACAGCCAGATGATTACAGATTTCACGATCGATAAAACAAAGAAATATGCTTTAATTTTAGGAAATGAAGTGGAAGGAATCAGCGATGAAGCATTAGAAAATATTGATACATTTTTAGAAATTCCCCAATTAGGAACTAAGCATTCTTTAAATGTAAGTGTATGTGGCGGAATCGTCATGTGGGAATTCACAAAAGCCTTAAAATAAAAAAACTGCATGTGTCTAAAAGACAGTGCAGTTTGAAATAAATCTAATAAAAAGTAAAAATGAAAGGCGACAAAGATACTTTTTTTTTCGGCGCGAACAAATTTTAAATTTGGTTTTTTTATTTTTCCCAAAAAAAATATAGGTTTTCAGAAAAAGTTTCGTTTAATTTTTTATAAATTAGCACAATGTTTATCAAGGACTATATCTCAAAAGATTTCCCGTGTTTTAGCTTGACTGACTCAATAGAATCAGCAAGAGACATGTTAGAGGACTTTGGATATTCTCATATTTTCGTTAAAAAATCCCATCACTTTTACGGAGCAATTGCGCAGGATTTCCTTTATGAAGAAGAAGGAACTTTGAAAGATCTGGAACATCAGATCGAGCGTTTTGCGATTCTTGAGGATAACAATATTATGGACAGCATTCGTTTGTTTTATACCTTCAATGCCAACATTATTCCGGTTATCACTAAAAGTGAAAAGTATTTGGGATATATCAGCTGTGAAGACATTTTTCAGGATCTGTCGAGATATCCGCTGTTTTCGGAATTGGGAGCTATTCTTACGATTGAAACCCCTGCCAGAAAATATTCGATGACCGAAATCGCCAATATTATTGAGAGCAACAACTCAAAATTTTATGGCGGATTCATCAGTTTTATGTCCGATGAAGTGATTCACGTGACCATAAAGATCAGCAATGAAAATCTGAGCTCGATAGACGCAACTTTTGACCGTTATGATTATAGAATTGTAGAAAAATTTTATTCTGACGAAAAATCTGATCTGTTTAAAGACAGATTCGGGTTTTTACAAAAATTCATAGAAATTTAAACATGAAGGCAGCCATATATTCTCAGAAAAAAGATCTTGATACTTTTTTATATTTAAGCAAATTTGTTTCAGAACTTGAAAGCAGAGGCGTAAAATCTGTTTTGTACGAGGGAATGGCGGAAGCCCTTCAGTTTTCAAAAATTTTTGAAACCTTTAATAATAAGCAGGATCTTATCGATAAGGAAGTTGATCTTTTCTTCACTTTCGGTGGGGATGGTACGATCGTAAACTCTTTAACTTTCATTGAAGATCTTGAAATCCCAATTGTTGGTGTAAATACCGGAAGATTAGGATTTTTGGCAAGTTTTACCAAAGAAGAAGCCTTCAAAGAACTGGATGCTATCTTAAAAGGTGATGTAAAAACAAGCCGTCGTGCTGTTATTGAGGTCGTTTCACCAAGATCAGACGAGTTTTTTCCGTATGCTTTAAATGATGTTACGGTTTCAAGAAAAGAAACAACATCTATGATTACGGTAGATTCATATATTAATGATGAATTTTTAAATGTGTTCTGGGGAGACGGCGTCATCGTTTCTACCCCAACAGGTTCAACGGCGTACTCTTTAAGCTGTGGCGGACCGATCATTTCTCCAAATAACGAAAACTTCGTCATCACCCCTATTGCCCCTCACAATCTGAATGTGAGACCTTTAGTGGTAAATGACAGAGTAGAAATAAAATTCAGAGTAGAAAGCCGAGTGCCTCAGTATTCGCTTTCTTTAGATTCAAGATTAATCCATATAGAAACAGATAAAGAAATCATTATTAAAAAGGCAAGTTTCCAGATTCTTCTGGTACAGCCGAATGATCTGAGCTTCTATGAAACCATCCGCCAGAAACTACTTTGGGGGCGCGACAAAAGAAATTAACAATTTATCAAAAATTCTTACCTTTACAGGAATTTTAGAAACACCTAATAATTTATATAAAAAGTAAAACATGAGCAGAATTTTCCCGGCAGGAGTTGCCACAGGTCAATTAGTTACTGATATTTTTCAGCATGCTAAAGAAAACAAATATGCATTACCGGCTGTAAACGTAATTGGTTCTAGTAATGTAAATGCTGTTATGGAAACTGCAGCAAAATTAAACTCTCCTGTTATCATTCAGTTTTCTAACGGTGGAGCTGCTTTTAACGCAGGAAAAGGATTAAGCAATGACGGTCAGAAGGCTGCTATTTTAGGATCTATTGCCGGAGCCAGACATATTCACACTCTTGCAGAAGCTTACGGAGCAACTGTAATTTTACATACAGACCACTGTGCAAAGAAATTATTGCCTTGGATCGACGGATTATTGGATGCTAGTGAAGAATTTTACAAGCAGACAGGTAAATCTCTTTACTCTTCTCACATGTTGGATCTTTCTGAAGAATCTTTAGAAGAAAACCTGGAGATCTCTGTTAAGTATTTCGAAAGAATGGCTAAAATGCAGATGACTTTAGAAGTTGAGATCGGTGTTACAGGAGGTGAAGAAGATGGTGTAGACAACTCTGATGTAGACAATTCTAAATTATACACTCAGCCTGAAGATATCGCTTATACTTACGAAAAATTAAAAGCTGTTTCAGACAACTTTACCATTGCAGCAGCATTCGGTAACGTACACGGAGTTTACAAGCCAGGAAACGTGGTTCTTACA
Source organism: Chryseobacterium sp. G0201 (assembly GCF_003815655.1). Lineage (NCBI taxonomy): Bacteria > Pseudomonadati > Bacteroidota > Flavobacteriia > Flavobacteriales > Weeksellaceae > Chryseobacterium > Chryseobacterium sp. G0201. Next base: position 1,597,257 of record NZ_CP033917.1, on the reverse strand, counting down.
CCAAAAATCCTTGACAACTCTCAGAAATTTGTTGAAGAGAAATTCGGAACTGGTAAAAAACCTGTGAATTTCGTATTCCACGGAGGTTCTGGATCTACTTTAGAAGAGATCAGAGAAGCGATAGATTACGGTGTGATCAAAATGAACATCGATACAGACCTTCAATTCGCTTACACAGAAGGAATTAGAGATTATATGGTTAACAATATTGATTATCTGAGAGCTCAAATAGGAAACCCTGAAGGAGAAGAGAAACCTAACAAAAAATTCTATGACCCAAGAGCTTGGGTAAGAAAAGGTGAAGAAACTTTCTCTACAAGATTGGTTAAAGCGTTTGAAGACTTAAATAACGTAAATACGCTTAAATAAATTTAAATAAATAATAAAAGATGAATGATCTGTGATTTTTAAACCGCTTTCATTTCATCTTTTATCTTTTATCATACATCAATTATATAGATATGGCATTCGACTGGTTTAAAAGAAAAGCAAAAAACATTACCACCTCTACTGATGAAAAAAAGGATGTTCCAAAAGGTCTTTGGCACCAAACTCCATCAGGAAAAGTAGTAGAACATGACGAACTTAAGAAGAACAATTATGTCTCTCCTGAAGACGGATTTCATGTAAGAATAGGAAGTGCAGAATTTTTTGATATCCTTTTTGACGAAGGTAAATTCACTGAACTAGATGCTAATGTTGAAAGTATAGACATCCTGAACTTCAAAGATACAAAGCCTTACGCAGACCGTCTAAAAGAAGTAAAAGCTAAAACAAAGCTTACAGATTCCATCAGAAATGGTGTAGGAACTGTAAACGGAACTAAAATGGTAGTTTCTTGTATGGATTTCGCTTTTATCGGAGGATCGTTAGGTTCTGTAATGGGTGAAAAGATCAGAAGAGCAATTGATTACTGTATCGCCAACAAACTTCCTTACATGATTATTTGTCAGTCCGGAGGTGCGAGGATGCAGGAAGCAACGTACTCTTTGATGCAATTGGCTAAAGTTCAGGCTAAATTAGCTCAGCTTTCAGAAGCGGGACTTTTATACATCGCTTATCTTTGTGATCCTACTTTTGGAGGAATTACAGCTTCTTTTGCAATGACTGCAGATATCATTATGGCTGAACCTAAAGCTTTGATCGGCTTTGCAGGACCAAGAGTTATCCGTGAAACTATTGGTAGAGATTTACCGGAAGGTTTCCAGACTTCTGAATTCTTGCAGGAAAAAGGATTTGTTGATTTCATCGTAAAAAGAACTGAAATTAAAGAAGTAGTAGCTAAAACAGTAAATTTATTAGCAGTACATGCTTAAAATTTGTAACAAATACAATACAATCTCTCTCTAATTGGGGAGAGATTTTTATTTATGAGGACTTTTAAAATATTTTTCAATACCATCCGAAGTATGAGCTTTAAAAAGATTTGTCGTCTTTTATCGCTCGTTCTTCCCCATCCTCTTTTTTCTTTATTAAGCTTTTATGCCACCATGCAGGCTTTTACTATCGCTCAGAAACGCTTTCCCGAAACCGCATCCAATAATGGAATAGGAAATGCTTTCAGACACGCCCTTTGGTGCGCTTTCATCCTGATGTATTGCAGCAAGATCTCTTCACCCGAAAAAGCATTGGATTTCTGTAAAAGAATAACCGATATGCACGAAGAATTATTTCCAAACAAACCTTTGGAAACCAAAATGGATCTCCATAACAATAAAATCGGAATGGATTATTTCATGGAATTATTACCCGGAATTCACCGTCAGTTTTTTGAAAAAGGATTTTTCATTGATGCATTAATTGATAAAATGAAAGACGCAAAAGTTCTGAAAAACCTAGATGATGATTTTGCAGGACACTTGGTTTATCTTGATGAAAAATAGTTTTATGTAACCATTTAGTCCGTAACGAAGTGAAGCGTGGAATCTAAACTTATTTATATTAAAGTATTCTTGGTTTTATTGAGATTGCTTCGTCGCTACGCTCCTCGCAATGACAAAAAGTTGCTGTCTCTTTTGTAATCTGGAGTTTTTTTGATAAGTTTAACCAATTATAATTTAATCAAATGGTTCTCAGCAGAATTTGGTCAGCTTTTATTATCGTTGCCATTGCTATTGCAAGTATAAAGTATATGTCATCAAGTCATTACAAAACCATTTTCAATGATATGGTTGTTGGAAAAGGCGGTGATACGGTACAAATAGGAACTCAGAAAATGAATACCCTCTCTCATGTTGTCCGAGACAGTTTGATGAAAACACAGAATTTTGCCGACAGCAGAATTCATTACAAGACAGATTCTCTTAAACAAGATGTAAAAGTATATCGTGTTCAGGAGTCAGATGGCGTTATAGGAACCTCTGAAACTGCCGTAAAAATCTGTATTGGCTTAATTGGAATCATGACCTTATTCATGGGATTCATGAGTATTGCAGAAAAAGCCGGCGGAATCAATCTTTTAAGTCGATTAATTCAACCTTTCTTTTCAAAGCTATTTCCTGAAATCCCTAAAAACCACCCTGCTTTTGGCCATATGCTGATGAATTTCAGTGCCAATCTTTTAGGATTGGATAACGCTGCAACCCCATTTGGTTTAAAAGCTATGGAAAGTCTGCAAACTTTAAATCCAAATAAAGATACTGCGAGCAATTCACAGATCATGTTTTTGTGTCTTCACGCGGGAGGAATGACCTTAATTCCGGTTTCTATCATCGCCATCCGAGCTTCAATGGGTTCTAAAACGCCAACGGATATTTTTCTTCCGTGTATGATTGCCACGTTCGCAGCGACGCTAGCAGCCATGATCATTGTTTCTTTATATCAGAAAATAAATCTTCTTCGTCCTGTTGTTATCGCTTATGTAGGCGGAATTTCAGCGATCATTGGACTTTTGGTTGTATATTTAGTTCAATTAAGTAAAGACGAATTAGATACCTTTAGTAAAGTCTTAAGCAATGGATTGATTCTCTTTATTTTCTTAGGAATTGTTCTTGGTGCACTTTATAAAAAAATCAATGTTTTTGACGCTTTTATTGAAGGCGCAAAAGAAGGTTTTACGACCTGTGTGAAGATCATTCCCTATTTAGTTGGAATGTTGATCGCAATTTCTCTTCTGAGAACTTCAGGAGTTTTTGATGTGATCATTGACGGAATGAAATGGGTTGCTTTTACAGCCAATTTTGACCCTCGTTTTGTTGACGGACTTCCAACCGCTTTGATCAAGCCTTTATCCGGTTCAGGAGCACGTGGAATGATGGTTGATACCATGACAACTTTCGGGGCAGATAGTTTTCAAGGGAAATTGGCTGCAGTTCTGCAAGGAAGCTCAGATACGACGTTTTATGTGATTGCAGTTTATTTTGGAGCTGTAGCCGTGAAGAATACAAGATATACGGTAATTGCAATGCTTTTGGCGGATTTAGTGGGTGTTATTACTGCGATTGCGCTAGCTTATCTATTTTTTGCGTAAATGGTTAGAGTATTTTACATTACGCTTTTTTGTTTATTCATTGTCGGTTGTAAAAAGGACAATGTAAATAAGCCTGTAAAAAGCAATTTTGTTCAAAATAAAAATCTAAAAGATTATATTGATTTCAAATATGATAAAGTCATTGCTTTTGCCAGCGTAAATCCTATGGATTATTATGATGGAGATTTTGATAAAGAATTAAATGTAAAAAAGTTTAAAGATACAATCAGCAAAACATTAAATCCCTCTCAAATAAAACACCTTAATGATATTTTAAGCGGACGAGAAAATAAAAATCCTTTCACATCAGTTATTTTTACTGATTGCTTCTACCCTAGACATAATATCATTTTTCTTAAAGATAAAAAAGTCATTAATTATATTTCTGTTTGTTTTGAGTGCAATAATATTAAAAGCAGTAAACCTCCACGTGCACATATAAAAAATTATATCGATTTTTTTAATTCTATTAATTTAAAGATGTTTAATAATCCAATTGAACATTCAAAATACTATGATTCTATTAAATTAGTACACAAAAATATAAACAATTTAAATAAAAAGAAATGATCACAGATAAAGAATTCACCTTACGATTAATACGTCAGTTAACTCAAGCATTACAAAAACTGATTTTAGACAAACCTGAAGAAAGTTTAATGCAGAAAGAATTAGATTTTGAGTCTTTAATGAGGGATATTTTCAAATTTGATTTTACTACACTTTCAGCAAAATCAAAAGAAGAAATTATAGAAATCGTCAACGAAAGACAGGAAAGGGATCACAAAGATTATTACGAAATGTTGGGCAGTCTTTTTTACTTTACGGGAAAACAAACCAACAATAATGATTTTCTGGACAAAGCAAAAACGTTCTACGAACTGTATCTTCAAACCAGCGGAATTTTTGCCCTTCCGGTTATTAACAGAATCAACGAAATAAAAAAAGCACTTGAATAAAGTGCTTTTGTATTTTTAGAATGTAATTTTATAAGTTCCGGTTGAGGATGTGCTTGCTTTTTCGGCTTTTACATACTTCTTAACCCAAGCCACCGCATTAGAAGAAATACAAGGATCTGACGTTCCACCTGATCGTCTTGCAGAGACTACGTTTCCAGCTTTATCTACAGTGTAAGCAATTGTGATTGTACCACTTGCTGTACAGCTATTAGTTGGTTGTGCACCTCCTCTTCCCATTGTTCCGGGAATGTACCCGATTAATTTCCTGTCGATTCCTACTTTGCTATCGCCATTTCCGTCACCGCCAAGAGGATCTCCCGCATTTCCGATTCCTTCACCCGTTCCCTGGCTTCCGGCTTTGGTTCCTCTTCCTTTAATTAAATTTCCGATGGCCGCATTTCCTTTTCCGTCACCACTTCCTGTTTTAGAATTGGCAGTTGTGGCTCCTGCTTTTTTAGTATTTTTAGAAGCAGAAGTACTTGTCGCTGCTTTTTTATCAGATTTTTTTGCTTCTTCTTTTTTAGGAACAGTAAGTTTTGAATTATTTCCCGTAAGTACTTTGTCCTTAGCTTCAGCTTTCTTCGTTTCAGGCTGTGGTTCCGGTTTTACAACAGTTTTAGTCTCAGGAACGGCAGCTTCTACAGGTTCCGGAGTAACTTCTTCTGTCGCAGCCGCTAGACTTCCTTCCTGTTCGGCAGGTTCTTCAATACCTTTCCCGTTTCGGTTGTCTCCAAAGTTGACGAGCATTGTGGTAACAACTTCATCAGGCTTTTTATCCAGCTCCGGTTTTAATTTATATAGAAAAACAAAAAGTAGAATTGCAGACCAAATAAGGATAGAAAGTATCGCACTCTTTATCCTGTCTCTGTTTTGCTCGTCTTTGTTCACTGTATAACTTCTCATCTTAAAATGATCCTTCCCGATATTTTCGGAGTTATTATTTATCTTTAACCGTCGCAATGGCAATATTGAATTTATTCTTTTCAGCAATTTCCATTACAAAAACAACATCTTTATGCATTGTATTTTCGTCTGCACGAATGGTAAAAGATTTGTTGGTCTGGTTAGTTAATTTATTGACAATCACTGGTTCCAATTGATCTTTCGTTACAGGACTATCATCCACAAAATAAGTTCCGTCCGGTTTTATACTTACCACCAAAGGATTCGGAATATTATCTTCTACGGCTCCCGCTTTTGGCAGATTCACCTCAATAGCGCTTTGATTGGCTGCTGACGAAGTAATCATAAAGAATATCAGCATCAGCAAGATAACATCGGTCATCGCTGCCAAACTGAATTCGGGATTCGCTTTATTTCTTCTCTGAATTTTCATCTGGAAAGATTTATAAAGGTTTATTGATAAGATCTAAAAATTCGCCGGACATATTCTGCGCTTTCAATACAAATTTATCAATTCTTGTTAAAAGAATATTGTAGAAAAAGTTTGCCGGAATTGCCACTGCAAGACCAACCGCCGTCTGTCCCAACGCCGTATAAATACCTTCAGACAATGTTTTCGGAGAGAAAGATCCTGACGCATGAGATAGATTAAAGAATGCAATGATCATCCCGATAACCGTTCCCAAAAGCCCTAACATCGGTGCAATACTCGGTACAACGGCCAAAAGGTTAAGGTTTTTTTCCATATTCGCTACTTCTACCTGAGCCTGAGATTCCATGGCGCTTACAATGTCAGAAACCGGACGTCCCAATCTCGATATTCCCTTTTCTAGAATCCTTCCTTCAGGAGAGTTTTGTCTTTTACAGTAATCTGCAGCAGATTCTATTTTGCCTTCTTTAATAAAATCTTCAATGTTATCCATGAAATTGGCATCCGTTTTTGAAGTCACTCTTTTAATAAAGAAAAAACGTTCAAAAAACAGATATACCGAAAACACACCAAGTGCCAACACGGTAAACATTACTATTTTGGCGAAAGCTCCACCGTGGAACATGATCTTCCAAAATGAAAATTCTAAATCATCTGTTGCAACTGCAGGCGCAGTTATTTGTGCAAATAAAATCTGAGTAAGTTCCGTTAGCAGCATTAATATTAGTATTTATAAAGGTTTTAACGACAAAAGTAGTTGAATATTATGAATTGATGTCTTAAAAAATGCTTAAAAACACCTTAAATTTTGTTATTTTTTATCAACAGCAAATTTCTTTCCAAAATATTTTGAAAAGAAATCTGATTATAAAACTATTGAAGAGAAGATTAAATTAATCTTCGTCTACCACAATCTCATCTTGTTTAAATTCGCATTTGAGCCTAAAAGGAATCGGTTTGCCGGATCCTGTGTAGAAATCATCAATATTTCCTTTCCAAATCACCTGAAGCACGTCTTCTTCGTTTTTCTCGAATTGAAGCTCATTATCATAGATAAAAGCATCTTCATCGTCAAAAAGATCTACTTCTGTATAGGTTTCCTCTTCAGAATCATTGATTTGAATAGTTTTTCCTTCTATTTCCGCTGTCTCGATAGGAAAATCGAAAATATTCAGCGAAAGCTGTGGAAAATTGTAGTGTAAAGAATCATCGTCTACATGATCTAAGCTGTCATCCGTGATTATTTCAACCTCAAGAAAATGTTCTTGGTTACTGTAAACCGCCTTGCAATAAGTATTTCTAATATTGTATGTTAGCGTTTCCTCCGGATGGTAAATTTTTAAAATCCCTTTCATTATTTCTTAAAAAAGAGCTGTAATAAATATGATTGTTAAACGTTTTCAGCAAAGATAAAAAATAGATTGAAAGCGGAAAATTTTTTGAAAATTATTTTTCTAAAAATCGAGTTTATTAATAATCGGTTTACTTCAATAATACTTACTTTTGTTTTCATAAAGATTCTGAAAATGAAAAACATTTTATCGAAAAGTATTTTAGGATTAGGCTTGGCAGCAAGCTTAATTTCATGTAAAAAATCCGATTCTCCGCTAACGAAAGTGACTCCGACAAACATAGATTCTATTGCTTCAAATTATTATGAGCAATATCTAAAACTCTATCCGTTGGAAGCTACGTCACAGGGAGATCTCAGATATAATGATCAGCTTCCGATAAACATCGATAAAGACTTTATTTCCGGAGAAGTAGCATTTTATAATTCTGTTCAGAAACAGCTGGATCAGGTAGATTATAAAAACCTTTCTGATGACGATAAAGTGGTATATGACGTTTTGGATTATACTTTAAAAGATAAAATTGAAGCCTATACTTATCATCCCGAATATATTCCGTTTACCCAATTTGGAGGATTACCATTAAATTTTCCTTTGTATGGAAGTGGAGAAGGAAGTCAGCCCTTTAAAACAGAAAAAGATTACGAAGACTGGTTAAAAAGAATGGAAAAATTTCCTTTGTGGATCGATGCCGCGATTGAAAATTTCAAAGAAGGAATCAATAATAAAGTGGTTTTGCCTAAAAAACTAATTGTAAAGATGATTCCTCAGATGAAAGCTGAAGAAATCATCACTCCGGATTTTGAAAAAAATATTTTCTACGGACCTATTGAAAAATTCCCGAAAGATTTTACACAAGCTCAAAAAGATAAATTCACAAAATTGTATCAGGAAGCTATTGCTAAAAAAATAATTCCTGCTTACACTAAGATGGGTAAATTTTTAGAAACAGAATACCTGCCAAAAGGAAGAGATACAGACGGTTACAACAGCCTGCCGAAAGGAAGCGACATCTATGCTTATTATGTAAAAAGCTGGACGACAACCAATAAATCTCCCGAAGAAATTAATAAAATAGGACTTCAACAAGTTGCGATGCTTCGTGCTGAAATGGAAAAAGTAAAACAACAAGTTGGATTTACAGGAACGTTGGAAGAATTCATCAATTTTGTAAAAACTGATCCAAAAGCGATGCCTTACAAGACTTCTAAGGAAGTTTTAGCCGGATTCAACGGGATTTTAGCTAAAATAACTCCGAAGTTAAAAACGATGTTCAGTGTAACTCCAAAAACAAAATTTGAGATCAGACAGACGGAAAAATTCAGAGAAGCAAGTGCAAGCGCAGAATATATCCAGGGAACTCCTGATGGAAAAAGACCGGGAATTTTCTATGTTCCGCTTCCGGATCCTTCAAAATTCAATGTAACATCTGGAATGGAGTCGCTTTTCCTGCATGAAGCCATTCCTGGACATCATTATCAGGTTTCTCTGCAACAGGAAAATACTAAATTACCAAAGTTCATGAGATTCGGTTGGTTTGGAGCTTACGGTGAAGGTTGGGCTCATTATTGCGAAACTTTAGGTCCGGAATTCGGTTTGTATACAGATCCTTATCAGAAAATGGGATATTTAAGCGACCAGATGTTGAGAGCTGTAAGATTGGTTGTTGACACAGGAATTCACACCGGAAAAATGTCGAGAGAAGAAGCTATCAAATATTTCCTAAGCAATATTTCTTATGATGAAGCCGGTGCAACTGCAGAAGTTGAGAGATACATGGCAATGCCTGGACAGGCTTTAGGATATAAAATCGGTTCGTTGAGAATCCGTGAATTGAGAGATCAATATAAAAAACAACTTGGAAATAAGTTTAGCTTGGCAAAATTCCATGATGAAGTGTTGAGTCAGGGTTGTCTTCCTTTGGATGTTTTGAACAGAAAAATGGAGCTTTGGGCGAAGAAGCAGAAGTAATATTTGAAAAATTTATATAATTTAGACGGAGCAATCATAAAAGCTCCGTCTTTTGTTTAACAGAAAATCCATTCAATAATAAATATCATCAAAATGATAACAGAAAGCCTAAAATCTCTCTACACCAGAGATCTCAATAAATTAAAAACAGAAATTGAAGCTTATCAAAACGAAACTTCAATGTGGAAAACAGATGAAAATATTGCCAATTCGGCTGGAAATCTTTGTCTTCACTTGGTTGGAAATCTTAATCATTTTTTCGGAGCAATACTGGGAAATTCCGGTTATGTGAGAAACAGAGAACTTGAGTTTTCATTAAAAAATATTCCACGTACTGAGTTAATTGAAAAAATTAAAGGAACATTAGATATTGTCATCAAAACACTCAATCAGCTTAATGAAAATGATCTGGAAAAAGAATATCCTATTGAACCTTTAGGATATAAAATGACAACCGAATATTTTCTGATCCATTTGTTTGGACATTTAAGTTATCATTTGGGGCAGATCAATTATCATAGAAGATTACTGGATAATCAAAAACATATTTTCAATAGTAAAAACAACCTTTTTTGAGGTTGTTTTTTATTTATCGAACATCATCTTCGTAATAAAATCCTTCTCTCCTTTTCCTCTTGCAGGAGAATATTCTCTTCCATAAAAAATAATTTGAAGGTGAAGTTTATTCCAAACCTCTTCCTTCCAAATATTTTTTGCATCACGTTCCGTTTCTACGACGTTTTTTCCGGAAGTCAGCTTCCATTGCGTCATCAGTCTGTGAATGTGTGTATCGACAGGAAAAGCGGGAAATCCGAAGCCCTGGCTCATCACCACGGAAGCTGTTTTATGACCAACTCCAGCCAATTCTTCTAACTCCTGATAAGTTTGCGGAACAATACTGTTATGTTTTTCCACCAATACTTCTGCCATTTTCTTTAGATTTTTAGCTTTGGTATTGGATAATCCGATTTCTTTGATCAATTCTTTAATTTCAGAAACCTCCAATTTTGCCATCTTTTCAGGCGTATCTGCAACTGCAAATAATTGAGGCGTTACCTGATTTACTTTTTTGTCGGTCGTCTGCGCAGAAAGTGCCACGGCAACCATCAATGTATACGGATCTTTGTGATCCAACGGAATGGGAACTTCAGGATATAATTTCTCTAATTCGAGTTGCACAAGCTCGGCTCTTTGCTTTTTTGTCATTTAACCATTAAATTTGAGCAAAATTAAATCATTATGCTTAAAGTTGGAGACAAATTACCAGAATTTGAAGGAACAAATCAAGATGGAGAAATGGTAACCTCATCAAAATTAATTGGAAAAAAGTTGGTTATTTTCTTTTATCCTCAAGCCAATACTCCGACTTGTACGGTAGAAGCTTGCAATTTGAGTGACAATTATTCTCAATTGGAAAAAGCAGGCTTCCAATTATTAGGAATAAGCGGAGATTCTGTGAAAAAACAGAAGAACTTTCATAACAAATTTGCTTTTCCTTATGATCTGATTGCAGATGAAAATCGCGATATCATTGAAAAATTCGGGGTTTGGCAGGAAAAGAAAACGTTCGGAAAAACGTATATGGGAATTGTAAGAACAACTTTTATTTTTGACGAAAAAGGTGTTTGTAAAAGAGTAATTGAAAAAGTGACTTCGAAAACGGCGGCTGAGCAGATTTTGGAAGGATAAATTTAAACACATTCTTTTGTCATTCTGACGAAGGAAGAATCTAAATCTCATTAATAATCAAATCTTTAACCATTAAAATTATTTTTAGAGGTTAAGAACATTAAGTTTAGATTCTTCCTTCGTCAGAATGACAAACATAATGGGAAACTATTCCGTTTCGTAATACATCAATTCTTCATCTTCATTGGGAAGAGTGACATGATTTTTAAATTTTAAACCTAATTTTTCGATTAATTTTTGGGAAGAAAAATTCTCTTTTGATGTAATGGCAGAGATCTTTTTTAACCCAAAATCATCCATTCCGATGGATTTTACTTTTTGAGCAGCTTCGTAAGCATAACCTTTACCTTCAAATTCTTCTAACAGGGAAAATCCAATATCTACGATGTCCAGGCCTTCTCTTTCGAAGATTCCTACTCCACCGATTTTCTCATTTTTATCTTTAGTAACAACCAAATAATTTCCGAAACCTAATTTTTCAAATTGCGGAAGAAATCTGTTTTTGATATAATTCTCTGCATCTTCAACCGTTTTTAAATTACGATCACCGATGTATTTTATGAATTTTGGTCTGTTGTACAATTCAAAAATAAACTCCCTGTCATCCAATGACATTGGACGGAGGATGAGTCTTTCTGTTTCGTAGACGTTATTTTCGTTTGGTTGATTTGGCTGGTTTTTTAGGCTCATCTTTTGGTTCTTCTTTCTTTTCGATTTTCAGAAGCCTTGGATTATTGGCGCATTTTTTATTGTAAAGCTCAATATAGGCTCCGTTGTCTTTTACATTGGTAATCGCTCCGGTAGACTTATTTACCGTTAATGTGTAATGCTTTTTCTGGTAAGGACACTCTTGTGAAGTCAATTTTCCCAGATCCAGATAATAATTCGAACCGTCTTCATAATAATTTCCTGCAACATCTTTGAATTCTTCATCTACAAGATATCCTTCTACAGTAGCCATAATTGCGGCTTCCTGTACATTATCTACCTTTCCGATAAATGTTTTTAAACTACTAAGATCTGTAACGTAATTTATTTTTCCTCCTGAAGAATATGCGATATAATAAAAGCTTTCTTCATCGGGGAAAAGATCAAATCCTGAAAATTGAGGCGTATAATCATGCTTAGATCCAGAAATACTGATCTCCTGATCTTTTGCATAGGTATTGTACACCAACACCCAAAAATCTATTTTATCGTTTGGTATAATTCCTTTCAGAATATTAGGAATACTGCTAAACTTTTTCTTTTCCTGAGAATACGCAAGCGCACCTAAAAGAAAGAAAACCAACAAAATAAGTTTGGATGTATTTTTTATCATAATTCAAAACGTGGCAGAAATTATGCCATTTTTTAAATGAATTTCTCTCCCTTTTTTAAATTTTTCAGATCAAGAACGTAATCTTTTATTAACTGATCATGATCTCTAGGACATATCAATAGAACTTTCTCTGTATCTACAACGATAAAGTCTTTCAATCCGTCAATTACAACTGCTTTATTGCTGTTTTTTACGTGAATGATGTTTCCTTCTGTGTTGTAAGTCAGAATATGTTTTTGCTTTACCGCGTTTTCGTTCTCATCTTTCTCAGCGTTTTCATAAACGGATGTCCATGTTCCTAAATCACTCCAACCAAGGTCTGAAGGGATTACATAAACGTTTTTAGCTTTTTCTAAAATCCCATTATCAATAGAAATTTTCTGAACTTTCGGATAAATAATTTCAATACAGCTTTTTTCACTGTCCGCATTATATTCACAAGCCATAAAATGCTGGGTCATCTCAGGAAGATACATTTCAAAAGCATGATGAATACTTTTAACATTCCAGATAAAAATCCCTGCGTTCCAAAGGAAATCTCCACTTTCAAGAAAGCTTTGTGCAAGTTCCAGAATTGGTTTTTCTGTAAAAGTTTTTACTTTAAAATATTCAGAGTCTTTTTTGTCTACAAATTGTATGTAACCGTAACCAGTGTCAGGTCTTGTAGGCGTAATTCCCAAAGTCACCAGATAATCATGCTTAGAAGCAAGATCAAAAGCCACCTCCACTTTTTCCAGAAAAATATCTTCTTTTAAAATCAAATGATCTGCCGGCAAAACGATCATGGTCGCATTCGGATTGATCTCAGCTATTTTGTTAGCCATGTAAAGGTTACAGGCTGCCGTATTTTTAATCAAAGGCTCCCCAACGATGTTATCTTCGGGAACTTCCGGTAATTGCTGATGAGAAAGAGCTACATACTCTTTATTCGTAATTACAAATATATTCTCACTCGGGATGATTTTTTTGATCCTGTCATACGTCTGCTGGATCATCGTACGCCCGGTTCCTAAAATATCCTGAAATTGTTTTGGAAATTTCTGCGTGCTCAACGGCCAGAATCTACTGCCGATTCCTCCAGCCATTATCACACAGTATTTATCTGAATTTGACATGTTTAACTACATTTTTCTACCCTTGCTAAAGGTTTGAAAGAATACTTCCTCCCAGTAGCCAGGTTCTTACAAAGATAGTTTTTTTTAATCAGACCTTCTAACAAATACTTCTCATTTCCATAGATAAAATAGTCTCCTTTTTGAAGTTCTTCAATAAATTGTAAGGTATCATCTTGTTTTTCAATGTGAAAATATTTAACCAAATCAGGGCTGGCCATGAAATTAGCCTTTGGGGATTTAGAAAATTTTGCAATAATAGGTCTTAAATTTTCCTCATACACATCAACACTTTCAAGAAGCATTAATCGAAAGGTTTCTTTCCATTCATTTCCGTGTGGGGAAATTCTTCTTCCGTATTTTTCAAATGCTATTAAATGAGCCAATTCGTGGGTCAAAACAAAGAAAAAAAGCTGTGGCGGAAGTGTAGAATTTATCGTTATTTCATGAGAATTATCAGGGAGCTTTCTGTAATCTCCAAGTTTAGAATTCCTGTTTCGTGTAATTTTAATATGAATATAATAATCTAAAAACCAATTTTTTAAATATTGAAGTGTATTAGCTGGTAAATATTTTTCTAATGATTGAATAGACATTTTACAAACTTAGTGGAATTCCTGCATAGAAATTCAATAATTTAAGACTGAAAAGATAGTTAAATTTAGCCTGAGCTACAGAACCTTGCGCATTTGCATAATTATTTCTTGCAACATTCACATCGTAAATAGTTGTTCTTCCTGCAACATAACTTTTATCCGCGAAATCTAAAGCCAGTTTCGTGCTTTTTTCAGTTTCAACGGCTGATAAATAGATTTCATAATTTGCATCAACATCAAATTGTGCCTTCTGAACATTCTGTCTTACGGTTTGCTTTTGCTGTTCTAAAGTTGCTTTGGCAATATTTTCATTAATCTTCGATTGCTCAACCTGAAGTTTAGTAATTCCTTTATTAAAAATCGGAATATTTATAGAAACTCCTGCATTTTGCCCAAAATTGTCTTTATATTGTGGGAAGAAAACTCTTTCATCCTGAGCATTCAACAAGTTATTATAAAAACTTCCAATCCCTGCACTTGCCGTTATTGTAGGCCAAAATGCAGTTTTCGATACTTCTGTCTGTGCTACGGCTGATTTAATTCTACTTTCAGCAGCTTTCACCTGAGGCTGATTTTCATAAGCTGTCGTCAAAACCTCATCTACAGATTTTAATTGCGGAGATAATTGATCTGAAACACTTACATCTTCCACATCAAAATCTTTATATTCATTTAATTGTAAAAGCTGAGCTAATGCAAATAAGCTTCTTCCAACATTAATTTCAGCAGTTTTAAGATTTTGCTTTTCTCTCGCCAATCCAGCATCAGCTTCCGCCAGAATTGTTTGAGCTGTAGTTCCAACCTGAGTTGTAATTTTTGCTCTGTCGGCTTGTTTTTGAGCATTTTCTACCGCTGCCTGAGAAATTTTCACGATTTCTTTGTTCAGCAATGTTGTTAAATACTGTTGAGCAATTTGCAGAGAAATATCATTTTTAATGGTTTCTATGTCGTACTGGCTGGCTTCTACATCAAATTCTGTCTTACGAATTGTTTTTTCTAACCTTCCATTGTTGTAAATCAACATATCAGCACCCAGATTGGCATTATTACTAAACCTGTCATTCCTGATACTTCCCGTTCCCAACGAAGCCTGACCAAAACTCACCGTATTTCCTACACTTGCAGAAACAGATGGTAAATAGTTATTTTTAGCTATTTTTAAATTAGAATCCTGAATTTGTTTTGAATATTCATTTTGGATCACCTGAAGATTATGCTCTACGGCATAGTCTACGCATTCTCTTAAGGACCATCTTTTCTGAGCACTTAAGCCCATGCTTGTTAATCCCAAAACAATAATCCAAACTTTTTTCATATTCTGATTTTATGATATTAGACGAATCAAATTTAAAAAAGTTACAGATAAAAAAAATTAATGTTTTATTTTTATCAAACTTTTGAGAATTTTGTATCATGACAACCGAAAAATACCAAGAAGCCGTTGATTGGCTTTTCATACAAGCGCCTAACTATCAGATTGATGGAGAAAAAGCTTACAAACCTGGTTTAGATAATATCACTAAACTTTGTGATTTTTTTGACAACCCTCAGGAAAAAATAAAATGCATCCATATCGGAGGAACCAACGGAAAAGGCTCTTCCAGCAATATGCTGGCATCGGTTCTTCAGGACTCAGGTTATAAAGTTGGCTTATACAATTCCCCTCATCTTATTGATTTTACGGAGCGTATAAAAGTAAACGGCAGAAACTGTGACAAAGAATTTGTTTTTAATTTTATCCAAAAACTGAAAGGTCTTCCTGAAGATATTCTTCCCTCTTTTTTTGAGTTCACAACCATTATGGCTTTTGAATATTTTTATCAGCAGCAGGTAGATTTTGCAATCATTGAAGTTGGTTTGGGCGGAAGATTAGATTCCACGAATATTATTAAACCTTTGGTTTCTGCCATTACAAACGTTCAATTAGACCATCAAAATATTTTAGGAGATACAATTGAGCAAATTGCATTTGAAAAGGCAGGTATCATTAAAAATAACACTCCAATTATTTTTGGAGACGAAAATGAGGTCGTAAGAAATATTATTAAAGAAAAATCAATCAAAGAAAATGCTTTATTTGTTGATGCTACGCTATTAAAAACTGATTTAAAATCTGACTTAAAGGGAAATTATCAGGAAAAAAATATAAAGGTTGTTCTAGCATTAATTGAAGAATTAAGAAAACTCAATGTAAATATTTCCGATCAAAATATTGAAAACGGATTATTAAACGTTCATAAAAATACCGGATTCATCGGTCGCTGGTTTGAATTTTCACAAAATCCACTGACAATTTGCGATACAGGACATAATCAGGCAGGTTTGGAGCAGGTTTTTACTCAGTTAAACTCAATTGATAAGCATAAACACGTTATTTTAGGCTTTGTGGTTGATAAAAAGATCGACGAAGTGATGAGTTTATTACCTGAAAATTCTGAGTTTTATTTTGCAAAACCGTCTATCTACAGGGGCAGACATCCGAAAGATTATGAAGATCTGCTGATAAATGCAAAAATTTTTTATAAAATTTTCGATTCTGTACAGGAAGCGTATTTATCTGCAAAACAACGCTGTACAAATGAAGAAATGATTTTTATCGGCGGAAGTAACTTTGTTGTTGGAGAATTTTTAGAAAAAAATTTGGAGTTTTCCGAATAAGTCGTATATTTGCACCACTCTAAACGGAAATAACGTTACAGAGGGCGATTAGCTCAGTTGGTTCAGAGCATCTGGTTTACACCCAGAGGGTCGGGGGTTCGAATCCCTCATCGCCCACAAAGGTTCCTAACACCTTTAAAAAATTTAGGGCTCTTAGCTCAGTTGGTTCAGAGCATCTGGTTTACACCCAGAGGGTCGGGGGTTCGAATCCCTCAGGGCCCACAAAATCTCTCTTTTTTAAGGGAGATTTTTTTGTTATATACACTTATCTCTCCTATTCATGGGCTTTTTGAGTATTTTAATCATTCTTTCAGAAACTTAATTTTAAGCATCATTTTCCAATTTTAAGGCAGACTTTTAGGTTACCAATATTTCCTACAGGTTACCAACTTCATTATTCGAGCTATTTTACTCTGATTTTACTTCTAAAATCAAGATTAAAAAGAGTAAAATAAAGCATTACTAAAGTTAAAATGTTTTAAACTCAGGTTACCAATTAGGTTACCAACAAAAATCTAGGTTACCAATCTAAACACCCATGAATACTATGAAATTATCAATACTATTTCTATTAAGAAGAAACAGAACTAATGAAAAAGGAGTCTGTGCAATTGAGTGTAGAATCACTTTAGACAAGCAAAGAAAACCTTTTTCAACTGGGATGTTTATCAACCCAGATTATTGGAATGCTTCAAAACAGAAAGCTCATCCTCCCAATAAAGGAAACACTCAAATCAACACTCAATTAAGCCTGATTAAACAAGACATTAATCAGGCTTTTTTATTTCTCCAAGTTCAGGAAAAGGACTTTGATGTAGATGACATCTACAGACAGTTCAAAGGAGAGAATATCAAGCAGGATAAATCCATTAATGAAATGTTTAATTTACATATCTCTAAACAGGAAAAACTGATTGGTATCTCTACCACTAAAGTATCAGTAGCTAAGTTTTATCAGACACAGACTCATGTAAAGTCTTTCATAAAGCATCAGTACAAAAAATCTGATTATCTTCTGAAAGATATGACTATGGCATTTATCACAGAGTTTGAGTTCTATTTAAAGGCAGAAAAGCAGTTTAAACAGAATACAATCTACAAGACTATACAAAGGTTTAAACAAATAGTTAAGTTGGCTGTAGGACTGGATTATTTAGCTAAAGACCCTTTCCTACTCTACAGGAATAGGAAGCCTAAAAAGCAAATTGTATTCTTATCTAAAGAAGAGCTTGAAGCATTAGAAAAACATAATTTTGCTTCTGAAAGACTACAACAAGTAGCTGATATGTTCATTTTCTGCTGTTATACTGGATTAGCTTACACAGAGATGTCAAACCTTAAAGAAAGTGATATTCAGACAGGCTTTGACACCAACAAGTGGATACATATTCACAGACAGAAAACTAATAAGAGCTATGAAGTTCCTTTACTATCAAAGGCTTCAAGCATTTTAGACAAGTACAAGGCTGAAAATCAAACACTCCCTATTGTTTCAAACCAAAGGTTCAACTCTTATTTAAAGGAGATAGCAGAGATTGTAGGTATCAACAAAGTTCTCACTCA
The DNA here is from genome assembly GCF_003815655.1 of Chryseobacterium sp. G0201. Lineage (NCBI taxonomy): Bacteria > Pseudomonadati > Bacteroidota > Flavobacteriia > Flavobacteriales > Weeksellaceae > Chryseobacterium > Chryseobacterium sp. G0201. The sequence goes on along the minus strand of NZ_CP033917.1, from coordinate 1,579,234 downwards.
TCACATAGCAAGAAAAACCTTTGCTTCTACTATTCTACTTTACAATGATGTCCCTATGGAAATAGTTTCTGAGCTTTTAGGTCATTCAGAGATTGGAATTACACAACAACATTATGCTAAGGTTGTAAAGGAAAAAGTTAGTGAACAGATGGGTAAGTTAAATTCTAAACTAAAATAAGTCTTATTATTAACTGCTTTGTACTATTTTTACAAAGCAGTTAAATTTTATTAAGCATGGAGCTACCAAATATACATTTTGAAGACTTCCCTATTGAGTTTAAACAAATCAATCCTGAAGACTTCCCCAACTTCCATACTACTGAAAAGATTATTATTTCTCCTGATAGTAATGGATATATTAAAACCCCTTTAACTAGTCACATTAAGCTACATGACAAGAATACTGTAGTTATTAATGCAGGTGTAGGGCAAGGTAAGACTACAGCAATAATTGATGTTGTAAAGCAATATTACACTAATACAGATTATGTTGTTTTCTTAGCTTCTCCTTTTGTGAGCCTTGTAGAACAATATTACAAGGATATCTTGGAAAAAGAAATTCCTGAAAGAGATGTATTCAGATATGAGGTTTTGGGAAATGAAGAAGCCGCAGACTTCTGGCATAAGAGAGTTCATATAGTTACAGCAAATTGTCTTTTAGGAAATCCCGGAGAGGATGCTTTTATAAACTCCAGTATCAAAAGATATTACATCAATAGGTTGGTTAAATACTGTGAAAAACATGGAAAGAAAGTTGTCTTTATCTATGATGAAATACATGATGCTATTCATAATTTTAAAGAAAAATATATTTTTAATCTTTGGAAATGGAGAAATGTAATCCTTAAAAACTACATCATCAGTGCTACATATAATGAAGCCTCAAAAGTTGTTATTGAGTACTTAGCTGAGCTAACTGATGATAAAATACAAATTATAGAATCTGAAAGGATAAGGTTCCCTGAAAAACAAAGTGAACTATTCTTACATTACAATAATGAACAATTCTATACTTATGATGATAAGACTATTACTGAGCTAGTAAAGGAACTTATCTATCTAGGAAAAAATATTGATATACTATCTTACTCAAAAACACTAGCAGATAATATTATTAAAAATAAAGATTCAGGGATTGGAAAGGAATTATATTCGAAGTATGATAAAATCAATAATTGTACTTCTGAACTGGTTCTAAATCAAAGAAATGATAGAGCTATACCCCAAAACAGATACAATTCAAGCCTGTGCAATGTTGGGACTAATTTTAAAACTGGTGTAAGCATCAAAAAGGAGAATCATGCTTATGTAATCATCCTACCTCCTAGAGGAGCTAAAATGCTTTTTAAAAACAACTATGGAATATTCTCTGGAGGCATAAACTCCATTATTCAGGCACTAGCAAGACAAAGAGTAAAAGGAGAAATACATCTCATTCTCCCAAAACCAAAAGATTTTGATTTTGAATCTCTCCACTTTGAGGAAGTAGAAAAGACCGAAGAATTCAAAGAATTTTACACTTCTGTAATGGATATTCAGGAAGTAGAATATAAAGTAAAATATCTCACCCTATCATCACAAAATGAGCTACTTAGTACATTCTATGAAAAAGAAATCAAAGAGAATATTAAACAAGAGATTGATTTTGTTAAGACATTAGATAGGTCAAGTAAAGCCAGATTAGATTTCCCTGAATACAGGCTGTTTAAGCTAGATGAGGGAGAAGCTGTACTAGCTAAAAAATATGATTTCTTTGGAAATGATCTATCTTCTTATATCACTTATTGCGCTATTACCAACCAATTTATCAACTGTAAACTAGTTTCTGGTAATAGAATGCCAACCATAATCTTTAAATATGGAGAAATACAAAAGGGATTGAAAGAATATTGTAATAACTACTACTTCAAAGATGATAGAAGAATGCATATATATTATTTTTATAATGATGCTCAATTTTATAATATATTCAGAGATGATTTATTCAATAACTTTCAACTTATATTCCAAACTTCTAGTGGACAAAAGCTACCTTTAAAGAAGAATGGAACAGCTAGCCACAATAAATACTTTGAATTACAACTACTTAGCTTTGTACAACATTTTGGTTACCCCAATAATCCAGTGAATAAGTATAAGTATTTTAAAGATGGAGAGCTTTATGATGGACTATATGATAGAAGCCAATATTTCCTTGAAGGTTTAGCTCATGCTGAAAGAATAAATATTGATGATGTTCAGGACAATCCATTAGCTACTAGAAGACTTAAAGCATTCAAATTTTTATCTTTTCTAAGGCAACAAATAATCAGTTCACAACAAACTATTACTACAGCTCAACAGGGCACATTTCAATTTGTATTAAATAAACCTGATGCTGATTTTATCCCACAAGACAGAATAGAAGAGTTTAGAGAAATGCTAAAGCATTTCCTAGAAGAGGATGAGATGCTTTCAAAATATGATTTTAAAGATAGATTTGTGAAAAAAGAAGAAAGCAAACAAATTGAATCTTTGTATAGTATCATTATAGCAGACTTTTATAAAACTGAAAACTATAAAGAATCTACTGGAGCTAGAAGAAATGGTAAGAAAATCCTTATTGTTAGACCTATTCCTAATCATACAGAAGTAGTAAACTATATTTCTCTGCCTGATTATGACTATGAAACTTTACCTGAAACCTTTTTTGAGGTAAATGCACTTTCTGAAGAAGAGATCAGAAATATAACGGAACAAGTAAGAAGAAACTAATCCGTCCAAAATCCCTAAGACTATATATAGGTTTTAGGAAAAGTGGACGTATAAAAACAATCCCTGTACTCTAGTGTACGGGGATTTATTATTTTATCAAGTTATAAATTCTCTTTTCATATTACCTCTTATACCCTAGATAAAATGGTTAGTTTTAGGTAATGACACAAGGGGTTCTTTTTAAATCTCCCCAACCTTAAAAATCTATGATTTAACAACGCACGAATTCAGAGGAGGACAACTCTGTTGTAAGTTTTTGTTCCAAAACCTTTTGGTACACGAAGTTACAATTTTCTCAGCACAATTTCAATAGTTTTAGCTCTACTCATAAACATTTGAAGCTGATAGCCAAATTGTAATTCACCCATAAAATAAATTCATTTTCAACCTTTTAAATTAATCATTATGCAATTAAAACAATCACAAAGACAACAGGTCAAGTTGAGACTTGGCTTATCTGGAGCATCAGGCTTTGGAAAGACCAAATCAGCTTTACTATTAGCTTACGGAATGACACAGGACTGGAGTAAAATAGCTGTAATAGATACAGAGAACTCTTCTGCTTCTCTTTATTCAGACTTAGGAAACTACAATGTACTGGACTTACAAGCTCCATACAGTCCTGAAAGATACATTCAGGCAATTGAGCTATGTGAGAAATCTAATATCTCAGTTGTAATCATTGATTCTGTCAGTCATGAATGGAATGGTTCTGGAGGATGTTTACAAATTCATGAGCAATTAGGAGGTAGGTTCCAAGACTGGAGTTTAGTTACGCCTCGCCACCAAGCCTTTATCAATAAGATATTACAATCAAGTTGCCACATAATTACCACCACAAGAAGAAAGATAGATTACTCTTTAGATGTTGAAGTAATGGCAAAACCCAAGTGGTGAAGCATGGAACAAAAGAGATCACCAGAGATGGTTTTGAATATGAATTAACCATCAACTTCGAGTTAGTCAATGAAAACCACTTAGCTAAAGCTTCAAAGGACAGAACAGGACTATTTATGAACAAACCTGAATTTGTAGTTACATCTGATACGGGTAAAATGATATTGGAATGGTGTAATTCAGGTTCAAAAACTGATCCTACACAAAGCTTTGTCCCAAGTCCTACAGGAAGAAACTCTATGCCTAAAATAGATCCAAAAGATGCTTTTGAGTGTACTCCAAGCCAAAACCTGATAGATGCTACAGAACAGGAAGTATATGAAACTATCCAAAGCTGTAAATCTGTTACTGAACTATTAGCCTTGTACAGACAGTTTCCTCAGTATCAGGAGAACTTAAAGCCTGATTTTGAAGCTAAGAAATCCCTACTTATCAATTTAACTAACCCTAATAATTTCAGTAAAAATGGACACTCAAAGTTTCAGTAAAACTCCCAACATTATAGAATTAGTTTCTAGATCAGTAGAAGCTCCTATAAGCCTAGAGCTAAGAAGTGTAAGCAATACTGTTTCTGTAGAAAAGAAATCAATCAGAGACCTTTTCCTAGATGATAATGAGACCTTTGAAGATGCAGAGGTTTTCTACCCAAGCAAGATGAATGAGATTGATATCCCCAGAATTGATATCCCAAAGAAAGAGCCTGAAACTTCAAATGTAGTTCAGGCTTTTTTAATGCCTAATTCTAAAGCACAGACTATATCTCATAATCCTGCTGTTCTAGCTGAAAGTAGAGATAATCAGCCTAATCCTTTTATCCTAGCTAATACATCAGAAGTCACACTACATCACTTACAGAGTGATTGTATTATTCCTGTATTTTCTAAGGATAATGAGAAGACAATAGCTCATCAGGAGTTTATCGAAGTGGTATTGAGTGCTGTTCAAGAAGTGTTCCCTCACCATAGCATTACAGAACCAGAAATCAGAGTTTCTCATCAAATTAAAGGCAGAACTCCAAGTGCAATATATAAGCCCGTAAAAGAGCTTTTAGAGCATGAAAAGACTATTTACTATGAGAGAATGGCATTCATTATTAAAGTTCCAAGTATCACTGATATTGTAAATGGTAATGAGCTATCTCTTACAATAGGAGGAATCAGAAGTTATAATCAGGAAAATTTATATTCAAAAAAGTCACTGGAGAGGTTTAAGTTTTTTATAGGATTCCAAAACCAAGTCTGCATGAATCTGTGTGTATCAACAGATGGATTTCTTGAAGATATGAGGGTTTCCAATGCTCATGAATTATACACTAAGGCACTAGAAACAATGCAGAGTTATAATGCAGAGCTTCACCTTATGGAAATGAAAGAGCTTACACAGGATTATCTTTCTGAGCATCAGTTTGCTCAGCTTATAGGAAAAAGTAGGCTCTATCAACATCTACCTAAGTCTGAAAAGCAGAATATTCCTTTGTTAAATTTTAATGACAGCCATATCAATACTATGGCAAAAGACTATTATGAAGATAATAACTTTTGTAGACAGGCAGATGGAAGAATTAACCTTTGGGATGCTTACAATCTCTTTACACAGGCTAATAAGAGCAGTTATATAGATACTTTCCTAGACAGGAATCTGAATGCTTTTGAGTTTTCAAAGGGTATTCAGAAAACACTCAATGGTAGTCCTAATTATCATTGGTTTTTGAGTTAGTAATAGCCCTGTTTGATACAGGGCTATTTTTCAATATTTATTACCTAAAGTAATTTTTATGATAATATTTTTCTCAGGTTAATATTTAAAAGCCCCAGCATTTCATCATAGTCCTTATTTCTGAGTTTGGCTAAATTATTAACAGTTTCATTAATATCAGTAACTCTGAAAGGAGTTTTGTTCTTATTCATTACAAAAGGATAATCAGATTCTAAAAGAAGCCTGTCAGCAGGTATATGATTGATTACCTTTAAACCATTATTAGAATTGAACATTGCATTATTAATAGAAAAGTAGGCTCCATTGGCAACTGCTATATCTATATTTTTTAAATTACCTGAGTACCAATGTAAGATGAACTTACTATTAAACCTACTTCCTATAATAGATAAAATATCATCAACGCTATTTCTACTATGTATGGTTAATACTTTCCCACCTAAATCATTACACTTATGAATAAGTGATTCAAAAAAACTTAATTGAGTTGCTTTTGAGTTAATTGCAACCTTATAATCTAAACCAACTTCTCCAATATATTTCGCCTCATTTAATAAACTCCACATTTGAGGTATATACTTTTGATATTTCTCAATGAGTTCAGGATGAAAGCCTAAAGCAGGCTTTATATATTTTGATTCAATCCTATTTTTAAATTTAATATAAAGAGGAGGAAGATTTGTTACAGCTACTGTATATATTTTTAGTCTTTCAATACTGTTAACTTCTTCATTAAAATTAGGTGATAAATCTAAATGAGCATGAGTGTCAAATAAAAAATTAGTCATTCTTAGTATTTATAAAAGTGGCTAATTCTTCCATTCCTCTCTTAAATAAATCTTCATACTTATCTATCTCCTCATCAATTTTTCCGGACATTTGAATTGTAAATAAACCCTTATCATTTTCAACATAATCTAAAAGTCCAATCTTATAAGATCTTAGTTCTATGTTTGCTTTCCTATTTTCATAATCAATATCTCTGTATGGTGTAGCATCACTGTCAAATGCTTTTAAAACAGAAGCTCTTCTAATAGTGCATGGCAAACATGTGCCACAGTGTTTCGGCTTAAAACTACCTTTTACCCATCTGACTTGATCCGGGTGGGAACAAGACATTGTCTCTTTATAATGTTCCTTAATAAAATCTGGTTCCTTACTGTTTAATAACATTTCTCCTTTGGTTAAAAACTGATAAGGATTTTTTAATTTTATTTTTACACCAAGTTTTACTAATAATTCCTGAAACATTTTTAGATAATATGGATGTGTTGTTCTAGTACTACTACTCCCCAATCTAGAATTGGTAAGAGGAATGTTTAAAGATATTAATCCATTTTCAGGAATATATAAATCAACTTCTTTATTCATGCAGGATGCTAGAATAATAGCATGCATAAAAAACATAAATGAACGGGTTCTGGTTGTATCTTCAATTCCTCCAATTGGTGTTGCATTAAAATTGAAAAATTGCTCATCTTGTAAGCCAAATTTATCCTTTAATAGGGAAGCAACTTTATCTTGGAAAGGCTTTACCCCTTTTCCTCCTCCATAATGCCCAATAAATGCAATGTTTTTGCTTTCTTTTAGTAGATCTATTGCACCAATAAATGAATCTAGACCCCCAGATAGCATACAAAAGCAATCAGGAATATACTTACTTGAAATATATCTTTGAGCAATGTTTCTAGATATTTTAGCCTCTTTTTCATTTAATTCTCTTTTTCTAAACTCAAAATCCCAAATATCACCACTTAAGTAAGAAATCATTTCTACAAGCAAATCCTTATTTTCATTCCATTTATCAACTTCTAATACTGGAATGTAAAGTTTTACTTCTCTAGTCCAGTTGTCAAAGGTTCCGCTTCTTAAAACCTTCCTATCAACATAATACACCATTAAAGAGATATACCATAAATCTAATGCCTCATTTTGAAAAAAGCTTGGCATACGATATAGAGGTCTTAATAAATTAAAAAATGTATGATTATAGTCTGCCTTTGAAGTTAAATCTACTTCAGTTGCTGAGGCTACAGTGAATGCATCATCAGTATTTAGTTTAAATATAAATTCTGTCATAATAAATCTTCAATTACGGTGTAACATTGGTTATAAAGGCTTAGTATTTCTTTTGTTGAAAATTCATAATCTTTAATCTCTTTACCTTTAAAGACAATCTCAATCTTAGAATGAATATATTCTTTTATATCCTTTTCTAATGCTACTGCATCTGCTGCACTTTTAGAATTACTTTCAATTCTTGATCCTAAATCATTTATTAACTTTTGATAGATATAAACTTCTATATAAGTTGGAATTATGATATTTATATCTAATTTTTCAATAGCTTCTATCTCTAAATTCTCTTTTTCTATAAGTTCATATAACACTTCCATTGTGAGAATCAAAGCCTTTCTTGAAACAGCATCATCTTTTGTTTTAGGAGAAGGGGCTAAAATGTTTATTAGTTCGCTTAGAATTTCTTTTGTGCTCTTATCCTTATAATCTATCTTATAAGCATCAAGAGTTTCTTTCAGTCCTTGCTCTGAAATACTTTTTACAAAATTTCCAAGATTAATAGTTGTTTTAATCCCTCCTACTGCATTTTTTGAAGCAGATTTAGCTCCTCCATATGCTTTTACATATTTTGAAACTGTTCCCTTAATATTAGAAGATCTTCCTGAAGCTACATTTGACATAAAAGTTTTTGCATTGCTCCATTCAACAGTTTGTTCTTCTTGTTGTTCTACCTTATTATCCTCTGAATCTTGTTCAGAGTCTTCATTTTCAGGATTCTGACTTTCTTGATTATTGGTGTTTTCCTGCTCATTATCTTCAAAATCTGGTGGTATTAGAGGATTATTTTGTGAACCCCCATTGGAATACCCCCCATACATACTTGATGTTCCCATAGTTTAGTTTTGTTTTAGTTCCTGCTCAATTGCTTTTTTTAATTTTGTATTTTCTTTTTCCCATTTCCCAGCTAGTTCTTTAATATCTTCAAACTTATAAGTAGCTCTTCCAAACTCAAAAATATTGGGTATGAAAGTGAACTTTAGAGCTTTTGCAGGTAAGGTTGACAATTTTGCTATAGTATCAGAATGGAGACTTTCATTAGCTTTACCCCATTCAAGAAATGACTTTAATAAGTTTAAATCAATCTCTGTTGATGCTTCTATTGATACAAAAAGTGTTTTTAGAATCTCTGAAGATTCAAATTCATTTATATTTCTTGATTTTTTAATAGCTTCATTTCTGAAAGTATCAGAGCCTGCTTGCAAACCTTTTAAGATATTTTCAGCTTCTGAGCTAAGCGAGTAAGATGATTTAAAGGAAGCAGTTTGTAAGCTTTCTCTTGTGAAATAAAAATAGTTTTGTAAATCAATATCTGACAGTTTTGGTTCAGACTTTATCCAATTATTTAACCAAGAATCATCTTTCCAAAGCTTCAAAGCTTCTACCTCATCCCATTTGTTTTCTTCAACTAGTTTAATTTCTGTTGGCTTCCCATTTTCATTTGCCTGAAGTTCTCCTATTTTCTTAAATACATCATCTTTGAAATATTCTATTAACATTAATTTAGCTAAAACCTTTTTATCTAAGTTTATATTTTTAAACTCAGCCATTTTCATTCTCATGGATAGCGCATTCAAGAACCTTTTACAGTGTCTTGGATTTCCATTAAGCCTGTTTGAAAGTACTGATGAAACTTGCTTAGAGACTGATATTACATCTTTTAACTTATCCTCATCAATGTCCTGAAATTTATCTTTTATTAAGTCATAACTAATCTCGAATTTAATGAAGTTTTGCTCTCTTTCTGATTTAAGAAATTCTATTATTTCAGCATATTCTTTTTTGAAAGTTTCTTGAAGAAATAATGATGTAATATAAAACTCCATCTCGTAAATACCCAACTGAGGTATTTTTATTGGATATTGTATCATTTTCTCAAGATACTCTTTACCAATATCTAAATGGTTTCCTTTAACTTCTGGGAATCTTTTTCCTACAGCATACATTACTTGCCTTTCATCTGCGCCAATTATGAATGAAGTTCCCTTTGTAAACAAGAACAATCTTATTGCTTCTAAAGTCTCTAGAATTGTATCATGGTTACATCTGTCAAGTTCATCTATAAAAACAACTAATTTTTTAATTTTAGTTTCTTTAAGTAAGTCTTCAAAATCTTTTTGAAACTCTCTAAGATTTTTTCTTACTTCCTCCTTTGAAAAAGTACCTTCAAGAACTTTTTTTATTTCCTCATCTTTAACTTCTTGACCTGCTGATTTTAAATGTGAAGCAACCTGCTGTATTGTAATATCTGCAATAGTTCCTAATCCACCTGTCAGCATGAAATCTACTCCATATTTCAGCCCTTTACTTGCTAAATCTAGATAATTTATATTTTTTAAAAGCTTTTTTACTCCGGCTATTGCCTTTGCACTGAGGTTTCTCTTTTCTTTAATTTTATCTATAATTGTTCCTAGCAACGCTGTTTTGGCATCTTCATAATCTTCAAACAACCATCCATTAAATTTTATGCATAAAAAATCTTCATTTGCTTCATATGATTTTAGAATCATTTCTACCAAACTCGATTTTCCACTTCCCCAATCCCCATATACTCCAATGGTACAAGGAGACAAATCTTCATTTTCAATGATATCTTTCGTGACCTCAACTAAATAATCAAAGTTCAATAAGTCAATGTGCGTTTCACTATCTTTCCACATATTATATGTTTTTATTTTTTGAATTCGTAAAATACAAAGATTTTTGATGTTATAATTACTGTTTTCCGTAATATTAGTTAAGTTTTGCGCTTAAATACAGTTTTGGATATAACAAAAACTCCTATCCTTGTATTAAAACTTTACGGTTATATTCTCATGTAATACTCCCCACACCAAACACACCACTATTCTGGATAATGGGATTCCTCCGTAAATTTTTTCCGGAAAAACAAGTTTTTCAGGCAGATTAGACTTTAGCTAAAAATGAAATTTGCTTACTTTTATTTGGGATGGATTTTTTAATTCCATATAACAAAATATAACACGTCAAGTTTTGGCGTGAGTGAAGATTAGCTTTGCTTTAGAAACATTTAAACAAAATATTAACTTCTAAAACACAGCTTATGAAAAAACTATTTGATGATGACTGGAGTGATGATTTATCAGAGTTCAAAGTCATTTCCATTGAAGACTTAAATAAGGGATTTGTAGGGAATAATAGTGCCTTTGGAAATACTATAGTCAACAAGGATAATTCTCCTGATTACAGAAGTCCTTTCCATGATTACAGAAACACTCCACTAGGATATTCTTATCTTACTGATAATCCTGTATCAGTCTTTGCGTCTACTGGAATAAATGATAAGGGAGAGAAAGGATATGAGTATCAAGCTCAGGTATTACCTTGTGAGAATGGTTCTCAGGTATTGGGAAGCTATAATGCCAACAAAAGAGAACCCCAGAGTCTTTTCCTTTTCTATGAAAAACCAGATTCTAAAAAATCCAACTTCGCAGGTGATTTTTATATTGCCAAGATGGGAGATTATTTTGTTCAGCTTTTTAAGAGATTTCCAGACCCACTCCCCTCTACTGTTGGTGGAAAGTTCTTTAAGAATATCACATCTTTGGAAGATGAAGCTGCTTTTTTAGCCCAGCTAGCATACACCCATGAAGGAGATAAGATTAATGCAACTCTTGCACGTGATGCATTAATGAGAGAATATCAGTTTTACACAGGAGACAGAAGATTTGAAGAAATCATAGGTAATATCACTTCCATTCCTGCTGATGCCATTGGATGGTGTGCAGAGCAATTGGAAAGCTTAAAACCTACAGAGAAGAATTACAACCCTGAATCTAAGGATTACACACCTTTGATTCCTCTTGTAGTTGGTGTAGGTGTGATTCCTATACCAATAAATATGAATAAGGCTTCACAATTCTTTGAAAATCTGGGGAACAATCCTTTTGTTCAGGGTGCAGAAGTTGCTTTTACTCAGGTTTGGGAATTGGTAAAACAGGCAGCAAGTAAAGTTAAGGATGCTTCTATTGAACATCTTCCTGATGCCTTCAAAGGACTTGTAGAAAAGATTAGTGGTGTTATTGATACCATTAAAAATTTTCTTTCTGAGGTTGGAGATGACCTTACTGAGCTGGCAAAACAAGGAATAGAGGTTCTGAAAGTTGCTAATGCCTTTTACTGTGGTATAAACAGTGGGCTTATAGGTCTTTTACAATGTATTTTATACATCTTACAGTTTCTTTTTCAGCCAACAACAGCCTTGTCTTATGACCAGTATAAGGATAAAAGAGATTTGTTAGAGAAAGCAGAAGATGTATTAGACTGGATTCTTGCAAATAGTCCTGTATTTTTAAAAGGAGTTAAAGATCTGTTCAGTTCAGGTGGAGGTATCTCCCAATCTGATTTTGAAGGTATATTTGACAAGATGAAGGAGTATTGGGATAAAGCTTCTCGTTATACAATAGCATTTTATGTAGGTATAGTCTTTTTTGAGTTCATCATCAATATTTTACTTTTTATTTTTACTGAGGGTGCAGGAAATGTCATAAAAGGAACAACTTATCTACAAAAAGCTACAAGCTTGCTAAAAGTAATAACAAGGGAAGCAATTTCTGCTGTAACATTTGGTATTACAGATTTACTAACTTTTCTTTCAAGATTTATTATTAGATTTGGGAAGGCTTGTGCGAAAGGGTTTAAAGGCTTCATTAAGTTTATAGAAGAACTATTACAGGGTACTAAAAATGGAGCTAAGGCTGAAGAACTAGCTGATGAGATTCATGATATAGAGGAAGTAATACTTAAAGGAAGAAAATTACAAAAAGGTGGTGGTGATGCAACCAAATCTTTTGCTGAAAATGCAGGAATTAAGATTGAAAGATTTGTAAGTGAAGCCAAAGTCTTTGGACAATCTACAGATTATACTTGTGCTGCTACTTCTTTGAGAATGGCATTACATGACAAAGGTATTTTATTGTTAGAAGATGAGTTGGCTAGAGCCTTAAAAACTGATGCTGGTGGGGCTTCAATTTTAGATATTCCTGAAGCTTTATATTTTAAGAGATTAGAAGATGAAGTTATAGCCATTGCAGAAAGAGATATTAAATTCACCATGCTTTTAGAAAAACTAGAAGATGGAGATAAGGCAGTTGTAAGTTTATGGACTAATGAGTTTAAAGGACATGCAATAGTATTGGAAAAAGTAGAAAATGGAAAAGTATTTTTACGAGACCCATTACCTATGAATCAAGGCTCTTCTTATAGTATGAAAATAGAAGATTTTGAAAAAATATTTAACAAAAAAGCAGTAATTATTAAAAAATAAAGTGATGACAGAACAAGGAAACATAACACTTAATGTAAAAGGTGAAAAGCCTTTAAAAGGGTATCAAATTGTGAGAATAAGAAATATAAACAACGCTAAAGAGGTATTGACCAATTTTAAGGAAGCTGTTCTAACAATTTTGAAAAATAAAAATTTAAGTGATGAAGACCCTAAATGGGAAAAACTTTTACCACAAGGAATTGTATCTAAAATTAATCAGTTAGATGATGACAACAAAAAATATGATGAATTTTTGTATAGTGTTAATTCAAATATCGATGATTATCAAAGGCTTAGAGATTGGGAATGGTACAGCTCATTAGAAGTAGAAAAAGGTTTTGATATTATTGTAAAAGGCAAGTTTAACGCGGGTAAGTTTATTAATTTCATCCACTGTCAAAATGTTCCTTTAGATGATATTAGGATTATAGATGCTGATAAACAAGAATTTTATGAGCTAAAAACAATCAAGGACTACACTTCATATAAAATATTAAAATAGAACTTAAAGTCTCCTACACTCTAATAACAAAACCATTTCTTGATTAGGAATGGTTTTATTTATAGCTGCCAGATTAAATATTAACTAATTTATATCATAGATTCTATGGCTTGATTAGCATTGTTTCTAAGATGTGTATGCTTTAGCATATTATCAAAAATATCAAGAGACTTATTTATGAGGTGTTTATTTTTATTGATTTCTGAAACCAATTTACTATATATTCCCAGTATTAGCTGTACAGGTTCTTTATCATAATAACCCCTTTCTTGAATATTTGGAGCTTCACGGAAATCCATATTACTTAAAAGTTCTATACATTCTTCAGGATAATCTTTAGAGGATTTTAAAAGATATTGTAAAAAATATGATGGACTCCTTTTGCAGGAAAAAGATTTAGAATAGCTTCGAAGAAAAGGCAAGAAACAAGAGAAGTTTGCCAATTTAAATTTTCTCAAAATTATGGCTGAATATTCATGTGCAAATTCCTTATCAGTCTCACCTAAGAGGTTAGATAATATATTTAATGCTTTATCATTAACACTTCCACTTTTGTCAATTAGAAACTCTTCTGCTACATGTAGGGCACATAGCTTCGCTTCTTTTCCTTTGTTTATAAATTTATTGAAAAGTTGTTTGTCATTATCTAAGCCAAGTAACCAGCTTGATATCATTACAAAGCTCTCCTTATGAAGTTCTGAGATTCCTAATATTCTGTTGAAATAAATCTCCATTTCATTATGATATTTATTATTAAAGTATTGAGCAGTATTAATAGAAAACTTAAGGATTTTAACATCATCTGTATCTGTTAGTTTTGAGAATATTTTAAATGCTCTATCTATATCTAGGTGATTTAGATATGCAAGCTTATCCAAGATCATAGCTCTTACTGAGTCATTACAAAGTGGATTTTCTATTACATTTTCTATTGATGAAAATATTATTTCTTCAAAATCTTTATCATAGTAACAGCACATTAATTCGTAAAGAGCAGATCCCCTTATTGAATTAATGGCATCATGTAAAGGATATTGAGGGTTTAATTCTTTCTCTTTTTCAGGAAAATTAATCACCATATCACGTAGATATGATACTATATCTAAATCTATATTTTTATTTTTCACGAAATAACCAGCTTGATGATTAAGTATGTCCTGATATAAAGGGATTTTAATATTTAATGCTAAAAATTTTTTATAAATTCTCTTCACTTTTTCAGGGTTATATCCACCATCTATCAGTCCTCCAATACCTTTAATGACATACCTAGGTGATATATCCTTGTTTTCAAATAAGCTTTCTATAAAATCATAAAATTTTTCTGGATTTTCTTTTACTTTATTACTAAAAGCAGTAGAATGTTGCTCTATATCACCTTTTAACCATTCTATAGGACTATAGTTTTCATTATACTTTATCATGCTTTTTCTCCAGTGCTTAAAGCTCATATTATTGTATGCTGAATCTTTTAAAGGAGAGCCTACAGAACCCCATTTAACTCCAGAAGAATGCATTGCTTTTTTATGGTTAAGTTCTCCAAATTTTCTATTGAGTTCTTGATAGGTTTTATAGAGATTTTCATAATCTTTTATCTTTTCTGATGGAAGAGCTTTTATAAAAAGATATTTCTTTTTCCCAAAGCTCTGTAAGTACACTCTTTTCCTCCCTTTATCTACCCAATAATCATAAGTTGTTTTAATATTTAACAAAATCTTATTAAGAAAGTTAGTCTGTTCCCTATCCAAGTGCAAATAAATATTACTAATAAGCTCCCTTAATAGCACTTGAAAATTATCATCACTTCCACTAAAGATATCTTTCTTAGTTAGAATATCTATTAGTTCTATAATCTCATTTTTAAATACGTCTGGGCTAGTGTTAAGCCCTCTTACAATTAACTTAATAATAGCTACATTATCAGTATTTTTATAATTAGTAAATAGTCCTAATATAAAACTGTTTTCACTACTCTCTATAAACTCGTACAGATAGTGCTTTATTCCTTTTTCTCCTCGAGATATCAAAGACCTGTCAGTATCCTTTAGCTTAGAGCTTTCATATAATGGAGATTGGATATTCTCATAATTAAAATATGGCTTTTTATGTGTTTTTGATATCTGTTGATAAAGACCAAATAGAAATTGAAAAGTTTCTAATGGAGAGTGTTTATAAAGCTCTTCGATGGTGGCATTTAAGGAGTATTCAAATTCATACATTTGTTTTTTATCTTCATATAAATTCAAAATAGGCTCTGCAAGTTTATTGAAAGTATACTCTCTATTATTTGGAAAAACCCTTTTAAGGATTTCATAATGCCAAAAGTTTTCTCTTCTACCCGTAGATTCATTTTCAAAGGGCATATACTTTTCAAAGTACTTTAATAGATTTTCATCAGACCAATCATCAATTTGCATAAGAAGTTGAGCAATAAATCCATCCTTATTTTCAAAAGATATTGAATCTAAATAGTCAAGAATGGAAATAGAGCAGAGATTTATGTTATTTCTAAATATAAACCAGTTGCTATTAAAAAGAGTATCACTTAAAGAATAAGTTTTATCTTCTTCATTATTTATATTTTTCTCACTTGAAAAACGCTTAATAAATATATTTTCTGACATAAAAAACTTCATCCAACCCTCAGAATAAACGGAATTCATAAAAACCTCTTCATAATCAGCACGTTTAAGTACGTTAATGACAACTAATTCCTTCTCTAAAGTGCATGGATATTTTACACTACCAATATTAGTAATTACAAGAGATTTCACATGAAACCTATAATCAGGAGAAATGAGAATATTTTCTACTGTATTTATATATTTCTTTATATCATATTCTCTTAAATATTCCAAAACCATCTTTATAACGGACCTTACATATAGACTCTGTTCATTATCTAAAATATATTTTTCTAGGCTTTCTTGATTTTCTACGAACTGCTTTGCAAAACAATATTCATAAAATGATTGGTGAAAGAACTGTATTTCTTTATTATACTCACTTAATAAGCTATATGAATTTAAGTAATGAATCTCTTGAAAGTAATCATCTTCATAAATATTACCTACAGAAATTCTTTGCTCTATATACATTTTTTGTGCTATACAGAAAATAAGTTTTTTGAGGTTTAAATCTCTTTTAGGACTGACATATTTTTTCCATAGTTGATCATATAAATCCTTTAAAGAAGAAATAGAATCTACCTCTTTTTTAGAATTACCATCAAATATTCTACAAAAAATATCTAAATGATTTGGAACTCTTAATAGCTGTAGTAATTTTGGGGAAGTGCTGTTAATATTAAATAAAGAAAGAGTCTGGGTTACATTCTCTGTAGAAAGTGGGTTTACAAGCACTTTTCTATATTCGTCAGAATTGTAAATACTCAATTCTGCATCATATTTTAAATCATATGACCTTGAAGACACTATTATTCTTATATATTTACTATTTTGGAGATGTAAAATAAGCTTATTATAAGTTTCTATAAATTCCCTATTTGAAGATAAAGTAAGAGATAAGGCATCTATCTGGTCTATTATAACTACTATCTTGCTTCCTTTCTCCTCTACCTTCTTTATTATTTTATCAAAGGTTAATAAATTATCAAATAACTTACTTTCAAGATCTGAAATAGAATTTGAATAAAACTTATCTGCTTTTATACCTATTACATCAAATCCCTCTTTCTCTAGTTTCTCATATAAATCCTTTAGTATTGCAGATTTACCCAATCCTTTTTCTCCTTTTAGGATGAGAACATTTTTTTGTTTAACAGGTAGCTCATTTATAATCCAATCATATATTGACTTAGTTTCAGTTCTCGTTATATGAGTAATAGTTTTATTTTCAATATAGTTTCTTACTTGTAATAAAGGATATGATGCTTTCTTTAGGATTTCTTTCACATCAATTTCTGGAACAAAATCTCCTTTTACAATTTTATTATGTATTTCCTCTAGTCTGATGCTGTCCTCTAATTCAAAAGAATTATTGTAAAGATGGTGTTCTTTAAGTAGCCCTACTAACTCATTCCCATCTTTTAAGCTTATAAAGCTGTTTGGTAAGTTGTAATTCTTTTCAACATTTTTTTTCCAAGAACTCCACCACTTATTTTGTGATAAATCCAGCAAATTTATTATGCATAAAGTCCAGCTTTTAGGTTCAAATTCTTTAGATTCAACAACAGTTTTAAAAGATTCTCTTATTTGAGATTTCTGTGATTCGTCAATCCCTGAAAGAAAGAATTTGCACTGAATTACATGTATTGGTTCAACACCTATTTCACCTATAAATATATCAATTCCGCCATCTCCTTGATTCACTTTAACTGTTCTAACAGTTTTTTTTGGGTATAATTTTTTAAACAGGCTTTCACATATATTTTCAAATTTTATTCTAGCACTTTCTACATCAAACTTTTGAACTAATAATAACCAATCCTTATTCATCACTTTTATTCTTATAAAGAATATTAAAGGTAAGCAGATTTAAATAAACCTTAAAATTTTACACCTCACGAAAGTCCTCCATCTATTCCTTCCCTCTGTAAAAAATTATAAAAAATAAAATTTTAGAGACTTTATTCTTATGCTTCCGTCCTTCCATTGCAAACCCCCTTTGATTAAAGATTCCTCAATACCCCCTCCCTAAGTTGGAATTAAGCTTTTTTTATTGGAGGTAAATATTACTTTGAAACTGAAGGATAGATCTCTATTCTGCTACAGTTCTAAAATCTATTTCATTCATTTCTAGGAATGGTATCTTAACCTTTTGTTTAACATATGAATATTTATGTTAGTGCTTTGCATCCAACCAAACTTACAAATCAACTATAGTTTCTAGAAAAATAAGATAATACCTCTTACATTACGCCCCGCACTCAACACCTCCACTTATTCTTACAGTCTGTAGTAAACAGGCTTAATCATTAATTTCTAACTCAAAAATCAAAAGCAATGGTACGAATTATCAGTTACAAAACAAGACAAAAAGAGGATGGAACTTCATTCTACATTTTAGAAGTTCAAGGAGGAATTGAAATGGTATTAAGCCAGGCTACAGGTCAATACTATGCTACAGCTAAGAAAGCTACTATATCAACTACATTTGATGAAGAAACCTGTAAAGGTTTAATAGGTGCTGAGATGTCTGGAAAGGTTGCAAAGATTACTACAGAGCCTTATCAGTACACTATCAAAGAATCTGGTGAGGAAGTTACTCTGAACCACAAATACATCTATCTTCCTGAAGGTGTGGAAAGTTCTGAAGAGAAATTAGCAAAACAACTTGAAGAAGCCTTTGCATAAGCCCTAGAACATAAAAATTAATCCGTCCATTTTTCCTGAGTCCATATATAGATTGTAGGAATTTTGGACGGATTTTACTTTTTTTCTAGAACAAGAAAATGTCCATTCTGTGTGGTAATACTATATACTCTCGCACAAAATGGACATTTCTAATCTTTATCTACTAGTAAAAAGTATGAGTTTTTGCAGGAGTATATATAGTAAATACAGAAACTCATACTTTTCAGATTATTCATTCACTAATACCCTAAATTCTTTTATGAAAACAAACACACAAGTGGCAGAATTACTTGTTTCTTATTCTGCTCATATAATGTCTGAACAAAAAATAAGTAATAGCAGAGAGAGTTACAGCCTTATTACCAACCACTGGAACCTAGATACAATGGAAATGTTGGAAGAAGTGAAGATATTGCTACTAAACAAAGCCAATAGGGTTCTAGGCATTTATGATCTATCAAAAGGAGGAATTTCATCTAGTATCATAGATATTAAAATTGTCCTTTCCATAGCACTAAAGACCTTGGCTAGTGGAATTATTATTGTTCACAATCACCCTAGTGGCAACCTCAGTCCTAGTAAAGCAGATATTGATACTACTGAGAAATTGAAATTAGCCTGTAAGATAATGGATATTATGCTATTAGATCACCTAATCATTTCAAAAGAAGATTATTTCAGCTTTGCAGATGATGGTTTATTGTAAATAAGCACAGTAGTTCCAATATGTCTCTAGCTTTATTATATCTATCTGGAATTTAAAACAAATCCATCATGAAAAACTTATTTATATTATTTGAAACAGATGTTTATAAAAGTAAATCATCTAGAATCTTCCTAGGTGTTTTTTCCAGCTTTGAATTGGCAAACAGATATGCGAAGGAAAATAATTGCTACACAGACAAAACAGAAGTTGTAATACTCGAAGCAAAACTGAATGAGTTTCAGGAAATGTGAGTTCCTTAACAGTGCCAAAGTGCCATTTAATCCCAAGTTCAGCTTTTGGAACTAGTGTAAAATCATAAACCAAACAATATCAAAATGTTACCACTTTACCTAGTGAAATAGAAGCAATATTAAGTGAGTTCTCAGATATTTTAGCACTTTGTCACTGATATATCTCTGCTATGCTAGAAACATGGTAATTAATTACTTTTTTTTAAATCACTTCCACTCGTGTATAGCAGCAGAACATTACCCCAAACCACCTAGATTTAGGCTAATAGCCAAAATCCTATTACATATATATTATAGCGAAATTGTAATATCTTGGGCTACTAGTAAGTTGGAGAGTAAATAGAATTAGATACTGATTAGTTCCTAGTGAAAATGGTAACGAATAGGATAAGGAACTATTATTTTAAAGGCTATAAATCATAAATAGCCAAATCATCTATATCTAAAAAGTTTTTCATTGGAATTTCTAATGCCTGACCAATTCTATAAAGTTGATGGAGGCTAATATTCGTTCTTCCAGACTCTATGCGAGAAATATTGGTAGCATCCATTTTTCCTCCCAACTCAACAATCTTTACAGTCAATTGTAATTGAGTCAAATCCTCTTGCTCCCTAAGTTCTTTAATTTTTCTACCTACTAACTTTTGAAGTTCTATCTTATCCATTATTGACATATTTGGCAACATCAAAGGAAATGGTTAAGTTTGCGTATTGTAATGCCATATATGGCAATAAATGTTTTGTAATTTTACGGACTCCCGTAAGGAACAGAAACTATTTATATATAATTTGCTAATTAAATAAACTTAAAAACAATGAAAAAGACTTTACTATTATTCATCTTAGTATGTTCAACTTACCTATACTCTCAGACTTCTCAATATGTAGAGTTTCCAGATGTAAACTCTGAGGTACCTGTTAATAAAGCAAGAATCTATGTTATAAGACCAACAGGAAAGTTAAGCCACTATTATATAACTCTATCATCTAATGGAAGCATGATTGGGAGGCTTGACTATAAGAACTATCTGTGTTGGGATGTAGATGCTGGTAAATATAATTTAGAAGGAGCTTTTGAGGGTAATAAGATCAGAAAGGATCAGACTGAGAATAAAGATTTCTTCACAGTAAATGCAAAAGAAGGAAAGACATACTACATAAGACTTAGTCCAGCTTATGGTCTAACAACAGGAAAAGCTTCATTTGATATTATTGAGCCTGACAAAGCAAAAGAGTACATTAAAAAGTTCCCACAACCTAAAGTGAAATATGTTGATTAACAAAGCTTATACTCTAAGAGATTCAAATAATAACTAATTTTTTTACATGAAAAAATACTTACATCTGTATCTGCTTCTATTCCTTCCATTATTATATACATCACAATCTATTAGTGCTTCAAAATTGCTTGATTATATTAATATTCAGAATAGTGAAACAATAACAAAAGAATTAAAGCAACTTGGTTTTCAAACCAGAGTTGATAATTCAGAAGGTTATCCCATATATCGATTTGCAAAGGAAACTTCAAGAGGAATAGAAAAAATTGAAGTAGGGAAAAATACAGAGCTATTCATGATTACTTATAGGCCAGAGTATACTGCGTATGAAATTTTAAGAAATAAGATTCTTACATCAGATTTTCAATATGCATACAGCTATAAAAGTACAAAGTATTATGAAAATAGCACAATGCGTATAGGTGCAGATAATACAAATGGAATAATATCAGTTTTCAAACAATTAAAATAATAATATGGTACAAGGAATATAATATGGTACAAGGAATAGTCTTAGCCATGATTGCAATTGTGATTGTTAGGCTTATAAAAAAGAAAAAGTAATTCTATTTAAACCACTCTATTCAAAGAGTGGTTTTTTAATCTTAAAACTAATATGAAACCAAGAATATCATTTCGTATAGGCTACCAATATGACAACTGGGAACTGAGCCTAATGAGTATAACAAACAGTATCTCAGAGAATTCTTACTGTAGTTACTTGTGGGTAGGAAGTGAGGTTAAAAAGTTCTTAAACTTCACACCTCACAGAACAGAGCTTATTTTCCATTGGGATATATTGGAAGTTGTAATACTGGAATTTGACAAGAAATCTGAACACTATTATAACAGGCTTAATAAAGCCTTATCAGAAAGAGTTACCAGAGTGAACCTTGAAATTCTTCCTGATGGTATGATTATACACAGGTTCATAACCAGAAAGGTGATTTATTGGAGTATCTATTTTCCTGTAAGTAAAGAAATAAGGTTGATTTACTTTTCAAACTCCTTTACTTACATCAAAACCCTATTGGAATAAAACTTTAAAATATTAATCTAAAAACATTAAAAATGGGAAGAATACTAGTACTTGGAGACCAGCACGGAGCTTTAAAAGCTGTAAAACAGGTCTTGGAAAGATGTAAATTCAATCCAAATGAAGACCTATTAATAAACTTAGGAGATGTGGTTGATAGAGGCGCAGAAAGTGCTGAATTAGTTCAGTTTTATATAGATCTTTCAGAAGAATGTCTTTATAAGCCTTTGTTTATCAGAGGTAACCATGACTTATTTTGCCACGAATGGCTAAGAGGAGGAATCCCTAAAATGGAATGGCTAATGCAAGGAGGAAAAGCTACTGTAGAATCCTACATTAATACAGGATATATCAATGAAGAATCACACTTGAATTTCTTTAATGAAATGTTTGATTTCTATATTGACACCAAAAACAGAGGTTATGTTCATGCAGGATTCACCTCTCCTAAAGGTCTAGGGAATGAAAGATTTGTTAAAAATTATTATTGGGATAGAAGCCTGTGGTCATTTGCCAATACAGAACATAATACTTTTGAATTTGAGGCTAGAATGGAAATATTTAATGTACATGAGGAAGTTTTCATAGGTCATACCCCTACACTGATTCTCAATGAAACTGTACCTATTAAAAGATGTAACATTTGGAATCTAGATACAGGAGCTGGTTATGCTGAAGGAAGGCTTACTATTATGGATACTAACTCCAAAGAAATATGGCAAAGTGATATTATAGAAGAGTTATATCCTGACACAAAAGAAAGTAGTTAAGTTTAAAGTAAAAAGGCATACTTTTAGGCATACCCTTATTAAGAAAAAACTGTAAGATATTACATATCAACCTATAAACTAAAAGAACTGGGGTCCCTCAGGGCCCACAAAATCTCTCTTTTTAAAGGGAGATTTTTTTGTTTATATCATTCAATACAATAATCATAAAAAAAGAACCTCTTTATTTAGAGATTCCTTAATTATATATTTTTAATTCTATTTAAATTTTATCAACTATTTTCTGGATATTAAGTTCTTCCAGACAAGCCCAATCTCCTCGATAACATTCCTTATCTCCAAAAACAGAGCAAGGCCTGCACGTAAGATCACTCACCTGTACAACATCATCTTCACTCTGCCCGAAGCCTAAAAACCCCGCATATGGATGCGTAGAGCCCCAAATAGAAACACATCTCGTTCCCATTAAACTCGCCAAATGCATATTTGCCGAATCCATGGAGATCATTAGTTCTAATTCTGAAATTTTATTGAGTTCTTCGGTAAGGCTTAATTTGCCTGATAAACTTTTTGTATTCGGAATCTGACTTTCCCATTTTTCTAATGTTTCAGTCTCTTCTTTTCCGCCTCCGAAGAAATAGATCTTATGTTTTTGGGCTAAAATTTTCACCAACTCGTAAGATTTCTCTAAAGGAAGCATTTTTCCTTTATGTTGGGCAAATGGCGCAAAACCAATTCCGGATTTATTAGTTGAAGTTGGTCTTAACTGATGAGAAAGTTCCACCTTAAAACCCATTTCGCAGAAAACATCAGCGTAGCGTTCAACCGTTTTTCTTAATTGAACTTTATTTAAATTCCAAATATCGGTTAGATGCTCTTTCTCCTCTTTTCCTTTATTGATTTTGAATACTTTAAGTCCTTTTCTTCGATAAATTTTATCTAAGATTTTCGTTCTGATCACATCATGCAGATTAGCGATCATATCGGGATGAAATTCTTTAATTAATTCATTCGCTAATCTTTGCAAACCAAAAATACCCTTATAATCATCTAAGTTGATTCCTTTGAATATAACATTCGGAATATCAGAGAATAAGCTCTCAAAATTCTTTCTCGAAACCATGATGATTTCAACGTCAGGATTCTGTTCCAAGAACTCTCGAAAAACCGGCGCTGTCATAGCGACATCACCAAAAGCGGAAAAACGATATGCTAAAATTCTGGTCACAGCTACGACTTTAGTTGATAGGCAACTGCATAAAATTTAATTTGTTTTGTCATCGCCATGAGTCCATTGGCTCTGGAAGGAGAAAGAAACTCCTGTAATCCTATCTCTGAGATAAATTCGAAATCAGAATCTAAAATTTCCTGTGTAGAATGGCCACTGTAAATGCTCACTAATAAAGAAACGATTCCTTTTGGTAAAATACCATCAGAATCTGCATCAAAAAACAATTTTCCATCTCTGAACTCTGCATCAATCCAAACTTTACTCTGACAGCCTTTAATAAGATTTTCATCACCTTTTTTTTCATCCGGAAGACCTTTTAATTCTTTCCCAAGATCAATGATGTACTCATATTTTTGCTCCCAGTCCTCAAGAAACGCAAATTCGTCGATAAGTTCCTTCTGTTTTTCTTTAATGGTCATTTCTTTACTTTCTTTTTGCAAAGATACTAAATTATGCTTTAGGCTTGAAGCAGTAAGCTATACGCAAATATGCGAAATTGAAGCATTTTCAAAAACCTGCAATAGTTTTACTTCTTCATTTTCCCAGCAAAAAGCATTTGCGGCTTTTTCAAGTTCGGTTTGATAATTTTTTCTTCCTTTATTTAAAATTAATCGGATGGATTCGGCAATATTTTCAGGTTGATGATCTTTAATAATTTCTCCAACATCAAATTGTCTTTTAATATTCTGCATTTCAGGAAGATTTGACAGAATTAAAGGAACTCGCGCCTGGATACAATCCAAAACCTTATTAGGTAGAGAATACAGATAGCTCTCTCCCCCGTTCTCTTCGATGCTCATCCCACAATCGACAGTTAATGTAATTTCTCGTAGAACTTCAGGTCTTAATTTTCCTAAAAACTGGACTTTATGTTGAAGATTTTCTTTAATAACTAATTCTTCATATTCTTTTTTACGAGGTCCATCTCCTGCAATTTTCAACATTACATTATCAAGATGATGCATTGCTAAAATTGCTTTATCAATTCCGCGAAACGGGTTTATTGCACCTTGATATAAAACTATTTTGGGATCATTTTCCGAAATTTCAAGGTTAAAATTGATTTTTCGGGGTGCATTCTGAACAACAATTGGATCAATTCCATACTTTTTTTGGAACCATTTTCCATAACTTCCACTCGCCGTTATCATAAATTTCACTTTCGGAACGATGCTTCTCTCCAAATATCTCCACAATTTTTGTGACATTTTGCCTTGAATTGCCGGCATTTCGGAAAAAATTTCATGACTGTCAAAAACCAAAGGAATATTTAATTTTTTAGCAATAAGATAGTTCGGAAGCAGTGCATCAAGATCATTTGCATGAAGAATAGTGTTTTCATCTGCTTTCTTTTTTAATTCCTGATATAATTTCCAGTTAAATTCAAAATAAGCTGTTTTTAAACTTTTAGAAATTAATTTAATTCTGGAAAAAGAATAAGGTCGCTGCATTTCTTCCGCTCCGCCCCAGTCATTTCCTATTAAGTCTATCTCATAGCCGTTTTCATGCAAAGTCCTGCAGACCTTCTCAATACGTTGATCTGTATATAAATTACTAAAAGCAGAAGTAATTATTTTTTTCCTCATTTACTTTTTTTTCCTGCCAGCAAATGGTAAATTTGTATAAAGCAAATAAGCCCGTTTGGGATAATCACCGGCCAAAGCATTCCGCTGAAAATGCCATAAATGACAAAACAGATACAGCCGATCATATTAACAATTCTGATTTTTCTTACATCTTTCAATATAAAACTCAGCACTACAAAAAGTGAAGCAGAATATCCGATATAAGTAGAAATTTCGGGATTCATGAGAAAAATTTATAGGATAACAAACTTAGTCATTTTCAATAAGATAATAAAGTTTTTTTCTGCCATAAAGTCATTATTTGATTTTTGGTAAAATATTTGTAATTTAGATAATGAATAAATGGCAATGTTGCTTTTATTCTAATGAGATATATTATGGATTATAAGTTTTCACAAGGTTTGAGCCAAGTGTTCAAACAAAGCAAAAGCGAAGCTAAACGGCTGAAAAGTGAATTTCTCAATACAGAACATCTACTTTTAGGTATTATAAAAACGGAAAACTCTGCAAAAGAAATCCTTCAAAACCTTAATGCGGATTTAACACAAATCAGAAGAAAAATTGAAACTCTAAATACAGTAAGTCTTAATCCTATTTCTGAGGAGGTTACTAATATTTCTTTCACCAAGATGGCAGATCATGCAATCAAACGTGCTGAGCTAGAATGCAGACAATATAAAAGTAATGAAATTAATACCGTTCATTTGCTTTTAGGCATTCTATATAAATATGAAGACCCTACCTCAAGTATACTAGGCGCTTACGACATCGACTATGAAGGAGTATCAAAAGAATATCAAACGATGCTGAAAAATTCTGGTCAGACGCCACAAATGAGTGCTTACGATGACGACGAAGAGAGAGAAGATTTTGAGCAAATGAGAAAGCCTACAGGAAATTTAGGCTCTGCAAAAAGTAAAACTCCAACGTTGGACAACTTTGGTAGAGACTTAACTTCTTTGGCAAGAGACGGAAAATTAGACCCTGTGATCGGTCGTGAGAAAGAAATCGAAAGAGTTTCTCAGATCTTATCAAGAAGAAAGAAAAACAATCCGTTGCTTATTGGTGAGCCTGGTGTTGGTAAATCTGCCATCGCTGAAGGTTTAGCATTAAGAATTCAACAGAAAAAAGTTTCAAGAGTTCTTTATGGTAAAAGAGTTATCACTTTGGATCTTGCAAGTTTGGTAGCTGGTACAAAATACCGTGGACAGTTTGAAGAGAGAATGAAGGCCATCATGACGGAATTAGAAAAAAACCGTGATGTGATCTTATTCATCGACGAGCTTCACACGATTGTTGGTGCAGGTAGTTCTACGGGAAGTTTAGATGCTTCCAATATGTTCAAACCGGCTTTAGCAAGAGGTGAGATCCAATGTATTGGTGCCACAACTCTTGATGAGTATCGTCAGTATATTGAAAAAGACGGTGCTTTAGAGAGAAGATTCCAGAAAGTAATGGTGGAGCCTACTAATATTGAGGAAACCATTCAGATCTTGAATCAGATTAAAGACAAATACGAAGAACATCATAATGTAGTGTATACTCCGGAAGCAATTCTGGCTTGTGTCAACTTAACGGCAAGATATATTACAGACCGTTTCTTACCGGATAAAGCGATCGATGCAATGGACGAAGCCGGATCTCGTGTTTATATTAAAAACATGAAAGTTCCTACCGAGATCATTGATTTTGAACAAAAAATTGAAGAAATTAAAGAACTGAAACAGAAAGCTGTAAAAGCTCAGGATTATCTTGAGGC
Source organism: Chryseobacterium sp. G0201 (assembly GCF_003815655.1). Lineage (NCBI taxonomy): Bacteria > Pseudomonadati > Bacteroidota > Flavobacteriia > Flavobacteriales > Weeksellaceae > Chryseobacterium > Chryseobacterium sp. G0201. The sequence goes on along the minus strand of NZ_CP033917.1, from coordinate 1,552,110 downwards.
AAGAAAGCTTAAAGATGAAGAAGAACGTCTTCAAATGGAATTAAATTCTGCTCAGGATAAATGGGACAAAGATGTAAAAGAGAAGAAAGAAACTGTAACCGATGAAAATGTAGCGGAAGTAGTTTCTATGATGAGCGGAGTTCCTGTAACGAAAGTCGGTAAAAATGAGCTTGATAAATTGGCTCAGATGGACGACAAACTGAATGGAAAAGTGATTGGTCAGGAAGATGCTGTGAAGAAAGTTGTTAAGGCTATTCAAAGAAACAGAGCTGGTCTTAAAGATCCAAACCGTCCAATTGGAACATTTATTTTCCTTGGAACAACGGGTGTTGGTAAAACTGAGCTAGCGAAAGTAATGGCAAGAGAACTTTTCGAATCTGATGAATCTTTGATCAGAATCGATATGAGTGAATACATGGAAAAATTCGCGGTTTCAAGATTGGTTGGAGCGCCTCCGGGATACGTTGGATACGAGGAAGGTGGACAATTAACAGAAGCTGTAAGAAGAAAACCTTATGCTGTGGTTCTTTTGGATGAGATTGAAAAAGCTCACCCGGATGTATTCAACATCTTGTTGCAGATCTTAGATGAAGGTCACGTTACGGACAGTTTAGGTAGAAAAATTGATTTTAGAAATACAATCATTATCCTTACTTCAAACATCGGAACCAGAGATATCAAAGACTTCGGTGACGGTGTAGGATTCGGAACTTCTGCTAAGAAAACAGGTTCTGATACAAGAGCTAGAGGAACAATTGAAAATGCCCTTAAAAAAGCATTTGCTCCTGAATTCCTGAATAGAATTGATGATATTGTGATTTTCAACTCTCTTGAGAAAGAAGACATCAAAAAAATCATTGATCTTGAATTGAACAAGCTTTATACAAGACTTGATAAATTAGGATATAAAGTTGATCTTACTGAAGAAGCAAAAGACTTTATTTCTGAAAAAGGATGGGATAAAGACTTCGGCGCAAGACCTCTAAAAAGAGCGATCCAGAAATATATTGAGGATTTATTGGCTGAAATGCTGGTAAACAAACAATTAAATGAAGGAGAAACTATTATTTTAGATGTGAATGAAGCGAAAGATGGCCTAGCCGGAAAAGCTCAGAAAACAAAAAAGACGGTTGAAAAATCTTCTTAACCAATAAATTAATTTTAAAATTAAAAGCATCGGGATTTTCTCGGTGCTTTTTTCGTTTTAATTAATTTTTAACATATTTTTTTCACTATTTAATGATTAATTGAAAAAAATATTTAATTTTATTGAACATTAAATCAATATCATTAATATGAAGAAAACAATTCTACTCGTAAGCTTTTCCTTGCTTGCATTTTTATCCTGCGCCAATGAATCATCTGCAACCTCCACAATGCCTGACGTTTCAAAGCCGGAAGCTGTGCAAAAATTCAATTTAGCCATCAAAAAAGTAGCAATGGAGAAGGAACCGGCTCCCACAACTCCACGAACATCCGCTGAATTGAGTGATTACAAAAAAGAAATGCTTTTACCAGCTGCTAAAGACCTCATCGCTTCATCCGGAGTTTCATATTCTGAAATCGAAAGACAAACAGGAGGTGACAGAGAAAAAATCCTTAAATGGGCTGTAGAAGTCTATGGAGATTACAACAAGCAAACTAATAAAAACTACAAATCTGAAAACTAGAATCATGAAAAAATTACTTTTATTAGTATCATTTGCTGTTTCATTTTGCGTTTCGGCACAAGATCTTTATATCCAAAATTATACGGATACGGTTATACAGTATGTCGTATGGAGATTAAACCCTTTAAATACATCGGGAAACTGTATTAGCCCTTACCTACAATCCTCAAGTTCTGTCACAGGAATGTCAACATTAACCTACTCTACTTCACCTGGAATAGTACCTGTTGAAGCTCTTTATAGCGGAAATATCAATACATCAAATACATTTAATCCTCTATTTCCTCAAACTCCTTTAATTGACACCTGGACTTTAGACAGCAACTATGCCAATCCGTACACTCTTCCTTCTAATCCGGTTCCTGCAGCAGCTATTTCAGGATCAAAATGGGGAGGTATAAAACTGGGCGTTCAGGATCAGTCGGGAAACAATATCGGAGGATATTATTCTATGGGATATTTTTGCGGATCACCAACAGCTGTTGCCGGATTTAGCGGGGTTATCAATGGTACTTTTTTTGAAGCCGGAGGAGCAACCTGGATAATACTCTATTAATAATTTAGATCACTTTAACTAGTTAAAACACTATCAATAAAATTTTTAACAACAATTTAACCATGAAAAAAACAATTTTACTTTTAAGCATTTCGATGCTTACATTTCTATCTTGTGCGAATGAATCATCTGCAACAACCACGATGCCTGATGTTTCGAAGCCGGAAGCAGTACAAAAATTCAATTTAGCGATCAAAAAAGTAGCCATGGAAAAGGAACCTGCTCCTGCAACACCAAGAACGTCTGCTGAACTGAGTAATTACAAAAAAGACATGCTTTTACCAGCTGCTAAAGACCTCATCGCTTCATCCGGAGTTTCGTATTCTGAAATAGAGAGACAAACAGGAGGTGATAGAGAAAAAATTCTAAAATGGGCTGTAGAAGTCTATGGAGATTACAACAAGCAAACTAATAAAAACTACAAATCTGAAAACTAAAATCATGAAAAAACTACTTTTACTGGCAACATTTATTGCTTCATATTGCGTTTCTGCTCAAACACCACCTCCTCCACCAATTTATATCCAGAACTATACTCCTAATTATGTAGAGTATAACTTGATTAAATCTAATTTAGGGAGCCCGACAACAGGATGTACTCCTAATTTGGAAGCAAGAACCGTCACAAACAATTTATTAAAGTTAGGATATACTAATGATCCTTCAGTTTCAATAGATGCAAATTATGATGGGAATGTAAATAATACTTTCGCATTTAATGCAGCCTATCCATCCACCCCTCAGGTAGGCAGATGGATCGCTAACTCCAATTTTGCAGCTCCATATTATGCTCCTGCAGGGGTTCTTAATGTTTTCAGTAATGTGACAACCTGGACGGGGATTAAATTTGGAGTACAGGATCAATCAGGAGTAAATGTTGGAGGATATTATTTCCTTGGTCAATTTTGTGGGAGTACAACTGTATATTCAGATTTAACAGGTAACGTAATTCCTCCCTCTATGACAGATGCCGTCCTTTTTACAGTAGGAGGAGCAACTTGGGTTGTTATATTTTAATCATTTAATTAAAAACAATTATCATGAAATTAAGAAAAACAATTTTGCTTTTAAGTATTCCCATGCTTACATTTTTATCTTGTGCAAATGAAAATATGGCAACAAATACAACTCCGGATATTTCAAAGCCTGAGGCGGTACAAAAATTCAATCTAGCGATTAAAAAAGTAGCGATGGAGAAAGAACCTGCTCCCGCAACGCCAAAAACATCTGCAGAATTGAGTGATTATAAAAAAGAAATGCTTTTACCTGCTGCAAAGGACCTCATCGCTTCATCTGGAGTTTCTTATGCTGAAATAGAAAGACAAACACGCGGAGACAAGGAAAAAATTCTTACTTGGGCAGTCCAAGTTTATGGAGAGTACAACAAGAAAACTAATAAAAACTATACATCTGAAAATTAACATTATGAAAAAGTTATTTTTACTGACAGCATTTATTGCATCATTTTGGGCCTCCGCGCAAGATGATCTTTTTATACAAAACTACACGGATACAATTATTGAGTATACAATCTGGAAATCCAATTATACCAGCACAATCAACTGCGGCCCTAATATTCAGGCTAACACCAGCCTGTCGGTATTGGGGCCTGCGTCTTCATCTCCTCTAGGTTATGTAGAAGCATATTATAACCAGGATGTAAATACTTCAAATACTTATAATCCTGCCTATCCCGATACCCCTTTAATTAATAGTTGGGTGGTGAACGCTGATTATTTGAATCCTTATAATCTTCCCGGAAATCCTGTCCCTACAGCATTTTGGATGGGATCAAAATGGGCAGGTATGAAATTCGGCGTAAAAAATACTTCGGGTGTAGCAATAGGTGGCTATTACACAATGCATATGGGTTGTGGCACGGCTAACCCTCCTGTTTTAGATCTTTCCGGTTATGGTAGTCCCGCGGTTAATGGGACTATATTTACTGTTGGAGGTTCAACTTTTATTGTATTATTTTAGAGATTTAATCTAAAAAAAAAATCAAATAAAATTCCCGAAGCGAGATGCTTCGGGAATTATTTTTATATCAATATTATAATTAATTTTACAATCCAACTACAAATCCAATATTTGGCACTAAGCCACTTGAAAATATACTTGAATTCTCTTTCCACAGAACATTATACATCACACCAATCTGCATAAAAGAATTGTTCCCGATTCTCTGCATATAGCCTCCTCCGAGATACAAAGCATCTTCCTGTTCATTCATTTTATAATCGTAATATTTATCTTTATAATTGATAAAGTAATGCTGATAATTAGCACTTAAATAAAAAGTTCGAGCAATATAATAATTCAGAAACGGGCCAACTCCGAACATTGTCGAACGATAATAATCTGAAGTCTGCCAGGAAACACTTCCTACAACTCCAACTTCAAGATCATCCGTAAGCCTGTAACCAACTCTTGGGGAAGCTGACAAATTAAATGTGCTGTTGCTGCCGAATCCAACCCCAATTCCGCCACCGAACGTCCATCGGTTATTATTTTGTTCTGTTGTGCCAACTGAAACTTGGGAAAATGCCGATCCTGAAAGCATCAATACTAAAGGAATAATAAACTTTTTCATATAAATTGTTTTTATCGATGTTTAAAATTATGGTTTTTTTACGAATTTTTTTAATTGTATTTTTGCAGCGTCAAACTAAGAACTCCCGTTAAGAGTTTCGTAAAATTGAAATACAATGAAAGTAGTAGTAGGATTATCCGGAGGTGTAGACTCCAGTGTTACAGCATATTTGCTGCAGCAACAAGGCCATGAAGTGGTGGCTTTGTTTATGAGAAACTGGAACGATGCTTCGGTAACGTTAGAAGATGAGTGTCCGTGGATAGAGGACAGTAATGATGCCTTGATGGTTGCCCAGAAACTGGGAATTCCGTTTCAGGTGATTGATATGAGCGATCTTTACAAGGAAAGAATCGTGGATTATATGTTCGATGAATATCAGAAAGGAAGAACTCCGAATCCTGATGTTTTATGCAACAGAGAAGTAAAATTCGATGTTTTTATGAAGACGGCAATGTCTTTGGGCGCAGATAAAGTAGCAACAGGACATTATGCAAGAGTAGATTCTACTTTTGATGAAAACGGAAAGGAAATTTTCCATCTTTTAGCCGGAAAAGATAACAATAAAGATCAATCATATTTTTTATGCCAATTAAATCAGGATCAGTTATCAAAAGCATTATTTCCGATTGGAGAACTGACAAAACCACAGGTAAGAGAAATTGCAAAGGAAATCGGATTGGTTACAGCTGATAAAAAAGATTCTCAGGGATTATGTTTTATCGGAAAAGTAAGTCTTCCACAGTTTTTACAACAGCAATTGGTTCCAAAAGAAGGTGAAATCGTAGAAATTTTCAAAGATTCTCCGCTTTTTGCTGAGGAAATACCTGAATTTTCTTCAAAAGAAGAAGAATTAGAATATTTAAGTCAAAAAATCAATTATAAAAAAGCTGACGGAAAAGTAATCGGAAAGCATCAAGGTGCCCAATTTTTCACGATCGGACAAAGCAAAGGACTTGGAATCGGCGGACATAAAGAAAGCTGTTTTATAGTTTCCCGAGACATGGAAAACAATATTATTTTCGTTGGAGAAGGACACAGCTTCCCGGGATTGCATAAAAAAGCATTGAAAATTGATAATACTGAACTTCATTGGGTTCGCGAAGATTTGAGATTACAAAATAACGAGTCTATGGAAGTATTGGCGCGATTCCGTTACAGACAGGAACTTCAAAAAGCCACGATTTATCAGTTTGAAAATGCCTTTTACATGGAATTTGAGCAACCTCAATCTGCTATTGCCGAAGGTCAGTTTGCTTCTTGGTATCTTGAAGATGAACTTATTGGGAGCGGTGTGATTTCTTAATAAAATCTGTTGAACTTACAATATATTTAAAACACAAAGACCTGAACATTTTCAGGTCTTTTTATTTATTTTAATCTTAAACTTACTTTAATTAATGATCATTTAATTATTGGATAATAATAATTTTCGTTTGCGAGGTATGTGCTGAAAAATAACCTAAAGCTCCGTTGCTGATATTACTTGGCGGGTTAACAGGAGTTGTTCCCCCAGAACCGTTAAGATAAGCCTGAGAAAGTACAGAGAAATAATTGTACACAGGATTATCGATACACTGCATTTCAACTGCAACGGTATCATTTTTTCTAAAACCTGTTGTACTGGGAATAAATCTCGTATTCACCATACCATTATCAACATTATCAGAGAAAACCTGAGGATCCAAATCGTGGTCGGTAAGACGCATTTTAAATAAATAATAATTACCCTTTTCCACAGGATCTGTAAACACTGGAACCACTCCTAAAATATCTGCCGAATCTACCTGCTCCCTTACGACTTGTTTTAATGAATTAAGCGGTACTAAACTAGGCATTGTGCTTTTTGAAGTATAAGTTGTACCGTCTACCGTTACAGAAAGCGTGTATGTGTTTCCTGGGTGTGATGTAAAATTTGTGGTATGGTACATTCCGTTTTCAAATTCCAGCGTTTCGGTTTGCCCGTTGTTATCACTTAGAATAACCTTAGCATTTTTTACAGCAGGGGTTTCTCCCGTCTGAGCCAGTTTTATGGATCTTGTGATCCTGATAAAGTACGGTCCCGGCTGATCCGTAATATTACCTTCTATCACTATTTTACCATCCTTTTCTTTGATGGGAAGCTCTACAACATCCTCAAACGCACAGCTGACACAAAGAAGCAATAAAAAAGCAGGCAAGAATTTTACTATATATTTCATTATTTATATTTTTAGAATTTAAAGTTGTAAGAAACGTTGGGAACCATCGAGAAAAAGCTGAACTGAGTTGCCTCCACTTTTCCATATGAAATCTTATCCGAACCAAATGTAATGGCATATGGATTTTTCCGTCCGTAAATATTGTAGACCCCGAAAGACCATGAACTTTTAAAACGGTTGTTATTTTTAGCTTCATAAGTAAAGTTAAGATCCAGTCTTTGGTACGATGGCATTCTGTCGGAATTTCTTTTCCCGTAGTCTAACACTGTATTTCCGCCAATTTCATATTTTCCGACCGGGTACGTAACTGCATTTCCGGTGTGAAATACAAACGCTCCGGAAACTGTCCATTTCGGACTCAATTCGTAATTTGAAACAATCGATAAGTCATGTGTTCTGTCTTGGTTCGCATTGTACCATGCATTATCGTTGATGCCGTCTATTCTTCTCTGTGATTTAGACAATGTATAAGCCACCCAGCCGGTAAGCCTGCCTCGGTTTTTCTTTAGCATAAGCTCCAGTCCATAGGCTCTTCCCTGCCCGTTATACAAAAGATTATCCTTAATATTATCCATTACATTTACTTGTAATCCATCTTTATAATCGGCAAGATTTTGCATCTTTTTGTAATAAACATCTGCATTCAGCTCATATGTATCGTTCAGTTTTCTGGTATATCCGGCATTTATCTGGTCGGCTATCTGTGGTTTTCTAAGGTTTATCCAGACATCATTCAGTCCGCCGTTGGCTACCAAAGTCTGTATATTCTGCGTATTTCTGGTATAACCAAACCTTGCTATATTGTCTTTATTAAATTCATAATTAAAAGCAATTCTCGGCTCAAAATTGATATAGTTTTTCTTAAAATTAGTTGTAGCCTGATTTTCAACACTGTTATCACCCGACGAAATAGATGATAGCCTGAATCCGTAATTTGCAAATAATTTATCCGTGATCTTAAAATCATCATTAATATAAACTGCATTTTCCCACATCGATCTTGGTTGCCTTAAGAAGTCAGAAGTTACCGTTTCCGGAAGATTTGGCGTATTGAAAATATAATAAGATGACTGGAAACCATATCGCAAAGAATGCTGAAGATTAAGGTTATGCGTAAAATCCTGCTTGAAAATTAAATTTCTGACATTGGGATTTACTTCCACAATACCACCTTTATTATCTTCTATTGTACTTTTATAATCGTAATTGCTGAACACCAAAGAGGTATTGGAAAAAAGCTTATCTCCCAGAATACTATTCCATCGCAATGTTCCGGCTAAATTCCCCCAGTTGTTTTTGAATTCTTTGAAACCTAAGACATCACGTCCGAAATAACTCGAAAAATACAGACTGTTGTTTTCGTTGATTTTGTAGTTAAGCTTGGCATTAATATCATAAAAATACAGCTTAACTTTATTCTCGGGAGTAGGTTTTGCGATCGCATTGTACAAAATATCTGCATAGGTACGCCTCGCAGAAATGATGAAAGAAGATTTTCCTTTTTGAAGAGGCCCTTCAACGCTTAGTCTACTGCTTATCAAACCAATACCACCTGTTACGTTATATTTTTGATTGTTTCCTTCCTTCATTTTAACATCAATGATTGAAGATAATCTTCCCCCATACTGCGAAGGGATATTTTCTTTATACACCGTAACGCTTCTAAGCGCATCGCTATTGAAAATACTGAAAAAACCAAGTAAATGTGAGTTGTTGAAAACAGGAGCCTCATCCAGCAAAAACAAATTCTGGTCTGTATTTCCGCCTCGCACACTGAAACCTGAACTACCTTCCTGAGCGCTGATTCCCGGAAGAAACTGCAAGGTCTTGATGATGTCTTTTTCACCAAAAATCACAGGAAGTTTAGACATCGCCTGAACATCCAAAACCTCTGCTCCGGTTTTTGTTTTGTTAGAAATGATAGATGTCCTTTTTTTTATCTCAACTTCTTCAATTTCACCGTCTTGTCTTTCCAGATCCCAGTTCATTTTCATGGATTCCGCAAGATGAATTTTTTTAGTAGCCTCGATATGTTTTAAATAATTGATATCCAGCGTATAATCGCCTTCAGGAAGCGAAATGGAATAAAATCCATATTCGTTGGTTTGAACATTGATTTCCGGCAGTTCTTTCACCTTTATCAATGCTCCGGGAATAAGCTCTCCGGTATCTTTGTCTTTGATAACGCCGTTTATAGTATGTGTTTTTTGGGCGTAAGCAAAAACTGACAAAAAAATTGCCATCGTTGTAACTCGCATCATTTGTGTTGTATATTTACTTTCGGCAAAGATATACAGATTTAAACCTGTATAGAATTCATGATAAATAACAGTTTTTTATGCCAAAAATTAAAAATATTAGCTAAAAAATAAGTATAAATTAAAAAAAACAAAGCAATGCTTAAATCAAAAGTATTTTTTAAAACCTTTTAAATAAATTCTGTTTTAAGAAGGTATTTAAAAAGATTACAAATTAATATTATTTAACTTTCTCAATTAATTGATTGTCGAATCTGATCATTATTTTAACTTTTTATTAGAATAAAATAACATAAAATATATCAAAACAGCCACTTCAAAAAACATAATTACTAAAAGATAACCAAACGGTTTAACCAAAATCATCCCTCTTATCAATTTTACGATACCTAAAACCATAATAAAAATCATAAAGTAAATTGTAATTTTAGATATGGTTTCTTTAAAAAAGGTAAGAATTATAACCGAAACATAAAATCCTAACAAAAGAATGAAATAGAACTTTAGGAAATCCGGACCTTTTAAAGTAATGGGATTGTAAGTTTGATGTTCTTTAACAAGCCAAATCAGACTTATCAGAACCGATACTGAATGAAATATTATTTTTTTCATAGTTGCAAGTTTTTTTTAGCCGCCACACCCTCCGCAACCACCACATCCTCCGCCACAACCGCCACCGCCGCTGCAGCTTCCACCACCACCTCCACAGCCGGATCCGGAATCATTATTTTTATTCCGGTCGTTAGTTGTATCATCAGCATCTGAAACTGCATTCATTGCAGAGATAAAAATGGAAAAAAGTAGCAGTCCTAGAAAAGTAATTGAAAAAACACTAAGAATTCCTTCTGAGCAAGAGGTAAAGATCAAAAAAAGGATGAAAAAAGGAATCAATCTTAATTTTTTTAGCCAATTTACTCTTCTGGGTTTATTTTCATTGCTCCAAATATCTTCGGGTGCGTCTTGGTCAAAAATATCTCTGTAATTTTTTAAAGTATCTGAAAACCAATTATGGTGTTTATCCTTTTCTGCAAAACCACCTTTTGAAGGATGATGATGAAGTTTCTTCTTCAGAATATTCGGGCAGAATTCTTCCCAGTAATTTTGGGTATAAATAAGATGCATATGCCATACTTTATCTACAATTTCGCTTGGTGAAGCTCCGTTTGGAAGCGTACAACAGAGATAAACGAATTTTTTATATTCTTCTATCGCTTTTTTAGTAAAATCTATGCTCCAGTTTTCTTCTTTTGCTAATTTTTTTGAGAAAGGAAAATCAACATTGGGAGCGTCTAACGAAAACTCCTGAAGTCTGTTCCAGAGAGAATCGTTTTGTAATAACTTTTTTGTTTCCATTGTTTTAACTTTTAATTTCTACTCAAATTTGGATTGATTAAAAAATATAAAAGTCTTACAATAATCTTTTTTGGTTTTAAAAAAATCTTAAATTAGTCTTATAAAATTAGACCCATGAAAAAAGAAGATATCCTGCATCTTGAGAAATTGATGAATTTCCTGAGTCTGCATTTTTTAAAGAAAAATAATTGGGAAGATGTTTCAAAAACAGAATGGTCATATATTGTTGCTGAACTTAATGATTTAATTATCAATGACAATACAGAAAAGAACATAAAAAAAGAACCGGATTTACTAGGTTTAAACTACCTTTATGAACATTTGATAATCAACAAACTAAAGAAATATTATCAAAATGAAAATGCAGTTTTAAGCAAACCTAATTTGGCGAAATTAAGTCTTATAGTAAAGGTGCTGGGATATTCAAATTACATTGATTTTATTAATTCAAATACAGAAGCATTTAATTTTAATGATCTGAGAATTGATATGAATAATGCCAAGCAAAACATCGTTCTTTTGGATCGATTGGTTGGATGTTGGTATTCATACAACAGAAATCTTCCTGATAACCCCTTACAGGCAAAAGATGACCGAATCTGGCGTTCTGCAATGGAAATCTACAAATCGGAGACTTCAGGCGAATATTTTATAGAAAGAAGCGGTGGTGATCACCACAAGTACTTTGGGAAGGTGACAGCCTATTCTGATTATGTTTTTATCATCATGAACAGCAATACATTTATCCGCCAAAGACACTTCATATCAAGAATAAAAGATATCAAGGAAAAACTGAAAAATCCAGAATATAAGCTCCATGAGTTGCATTTTATAAGTACGTGTATTAGTTTTAATCAAGAGCCGATTGCCCTGTTCGAAATTTTTCAGAAAGCAGACCGGAAAACATTTTTTCCTGACTCTATCAGCTTCCCGATTGACAGCGATGAAATTCCAAAATCAATTATAGCACAACTTGAAGATACTGAAGCTAACAGGATTGATTACAGGTGATTGGTATTTTGGTGTTTGGTTGCTAGTGTTTGGTGTTTGGCTAAAAAATTAACTTACCAGCCAGTCTTTAAAATCTTTCACACGGTCGCGGCTTACAGTAATTTCTTCCTGTGGCTGAAAATTCAATTCTACTTTGTAATTGGGTGAGGTATGAATATTTTTAATATAATCTGAGCTAATAATAAACTGCCTGTTTGCCCGGAAAAATTTCTTTTCATCCAAGACATCTTCCAACTCATCCAATGTGAAATCTGAAGGATAAGTACGGTCTTCAGTCTGCAGATAAACGATCTTATTTTCACTAAAAAAACAACTGATCTCGCTTGTCTGAACGATCTTCAAATTATATCCGATCTTAACCAAAACCCTGGAAAGTGTTGTCTTATCTTTTTTAATTAACTGCTTAATTTCCTGTGAAGTAACAGGATTTCCTGATGGAAGAAATGATTTGAATTTTTCAATAGCTCCGGCAAGATCCTCTTCCAAAATTGGCTTTAAAAGATAGTCGATGCTGTTGAGTTTAAAAGCTTTCAATGTATACTGATCAAACGCTGTTGTATAAATGATAAAACCTTTTGTAGGAACTTTTTCAAAAATATCAAACGATAAACCGTCACCCAAAACGATGTCTGAAAAGATAAGCTGCGGATGTTCATTTTCAGAGAACCATTTTACGCCATCTTCTACGGATTCAATACTTGCAACAACCTGTAATTCAGGAAATAGACTCAACATTCTCTCAATCTTTCTTGCTGCAGGTTTTTCGTCTTCGATAATGACAGTTTTAATCATTGATTTTTAGTTTTTAATTTGGAATTAAAATTAAATAAAACTTCTCAGGTATTAAAAGTTTATTGGTTCTTTTGATTTTCTCATCTCCTTTTCCATGATTTCTTTTTCCCAATCTGAATCAAAAATAAATAATTTAACCGCTTTTACAGTCAAAATAATTCCCCAGATTCCTAAAATAATTGATCCATCGAAAAGTGAGAAATCAAATGCTCCTTTTTCAAAAATATCGTCTAAAAAAACGAATCCTGTAATGATTGCGAACCAAAATAGACCTTTATAGAATTTTTTTAGTTCTTTTACTCTTTGTTCTGCCTGATTATAATTCATGATATTGATTTTTAAAAAGTTATTATTGATTAATTAAAGTGTTTTTACGTTTTTTCTATCTTCATCCATCAATTCTTTGATCTTTTTCTCTTCCCAATTTTTTCCGATTCCGAAAACATTGATTCCGTGTGCGGCAAGACCCATTCCCCATCCTAACATTGGCCAGTAAAACCATAAATGATCCGGAGAAGTTAAAAGATTAAGAACCAATAAAAAAGGAATTACAAGACAATAAGAAGTAAGATTTCCGTAGAATCCTTTTAATTCTTTTACTCTTCTTTCTGCTCTTCTGTAAGCTATGCTTTCTTTGTTTGCGAATGTTTCCATAATATTTGTTTTTAAATGTTTTGTTTGTTTTTGTTGATTCAAATTTAGATCAATAAAGAGCTTCAAATCAACTTTATCTTACCGAGCTGTAGAAAATGGATACTGAAATGTAAAATTCTAAGATTAATAGAAATGCTATCTTTAAACTCCCACTGATTTACACATATGATCCAACATAGTTTTGTGATAAAAATAAAAAAGCACAATATAAATTGTGCTATATAATATCGTAGAGTTAATTTTTTTCATTCTCCATTAATTCTTTTATTTTTTTCTCTTCCCAATTGCTTCCGAGTAAAAAGCCGGGTATAAAGACTCTCATTCCGTAACCGATAACGCCGATTCCCCAGAATATCGGGAGAGAAAAGTATTTTAGGCTCCAAATCGTTTCTCCTGGTTCCAATTCTCTGTAATTCAGAAATAAAACAAAAATATTCACAGCAAAATAAATGAAAAGGAAAACATAAAAATTCTTTATTTTCTTCACTCTTCTTTCCGCTTCTTTGTAACGAAGATCGTTTTGATCCATATTTTCCATACTAGTAGTTTTTATCTTTTATCTTGTTTTTCTAAAATTTCTCTGATCTTCTTTTCTTCCCAGCTTTTTCCGATTGCAAAAACGCTCATTCCGTGAGCAACGAGAGCAACGAGACCAATTCCCCAGCCCAACATCGGAAAATAAAACCAGATATGTTTTGGATTGGTAATAAGGTTTACAATGATCAAAAAAGGAATGATAATACAATACGAAATTAAGTTCCCGTAAAAACTTTTGATCTCTTTTACTCTTTTTTTAGCCCTTTCGTAAGCTTTATCGTTATCTTCAACTTTTATGCTCGTTTCGTTTGGTTTAGCTAATAATATCGGAAGTTTTACTTTAAAATAATCTTCGGATTTTTCGATAAAAACATTCCTTTTCGTAAGCAGAGAATAACGCTGAACGATGTTCGACAAACCGATTCCTGCACTCTCTTTCATCTGCTCTCTTACCTGAAGATTATTTTCAATACAAAGCGTATCATTTTCAGAAAAAACTTTAATAATTAATGGTTTTGAAGAAGTCGCAAAATTATGTTTTATACAATTTTCCAACAATAATTGAAGCGAAAGCGGAACGACATATCTTCTGTAATCTTCTTTATTTACATCAAAAACAAAATCTACACTGTCTTCGAATCTGGTTTTTAAAAGATCGCAATAGGTTTTTGCAAATTCTATTTCGTCTTCAACAGTGACTAACTCTTTATCTTTCTGTTCTAAAACGTATCTGTAAATCTTTGACATTGAAGCAGTAAACTTCTGCGCCTGTCTCGGATTTTCATCAATTAATGAACTCAAAACATTCAGTGAATTGAAAAGAAAATGCGGATCTAACTGGTTCTTTAAACTCTCAAATTGTGCATTGGCAGATTTTGCGATCAGTTTTTGCTCTACAACTTCTTTTTTGGACGTTTTTTTGAGCTCTTCCATGAAACCTCGCGCATGAAGAAAAGCAGAAATCAACAACGCCACATTGATCGTAAACCAATTGATGAAATTATATCTTCCCGAAAAATATTCTGCTGTATTTACTGCTTTCTGAATCAGTACAAAATTCACATAATTACAGAAATAGACTAAAATAATATTCGCAATAAGAATCGAAACAATGCTTATGACCGCTCTTTTTGTTGTAGCCTCAGACCAAGGGAATTTTTTATTAAGAAAATCATTAATTAAGCCATTTCCTGCACCTAAAACGAACGAATACATGAAAGATATCAACACGGTCAGTAAAAAGTTTTCAACGTTTTTTTCATCCGTAAAAAAGATAAAAAAGAACATTGAAGTAACCAGTGATATCCAAAGTAAGGTGATAATATTTTTACGTTTCATGATTGAATTTCTTAGCTCAAAATTAGTTTTAATTAAAGGTATTAAAAATTATTTCTCACCGAACGGTCATTTTCAATAACTGAACTGCACAAAAAAAACCTTCCATGATCTGGAAGGTTTACAATATTTTAAGTTTTTTATTTCTTAGCTCCTTGGCTGATGAAATACTGAGCCTCTCCTTTTCCCCAGTTTGGATCTAATGCAGATTTTGGTTTGAAAGCATTAAATTTCTCTAAAGCCTGTTTGAAAAGCTCAATTCCTTTTGTTTTGCTTCCTCCGTATTGTTCCGGAGTGAAATACATATCCTCAGCCTTGATCAAAGCAATTCTTGGATTGGTTGAATCTAGCTGTTCAGCTATTTTAAGCTCTTCTGCAGCCTTCACGCCGTCTGTCATATATCTTTGTTGAGGATTTTCCATCATTCTTAAAGAATATGCCATTTTTTTCAATAAATGGATCTCAGAGTTGTTTTTTCCGCCAAGGTCTTCTGCCTGTGTCAGATATTTTTCAGCAGCTCCTGAATAGGTTAACAATTCATCCTTCTTACCAGCGTTCATCTGCGCTCTCCCTTTTTGGATATAAGCATAAGCGATATAGTAAACAGGTAGCCATTGGTTTTGGTCAATTCTTGATATTCTTTCGAAATCATTGGCCAACGTCTGAAAATCTTCTGCCGATTTCACGGTTTCCAGCTTGGCAATTTTTTCAGTCATTGATTTTTCGTAAGCAGTCTGACCAAATGCCGTTAAGCCCATAAAAGCTAAAGCAAAACTTAATAGATATTTCTTCATTATTTCTAATTTTTGAGGTTAGTTATATTTTATTCAAAGATATGTATTTAATCAATATAATTAAATCATTAAAAGTACAGATTATTTAGATTTTTATAAATTATTATTAATCGCATCCTGTGTTTTATCAACTCCAAAGCTTATAAATGCGCCTATAAAGACAAAAGTATTCACCGGCGGAACCACTGCAGAACTTCTTGATCCATCTTGTGAAAAATTGTATCCATAAACATTTTTTGATCCTAAAACGTTTGAAACACTCAACACAAAAACAGTGAATGCTTTGGCATCTTTTTTCCCAAGATTCGGAAGATAATTAAAGCTTACATTAAGCGCGTTATAATCCTTCAATCTTCCTTCATTTCTTGTATAATTAATCGTCTCGCCGTTCACATCTTTCGTTGCAAAATCATAATAAGGTCGTCCTTTTGCGTACGTATAAGAGAGATTAACTCCTAATTTCCATTTTGGAATAAATCTTTTCGCAACCGCAGATAGCGTGTGTTCTGAAGCGAAATTCGGTTTTAAGCTTACAGGATAATTCATAAAATCTCTTTTTGAATCGAGGAACGAATAACTGATCCAATAATCAATATTTTCGAATGTTTTTTTATCTCTCCAAAACAGTTCAAGGCCTTTTGCATAACCGAATCCGTTGTTGTTATCTGCTTTTTGAACGGGTTGATTCTGATTATTATTAAATCCAAGGTTTGAAACTTTAATCAATTGATCGTATTTTTTGTAAAAAGCTTCAAAACGTAAACTTCTGCCATCCGTCGTTCTCTGAACTTGCAAAATGTAATGTTGAGATTTTTGAAAATCAAGATCTGCCGAGCCGTTAATATATTTACTTTCAGGATTTTGATAGAAAAGTCCGTACGCGAAAGAGGTTGTCCAGTCTTTAGCCAAACGATACGCCAGAGCGATACGCGGAGCAAAATTCGTTTTGCCAAGGAAAGAAGAATTTTCTGCCCTCACTCCTATTTTTGCTGATAATTGATTACTGAAACCCAAATCTGTTTCCACAAAAACAGCTGAAATAAGGTCTTTATAATGTTTATTTATTTCTTCAAAAGAGAGCTTTTCGTCGGTACTGTTTAATTCAAATCCGCCTCGTAAGGCACTGATTTTGTTTATTTTTCTTTCTAAAACTGCCTTTAGGTTTATATAATTTCCGTCTGTAAGCAACCTCATCTTATCAGCTTCAACTTCATTTGATTCTGTTGAAAAATTAAGATCCGTTCTGTTGAATGAATAAGAAGTTCCTGCATTTAAAAGATACTTGCCGAATTTTTGTTTGAACGATAAATTATGATACGTGTTTTTTCCTTTCAATTTAATTAAAGAAAACTGATTATCAGCTTCTAAGCTTTCTGTTTTTACGCCCATGCTGTTGGTGTCGTACATTCCGTAATACTTGAAAAATCCGCCTGATTTTGTTTTAATTCTGAAATTGGCATCTGCATTCAAGCCTTGAGGAGCGTCGATAAAATCAGTATTAAAATTCAGAACTTCCTGCATCAGATTTAAATTTGAATATCCCAAAGTTGCTCCGTAAGAATGATTTTTATCTTCACCCAATTTTTGAAATCCTGCGCTTAAAAATATCGGAGAAATCCCAAAATCGTAAGAACTCTGATCCGGAAGATCAACACTTTCCAACATTAAAGCCCCGGAAAGAGCCTGCCCGTACAGCGCAGAATATCCACCACTTGAAAATACATTTCCTTTAAAAAGAGACGTGTTAAAACGATCTCTCCCTGCAATTCCCGGAACTGAGCTTGAGAAATAGTTATTAATTAAGCTTCCATCCATGAAAATTTTAGATTCTGTTCCTGTACCTCCTCGGATGAATAAACCTTCTGTTTCACCTACTTTCTGAACGCCCGGAAGATAATTTAAAGCTGAAGAAATCTGTCCGTCTGCTCCTGCTGTTGTGTAAATATCGATTGGAGACAGTAAAGCGGTCGCTCTTTTCTTATCGCTCGCCTCAATTGAACCTGCAGAAACTACCACGGCATCGATTTCGTTGATTTGCTCTTTCAATTCTGCATTCACAGAAAGATCCTGATTTTCAATGACAATCGCTTTTTCAATATCATTATATTTTGAATGGGTAAAGCTTAATATCTGGTTTCCTTTTTCAGAAGTTTCAAATGTAAAATTGCCGTTTGCATCCGTCGTTGCTCCATCGTAAGTATTTTTTAACGTGACATTTACTTCGCTTATTCCTTTATTTCGAAAAGTAACTTTTCCGGAAACCTTTACCTGAGAATAGCTCAAGATAAATAAGAAAAAGGTGGTAAGAAATAAAAGTTTTTGTCTCTGGGTTTTCATTAGTCTTAATTTGATTCCAAAATTAATCTGAAAATTTAAATCCGCTAATTTTTTCTTTCCGAATGGTAAAATTTGTATCCTGAACTGTAAGATCTTTCTATTTAACATAAAAAAGACTAGAATTATAAAGTGTTCTAAAAAATGTTCCTAAATTTATACTATTATAAATCACTTAAAAAATCATTTAAAATGAAGGTACAAACATTAGCATTATTGGCGGGCTGTGCATTATTTGCAGTTTCTTGCGGAACTACAAAGATGTACTCTGTAAACGCTAAAAGCGGAACACAAACAGGAGGAACTGCAAAGTTTACTCAGAACGGAAACGAGGTTGTAATGAAACTTAATATCACCAATCTTACTCCGGGAATCCACGCGGTACATATTCATGAAAAAGGCGATTGTTCTGCAGCAGACGGAACTTCTACAGGCGGTCACTGGAACCCAGGAAAAGACGATCATGGAAAATGGGGAGCAGAGCATTTCCATATGGGAGATATAGGGAATTTAGTGGTAAATCAGGAAGGAGTTGCAACGCTGACTTTCAAAACTGATAAATGGTGTCTTGGATGTACAGACGAGTCTAAAAATATCATCGGAAAAGGGATGATCATTCATGCTGCGGCAGATGATTTCCATACTCAGCCTACAGGAAATGCAGGCGGAAGAGTTGGATGTATTGAAATTAAATAATCAATTTACTGAATAAAAAATCCTGCTAATTTTAGTTAGTGGGGTTTTTATTCGTCTTTAGGATTAAAGCCTAATCCTTTTTTAAGTTTTTGATCAAAATCTGTTTCTTTATTGTTTTCAAAATCATCTAAAGCTTTTCTGATACTGAGCCCTGCTTGTTTTGGTAATCTTCCACTAACTTTTATTTCTTCAACTACTTTGTCGAAGTCTGATCTATACTCTATATCTTGTATTACTCTAAATTTTTCATATTCTTTTTCTGCTAATTTTTTTGCTACAGAAGCTGAAATTTTGCCCGAATCTTTTAAAACTCCATATTCATTAAATAAAAGAAATCCATCTAATCTTCCTATCCAGTCAACCATTTTCATTTCTTTTTGTCTTCTGGCCATATTCTCAGCAAAGTCTAAATACATAGTGACAACTCTGTTCAATTCACTTAATTCTTCTTCATTCAAATAATTTTTAGCAACAACTGCATCTGTTTTTAATATTTTGCCATCTCTATTCTGGTTTTTCCATGAAGTTAACCCCATATTAGGTCTACTTGAATCAGCTCGTAATTGGATTAACTCAGCGGCTGTATGTTGATGAATTGCCCAATGCAACTTATTTTGAACCGTCGCATAGAAATCTTTCGTAGTTGGTGAATGAGAATCATAATCAATAGAAGTTGCATAAATATCAGTTATTTTTTGATAGAAAAGTCTCTCACTTGATCTAATTTCTCGAATTCTCTCAAGTAATTCTGCAAAATAATCTTTCCCAAAAAGTTTATTTCCTTGTTTTAACCTTTCATCATCTAAAACAAATCCCTTTATTAAGTATTCTTTTAAAACTGTTGTTGCCCATCTTCTAAATTGTGTTGCTTGATGAGAATTAACCCTATACCCAACAGATATAATAGCATCTAAATTATAAAAGTCAACTACTCTTTTAACGTCTCTATTTCCTTCTTTTTGAACTGTCAAAATTTCTTTGACAGTTGAATTTTCATCTAATTCATTTTCACCAAAAATATTAGATAAATGATAACTTATATTCTGTTTAGAAGTATTAAATATGTTTGCTATTGAATTTTGAGAAGCCCAAATTGTTTCACCATCATTATCTATAACAACCTGAACACTTATTTTACCATCATCTGACTGATAAAATATAAAATTTGAAATATTATCTAAATTATTTTCCATCATTTATTTTTATAATTAAACTTCGAAACATTTTTTAATTCTTTGAATCATAAACCAAGCTGACTTTTGAGTAATACCCAGATCTTTACTTAGTTGTACGGATGAAATATCTTTCTTTTCAAAAGTTATTATATAAATAGCTATAATCCATTTCTGTAATTCTAGCCTAGTATTATCAAAAATAGTATTTGTTTTAACATTAAAATATTTTCCCGAATTCTTACATCTAAACCTATTTCCTTTACAGCTATATACTTTTGAAGTCGGATCAAATGGGCTTATTACATTCCCATCCCACCTGAGCTTTTCCAAATATTCAATACATGTCTGCTCATTTGGAAATTCTCTTATCAAATCTGAAACTGACTTAAATTTTATATTTTCCATACAATTCAAATATAAGAAGATAATTACACAAAACCAATATTAATGTAATTATATATATATAGCTTTATTGCATAAAAAAACCCGCTAATTTTAGTTAGCGGGGTTTTTATTTTATTTTTTCACATTCATATCTCCAATGATATTCATTGCTTCCTGAAGGTAAGGATCTTTTTTAAGATTTTTGATCCACATATCAGATTTTTTCTTGAATGCTTCGTCTTTTTTCTCTCTTTCAACTTCATTTGGATAAAGTGTGAACTGAAGACCGTTTTCAAATTTCGTTAATGCTTTGAATTTTTCGATCTGAGCTTTTCTTTGCTTCATCAACTCGTTAAACTTATTGATATTAAGCGTGATTGTTTCTTCTTTATCTAATTTTTCTCTCCATTGAGCAGATTCTAACAATAACTGATAGTTAGTGTTTTTAGCCATTCTATCGTTGCTTGCTTTTTCTAATGCTTTCACATCGAAATAGTTCAGCTTTTGGAAAGTCGTGCTTGGAATTTTATCCCATGCCAATGCATAATCGTCATATCTCTCTCCTATTTCAGCATACGTGAAGAAATCTTTCATCTGAATATCAGAAACAATACCTTTTCTTTGCGTAGATTCTCCTGTAATTCTGTAGAATTTCTGAATCGTTAATTTTAAAGAACCGAAATCATCTTCTGTATTTAAGAATCTGTTTAAATCAACAAAAGTCTGAACCGTTCCTTTTCCGAATGACTGCGGAGAACCGATAATCATTGCTCTTCCAGTATCCTGCATTGCACCAGCCAAAATCTCAGAAGCTGAAGCCGAAAGTTCGTTTTGCATGATAACAAGAGGGCCTGTCCAGATCGGAGTTTCCTGCTTATTTTTTAATGTCTGAATTTTTCCGTTTCCATCTTTTACCTGAACATAAGGTCCTGCATTCATGAAAAGTCCCATGATATCACCCACTTCCGTTAAAGATCCACCACCATTATTTCTTAGGTCAAGAACAATTCCGTCAATGTTTTGAGCTTTAAGTTTAATGATCTCATTTTTAATATCATCAGAAGCGTTTCTTCCTTTAGCATCTTCAAAATCAGCATTAAAACTTGGCAAATTGATGAAACCATATTTTTTACCGTTTGGAGAGTTCACTACAATACTTCTTGCGAAAGTATCTTCAATAGCAACTTCTTCACGGATCATTGTAACTTCTTTTATCGTTCCGTCTTTTTTCTGAACCGTTAACGTAACCGGAGTTCCTTTTTCACCTCTGATGTATCTTACGGCTTCCTCAGAAAGCATTCCTACAACATTTACTGCATCATCTTTCGGTTTAGATTTTACTTTTAGGATCTTATCACCTTCCGTAAGTTGTTTAGACTTCCAAGCGGGTGCACCGATTGTAAGAGCTCCAAGATACAAGTACCCCTTTTTCTCCTGAATAATAGCTCCGATACCAATCACTTTTCCTGTGAAAGTCATATCAAATTCTTCTTTATCCTTTGGAGAATAATAATTGGTATGCGGGTCAAAAACCTCAGTGTAAGCATTCATGTACACTGTAAACCAATTCATTTTATTTCTCTTTTTAAACCTTGTGAATGTGTCTTTTACAAGATCTTTCACCTCATCTGTAGCTTTTACTTTTTTCTGTTCAGGCGTAAGGATCTGAAGTTTAATCGTATCCTGTAATTTATATTTCTGTACAGAATCTTTTTTCTCTTTTTGAGCTTGTTCTTTGCTATTTAAAGATTCAATTTCCTGAAGAATATTGTATTTAATGAATTTTTTCCACTCATTATATTGATCCTGCTTAGAAACCGGTGCTTTTTTAAGCTTATTTTCTAAAACCAACGTTTCATCTTCTTCCAAATTGATTGGCTTACTGAAAATATCCTGAGTTAATTTATCAATCTCATCAACCCTTTGGAAAAGTCTGTCCGTAGTCAATTTATAAAACGTAAGATCTCCGATATTCAGATAATCATCAAGCTTTGTTTCGTGCTTGCTGAATTCATCCATATCAGATTGCAGGAAATATCTTTTTCCCGGATCTATCATCTCAAAATATTGTTTGTAAACATCCTTAGAATAAGCATCATTAATAGCTTTCGGGCTGTAATGTAGATAAGAAAGAGTGTTCTTTACGCTCACCATTATCGTCTGCATCTTTTCATCGTCATTTTTAGGTGAGTTGAAACAAAACATTAGACTTGTTAATGGAATTAGGAGTAAAAATTTATTTAGCTTGAAATTTTTCCACATAAATCTGTAATGTATTTTTATTAATTTTTAAAAAAGTATTTTAATTAGTAGTAATTTTTAAATTACTGTTACAAACTATCAAATTTAATACCTTATTTATAAATATCAGATAGTTTTAAGTATTTTTGTTAAAATTAAAATATTTTATGGAAAGACCACTTATTCTGGTTACTAATGATGATGGAATCACAGCACCTGGTATCAGAAATCTTATCAGTTTTATGAACGAAATCGGAGAAGTTATTGTTGTAGCACCCAATTCTCCTCAAAGCGGGAAAGGCCACGCAATTACCATTAATTCTACTTTAAGCTTCGAAGAAGTGACGCTTGACGGTCCACAAACAGACTTTTCGTGCAGCGGAACTCCCGTTGACTGTGTGAAAATGGCTCTTGATAAAATCTTGACAAGAAGACCGGATATCGTGGTTTCAGGGATCAATCACGGGGCGAATTCATCAATTAATGTGATCTATTCAGGAACTATGTCTGCAGCTGTGGAAGCTGGAGTTGAAGGAATTCCGGCCATCGGATTTTCATTGCTTGATTTCAGTTGGGAAGCAGATTTTACTCAAGCCAAAGAATTTATTCAAAATATCGTTAGAAGAACATTGGAAAACCCAATGCCAAAAGGAATTGTATTAAACGTAAACATTCCGAAACTTCCTAAAGAAGAAATTAAAGGGATCAAAGTCTGCAAACAGGCCAATGCAAAATGGGAAGAAAGTTTTGACGAAAGAGTAAATCCACACGGAAAAAAATACTATTGGCTGACAGGATATTTCAATAATATGGATGAATCTGAAGATGCTGACGAAACGGCTTTAGCTGCCGGATACATCTCAATCGTCCCTGTAAAATTTGATATGACAGCGTATGAATATATCAAAACGTTGGAAGAAGTAATGAACTTTGATTAATGTACGAGAAATTAGACAATCCTATCTATCATTCACTTAATGAATATCATAAAAAGTTTTGCTTGAACTTCGGAGATTCTAAATTTTATGATCCTGAAGTCGCTACTTTTGGAGGTTCATTAAATAGAGCAAAAGAAAATGACATCACAGAGTATGCAAAAATCTGTGATGATTTTCTCATTTTCGGAGCAAAGCCTGATTTGGGAGATTTTAAAACTGAAATGTCTCAGCTTGTCTGCGATCAGTATGTTTTAGAAAATACAATTGAATTAGATTTTACTGAAGAAATCATTGAACTTCAAAATGAAGATCATGATGAACTATTGACTTTCATTAAAAAGTTTTATCCTCATTATTTCAAAAGCAGAACGCCTGAATTGGGTCGATATTTTGGGATTTTTAAAGATGATAAACTCGTTGCAGTAACAGGCCAAAGAATGCAAATGGAAGATATGACAGAAGTAAGCGCCGTGATCACAGATACAGATTATCTGGGAAAAGGTCTTGCAAAACAATTGGTCGCATTTGTTTCAAATATAATATTTGAAGATGGGAAAACTCCTTTTCTTCATGTTGCTGAAAATAATCTTGGAGCAAAAAAACTGTATGAAAAACTCGGTTTTGAGCTTAGAGGAAAAATAAATTTATGGGGTGTGAAAAGATAATTTTTGCACCTTTTTTAATTAAAATAATATTTTTAACCACAGTTTTCACAAATTTTCACAGATTCTTTCAATACATTTAGACGTGACCTAAAACGACATAGGAAAATGGAGCGTTAAGAAAATTAATTTTGTGAACGTTAAGAAAATTCTACTGTTTGAAGCGCGAGACAAATTTAGAAATGAAGAAAAAATATTGATTTCGCGCAAGTTTTAGAATTTTTAGTGAACAAAATTTATTTTTAGCGGAAGTTTCCAAGTCTTGAATTTTTCGTTCTTTTGTTTCAAGACAAAAGGACATTAATGAATAATATTCTTTCTTAAAGAATTTATAAAATCCTTCAAATCCACCATTTCATTAAATCTTTTTCCTACATTTATTCTTATTAATTTATCCAAATTATGAGAATAGAATACGATATAAAACTAGGTTTTAAGGATGTCATGTTCCGCCCGAAACGTTCTACATTAAAATCCCGTTCGGAAGTTAGCTTAGAAAGAGAATTTACTTTTAAACATACCAAAAAGAAATGGCTGGGAACTCCTATCATTGCAGCCAATATGGATACAGTGGGAACTTTTGAAATGGCGGTAGAATTAGCTAAAGATAAAATCATTACAGCTGTTCACAAGCATTATTCTGTTGAAGAATGGAGCCAATTTTTAAATAGTCAGCCCGAAAGTATTCATCAATATATTGCATTAAGCACAGGAACAGGAAAAGCTGATGAAGAAAAGCTGAGACAAATCCTCGGAAACCACCCAAAAATCGAGTTTCTCTGCATTGATGTTGCCAATGGTTATTCCGAGCATTTTGTGGATTTTGTGAAGAAAGCAAGAACCAATTTTCCTGATAAAATCATTATCGCAGGGAATGTTGTAACCGGAGAAATGGTAGAAGAACTTCTTTTGGTAGGCGCAGATATCATTAAGGTCGGAATCGGTCCGGGTTCTGTCTGTACAACGCGTGTAAAAACCGGCGTTGGCTACCCTCAACTTTCTGCAATTATAGAATGTTCTGATGCTGCTCACGGTTTAGGAGGTCATATCATTGCTGACGGTGGCTGTAAAGTTCCGGGAGATGTAGCTAAAGCTTTCGGTGGCGGTGCAGATTTTGTGATGCTCGGCGGAATGTTTTCCGGTCATGACGAAAGTGGCGGCGAAATTATCGAAGAAAACGGCAAAAAATACCGCACATTCTACGGAATGAGTTCAAAAACAGCAATGGATAAACATTCAGGTGGCGTTGCAGAATACAGAGCTTCCGAAGGAAAAACGGTGAAAGTTGCTTACAAAGGTCCGGTTTCGGAAACTGTGAAAGATATTTTGGGAGGTGTACGCTCTACATGTACTTATGTTGGAGCTTCAAAGTTGAAAGAATTGTCAAAAAGGACGACTTTTATCAGAGTTCAGGAACAGGAAAATCAGATTTTTAAAGATTAAAACCATTTAAATATAAAAAGTGCCTCTGTGATAATGATCTGGAGGCATTTTTTTAATCCTTTACTCTAATATATTTTTTATCAAAATACTTCTGCATTTGATCACTTACATAGTTTTTATCCTCTTTTACGGAAGACATTTCATCAAAATATAAAACTTTAGGAACAGTTTTAATTTTATCGAGAATTAAAGAGTCTTTTTGGGAGTTTTTGATGGTGTTTATTCTGTTTTCTATTTCGTGATCATACTTATTCAAATCTGTATAAAGAATCTCTTTTCCGATAGAATTTACATTAAAATCAAGGTTATAATTTGAATATTTTTCAGGTAAAAAATTAGTTTCGGGTAAAAATATGATCGCAAGGCTTACCCACCAATATTTTTTAATTTTTTCAAACCTAAAAAACCATAAAACCGAAGCTGAAATAAAATAGAAAAATATAAGATTTTCAAACTGTCTTCCCATCGTATTCATGATGTAGGCTGTAAAAATCAATGGCAAAAATGAAACTGACCAAATAATTAATGCTTTTTTGAAGTTTATTTTTTTTACAATAAATCTTAATTCATTTTCAAATATTTTGATGAATAAAGGCATCAATAAGCCTGTTTTAATAAAAATATAGATATTATTGACTCCAAAAACGCCTATTCTTTTGATCCATTTTATAAGAAATCCGCCTGCGGAATCATCTAATCTTTTAAAATTTCCGGGAGCTAAAAAACTTATAAAGCAAAACAGAATTCCAATAATTAATAATAATCCAATTTCTTTTGATCTTTTCTGATAATAAAACACAGCTAGCAAACCAAGAAGAATCAATGCTAAAACTTCATTAGAACCCATTAAAAGAACAATAACCAGAATCGACAGATAAAACCATATCTTTTTTTCTGATTCCAAATATTTGCCTATAAAATACAGTAGAAATCCGGATGAAATAATTGGGAGATAGTAAATAGTAGCTCCTGTAACCCAAAAATAATGTTCAGGAAGACTAACTAAAAGGATGGTATAAAAAAAGAAAAGAATAAAGCTCTTAACAGTCGATTCTTTTAAAGAATATTTGAAATATTGCTTAAAATTTAAGATTGAAATTCCAATAAAACTTAAAAATAAAAAACACGGATAAATTTTAGGCAAAATCCCTGCGCTATCATACGAAACAGGATTTAATGTATTAAGAGAATATCCAAAATACCTTCCACCCCAGTTTAAATAAAAGTCTTTGATATTATTGAGAACTCCAAGTTTCCGGGTTCCGTATGAGTAGATATAATCATCGGTTTGATACACATTAAAATAAGCAATGTACATCAAACCGATAAGGGTAAAAATCGACAAGAATAAAACGATATTCTGTACAGATTTCATATTTTATGTTAGCATTCCGCCGTCAACATTCAGAACCTGTCCTGTAACATATGCAGACATCTCGCTTCCGAAAAATACACAAGCGTTTGCAATATCTTCAGGCTGTCCTCCTCTCTTCAATGGAATTCCCTCTCTCCAAGCCTGTACCACTTTTTCGTCTAAAGCACCTGTCATTTCAGTTTCGATGAAACCTGGAGCAACAGCGTTACAACGGATATTTCTTGAACCTAATTCTAACGCAACAGATTTTGTAAATCCGATAACTCCTGCCTTAGATGCAGCGTAATTTGCCTGTCCTGCATTTCCTTTTACTCCCACAACAGAAGTCATATTGATGATAGATCCTGATTTTGCCTTCATCATCGGCTTGATAACCGCCTTTGTAAGGTTGAATACTGAATCTAAATTTACCTTGATAATTGTGTCCCAATCGTCTTTAGACATTCTCATTAAAAGATTGTCTCTTGTAATTCCTGCGTTGTTGATCAAGATATCGATTTGACCAAACTCAGCCATTACTTCATCTACTAATTTTTGAGCCGCATCGTAATCTGATGCATCAGATTGGTAACCTTTAATTTGAGTTACAGAACTTAAAGTCGCTTCTAATTCCTTCGCTTTATCTACAGAACCAGCGTAAGTGAATGCTACTTTTGCCCCTTGTTGAGCAAACATTTCTGCAATTCCTCTTCCGATTCCTCTTGTAGCTCCGGTAATAAGTGCTACTTTTCCTTCTAATAGTTTCATATTTCTGACAATTATTTTTCCTTTAATGAATTAGCTTATTGTGTTTTGGCTAATTTAATATATTTAATTTTATCGAAATTAAATGGTGCGCAAAGATATTATAATTTGTTATTTAATGCATTTTAAACCATTATTTTAATAAAATTTTATGAATGTTTTTTGTCATATGAAAATATCGTTAAAATAAGACTTTGTTTTCTGAAGACGTAAAATCTATAAATTCCGATTCTTTGCCTTTTGTAAGCTTAATTTTCTTTCTGTCCACCGAATACTTATCGTAAACAACCTCTTTTAAAGGTTCATTTTTAAGATTCGTAACGCCGAATTTATTTCCTTTTTGTACTACAACTTCATCTCCTGAAAAAAACGTGAAAATATCGTCATATACGAATGGTATGATTTCATTTCCCGCTTCATCAAGCATGCCGTAAAGGTTTTCCTTATTTTTGCAGATAATCGCCGGATAAAACTGAAATGGTTTTATGGAAGTGATATTTTTAAGCTCTGTGTAAGATTTATCTTTTGGTAAAAATTTATAAAAAGTATCTTCTTTCTTTACAATTAAATTATCAAAAAAGACCTTTTCTATTTGATAACCATCGTCTAAAACGCTGTTTAAGTTTTTATCTAAAAGTTTCTCTTCCCCATCTTTACTTACATAGAGATAATTTTCATCTTTAATTTTGAAAGCTTCAACAACATCATATTCTTTAGGAAAAATGATTTCTCCGTTGGTTTTAAGAACAGCTATTTTAGGATTTCTGTCATCTTTTAAGGTCTTAAACATTCCATTAAACAAATGGTTTACATAATGAAAATCAGTAGGATAAACCTTCTTTTCTGCTTTAGAAAAAATACTCACTTTATTATCCTGTATCAGATAAATATATTCTCTTCCTATAAAAGCCTGCTCGTAGATTTCATCAGCCAAGACATTTTCGTTTTCATCTACGATTCCATATTTATTTTTGATAACATTTTTTGTAATTAAGAAAGGAAAACCATTAATATCTTCAATATAATGATCAGAAAATGTGCTTACAGTTTTTCCGTTATTATCCACAACCTCACCACTTCTGGCACCTGTTGTGAGGTATACTTTCCCTTTATAAAAACGAAGATTTTCCTTGAATTCTCTGTCTGAAACCTGCTTTCCTTCAAAATCATAGATAAACCAGCCATTGTCTTTTTTTACAAAGAATCTGTTTTCGCTGGCGAATTGTATTTCATCATAAAAAGGAATGATCTGCTTACCATTGTAATCATAAACACAGTCTTTTCCGTCTTTGGAATAGATCATTCTATCTTTATTTTCCCATGTTCTGAACTTAAAATTATCAAGAGCAATCAACTGATCGCCTTTTGCATCAATTAAAGCTATTTTTCCTTTAGAAATGGCATCTTTGGTCTTTAAAATGAATCTGTTTTTAGATAAACGTGAGATTTCACTCTTAAAAGGATAATCAAAAGAAATAGAGCCCGACGAATCTACAATCCCGGATTTCCCGGTTTGCGGATCGGAAATTATTCCGTAGCCTTTCGTATAAAAGCGGACGTCTTTTCCCAGTTCTTTTGATAATAAGATCTGCTTGTACTGATCGGTCTGCTGTGCCATACAAACCGATGAAAACAATATTAAAATTATATTTTTCAATTAAATAGAATTATTGACAATAAGAACAATCTCTCCTTTTAAAGTTTTGCTTTTGGAGAATTCAATTAGCTCATTAATTGTCCCACGTTTAGTTTCTTCGAATTTTTTAGAAATTTCACGGCTCAAACTGGCTTTCGTATTCTCTCCAAAGAACTCTTTTACCTGTTCAAGTGTTGTATTTATTTTGTGTGGACTTTCGTATAAAACGATTGTCTTTTTTTCTTCTGCAAGTTGTTTAAGTTTCGTCTGCCTTCCTTTTTTTTGAGGAAGAAACCCTGCAAATAAAAACTCATTATTCGGTAGTCCGGAAACCACCAAAGCCGGAACAAAAGCTGTTGCTCCGGGCAGACAGATCATCTCAATATTATTGTCTGATCCTGCTTTGCTTAATAAATAACCGGGATCTGAAATTCCGGGAGTTCCTGCATCGGTAATAATGGCGATATTCTGGCCGCTTTTAAGATCATTAATTACCTTTTCCGTTGCCTGATGCTCATTATGTAAGTGATACGATTTTAAAGGTTTAGAGATCTCGTAATGCTTTAAAAGAATTCCGGAAGTTCTCGTGTCTTCACATAAAATATAATCTACCTCTTTCAGTACTTTTACTGCCCTGAAAGTCATGTCTTCTAAGTTCCCGACGGGTGTGGGAACAAAATAAAGGATTCCGCTCAAAATTTAGTTTATAAAAATTTATTTTCTACCAATATCCACAGTCTCTGTGCATATTCATCTACCTTGCTCCATTTTCTGTCGTAATAAAGGTCACTCAGATACTCTTTTGCTTCTTCTAATGTTCTGAATCTGTTGAGTACACCAATTACTTCATTCAGTTCAGACTGGCTTCCTCCAAATAATGTTTTTGTAAAAGCAATTCTGTCGTTTAGATCTAATTTAAACTCAGGTTTTGCCTTTTGCGCTTCCATTAAATTGGTCGGAATATTTGTTTTAAGAATACTTCCTGTATCTTCTTTCACAACCGGAATTGGTTTTTCCAGAGGATTTTCTACCTGCAAATGGTCATCATCAAATAAAGACTGAACAGCCTTTAAACCTTTAATATTAGACAATCTTATTTTTTTCTCCTGATTATAAGCCTCTAGATTTTCAAAACTTTCGTCAGAAGCCAGTTTTTCTTTTTCAAATTCAGGAAGTGGCTTATCTATATTTACGATCTTTCTTCTGTCGATTTCCTCTGCGATTATTTCTTGCTCATGTTTTTCTTCATTTTGAGCATCATTTTTTATTTCACTGAGAATATTTTCAACATTGGAGGTTTCATTTACCATTTCTCCCTGTCCGATGGTTACGTTTGAAGTAATGAATTGCTCCTCATTTTCTTCAATCAATATTTCTTCGTCTTCTAAGTCTTCGCTTCCAAAAATATTTGGGATAATTTCAACTTTTTCTTCTTTTTTAGATTCAAAACTATCTTGAATCTTCTCTTCTTCATCAAAATTATTCAATTCATTTCCTCGATTATCGGAAATTTCATTTTCAAATTCATCAATTTCGTTCAACTGATTATTAAAAATTACTTCCTCTTCCGTAATGGTCTGACTAAATATTTCTTCATTGATATCTTCATCCGTTTCAGGTTCTGCATCCGCAAGAATTCTTTCTTCATCAATGAAACTTAAAATATTGCCCTGATAATCTGAAGGTTGCTCTTCATCAATTTCATTTAACTGATGATTAAAAATAACTTCTTCTTTCGTTAAATCCAGATCAATACAATTTTCTTCATTTTTCGGTTCAGAATTTTCTTCAACAAGATTTACAATATTTTCGTGATATTCATTTTCAACGATTTCGTTCAGCTGATTATTGAAAATTGCTTCTTCCTCAGCCTCTTCAGGTTGAATATTTTCAGTATCAACAGTAATTACAGCGTTATCTTTGTAGGAAGAGCCGTTATCATTTTCGTCAATTTCATTAAATTCATTATTAAAAATGGCTTCCTCTTCTGTAACATCATTATTTGATTCCTGAGACTCAAAATTTTGGTTAACGAAAGAAATATTCTGCTGATTTTCTGAATTTTGAACAGAATTATCGGTAATAAAATACTCGATATTCTTTTCCAACAGCCGTAAGAACGATATCCTGTTCGCAAGCTCATCTACAAGATCTTGCTTGGAAAGTAGTTCGTCCACATTGTTGATTTTCTCCAAAATATCAATGATATTCTTGGATTCAAAAAAAATCTTTTCCTTTAAATCTTGGATGTTCTGCATATGAGAATCTTGTTAAAATTGCTTACTTTTGATGTTAAAAATATACGGCTAATTTAACAAATGTTTTTAGAAAATACAATTAATCATTCCAAACAAAGTGGTTGGATGGAAGTTATTTGTGGCTCAATGTTTTCCGGAAAAACCGAAGAGTTGATCCGGAGACTCAGAAGAGCTGAAATGGCGGGGCAAAATGTGGAGATTTTTAAACCAAAAACGGATACCAGATATTCCGATGAGGACGTTGTTTCTCATAATCAGAATAAAATCCGAAGTACCGCTGTGGAAAGTCCCAGTGAGATTCTCTTATTGGGGTCAAATTGTGATGTTGTAGGAATTGATGAAGCACAGTTTTTTGATGAAAGCATTGTAGAAATAGCTAATCAATTGGCAAATAGCGGAATACGAGTGGTAATTGCAGGCTTGGATATGGACTTTTTAGGACGTCCTTTCGGACCAATGCCCAACTTGATGGCCACCGCAGAATACGTGACGAAAGTGCATGCTATTTGCAAGAGAACGGGTAACCTTGCCAATTATTCCATGAGAATTTCTCAGGGCAATAATCTTGTGGAGCTCGGTGAAACAGAAAGTTATGAAGCAGTAAGCCGTCGTGTTTTTATTGAAGAAGTACTTTCTAAGAAAAAATAAGATTAAATTTAAGTCTAAATTAATTTTAGATTTAATAAAAAAATATTATGGTTAAATGAAATACTGGAAAATTTTATCCTGTTATCCAATTAATCAACAAAACAGTCAACACAAAATATAAAGCAGAAGGGGCACCAATGAATTATACAGTACAACAAATTGCAGAAATCACCAATTCAAAGATTATTGGAGATGAAAATTTAATTGTCAAAACGATAGCTTTTGACAGCAGAATCATTTATTCAACAAAAAATGCCGCCTTTATTGCAATTAATACTCAAAAAAATTCAGGGGAAAAGTTTATTGAAGCTGCTATTGACAGAGGAATTACCATCATAATTTCCGAACATCAATTTCCGCAGTTAGAAAATGTAACTTGGATTATTGTTGAAAATTCTATTGATTTTCTTCAAAAATTAGCAAAATATCATTTTGAAAATTCCAATTTGCAATCCATAGGAATTACGGGAAGTAATGGAAAAACTATTTTAAAAGAATGGTTGTACCAATGTCTTTGGAATGAATTTCCGACTGTAAAAAGTCCAAAAAGTTTTAATTCTCAGATCGGACTTCCGCTTTCCTTGCTTCAAATTAATGATTCTCACAAATTGGGAATTTTTGAAGTAGGAATTTCCAAGCCCAACGAAATGCAAAAACTGGAAAATATTTTCCATCCGCAAATCGGTTTGCTTACTCATATCGGAACTGCCCATGCCGCTAATTTTGAATCTGAGGAAGAATTAATTGATGAAAAAATTAAGCTTTTCAAAGATTCCGAAATCATTATTTTTAATGGTGACAACGAGTTGGTAGACAAAAAAATAAAAGAATTATATTCAAGTAAAAAATTAATTTCTTACGGCTTTAAAAATCACAATCAGGTTTTCATTAAGAATAATATTTCTAAAGATGAAAACATTGTTGTTGAATATTTCGGTGAGGAAATAAGTTTTCCGGCGAATCAAAGAGATGAAGCGACTTTAACGAATGCTTTGGCGCTAATTACAGTACTAAAAGAATTAGGCATCGAAAATCAAAAGATCGTCGAAAAAATCAACGCTTTGAAGGCTGTAGAAATGCGACTTGAAGCGATTGAAGGAATTAAGAATAATATTGTAATCAATGATTCTTTCAACCTCGATCTTGATTCTCTGAAAACCGCTCTACAATTTTTAAATGAATACAATAAGACTAAAAAATCTTTGGTTTTAACGGATATTGTGGGCGTAAATTCTAATTCTCAGGAGTTGTATGAAGAAGTTTCTGAGCTTGTGAATGAACAAAAATTTGATTCTGTTTTCCTAATAGGAGATGAAATATCAAGGTTTAGTGATTTATTTAAATCTAAAACTTTTACATTTATTAATACTCAAGAATTAATTGACAGTAAACACCTTACCGAACTAGAAAATCAGATCATTCTATTAAAAGGAGCAAGAAAATTTGAGATTGAAAAATTGAAAGATCTTCTTGAACTCAGAAAACATGATACTGTTTTAGAAGTAAATCTAAATGCAATTCTTCATAACATTAATTACCATAAATCTTTACTAAAACCCAAGACCAAAATGATGGCCATGGTAAAAGCAAACTCTTATGGATTAGGAAGTTATGAAATTTCAGAATTTTTGCAACATCATCATATTGATTATCTTGGTGTAGCCTATGCCGATGAAGGTGTTGAGCTCCGTAAAAAAGGTATTACCACTCCTATTGTTGTGATGAATCCTGAGCAACACAGTTATGATGCGATTATTGAATACAATTTGGAGCCGGAAATTTATAGTTTCAGGGTTTTGGATTTGTTTTATGAAGCTGTTCAGAAATCAGGTTATGATAAAAAATTCCCAATTCATATTAAATTGGAAACGGGAATGCATCGTCTTGGCTTTAAAGATTTTGAACTGGATCAATTAAGCGAAACTTTAAATGAAAGAAACTTAAAAGTTCAAAGTATTTTCAGTCATCTATCGTCTTCAGATTTACCCGAGGAGAAAGAATTTACCTTAAAACAATTGGAAGTATTTGAAAAAAATTCAAGTTATTTTATTGGAAAATTAGGATATTCGCCACTCAGACATATTTTAAATTCTTCTGGGATAACAAGTTATACCCATCACCAATATGATATGGTGAGAATCGGGATAGGAATGCTAGGAGAATCACCAAATAGTGAAATACAAAAGCAATTACAGTCTGTAGTAAGTTTTAAAACTGTTATCTCTCAAATTTCTATGGTAGAAAACGGAGAATCAGTAGGTTACAGCAGAAAATACAAAACAGACCATTTAACAAAAATTGCAACAATTCCTGTAGGATATGCAGATGGAATCCCGAGATTGATAGGAAACCAGATAGGAAAAGTAGGCATCAATAAAACCTTGGCTCCAATTGTCGGAAGCATTTGTATGGATATGATGATGCTGAATGTAGATAATATTCCCAATGTAAAGGAAGGCGACACCGTTATGGTCTTCAATGCAAAACCAAGTTTAAAAGAATTTGCAGAATACTGCAAAACGATCACATATGAAGTATTAACCTCCATTTCGCCTCGGGTGAAACGGATTTATATAAAAGATTAATTATGAGAAAACTCCTGATTCTCTTATTTGTATTCCAATTACTTTTGATACCATCTCAAGTAAAAAAGAATTTAGTGATTCCTAAAAACCCAAGAATAGGACTTTCACTTGCCGGTGGCGGTGCCAAAGGTTTTTCTCATGTCGGGGTACTTAAAGTATTAGATTCTTTAGGAGTAAAGGTCGATTATATTGCCGGAACAAGTATGGGGGCAATTGTAGGAGGTTTGTATGCTTCCGGCTATTCAGGAAAAGAAATAGAAAAGATTGTGATGGACACCGATTTCTATTCCCTGATCATGGATCCCAAATCTCGAAAGGAAAGTACATTCTTCAATAAATCCGTAGATAAATATCTTTTATCAATTCCTTTAAAAAACGGAAAAATTACACTTCCCTCTTCCATAAGCTCAGGACAGAAAAATGTATATTTATTGAAAGAGCTTTTCAAAAATGTTTCTACAATAGATGATTTTTCAAAACTCCCTATTCCTTTCATGTGCGTTGCTACAAACCTTGAAAGTGGAAATATGGAAATCTTTGAAAAAGGAGATTTGGTACAATCTATTATGGCGAGTTCTGCATTCCCATCTTTAATGGATCCTGTAAAAATTGGTGACAGTATTTACATCGACGGAGCAATGACGGTAAACTATCCTTCAAAGCCATTAAAGGACAAAGGTATCGATATCGTCATCGGTGTGGATCTTAACCAGGATCTATCGACAAGAGAGGATTTAAACAGTATTATAGCGATCCTCAATCAGGTTATTGACATGAACATCCATAAAGATACCAAACGCCAATATAAATATACAGATATCAATATTAAGCCTAATCTAAAAGGTATGACAGCCACAAGCTATGACGAAAAGAAAAAAATTCTCGATAGCGGTTACGTGGAAGGTTTAAAATACACAGAAATACTAGATCAGCTTCCCAAGCGATCGTTTGACAGACTTCGACAACGTGTAAATCCTATTTATTCTAACGTTTACAAAATCGACAGCATCGCCATAGACGGAGGAAGAATTTTCGGAAAAAATTATGTCTTAGGAAAAATGGGTTTACGTCTCCCCTCTCTTCAGACTTATGGGAGCATCAATAAAAAAATAGATAAGCTTGTTGCTACCAATAATTATAAATTTATTAATTACGATATCATTTCGGAAAACGATGCAAGTTATCTGAAACTTTATGTAACGGAAGATGATGCAAGACATTTTGTGAAATTTGGTCTTCATTATGATGAAATTTTTAAAACTGGTTTACTTGTAAATTATTCTGCCAAACGTCTTCTCTTCAAAAATTCAAATCTTTCTCTAGATGTAATTGTTGGAGATAAACCAAGATACTATTTAAATTACTTTATAGATAACGGATACATTCCGGGTTTCGGAATTTATTCCTCAGGAATGAGTTTTGATTTAAAAAATGTAGATAACTACAGTGTAGATAAATGGGAATGGTTCAGAAATGAAGCCTACATACAATCTGTATGGAGAGACAAGTTCGCCATTGGAGGAGGTATAAGCCACGATTATTTCGACGCTGAAGCTAATGGTACAAATAAAAGAATAAGCAGGTTTTTAAACCCTTATGTGTTCTTAAAAAGCGATACTCAAAACGACAGAGATTTCCCTACAAAAGGAGTCTATATTTCTGCTGAAGGAAAAGTAATTGATTTGATGAAATCTGAAGTAGATAAAAGATTGGTACAGATAAAAGCCGATATCAGAATTAATATTCCTCTCACAAAACAATTCACTTATCGTTTGAATCTTTATGGAGGAGTTACAATTGGAGAAAATCTCCCACAATTTTATCAGTATAGATTGGGAGGAATTTTCGAACAGAATATGGTGAACTTCAAAAGTTTTGGAGGTTTCTATTTTGCACAGCTTAATTCTAATAATGTTTTGCTGATTTCAAATGATCTCCAATTTAAATTTAACAAGAACTATTTTTTCAGCGGTAATTTTTCTTTAGCAAATCTTTCAGATGATATAAGCTTTGAAGATACCGTACAACTTAATTACAGTTCAGTAGGAGTTTCCGCAGGATACAAATCTCCTTTTGGACAAATAAGGCTTAATTTCAGCCACTCACTTAAAAATAATCAAAAAGGTATATTCAGTGTTATATTAGGACACTGGTTTTAAAACAATGATACAATTCTTTTACGAAAACTTACAGGAATCTGTAAGTACAGACTACATAAAATGGCTGGAAGATATTATTCTTTCAGAAGGAAAAAAGCTTGGTGACATCAATTATATCTTCTGTGATGACGAGTATTTATTAAAAGTAAATCAGGATTATTTACAGCATGATTACTACACAGATATCATCACTTTCGATTACGTGAAAGGCAAAACAATAAGCGGAGAGATTTTCGTATCTTTGCAGCGCATTTCAGACAACGCTTCTACTCTATCCAAAGAATACGAAGAAGAGCTTCGAAGAGTTTTAGCTCACGGTATTCTTCATCTTTCAGGATATAAAGATAAAACTGAGGAAGAAAAACAGTTAATGCGCAGTAAAGAAGATTTTTATTTGGCAAAGTATTTATAATAGATTTAGAAATCAGAGATACGGGAATTACTTAATTTCATAATCTCAATCTCTTAATTTTTTAGAAGCTTATTCCCGCTCTTCGCACTCGCTTTTTATTTTTTAAATAAAAAAGAGCTCAAACAAATGCTACGATCGGGGCTAAATAATACCGAATACAGGTTCTTTAAGATCTTATTCAGAAACGATGTTTCACGTGGAACATTTATAAAAAAGATTAAAAGTTAAGGCTTAAAATAAGCAATATAAAATGATATCAGAAATATACGATGTAATCGTAGTTGGTGCAGGTCACGCAGGATGTGAAGCAGCAGCTGCAGCAGCCAACTTAGGTTCCAAGACTCTGCTTGTTACAATGAACATGCAGACGATCGGGCAAATGAGTTGCAACCCTGCAATGGGAGGTATTGCAAAAGGACAGATCGTAAGAGAGATCGATGCAATGGGTGGTTATTCAGGAATTATAGCAGACAAATCTGCTATCCAATTCAAGATGCTTAACCTATCAAAAGGTCCTGCAATGTGGTCCCCAAGAACACAGAATGACAGAATGCTTTTCGCCGAAGAATGGCGTTTAGCGTTAGAAAATACACCCAATCTTGATTTCTTTCAGGATATGGTTAAGAGCTTAATTATTGAAAATGGAAGAGCCATTGGAGTTGTAACTTCATTAGGAATTGAGATAAAATCTAAATCTGTTGTCCTTACAAACGGTACTTTCCTTAACGGATTAATCCACGTTGGAGATAAACAATTAGGCGGTGGAAGAATGGGTGAACCAAGAGCTTTTGGCATCACAGAACAATTGGTTTCTTTAGGCTTCGAAGCCGGAAGAATGAAGACCGGTACCCCACCCCGCGTAGACGGAAGAAGCTTAGATTACTCTAAAATGGAAGAACAAAAAGGAGATGAAAATCCTCAAA
The DNA here is from genome assembly GCF_003815655.1 of Chryseobacterium sp. G0201. Lineage (NCBI taxonomy): Bacteria > Pseudomonadati > Bacteroidota > Flavobacteriia > Flavobacteriales > Weeksellaceae > Chryseobacterium > Chryseobacterium sp. G0201. The sequence goes on along the minus strand of NZ_CP033917.1, from coordinate 1,513,746 downwards.
AATTCAGCTATTTAGATACACCTAAATTAACCAAACAATTAAGTTGTCATATCGTTTATACGAACGAAAAAGTACACGAAATTCTACGTGAAGGTTTCGATAGAAGCCCAATGTTTAATGGTACAATTCAGAGTTTAGGACCAAGATATTGTCCGAGTATTGAAGATAAAATCAACCGTTTTGCAGAGAGAACAAGACATCAGTTATTCGTAGAACCCGAAGGTTGGAGAACTGTTGAGATCTATGTAAACGGATTCAGTTCTTCTCTTCCGGAAGATGTTCAGATCAAAGCAATGAAACATATTCCAGGATTTGAGAACGTAAAAGTATTCCGTCCAGGCTATGCCATTGAATATGACTACTTCCCTCCTACTCAATTAAAGCATACTTTAGAAACAAAATTGGTCGAAAATCTATATTTCGCAGGTCAGATCAATGGTACTACAGGGTACGAAGAAGCAGCAGGACAAGGCTTAATTGCCGGTATAAATGCTCACAACAAAGTACACGATAAAGAAGATTTTATCCTTAATAGAGATGAAGCTTATATCGGTGTTTTAATCGATGATTTGATTACAAAAGGGACCGAAGAACCATACAGAATGTTTACTTCTAGAGCTGAATACAGACTTCTTTTAAGACAGGATAACGCAGATATCAGATTAACTGAAAAGGCATATAAACTAGGTCTAGCAAAAGAAGACAGATTAATAAGAGTTAACGAGAAAATAGCTAAAAGTGAGCAACTTGAATCATTTCTACGAGAAACTTCTTTAAAGCCTGGCATTATTAATCCTATCCTTGAAAGCATAGAAAGTAACCCTGTAGACCAGGCATACAGAGCTGCGCAATTCCTTACAAGACCTAATATTACTCTAGAAAAACTAGATAATATTGATGTTATTAAAGAATTTACTTCTCAATTTGACGATGAAGTAAGAGAACAGGCAGAGGTAAATATCAAGTATAAAGGTTATATAGAAAAGGAAAAAGAGAACGTTGCCAAGCTAAATCGTTTGGAAAATGTAAAGATTCCTGAAGACTTTGATTATATAAAAATATCAAGCCTTTCTTCAGAAGCAAAACAAAAAATGACTAAAGTAAGACCAAAAACTCTTGCTCAGGCAGGTAGAATTAGCGGTGTATCACCTGCTGATATTAATGTTTTAATGGTGTATTTAGGACGTTAATTACAAAATGTTTCACGTGAAACATTTATAAAATATAAGCAAAAATTAAGGTATTTATGAGATTATTTTATCCTTAAAATATCTTAATTTTTAATTTAAAAGAAGTTATTTAAATGAAAATTAAAGATCATTTTCTTTCTCATGAAGTATTTGAAATTAAAGAAACAGAAACAAAAGGAGTCTTCAAGACCTCCCCTATTCCATCGAATATTTCAAAATATTATGAAAGTGAAGACTATATTTCTCACCATCAGGATTCGGGAAGTTTAAAAGAAAAGCTATATAAATTCTTACAATCTTTCAATCTGCAGTATAAAAAAAACATCCTTATTGATAGAATAAATAAAGGTTCCAATGTACTAGATTATGGATGTGGCGCTGGTGAATTTGTAAAATATATAGAAAATGATTTTGAAACTCTAGGTTTTGAACCTGATGCAGATGCCAGAAAAGCTGCTCAAAGTAAAATTTCAAAGGCTAAAATTTTAGATAATATTAATATAATTGAAGATGGAAGTTTAGATGCAATTACTTTATGGCATGTATTCGAGCACGTGGAAAATCAGGATGAAATGCTGGAGATCTTTAATAAAAAATTAAAAGAAAAAGGATTATTAATTATTGCAGTTCCCAACCCTACTTCTTTCGATGCAAAACATTATAAAGAATATTGGGCAGCGTATGATGTACCGAGACACATCTATCATTTTTCAAAAACCGGAATGGAAAATTTAATTTCAAAGAAACCAAATTGGAAAATGAGAAAAATAAAACCTTTAGTCTTAGATTCTTATTATATCTCTATGTTGAGCGAAAAATACAAGAAATCACCTCTTTTTTGGCTAAAAGCAACCATCTACGGAACGATTTCTAACGTAAAAGCACTTTTTAATAACGAATTTTCAAGTTTGATATACATTATCGAAAAAAAGTAGAAAATCGATTTTTAAGGCATTTATAGAGGTGAATTTTCACCAATTTCTATTAAAAAAAGCAAAACTCAGGATATTTTCTTGAGTTTTTATTTTTCCAACTCCTCTCCTACTCCAAACTTTTCATTCAATATTTTTTAAAAAGAGAAAATCTTGGAAAATTCCAATTATTTCAATTAAAATTGTTGGTAAAATATTAGTAACTCTATAAATGGATTTGAATTTTCAAAAATTAGATATTAAAAAATTTATAAATTATAATTTATAAATCGCCTTAAAATCAAATTCTACAAAAAAATTAACCTACACTCCAAGTATGATCATTAAATTCAAAGTGTGCAATCAAAACATTTCATTTAATAATTCTATATAATAATTACTTTAGAATCTCATCAATGAAAATAAAATCTAAGTTTCGATTTCTACGGAATGACAAAATGAATAGAAATTAAATAAATCAATAAAAATTAAGCTTTAAAAAAGTAAATTCTTTCAAAAACACACATTTTGAAGCTCCAATTTAAAATAACGTCCAAATACCTTAAAGATTTCAGTTTTTTAATTTTAAATATAATTATGAAAGCCATTTTTTTTCACATTTTCAGAAAATAGTAATTTTTAAAATTTAGATAAATCAGAAAATAAAAAAGTCTGCCGATAGATTCAGCAGACTTTAAAATATATTTTTTAAAAATTTTATTTGTTGATGGCAGCAACTCCAGGAAGTTCCAAACCTTCCAAACTTTCAAGCATTGCTCCACCTCCGGTAGAAACATAACTTACTTTGTCTGCGTAACCGAACTGTTTTACAAAAGCAACACTGTCTCCTCCTCCAACTAAAGAGAAAGCTCCAAGTTTTGTAGCTTCAGCAATACTGTCACCAAGGGCTACAGTTCCCGCTGAAAAGTTTGACATTTCAAAAACTCCAATCGGGCCGTTCCATAAAATTGTTCTTGAGTTCAAAAGAACGTCATTGAACTGATCTCTTGACTTTGGACCAGCATCCAATCCCATCCATCCTTCAGGAATTTCGTAAATATCTACTTCTTTTCTTTCTGCGTCGTTACTGAAACTTTCAGCAATCATCGTATCAGACGGAAGATAAACTTTTACATTGTGTTCTTTAGCTTTTCCTAAAATTTCCAGAGCCAGAGGCAATTTATCTTCTTCAACCAATGAAGTTCCGATTTTTCCTCCAAGAGCTTTAATAAAAGTGAATGCCATTCCACCTCCGATGATCAAATTATCAACCGCCGGAAGGATATTTTCTATAATGGTAATTTTAGTTGAAACCTTAGATCCACCAAGTATAGCTGTAACAGGTTTTTCACCACTTTTCAAAACTTTATCTATAGCTTTTAGTTCATTAGCCATCAATAAACCGAAGAACTTAGTTGAAGAAAAATAGTTTGCAATGACTGCCGTAGAAGCATGAGCTCTGTGTGCAGTACCAAAAGCATCATTCACATAAGCGTCTCCCAATCTGGAAAGTTGCTCAGCAAAGCCTTCGTCACCTTTTTCTTCTTCGTTATGAAAACGCAGATTCTCCAATAATAAGATTTCTCCCGGTTTAAGATTTGCTGCTGCCTGCTCAGCTTTCTCTCCGATAGATTCTTCTACAAATTTTACTTCTCTGCCAAGCACAGTAGAAACTTCGTTCAGAATATGTTTTAGAGAAAATTCATCTTTCACTTCTCCTTTAGGTCTTCCAAGGTGTGTCATCAAAATTACGGAACCTCCATCGTTAAGAATTTTCTCAACTGTAGGTTTTACAGCTACGATCCTCGTATTGTCTGTAACTTTAAGCTGATCATCCTGCGGAACATTAAAATCCACCCTTACCAGAGCCTTTTTATCTTTAAAATTGAAATCGTTGATTGTTTTCATAAATTTCTGTTGAATTTTCGTTTCACAAATGTAAGATTTTAAAATTTTCGAAAAGCTCCAACCGGACAAAAGTTTTCAAAAAAGTTATTGGCAAACCCATCACTCACCTATCAACAATATTTTCTCTTTTATAAAAAAAAGAATGATAGTTGTTGTTGAGTGTTGTTAGTTTAGGGGATAAGTTTTTTTGAAATACTTTATAACACTTAATTTGTACGCTACTAACATTTTATTTACATTATAATCTATTGTAAATCTGATTTTTCTATTGGTTACTAACAAATATGGATAACTTTTCCCCAATTCCAATTATTAATAACTGATTTATGGAAAAGTTGAAGAAATCTGCCAGTAAACTTTTTGAAAAAAAATGTTAAAATTTTTGGACGCAATTTTCATTACAACTTTTTTTAATGTTACAAAAGGTTTATTTCAGAAGTTTTTTCAACACTTACCCACAAGGCTTTTCACAATTAATCCCCAAAAATTCAAGAGTTATCCACATTATACTTACATTTGTGTGGAAATATGTCTAAAAAAGTTTAATTCAAGAATTATGAAAAGAAAAATTGCTATTGCTGCAGACCACGCTGGCTTCGAGTATAAGGAGATTGTTAAGAACTATTTATCAGAAAACTTTGATGTTCAGGATTTTGGAACGTTTTCCACAGACAGTGTGGATTATCCTGACTTTGTACACCCCGCAGCGACCTCTGTTGAAAATGGAGAAAATGAGCTGGGTATTCTTCTATGCGGAAGCGGAAACGGTGTTCAGATCACGGCGAACAAACATCAGAAAATTCGTTGCGCTCTTTGTTGGATGCCCGAGATTGCAAGTTTGGCAAGACAGCATAATGATGCGAACATGATTTCGATTCCTGCAAGGTTCATCTCAAAAGAGGTAGCTATTGAAATAGTAAATCAATTTCTTTCTACAGATTTTGAAGGTGGCAGACACCAAGGCAGAGTTGACAAAATAGCATTTTGCTAAACATATAAAGGCTTGTAAATCAAATTGCAAGCCTTATTTATTTTTTATTTTGTATATTTGCGTGTTGAATAGAGAACATATTCCATACTTACTTCTCAAAACCTATATAATATTTAACAGATATTTAATAGAAGGTTTTTCTCCCCTCTTCTCCATATTTGTATTAAATTTATACAAAACAAAAATCCAACTATAAAAAAGGAAGGAAAATTGATGTAGTTGTTTAAACTAAACAAAAAATAAAATCATCTTATATAATAGATTTTTAGATGATTTTAAAGTAAAAAGTGGTTTTAATAATGATTTTTAAAACCAAAAGTAATTAATAAAGAAAATTAAAAAATGCCAAAAAAGAAAAAATATATAAGTCAGAAAAATGATCATAAGCTGATGGAAATCGGTAGATTGATCGTGCGTTTCATGACTGAAAATTCTACGAAGATCTATAATTATAAGCAGATCTCAGACGGAATTGATCATAAAAATCCAAGACAGAGAGAGCTTGTAATTCAGGCTTTACATAAACTTCAGGCTTCTGAAAGAATTAAGGAAACTGAAAAAGGGAAATACATATTAAACCTGAATATTGCAGGAACTTTAACCGGAACTATTGATTTTAACCAATCAGGAAATGCCTATGTACGAGTTGAAGGTCTTGAAGATGATGTTTTCATTCACTCTAAAAATGTGAAAGATGCACTACAGGGCGATAAAGTTTTGATCGTCACCTATACTTATAAAGGAAAGAAACTGGAAGGTTCTGTTTTAGAGGTTTTGGAAAGAAACAGAACAGAATTTGTAGGAACTTTACAGGTTGTTACGCATAAAGATTTCGGATTTGTTGTTTGTGATAAAAAATCAATCAACACAGATATTTTTATTCCAAAAGGAAAATTCGGAGGGGCTCAGGATGGTGATAAAGTTGTTGTAAAAATGACAGAATGGCGACCTGGAGATAAAAATCCTGAAGGTGAAATTATCAAAGTTTTAGGTGCTCCTGGTGAGCATGAGACTGAAATTCACTCTATCCTTGCGGAATATGGTTTACCTTATCAATTCCCTGAGGAAGTTGAAGCAGATGCCGATAAAATCGACAGACGAATTACCGAAGAAGAAGTTGCTAAACGTTGGGATATGAGAGGTATCACAACCTTTACCATTGACCCGAAAGATGCAAAAGATTTTGATGATGCTTTATCTATAAGAAAACTGGATAACGGAAACTGGGAAATTGGGGTGCATATTGCAGACGTTTCTCATTACGTAACTCCGGGAACTATTTTGGATGATGAAGCGTACGAAAGAGCTACATCGGTATATTTAGTTGACCGAGTTGTTCCGATGCTACCGGAAGTTTTAAGTAACGATGTTTGTTCACTTCGTCCAAATGAAGATAAATTTACGTTCTCAGCAGTTTTTGAATTAAATGACAACGCAGAAATCCAGAAGCAATGGTTTGGTAGAACGGTAATTCATTCAGACAGAAGGTTTACGTACGAGGAAGCTCAGGAAAGAATTGAAAATAAAGAAGGAGATTATACTGAAGAGATTTTAGTTCTTGATAATTTAGCAAAAATCATGCGTGCAGAGCGTATCAGACAGGGTGCGATCACGTTTGACAGAAGCGAAGTAAGATTTAATCTTGATGAAAACAATCAGCCGATCGGGGTTTACTTTAAAGTAAGTAAAGATTCAAATCACCTGATTGAAGAATTCATGCTTTTAGCGAATAAAAAAGTATCAGAATTCGTTTCACTATCTAAAAAAGGATCGCCTACAAATAATACATTCATTTACAGGATTCACGATGATCCTGATCCAGCAAAATTAGAGGCTCTAAGAGATTTTGTTTCTACTTTTGGATATAAAATGGATTTGGCTAATACCAAAAAAGTAGCTGAATCTTTAAACCAATTACTAAGTGATGTAAAAGGAAAAGGCGAAGAAAATATGGTTGAAACGTTAGCGATGCGAAGTATGAGTAAAGCAGTTTATTCTACAGATCCTATCGGTCACTACGGATTGGGATTTGACTATTATTCTCACTTTACCTCTCCTATCCGTCGTTATCCGGATTTGATTGCTCACCGTCTTCTTCAACATTATCTGGATGGAGGAAAATCTACCAGTAGAGAAGAAGTTGAAGAGAAAGCAAAATATTGTAGCTCAAGAGAAAGATTGGCCGCTGATGCTGAAAGAGATTCAATTAAATTCATGCAGGTGAAATTTATGGAAAAACACTTGGGAGAAACTTTCAATGGTGTAATTTCCGGTGTTGCTGAATTCGGTTTCTGGGTAGAAATTCCTGAAAACGGTGCCGAAGGATTGATTAAATTAAGAGATCTTATGGATGATTCTTATACGTATGATAAATCTACACATGCCGTTTATGGTTCAAGAACAGGTAAAAGATACCAGCTGGGAGATCAGGTTCAAATAAAAGTGGTTAAAGCTAATTTGATTCAAAAACAATTAGACTTTAAGATTGTTGATTAAATAAATATCACAATATAATATAAAAGACTGCAAATTTTGCGGTCTTTTTGTTTTTAAAAAGTTTCCAAATTGCGTTTCAAAACCTAAAAGAATTGGATTTTATCGACAAATAGAAATATAATTTTTAAATTTGGAAGAGAAACAATTTTTAAATGTTTGAATTAGTACTTTCTGCTGTTATTCTGGGATTCATGTTGAGTCTTGTTTTTATCGGACCAATATTTTTCTTATTAATAGAAACCAGCTTCTCGAGAGGGCCAAAACATGCCTTGGCCTTAGATGTAGGAGTAATTACAGCAGATTTGTTGTGCATTATTGCGGCGTATTATGCGAGCGCAGACCTCGTGAGTTTAATAGACAAGCATCCCGGATTTTATAGAATCACCTCCATCCTTATCTTCGTATACGGAATTGTCATGATGGTCACGAAAACCAAAATGCACATGCCGGGTGAAGAAAAGATCATCAGTCAAAATTATTTTAAAACCTTTATGAATGGTTTTTTCTTTAATCTTTTAAATGTTGGAGTTATCCTTTTCTGGCTGGTTACCGTAATTTCGGTGAGAAAAGAATATCCTGATACGGGTAATTTTATTCTTTATATTGGTTTGGTGATTGGAACGTATTTATGTATTGATCTTGCTAAAATCTTTTTGGCAAAGCAATTCCACGATAAATTAACACAAAAATTAGCCAATCAGATCAGAAGAATCGTTGGCGGAATCCTTATACTTTTCAGTTTCTTTATCTTTTTACAGAGCTTTAAAAAATTCAACCAATTTGATAAACGATTAGAAGAAGCAGAAAAAACTGAAGTGAAATATCAAAAAAACAAATGAAAAAAATAATCTTTCCAAAATCCCTTAAAAAAGGTGATAAAATAGCTGTTATTTCCCCTGCAGGTGCTGTTGATGCATCTCAACTAGAAAATGGAATTAAGATGATCAAGAATAAAGGTTTTGTGCCTGTTTTAGGTGAACATCTTTATACTAAATTCTCAAACGGATACAATTATGCAGGAACAGAAAAGGAAAGAATAAAAGATATCAATTGGGCTTTAAATGATAAAGAAATTTCTGCAGTCTGGGCTTCCAGAGGCGGATATGGTTGTCAGCATCTGATTCAGCATCTGAAGCTTAACAAATTTATAGAAAATCCGAAATGGTATATCGGTTATTCTGACAATACCGTGATCCAAAGTTATTTGTTGAAGAAAGGCTTTGCTTCTATTCATGGACAGACGATTAAAACTTCAAGTTTCGGGGTTACAGACGAAAGTTATGATTTGATCTTTGATGTTTTAAAAGGAAAAGCTCCAAAATACATCATAAAACCCAATCAATTTAATAAAAAAGGAAATACTAAGGGAGAATTGGTTGGAGGGAATTTAGCCCTGATTTATGCTCTTTTAGGAACCAAATACTCATTTGATTTTAAAGATAAAATTTTATTCATCGAAGATATCGGTGAAAATTTTTATGCTCTTGACCGAATGATTATGAGTTTAGAATTAGCCGGAGTTTTTACTAAAATTTCAGGACTGATTGTTGGAGGAATGACCAACATGGGAGATGAAAAAGAGAATACCCAATATAATAATAGCTTCGATGAATTCGCTTATAAATTGATCTCAGAGAGACTTTCAAAATATAAATTTCCTGTTGCTTTTGGTTTCCCGAATGGTCATATTAAAGACAACCGACCTTTGATTATTGGAAGCGAGGTTAAACTGAAAATTGAAAGTAAGGTACAAGTTGAATTTTAGAAATGGATAATATAATCTTTGAATATCATTTCAGTCCTGGATTCATTGGTGATTTTGTTTTGAAAGATTTATACATTTCTGATACTTTTGAATTTTGTCTAAAATTTTTCTGGTATATTAAATTTGATCATCTTCCTGATAATGATTTTGAAAGAAAACAATTACGAAGATTTACAATAATAAGGGACAAATTATCAGAAGATCTAGAGCAGAAAATTAAAACTATTTTAGGATTGAACTTAAAGATTATTGTTCCTAAAATAGTAAAGTCGGATAAAATTATTTACTCTACTTCTGCCCATTCAAAAAGTGAATATTATAAATTAGAAATTAATAAAGAGGAGCAAACTATTCATATTCCTTACGATATTTCTGAAACTCTTATTGAAGGAGAAAATAAAGAATTATTTCTGAATTTTCACCATGAATTGCTATCTTGGATAGAAGAAGAATTTGAAATTGCATCCGAAGGAAAGGCAGCAAGATTTAATAAAAAATAAGATGGCAAACCATAACGACCTCGGGAAAAAAGCAGAAGACCTAGCTGTAGAATTTCTACAAAAGAACGGCTACAAAATTTTAATAAGAAACTTTCGTTATCAAAAAGCAGAGATTGATATTATCACCGAAAAAGATAGTTTAATAGTTGTTGTCGAAGTAAAAGCTCGTTCAACAGATGCTTTTATGCTGCCTCAAGAAGCCGTTAATAAAAGAAAAATATCATTAATAGTTTCGGCTACGAATCATTATTTAGAAGAGTTTAATAAAAATCAGGAAGTAAGATTTGATATCATTTCAGTTCTTCCCGATGAAAAAGGAAGACTGGTTATAGAGCATATAATAGATGCTTTTGAGGCATTTGATGCTAATTAGTATAAGTGTAACAATGTATCAATCTAGCATTTTACCAATGATTATTACATTGATAAATTTTTAGACTGCTACATTTAAAATTGAAAATTTTATGAAAACAATACTCATCACAGGAGCAACCTCCGGAATAGGAAAATCCACTGCAGAACTTTTTGCAAAACAAGGAAACAGAATTATTATTTGCGGAAGAAGAATTGAGGTCTTAGAATCTCTAAAAACTGAACTTTCTCAATATACCGAAATATTTAGTTTGAAATTTGATGTAAGGAATCATCAAGAAGTTGAGAACGCGATAAACTCGCTTCCGGAAGAATGGAAGAATATTGATGTTCTCATTAATAATGCAGGAAACGCTCATGGTCTTGAACCTCTTTCGGCAGGCAACACAAGAGATTGGGATTCTATGATCGACGGAAATGTAAAGGGTATCTTATATGTTTCTAAAATGATTATTCCAAGAATGAAAGAAAGAAATTCCGGACATATTGTAAATATCAGTTCTGTGGCAGCAAGACAAACGTATGCCAACGGAGTTGTGTATTGCGCTACCAAAAAAGCGGTTGACGTAATTTCCGAAGGAATGAGAATAGAATTAACAGAATTTGGAATTAAGGTTACCAATATTCAACCAGGAGCCGTAGAAACAGACTTTTCTTTAATTAGATTTAAAGGTGACAGCGAAAGAGCTTCCACAGTGTATGCCGGATATGAAGCCTTAAAAGCTGAAGATATTTCTGATGCGATCGCTTATTGTGTCAACGCTCCAAAGCATGTGAGTGTTTCTGATATGACAATCTACCCTACTGCTCAGGCAGAACCGAGAACGATTTACAGAAAATAAGGTGAGAAAATTAGCACTTTGTTTCCTACTTCTTTCATTCACTTTTTGGAGTTGTCAGAGTTTTAAAACAAGTCAAAAAGACGCAAAGTTATTTGAAAGTATTTCACTTTTAGATCAATACATGCAGAATAACGACAATAAAATAATTAATATTTTGTCTTCCGATGTATCTTTTGGTCATTCAAACGGCTGGACTCAGAATTTTGATGATTTTAAAAAAGACTTTTCGAGTAAAAAAGTGATCTATAAAGAAATCAAGCAAATTGAAATTTCTGAGATTAAAAAGCATAAGAAATTCGCCAGTATCAGAAGAAAAATCCAAGTATCAGGTTTATATAAAGATCAAAGTTTTGAGATGAAGCTGGTTTTATTGGAAATTTGGATGAAAAAGAATTCTGTCTAGAAACTCTGGAGCCGTCAGAGTATCGAAATAAAGCCATAAATTTGCAAAATAGAATAATTCCAAACTTTGTCTTTCGTAGAAATCTTTAAAACTTCTTTTAGTTTGATGAAATATTGGATAGATTTAATTATTAAAAATGAAAATTTTATACCTCGAAACATCTTCAAAAAACTGTTCTGTAGCAATTTCAGACAATGATAAGTTATTGTGCGTTTGCGAAGAAGTTTCAGATAATTATAAGCAGTCAGAAAGTCTGCACACTTTTGTAGAATGGGCTTTGGAAGGTGCTGGAATCTCCATGAAAGAGATTCAGGCGGTGTCTTTAGGAAAAGGTCCGGGTTCTTACACCGGATTAAGAATTGGCGCTTCTTCAGCAAAAGGTTTTTGTTATGGATTAAAGATTCCATTGGTTGCAGTTAATTCTCTTGACACAATGATAGAGCCTTTTTTAGACCAAAACTATGATTATATCATTCCATTGATCGATGCAAGAAGAATGGAGGTTTATACGGCCGTTTATGACGGCAAAAACGGAAAAGAACTTTCCCAGACTGAAGCAAAGATTCTAGATGAAACTTCTTTTGAAGAATTTAAAGATAAAAAAGTATTGTTTGTAGGAGACGGAGCTAAAAAAGCACAGGAAATTATACAGCTTCCGAATGCTGATTTTAATGAGACCATCTACCCTTCTGCACAATATTTAGTAAAGAAAACATTAGAAAAAATTGAAAATAAGGAGTTTGAAGATATTGCTTATTTCGAACCATTTTATTTGAAAGATTTTCATGGAGTAAAGAAAAAGAAATCACCTGATTCTATTTAACGAAATAATAAACAACTACATAAAAAAAAGCGAAGAGTAATCTTCGCTTTCTTATTTTATTTTGGTTTTGCCGGAGCTTGAGTTTTTGGTTTTTGTCCCGGTGTATTACCTGGTTGAGTTGGTGGCGGAACACTTTCATCTAAAAGCACTGCAGCAGAATTTGCGGACGGAGATGGCTGAACAGTTGTAGATTCTGGCTTAGTTGGTATAGCGTTCGTGCTATTATTTATTTGCCCCGGATTATTCATATTCATCGATGAAGGTTGCTGTAGCGGGTTAGTACCCGGTTTCTGGATGGTATTTCCTTTATTATCAGTTTCCTGGAAAGAAAGCTCACTCTTTAAATAATTTAGCATTTCTTTCGCTTTGATTCCTTCGGGGGTTTTACCATAATTTAAAGCAATTTGTTCCAATTGAAGGATCATTACCTCTTTTCCACTTGATTTTCCGGTATTAAATGCATTTAATAATGAGAATTTAGGTACCAGAGCATCTTTCGGATATTTCTGAATAGCTGCTTCTATGACTGCTTTACTTTCTGCAAACTTTTCTGCTTCAAATAACGCGTAGGCCTTTTTATATTCATTCTGAACATCTTCGGAAGATTTTACAAAAGTACTGTTCTTAGGATTTCTGGCAAATTCTGCATACGACGTGTAAGGATAATCTTTTAACAAAATTGACTTCGCTCTTTCTGCAATCTGAGGATTTTTTTCATAATTCATGTTAAAAATCTCATATAAAGCCTGTAGCATTACTTTTTCTTCAGGTTTTACATCTACAAGATCATATAAAGTTTTTGTAGCTAAAGGGGTATTGGTAAAATAATTCTGATACATGATACCCAAACCTAGAGAAGCAGTGTCCCTATCCTTCTTAAGCTGGTCTAATTTGCCTACATCAGTAGGAATCTGCTCAATATAGAAAGAAGGTTCAAAACGTCTGGGATTAGGTGCTGAAGTAACGCCCAACGCCTCGTTTTTCATATCATCGATCGTTGCCATTTTCTTAGAATAACGCCAGTTATCGACAAGCGCTCTGTCTCCCCAAACTTGTTTAAATGTTGAAGATCCTTTAGATACGGTACCGGTATTACTGAAATAAAAACCTTTTGTACTTGTCCCGAAATCCTCAAAACCATTAGAACTATTGGCAAAAATAGAATTGGCACTGTAATCCCCTGTATCAAAGCCTTTGGCTCTTTCTGCACGTCTTCTCTCAAGCTCTTCTTTTTCTTCTTTTATTTTTAATTTGGCGATATGTTTAGAGAAGAAATCTGTTTTTTGAGCTTCAGACATCTTTGCTAGAGAAAGAATACTGTCATTTTTTTTGATCAGATAATAGTTTTTTGATATTTTCTTGATGTTGATAGACTGTTCCTGCAAAAGCACTTTTGAAGGCTCGTAAGTCATTGCAACAAGCGCGGAATCATAATAACTTCCGGCTCCGATATAATCGTTCTTATCAAGATAATCCTTTCCTATTTCATAGTAAGCCAAACCACGAACCTGTAGATCTGAAACCTTTTCTTTTAAAGATTTCTTGAAAAGATCCTGAGCTTCCTGTTTTTTACCTGCTTTGTTGGCCATTAAACCTAATGCATAATAAAATTCATTCTTTCTGGATCCGTAAGTTCCTTTTTTACTGATATCTTCCAAATACTTTCTGGCGCCTTCATAATCACCTTTTCCGTTAAAAGTTTTGGCAATTTCAATCTGGGATTTAACCTCAAATTCAAAATCATTGGCGTATTTGTATGCGGCCATAAAGCTTTCTCTTGCTTTTTCATTTTGGTTTAAACCTTCCAACACCTGACCTCTTAAGAAGGCGATTCTGCTTTTCAGTTTTCGGTTGGTGTTTAATTCAAAAGCATTATCAAGTTCTTTTGTAGCTTCTTCTTTTTTTCCTGCATCCAAAAGCGATTCAGCAGAGTAAATACTTGATATTTTTTTATAATCTTTACTAATATCTTCAGTTTTCAATTGAGCGAAAATCTCCTGAGCTTTATGATAATCTTTTAACTGAGCATATGCTGCAGCTTGATAAGTTTTAGCTAAAGGAATCCTTTTGTCATTCTTCATATGAGTGAAAACATAGTTCAGAGCATCCAGAGCTTCCACAGATTTGTTCTGATAAATTCTTGATTGTGCCAGAATGATGTAAGCATCGAAGATTTTCTTATTTTTTTCTTCCCCGTTTTTGATCACCGAATATTTATTGATTGCTTTTAAAGCTTTTGCTTCTGCAATTTCTAGAACTGTGGCTCCTTTATTTTCGGGCTGATCGCTTTGTTCTGATTGACCGTTTGGGTTACCACCATTAAGCCCGCCTGGCATACCCGGAGGTGCACCTGGAGGAGCTCCCGGCGCTCTTCCTGCAGCATTTCTGCTGGGAGGATTATTTACTTCTGCTATTTTCATAGTGTTCTCAGCGAACGCAGAAGATTGCCCAAGATCGCTTCCCAAAGGTTGATCTTCGTATGTAAGAATTGGGATATAAGGTGCATAAAAATTATCTTTATGAGCCTTATCTCTACTCGTAAATTCACTGTTTAAAGCATCTTTAGCATTAAATAGTGTATTATAATATGTGGAAAACCCTTTCATGAACTTCGATCGTTGCTCGGGTCTCTTGGGTTTTGATCCGCAAGAGAGAACGATGCAAGCCACTAAAAGGAATAAAATGTTCTTTTTCATTATTCAATATAACTAGCCAATTTACTTTTTATTATCAAAAGATTGATGATTTTGTAAAAATAATAAAATTTTATATTGAAAATATTTATATTTCTTTCAAAATTTTGTAAACCAAATGAGTAGGAAGTCCCATGATGGCATAATAGCTGCCTGATAGTTTTTTAATTTTCGCCATTCCAAGCCATTCCTGGATGCCGTAGCTTCCTGCTTTGTCAAAAGGTTTGTAATTTTTAATGTAAAAATCTATTTCTTCATCCGAAATTTCATCAAGCTCTACATCGGCAACATCTGTTTCTGTGATAGTTTTAGATAAAGTTTTAATGGTAATTCCTGTATAAACTTGATGCGTCGTTCCAGATAATTGTTGCAACATTTTTTTTGCATCAGCTTCATTTTTCGGCTTCCCAAGGATTTGATTATCAATAGCAACAACTGTATCTGATGTCAGTAAAACTTCATCGTCCACAAGATTTCTGAACGCATTTGCTTTTAATTCAGATAAATAAGCAGCGGCCTCTCCTATCTCAATATTT
The DNA here is from genome assembly GCF_003815655.1 of Chryseobacterium sp. G0201. Taxonomy (NCBI): domain Bacteria; kingdom Pseudomonadati; phylum Bacteroidota; class Flavobacteriia; order Flavobacteriales; family Weeksellaceae; genus Chryseobacterium; species Chryseobacterium sp. G0201. The sequence goes on along the minus strand of NZ_CP033917.1, from coordinate 1,498,316 downwards.
TCGGGTAAGATTTCTTCACAATCTATTTTTACAACCTCAAAATCGAATCCTAAACTTGATAAAAGTTCTTTTCTCCTTGGAGATTGTGATGCTAATAGTAATTTCATTTTCAATTAATTAAATAGATTGGGTGTTATCTTCATGCCAATTTCCCTGAACTTTCATTACCTGCTCAATGACATCGCGTACGGCTCCGCTTCCACCTTGTTTTGGCGAAATATAATCAGAAATTCCCTTTACTTCAGGAACGGCATTTTCCGGACAGGTGGCAATAGCAGAAGCTTCCATCATATGAATATCCGGAAGATCGTCTCCCATCGTTAAAATTTCTTCGTTTTTAAGATTGTATTTTGATTTAAAATCTTCAAAGTCAACCATTTTGTCGTGTGATTTTGGGTAATAATCCTGAATTCCAAGATAATTAATTCTGTGTTTTACCATTTCATCGTTTCCGCCGGTAATTACTCCTATTAAATAATTGTTTTTTAAGGCTTTAACGACTGCATAACCATCTAAGACATTCATAACTCTCGACATATTTCCTCCGGGCATCAGATAAACGCTTCCATCTGTGAAAACGCCGTCTACATCAAATACAAATGCTTTTATATCTTTTAATTTCTCTTTATAACTCATACATTTTTTTAATAGAATGATTCATTGTTTTATAGATCTCCAGACTTTCATCTTTCAATAATTGTTCATGCAATTGCAAAATACGTGCATCATTTCTTACTGCCGGACCGGTTTGGGCTGATTTAGGTTCAATTTCATGAATTTTCTGAACAGTTTCGTCAATTAACGGTAAAAAATAATCAAATGGAATCTCCTGAGAATCTGAAATTTCTTTCGCTCTTGAAAAAAGATGATTCACAAAATTACAAGCAAAAACAGCCGTGAGATGAATGTATTTTCTTTTCTCATGTGTACTTTCCATTACATTCTTGGAAATTTTAGAAGCAATTTCAAAAAGAATTTTTTTATCTTCTTCATTTTCTGTTTCTATGAAAAAAGGAATTTTTTCATAATTCAGTTCTTTAGATTTAGAAAAAGTCTGTAAAGGATAAAAGCTTGATTTTCTGTACGCTCCTAATAGAATTTCCTTGGGCAATGAACCTGAAGTATGTACAACCAAACAATCTTTTTTAGTGATTAATTTAGAAACATTTTCTACAGAACTATCACTTACACAAATAATATACAGATCTGCATCTTCCAATTTTTCTGTTGAGAAAGGAATTTTTAATTCTTCGGAAATTTTATTTAAATCCTTTTCGTTCCTTCCAAAAATCTGAGTTAATGGAATGTTATTCAGAACAAAAGCTTTTGCCAGATGATAGGCAACATTTCCGGAACCGATAATTACAATTTGCATAAAACAAAGATAATATTTTAAGATGAGTTTAAAAAGGGAGACAGATACTAGAAGATGGAAGTTTTTGTAAATCCGTCTACTGCCTGTTGCTTCAAGCTTAAAACGTAACTATCTGATATTATTTCAATATTTGGATCAAAAATTGAATAAGTAATTTAACTTTCTATTATTTTTGTAATCCAAAACAATGAAAGCATCTTATGAAGATTAAGGACGCGGAAATTATTACGCTGATGGAAAACCCACGAACTCAGGAGAAAGGAGTTCGCGTGTTGATGGATGCTTATCAAAGTAGATTGTATTGGCATATAAGAAGGATCATTGTGGATGGTGACCTTGCACAGGATACATTGCAGGAAACATTCATTAAAGCATATCAGAATTTTCATCAGTTCAAAAATGATAGTCAGTTGTATACCTGGCTGTACAGAATCGCAACCAACGAAGCATTACAGCAGGTAAATAAGCTAAAGAAAATGCAGAAGACTGATGAAGATCCGGAATATTATATGCAGAATCTTATTGCAGACAATGTATCAAGTGATGCAGAAGAGATACAAATATTGTTACAGAGTGCTATACAAAGCCTGCCCGAAAAGCAGAAACTGGTATTTATGATGCGGTATTATGACGATTTGCCTTACGAAGAAATATCTAAAATTGTAGATATGTCGGTAGGGACTTTGAAAACAAATTATCATTATGCCAAGCAGAAAATAGAAGAATATATAAAGGAAAATTACGAAAAATAATTTTTGAGACGCAAAAGACATGAAAGAGTTCGATATAGAAAAATTAGAACGTAAAAACATTTACAAGGTTCCTGATAATTTGTTTGAAAATATTCAGGAAAAAGTAATGAATGATGTAAAAGCTACGAAAAAAGCACCTATTTTTAAACTGAATTGGGCTTATGCAGCAGCTGCATCGTTAGCATTGATATTTGGAGCTACTTTTGTTTTTAATCAAAATGATGATTCAGCAAAAGATGCTGGAAATTCCGGAGCAAAGTATGTAGCGGATACTCAGGCACCAAAGTCAGAAAGCGAGATTGCTTATGAAACTTTAAAATCTGATTTAACTTCTGTTGAAAAAAACAATCAAACAGTTGTAAATCAAAATAGTAGAAGCTTCGTTTCACAAGATATAGAAACAAAAGAAGTGCCTACGCCAAAAACAGTGAAGCCGGTTTCGAAGAAAACTGAAACTCAAATGAATGAATATTTAGATTCGTTTTCTAACTCTGAAATATCAGAATTAGCAAGCAATTCGACTCAGGATGTTTATTTGGATTTATATAATTAAAGAGAGATGAAAAAGATATTATTTACACTTTTTATTATTTATGGTTTTGGCTTAAATGCCCAAAAAACGGAGTATGACTGGAAAAAGATGGATCCTAAACAAAGAAAAGAGGTAATAAATAATCTTTCTCCGGAAGAAAGAAAAGCTCTTCTTGCCAAGTTTAGGAATAATATGGTGATGGATAATCTTGATATTGAAGCAAATGATAAAGCAGAGTTTACACAACTCTACAATGAATATCTTGACAACCAGAAACAGATAAAAAGCCAGTTCAATTCCAATTTCAACCCGGAAACTTTATCTGATGAAGAAGCAAAAGCAAAGTTGCAGCAAAGTTTTGAAGTAGGACAAAAATTATTAGATAATAGAAAAAAATATGCAGATAAAATGCAGGAAGTTATTCCTTGCCAGAAAGTCTTGAAGCTGTTTCAATCTGAGGGTATGATGAGAGATAAAATGAATGAAAGAAAACCTCACGGAAACAATAATGCTGGAGGCCAAAGGCAATCACCATAATAGTTTATTTTTTTAATGTTGGACGACTCTTACAAATGTTTTTTTGTGAGAGTCGTTTAATTTTTAAACTAATTCATAGCTTTGAGTAAATCTTTTATCACATGAAAAAAATCTTACAGTTCACATTAATTTTCATTTCTATTCTCAGTTTTTCGCAGGGACAGGAAATTATTAAAGAAAGAGGAAATTTATCAAATCCAAAAGGTAATATTTACAAATCTCTTGAAGTTATTGATCAGAGAGAAGATAAAAAGATAGGTGAGATGCCTTTCGGAGATAATAAAGAAATGAAAGAAATTGTTTTTCCTACAACGATTAATAATTTCTTAAGTCAATGGTATACAGACAGCAACCATAAAGGAGGAAAACATGAGATGGTTTTAGTTTTAAAAAGTTTAAAAACTACGCTTGGAGAAACGGTAGGCAAAGAAACGGAAGCAGACGTTGATTTTTCGGCTCAAACCTTTCTGAAAGAAGCTGATAATTATAGATTTTTATATAAAAAAGATACGGTTTATAGTTTTAAGAGTAAAAATATTTCAGATGTAGTTGTAAAGAATATTCCGGTTATCATTGCGATGTTTATGAAGAAAACATACACAATGAAACCAGTAGAAAACTCAGTAAATTTAGATGCTCTTACAGATTATGATTCTTATGTTAAAAATAATTCTGAAGCATATAAGAATGAACAATTGAAAGATGGTATTTATTTAAATCATACTTCATTTTTTAATCAAACTCCTGAACAAGGAAATTATATTCTCGAGAAAAATAGTAGAGGAGAAGTTGTAAGAGCTATAAAGGACGAAAACGGAAAGAAAGATAAGATCTCTGCTAATGAAATGTTTATTTATGTAGAAAATGGTAAGGCTTATAAGAAAACATATTCAGGATTTTTAGATTTAAATAAAAATGAAAAAGGATTCTATCTCATAAGTAATAGAGGATTTATCTTGCCTGTGCGGAATTCAGCGGTTTTTCTAAGTGTTGGTGGTTCTTCAGGAGGAATGTATGGTGGTATTGCTGTCGGGCTTGTTAGTGTTTTTGAAAGAGGTTTCAGGCAGAATAAAATGAAAAAAGATGAAAAAACTGAAATTTATATTGATCCTTTAACCGGAGAATATGATTTTTCAAATGAATAAAATAATGACTCTTACATTTGTGAGAGTCTTTTTTATTTTAAACTAATTCTTACTTTTGCGGAAAATATAAGTGATGAAACACATTTTATTATTCTTTTTATTTTCGGGCTCATTGTTTGCCCAGAAAACTCAGTTTATACAGCTTAGACAAAATATAAAAGATAAAAATAAACTTGCAAACTCTCTTACTTTAATCGATAGAAGAGAAGATAAAACCATAGGGATAGTTTCGCACAGAAAAGATCCTTACGAGGTAAAATTTGAAAAAGAGGACTTGGAAAAATTATTTTCAGATTGGTTTTTAGAAGATAATAAGGTGCAGGGAAATACTAAATATTTCCTTATGCTAGAAGATCTAAAGGTTAAGGATATACCTACCGAAAGATCAGTTATGGGACATTTGGAAATGCAGATTTCTACCTTTTTAAAAAGAAATGATAAATATTATTTTTTAAAAAAAATTAAAATTTCAAAGGATTATCCGCAGAAAGATCATGCTTATATCACGAGAGCTATAGCAGCCAAAATATCATCAGAATTAGCTAATACTATAAAGGATTCATATACTGAAGCAGGATTGAATATACCTGTTTCTGAGACTGATCTTGGAAATTACGAAAAGTTAATATCAGAACAGCTACCGATTTATACCTCTCAGTCTTTTACGGATGGAGTCTATAGAGATTATAAATCATTTGCAGAACAAAATCCGGATAAAGAACTTACAGTAAGGAAGAATAAAGATGGTGCGATTAAAGGGGTGAAAAGAGTTGATGGTTATGATAATCTAAGTAAAGATGTTTTTGCAATCATCGATAACGGAATTGCTTATAAAAAGACACCTATAAGTATCATTGAAATTGAAAAAGATAATGAAGGAATTTTTATAATGGCATCTCAGGAAGAAATTTTCCCGCAGTATAGCAGTACCCCGATTATCGTAGGAGCAGGAGCTGCTGGTGCTATTGGAGGTCTGGTAGTAGGTGTAATAAATGTTGCAGCCACAAAAATTAGAAGACAGAATGCTCAGTATTATAGAGTAGGAATTGATAAGCTTACAGGAAATTATATTTTACCTGAAGGCTTCGATAAAACTAAATAGTTACAATAAAAAAGAGAGAGACAATTTATCTCTCTTTTTTGCTTTATTTTTTATCGGTGGAATAAGAATAAGGAAAATCTTTTTCCTCTGTTCCTCTATTCTTATTGGGCTTATTATCCATGTTGAACTGTAGAGTAGTACCTTTCATTAATTCTTCATGACTCAGCCAATTTTTAGAGTAAGTTTTACCATTCATATTTAATGATTTCACGTATCGATTTTCGTTACTGTTATTATCTGCTTTGATTTCAATATTTTTCCCGTTTTCTAAATGAATGGTTGCTTTTTTAAACAAAGGAGCTCCTAAAACATATTGATCTGTCGCCGGAGTTACAGGATAAAAACCAAGCGTTGAGAAAATATACCAAGCTGAAGTTTGTCCATTATCTTCATCACCACAATATCCATCTGGAGTTGGTTGATATAACCTATTCATTGTTTCTCGAACCCAATATTGTGTTTTCCAAGGCTCTCCGGAATAATTATACAAATAAATAATATGCTGAGCAGGCTGATTTCCGTGAGCATATTGACCCATATTGGCATTCACCATTTCCTGAATTTCGTGAATGGTTGAACCATAATAACTGTCATCAAAAACCGGAGGCATCTCAAAAATTTTGTCTAAATTTTTCGAAAACTCTTTTTTCCCGCCCATTAATTTTGCCAATCCGTCAATATCCTGAAAAACCGACCAGGTATAATGCCAAGAATTTCCTTCTGTAAAAGCATCGCCCCATTTGAAAGGATTGAAAGGTTTCTGGAAACTTCCATCCTGATTTCTTCCGCGAGCTAATTTTGTTTCCGGATCAATCACTTTTTGGAAATTTTGTGAACGTCTGTAATATTCTCCCCATTCGGATTCAGGTTTTCCTAAAGCTTTTCCTAATTGTGCGATGGCAAAATCATCGTAAGCGTATTCTAAAGTTCTCGCTGCATTTTCATTGATTTTAACATCATAAGGAACGTAGCCTAATTTTTTATAATATTCAATTCCCAATCTTCCGGTTGCTTGTGGACCTTCATTATTTGCACCGTGAAGCAAAGCCTGATACAATGTTTCAATATCATAACCTCGAAGACCTTTCATGTATGCATCCGCAACCACAGAGGCAGAATTATTTCCAATCATAATATCAGAATAGGATGGACTCGACCATTCCGGCAACCAGCCGCCTTCTTTGTAATCGCTAATTAATCCTTTCTGCATTTCAACATTGATGCTTGGATAAACCAAATTTAAGAAAGGATAAAGCGCTCTAAAAGTATCCCAAAAACCTGTTCCTGCAAATCGATATCCGGGTTCTGTCTTCCCTGAATATGGACTGTAATGAACAACTTCTCCGGCTTTATTGATCTCATACATTTTATGTGGGAAACAAAGCATTCTGTAAAGAGAAGAGTAGAAAGTTCGTATTTGGTCGACTGTTCCGCCGGCTACTTCAACTCGTTTTAATTTTTCATTCCAGGCTAATTTTGCTTTTTTGAAAGTATCATCAAATGAATCTTTACTTAATTCTCTTTGTAAATTTAATTCTGCCTGCTCTAAACTGATGAAAGAAGAAGCGACTTTTAAATTCACTTTTTCACCTTTTTTAGTGGCAAAACCAACGACAGCGCCACAATGATCTCCTGTAATTTGTAATGTATCTTTTACAAAATATTTGTCTTTCCAAGTTGAATATTTAGTGAATGGTTTATCAGCATAAATCACAAAATAATTTTTAAAACCAACCAATTTTCCACGCGAATATTTTGTTGAATAGCCTACAATTTTATTTTGGGATGGAATAATCGTAATGCTCGAACCTTTATCAAAAGCATCCACTACAAACCAAGAATCGTTCGAATCAGGATAAGTTAAGCGCATTTGTGCAGCTCTTTCAGTTGGAGTAATTTCTGCTGTTACGTTATGATCAGCAAGATAAACACTATAATAATAAGGTTTTGAAACTTCTGATTTATGGGAGAACCAGCTTGCTCTTTCATCTTCGTTAAAACGCATTTTTCCAGTCACAGGCATGATAGAAAACATTCCGTAATCGTTCATCCAAGGAGAAGGTTGATGCGTTTGCTTAATTCCACGGATTTTATCTGCATCGTAAGTATATTGCCATCCGTTTCCGTTTTTCCCGGTTTGCGGGGTCCAGAGATTCATTCCGTGAGGAACAGCAACGGCTGGATATGTATTTCCGTTTGAAAGGGAAGGTTTTGAGAGTGTTCCGATTAATGGATTGACAAATTCTTCAGGATTTTCGGGTGCTTTTTCAACCCATTGTGATTTTAAATGAGCTAATGGGATAATTAAAAGGAATAAAAGAATTTTTTTCATGAGTAAAAATAAGTTTGAGCTTTCTGTAAAGGTTTTGAGTTGAAAAGTTAAAAAATTTATAAGGAATAGTGGTGATTTTTTTAATTTTCGTGGTTAGATGTTCGATTCGTCAGAATGACGAGCTTTGTAACTATTTACTTTGTTTAATTGAGATTGCTTCGTCACTCCGTTTCTCGCAATGACAAAAAATTGAATAGCGGGAACAAGCTTCTAAAAATTTAAATCATTTTATACATTTTTAAATTAAATTCAACCAGCAAAATTAGAATGAGGAATTGTCTTCCTTTTTTTTATCTTTGCAAATTACATAGTTCTTAAATGAAAAACATACGAAATTTTTGCATAATCGCTCATATTGACCACGGTAAAAGTACTTTGGCAGACCGTCTTTTAGAGTATACCAATACGGTCACTCAGAGAGAATTACAGTCTCAGACGCTTGATGATATGGATTTGGAGAAAGAACGTGGGATCACGATTAAGTCTCACGCTATCCAAATGGATTATGAATATAAAGGAGAAAAATATATTTTAAATCTAATTGATACACCGGGACATGTAGATTTCTCTTACGAAGTTTCCCGTTCCATTGCCGCTTGTGAAGGTGCGCTTCTTATTGTGGATGCTGCGCAAAGTATTCAGGCACAAACGATTAGTAATCTTTATTTGGCGTTAGAAAATGATCTTGAAATCATTCCGATTCTTAATAAAATAGATCTTCCATCTGCAAATCCGGAAGAAGTTACCGATGAGATCATGGGTCTTTTGGGTTGTAAATATGAAGACGTTCTTAGGGTTTCTGGGAAAACAGGAGAGGGTGTTCATGATTTGCTGGAGCACATTGTGAACAGAATTCCAGCCCCGGTTGGAGATCCGGATGCGCCGCTTCAGGCATTAATTTTTGACTCTGTTTACAATCCATTTAGAGGAATTGAAGCTTATTTCAAAGTGGTAAACGGAAGTATTTCTAAAAACGAAAAGATTAAATTTTTCGCAACCGGAAAAGAATATGGTGCAGATGAAGTAGGTACCTTAAAGTTAAAGCAGCTTCCTAAGAAAACAATTCATTGTGGAGATGTAGGCTATATAATTTCAGGAATTAAAGATGCTAGGGAAGTAAAAGTAGGTGATACGATTACCTCTTTTGTAAACCCTGCAGCAGCAGCCATTGATGGATTTGAGGAAGTAAAACCAATGGTTTTTGCGGGTATTTATCCTATCGAATCTGAAGATTTTGAGGAATTAAGATTTTCACTGGAAAAATTAAGATTAAATGACGCTTCTTTGGTTTTCGAACCGGAAAGTTCAGCTGCTCTTGGTTTTGGTTTCCGTTGCGGATTCTTAGGAATGCTACACATGGAAATCGTTCAGGAACGTTTAGACAGAGAGTTTAACATGGATGTTATTACGACTGTTCCCAACGTATCTTACCACGGATATTCGAAAAAAGATCCTGATACAGCAATATTAATTAATAACCCGTCTGAAATGATTGACCCCAATCTTTTAGACAGAGTTGAAGAGCCTTATATCAAAGCTTCTATCATTACTAAATCTGATTTTGTAGGTTCTGTAATGACACTTTGTATTGAAAAAAGAGGTGAAATTGTAAATCAAAGTTACCTTACCGCTGATAGAGTAGAATTAACATTCAATATGCCTTTGGCTGAGGTTGTTTTTGACTTTTATGACCGTTTAAAATCTATTTCTAAAGGATATGCATCATTCGATTATTCACCAATCGGAATGCGTGCTTCTAAATTGGTGAAAATGGACATCCTGATCAATGGAGATATGGTTGATGCTTTATCATCATTGATTCACGACAGTAATGCGTATTACATTGGTAAAAGAATGTGTGAAAAACTTCGTGAACTGATTCCTAGACAGCAGTTTGATATTGCAGTTCAGGCAGCATTGGGAGCGAAAGTTATTGCGAGAGAAACCATCAAAGCATTAAGAAAAGATGTTACCGCAAAATGTTACGGAGGAGATATTTCCAGAAAGAGAAAACTTCTTGAGAAACAGAAAGAAGGTAAAAAGAAAATGAAGCAGATTGGTAGAGTAGAAGTACCGCAGTCAGCATTCATGGCTGTTTTAAAACTAAACGATTAAATATAAAAAAGACCGATAAAATTTTTATCGGTCTTTTTATTTCTCAAAGATTTCTTTGCTTCTCGATCAGATTTCCCTGAATGACCAATGCTCCAAGTCCGAGGATAATTTCAGCAATTCCTAGAATTCTAATGAGATTTGGTCCGCAAACGATACATTCTGGTTCTGGGATAGGTTTTTTCCCTACGACGATGATCAAAACTCCGCCAATAATAATGATGATTACTATAATGGCTTTTAATAATGTTTTCATAATGGTATAAATTAGTTTTTTTGCCTACTTTTTAAGGTTTTCGGCTTCTTCCTTTTATGTATACCAAATTTCATCTTAACTGTCAATAAATCAATGAGTAAAATCACTATTTCGTTACAGTGATTTTACCATATTTTAATAAAAACCATTTCAAATGAATCGGTTTTATTATTTGCGGGTGAATTTTATCTCCATTCTTTATGGTAGAATAGGTATTGTCAAAATTTTTATATTCACTTTTACTTTATCTCAAAATATAAAAAAGAAAGCCGTGCTAATTGTGAATGATTAATTTTCCATAATCGTTTAATTTAAAGCTGTTTATGAATTTAATTAAAATTTTTGTGTAAAGAATTATTATTTTTATGTTGAAATTGATGATTCTAAATCGTAACTTTGTGTATTCGTAACGCAAATTAATTTATGGACGCTCCAAAAAAACTACAGGATATAAAAGTTGCCGTTGATGCCGTCATTTTCGGATATTTCGACAAAAAGGATCTTCAACTTCTTTTAATTAAAAGAAATATTGAACCTTTCAAAGGAGGTTGGGCGCTTCCGGGAGGGCTCGTTTTGGATGATGAAAATTTAGATGACGCAGTAAAAAGAGAATTGCACGAAGAAGCAGGCATAAAACCCGATTTTTTGGAACAACTCTATACTTTTGGTAATGTTGGTCGCGATCCTAGAAATAGAGTGGTTTCTATTGCTTATTTGGGGCTTGTAAACCCTTCTTATCATGAATTGTTTGCCGATTCTGATGCCGAAGATGCACAATGGTTCAGCGTCAATAAACTTCCGAAGCTTGCTTTTGATCATGATAAAATTATAGATATCGCGCTAAAAAGACTTCGCACAAAAATTCAATACCAGCCTATTGGCTTTAATCTTCTGAATGAAGAATTCCCTTTTTCAGACCTTGAAAATCTTTACAAAACCATTATCGGACAGGAAATAGACCGCCGAAATTTCCGAAAGAAAATAATGAGTTACGAACTTCTTAAGGAAACGAATAACTTTAAAAAAGAAGGAAGCGGCCGGCCGGGAAAATTATTTACTTTTAATCAGGAGAAATATAAAGAACTTGAAGAACAGGGATTTTATTTCGAAATTAAATAATGTCTGAACACAAATGTCACAAATGTTTTTACACTAATTTTCACAAATATTTTAATGTAAGCTGGCAGAAATATTTTTATAAAAATACAAATTATATACATCAATAGAAACGGGCTAAAACCCGTTTTTTAATGAACAAACATTCCATTGGCTTTAGCTAAAACTTAAATGAACAATAATCAATTGTGTCATTCGTGAAAAATATTTATGTGATCCGTATTTTAAATAAATTTTTATTATTGAAAATCAATTACTTAAATTAATTAGCGTAAAATAAACACAAATAAATTTGGTTAATAAAATCATATTGTTTTACATTTGTGTAACAATAACGCAATCATGAAATACACATTACAAAATACAATAGAGAAATTTCAGAAAAAAGAAAAGATAGAATTTTTGTTTTTCTGGGGACATACAGTAAAAGAGGAAATTACAAAAGCGTGTTTCAGTCAATGGTTTCCTTTTCAATTTGAAGAAAACGGAATTGAATATAAAACAGCAGAACATTATATGATGGCCGGGAAAGCTACATTATTCAATGATAATGAAACGTTAGAAGAAATTTTAAAATCAGATTCTCCAAATCAGGCAAAAAATTTAGGAAGGAAAGTGAAAAATTTTGATCCTCAACTTTGGAATGAACATAAATATGAGATTGTAAAACAGGGAAATTTTTTGAAGTTTTCTCAAAATGAAAAATTTAAAGATTTTTTGCTTTCAACAAATGATAAAATCTTGGTAGAAGCAAGTCCGTACGATACAATTTGGGGAATCGGAATGTTGGAAACAGATCCAAAAGCAGAAAATCCATCACAATGGGACGGTGAAAATTTATTGGGATTTGCTTTAATGGAAGTAAGAGATTTATTAAAAGAATAGAATAATTCGTAAAGAATTAAGGGAAAACTATGCAGTTTTTAATTAGTGTAAAATTAACACAAATAAAGATTTAAAAACATGGAAGAAGACTTAAAACCCAGATTTATCGAATCATTACAAAGAAATAATGACCAGATAAGAGAAGATCGAGCCCGAACCATCGGGGAAGATTCAGAGTTGATATACAGACGCCGAGTTGAAGATATTGAATTGAAAATCAAAAGACTGGAACGCGAACAGGAGGGTCTTATTGACATCAGTCCGTTAGACAAAAACAGTTTAACATTTGCCGATTTTCAGCCGGAAGCATTCGTTCAGAAAGACATAGAATTATCATTAACAATCAGAAATTTAAATATTCAACTAGAAGTTTCAACAAAAAGGTTTGAATATTTATTTGGTAAAAAATTTTAGTTATGGGAAGTACAAGATACGACATGGACGCTCGTTATGACAGAGCAAGAAAAGAAGGGTATGCATCAAAATCTGCAAGTGAAATTTTCACTCAGAATGCAAAAAGAATGGCGCACGAATCAATGAATCCTAAAGGTATTTCTTTCAGAGAATCAAGGGATTCTGCGGTTCATCCGAATTCTGTTCCGATTATTTTAGGACTGGACGTAACGGGAAGTATGGGACATATTCCTCATGAATTGATTAAAGAAGGTCTGCCCAAATTAATGGGTGGAATCATTCAGGGAGGCGTTCCCGATCCCGCACTTTTATTCTTAGGAATTGGAGATCATGAATGTGACGGTTATCCTTTACAGGTCGGTCAGTTTGAATCTGGAGATGAAGAATTGGATATGTGGCTGACAAGAACTTATATTGAATCAGGCGGTGGAGGAAATGCAGGTGAAAGTTATTTATTGGCTTGGTATTTTGCTGCTTTTCACACCAGAACGGATGCTTTTGAAAAGAGAAATCAAAAAGGATTGTTGTTCACGGTAGGCGATGAACCTTGCTTGAAAACACTTCCTGCTTCAGCGATCAGAGAAATTATGGGAACCGGTCAACAAACCTTTACTCATAACGAATTGCTGAAAGAAGCTCAAAAAAAATATGAAGTTTTTCACATCAGCGTTTTGCATTCAGATGGTGCGATGAGAGCGGATAAAGGATGGAAAGATCTTTTAGGACAAAACTGTTTGTCAATTGATGATTACAGAGATGTTCCGAAAGTAATTAAAGATGTAGTTTGCAGTAGATTTAGTGGAGATTATTTCAAAACTAAAGATTTAGGTGATTTTAATAATATTCAAATGTTTTAAAAAATGAAAACAGCACAAATAATTATAGGCTTAGGTTTTGGTGATGAAGGAAAAGGAATCACTACAGATTTTCTGGCTCAGCACAATCCTGAGTCTGTAGTTATTCGGTTTTCTGGCGGACAACAGGCGGCGCATACGGTGATGATTGATGATAAAAAGCACATTCATTCAAGTTTTGCAAGTGGAGCGTTGCGGGGGTTGCCGTCTTATTTTACGGAACATTGCACAATTCATCCGACTTTCTTATTTAATGAAAGAGAAGAATTAATCAAGAAAAACGGAAATATTGAGTTGCATATTCATCCGTTAGCAAAAGTAACAACACCTTTTGATGTTTTAAGCAATCGAAAAAATATCAAAAATCTAGAACACGGAACTTGCGGAAAAGGAGTTGGAGCTACGATGAAGAGAAATGAAAGTCCATTTAAATTATTTGCGGTTGATTTGATTGCTTCAAGATCGATGCTGATTGAAAAATTAAAAGGAATTGCCAATTATTACGGTTTTGAAGAAGGAGAGGAAATCCAAAATGCTTTACAGGATTTTTTAGAAGCCATTGATAAAATTGATTGGAAAATAGAAGGTTACTCATATCTAAATTTATTTAACAATCTTATTTTTGAAGGAAGTCAGGGAATTTTATTAGATATGGATCATGGCGTTTTTCCGAACGTAACATTTGCCAATACCACTTCAAAAAATGCGTATGAAGTTTGTAAATTGTTGAAGATTGAAAATGTAGAAATGTTTTATGTCACAAGATCGTATTCAACCCGTCACGGAAGCGGATGGATGAGCAATGAAAAGGATTTAGCATTAAAAAATAATGAGGAGGAAACCTGTGTTTTTAATGAATATCAAAAGAATCTTCGTTTTGGAAATTTGGATTATGACTTATTAAATTATGCTCTGAAATTAGACGAAGCTTATGTTTTTGCTAATAAGAAAAACCTGGTGGTGACTTGTCTGGATCAAATGGATGAGGAATTTAAAATAGAAAATCTTAAGGTGAAATTTGATGCCATTTTTGGATCTTATTCTCCGTATTCAAAGGATTTTAAAAGAATTAATTGATGAAAAATATTGATTAATTTTAAAAGAAATAAATTAAATGCAAAAACACAAATCAATAGGAATGGGCTTTAGCCCATTTTTATAATGAATAAAATTTAAAGGCTTTAGCCAAAACTTAAAGAACAAGATTATTAAAATAAAAAACACATTATTTAACCATGAAAACTATAAATTATTTAAAAGGAGATGCAACAAATCCTCAAACAAAAGGAAATAAAATCATCATTCATATCTGCAACGACATCGGAGGTTGGGGAAAAGGTTTTGTAATGGCAATATCCAGAAAATGGGAGAACCCAGAAACTGAATATAGAAAATGGTTTCAAAGTGGAGAAAATTTTAATCTTGGAGAAATTCAAATAGTTCAAGTTGAAAAAGATATTTTGGTTTGCAATATGATTGGTCAACATAAAACGATCTCAAATTCCAAAGGAATAGCTCCAATTAGATATGAAGCTGTAGAAAAATGTTTAGAGAAATTAACTGATGAAGCTTTAAAATTAAATGCAAGTGTACATATGCCAAGAATCGGTTGCGGTTTAGCAGGAGGAAATTGGGAAGAAATTGAGCCAATTATTGAAAGAACATTGTTGAAGAATAATGTGGAAGTATATGTTTACGATTTTGAATAAAATTAAAATAATGAAAACAACAACACTTTACAGACCAGTCGGAGAAAAGGAAATGGTTTTAATTTTAGAAAGCAGTTTCAAAAAATTTCCACCAAGATTAGAATGGCAACCGATTTTCTATCCTGTTTTAGATGAAGATTATGCATCAGAAATTGCAGAAAAATGGAATACCAGAGACGAAGCAGGAAATTATCTCGGTTTTGTAACCAAATTTGAAGTACTGGAAGAGGAGGTAATTAAATATCCCGCACAAAATGTCGGAGCCAGAAATCATAATGAATTGTGGATTCCGGCAGAAAAATTAGAGACTTTCAATCAGGCGATTATTGGAAATATTGAAGTGATAAAAGTATTTATTGGAGATAATTTTAAAAATCCTGCAAATACTGAGATCGGAAGCTTGATTTTAAACTTAAAACAATGAAAATCAAACTAAAAAAATATAAAGAACAACTACAGGATTGGCCTCAAAAAGGGCATCACATCATGGCACAATATGATGATGAGAAAATTATAGTGTATCAGTCTTATAAAAGAAAAATAGGTGAATTTACAGTTAAAAATCAATATTTTGGAGGTGAATTCAGTTTGGAAAGAATGACTTGGATAAAACCAAACTTCCTTTGGATGATGTATCGAAACGGGTGGGGAACAAAAGAAGGACAAGAATATGTTTTGGCGTTACATTTAAAAATGTCTGCTTTTAAAAGATATTTAGAAAATGCTGTTTATTCTTCTTATGATCATAATTTGGAAATTTCCAGAGAAGAATGGCAAGATCAGATAAAAGAATCTTCTGTGAGATTGCAATGGGATCCGGATCATGATCCTTTCGGAAATAAATTGGAAAGAAGAGCAATTCAAATTGGTTTAAGAAATGAATTTACCCGTTCTTTTGCTAAAGAAGATATTATTCTGATTGAAGATATTTCAGACTTTGTACAAGAACAACATCATTTTGTTCTGAATAATAGTTTGGAAAATTTAATAATTCCTGAAGAAAAACCATTAGTTTTTAATGATGAAAATTTAAATAAAAAATTAAGATTAAACCAAAACTAAATACCATGAAAATTGAAGTAACATTAGGTGACATCACAAGAATCAAAGTAGATGCAATCGTCAACGCAGCCAACTCTTCGTTATTGGGTGGAGGTGGAGTTGACGGGGCTATTCACCGTGCAGGTGGAGATGCGATTTTGGAAGAATGTAGAAAGATCAGAAACAGACAAGGAAAATGTAAAACTGGAGAAGCGGTTGTAACGACAGCCGGAAATCTTCCTGCAAAATATGTCATTCACACCGTTGGACCGGTTTGGAATGATAATGAAAAAGAAAGCTCAGAGTTATTGGCGAATTGCTATAAAAACTCTTTGAAATTAGCAGAAAGTTTAGATGTGAAAACAATTTCTTTTCCAGGGATCAGCACAGGAGTTTATGGCTTTCCAAAAGAATTGGCAGCGAAAATTGCTGTTGATGAGGTGAAAAAATTTCAGTCAGACAACATTGAAAAAATAATTTTCGTCTGTTTTGGAGATGAAAATGAAGAAATCTATAAAAAGCTTTTAGAGTAATGGAAATATATAATTTCAGATTTGTAGATGATCCTAAAAATCAAAATCTAGGACTGACAATTGAAGAAATAAATCTTCTTCAAAAGGAAACAAATCTGAGATTTCCGAAAATTTATATTTTTTACCTTCAAAATGCTGGAAAAAGCTCAAATGTTTTTCAGGTTGAAACAAATGCAAACAAATTACAAAAAATTCAAAATGAACTAAGATTAGAACTAGATAAACTTAATTTATTACCTAGTGAAAATATTTTATGTATAAAAAAGTATGAAGGGTATGATGAATATTTTAAATCAAATTTTGAAACCTATTATTTTTTTAATCTTTCTGAAAATAAATGGAATCCAACACTTTATATTTTTGAAGAAGTTTGTATAAATGATCTATGGAATGCTTTTGAAAAGAGAATAACAAAAGCTAAGGAAAACAATTTCATTAAATTCATCAATGAAGAAACAGATAAAAAATATGGAATAAGAATAAAAAAACATTTAAAAAATATTCCGTTATATATAATTTCGATACCAATAACTATTATTTTGCTGATAATACTTGCCTTTCAAATTTTGAAAGATAAAATTTTAAACAAATGAAAAAACTAACCATATTAAGCGGTGCCGGAATCAGCGCCGAAAGCGGAATAAAAACATTCAGAGACGGAGATGGTCTTTGGGAAAATCATAGTATAACGGATGTAGCAAGTCCGGAAGGATGGAGAAAAGACAGAGAATTGGTTCTGGAATTCTACAACCAGAGACGTCGCCAAATCCATGAAGTTGAACCGAATGACGCACACAAACTCGTTGCAGAATTAGAAAAACATTTTGAGGTAGAAATTATCACTCAAAATATCGACGATCTTCACGAAAGAGCGGGATCAACAAATATTCTTCACCTCCACGGAGAGTTGTTAAAATCTTGTTCATGCAACAATAAAGGTTTGATTTACGAACAAAAAGATGATATCAAGGTTGGAGACAAAGCAGAAGACGGAGCTCAATTAAGACCTTTCATCGTTTGGTTCGGGGAAGATGTTCCCTTGATGAAAGAAGCAACGAAAAAAGCAAAAGAAGCCGATATTTTCTTAGTAATAGGAACTTCTTTGCAGGTTTATCCGGCGGCTGGATTGCTTCATGACATTAAAGATGATTGTCTGTTGATTGTCATCAATCCCAACGAAACAGGCTTCGGATACGGACAAAGAGCTGTCGTAATGAAAGAAACCGCAACAAAGGGGATGAAACTATTATTTGATAAGCTTGTAAATTTAGCCTAATGGAAAACAGTGTAAAAGCCGGAATTTTCGGAGTTTGTATTGGCGATGCTTTGGGCGTTCCGGTTGAATTTAGAAGCAGAGAGCAATTGAAACGTTCTCCTGTCACAAAAATGAGAGCTTTAGGAACTCATCATCAACCTGCGGGAACGTGGAGTGATGATAGTTCCTTGGCTTTATGTCTTGCTGAAAGTCTTTGTGAAGGTTATGATTTAGAAGATATATCTTTGAAGTTTTTACAATGGTACAATGCAGAAATATGGACTCCTCACGGGAGAGTTTTTGATATTGGTATTGCAACAAGACAAGCTATTTACAAAATAAGTAAAGGCTACACTCCTCAATTATGCGGAGGAACAAGTGAGTTTGATAATGGTAACGGCTCTTTAATGAGAATTTTACCATTATTATTTTACATTAAAGAGCTTCCGATCGAACAACGATTTGATAAAGTTAAAGAAATCTCTTCAATCACGCATGCACATATTCGTTCTGTAATATCTTGTTTTATTTATTTGGAATTTTTATTAGAAATTTTGAATGGGGCAGAAAAATTTGAAGCTTATCACAAAATGAAATCAACAATAAAATATTTTCTAGATAATAATCCAATTTGTTCTCAGAGTGAAATGGATAAATTTGAAAGAATTTTAAACAATAATATCTTTGAATATGAAGAAGAAAAAATAGGTTCAAGCGGATACGTTCTTCACAGTTTAGAAGCTTCATTATGGTGCTTTCTAAACTCAGAAAGTTATTCTGAAGCAGTGTTGAAAGCAGTAAATCTAGGAGAAGACACCGACACAACCGGAGCCATCACAGGCGGAATCGCGGGAATTTATTATGGTTTTGAAAATATTCCTGAAGAATGGATTGCAGAGTTGGTGAGAAAAGAGGATATTGAAAATTTGTGTGAAAAATTAGAAAACAAATTAATGAAATAAAAACACAACCATGAACGAGCAACAAAAGAAAAAAACAAGCAAATTCCTGAGCTACGTTCTCAGGCATCATCCCGAACTCATCAATTTGAATTTGGATGAAAATGGATGGGCAAATGTTGATGAATTAATCACAAAATCAAAAAGAGATTCTTATGAAGGCTTTACCTTTGAAGAATTAGATGAAATCGTACAAACTAACGAAAAAAAGCGCTTTGCTTTTAATGAAGATAAAACAAGAATCAGAGCCAGTCAGGGGCATTCGATTGAGATAAATTTAGCTCTAATTCCGCAACGACCACCTGAATTTCTGTATCACGGAACGGCTCAAAGTAATATCGAATCCATTTTAGAAAAAGGAATTGAGAAAAGAAGTCGACAACATGTTCATTTAAGTCAGGATAAAGAAACGGCTACCAAAGTAGGAATGCGCCACGGAAAACCTATTATTTTGACGATTAAGACACAAAAAATGTTTGAAGATGGAATCGAATTTTACCTTTCAGATAATGAAGTTTGGCTGACGGATTTTGTAGATGCAAAATATATTTCAAATTAAATGAAAAGAACATTAGTAATTGGCGACATTCACGGAGGTTTGAAAGCTTTACAACAGGTTTTTGAAAGAGCCAATGTTACCGAAAATGATAAATTAATTTTCCTCGGAGATTATGTCGACGGTTGGAGCGAATCTTCCCAGATCATCCAATTTTTAATAGAACTTTCCGAAAAACAGGAATGTATTTTCATCAAAGGAAATCACGATGCGTGGACTGAAGATTGGCTTTCTTTAGGTGGAGATCCTGATGTCTGGCTCTCCAATGGAGGAAAAAGCACGGTTGAAAGTTATGCTGATTACGCTTTGGAAGAGCTGGACAGGCATTTAGAATTTTTCCAGAGGATGAAAAATTATTACGTTGACGAAGAAAACCGCTTGTTTATTCATGCCGGTTATTCTTCTATGCACGGCCCTGAAAAGGAAGTCTATTCCAGCAATTACCGTTGGGACAGAACCTTGTGGGAGACCGCCGTTGCAATGGATAAAAAGCTGTCAAAAAACTCCAATTTATATCCTAAAAGATTTCTTCTCTACAATGAAATATTCATCGGACATACCCCAACTTTACATTTAGGCATGAAAACTCCCATCCACAAAGCTAATATCTGGAATCTCGATACAGGCGCAGCTTTCACTGGAAATTTATCCATTATGGATGTTGATACCAAAGAATTCTGGCAAAGCGATCCGCTTCCATCGTTATATCCAAATGAAAAAGGGAGGAATAATTAAAAGTTGGATAAACGCAAAGATTTTTAGAAAGTTTTCAGACATAAATTTTATTAAAGATAAAGTCTTTGCGCCTTAAAATATATTGAATTGTAAAAAATTGCGCCCTTGCGCTTAACCCAATATTAAATTTCGAAGATTTATTTTCAGTAATTTTGAAACTCGAAATATCACTTCCATGAAACTGAAATATCTCTTATTTTTCCTAAGTTCATCCTTATTTTTAGCACAAAATACTTTTCAGACCCCTTTTGAAAAAGGAAATGGAAATCAAACCGTTACTTATGACGAAATGAATTCCTATTATCAAAATTTAGCTAAAAACTTTAATGAAATTCAATATCTTAAAAAAGGAGAAGACGATAACGGAAAACCAATTTATGTTGTCGTTTACAACCCTTTTCCCGAAAAAGATTTAGATAAATTAAGAAAAGAAAAAGCAATTCTCTTCGTCAATAATGGAATTCATCCTGGTGAACCGGACGGAATTGATGCAACGATGATGTTGATGCGAGATTTAGCTACAAAGAAAATCAAAACTCCCCAAAATTTTGTCATTGTAGCCATTTCAGCGTACAATGTGAGCGGAATGTTAAACAGAGGATCTTTTTCTAGAGCCAATCAAAATGGACCTGAACAATATGGTTTTCGAGGAAATGCCCGAAATTATGATTTAAACAGAGATTTCATCAAAGCAGACTCTAAAAATGCCAGAAGTTTTCAGGAAATTTATCAATGGCTGAAACCTGATGTTTTTATTGATAATCATGTGAGCAACGGAGCTGATTATCAATATACTTTTACCTATATCTCAACTTTCAAAGAACGCTTGGGAAATGTATTGGGAGAATATTTTTACAATAATTATCAGGCTAAAAATCTTGAAGATCTAAAGAAATTAGGCTACGAAAGCACGCCTTACGTCAATATTCATGGGGATGTTCCAGAGGTTGGCTTTGCTTCTTTTGAAGATTCTCCGAGATATTCTACAGGTTATACGACCTTGTTTAATTCTTTAGGAACCGTTCCAGAAACGCATATGTTGAAGCCTTACGACAAAAGGGTGGATGCGACGTACAAATATATGCTCGTCAATCTTCAGAATTTAGATAAAGAGTATAAAAAAATAAAACAGCTCCGAATCGAAAATTTAAAACAATATCAAGCCGGAAAGCAGTACGGAATCCGTTGGAAAATAGATTCCACGAAATATTCTACGATGGATTTTAAAGGATATGAAGGAAAATACAAGCCAAGTGATATTTCCGGGAAGCCAAGATTATTTTATGACAGAAATAAACCTTTTACAAAGAATATAAAACTGTTTACAACGGCGGTTCCGACAGGTTATATTACAATTCCAAAATATTATGTAATTCCGCAATCGCAATATAAAGTGATTGAAGAATTTAAAAGAAACCAGATTCAGATGAAACCGCTTCAAAAGGATAGTATAATCGCAGTTGAATCTTATAAAATTAATGATTTTAAAACGGTTAAAAACCCTTACGAAGGTCATTATCTTCATTTTGAAACAACAGTTGATAAATCCAATAAAAAATTAAATTTTTCAGCCGGAGATTATATCGTTCCAACCAATCAGGATGGTGTAAAATATATTATCGAAACATTAGAACCGGAAGCATTAGATTCTTTCTTCAACTGGAATTTCTTTGATGGTATTTTAGCGCAAAAAGAATATTATTCAGCCTATATTTTTGAAGATACTGCGGCAGAACTATTGAAAAAAGATAAAAATTTAAAACAAAAATTTGAAGCCAAAAAAGCTTCCGATAAAAAATTTGCAGATGACGGAGAAGCTCAATTGGACTCGGTTTACAAAAACTCTCCTTATTTTGAAGAAAAAACTTTCAGACAATATCCGATTTACAGGATTTTATAATGGTAATAAAAAAGACGTTTCAACTTGAAACGTCTTTTTATTTTATCTGGGTAAGCCTCTTTTTAATGCTAATTCAGCTCGTTTGATGGCTACTTTTTCTTTCCAATCCATGTATTTCTTTTTGAAATTTGATTTCATGATATCATCAAACTTACGCTGAACCGTAAGATTCCATAAAGAATTTGCTTTTACTGCCCAAGATTTGTCCCAGGCTCTTAAAGAAAGGGAGAAACTGCCATCCAAATATTTCATCCAGTGCCACCAGCCTGTCGGCATAAACAATGTATCACCATGCTCAAGATAACAGTCGATACCTTCTACACCATCCAAAGCAGGGAATTTCTCAAAATCAGGATGTTCAATGTCATAATCTTCCAGCGCATAAGTTGCATATGGCAGTTGATACAGTCTTTCTTTCCATTTGTTTTCGAATAGCATAACATGCTTTCTTCCATTGAAATGGGTGTGGAAAATATGCGCTAAATCGATGTCAAAATGCAGGAAAGTCACAGAACTCTGGCCTCCGAAAAACATACTTGGATATTTATCTAAGAAACCACCCATCAATTCTTTTGGAGAAATATATTCTTCAAGCAATTTGGGAGCGTGTTTTATAGGATCGAAAAAGAAAATTCTAAGATCTGTAGGCTCTCTTTGGATGAGGTCTATATAATCTGCAAATTTCATTTTAGTAGTAGGTGTATTGATGGGAGCTGCAGGATCGGCCTTTTTAGAGTCATAAAGAGGTACTTCAACATCTCCAACCACTTCCTTTACATAATCCATCGTCCATTTTTGATAGGCGGGCCATTTTTTCGCCATATTTTTTATGACAACGGGCCTTCTTGGTTTTAGATATTTTTCGTAGAATTCTTCTTTAGAAATGTCATCTACAACATCTATAGGCTTTAAAATAATTCCCATTTCTATAAATTTTATGTTACAAAATTATTAAATTAAACCGTATCAAGCTGAGTTTAAGTTTTTTTTAATCTATGATTCAAATCATTTTTTTAAATACTTAGAATAAATAAAAAAAAGATTGTTCAAAAAAGCTTTATTCATGGGTATATTAAAAAGAAATACCCTGTAAAAAGAATTACAGGGCAAAAACACAAATTGATTGAATAAAAATTCATTCGGTACGAATATATAACATCTTTTTTATATGCAAAATGAGGTAAAAGTTAATATTAGTCACTGTTATCTGGGGTTATGATTCAATTATTATTGCAAAAAATTACTATTAATTTAAATATAAATGTCATAAAAGAATATTCTTGAAATTTTTTTTATTTTTAAAATAATCAAAAAAAATTATCACTATGTTTGTAGTGATATTATGGTTTTAACCTTTTCTATAAAAATACATCTTTATAGAAGTGTAACAAAAAACGGTAACCATTAACTAATTAATCAAATAATAAATTATGAAAAAGAATGTTTCCTTATTTCTGATGCTTTTTTTCTCGGTGCTTACGTTTGCCCAGAAAACTGTTTCGGGGAAAATAACGGATGAAGACGGGATTGCAATACCAAGTGCAAGTGTAACGGTTGAGGAACCCGGAAAAGATGCCATTTTAGCATACGGAATCACCAATTCTAAAGGAGAATATAAGGTAACATTCACTTCTGCTGAGGCTAATGTAGATCTTAAAGTGAAGGCTTTTAATCAAAAACCATTAACAAAACAGATAACAAACAGTGACCAGACGTTAACTTTTAAAATGCAGTCTGAAGCCACAGAAATCAAGGAAGTACAGCTTAAAACAAAAATGATCACATCAAGAGGCGATACCATCGCTTATGATCTTAAAGCATTCGACAGTAAAAGTGACAGAACTCTTGCCGATGTAATGAGAAAGATCCCCGGAATTGAAGTGAATACAGACGGAACAATTCTATATCAGGGAAATGCGATCAATAAATTCTATGTCAACGGAAAAGACTTAATGGAAGGCGGTTACGGAACAATCAACAATTCGCTTCCAAAAGATGCCGTACAGAAGGTTGAGGTTCTGGAAAATCACCAGCCTGTAAAAATTCTTCAGGACAAAGTACCTTCCGATGCAGCAGCCATTAATATCAAACTGAAAAATTCGGTTACCATGACCGGTAGAGGTGAAGTAGGAACAGGTTTTGGAGATCCCTGGCTTTGGAATGTGAAATTAACTCCAATGTTTTTCGGACAAAAGAGCCAATGGGTGGTTAATTACAAAACCAATAATATGGGAGAACAAGTGGAAAATGAAGGGAATATTTTGGCCTTCGGAAGCAGATTTGAAGGAAAAAGAATCAACGCATCCCAAAATGACTGGCTGAATGTAGAAAATGCTGACACTCCAGACCTTCCTGTAAAAAGATATTTGATGAATAATGTTCATTATTTATCAGCCAATTATCTTACCAATATTGATAAGAAAAAAGAATGGGAACTTAAAGCAAATGCTAATTATACCAATAATGCAGTAGAAAGAGAAGCTTACAGTCAGAGAGATTATTTTGGAGGAAGTTCTAATATTACAAATATTTTTAATAATTTTTATACAGATAAAGCAAAAGGAGAATTGATATTTACAAAGAATGCCAAAAAAGGATTCTTTAAAAATACTACAAGTTTCTCTCAATACTGGAATGCGGATAGAGGAATGGTTGATAGGACAGATCCCAAAACAGGTAAACTCACACATGCAAATGAAGCAATTGAATCTCCTACAACATCATTTCAGAACTCATTAAGTACAATTATTCCCTGGAAAGAGAAAATGGTAAATCTTTTATCTTATGTAAGTTACCAAACGGATAGACAGACTTTGGAAGTTTCTCCATCATCTTATTTGGATATTCCTGGATTTAATCCTGTAGCCAATACAGATTTTGCCAGACAAAACTTAAGACTTAAAACTTTTGAAGCCAATCATTCTGCCAATATTGGGTTTTCTGTAAAAGGATGGACGTTTACTCCGGAGGTTGGATTTAATTTTAAAAGTACAGATATGGTTTCAGATTTGTCAAATATTAAAGCAATTCCATCTACTGATCCTAATATTTTGGACCCTACGCCTGAAGCATATTTTAATGATTTAAAATACACAACAGCTACACCTTACGGAAGCGTAGGAGTAAATTATAAGAATGATTCTTGGATGCTATATGCTAATTTTCCGGTAAATTCTAATAATATTAAAGCTGAAGACCCGTTAAGAAAAGTTTCAAAAGAAGTAAATAAAGTCACTTTTGAGCCGAGTATTTTTGCTCAATATACTTTTGCCTCTTTCTGGAAAGCTTCGGTAAATGCTAATATTAACAACAATTTTGGAGAAATAAACACTGCTTATTCAGGATTCTTAATGACATCACCAAGTGGTATCAATACTATGGATAAAGACAATCCAATTCCTCAGAATAATAATAAATCTGCCGGAACAAGAATAGAATATAGAAACCCATTGAATAATTTATTCTTCAATATTAATTATAGATTTTCTGACGCAAAAAGAAACTTAATTTCAAATCCGGTAATTAATGGAGCTGGATATACTATAATGAATTACAAAGTGCAGGACAATCATGTATTAAATAATGGGTATAGTGTAGAAGTAGGAAAATATTTTCCAAAGTTTAAAACAAATGCTTCCCTTAGCTATAGCAACAATACAACGAAGTCTGATGCATTCTTAAATAATGATGCTTTTACGAATAAAAACAATGGTCAATCATTTGGTATTAAGTTTAATAACACGTATTTCAGCTGGATGAGTATTGATTATAATGCAAGTCTTTCTAAGACAAAACAAACCAGTGTTGGAGAATTAAACTCTAATGCTACCAGAACAGGATTTACCCATAATCTTGGCCTTTTCTTCTATCCTATCGAAAACCATACGGTTGGATTTAATTGGGATCAGGTGAACACCAATGCAGCCGATCAAAAATACCATAACGGATTCTATGATGTGTCATACCAATTTACTTGGGCTAAAAAGAAAATTGATTTTGAACTGAAATGGATGAACATCGCCAACAAAAAAGTATTCGAAACATATGATATTAATACCACGAATATTACTTACACAAGATATCAGCTTCGACCAAGCCAAGTCATGTTCACCGTAAAATTCAACTTTAAATAAAAAAGAAAAACCAATCTCACTGAGGTTGGTTTTTTTATAATATCTAATTTAAAGTCCAAAACTTTAAAATTGCTGATGATCCGCAGAAGGACCATAACTTCCTGGAAGCGGAATGTCATTCAGTCTGTAATAAACGCCCAATTGCGCCCGGTGATGCGTAATTTGATTTAAAGAATGACGGATTGAGCCATATTTTGTCCATTTTGCCAATTCTTCTCCATTGTTTTTTAAAGCCCACGTTGAGGTCAAGTCATCTTCTTTTGCATTGTCAATTGCAGTAATACTGGATTTGTAATTTTCATCAAGTTTTTGAAGCAGATCCTCTTTTGTAGAAAGTTTTTTAGGCTGATAATCTGTATTTGCAAAATCCAGATCTGAGGTTTTTAGCATTGTATCTGCCCAACCGAAAACTTCCACAATATGTGTTACGAGATGGGTCATACTCATGCTTTTTTCGTGAGGTTTGTAATCATTTTTGTCTTCAGGATAAACTTCGAAAAACTTTTTAGTTGTCTGATACTCGGCTCCGAGCTCATCTTTAAATTGTGCTAATGTGTCCATACTATTTTGTTTTTTAGGTAATTTAAAGTTAAGATTTTTAGTGACTTTAATATTGTAATGAAGTCATAAATTTTAAAAATTCAGTTTCTAATTTGTTTTAAATCAGTTGTATAAATGCATTGAGAAAATAAAATCAAATAAAAACTGTAACAAAAATGTACAAGTGCTAACTAATTAATAAACATTTTAAAAATGAAAAAGTTCTTTTCAGTATTTTTTATCGCTCTTGTTACTTTTGTGAGTGCTCAGGAAAAAGATTCTAAGGAAACAGCCAACCGTTTCTTTTATGAATTAACATTTAAACCTAAAAAAGATTCAACGAAAACAGATAAGGTAATTACCATTTTGGATATTACAGATAAAAACAGATCTATTTATCAGGACTATACGGTGATTGCTCAGGATTCTATCATGAAAATAGAAATTGAAGCCATGCAAAAAGCCGGGATCATGAAAGATTTATCTAAAACACTTAAAACTCCGAAAATTTCTGCAAGGATTTATAAAATTTATCCAAGTATGAAAATTCAGTATGTAGACAAAATCGCGAACGGATTTACGCCTGCCAATATCGGTTATGACGAAAACTTGAAACTTAATTGGAAAATTGAAAACGAAAAACAAAAAATAGGAGCATATAATACGCAAAAAGCGACTACTGAATTCGGTGGAAAACAATGGACGGCTTGGTTTAGTGCAGACTTACCTTTTCAGGACGGACCATATAAATTTTACGGACTCCCTGGTTTGATTGTAAAAATTGAAGATGCAGGAAAAAATTATTCTTGGGTTTTACAAGGCAACAAAAAGGTAAAAGATTATACTGAATATTCTTACATTGAAAACCTGATGCAGGCGAAAGGTGGTAAAGTAAACGTTCTGTCAAGAGAAAAGTTTGAAAAAACATTTAATGATTTTAAGAAAGATCCTTTTGCAACCGTAAGACCAATGATGACACAGGAAATGATGTCGAAATCTATCCCGGGAATGGACGGAACAATTGGAGACATGATGAAGAAACAGGAAAAGCAGTATAAAGACTTCTATAATGCAAACGACAATCCTATTGAGCCAGATTATGGGAAATTAAATGTTGGAAATTTAGAAAAAGTAGGAAAAGAGAAAGATTCAAAATAGCTTCATATCAACTAAATTATATCTGATAAACCCAAGTGTAGCAATACGTTTGGGTTTATTTTTTTAACAAAACGTCGTTATTTAGATTAAATTTAAATAACTTATATTTGCATCTACAAAAAATCAGGCTTTGAAAGAGAAGGGTTTACATAAATTGAGCGGATTTCCTAAAAACAAAATGGGAAAGATTCTGGGGTATGATGATGGTCAAATGAAGATGCCGAGTAAGATCATAGAAATGGGTCTTTTACCGGATACTGCATTCAGAATATTGTATCAGGCGCCGTTCAATGGGCCAATGTATGTAGAATTTGGAGAAGAGAAAAGCCGAATTGCCCTTCGTGAAGAAGAAGGTAGTTTTATCATTGTTGAAGAATTGAATTAATGCAGGATACTCAAAAAAAACAGGTACTTTTAGTAGGAAATCCTAATGTAGGAAAGTCAACGGTTTTCAATACGCTTTGCAACAAAAAACAGAAAACCGGGAATTATGCTGGTGTTACCGTAGCTAGTCATTCTGGAAATTATGTCTATAAGAATGAAGAGGTTGAAGTAGTCGATTTACCGGGTTCATACAGTATCTATCCAAGTTCAGAAGATGAGGCTATTTTTTCTAAATTTCTTATCGATGAACAGGAAAATTATGCAGGAGTTATCTATATTCTTGAAGCTTTAAGTTTAAAAAGAGGACTTTTGCTTTTTCAACAGATTCAGGATTTAGGAGTTCCAATGATCTTGGTAGTTAACCAGATCGATCAGGCGGAGAGAAGAGGAGTGAATATTGATATTCAAAAATTTTCTGAGGCATTAGGAATTAAAATCATCCAAACCAACGCTAAAGAGCAAATTGGAATTGAGGAAATAAAAGAAGCTGTTTTAAATAATGAGTTTTTAAAGACAGATAAAGCTTCTTTTGAAACACCCAGCGAACATACAAATTTTATACAAAAATTAGTTTCACATAAAAGTTTTGACAGCGAATATAAAGCTTGGATATCAGTCTCTTCGGGAGTTGATTTAAGTAAGATCGAATCAATGAAAGATGTTTTGAATGATTCTGATGTTAAAAGCTTAGTTCCTAAAAGATTACAAGTTAAGGAAACCATCAGAAGATATCAGAATATTGATAAGGTTTTAGCTAATGTAATTTCTAAAAAGCCACAATTCAAAGAATTACTTACTGAAAAATTAGATAAAGTTTTAGTACATAAATTCTGGGGATATGTTGTTTTCTTATTAATTCTATTAATCATTTTCCAAAGTGTTTTCTTTTTGGCAGAATATCCGATGAACTGGATCGATGATTTCTTCGCCTGGCTATCAGCTTTCACGGGAGAACACCTTCCAGAAGGACCTTTAAATTCATTAATCTCAAACGGAATTATTCCTGGATTAGGCGGAATCATGGTTTTCGCTCCACAAATTGGGATTTTATTATATTTCTTGTATTTACTGGAAGATTCAGGATACATGGCGAGAGTTATTTTCCTGATGGATAGATTCTTACGGCCTTTTGGGCTAAATGGGAAAAGTATAGTCCCGTTAGTTTCCGGAACGGCTTGTGCAATTCCTGCAGTAATCTCAACAAGGAATATTGAGAACGTAAAAGAAAGATTATTAACTATTTTGGTAACACCTTTCATGACGTGTTCTGCGAGACTTCCGGTTTACAGTATCATTATTGGTTTAATTATTTCAGACGGAACTTTCTTCGGAATTCAATATAAAGCATTGGTTTTACTCGGGATGTACCTTTTAGGGTTCATGGTAGCATTACTTTCTGCTGCTATTCTTAAAGGTTTTATTAAAAATAAAGGTAAAACATACTTGGTAATGGATTTGCCAACGTATAAAAAACCGCTTTTCGGATATGATTTTAAAATGGTTTTAGGTAAAGTTTGGGAGTTTATAACCGGCGCCGGAAAGATCATCTTCATTGTAAGTATCATCATCTGGTTTTTAAGTTATTTCGGACCAAAACAGAAGCCTAATGAAGTTGTGGCAGCGAATGTTGAGCTTGATCATTCTTACTTGGCAAAAATGGGAAAAGCAATCGAGCCCGCTATTGCGCCATTAGGTTATGACTGGAAAATGGGAGTTGGAATTATCACAAGTTTCGTAGCAAGAGAAGTTTTCGTTGGGACAATGTCTACTCTTTACAGCTTGGATAACGATGCTCCGGAAGGAAAAGTGATCGATAAAATGAGACACGATGTAAAACCGAATGGCGAAAAAGTATTCAATTTTGCGACCGGGGTTTCCGTGCTTTTATTTTACGCATTTGCAATGCAGTGTGTTTCTACACTTGCAGTAGTTTACAGAGAAACCAAAAGCTGGAAATGGACTGGCTTTCAGGTGGTAATGATGACAGGTTTGGCATACTTTGTGTCGATGATAGCATATCAAATATTAAAGTAATGGATTCTTCATTAATTTTTCAATATATAATTATTTTTCTTGTAGTTGCATTTGCGTGCTATTCTTTATTTAAGATTTTGAGGAAGAATTTTGCACCAAAGAAATTCAGTTCAAAAAGAACGGGTTGCGATAAAGATTGTGGCTGTTCTTAGATTCGTTTTAAATAGTTATTAGAAAAATTGTTGTAATTTTCCAGAATAAAACATTTCTGACTTGAAAAAAACAACACACTTCCTGCTATGTTGTCTTTTAGGATTTTTTGTAAATGCTCAAAAACAGACAGACAGCACCAAAATCATTTCCTATGAAGATCAGGTGATGGTCAGATTGAATTTTGACACGAATATTGAGGACTACATTGCTACTTATAAGGACGAAGAATTTTCCAGAACCAAATTTTCTATTAATAATAACATCAGTACCTCTTTATCACTTGATTATAAGATCATAAGTGCCTCTTTCTCATTTGCTCCAAATTTTATTCCCGGAAATAATGACAATAATTTGAAGGGTAAAAGTTCTTATTCCGATATTAGATTCAGATTTTTTCCTAAAAGCTTTATTCAGACTGTTTATTATAGAAACATGAAGGGGTTTTATTTGAAAAACACGAAGGATTTCGATCCTGATTGGCAAAAAGGAAAAGATCCTTACTTACAGCTTCCTGATTTAAGAATTCAAAGTTTTGGAGGAATTACTGCTTATTCTTTCAATAAAGATTTTTCTTTAAAAAGTATTTATTATCAGAGAGAATGGCAGAAAGAAAGCAACGGAAGTTTTGTTCCGGCTTTGGAATATGATCTTACTTTTTTTAAAAATAAAGATACCGACGATCTAAAAAGCGTAGAAACACAGTTTAATCTTGGAGCCAATCTTGCGTATTATTACAATTGGGTGGTGACGAAAAATGTTAATATTTCACCTTTTGCATTTGCAGGCATTGGAGGTAAATGGTCTAGTTATCAGGAAGATTTAGAAAATGGTTCGAAATCCGAGAAAGAAAAAAATAAATATTTCACAAAAAAATTCGGTGGTGGAATTCATGTAGGTTACAACTCAGAAAGGTTTTTGTTTGGAGGGAAGTTGAATTTTATGTCATATAATTACAAACAGGATGCTGAGTCTCGAGTTCAAAACAATAATACGTACGGGTTAATCTATGTCGGGTATCGTTTTGCACCCCCAAAAGTTGTGAAAAACAGTTACAATAAAATCCAAAAAAGGGTTCCGATTTTATAAGTATCTTTGCTTGGAAATTTAAATAAATTAATTAAAAAATATACAGATAAGATGTCGTTAATCAAGTCTATTTCAGGGATTAGAGGTACAATTGGAGGGAAAGTAAATGATAATTTGACGCCGCTTGATGTGGTAAAATTTGCGTCTGCTTTCGGAACATGGCTTCAGAATAATAAAAATAAAAAAGATTTAACTTTAATCATTGGTCGTGATGCAAGAATTTCCGGTTCAATGGTTAACTCACTGGTTACAGCAACGTTACAAGGACTGGGGATCAATGTGGTTGATCTTGGACTTTCTACTACGCCAACGGTTGAGATTATGGTTCCTGAGTTGAAAGCAGACGGAGGAATTATCCTTACCGCTTCTCACAACCCAAAACAATGGAATGCGCTTAAATTATTAAATGAAAAAGGAGAATTCATCACCGGAGAAAACGGAGCAGAAGTGCTAGCTTTGGCCGAAAGTGAAGATTTCAATTATGCCGAAGTTGATGATTTAGGCAAGTATGAAACAAGAGATGATGCTTTTGATATTCATATTCAGCAGATTTTGGATTTACCGATGGTAGATGTAGAAGCAATTAAGGCTAAAAAATTCAAAGTGGTTTTAGATGCAGTAAATTCTACGGGAGGTATTGCGATTCCGATGCTTTTAGATAAATTAGGTTGTGAGACCGTAAAATTATATTGCGAACCAAACGGACAGTTTCCACACAATCCTGAACCGCTGAAAGAGCATTTGGGAGACATTTGTGAATTAATTAAAAAAGAAGGTGCCGATGTTGGGGTTGTTGTAGATCCCGATGTTGACAGATTAGCCCTGATCGATGAAAATGGCGAAATGTTTGGTGAAGAATACACGTTAGTTGCCGTTGCAGATTATTTATTGAAAAATAAAAATGGCGTGGCAATTTCAAATCTTTCTTCAAGCCGTGCTTTAAGAGATGTTGCGCAGAGCCACAATTCAGAATATTTTGCTAGTGCTGTAGGAGAAGTAAACGTTGTTACTTTAATGAAGGAGAAAAATGCAGTGATCGGAGGCGAAGGAAACGGAGGAATTATTTATCCTGAACTACATTACGGAAGAGATTCTTTGGTGGGTGTTGCTTTATTTTTAACTCATTTAGCTAAAGAAAACAAAACTGTTTCTGAGCTAAGAGCTGGATATCCAAGCTATTTCATGGGTAAAAAGAAAATCGAATTAACACCGGAGATCAACGTAGATGATATTTTATTTAAAATGGAAAAAGAATATCAAAACGAAAACGTTTCTACGATTGACGGAGTAAAAATAGACTTTGAAAACAACTGGGTTCACCTTCGTAAATCGAATACAGAGCCGATTATCAGAATTTATACAGAAGCTAAATCTCAGGAAGAAGCTGACAAACTAGGAGATGATATCATCGCTAAAATTAAAAGTTTGATTTAAAATAATAATAAGAACGGGGCTTGTGGTTCCGTTCTTTTTTTATATTAACAGATTAATGTTTAATTATTAAATGAAACAAAGCCAATAGCAGAAATAGGTTGGGAATGTTAATTTTGTAATAACTCCTATTTATTTATCCACAATCCTTTCATCTTCTTATTCTTTTCACTATCTTTAGTATAGAAATTAACGAAAATGTATGTCGAAAAAAATTCGCAACTTTGCATACATTTTGAAACAGTAAATTTCAGAAGTAATATTAATTTAAGAAGTTTGTCGATGTCTGCAAGTAAATTCAGACGTTGGGCCGACGATAAGACACGCTATTGGAAGAATATTTTGGAAATGAACTTGTGAAAAAGTTCGAAGAAATGATGGAAAATAATGATGAATTCTACTTTGATACAGAAGAGTTGGAGGATATTATTGTTTATTATCTGGAGTTGGGCGACTTTAATTATGCTGATAATGCAGTAAATTATGGTCTTAAGCTTCATCCTAATTCTTTGGACATCAAGATTAAAAAACTTGAAGTTCTTTTAGAATGGGAAGAGTATAATGCGGCGAAAGAGCTTATTGACGAGTTGAAGGCTTCATCTATGGAGAATACAGACTTTTTGGTTTGCTATGCAAAGTATTATTCGAATTTAGGAAACCCTAAAAGATCCATTGAAATCTGTAAAAAGGCATTAGAATTAAAAGAAGAAGAGAATTTTCTTCACAATTTTATTGCAGATGAATATGTGAACTTAGGAGATCCTTTTAACGCTCTTAAACATTACAAAAAAGCATTAAAAGAAGATCCAACAGACGAATATCCGCTGGAAAATGCCATGATCTGCTTTAGTGAACTGAACAAGAGTGAGGAGGCAATTGCCTTTCTGAATGAATATTTAGATGATTTTGCTTATTCTGAAACCGCTTGGTTTGAATATGGACAGTTTTATTTCAACAGAAAGAATTACGAGGAAGCGATAAAAGGATTTGATTACTTATTGGCAATCAATTCATCTGCCGTTGGAGTTTATGCCAATAAAGCAGCTTGTTATGAGGCTTTAGGTCAATACAAAAAATCAATTGAGATTTATGAAGAAATGCTCGAGTTGGAATATACAAAAGCGTTTACATTTTATAAAATTGGTTTATGTTATAAAGCTTTAAAACAGCCGATTATGGCTTTGAACTCGTTCCAGAGATCACTGAGAGAAGACCCTCAGTTTTATCTTTCTATGATGGAGCAGTCGTATTTATACGAAGAAATGGGTGGAATGTCGGAAGCTTTGCATTTTGCAAAAGAAGCTACTCATCTGAATGAAAATAATCTTGATTATCAAAAAAGATTAGCATTTTTATTTATTGATTCCGGGAAATTTGAAGAAAGTCTTGCTTGCTTGAAAAAGCTTGTTGAAGCAGAGCCTTCAAGATTCTATAATTGGTATGCTTATTCCGAAGTATTAATGCTTTTGGGAGAATATGATGAAACTGTTACGCTTTTAAATGCAGCGGTAGTTTCACATAACAGAGCAGAATTATATTATCAGTTAAGCAACTGTTATTTTAACCTGAAAAATCAGGAAAAAGGAATTGAATCTCTCCAACTGGCATTAAACCTGGATCCTACTCTTGCGCCGGATATGCAGAAAAAATATCCTTACATCAAAGATGAGGTGAAAAAGGCTAAAGCTAAAGTGAGAAAGAAAAATTAGAAAAGAAGAAGTTTGATGATCGCAGAGGGAAGTTCTGAACTTTCATTAAAAATCAACAAGGTTATTCTTAGCTAAACTTTTATTCTTAAAATACATCTTAATGGTTTAAAATATTAAGATTAAAATAAAAATCCTGCAGCAATGCGGGATTTATTTTTTTATAGCAGGTTTGGCTCTTAAAAAGATCAATCCGGCAATAATTACACTTGCGCCTATAAATTGCAAGACAGTTAATTTTTCGCCATCTAAAGTGCCCCAAATTATAGCAACAATAGGCATTAACAGAGTTACTGTTGAAGCAAAAAGGGGAGTCGAGACTTTCAGTAATCTGTAATTCATCATCATTGCTAATCCTGTTCCGAAGATCGACAATAAGCTCACAAACATTAATCCCGTCAGATTATCCTTCGAAAAACTGAAGTCTGAAAAGAATCCTGTGAAGCTTAAAGCAATTAATGAAGGAAAAAATAATACAAAAGAAAATACAAAAGCGGATAATACAGTGGAAGAGACTTCCATCAGCTTAGATTTTACCGTTGTTGTACTTAGTGCGTAGCATAATGTTGCCAATAATAGAAGTAGGATAGGAATAAGCTTAAAAGTTGTACCGTCACCACCTCCAAAAGCGAGTAAACAAACTCCTGTAAAGCTTATAAACACACCGATTATCTGTTGTTTTGTGGTTTCGAACTTCCAGACCAAGGCACCTACAATAATGACAAAAATAGGCATCATTGAATTGATAATTCCAGCAATACTGCTGCTGACTTCAGTTTCCGCGATGGGAAATAAAAACATTGGGATAAAGTTACCTGTGAATGCCGCTAAAATTAACCATTTCAGATGTTTTTTAGGAAATAATTTATATTTAGAAATGGCGATCGGCATTAAAATAATTCCGGCAATAAGAACCCTTAATGCTCCCACTTCAAAAGGATTAAAATGTTCTAAAGATTTTTTAATTAAAATAAAAGATGAGCCCCAAATAAGACTGAGTATGACCAAAAGAATCCATTTTTCTTTATCTGCGTTCATTGTTTTCGTGTAAAATTTTTAAAAATTCTTTTTTAGGAATCATTCTGGCGCCTAAACTTTCTAAGTGGTCTGTATGAGATTGGCAATCAATAAGTTCAAGGTTGTTTTTGTTGCTTTCAACAAAATGGATAAATCCTGCTTTTGAAGCATTGCTCACTTTTGCAAACATGCTTTCTCCGCAAAAAACGTTGCCAATTTGTAGCCCATAAAATCCTCCAACCAATTCTCCGTCCTGCCAGACTTCGATGCTTTTTGCTAACCCGTATTCGTGAAGTTGAATAAAAGATTCCATAAGTTCATCCGAAAGCCACGTCCCGGATTGTCCTTTTCGGCTTATTTCCTGACAGCTTTTAATTACTTCCCTAAAATTTTGGTTTTCCGTAAAGGTAAAAACATGGCGATCCAGTATTTTTTTCATGGATTTTGAGATTTTCAACTCTTCAGTAAATAAAACAAATCTTGGATCCGGGCACCACCAAAGGATTTCTTCATCGGGATTATACCAAGGGAAAATTCCCAATTGATAGGCAAACCATATACGCTCGATAGATAGATCACCACCAAAAGCAATAATTCCGTCATGGCCATGATACAGCTCAGGATCGGGGAATGAAATCTCGTTTTCGTCTAATCGAACCATTTTTTGTGAAAAAAAATCCCACTTGATAAAGCAGGATTTATATTTGATCGTTATCTTTTAATTAAAAAGGTAAATCATCGTCTTCATCTCCAGCAAATGGATTCTCATTAGAAACCGGTGTTGCAGATTGAGATGGCGAAGCCTGAGTAGGTTCTGAACCGTTATCCATAACTTTCTCAATTTTCCAACCTGTGATAGAGTTGAAATATTTAGTTTCACCTTGAGGAGAAGTCCATTCTCTTCCTCTGATGTTTATTCCCACCTTTACATTTTCTCCTTCTCTAAGATTGTCTAGTAAATTTATCTTATCTGATAAAAATTCTATGTTTATCGGCTGTGGATACTGCTCCTGCGTCAAAATAACCATTTCTCTTTTCTGAAACCCGCTCGCAAATGTCTGAGCATCAAAAAGTTTCTTTACCGTTCCTTGTAATTCCATATCGTAAATATTAACGATGTAAAAGTAATAAAATCAATCGTAATAAAGGCTACGAGAGAAAAAAAATGTAAAAAATTTAATTTTTTTTTCTGAAAAGTTTGGAAGTAAAGGAAAATGTCCTATATTTGCACTCACAAAAACGAAACAAGATCTTTAAAATATAACTTAACAAAACAATGCGGATGTGGTGTAATTGGTAGCCACGCCAGACTTAGGATCTGGTGCCGTGAGGCGTGGGGGTTCGAGTCCCTTCATCCGCACATAGTTTTGCGAAAATAGCTCAGCTGGTAGAGCACAACCTTGCCAAGGTTGGGGTCGCGGGTTCGAATCCCGTTTTTCGCTCCACTCCATGCCCTGGTGGTGGAACTGGTAGACACGCAGGACTTAAAATCCTGTGTCTTAGGACGTGCGGGTTCAAGTCCCGCCCGGGGTACTAAAACCCTCTGTAATTTTATTACGGAGGGTTTTTTATTTTTAGTACTTATGCTTCTATGCACTTGCTAAACTATAAGACTTTTCGTTATTAAGTGAAAATTTGAATGTTAGATTCCAGATAATCATTATTGCACTAAAAAAGTACAGATTTAGAATAAAAGCAATACCAATATGCATTAATATTATTGAGTAAATCCAAAAGTTAGAAGTCTTTTTATTCCAGACAAAAAAAGGATATAATAATTCTAATAGAGCAGAGCCTAGACCTATCGAGGTTAATAAAATAGGGTAGTTTCCTAAAAAAGTGATGTCATAAGTACTGGTGGCAAAAGGAAGATTAATAGCTTTCCAGATGCTTTCACCATTCCACCAATTAATTCCTAATAATTTATCGAAGCCTGCGAAAAAATAGGCGATACAGACATGAACCTGGAATAATTTTTTTAATGGAGATACTCCAACAGAATTTATATTTGAAGGTATCAAGGTTAGATAAAACAGAGACATGCTTGTGAAAAAATCAGCTCCGTAAGAGAAATAAATATTACTTTTTGATAGAATAATCTGCATCAATAATAATAAAAGTGCAGCAAGATTTTGATAATATCCGGACATCAGGATGAAGGCAAGCAAAACGAAGATAATTTTAAATCCTAAAATAGTAATGGCTGAATCAATCCCAAAAGAGTTTAAATAGAGTATAATCTTGGGTAAATTGATTATATATTGTGGTATATATACATCAACAACGTTATATGAAAGCACCCCATCGTTAACGGAATACAGGTTGTTGAAATCCGGTAAAACGGCAATAAAATGGATAATAATAAATATTGATATAGAGATACGGAAAAATTTTAGCCAAAAAAGATTGTTTTGTTCCGTGTTGAAAAAATTGTATAGTTTATTCATCTTTTGTAATTCATTTCGTCTAATAAAAATAGCTCTGTCTGTACTTTTCCGTTTGCGTAATCCTTTAAACTTGGGAAATTGTATAGATATACCTTAAGATTTACGGAATATTTTCCGTTGTATTTTTTATAAATATATTTTGATATTTCGGTCATTACGATTTCGATGTATTTTTTGAATAATTCATTATCGCTGCTTTCTGTCAATCTTTCTAAAAATAATCTGTTCATAGACATGAATCTGAGACTACCTTCATTAGAATCAAGTTTAAAATTATGACGGGCAACTTTCTTTTTAGAAGAGTCGTATAGTTCGTAGGAAAGGGCAAAATCGCTTGATACGTTGGTTCCGAAAAACCCGTAACCCGTTTCAAGACCGGTGTAAGAGGTAAAAACCCGTAAGGGCTTAAAGCTGTAAATGTTATCGCATGCAGCGGAGAGCTGGCCTTTTTTTGTGTCTTTGTAATAGCTGTGATAGCTGTCTA
The DNA here is from genome assembly GCF_003815655.1 of Chryseobacterium sp. G0201. Classification (NCBI taxonomy): domain Bacteria; kingdom Pseudomonadati; phylum Bacteroidota; class Flavobacteriia; order Flavobacteriales; family Weeksellaceae; genus Chryseobacterium; species Chryseobacterium sp. G0201. The sequence goes on along the minus strand of NZ_CP033917.1, from coordinate 1,459,643 downwards.
GTGTTGTTTTTATTGATGATAGTAACACAATAAAAATTACTACTAAACTTTTTGTAAAGTATAATTGTTTTTTCATGGTAAAATTAGCCCATATGGTGAGTATGGGCTATTAGATTTTAGTAGTTTTTTACTAAGTTTTGAAGCTTTGTCTCTTGAGATGTTTCTGTTCCGGTTTGGGGTGCAAAAACAGTTCCCGGATATGTGCCTCCCGGAAATGTTGTACCTGGCCAAGCCGTTGCAGAACTTCCATCTACTACAAAAATAATAACGACCGAGCCGATCAGCTCTTTTTCTTTTACAGATGTTGCTTTACTTGTAGAGCTGATGTCTAATTTTTGAAGTTTGTTTGAATTTCCGTTGGTGAATGAGTAGCCAATAAGCATCGCTAAGGCGACTGAAGATAAGATTGCAATTTTTTTCATGGTATTAAAATTTTTGATTCTGCCTACTTTCAGTTTTTTGAGTCGCTGTTTCGGCATTTCCGACTTTTATTTTAAATGATACTTAATTAAGTTGTTTTTTTTTGAATTTAAAATCACTATTGTTTGATAAAATAGTTCATAAAGTAAATGAAAATTTATTTAAAAGTTAATATTTATCACAATTATTTGATATTTAAATAATGTTTTTAATTCTAGAATGCCTGTTTAATGCTTTTAAATAGGGATTTTTATTATTATTTATTTTTATTTAATTCATTTTTATGTGATATAAAATATGAATTAAAATCACAAATTAGAGAAATTTATTAAAAAAAATCGTTTTATCTCTTGCATATGTGAATATTATCATATAATTTGGCTGAATCAAAGAAAAACTAATTACAACCTGAAAATGAAGAAGAACCTTTCAATACTTTTAATAATTCTTTACGTATTTACTAATGCGCAGGCTCGCAGATTCTTTTATGAGTTTTCTTATAAACCAAATAAAGACTCTTCAAGAGTAGAAAAAGAATTAACAATCTTAGATATTACAAAACAGAAATCTATTTATAGAGATTATTTTTCTGTGTCTCAAGATTCAATTATTGAAAGTAATATTGAAAAAATGAAAAAAACGGGTGTACAAATTGATTTGTCTAAGTTTTTTAAGAATCCGAAGTTCATGTATAAGGTTCAAAAGATTTATCCAACTTATGAAATAAAATATACAGACTTAATATTGAGTGACTACATTACTTACCCTGAAACAGACAAAATAAACTGGAAAATTTTAAATGAAAAAGGAGTAAGCACATTCGAAAAATATAAGATTCAGAAGGCAACAGCAACAGCTTGGGGAAGAAAGTGGGTAGCTTGGTTTACTCCGGATATTCCAATTCAGGACGGACCCTATAAGTTTTACGGATTACCAGGTTTAATAGTTAAAATTGAAGATGAAAATAAAAACTTTTTATGGGAGTTGGCAGGTATCAAAAACATAGAAAAATACAATGAATTAAGCCTGAACGAAAGGCTAAAGAACAAAAAAGATCTCGTTGTAAACAAGCAGAAGTTTAATGAAATGTTTACAGATTTTAAGACAAGTCCGTTAGCTCAAGTTAGAACTAAATACACATCAGAGGAGTTAAATGAAGTGGGTGAGGGAGGTAAAACTTTAGGACAGAAATTAAGAGATCAGGAAGAAATAATAAAAAAAATGATTGGTGCCAATAATGAATCCATAGAATTGGTGCCATAAGAAAAATATAAAAGCGCTTTTATGAGAGATTTTGATATTTTGTGACTCTAAAAACAAAACATAAGGGGCTACCCGAAAAAACAAACTAGAAAAATAACCATTAAAAATTTATTAAAATGAAAAAGCATTTAGTAGCAGCAGCATTAATCGTTGCATTCTCAGCAGGTACATTTACATTAGCAAGTGCTAATCCTCAGAACATTTCTTCTGAAAAAGTTTCAGTTCAAGCAGCAAGTTCATCTACAGCTGCGGTAGCAAAAGGTAAAGAATGGACATTCTGGACATCAGAATATGTTTATACAGGAACAACAACTACTGTAACAAAGTAATTGTTTCAAAATTATTCAATCTATGAGGCTAATAATTTATTAGCCTCTTTTTTTTATAGCTTTATGAAAACATTAAAAATCTTTTTAATATCGGTGCTGCTTTTTCATGTTTTCTCATCATTTATAATAAATATTCAGATTATTAAAACATGGAAAATCTCTACTTATTCAACTCTGAATACGTACGGGAAAAAATTTATAGATTGTTTGGAATACTTAAATACTCCTGATTTTATACAAACCGGTATGAGAAATTACGCATACTATACAGGTATAGAAAGAGGATATGAATATTATTCACCAAATGCATCTAATAAACAAACTAAAATAATCTTTAGGAATAACAATATTCCTGTTGATTTACCCGGAAAAACATTCGAATCAAAATTTAAAATAAATAGTGTATTTACAATATTAGGAGGACAGCTGGAAAATGAAGGATTTAGAAATAGAGTCATTCAGTCTATGTCCGTGAGGTTATTCACTCTTAATCCCAATATTAATCATATGGATGTTTCCATTGTTAAAAAAGAATTTCCTTCTTTAGATGAAATACAAAAGGGAAAACCTATTAGAATAGAAGAAAGCACTGTTTACAACATTAATAAAAATTGATATGGATGCAGTTCTAAATAAAATTAATACATTTTTTTTCGGATATCATAAAAATCTAGAAAAGAAAAACATATTCATCATCGCCATCTCTATCTTTGGGTTATTAAATATCTTGTCGATTTTACCAGATATTTATAATATATATGGTAAGAATGGAGTAATTAATCATGGCATTAATGACTTTTTAATCAGAGATGATAAGTTCAGATTAACATTTATAACTGATGCATTTGAGAAAATCGGTTTGCAGTATGAATACTCGTTAGCAATAGTAATTGCGCTATATATTTGTTCGTTTTTATTTATTTTGATGAATTATTACAGACTTATATTTGCTATAGTGGTTCTAATTATACATAGTGCTTTGGTGGCGAGCAGTTACTCGTTTTCTTACGGAGCAGATTATATGATCAGCTTTTCGCTTTTCATCAATGTATTATTATGTATTGATTCAAAGTATAATAAGATCATCTATTCTTTTGCAATAAGGCTTTTACAATTACAACTTTGTGTTATCTACTTCTTTTCGGGACTTGGAAAAGCGATGGGAAACAATTGGTATACGGGAGACGCGATCTGGTATTTGGTCTCAACATACACAAACGTAAATATTCTTACAGCATTTATTGCAACAACGATTCCTTTCTTATTTCAAATAATTTCGCTCAGTATCGTCATTTTTGAGCTGTTTTATCCTGTTCTTATCTATAATAAAATAACAAAAAATGTAGCCTTGCTTTACATTATTATAACACACATAATAATTATCCTAGTTATTAATCTTTATACTTTTGGGATCGTGATGATTATTCTTAATGTAATAGCCTTTCAACCAAAACTAATATTAGAATTAAAATATTTTAAAAGAAATGAGTATATCGCTGAATAATGTTAATTATAAAATTAACAATAAAACCATACTGCAAAACATCAATTTATCGCTGAAACAAGGAGTGTATGGTATTCTGGGTCTAAATGGTGCAGGAAAAACAACTTTATTGAATGTGATATCCACTCTTACAAAACCTCAAAAGGGAAGCTTAAGTTATAATAATATAGATGTTGTGAAAAATCCGTTAATTCTTAGAAAAGATTTGAGTTATATGCCTCAGAATTTTGGATTAATTCCGGATCTGACGGTCACACAAAATCTAATGTATTTCGGAATGCTGAAAGGAGTAAGTTCAAAAACTTTAAAGGAAAATATACCGAATGTTCTCGAATTTTTCAATATTCAACATACGAAAGATACGAATGTGAAAAATCTTTCAGGAGGAACTCAGCAGAGAGTTGCCTTGTCATTGGCTTTAGTAAATGATCCAAAAGTTTTGATTCTTGATGAGCCTACAAGTGCCCTGGATCCTATCGAAAGAATAAATTTCTATGAGCTTATCAAAAAAATATCAGATAATTCAATTGTCATTGTTTCATCTCACAATATTTATGAGATTGAAAAATATGTTGACAATATTATCGTTCTCCGAAACGGACAAATAAGTTTTTCTGATACCGTTGATCAATTAATTCCTGAAGCTGTTTCCGGGCTTGGAAATTCGGTGTCGCAAAACTCTTTGAATCTGGAAAAAGCATTTGAATATTTCGCGAAATAAGATTTTTTATGAAAGCATTACCATTGATATCTCTATATAACCTTAAATTATTTTTTAAACATACTTATTTTAAATATATTTTAGTCATTATCATGATTTTGGGATTTTTTATTATTCCAAATCCTAAATCAGACTATGTTACATTCACCGTTGGAGACTATACAGGTGTATTAAATTTAGTTTGGATAAGTAATCTGACTCCAGTATATATTAATGCGATATTCTCCTTATTGACAATTTTTATTAGTCAAAACATTAAAAAAAGAGAATTTAGTAATAATACTTATGCTAATTTTCGATTGTCAATACAATCGAACTTTCAATTGTTGATGTATAAGGTTGTTTCATTATTTTTTTACCTTACAATATTGGCTTTTATGCTTGAAATTATAATTCTTGTTATCAATTATCAGAGTTATAATTTAGTTTTATACCTGATACCGTTCTTGTATTTTACGGTTCCTTATCTATTTTTTTTGGCGTCTGTTTGTGTGTTGATCGATTACTTGGTTGATGTAAAATTTTTTAAATATATCCTTTACTTTGTATTTATGATTTTCATTTATAACAATAACATTAGGCATATTTTAGATATCACCGGAATTCAGGAATTGATGAATAATTTTTCTCATGTTGAAGTTAAACATAAAGATTCGTTCATCTTAGGAAAGATAAAATATAAAGACGTGCAATATGTGAATTTTGAAAATTTTATTAATCCTAAAAGCTGGTTGAGTAAATTTTACTTATTTCCAATTTCGCTTATAATTGTGCTGTTGGGTTCTTTTTTGTTTAAAAGATATGCTGTAGTACGCAAAACAGAGCAAGCCCCAATAACGGCAAAAAAAGAAGAAAATATATCTTCAGTAAAAGAAAGAGCGTATCACCCGATAGCTTCTGTTTCATCATTTAATTTAATATCTTTATTAAAGGCAGAGTTTTTCCTTTTGAGTAATTCTATCAGTAAAAATTTGAAATTAATAGCATTGGTTTTATGGATTTTGGCTTTTTTCACACATGGAGAATTAAAAACTTTGATCATTGCGGCAGTATTTATAACATTGCTTCCTCTTAATCAGAACTATCTTGCCGGAAAATACACCAATAATACATTTTATGCCGAAAAAATTTCAGGATATTCGTCATTCATGTTTATTTTGTCGAAGTTTTTACTGTTTTTAGTGTATGTTGTAGTAGTAATTCCTGTATTGGATTATACATCTTTAGAAATAAGCTTATTTATCATATTTAAACTTTTATTCCTGTTTTTGTTTCAATTGGCTTATGTAACTTATGTGAAAGATTATCTTTTAGTTGAAATTATCATGATAATTATCTTTTCAAGTTATTTTTCGGGAGTACCTGTATATCAAATATTTTAAAAAATAAAAGATCTTAGAACTTGGAAAATGCTCTCCTCGTTCTAAGATCAAAATTAAATCTACTAATGATATGAATTGAAAAGTTTTTATTTTTTGATAAATGTTTTTGAAAGTGATTTTTTAGTTCCGTTAATTTTAATGAAATAAACTCCATTAGAAAGGCTTTCTAAATTCAGTTTTTCATCGAAATTTCCATTGGAGGAATTGATTTTTTTGGATGAAACAATCGACCCTTTTGTATCAATGATCTCAACTTTTACTTCTTTGTCATCAGATTTGAATTTTACATTAATACTCTGACTAGCAGGATTCGGATAAATAACAAAATCATTCGTTGGAGTTTGTATGTCTTTAGTTGCTAAATTTCCGTTTGTGCAAACAGGGATTCTATTCACTCCATCTATTCCCCAAGAAGGTTGAACAGGAATACACATCCAGTTTAAAACAGTGGGTAAGTGATCCGTTTCTCTGGTCGTAGATAGATAATTGTATATTTTAAAATTAGTAGTTGTACCAAGATAACGAGCGGGAGAGCCTGTAATTGCTGAATTATTGCTATTCGGACTAGCATCTACCAAAGTATTTCCCGATGTTTCATCACATGTATAATTTGCCAGTAATTGATTATAATAAGGATGAGAAGGGGTAATATTCTGATTCGCCCAATTCACCAGAACATCATTCGGAAGGGCAGATTTCCAAACTCTGATATCTTTGTATGAAGCTGCCATATTAAGATTATAAACACCCGTTCCGTCCTGATTTATGGTAAAAGGAAGTCCGGAATCAATATTTCCAATGGTATTCATTTTTGCAAAAGTTACGGGAGCGCCATCTTCGTATAACGTTACAAGCCCGTCTCTGTCGAAGGTTGCTGCGATATGCTTCCATTGATTGGTTTCCATTTTTCCGCCTACAAGGTCGATTCTGTTGGTTCCGTCACCAATATTCATTTTAAAAGTCTGTCCGGAATATCCTGAAAATACAAATCCTTTATTTTTTCCATTTGCCCAGTTTTTATTACTGATCATCACCGGATCGCTGGAGAAACTCACATTAGGTTTTACCCAAAATTCAATTGTAAAATCCTGATTTGCACCAAAATTAAAAGGTGTTTGATTAGCTGGTTTTGCAAATGTTCCTGCAGGAAAATTAAGCTGATTGAATGTTTTATCAGTATCAATAATTGTCTTACTTATCTGTTGAGGTGTAAAGTTCGGATTAGAATAGATCGTAAAAATATCTCTTTCTGAAAGATTTCCTCCTCCATGACCGTTGTCTACAGCTCCATGATCTGTTGTTAAAACTACTAACCAATCTTCATTGTTATATGTTGATCTATTTTTCATCGCATTGACAATTTCTCCGATATAAGCGTCAGTTGTCTGCATGGAAGCCACATATTGCGGCACATTCGAAGAAAAACCATACGAATGCCCTGCATGATCCACATCATCGAAATCAACGAATAAAATATCCGGATTATCACTTTGTAAAGCACTTACAGCAGCATTTTTTACCGCTAAATCTGTTCCTAAATTAGTCTGAACATCTGCATTCTGAATAATTTTATCGTTGATCGGAGCCCAGTGAGCCAAAGAAATTGTTCTTAGATTTGAATTGTAAGTTTCTGCTCTTGTTAAAAAATCAGGGTAGTTAACATAGTTTGGACTTGTAAAATTATTGTCCTGAACATTGTGTTTTGTATGCCAAACGCCTGTAAGCATCGTGCTCCAGCCGTTTCCGCTCCAGGTGGTGGCTGAGCAGAGTCCATCCAGAGAATAAATGGATTGGTTGACCAAGCTGTGAATGTTTGGCGTGTTGGAAGACATCATCACATCAGCGCGACAACCATCGATGCCGATAAAAAGAACTTTTTTCGTCTGAGCTCCAAGAAAACAGCTCATTACGACTGCCATTGAAAATAGTTTTGTTTTCATATTAATAAATAGTTTTTGAATGATAAAGTTTACAAATAGTAATTTTATATTTAATAATTGTAAAATTAATTTACTATTTGTAAACTTGTATGAACTTAAAATTAATTAATTGATAATTAAAAAGTTATGTTTTTGAAACACAAACGGCACTAATTCTTCAACAAATAATACAATTAAGATTATTTGTAAATATTCGTGAAAAATATGGGTGCAATCTGTATTTAAATCAAAAAAAGAGGCTGAATAAATAAGCTTAATTTGAAAGAATTATTTAAAGAATTGTTCAGCCTCAGAAATAGTGTTGAAAATATAATCGGGATTAGATTTTTCCAGTTCAGATCTGCTTTGAGCTCCTGAAAGAACGGCAATTGTCAGCCCGCAGCCTGCATTTTTTCCTTCTTTAATATCAATCACAGAATCACCGGCTTTTAAAACCCTTTCAGGTTCATTAATATTGAATTTTTTCATCGCAAGAATGATCATTTCAGGGCTTGGACGGCTTTCTGAAACGTCATCTGCTGTTATTAAAGCATCAAAATGTACATTTTCTTTCCAGCCTAATTTATCCAAAAGTTGTTGTGCAATTTGGGAATTGTAACCTGTATTTAAAACGACTTTTTTGTCTTGAGATCTCATTTTTAACAAGAAATTTTCAACGCCATTGATAGGTTTTACCTCTAAGTTTTGATACGCTTCCTTTAATTGATCTGAAAAGTTTTCAAAAATGGCAAGTGCATCTGCTTCATTTCCTCCAATTTCTTTTAATAAACTGCTGATCGCCTCCAGTTTTTCCATTCCGGCGCAGGTTGATAAGACTTTTTCTAAAGAAACTTCGTAACCGTAATCATTAACTGCTGTCATTAAAGTTTTGTACACTACATTGTCTTCATTGATCGTAGTTCCGGCCATATCCAGAACCAATAATTCTATATTCTTCATTTGTTTTTTATGAATAAATTTTATCTATATTAAATTTTGAAAATCCTCCACTTCCGGTCATTCCTTTCCCTCCAATTCCTGTTATGATGTGAATATTTGGTGATGGATTATGTTCGAAAATATCTTTCGTTTTGCATTGAGAATACACTCCAAACCATCTTCTCTGAATCTCGTAAGTTGGAAGATCTATAATTTTCTTCGCTTCGTTGATCATGAATTCGTCGATTTCCATATTTAAATCAAATCCTAAATTATCAGAATCCTTTGCATCTGCATATTCATGGGAATCTCCTAAAATAATCGAGCCATCAAGAGCTTGTTTGAATAAAATATGAACTCCAAATTTTTTCTCAAAAGAGTTTGGATCTTCCAGAGATTTGATCTTTTCGAAAGAAGGACATTCTTCAAAAGACTCATATCTTCTGATGGAAAGTCCCGTCAAAATATTTCCCTGAAGAGAATAAATTCCCTGTGGTTTTGTCTGAAGCATTTGTAATTTGCTGACTTCAAGATCACTTTCATTAAAGACGTTTGGATATAAGGTTTTAAACTCATGCCCGCCACAGATAATGATTTTTGAAGCATTCAATTCTGTTCCGTCTGCGGTGATTGCGATACATTTACCGTCATTTTCATGGGTTTCAACAACGGTTGTATTGTAGAAAATTTTTAAGTCTAATTTTTCCTGCAAAAGTGCATGAAGTTTCACGATCATTTCAGCAGAATCCACCGATAATTCCTGCGGGAAAAACAATCCGCCTTTGCAGTAATCTGAACGAAGACCGTCAAATCTACTGATACATTCGCTTTTTGATAAAAGAACAGATTCATAATCATTATTCTTATTAATCTCATGCAACTCGTTGATTAACTGAAGTTCTTCATCGTTTGAAGCGATATAAACAGAACCGTTTTTTCTTATCGTTAAATTGGTCTGCGCTTGAAGTTCGTTATAAATTGCCAAACTTTCTCTTCCGAAATTTTGCCATTTGAGATCCATTCCGGAAGGAACGACCTGCCCGAAATTTCTTACCGTTGCCCCTTGAGGAATGGAATTTTTTTCCAATAAAGCTACTTTCAGACCTTTTTTCAACGCATGATATGCATGAAATGTCCCTAAAATGCCACCTCCTACAACGATTAAATCGAATTTTGTTGTCATTTTTTACTATAATTTATATACTGTTCGACGGATCGAAATTGATGTATGGTTTATTGTTAATTTTATTTTTTCTTGATTTTCTTCTGAACATGATAAAAGCGATGAGAGAAGAAACCAATGCTACAACTACGATGATATAGTTTAATTTAATGTAAAAATTCAGCCAGGAAGTCTGCGGTGAGCCGAAATTTTTATAAAGCAGAATCAAAACACTTCCCAAATACCCAAAAGAATCTACCAGATAGATCAAAAATCCTACATTTCCTTTAATATCAAAGGCGGCAATCATTCTGTCAAAATAAATTCCGTTGAACGGAATGTAGCATAAATACATTCCAAAACCTGAAAGAACCATCCAAACAAAAGGTGACATTAGGCTATTTTCAAATAAATAAGTTGAAAAACCGACCGTCAAAATTCCGCCAAAAAGGATGTAATGATAATAGGCAAAAGCTCTTTTGTTATTTTTCACTTTAACCATGAAACTTAAAATCAAAAGCACCATGATCGCAATCGGAATTTCCGTTAAGGTGAAGATCGAACTATCAAATTTGATGTGTAAATTATCCCAGATCTCACGGTTAAAATTATCCCTGAAATCTCTTAAAATCGTTAAACTCACATATAAAAATGTAATGCAGATCATCGGAACAAAAAACTGTTGAATGATTTTTTTCCTTTCCAATTTATTAAGTGGCTGTCTTTTATTTTTTAATAAAATATCTTCTTCGGTCGGTTTTGGAAGTTTCTCCAACATAAACCCGAATACCAACAACGGGATAATGAAAACTAAACCTGCCGAAAAAGGCATCCAGAATTCTGAAATATTGAAAGTATCCATTAAAAATTTCCCGACAGATTTTGTAAATCCTGAAGAAACTACAAAGCTTGAACACAAAAATAATCCAATGATTTCCGTAGTTTTTCGTCCTTCAATGTAAGAAAAGACAATTCCCCAAATCATTCCCAACGGAATTCCGTTAATGAACATGAAAAGAATATTGTAAGGCGCGGGAACGACCGCAAAACCAAGCAAAGCAAGTTCTGCAACCGCGATAAAGGTGAATAAATAAAAGATTCTTTTTTCCGGTTTTAATTCTGAAATAAATTTAATTCCAATAAATTTTGAGATAAAATATCCCATGACCTGCGCAATGATGATCAACACTTTATAGTCAACTCCGAAATAAGCAAGTCCTTCGAAAGATGCTACTGTAAAGGGTTTTCTAAAACCATACATGCAAAAGTAGACACCAAAAGCAGCGAAAGCCGCTCTCAGTGTTACTAATGTTTTTTTATTGATAGTTTCTGCCATTTTTAATGGATTAGAAATTAAGTTTTACTCCTAAATTGCATCTTACTCCGTAATATTCAACCTGTTCCGGGCGGGTTTCTTCTTTTCCGAAATGGTAGATCAAAGGTTTGTTCAGAATGTTATTTACGTCAACATACAACATAAGATGTTTGGTAAATTGATAAGAACCTCCGAAGTCTAAACTGCTGTATTTTCCGTAATATGAATCATTTAAGTCTTCTTCAGCATATTCAACAGCATATTTTCCTTTGTAGTTGTAAGCTAGTCTTGCGTTGAATCCTTTTTTCTCGAAAAATAACTGAATGTTGTATAATTCTTTTGCCTGATAAGGAAGTTTTACCTCTCTTCCGCTTGGTTTTTCCATTTGAGAATCCATGAAAGTGGCGTTCAATTGAGTTCCGAAATATTGTAGGAAACCAGGCAGGAAATCGAATCTTCTGTTGATTCCTAACTCAATTCCGCCTAACCAGGCTGCTTTTCCGTTGTTTGGCGCGGTGAATTGCACTCCGTTATTTCCATTATAATTTCCGATAAAAGAATCCTGAAAAATCGGATCTGTGATTGATTTATAGAAAACGCCACCACTCAAAATCCCGACGTTTGAAAAATAATATTCTCCCATTAAATCGAAGTTTAAAGAATAGGTCGGATTCAAATTCGGGTTTCCTCCTTTAAATTCGTTGTCGGCTTCGCTGTACGTTCCTCCCGGAGTTAAGTCTCCAAAATTCGGTCTTGAGAAAGTTCTCGTTGCGGCGAAACGTAAATTGGTTTTGTCGTTTAAAGCATATTTAATGTGCAACATCGGCAAAACGGCAAGGTATTTTTTAGTGTTTTCAACTGGAACTAATGTATTGTCGATCACATTGTAACCTTTCACTTTTGTATCCGTATTTGATAATCTGATCCCTCCTAAAATCGTAATCTGATCATTTACTTTATACGTTCCCATTCCATATGCATCGGCATGTTTTTCGAAAACATCGAAGTTTCTTCCAAGTGCTTTATTGTATTCAAGCGACTCTGAATCTGTAGTGTTTATCTTTAAATTTCCATTGTTTTGAAACCAGAACTGATCCATTCCTGATGTCGATAAAACAGGTCCGAAAGTATTCCCGATGTGGGCATTCATTTCGCTTAAATATTTTGGACCGTTGAGCTGGGTTTTGATATACTGTCCGGAATCAGATAAAAGCGGTGCTGTTCCGTTGCTCCAATTGTAGAAAATGTCAGAGAATTTTGCGTTACGTTCTTTGTCCCTGTATTTGAAACCATATTTTAAGGTTAATTTATCAGAAGCGTAAATTTCATGGTTGAACGCTGCTACGATTTTATCTTTTTCCTCAACGAAAACTTTGTAGAATTCCAGATCGGTAAATTTCATTTGTGAAGCATCCATTTTGAAATTCGGATCGCTGTAAAATCCAAATAATGCATCGGGATCTTTATAATCTAATTTTCCGCCATCTGCTTTCCAGTAAGCTCTCGGACCGTTTCCGTGGTCTGCAATGTAATTTGGATTAATCCCAACGCCAGATTGTGTATATTTTATAACGTAATAGGAGTTATTTTGTTTATCTGGAATATTTCCGTACTTAAATTTGTTGTCATAATAAGATAAATCCCAATCAATTTTTCCTTTGTTTAAATTATGAACCGCGCCTAAAGAAACTGAAGTCAATTCTGTAATCAATAGATTATGAATGTTTTGCAATTCAACTCTTGCCGTATTATTTGTCGAACTGAATTTATCAAACCTGATTCTGTGTTTGTAATGCGTTTCATCGTCAGACAATGTTCCGTACATTCCTTTTAGATAAAATGTAGTTTTTGGAGACAAAACATATTCAAAAGCGGTATTGATTCCTGTCGTTTTTCTAACGCCATTATAATCACGAAGTTCTAATCTGAAAACCCCTTCATCACCACTTCTTCTGGCTTCAAAATTATCTGTTGACCAGTTTCTGATGAAGTGCGCAAAATTAAATAGATAACCAAATTTTTTATCTTTCGTTCTGCCTCCGTAAAGCAAGCCCAAATTGTAAACTCCTTTATCAGCTTTGGCATTATACCCACTTCCTAAAGTTGCTTTAAACTCGGTTTTCATGGGTGGAGTTTTCGTGATAAAATTCACGCCGCCGCCGATTCCGTCGGATTCCATGTCGGGTGTGAAAGATTTATTGACATGAACATAAGAGATCAGCTCTGTAGGGAAAAAATCGAAAGCTGTCGCTCTGGAAGTTGTTTCTTCTTCCGCGGTCGGAAGTCTGTTTCCGTTGATGGTTGTTGATGCCCAAAATGGGGGTAATCCTCTCAGAGAAACGAATCTTCCTTCTCCCTGATCTCTTTCAATTGAAACCCCTTGAACTCTCTGAACAGTTTCGGCAGCATTTCTGTCCGGTAATTTCCCGATTCCGTCAGAAGCAATTACGTTGGAGATATTGATGGCGTTTTTTTGAAGGTTTAAAGCTCTTGCTTCACTATTTTTTAAGGTAGAAGTGATGACAACTTCATCTATATTTTTCTGTTTTTGAGTAAGTTTTAGAATTCCAAGATCTGTAACTTCTCCAGATTTTGCGTCTATATCTAAACTTTTAGTTTCATAACCTATGTAGCTTATTTGTAAATTCTGTTGACCTGTTTTTACATCATTAATGGTAAATTTTCCGTCAACATCGGTTACAGCACTTTTAGATGAACCTTTTATTTTTATGGAAGCTCCCGGAAGAGGCTGGCTCTCATCAAGAACGATTCCTATGATGGATTGTTTTTGTGCTGAAGCAAATGTGATGAAACAGACAAAAACGAGGATAAGTAATTTCTCTAATTTTGTTCCCATTTTTACATATATTAAATTTTTTATGCAAATCAAGCTAATAATTTTAATATATGTAATAATTGTATGTTAAGTAATAATTAAGAAATTCATAGAAATATTACGTGTATTTTACTTTAAGATTTTAATGAAAATAGAATATAAGGCGTAAAAAGGTGAGTGAAATAGATGTGTGTAGCTGTTTTCAAAGATTTAATCAAACGCATCATTAATAAAATAATTCAGTGATTTGAACGGTTTTTAGTTAATTCTAGGTTAATTTTAGAATGTGTCAAAAAATCAAAAGTTGAGTATTTGTAAACTTTTGGGTTTAAATTTGGCTTAAAAATGAGATTTAAAATGTCTGATAAACAAAAAAAATTAATGGTTATCAGAATAAAAATAAAGAACAAGCATGATACAGCTTTCGTCGCTGATGCTTACCGGAACGTGTGGAAATTTTCCGTTGAAATATAAAGAATCGCCTTCTTTTAGAATTATTTCTTCGTTATCGATTAAATATTTTACTTCTCCTTTTAGAATATATTTAAATTCCCAGGCGTCTGTAATTACTTTTTCTCGCTTAGAATTAGGTTCAAGAGTTAGTAAAGCGGCTTCAAAACCTAATGAATGAAGGCTTTTACTGAAAATATGCATGTATTTAAAACCTTCAGCTTCAACTTCTTTTTCGATAAGCTGTTGATTTTCTTTAGGTAAATGGATGAATTTTGCATGCGATTTTTTCTCTACGCCTTCGAAGAAATAACTTGCATCGATTTCCAAAGATTGAATAAGGTCTAAAAGTACAGGAAGGGAAGGAATAGTTCGGCCGTTTTCAATTCTGGAAACAAGTCCGTTGCTTACATTTGCCTTGAAAGCCAATTCATTAATGGTTAAATTGTTTTTTTTTCTAATATCTTTCAATCTTTTCCCGATACCTATTAAAAAATCATTCATATTGCTTAAAATTTAACCCGAATTGTTTTCATCATTATTAATGAGAACAAATTTAGCATTAATTATATATAATTTTCAGAAACGATAAATAGTTAATTGAAAATTGTTATTAAAAATAGGGAAGAAGTAGACGGATTAAATAGCAAATAGGTTTTTTGCGATATGATATTAGTTCCAATCTTCCAACATGACACCTTCAACCGAAATAAATTTTCTATTTTTGTGAAATTCGTTACTTATGAAAAAAATTGTTCTGATCGAAGACGAAACCAGCGTAGTATCTTTTATAAAAAAGGGACTTCAGGAGAATGGCTATGAAATTTCTGTGGCTTTTGACGGGCGTACCGGAGTGCAATTGGTGCAGTCTAACGATTTTGATCTGGTAATTTTAGATATTATGTTACCGGAAATGAATGGTTTGGATGTCTGTAAAGAGATCAGAAAAACGAATAAGCATGTCCCGATTCTGTTTTTAACGGCATTGGGAACTTCCGAAAATATCGTTCTTGGCCTGGAAAGCGGAGGAGATGATTATCTGGTAAAGCCTTTCAAGTTTATTGAATTGGTTGCGCGTGTAAAATCTTTATTAAGAAGAAGTAATAACAGTCCGGCTCAGGAAATTGCTGAGCCTGAGGTTGATAACGAACATGTTTTTCAATTTTCAGATCTGATCGTTAATGATTATACTAAAAAGGTAACCCGAGCAGGCGAGGATATTTCATTGACTTCCACAGAATATAAATTGTTGCTGTATTTCCTTAATAACCCTGAAAAAGTGATTTCCAGAGCAGAAATTCTGGATGCGGTTTGGGGCGTGAATTATGAATTGGGAACCAATGTAGTAGATGTTTATGTGAATTATTTAAGAAAAAAACTGGATCATAAAGAAGATAATAAGTTGATACATACCGTGATAGGAATGGGGTATGTGTTGAAAAAGCCTTAATGAATGTTTAATAAAGTTGTTACAAATCAGACCAAAACGATGGTGCTTTTAATGTTGGTTTTTACCGCCATTATATTGCTGTTTAGTGGATTGGTGTATTTTTCGATTGTCAACTTTTCGCATCAGAGGTTTTATGAACTGCTAAAGATCCGTACAACGACCATCGTTCAGATCGAGAAAAGTAAAGATCATCTTGACTTGCCTGAAAACTATGTCCTGAATAGTTCTAATGATGAAGAACTTCCTATGGAAAGAGATTATGTTTTTGCTGTTCCAGAGGATTCTAATTTTAAGAAAATCTCTCAGGAAGTGCATATTCCTGACTATTTTTTCAAGAATATTGTCAAAAAAGGAGAGGCAAATTATAATGATAAAGAGTTTTATTATATCGGGCAGTCTTTTAAGTCTGATGATAAAGAATATATTGCGATAGCTTCCGCCAAAAACCATTATGTGGTTTATTATTTGGGCTTTTTGAAACGAACTTTAATAACTTGTATCGTTCTTTCGTTGTTCTTTAGTATGATTTTCTCTTTTTATTTATCTAAAACTTTATTTAAGCCTATTTTAAAAATTACAGGAAAAGTAAAGGATATAAGTTCCGAAAATCTACACTTAAGATTGGAATCTCAGCCTGATAATAAAGAATTGAATGAGTTGGTGGAAACCTTTAACGATATGTTGAATCGTATCGAAACCTCATTTGAAACTCAAAATCATTTAATTGGAAATGTTTCTCACGAGTTGAGAACGCCCTTGACTTCGATTATGGGAGAAGCAGATGTGGCACTTTCGATCAGCAGAACCGGTGATGAATACAAGGAAACTTTAGAAATTATTTTAGATGAAGCCGAAAAATTAGACAAAAAGATCAAGGCTTTGTTGATGATTGCCCAAACCGGATTTGACGGGAAGATCCAGAAAATGGACAAGGTAAGAATCGATCAATTGCTTTGGGATGTTATCGAGACATTGAGAAAAATTGATGTTCGAAATAATATCTATCTGGATATAAGCATGTTGCCGGATAATCCGAAAAAATTGAAAGTTCAGGGGAACGAGCAGTTATTGCATCTTGCGGTTACCAATATTATACAGAATGGTTGTAAATATTCTAATTTTCAACAGGTAAAAGTGTCATTAGGAGCTACAGATACAGATGTTTATATCATCATAAAAGACAACGGGATTGGTATTCCTCAGGAGGAAATGAACAAGATCTACGATCCATTTTTCAGGGCTTCGAATACAAAAAACTACGAAGGTTACGGTATTGGACTTCCTTTAGCCCGAAACATTGTCAGAATGCATAACGGTGAATTAATTGTCAGTTCTCACGAAAACCAGGGGACGACCGTTCAGCTTCGTTTTCCAAATTTCTATAGTGCTCAACAGGATATTGTTTAATATTCCAAACGTTGGCTAAGCGCAAAGACTCAAAGTTTATAAAACTAATGTTTATTAAGGCGCAAGAAAATCGAATATTTTCAGCAATGTTTGCGTTGTCAATTTTATCGGAGATAAAATCTTTGCGCCTTAAAAGCAGTTTTATGAATTCATTTTGCGCCTTTGCGTTTAAGCAATTTCGCTTATGTTAACTCTCCTTAACAATTTTCTAATCTCATTTTAATCTCTTTAATCACATTTTAATTCCATTCCAAAGAACTTCTAATTTGGTGAGTATAGTTTTGTAGTATCAAAAAAGATAAACACGAAACTAAATCTTAAAGATATGACCAAAACAATTTTAATTGCCACAGATTATTCTCTTGAGTCTTTGAATATATTGAAAAAAGTAATGAAAGAGAAAGATGCAAGAGAAGAGAAGATTCAATACGATATTTTGTTGGTGTCAGGTTATGAGATGGGAGATTCTATCAGAGATCTTTTGTTCACCACAAAAAGTACGATCTTCAATAAAATAAGGTCTCAGGAATTTGTTGACGCCTACGGAATAATCAAAAATAAATATCCTCATCTCATTAATAAAATCGTCTGCGACATTTTTACGGGAAGCTTTCAAAGGACTTTTAATAATTATGTGAATGCAGAAAATATTGAGGAGGCGTATTATTCTCCAGCGATAAAAAGCAAAGGAAAAGGGAAGTTCGACATCGCTCCTTACATCAAAAAATGCAAAGACCTGCAAGCTCAAGAGATAAGAATTGAGACTGCTGAAAGGCTTCCGGAAAGAGGAAGGCTTGCCGAGATCTTTGTTGAGGTCTAAAAAACAACAATACAACACTCTAAAAATTTAAAAATGTTAAGAAATTATAGTAACAGCAGGACGTTGGGAGACAACATCAGGTTGGGGACGCTGACTGCCTTCACGGCAGGGACTATAAATATAGCATCTCTATTAATATTTCTCTCTTTTACCTCAAACGTAACAGGACATTACGCCATTTTGGCGGCAGAAATAAGCAAAGGAAACTGGTCGCAGGTGGCAGTCGTGGGAGGCTGGATCTTCCTGTTCTTCTTAGGAGGTTTTGTATCCAATTTTATTGTCATTAATTTCAATAAAAAAAGTAAATATTTTGCACACTCAATGCCGATCGTATTAGAAATACTGTGTTTATTGTTTGTGGGAATTTACGGGCAGTTTTTCTATCGAAGAACATTGGAGGAAACGGAGTTTTTGGTATCGTTAATGCTTTTCGCAACGGGTTTGCAGAATGGTTTAACGGCAAGTATATCAAACTTTTCCGTAAAAACAACCCACCTTACCGGAACAACTACCGATTTGGGCATACTTGCCTCAATGTTTACTCAGAAAAAGTTTAGAAAAAACGGGGAATTGATCGCAAGGGCAAAATTATTAACAAGTATTATGTTTGCTTATGTTTTGGGAGCTGTTTTCTCGGGGTTAACATATTACTATTTGGAATTCAGGGTGTTTTATGTGATCAGTTTGTGTCTTTTGGTGGTCATTGGATATGATATGTATAAAATTCATATCAGACACTTTAAAACGCAGTATCGATACAGTAAAATCTATAGAAAACCGAACCTTGTGGCGTATTTATATGACAAGATCCACGGAATTCCGGAAATAAAAGAAAAAAGACAGGAAAAAAGAAAATTGGTATTTGAAGATTAAATTATTGATAATATCAAGTATATCAGTATTAATTTTGTGTAAACTAGCTGTGAATCAATCCTCTATTTGTATAATGCAATTAGAGGATTGTATTTTATAAAAACCTTTATTAATCGCGGATGTTGCTCTGGAGGATTTACGGCAAGATTGTTGATTTGTTGATAATTAAATTGTAATTCACGGTTTTATTGTTTTTATTACCGTTTTCATTGACTATTTTTGTAAGTCGATTTAACGTTTATGTCAGATATTATTCAGCTTTTACCGGATCATGTAGCCAACCAAATTGCGGCAGGGGAAGTGGTGCAGAGACCTGCGTCCATAGTGAAAGAACTTTTGGAGAATGCTATAGATGCAGATGCGAGCAAAATTGAGCTTATCATCAGAGATGCCGGAAAAAATCTGATACAGGTTGTAGACGATGGAAAAGGAATGTCTGAGACAGATGCAAGAATGGCTTTCGAAAGACATGCTACCTCCAAGATCAAAGGAACCGAAGATATATTTAAAATTGCTACAAAAGGTTTCCGTGGTGAGGCATTGGCCTCTATTGCAGCAGTTTCGCAGGTTGAATTAAAAACCAAACAGAGAGATGCCGGGATTGGAACTAATATTTACATTGAAGGCGGAGTTTTCCAATTTCAGGATCCTGCACAAACTGCAGAAGGTTCCAATTTTTTAGTTAAAAACTTGTTCTACAACGTTCCCGCAAGAAGAAAATTTCTTAAAAATAATAATATAGAATTTCGTCATGTAATTGATGAATTCCAGCGTGTGGCTTTAGCTCATGAAAATTTAGAGTTTTCTCTGTTTCATGATGATGATCCTGTTTTTAGATTAAGGAAAGGAAGCCAGATGCAGCGTATCGTTGATATTTTTGGCCGAAAATTACAACCACAGCTTATTCCGATCAAGGAAGATATTACCTGGTGTAAACTTCACGGATTTGTTGCAAAACCCGAAGGTGCCAAAAAAACAAGAGGTGAGCAGTTTCTTTTTGTTAATGGAAGGTATTTTAAGAGTCCATATTTCAATAAAGCGGTTCAGGAAGCATTTGAAGGATTGCTTTTGCCGGGATATATTCCTACGTTTTTTCTTTTCTTAGATCTTGATCCTGAAAAAATTGACGTTAATATTCATCCGCAGAAAACAGAGGTTAAATTCGAGGATGAGCATCTTATTTTTGCTTTACTTCGATCAACGATCAAAAGATCGTTAGGTATTTATAATGTTGCTCCAAGTCTGGATTTTGAAAAAGATCCGCAATTGGATCAAATGATGAATAATGCATTTCCCAGCAAGGCAAACAGTATGCATGTTAAAATGCCGGAGATTATTGTAGATAAAGATTACAATCCGTTTTTGGAGGAAAGAGTGGTAATAAAACAGGCAGAGATCCAGAATCTGGCCGATATGTATCACCAGAATATTGCTGCAGAACCTTCAAAAATTAATTTGTTTGAAGACGAAGATTTTGATGAAGATCTGATGAGGTTGCCCAACGGATATTGGCTATTCAACAAAGGTGACAGAACGTTGATGCTGGATCTGGGAAGAATGCACAGATTAATGGTCTCAGAAGGTAATAAACCCACAAAAAAAGGCATAACAAACAGCCATGCTCTTCTTTTCTCTCTTGAGTATCATATGAATGAGATTGAGAAGAATAAGTATAAATCAATTAAAAAATTCCTTCCAGAACTTGGTTTTGATACGAAGGTTGCTCACGAAAATGTGCTGAGAATTGATGCGGTTCCTGAAGGATTGAAAGAAACACAGGTCATGAAATTTCTTGAAGATCTGTTTGATGTTTTAGAATATAAAACAGAAGATGAGTTTTTACATTTCTATAATAATCAATGGAGTAAAATGCAGTCTAAATCAAGATTTGATTTTATATATAAAAAAGATGCGGAACAATTGATAAAAGACTTCACAGCATTAGGTTTTCCCGAGTTTTTACCCAACGGGAAACGATGTTTTTATGAGATTCCGTTCAATGATTTTAAGAATAAATTTTAAAGAACATGTTTAATAATATACCACCGATTACAAAAAATATTATCATTATAAATGTGATCGTATTTGTTGCGACATTTTTATTAAAAGATCAGCTAACGCTTTATCTTGCTGCTTTTTATCCGTTTTCACCGTTTTTCCATTCTTGGCAGGTTATTACCCACATGTTTATGCATGGAAGTTTTATGCATATTTTGTTTAATATGTTGACGTTGTATAGTTTCGGACCTATATTAGAACAGAGCTTAGGCGGGAAAAAATATTTGATCCTTTATTTTGTAAGCGGATTAGGAGCTTTCTTTCTTTATAATTTATGGAATTTTGTTGAGGTTCAGCAGATATCTAATCAATTAGAGCAATTAGGATTTAATGTAAGTGCGTATTTATCTGGAGCTCAAGGAGTTTTTAGTGGTGGCGCAGATTCTGTTCTTAGACAAAGAGAATTGGTTGGAGATCTTAATAATATTATGGGAACACCTATGGTTGGAGCATCTGGAGCAATTTTCGGAGTGATAGCTGCTTTTGCAACACTATATCCGGATTCAAAAATTATGATCATGTTTATTCCTGTTCCGGTTAAAGTAAAGTATATTTTACCAATAATTCTTGTCGTTTCAGTCTTTTTAGGTATTTCCGGAAACGTAGGAGGCATTGCTCACTTTGCACACGTCGGAGGAGCTTTGGTCGGATTTTTGTTAGCATGGATCTGGAAAAAACATTTATACAGATTCAACTAAATTTCTTTTGTGAAAATTCTTCGTCTCATATTTTTAATACTGCATGTCGGGATATTCCTTCTTTTATTGGGAATGTTGCTGAATGCTTACGTTCCGCCAAAGATATTTCCTTGGTTTAATTTGCTGTCATTAGGCTTTCCGATTTTAATGATTGCTTATGTTCTATTAATATTTTTCTGGATCTTTAGCTGGAAAAAAAGAGCTTTCGTTTTTATGTTATTAGGATTGATTTTCACAAATCCGGTCAAAAGATGGGTGAATTTTTCTTCAGATAAAAAAGAAATTGCCAATCTCAAAATACTCACTTTCAATGCAAAAGGAGGTTTGAAAGGGATTAAAAATATTGATGATTATGTAAATTCTTCTAACGCAGATTTGGTTTTTCTACAGGAAAAAGGGGGTAAAGAATATCATTTTAACGGATTAAAGAATATAAGTGGAAATTACATTGTTTCCGTGTTTACCAAATATAAAGTTATTGATCAAAAAGAGCTGATCAATAGCGATTATTTTACCAACAACGCCTACGCAACACAGACCGATATTGAAATAAAAGGAAAAGTATACCGTTTTATCAATGTTTATCTTCAACCATTTAAGTTTGAAAAAGCGATGGTAAAGCTCAATGGAAACAGCGATGAAGATGAAGAAAAGCTGAAAAATGTGGTTAAAAGATTAATTCCAACTTTTAAAATGCACCAAGATCAGGTTTCTGATATTAAAAAAGGAATTGAGAATTCACCCTATCCTGTAATTCTTTTGGGAGATCTAAATTCTGTTCCCAATTCTTACGAGTATTATCATCTTTCAGAAGGTCTGCAGGATGCTTTTCTAGAGGTTGGAAAAGGAAGTGGAACAAGTTTTCATGATTATAAATTTCCATTAAGGATAGACTATATTTTCACCTCAAAATCAATACAACCAATTACTTATAAAGTTGATCGCTCGGTAAAAATTTCAGATCATTATCCGGTAGTAGCTACGTTTAAATTGTAATAGTAGTTTCATAAAATTAGTTAAAAAAGTTAACGTGGTAGGGTTTTTGCTTAAAAAAAGTATACCGTAACACCGTTATTCATGAAGCCGAGCCAGATATTGTTATTTTTCCATATTGTAATCATTGTTTTACTGCTTTCCACATTAGGCAATGCATGGATTCCGCCTAATATATTTGGTAATCTTAATCTTCTTTCTTTAGGTTTTCCTTACCTAATATTTCTACATATTTTATTAACGCTGGTTTGGGTTGTTAAAAGAAAAAAAATCGCAATTGCTTTTTTTTTAAGTACTTTCATTTTTTATAATCCGATCAGAAGATGGGTTAATTTTACTCCAAAAAATGAGAATGCAAGATCAATAAGAGATATTAAGGTGTTGACTTTCAATGTGAAATATGGTGATTTCGGTTGGGATAAAGTAAAAAAATATATTTCAGATCAGGATGCTGATATTATTTTGGTTCAGGAAAGAGATACGAAAACAGATTTGAGAGATGATCTGATAAAATATCCTTCTGTAATTTTAAAAACCAAACATAAAATCGTAAGACAGGAAAACCTTGTTGAAGAGAAAGACCGTGGCAATTCATTCTACGCAGATATAGACATCAACGGGAAGATTATACGTGTTGTAAATGTTTATTTAGAACCTTTCAGACTGCATAAATCAATGCTTTCATTTAACGGATTTGGTAAGGGAGCAGAAAACATAAGTACACTTCTTTCTCACATGATTCCTACATTTAAGGCGCATGAAGATCAAATAAAAAGAATCAGAAAAGCGGTAGATTTATCGCCATATCCTGTGATTTTAGCAGGGGATTTTAACTCGGTCCCAAATTCTTATGAATATTATAATTTGGGAAAAGACCTTCAGGATGCTTTTTTAACAGCCGGAAGCGGAAGTTCTTCAAGTTTTTATGATTATAAAGTGCCTTTGAGAATTGATTATATTTTCAGTTCAAAATCAATTATTCCTTTAAGCTATAAGGTAGATAATACTGTGAAATTATCAGATCATTATCCTGTAATTGCAGAATTTCTGCTAAATTAGTTCCATGAAAAATTTAGTTTTTGTAATTCTTACCTTTCTTGTTTTATTTGTTGCATGTTCCAAGCAGGAACCTGTGGATATTGATTCTAATCAGGAGGTTAAGGTGCATTACGATACTATTGCAGTAGATTCTTTTTCTGCGGGAGCGACTTCTGTGGATATTGTACGTCAGATTAAAATGTCTTCTCAAAAGTACCAGGACTCGGTAAAAGAAGCGATAAAGCTTCAGGCTGAGGAGAAAAGAATTAAAGACGAGCTGGAAAAAGAAAATAAAAAGAAGCAGGACGAGGAAAACAAAAAAGCTGATGATGAGAAGAAGAAAAATGCTGCAGAAAACTCTTCAACAACTCCAAAAACCGAGTAAAAATATTTAATTTTAAACCCATTAAAAAAATATAAAAAAATGAAAAAACAAATTTTAGCAGCATTAATGATCTCGACTCTTGTTGTATCATGCACAAAATCAACTACAAAATCAGAAACAACTGAAAATCCTGATGGTTCTGTAACAACGACTACAACTACAGTAAGTCAAAATGGTGTTGATGTGATTGATACTGCAAAAATCGCTGAGGCTAAAGATAACGCGAAAGCAAAAGTAGATGAAGCTGGAAATAAAATAGATGATGCAGCTCAGAAAGCAAAAGATAAAATTGATGCTACTGCAGATAAGGCTAAAAATGATCTTCATAAAGCAGGTCAGGATATCAAAACTGAGGCAAATAAAGTAGGCAAGGATGCAAAAGAAGCCGCTGCAAAAGGTGCTTCAAAAGTAGAAGATGCCGCTAAGAAATTAAAAGAAGACTTAAATAAGTAATAAACTAAAACCGCAGAACGTTCTGCGGTTTTTTTATTTATTCAATTCCAATAAAGGATCGATATATTCTCTGTCGTTGCTTAGCCTTGGGACCTTATTTTGTCCGCCAAGCTTTCCTTTGGACTCCAGCCAGCAATAAAATAGATTAGGTTTGGCAATATGTACGATAGGCCTTTTCAGTGTTATGTTATTATACCTCTTAGCTTCGTAATCTGAATTAACAGTTTTCAGATGTTGATCAAAACAGTCTATAAAATGGTTTAAATCACTCGGTTTTTCACTAAACTCAAAGATCCACTCATGAGCACCGCCTTCATTTTCTTTCATGAAAACAGGGGCTCCTGTGAAGTCGGTTATGCTGGCTCCTGTTGTTTCGCAGGCTTTGGTAAGAGCGGATTCTACATTCGTAATCATCAATTCTTCCCCGAAAGCATTAATATAATGTTTCGTTCTTCCCGTAATTTTAATTCTGAAAGGGTTAATTGAAGTGAAAACAACCGTATCCCCAATCAAATATCTCCATAAACCGCCGTTGGTCGTAATCACCATTGCGTAGTTTTTGCCAACTTCAACATCTTCTAAGCTTACCACTTTTGGATTTGAAAAATGAAACTCATCCATCGGGATAAACTCATAAAAAATACCGTAATCCAGCATTAACAGCATTTCGTCACTGTCCGGTCTGTCTTGAATTCCGAAGAACCCTTCAGAAGCGTTGTAAATTTCGTAGTAATTGATTTTCTTTCCAATGATCTGTTGGAACTGCTCTTTGTAAGGTTTAAAGCTAATTCCGCCGTGAAAAAACACTTCCAGATTTGGCCATAATTCTGAAATATTCTTAACATCAGTTTCATTGATGACTCTTTGCAAAAGAACCATCATCCAACTTGGAACGCCTAAAATACTTCCTACATCTTCATTTTTAACCTCAGAAGTAATGGCTTTAAGCTTACTTTCCCATTCGCTCATCAACGAGACCTTTTTACTTGGAGTCGTTGTAATTTCTACCCAAAAAGGGAGATTATCAATTAAAATAGCAGATAAGTCGCCAAATTTTGTATTAAAATCGGCATATAGCTCTGAACTTCCGCCTAAACGTAAATTTTTATTGGTAAAAAGTTGATTTTCAGGATGATTGTTGGCGTAAATTGAAACCATGTCTTTTCCTGCTTTCATGTGGCAGTATTCCAAACTTTCGGCAGAAATGGGAATGAATTTACTTTTCGCATTCGTTGTCCCCGAAGATTTCGCGAAATGCTTGATGTAGCCGGGCCAACTTACGTCTTTATGACCTTGCCTTGCTCTTTCAATATAAGGTTCAAAATCTTCATACGTAACGATAGGAACCTTATTTTTAAAGTCCTGATAACTTGAAATGGAGTTAAAACCATACTTTCTACCGTACTCAGTGTCCTCAGAATGAAACAATTGAGAGAATAAAATCCCTTTCTGTGTTTCAATAGGATGATCCATAAAATTCTGTATCTGATCTATCCTTTGGCGGATGAACCAGTTGACCACAGTATTGAATAGTGCTTTCGTTGCCATTCCCAAATATAATGATATTTGACTTTTCTAAGAATATTTTATTGCGATAAATAAAAAAACCGCTACAAATTGTGTAACGGTTTAGTATTTAGATTTATTGTCTCTTAGCAATATTCGTCATAAGCAGCCTGAAGATTCGCTGCAATTGCTCCTGCAGGGTTTCCTTCAATGTGGTGTCTTTCCAGCATGTGAACCAATTCTCCGTCCTTGAAAAGAGCCACACATGGTGAACTTGGAGGGAATGGTGCCAAATGCTTTCTAGCTTCTGCTACAGCTTCCGTATCAAAACCTGCAAAAACAGTTGTTAAATGATCAGGTTTTTTCTCTCCTGTCAAAGAATATACAACTCCCGGTCTTGCTGCTCCTGCTGCACATCCGCAAACAGAATTGATCACCAATAGAGTAGTTCCTGATTGTTTTAATGCTTCTTCAACCTGTGTTGGTGTTGCTAAGTCTTGGAAACCTTTATCTGTAAGTTCTGCCTTCATAGGCATTACTAAATCTGTTGGATACATATTTTTGTTTTTTAATCTATGCAAAGTTAAACAATTCTTTACTTTTCTTCAATATATAATAACTATCAAGCTGTTAGTAAAAGAAAATTAACGAAATATTAATAATTTAATAATATTACTAAATTAATGAAATAAAACTATGAATAATCAAAAATAAGTATTAAATTTGAAATGATTCTGAAAGCGATAACCATGAAAAAAAACATTTACATTTTTCCCTCACTTTAAAGAAATATTCAATTCTCTTTTTAGAATCGTAAAAATATTGAATATCTCAAGATAAAAAATGAAGCCCGAAACTGGAAATGTTTCGGGCTTCTTAATCAAATCGATATGCAAAGGTTGAATATCCTTGTAAAATATGTTGGTGGTTTTTAGTTGCTTGTCGATAGTGAAAAACCAACAACTAGCAGCAACCAACCTCCAACTATGAAAGGAGTTTTTTAGCCATCTCGGAAATACTCTTTCCGTCAGATTTTCCGGCAAATGCTTTTGAGGCAACTCCCATTACCTTTCCTAGATCTTTTATAGATTCTGCTCCGGCTTCTGAAATAATTTTCTTCATTTCAGCTTCTAATTCTTCTGCAGAAAGCTGTTGAGGTAAAAATTTCTCAATAACTTTCATCTGCGCATCTTCTACTTCAGCTAAGTCATTTCTGCCCTGTGCAGAAAACTGTTCGTAAGAATCCTTACGTTGCTTAATCATTCTCTGTAAAATAGCAATTTCCTGCTCTTCTGAAACTTCTGCACCTCTAGCTTCGGTTTTTAGAAGTAAAATCTGAGATTTCACGGCACGAAGAGAATCCAGAGCTACTCTGTCTTTCTCTCTCATTGCTGTTTTTATAGCTTCGCTAATTATAATTTCTAAACTCATGGTTTTTCTTGCTTTTGGCTTTTGGCAGTTGGCTATTAGCTTTAATGTGGCTTTAAAAGCCATTTGCTAGCAGCCAATTGCCAATTGCAATTTAATCTACATCTTTATTTAAAAATCTGTTTTCTCTTACTTGCATAGAACCGTTGTTTTCAGACAAATAGGTGTTGATATTTTGATCTGAAGCATTAGTTCCGTCAATAGAAATATTTTTTCTCTTGAAAGCAGGAACAGATTCGAATTCGCTTGCGCTATCAAAGCTTTGGTAACGGGAATTGAATTCTTTTAATTTATTTCTTCTTTCTATTACTCTTTCCTGATCTGCAGTTTTGTTCACAAATGTGAATTCGCTGTCAGAAGTTTGTGGAGTTTCGATCTCTGTTCTATTTTCATATGAAGGTCTTTCTTCAGTTTTTATTTCTTCCTTTGGCTGGTAGAAACTTTCCACTTTTGGAGCTTCCTCTATGATTTGACTTACCGTATTCGTTGGAGTGCTAAACTCTGCTTTTGGCTGTCCAAAATCAGTTTTAGGCTCATTTATAGGCTCGTTTACAAAGAAACTGAATTCAACGGGCTTTTCTTCAGAATAAGAGTTTGTGAAAGGAGTTTTCGGCTCTTCTTTCTTTTCTTCTGTTTCAAATGAAAAAGATTGAATCTCCAAGTCATTAGGATCGTTATCATCATCAAAAGCGAACAGACTGTAGCCATTCTCCTCTTCATCATCATTTCTCCATGTCTGAATTGGGCTGTCTAATGTATCTTGCTCTCTATCAGAGAATTTTATTTCTGTCTTAATATCTTCATCCGCGATAATCATTTTTTTTTCAGTAGATACAGACTTGAACTGTGGAGTGTCCTGATCCTCATCGTCTAATCTGAAAAGATTTTTTCCTCCAAAGTCATATCCGTGCTCAGGGGCAACCTCTCTTTCTTCTCTTGTTTTGAAAGGAGAAGATTTTTGAGATTCCAGTCTGTCATTAAGACCAATTCTGATCTTTTCTGTAGGACCTGCGAATTTTTTATCGTCGTTTGAAAAACCAGTAGCAATCACAAGAACGCTTACTGCATCTCCTAATTCGTCATCAGCACCAACCCCGAAAATGATATCAGCAGTATGTCCTGCTTCTTTCTGGATATGATCCATAATGATACCGATTTCGTCCATTGTTACTTCTTCTGCGCCGCTTCTGATCAACAACAATACGTTTTTAGCTCCTGTGATCTTATTGTCATTCAACAATGGGGAATCAAGCGCTTTTCTTACTGCTTCTTCGGCTTTATTTTCACCTGAAGCCGTACCTGTAGACATTAAGGCAGTTCCAGAGTTTTGAAGCACAGATTTAGCATCTCTAAAGTCAATGTTTACATCAAAGTAACCAGTAATAACCTCTGCCATACCTTTTGCTGCATTGGTTAAAACTTCATCGGCTTTTGAGAATCCTTGTTTGAATCCAAGGTTACCAAACTGCTGTCTTAGTTTATCGTTATTGATTACAATTAATGAATCAACGTTATTTCTTAATTTATCAAGACCTAATTCTGCCTGCTCAAGTCTTCTTTTCCCTTCAAAGCTGAAAGGAACGGTAACGATACCAACTGTTAAGATTCCCATATCTTTAGCAACCTTAGCAATAACAGGAGCCGCACCGGTTCCGGTTCCACCGCCCATTCCTGCAGTGATGAAAACCATTTTGGTGTTTTGTCCCATGGCAGCCTTGATCTCCTCGATACTTTCAATCGCTGATTTTTCACCAACTTCAGGATCGGCACCTGCACCAAGCCCTTCAGTGATGGTAGTTCCCAACTGTACTTTGTTTGAAACCGGGTTATTATCTAAAGTCTGAGCATCTGTATTACAAATCACGAAATCTACCCCGTGAATTCCTTTTTCGTACATGTGTTTCAACGCGTTGTTTCCACCGCCACCAACACCAATTACTTTTATGATCGATGAATTTCCTTTTGGCAAATCAAATGAAAATCCTTGTGTACCTATATTTTCCATAATATCTGTATTTACTATTCTACTTCTTCAAAGAATTTTTTTACTTTTTCCATAAGCGACTGCCCGAAAGTTAATCTTGCCGCTCTTTTATTTTCTTGCTGTTGAGTCATAACTTCCTGTTCCTGAACCGGAGCTGTCTGCTGAGTAACTGCATTATTTTCAGCTACTGTTGCTGCAGTTTCCTGCTGCGGTTTTTCCTGAACGAGTTCTTCTTCTATTATGACAGGTTTTTTATCCCTAATTTTTAAACTTTCCATTAATAATCCAATAGAAGTCGCAAATTCCGGTCCTTTAAGATACTGATTTTTATCATTGGCAATATACTCATTTGCAAAACCAATTCTACTATCAAAACCTGTTGTATAATTAGCTAATTGACGAAGATGTTTCAGATTTGATCCACCACCTGTAAGAACTATCCCGGCAATCAGTTTTTTCTTCTGTTCAAATGCTCCGTAAGCCTTTAATTCTGTATTTACCATTTCAAGAATTTCTTCAACTCTCGCATTGATAATCTGAGCTAAAGTTTTCAGTGAAATTTCTTTATCGGGTCTTCCGTGAAGTCCCGGAATAGTAACAAATGTACTGTCTTTCTCCAACTCAGGAACTGCAGAACCGAATTTTACCTTCAGTTGTTCTGCGTGTTTCTCGATGATTGAACAGCCTTCTTTAATATCTTCCGTAATGATCCCGCCACCGTAAGGAATTACGCATGTATGACGGATGATATTATCTTTAAATATTGCTATATCTGTAGTACCGCCACCAATATCAACGATGGCAACACCTGCTTCTTTCTCTTCTTTTGTAAGTACCGCTTCTGAAGATGCCAAAGGCTCTAAAGTAAGAGCTTCCATTTCCAGACCTGCTTCTCTTACACATCTTGCGATGTTTCGGATACTGCCCATTTGCCCCACAACAACGTGGAAATTGGCTTCAAGACGCTTTCCGTGCATCCCGACAGGTTCTTGGATTTCACCTTCTGAATCCACTTTATATTCTTGGGGAAGAACATGGATAATTTCTTCTCCAGGAAGCATAACCAGTTTCTTGACCTGATCTTTTAACGCTTCTATGTCGTCATCTGTAATAAATTTGTCGGGATGCTCACGCATAATGTAATCGGAGTGCTGAAGAGAGCGTATGTGCTTTCCTGCAATACCTACCGTCACTTTACGGATAGGAACTCCTGCGCTGGATTGTGCTTCTGACACAGCAGCCTTGATTGAGTTGATGGTTTGCGAAATATTATTCACAATACCTTTATGAACCCCAAGACTTTTGGCCTTACCAACACCGAGAACTTCAATTTTCCCGTGTGCATTCCTCCTTCCGACAATCGCGACTATCTTTGTTGTCCCGATGTCCAGACCTACTGAATACTCTTGATTTTCCATTGTTTTATATCGATTTGATTTTTTTTATTCTATTTTAACCTTTGCCTTTGCTTTCGGCTTTGTCGCCGTACTTTTCTTCTCTGTTTTTTTTGTTTCTTTTGCCTTGGGCTTAGTTGTCGCCTTTGGTTTTGTGCTTTCCTTCGGTTTTGTTGAAGCGGAGCCGGTTTTTTTAGTTTCTTTTTTAACTTCAGCTATTTTTAGTTTAGCCTCTGTTTTTTTCATGGCAGTCGAAACAGGGACTTTCGCCAATTCCATATTTCCTACTTTTAAAATACTGTCGTTTCCTTTAAAATTAGGATTCAAGGTCGTAACAATCTGATTCTGATACTTAATAGAGATCATATTGTACTTTAGAGGATCCTGATAAACGAGGTATTTCTCTACAAAAGCTTTAAAACCTTTTACTTTTAAGTCTATATTATCTAAATCTCCTATTTCTACTTTATAATTTCCTTCGCTTGTCAAAAGATTGTAGTCTCCATTGGTGTCTTTTGAGATTCCGATGAAATATTTTTTGCTGAAATCATCTTTATCTATTTTTCCAACCAATTCGGCTAATTTTTCATATTCATCTTTTTTCACATTTCCTGTCACCAACATGCATGGATGTGAATAGGTTCTGGAAATAGGAAATTCAATTCCTCTTTCGTCTACATAAAAGTCTTTTCCGTCTTTATTTAACCTGAAAATAGGAACTCTTTGTTTTATATCTAAATTAAGTTTTCCGTTGAGGTTTAAGTAGACATTGGCACTGTCAACAGCCGGAAGTGAGTTTATCTTTTTTTCCAAAGCGGGAATATTAAGATCTCCCACTTTTCCTGATGGATTTTCCTTGTTTACAATTTCTCTAATATCTTTTTCGTCAATGAAATAAACCGGAGTTTTTTCATTCATTTTTACAGAAATTTTATTATCCGTAATCTTCTGACCACCGAATTTCTTCAACGAGAAACTCAGCAGGAAACCTAGAAGGATTACTGTGATAGCAATTTTTAATATTCTGTATTTATTTTTCATTTTATTTTAAAATCAATTTTTGCTTATCCATTCACAAATAGGATCGTACAGCGTATCAATATTTCCTGCGCCTACTGTGAGAAGGATGTCAAAATCTTTTTCTTTTATTTTATTGAAAGCATCTGATAAATTCGACACTTCTTTTTTGTCTAAAGTCACTTTTTCCAATAACCAGTCTGAAGTTATTCCTTCAAAATTTTCCTGAAGCTCTCTTGCAGGATAAATATCCAATAAGATCAATTCTTCAGTATTACTTAAACTTTCTGCAAAACCATCTGCAAAATCTCTCGTTCTGCTGAATAAATGCGGTTGGAAAACCACCAATAATTTTTTCTCAGGGTAAAAAGTTCTGATGGATCCCACTACAGCATTAATTTCTGTTGGATGGTGAGCATAATCGTCGATGTAAATTTTACCGTTTTTATAGATATGTTTAGTATATCTTCTTTTGATTCCTTTAAAATTAGCAATTGCTTTCTTTAAAATTTCGAAATCAAAGCCTAAATTATTTAAAATAGCTAATGCAACCGTCGCATTTTCTACATTGTGGATTCCCGGAATTTCCCAAACAAGATCTTTTACTGTTTCTGTTGGTGTATGAAAATCAAAATAGATTTTATCATGATCCATTCGAAGGTTATCTGAGTAATAATCAGCTACTTCATTTACGGCATACGTAATATGAGGTCTTCCGATTTCAATTCCTTTTCTCACAAAAAGCTGTTTGTCATTCGGAACTAAAGCTGCAAACTGTTTGAACCCTTCTTCGATCGTATTTTTATCACCGTAAATATCCAAATGATCTGCATCTGTGGAAGTTATCACCGCCCAATCCGGAGAAAGATTAAGGAAACTTCTGTCATATTCATCGGCTTCTACTACTGAATATTGATTACCGTTGTACAGAAAATTTGACTTAAAATTCTCGGAAATTCCACCTAAAAAGCAAGAAAAAGGAAAATTAGCTTCTTTGCACAAATGAGCAACGAGGGTAGAAGTCGTTGTTTTTCCGTGAGTTCCGGCAACAGCGATACAATCTGTGTTTTCTGTAATTAAACCTAAAACTTTTGCTCGTTTTAGAACTTCAAATTGATTTTCATTAAAATAATCTAAAATCCCTAATTTTTTAATCGCAGGAGTGTAAATTAATAATGTATTTTCTTTTTCAAGAGACGTTATTCTTTCGTCAATAAGATCTTCAAAAACAATATCAATTCCCTCATTCATCAAATTCTGAGTGAGTTTGGTGTTGGTCTTATCATAGCCTAAAACTTTTTTACCCGAAGCATGGAAATAACGCGCCAAAGCACTCATTCCGATCCCTCCGATCCCAACGAAGTAAAAATTTTGATATGTTTCTAAATTTTTCATTTTATATTAAAAATTAAAAGATTAAAAAATTAAGGCATTTAGAAATTCACAATATCTTAATCTCTGAATTTCTAAATTTTTTAATCTTATCTATTTTATCTCTTTAAAAATCTCATCTACAATCTCTTTTGCTGCATTTGGCTTGGCAAAATATTTCATGTTTTCAGACATTTCTTTTCTTACATTTTCATTTTCGCAGATTTCTGACAATGTATTCCAGAATTTTTCCTGCATTTCAGAATCTTTTACCATTTTGGCTGCGTTTTTTTCAACCAAATTCATGGCATTTTTTGTTTGATGATCCTCTGCCGCAAAAGGGAACGGAACCAACAAAACAGGTTTCTGTGCTACGGCCAACTCTGAAATGGCAATTGCACCTGCTCTTGAAACAATGACATCTGCAGCGGAATAAGCTGTTTCCATGTCTTTGATGAATTCTTTTATTTGTATTTGGTTGTTTGTTGCTGGTTGTTGGTTATTTCCATCAACTGTCAACCGACAACTATCAACAATCTCTTTATAA
Organism: Chryseobacterium sp. G0201; assembly: GCF_003815655.1. NCBI lineage: Bacteria > Pseudomonadati > Bacteroidota > Flavobacteriia > Flavobacteriales > Weeksellaceae > Chryseobacterium > Chryseobacterium sp. G0201. The sequence continues at coordinate 1,425,981 of NZ_CP033917.1, read as the reverse complement.
TCCAACTTTCCTGTTTGCCAGATCAATTGATATCCTTTTTCTTTAAGGTTTTCAAGATTTTCTTTCCAGCCATTATTTAATGTTCTTGAACCTAAAGAACCGCCAACAGAAAGTATGGTCAGTTTATCTTTATCCAATCCCATTTTTTCTTTTGCCTGAGCTGTTTCCTGCATTCCCGAGATAATATTCTCACGAATTGGATTCCCTAAGAATTTTATTTTCTCACTTGGAAAACCTTCAACTTTTGGATAGGCTGTAAAAACTGCTCTTGCTTTTTTACTTAAAATTTTATTCGTTACTCCTGCATGTGCATTCTGCTCTTGGATGAAGATTGGAATTCCCAATTTACTAGCCTCATATAAAGCCGGTCCGCTTGCAAAACCTCCCGTTCCCACTGCAAAATCAGGAGCGAAGTTTTTAATTATTCTTTTCGATTTAGATAAGCTTTTCAAAATTTTGAAAGGCAGACCTAAATTGGATAGCATATTTCCTCTGTCAATTCCTGCGATATCAATTCCTTCTATTTTATAGCCAGCTTGCGGAACTTTTTCCATTTCCATTTTTCCGTTGGCGCCAATGAACAAAAATTCTGCATCAGGAAATCTTTTCTTGATCTCATCTGCAATAGCGATGGCCGGGAAGATGTGTCCTCCTGTTCCGCCGCCTGATAATAATATTTTTAACTTTTTGTTCATTTATATAAATTTTGAGATTGCTTCGTCGCTTTCGCTCCTCACAATGACATTAAGCGATATCGTTTATTTCTGCTATACTTTGTTTTTTGCCCATTCCTTCTTCATCGTAAATCTGGATTCTTGAGCTTATATTTAAAATAATTCCTAACTGCAAATAGGTTACCAACATTGATGTTCCCCCGTAACTTATTAATGGCAAAGGTTGTCCCGTTACCGGGATTAAATTAATTGCAACTGCAATATTTACAGAGAGTTGTATGAAAATCATGACCCCGAGACTGAGGACGAGTAAGGAGCCGAAAAAGGCCGGCATCTTACTGGCTATCATTACTATACGGATCATCATAATTAAATATAAACAAATCAGAAAAGCAGCTCCGATAACGCCATATTCTTCAACAATTACAGCAAAAATAAAATCTGATGCAGACTGTGGAAGCATTTGCTTTAATGCACTTTTTCCTGGTCCCATTCCGGTAATTCCACCGTGAACGATGGCTGCTTTCGCCTGCATTACCTGATAATTTTTTGCCTTTAGGCTTTCATCATCTACATCAGCTGATTTTGCTTTGCTTGATGTAAATGTTTCGATACGGCTCATCCATGTATGAACACGGTTTCCGCCGATCATGTTTGTATTTAAAGCAATCAATAAAAAGAAAACGATGGCTACAAATGATGCCGAGATAAATCCTGCAATGTATTTCCAGTGCAATTGTCCTATAACCAAAACAACTACGGAAACCATTAAAATCATTAATGCCGTAGAACCGTTATCTTTCGCAACCAACACAAAAACAAGCAAAATTGGTCCGAAAATGTACATAATGTTCTCAATCGGAAGCCTTTCTCGTGTAATTTTCTTGGTTAAATATCTACACAAATAAATAATCAACATTAAAAAAGCAAAAGAAGACGGCTGAAATGAGATTGGCGTTCCCGGAATTTTTAACCATCTGGAAGCACTCGCTCCATCGATCGTTTGTCCCGTAAACATTGTGATAACCAATAGAATTATCATTAAACCTAGCAGAATACTGCTGAGCTTTCCGATGTATTCGTATTTTATTGTTCCCACAATCCTCATAATGACCAACCCCAGAAGTACAAAGAACATATGCTTCATAATGTGACCTGTTGTAGTCCCGTTATTTACAATATATTCCAGATTCGAACTCGCAGAATATACAGGGAAAATAGAGAAAATGGAGATCACAAGAATGACCATCCAAAGTACCTTATCGCCCTTTAGAAATTCAAATCTACTATCTTCTGTGTCTTGTTCGTTCATAATGGTTGCTTTTAGCTGTTGGCTATTAGCTGTTTGCTTTTAAAACCTGCTCTTTAAACTGACGACCTCTGTCTTCATAGCTTTTGAATAGATCAAAACTTGCGCAACATGGAGACAGTAAAACCGTATCGCCATTTTTTGCTAAAGATTTTGATATTTTCACGGCATCTTCCATACTTGAAGTGTCATAAATATATTCTTTCTTGTCTTTAAAGAAATCTATAATTTTTTGATTATCAATTCCTAAGCAGACAATTGCTTTTACTTTTCTTTTAACCAATTCCTCAATTTCTGAGTAATCGTTTCCTTTATCCTGTCCACCAACGATCCAAATGGTTGGTGTTTTCATGCTCTCTAAAGCGTAATATGTTGCGTTGACGTTGGTTGCCTTGCTGTCGTTGATGAATTTTACACCATCAATTTCAGAAACAAGTTCCAATCTGTGTTCAACTGCCTGGAAGGTCATTAATGAGTTTCTAATACTTTCATTATTGATTTCCAGTATTTTACCAGCGATTGAAGCTGCTAAGCTATTGGCTACATTATGGTTTCCCAACAAAGACAATTCATCAAGTTTCATTGAGAAATTATCTTTCAATTTTACTTTGATTTGATCATTATCTACAAAACCTCCTTCAGACAAGTTTTCTTTTGTTGAAAAAGGGATCATTTTCGCTTTTATCTCTAATTTTTCAAGAATATTTTTGCTCATTTCGTCATCTTTATTGTAGATGAAAAAATTATCATTCTCTTGGTTTTCAGCTATTCTGAATTTTGCCAATGCATATTCTTCATAGTTGTAATTATATTGATCCAAATGATCTTTAGATAAATTCAACAATAAAGAAATATATGGTCTAAAATTCTGAATATCATCTAATTGGAAAGAGCTCACCTCCAATACATAATATTCATGATTTTCATCGGCAACCTGCTTTGCAAAACTGTAACCGATATTTCCTCCTAAACCTACATTCAATCCGTCATTTTTCAGGATGTAGTAGATCAATGAAGTTGTTGTTGTTTTTCCGTTGCTTCCTGTGATCGCGATAATCTTTGCATTGGTAAATTCTGAAGCAAATTCAATTTCAGAAGAAAGTCTGATTCCTTTCAAATGAATTTTATTGATGATCTCTGCTTTTTTCGGAATTCCCGGGCTTTTTACGATCCAGTCTGCATCTAAAATCCTTTCTTCGTCATGTTCACCTTCTTCAAATTCAATTTCATTCTCTGTCAGAAACTGCTTGTAGTTGTCCTTAATGACTCCTTTGTCTGAAAGAAATACTTCCAAACCTTTCTTTTTAGCCAAATAAGCAGCTCCACATCCGCTTTCTCCTCCTCCTAAAACAACTATTTTCATATTAATTTTGATTTAATGCTTGAAAAAACTTCAATACTTGAATCTTTTCAATTTTAAATTAACTTATCTCATTTTCAATGTGATAAGACATACAATTGCCAACATAACACCGATGATTACCATTCTATTAACGATTTTACTTTCGTGAAATCCTTCTTTTTGATAATGGTGATGTAATGGTGACATCTTAAATAATCTATTGTTTTGGGCATATTCCAACCCGTATTTTCTTTTTCTGTATTTGAAAACAACTACCTGTAGCATCACAGATATATTTTCTATTAGGAAGATCCCGCATAACACAGGAATCATTAATTCTTTTCTTAAAATGATCGCTAAAACAGCAATTACTCCTCCCAGCATTAAACTTCCCGTATCACCCATAAAAACCTGGGCAGGATAGGTGTTGTACCAGAAAAAACCAATAACAGCTCCGACCATAGCCACAACAAAAATGGTGGTTTCACCCATGTTGGGGAGGAACATAATATTGAGATAATCTGCAAAAATAATATTCCCAGAAACGTAGGTGAAAAATGCTAATGCAAGCAATATAACAGTACTTGTACCTGCTGCGAGGCCGTCAATTCCATCGGTGATATTGGCTCCGTTTGAAACGGCTGTTACGATGAAGATCACAATTGGGATGAAAACGATCCATGCCCATTCGTGAGCGTCTTTGTCATTCATCCAAAATAACATTCCACTGTAATCGAACTCATTATTTTTAGCAAAAGGAACCGTAGAAACAGTAATTTTTTCTGTAGGCATAAAGTTTTGCTCTACATTATTTCTGTTCACCACTTTCGCATCTGCATATTTTCTTTTAACAGTAATGTCAGGGTGGAAGTACATTGTAACTCCGACAATTAGCCCTAATCCGACCTGTCCTACAATCTTGAATTTTCCACTTAAACCATCTTTGTTTTTCTTAACCTTTTTTAAATAATCATCCACAAAACCAATGGCACCCATCCAAATAACCGAAACAATCAAAAGGACAATGTAAATATTGGTAATCCTTGTAAATAATAAAACCGGAATCAATGTTGCCAAAATAATGATAAGACCTCCCATTGTAGGAGTTCCTTCTTTTTGTTTTTGACCGTCTAATCCCAGATCACGAACCAATTCGCCCATCTGTTTTGCTCTCAGATAGTTAATGATTCTTTTACCATAAACAAGAGCGATGGTTAAAGACAACAGAACAGCCATTCCTGCACGGAAAGAAATGTACTTTAACATTCCTAGTCCGGGAACGTGGATTCCATGGTCGGTAAGATATTCGTATAGATAGTATAACATGTTTCTATTTTTTATAAATGATAAATGATGATCGATGAATGATAAAATCAATTATCATTTATTAATTATCGATTATAAATTACTTACTCATTAACTTCCAAAGCTCAATAATTACTTCTTTGTCATCAAAATGATGTTTTACACCATTTATCTCCTGATATGTTTCGTGACCTTTTCCGGCTACTAAAACAATATCTTTAGGTTCTGAGAATTTTATTGCCATCTTTATGGCTTCTCTTCTATCCGGAATTGAAGTGTACTTGCTGAAGTATTGAGGTTCAACACCTGCTTCAATTTCTTTTATAATTGCTGTCGGATCTTCTGTTCTCGGGTTGTCTGAAGTGATGATCGCCAACGTTGATTTTTTGCTGGCAATATTTCCCATTTCAGGTCTTTTGGAGTGATCTCTGTCGCCTCCGCAACCGAAAACTGTGATCAGTCTTTCGTTTTTTGTTCTGATATCATTAATGCTGTCCAGAATGTTTTCTAACGCATCCGGAGTGTGTGCATAATCTACGATGAAGAAAATTCCTCCGTCTGATTTGAAGGTTTCAAATCTTCCTGACACTCTTTTTAATTTACTGATAGCCTGAAGAATTTCGTCTTGTTCGAAACCAAGTTCAGAAGCAATTCCGAAAACCAGTAATAAGTTGTAAACATTGAATCTTCCTGTCAATGTTGTCCAAAATTCTTTTCCATTAAAATTCAACAGCATTCCGTTGAAATCAATTTCCAATGGTTTTCCGTGGAAATCTGCCATGGTCTTCAATGCATAGGACTTTTTCACAGCCTTTGTGTTTTGAAGCATTACCATTCCATTTTTATCATCAACATTGGTAATAGCAATGGCTGTATCCTGAAGTTCATCAAAAAATCTTTTCTTCGTTTTTAAATACTCATCAAAAGTTTTATGATAATCTAAATGATCGTGGGTAAGGTTTGTAAATCCTGCTACTTTAAAATGCAGACCTTCAATTCTGTTCTGAGAAATTCCGTGAGAACTTACTTCCATGAAAGCAAACTCGCAACCTTCTTCAACAGCCTGAGCTAAGATTTTATTAATGGTAATAACATCAGGAGTTGTATGTGTTGCCGGAATTATTTTATCTCCAATTCTGATTTCTACCGTTGAAAGTAAAGCCGAATCGTAGCCTAAATTTTTAAATACATCAAAAAGCAGAGTAGAAACCGAAGTTTTTCCGTTTGTTCCTGTAACGCCGATTAATTTTAATTTTTCAGAAGGGTTTCCATAGAAATTGGAAGCCAGATGTCCTAAAGCTTTAGAAGAATCTTTTACTTTAACGTAAGTAATATTTTCATCTAAATTTTCAGGAAACTCTTCACAAATGATTGATTTTGCCCCTTTTTCAATTGAAGATGCAATAAATGAATGTCCATCCGCAACCGTACCTCTCATTGCGATGTACAAAGAGTTTTCCGTAACCTTTCTGCTGTCGAAAACCAATTCCGAAACCTCACGGGTATTTTCACCGTGAATTTCTAGGACTGGGATTCTATTTAATAATTCAATTAATTGCATTTTTTGATGCTTTATATTTTAATTCTGCAGAGACAAATAAATCCTCTGGTTTTTACTAATTGTTGTGCCTTCTAACGGGAACTGTTCTTTAATTCTTCCAACTCCTTTATAGTCAATTCTATATCCTAAATTTTCCAATTGCGGGATTACGTTTTTACCAATCAATCCGACTACGTTTGGCATTTGTTTATTATTAACTGCTATTTTCACATTAGGCTCAACCATTTTATTTAGGTTAACCTTTTTGTCAACAAGCATTTCTTTTTCAACGTTTTGAGGTGTTTTCAGGAACGTTTTCCCTGCAATTTCTTTAAACACCGGTGCGGAAACCGTTCCACCATAAAATCCTTTTGCCGTATTAGGCTCACTGATCATTACATAACAGGTATATTTCGGATTGTCAGCCGGATAGAAGCCTGCGAATGATGCGCGGTACTTCATTGGACCAGGCAACCAATATTCAAATCTTGCGGTTCCTGTTTTCCCTGCCATTTTTAAATTTGGAGTGAAAATACTTTTCCCTGTTCCTTTTTCTACGGCTTTAGTTAATGCGCTGGTCATCATTTTAATCGCTTTTTCTGAAGCCATTTTGTTGACGATAACTTCAGGTTTTGCATTGTACATTACCTTTCCGTCTTTCATGATCTTGTCGATGAAAAGAGGTTTTAGCATCTTACCGCCGTTAGCAACTCCATTGTAGAAGGTTGTTAATTGTAATAGATTGATGTTTGATGAATATCCGTAAGCGATTGAAGCCAATGTTGCAGCATTCCATCTTTTATTTTCAGGAGTTACGATCTTTGGTTTTGTGATTCCCGGAAGCTCGATGTCCATTTTGTCGAATAATTTCCAACGTCTTAAGTGATCAAGAAAAATCTGAGGTTTCTCAGCGTAATATTTTGTGATCAATTTTGCAGTTCCAACGTTACTTGATTTTGCTAAAACATCACTAATGTCGTACGTTCCGCCACCGTGCCCGTCTGAAATTCTTTGTTTTGCATACACCCAAACTCCATTTCCTACATTTACAGTTGTATTTTCATCAATGAAACCATCATCCATTGCTGCTAATAAAGAAATTGTTTTAAATGTAGAACCTGGTTCGATGTTATCTTTTAGAGCATAATTGTAAGAATCTTCGTAATCACCATCTTCGGTTCTTCTTAAATTAACCAAAGCGCGAACTTTACCAGTCTGCACTTCCATTACAATTACAGTTCCGTGTTTTGCTTCGAAATTCACAAGCTGTTTCTCCAAAGCTGAATGTGCAATGTCTTGAATTCTAAGATCTAAAGTCGTATAAACATCTTCTCCGTCAACAGGTTCCTGAACTTTCCAGAAATCAATTGGCTTCCATTGAGAAGAGTTGATTCTTTGTTCTAATCTTTTTCCGTCGCTTCCTGTCAGATATTTTGAAAAAGCACCTTCCAGACCTGCTTTAAGCTCACCATTATCGATTCCGATAGTTCCGGCACCGATTTCTGAGGTTGCTAATTCTCTTTTATAATTTCTGTCAACGATGAATCCTCCTTTATTTTTTCCTTTTTTGAAAATCGGGAAATTTCTGATTCTGTCGTATTCGTCAAAATCGAGACCTTTAACTAAAGCGTAATATTGATTTTTCTTTTTCTTCTGTTCGTCGAATTTTTGTCTGAAATCACCTCTCGATTTCCCAAACATTTTGCTTAAAGAATCCGTTAAAGCTCCGATGTTGTTGCTGTAGATCGTATCTTTCATCGTTTTGAAATCCAGATAGATATCATAACGCATCACGGTTGTTGCAAGAATAGAACCGTCGGAAGCAAATAAATTTCCACGGGCAGCTTTTAGAGTTGCTTCGCGGTAATTTTTGTTAATGTAGTCGTCTTTAATTTCCTGAACATTGGTGTTTTGAAGAATGATGATCCTTGCAATGAACATTACAAATACGCACAAAGCCACCACTGCGAAGAGGTAGCCCCACCTTAAGGTTCTTTTACGTTTGTTGTCGTATTCATTTTGCTTTTGCATCTGTACTATCCAATTTTATTAATAATTTGTGAGGATGGTTTTCCAGTGTCATCAAGGAATCCCGGGCAACTTCTTTTCCCAATTGAGATTCCATTTTTACTTTAATCAGCTTACTTTGTGCGTAAGCGTTTCGAGATTTATATTCTTCTGTTTCTTCTTTTAAGGCGTTGACAATTTTAATTTTCTTATTGACGAGATGATTACTGTAAATCATGGCCATCATTAAGATAAACAACAAGAGAAAATACTTGTAATGTACTTTGATCTCATCACGATTCAGGAAATTACCTTTTATAATATCTATAAAAGTTAATCTCTTCTGAGGGCGATTTGTTGTTGTTCTTTTTGCCAATTTGCTTATAATTGATAAATGATAATTGATGTTTGATATCGCTTATCACTTATGATTTATCATTTATACTTTTATTCCTGTTCTCATTTTAGCACTTCTGGCTCTTGAGTTTTCTTCAATTTCCTTGTCATCGGGGATGATTGCTTTGCTCTTAACCAATTCGAATGCTTTTTTATAATTTCCGTAAATGTCTCTTTGGGGTTCGCCTTCAAACATTCCGTTTTTCAAAAATCTTTTTACCAAACGATCTTCCAGAGAGTGATAAGAAATTACTACCAGTCTTCCATCGGGTCTTAAAACATTGTATGCCTGAACAAGCATTTCTTTCAAAACTTCCAATTCCTGATTTACCTCAATTCTTATCGCCTGGAAAAGCTGTGCATAAAATTTATTGATCTTATGCGGCGGAAGAAAATTGAAAAGCTTTTTCAAATCTTCCGTTGTATTGATGGTTTTAATTTTTCTGTGGTGAACGATGTCTCTAGCTAATTTTCTAGATTCTCTTAATTCGCCATAGTAATAAAAAATATTAGCCAACTGCTCTTCTTCGTAATCGTTGATGACTCTTTTAGCGTCAAGACCCTGCATTACATTCATTCTCATGTCCAAAGGAGCATTGCTTCTTGTGGAAAATCCTCTTTCAGCTTCATCGAACTGATGAGAAGATACTCCAAGGTCGGCAAGAACTCCATCAACCTGAGAAACTCCATACATTAATAAGGAGTTTTCTAAGAATCTGAAATTCTGATTGATCAGAGTAAATCTCGGATCATCAATTGTATTTTTAAGTGCGTCTAAATCTTGGTCAAAACCGTACAGTTTTCCCTTATCGGAAAGTCTGCTCAGTATTTCTTTTGAGTGACCACCGCCACCAAAAGTACAGTCCACGTATGTTCCGTCTGGATTCGTCACCAAATCATCAACACTTTGCTTCAACAAAACGGGGTTATGATACATGTTTAATTGTGTTTTTTGTCGCTTTTATTATTTAGCGGTTATTCTTCATCTAAAGAGCCCATCACGTCTTCAGCAAGGCTTGCAAAATCTTCTTCGTTGGTAGAGATTACTTTTTCGTAAGCATCTTTGTCCCAAATTTCAAATAATTCTCCGGCGCTGGTAATCACAATATCTTTATGAAGATTTGCAAAATGCGTCAGGTCTTTTGAAATCTGTAATCTACCGGCATTGTCCAATTCTACAGTTTTTACTCCTGCCGTAAACATTCTAATGAAATCAGCATTCTTTTTAATGAATCTGTTTAATTTATTAATCTTGCCCATCAATTTATCCCAAGCATTCATAGGGTAAACTTCCAGACAAGTTTGGAACACAGATCTTTTGACTACAAACGCCTTGTCATCAAAGTCTTCCATCTGTTTGATCAGAGATGAAGGAACTTTTAAACGGCCTTTGTCGTCAATTTTACACTCATATGTTCCAATGAAATTTTTCATTTGGGACAAATTTATATAATAATTTCCAATATTTCCCACTTTTTCCCACTTTTTGACTTAATGTTAATAAGTTTTATTAAAGATTTAATAATATAGGTTTAAGTTATTGATATATTGAGTTTTGCGGATTGTGTTATTCAGGCCATAGTAAAGAGATTTTCAAAAAAAGAGTTAAAAAGAGTTTTATTATATTATTTTTATTTTAAATTAGGCATATCAAAATATTTTTGAGGTTTAATTTGTATTTTTGCAAGGCTTTATTAAGGCGTTTTATGATATTTAGTACAAAAAAAGAAAAGAAATATACCTTTGTAGAGGCGGGAGAAGGACATCCATTAGTGTTATTGCACGGTTTAATGGGTGGTTTGAGCAATTTCGATAAGATGGTGAATTTTTTTTCAGAGAGAGGATTTAAGGTCTATGTACCTCAACTGCCGATCTACGATTTACCGGTGCTCAATACTAATCTTACCACATTAGCAAAATATATTATAAAGTTTATAGAGAGTCATATCGAAGGACCTGTAACCATTGTTGGAAACTCAATGGGAGGTCACATTGGGCTTATACTAACTTTGGCAAGACCGGATCTGGTCAATAATTTGGTTTTAACCGGGAGTTCCGGATTATACGAAAGAACATTCGGAGACAGTTTTCCAAGAAAAAATGACAAATCATATATAAGGAAGAAAACTGAAGAGGTTTTTTATGACCCTGCTGTGGCAACTGAAGATCTTGTAGACGAGGTTTTTGGGGTGGTGAATGACAGAATGAAGGGAATAAAAACCGTAATGCTGGCAAGAAGTGCCATCAAACACAATATGTTGCATGATCTTCCTAAGATTTTAACCCCGACTTGTTTGATCTGGGGAAAACAGGACAATGTAACACCTCCGGAAGTTGCGATTGATATGAACAAATTTATCCCTAATTCAGACCTGTTCTGGATTGATAAATGTGGACACGCAGCAATGATGGAAAAACCAGACGAGTTCAATGAGATTCTCTACAGTTGGTTAAAAGATAAAGTTTAAAAAAAATAGATTAAACCATTAAGAGCTTTTCTTAATGGTTTAATTTTCTAAAAAATATTCGAGAAATGGTTATTAAAACAGCAGAGTTTGTAAAGAGTAGCGGAAAATGGCAGGAATGTCCGGAACCGACGATCCCAGAATATGCTTTTATAGGAAGATCAAATGTTGGGAAATCTTCATTGATCAATGCAATGCTGAACAGGAAAGATTTGGCGAAAACTTCGGGAACCCCAGGGAAAACTCAGCTTATTAATCATTTTATCATAAATGAAGACTGGTATCTTACTGATTTACCGGGATATGGTTATGCTAAGGTTTCAAAAGTGATGAGAAGGGATTTTGAGAAACTGATTAATAATTATATTTTAAATAGAAAGAATCTTGTGAATCTTTTTGTCTTGATCGATTCAAGACACAGTCCACAGAAAATAGATCTTGAATTTATTGAATGGTGTGGTGAAAGCGGAGTTCCGTTTTCGATTGTTTTCACTAAAGTTGATAAACTGAAACCGAATATCGCCATAAAAAATGTAGAAGATTACAGGAATGAGCTTTATAAGACTTGGGAAGATCTTCCGGAAATATATGTGACTTCTGCTGAAAAGAAAGAAGGATGCGACGAAATTCTGGATTTCATACAAACCACCAATGAATTTTTAAAAAATAACAGTGTAAATTTCGATGAGTAATATTATCTGGAAAATTAAAACGTTTGAGGAATTTACAGTTCCTGAATTATATAATCTTCTTAAAGCTCGCAGCGAAGTATTTGTAGTAGAGCAAAACTGTGTTTATCTAGATGCCGACGGCTATGATCAGCAGGCGATCCATGTATGGGCAGAAGATGAAGAAGGTGAAATTTTAGCATACTGCCGAGTTTTTGATAAAGGGATTAAATATGAAGAAACTTCATTAGGTCGCGTTATAACCACGCAAAAAGGAAGAGGAAGAAGCTTGGGTAAGCAGCTTATACAGTATGCTGTTGAAACAATAGAAAACCGTTATCATACTTCTGAGGTCAGAATTTCTGCACAGGATTATTTATTAAAATTCTACGGAGATTTTGGTTTTGAAGATACCGGAAAAAAATATTTGGAAGACGACATTCCGCACACGGAAATGATCAGAAAATAAAGAAAAGCGAAGAAATTAATCTTCGCTTTTTTTGATAATTAAATATATGGAGTGTTTTTATGGTTATTTTTTGAGATTAATTACACCCTGAGCAATATGATCTGTCAACATACACTTTACTGCTTCCCGAATAATAATAGCAACCTCCTCTTGATCCGACATTTAATGAATTACCGTTATAAGTACAGCCTTTACTTTGAGAGTAAGATGATCTTGAGCTGTTAGAATAAGAAGATCTTGAACTTTTAGATCTGCTTTTTCTAACCTTGCTACTTTTGCTTTTCTTTGGTTTTTTTGATGAAAATTCAGTTGTTGATGTTGTACGATTTGTTGATGCTGTAAAGCTTGCAGGTAATAATAAGCCTAAACCTAAAAGGCTTGTGAATAGGATTTTTTTCATGGTTATTAGTTTTAAACAGTTTATAATTTTATCCTCGATGAACGATTGCGTCATTCAGAGCATTTACGATTTTTTGAATATATTTTCTATCCTTTGAAATAATACTGTTAGCCTCTCCGGAATTGGTGCTTATTCTTACAGCATATTCATTTTTTATGGAAACAAACCACCAAATTCCCAAAGCAATAATTATTAATCCCACCCAAAAAACATCTTTTGAAAAAAGAAAAATTACCCCGAAAAGAGCCGTGAAAAATGCTTTGTTTTTACTCTTAATAATTTCAAAAATATGAACTGAAGAAATGTTTCTCATCGCATAAGTTTTTGAATGTGTTACATATCTGGATTGTGTAACTGTAACAGAATTATCCTGATAGAATGTGGTTTCGTTTTGAATTTGAGCTTCCATAGTTATAGTGTTTTAGATTTATTCTCCGGTTAGATCAACAATTTCTGCAGTTGGAGCATTTGTTTTTACGGATTCTATTCCGTTTTCTCTGGCTAAGATTGAGTTGTACATTTCACTAGTTCCTATAATCTCACCGTTTCCTGCTTTTAAATTGAAATAGTATTGTCCATTTGTTGCAGTTCTTCTGTCGTAACGATGGTCATACGGAGCATTGATTTTTACAGAATCAATTCCTGCTTTACAATTTGCCTTGGTTTTGTAGCCTTCACTTGTTAAGATTGTTTCGTCATTTCCAGCTTTCAGATTGAATTGATATTCATCATTTCTTCTTTTTGTAATAATAAATTTTCCCATTTTTTTTATTTTAATACTCCAAAAATATAACACTTTAAAAACCAAACCTTACGGGAATCCGTAAAATGAAAAAACCTTCCAAAAAAATTGAAAGGTTTGATAAAATATGTTTTAGAAATCTCGTTAAATAATTCCCAAATCCTTACAAAAAGCAACCAACTGCTCATTGCTGGTGACTTCTAAGGCTTCTTTTAAACTGTTTAATCTTTTTTCAACACTACTTAAACTGTTAGGTCTGATGTCGTTATTTTGAAGATATACCGGAATGTTTTTTTGCAAAACTCCCTGTGATAGGAGAGAGACTAAAGTAATGTCATAAGCAGAAAATTCATAATTATTCAGTTTTTTTACCTCTTGTTTAAGGTCTAATGACAAGTAATTTTCATTAACATAAACGGATGCGATAGCTTTTTTTAACTCTTTTGAGTCATTTCTCGCCTTACGAACATAGCCGTTAATTTTAGATTCTGTGAAAAGAGAATCAATAACTCCGGATCTGTGCTCGGCGGAAAAAACAATCACATTTAATGAAGGTTGAATTTCCCGTAATTGTCGCACTAATTCTATTCCGTCTTTAATGTTTTGTTGGCGATGATCTTCTTCGTAATAAAGATCGGTGATCAAGAGGTCGTAAGTGTCATTTTCGCGGATAGATTTTTGAACTTTGGCTAAAGCATCATCACAATACGAGACGTAATCAACAGTTGGAACATTCAATTCTTCAAGCGTTTTTTGTACAGAAATACTGATGCTTTCGTGGTCTTCGGATATTAAAATTTTTTTGAACATTGTTTTCTTTTTTTAAATAGGAAATGAAATGGTGATCTTCAATCCTTTTTCGATTTCGGTATCAAAAATAATTTCTCCGCGGACATTCTCAATACGGGAAACCGTACTCGTGAGCCCATTTTTATAAATTAATTCTCCAGAGATGCCTACACCATTGTCTGTGTAATGAATTGTGATAAAATTATTTATTCTTTCAAATTTTAATACAACTCTGTCCGCCTGACTGTGCTTTTTCATATTGACCAAAAGCTCTCTAATAATCTGATAAACCTCTTCCTGAGCTGATGGTTTTACCTCTTTCCAAATTGTCTCATCATTTCCGGCGACGTAGGTATTTACTGTTTCATTTTTAAAGGTGGCGATAAGCTTTGATATTTTCTTGCTGAAATCTTCGTCCTTTTCTTGTGCATCTATTTTTTCATAAGAAATATCTCTTGATTTTTCATAGACGAATTCCAACTCATCCAGCATTTCATTTTTATCAATATTTTCCTGATTTTCGATTTTGGTTATTACCTGATAAATGCCGTTGGCAACGACATCGTGTACTTTTTTGGAGAGCTTGAGTTGGTTGTTTTTTATTTTTAATTCGTTTTCTTGTTGAAGGCGTTTTTTTCTTTTTCTGTACCAGAATAAACCACCGATTAATATTATTACTAAAGTGGAAATACCAATATCTTGTTTAAAACTTTTTGATTTTAATTTTTGATTATCAGCATTTTTTGCTTCCAAATCATACCTTACGACAGCAAATTGATTTTTATCTCTACTTCTTGCTGTCTGAATACTGTCACTAATAAAATCAAATCTTTGAAAGTTTTCCAGATAATTTTTAGGATCTAACTTTATAATTTTCTGTAAAGCAATTATTTGGTCATCAATACTTTTATTTTTGATAGCAGACTGAAGCATTTTTTTTGCAAAATTCAGGGATAGATTTTTATCTCTATTTAAATAATATTCAGATAAGGTTTCAAAGCTGGAATTTTTTCCCCACTCGTCATTTGTCTTTTCTCGAATTTCTAGTGCTTGGAAAAATTCAGGTAATGGGTTGTAGTTTTTATCGTAAAGATATTTAGCTTTCGCGTAATTGTTAACTGCTCTTGAATAATTAGAACTGTTATCCGTTAAAATGGCTTTTTTTAAATATTCTTTAGCAAGTTTTAAATTTCCTTTACTTATTAAAACGTCACCAATATTATTATAGCATATATATTTATCTTCGTTATTATCGACATATCTTAAGGCTTTTTCATAATAGATATATGCACTGTCAAAAACCTTAAGATTATTAGATGCAATAGCCATATTATTATAATTTGATGTTAATGTTTTTGTAACAATAACATCTTTTTCGTCTTTAAGGAATTTATTTGACTCTAGTGAAGTCTTGATTGATCCAAAAAAATCACCTTTACTTGTTTGAATTTGTGCCATGTTAGCTAAAGCTCTTGCGGCACCAATTGAATCTTTATTGTCTAAAAAAGAATTCTTTGCTAAATTGAAATTATAAAAAGCCGAATCAGTAATATTTTTTTTACTATACTCTTTTGCTTTTTCAAAAAAGGAGTTGGTGGAAAGTTCTGATTCTTTTGTTTTATTGTCTTTTTTACAGGAAAATAAGACTATCAATAAAATAATCAATAGCGTGTATTTCATGAGATTAGTTTTGGTACAATATAAGAAAAAAGACAGATTATACAATCTGCCTTTTTTAATATTAAGGATTAGTTGGGGTAAATGGAGGAGGTATTTGCCCTGTATTTCCTCCTACAGGTCCGCCATCTTCTCCGGTTCCTGTGCCACCCCCCGGATCACTCGGTCCGTTTTGCACTGTTACAGGGTTTCCGTTATTATCATAACACGTTGTCGTATTTGCGTTATTATTTGAGAATGCTAAACCTAATAGCATTAATATAAACTGGATCATTTTGTCAAAAAATTTATTGTTAAAGCATTCGTGTTCTTCCCTGCGAAACAGATCGCAGATTGTTTTACACGTTTAAAAAAAATTGAAGCGCTTCTAAATTTTTTGGGAAGTGAACCTTCAAAAACGGAAGAGAAACATCTGCTTCCCAACCCGGAGTTTTCTTCCGTTTTATCTGGTGATTTTGAAATCAGTTTTGTACATTTGTTTTTTTGTAATGTTTTGTTTCTCACTGATTTCTGAAGCAAAGATGCGACAAAGGGTAAGGCAGGTGTTAGACAAAACATGGACATCGATGGACACAGAATGGACAGGAATTGTATTACGGAAACCCGTAATGCGACATGGTCAAAAATTAGCTATTTTGTAACTCCTTAAAAACTAACTATGTCCAAGAAAAAACTACTAATTCATGAGGTATTCAGAAAGGCGGAAGCAGAGACCGGAAAAACAACTAAGAGTGGTTTAGCTAATTATTTATGGCTGTATTTTAAAGAAGATTTGGGGTTTGAAATAAACGATAAAACCTTTTCGAGGTATTATGATACTTATGTAAAAGGAGATGGAAGTAAAGAAATTAATATAGAGCCTGACAGATTGGATAAGTTAAGTGAATACTTAGGTTATAAAAACTTCGCAGATTTCTCAAGAACCTTTATCAAGAAAGATGATGACGCAAATAAAACTACCATTAAAATAAGCGTTGATAAAGATGAAGAATCAATTTCTGAACTACTTTCTAATATAATTATCAATATAACGAACGAGCAAAATTTCAAAATGCCCGAGTTCATGAAGAAAAACGGAATGGGAATTATGGAAATGGCTTTGGTGATTTGTCTTGTCACCGGAAGTGTTGTTTTTTCGCATCCAAAGAATAAAACGTATGGTTTTGCCGGATTTTTACCATCGAAGGAGTGTATGTATTGGAATGGAAGCGAATATAAACTGGTAGATTGTAATGATAAGAATCCTAAATTTGATAAGAAAATTCCTGTGGATGAAGATAATTTACAGTTCTTTAAAAGAATTTTGCGAAAAGATACATTGACCTACGAAAATGCAGTTGGAAAGACATGGTATTCAAAGTATAATGGTGAAGTAGAGTTTTTTACAAAAGACGGAATAGATCCCGACACTGGGCGGGAACTGAGAAAATCAACTCATCTTATGTTAGAAAAATACGCTTTTCAGCAATCTGACTCTATAGAAGTAGAATGATCAATTTTCTTCACAATTATTTAAAATTCAATTAAAACAATTCACAAAAGAATCTATTACTTTCGTCTTATTTTAAGATGAACAGAGGAATATTTTCACTTTTACTTTTTACGTTTACTCTATTTTCGGCACAGCAAAAACCTGTACAAATTGCATTTCTTTCCGATGTGCATTTTCAGGATTTGTATGGAAGCTTTTCGGATAACAATTTTAAAGGAATTATCAATCCTAAAACAGGAAAACCCACCATTCTGAGAACGATGGATTCGCAATTGCATTCCACGAGAATTTTTAATGAAAATTATTTTGCCTTTCTGAAAGCATTAGATGATATTGCAGCAAAGGGTATTAAAATAGTCGCCATGCCCGGAGATTTTTCGGATGATGGACAAGCCTACAATCTGCGCGGTCTTCATACAATATTAGATCAGTATCATAAAAAGTATGGAATTGATTTTTACTTAACCACAGGAAACCACGATCCTGTTGGCCCGTTTCGGCAGGATGCCGGAAAAGATGATTTTTTAGGAGAGGACGGGAATCCGCTAGGAATTTACAGCAAAGAAAATCTTGGGAAAACAAAGAATAAAATCATTACAGAAGACATTGCAGAATCGGGATATGTAGAAATTTTGGATGAATTAAAAGCTTTCGGTTTTTATCCCAAAAAAGAAAATCTATACTGGAGTACACCTTTTGATCACGATTCTTACAAAAATTATTCATTCGAAAAAGCCATACAAAATGCGGATTATTCCAAAAGAATGTATGACGTTGCGAAAGATTTTTCTGTTCCTGATCTGAGTTATGTCGTTGAACCGATGAAAGGAGTTTGGATGATCGCCATCGACGGAAATACTTATATTCCTAAAAACCTCAACTCAAATCCAAATGATCCTACAAACTATCGTGGCGCAAGTATAGGTTACAATAATGTATTGACCAATAAAAAGCATCTGATTCAGTGGATTAAAAAAATTACGCAAGAAGCAAAAACTAACGGAAAAACGGTCATTGCATTTACCCATTATCCAATGATTGATTTTAATGATGGCGCAACTCATGAAATTAAAAATTTGTTAGGCGAAAAAAAATGGCAATTAGAAAGAGTTCCGGACGAAGAAGTTGCAAAAGCTTTTGCTGAGACAGGATTGCAAATACATTTTGCCGGACATATGCACATCAATGATACAGGAATTCGAAAAATGGGAGAGAAAATATTGGTCAATGTTCAGGTTCCGTCATTGGCGGCCTATTTACCGAGTTATAAAATTCTGACAATCCACTCTCCTGAAAAAATGGAGGTGCAAACGGAAGTTTTAAATGATGTTCATAGGTTTGACGAATTATTTCCTTTGTATGAAAAAGAATTTGAAGCATTAAGTCAAAACAAAAATGCAACACTTTGGAATAAGGATATTTTGAAAACAAAATCCTATCATGATTTCATGCTGTTTCATTTAAAAGAATTGGTTCGTTTGAGAATGATTCCGGATGATTGGCCTAAAGAATTTATGGAGAAAGCAAAATCTTTAAATGGGGAAGATTTACTTTTAATGTCACAAAATTCAGGCTCAGAAGTAAAGCAAACAGGAATTGATTCAAAATCATTCAAACAATGGAGTTTTGAAGATTTGTTATTTGATCTGTATAAGTTCCAATCAGCAGATGAATTGGCAAAAAAAGATATTCCAGAAGAAAGATTACAACAATATCAAACATTGGAAAAATTCTTTAAAACCAATCAATCTCAAGATCCTTTCATCATACAATTAAAATCGGTCTTCAAGATTCTTTCTTTACTGTCAAACGGAGATCCGGCAGATCATTTTGAGATAGATTTGAAAAAACAAGAAATAAAGAGGTTATAGTTTTTTATTTCTCACGGATCGAGACAGATGTTTACGCTTCATCTTTGTGTTATTTGTGAAAAATTCGTGTTATTTGTGTTTAAAAATGTTTTAGACGCAAAGATTTAATCATTTAACCTTTTAATTTTAGAAAGCAAAGGCAAATAAATTTGCTGCGCGAAGCTTGAACGTAAACTTAATCCAATCAATTTATTGATTCATCTTTGCTTCCTAAATAATACATTCTTAAAAATAAATCTTTGCGTTAAAAAACAACCAAATCAAAAAAGACTGCCCAAAAATCAGACAGTCTCTCGTTTAATATCATTTTAATTATTTTCCGGTGACAGGATTTTTCCTTTCATATGTATTGTTATCAAAACTAATTTTATAAGTTGACTTAAAAAGCTTACTCGGCTGATAATAATCTGTTGTGATCACCTGCGCACCGCTTTCTTTTGCTTTTTCAAATCTCGAATAATCCTCTTTTCTTGCCTCCATCGTATCGGCGTCAGCTCTGGTTCGGATAATGTAGCCTTGTTTTACGAGATCATTAATGTTCGGACTCGGATCATTCATAAATAAAACTGCAGACTCAGGCGTTCCGGGAGCCGAATTCGTGAAAACCATTCTTCCTTTTAAAGAAGGATGTCCTTCCATATAAATATCTCTGTTTTCACTGTTGTTATCGAGTACAAAAAGGAATTTTCTTTTAGCATCTTTTACAGTTGGCCAATTTTTATGTAAAACCGCTTCGTTCAACGTTTTATAAGAACCACGAATGTCGTCCGGAGTTATAATTTTATTTTTCCCTAAATATTTTTTCAACTCATTATCCAGATCATCGAACAGTTTTGAAGTATAATGTTCCGGTTCTGTCCCAAATTTATTGGCTTTTCCATCTTTTGGTTCAAGCGTGATAAAAACAGGATCGTGATCAGGATGTGCATCAGACCATTTTTTCAGATCTTTTAAGCAATCTTCCAGCGTGTAATACCAAGTCTGATAATCAATATCCGTTATGTGAATCATTTTATATCCCGGCTTCTTCATTTTCCCTTCCGGATCGAATGGTTGTGTTGTTTTGACAAGGTCTAAAATCTTCGGATGCGCATATTTTCCGCCTTTGCTGTCTGCATATACATCAATTTCTAAATTTCTTAATCCTAAATCTAATTGTTGAGGTATTGGGATATGTTCATATTGAATTCTTGGAAGAAAATTCATAGAATCTTTCTTAGATAAATAACTGTAAACTTCCGGAAGAATCGCCTTTTTATAAGAATTGTGAGAGCCAATTACCTGAATTTCATTAATTTTTAAATCATTAAGATTTTGAAATTGTGACCAAAATAGGTTTAAAGAAGATAAATATAAAGCTATAAAAGCTGCCTTTTTCATTTCGTCAATTTTTGTAATGGCGAAATTAATGACTCTTCTTATTAGACGATTTATATATTATGTTAAGTGTTTTTTACGATTGTGTGAATGATAAAAAATACAGCTTTGTAAATTGCTGATAATGAGTGTGTTTTTATTTTCTCTTTTTGAGATATTTATGTTTTGTTGATTTTAAGATAACATTATGTTAAAATGATTTCGTGGTATATCATTTTACTTTGTATGCCGGAAATGAAACGAAGATCAAGTTAAAGAAAACCACTGTTGCGGGAACAACAGCGGCTTTTTTACTAAGCAAAGCATCGTTTATTACAATTTACTTTACTTAATGATATGTACCACAAAATTAATTTTTTTAAATTTAAAAAGCTAATTCCGATCGCATTGATCTTTTTGGTGGCAAACCAAGTTCATGCTGAAGGATTTACGAAAACTCATTCTGTTTCCTTTCGGGTGGATGAAACAATTGCCGGAAATGTCACAGATCAGGATGGTTCAGCGATGGAAGGGGCGAAAGTCACGGTCGTTGAAACAGGAGCTACAGCAACTACCGATGCTTCAGGAAATTTTTCTATTTCCGCTTCTGTAGGGCAAACGTTATCTATCTCTTATGATGGATATGAAGTACAAAAAGTGAAGATCACTTCTTCATCAGTTTCAATTAAGCTCCAATCTAAAAAAGCGGCGACTTCTATTGAAGAGGTCACTTTGGTAGGCTACGGATCTCAGAAAAAGTCAGATTTAACGGGAGCTGTAAGCCAATTGAAAGCAGAAAATTTCAAAGAAGGAATGAATATTTCTGTTGATAATTTGATGCAGGGGAAAATTGCCGGAGTTCGTATCGTTCAGTCGAGCGGTGAACCGGGAGCAGGAGTGAATGTGTCAATCAGAGGAATTGGCTCGATCAGAAGTGGGAGTACGCCCTTATTCGTTGTAGACGGTGTTCCTTTGAGTAATGATGCGGTAAGCGCACAAAGTCCGAACGTTGGTTTAGGAAATGCTCAGGCAAAAAACCCGTTAAACTTCCTGAATACTTCAGATATTGAGTCAATTACGGTATTGAAAGATGCTTCTGCAGCGGCTATTTATGGAGCAAGAGGATCAAATGGTGTTGTTTTGGTAACGACAAAAAGAGGCAAAAAAGGAGAGCCGATGTTTACGTATGATACGTATTTAGGTTTCTCTTCTGTGATTAAAAAATTAGACTTATTAACGGCGGATCAATACAGAGCTGCAGGAGTTGATAAATTGTATGACCACGGTGGAAATACAGATTGGCAGGATGAAATCTACAGAAGTGCAGTTTCTCAGAATCACTCGGTTTCGTTCTCAAAATCTTCGGAAACAGGGAATTATTTTGCGTCACTTTCTCATATGGACCAGGATGGTATCGTGCTGAACAGTGGTTTTAAAAGAACAACCGCTCGTTTGAATGCCGAAGAATCTTTTTTTGATAATAAAAGATTAAAAGTTAAACTAAATCTTACGGCGAGTGACATCAACGAAACCGGAATTCCGAACGGAGCCAATGCAGGTTCTGATGGTCAGGTAATTATCCATGCTTTGATGGCGAATCCTACACGTTCTGTGTACGATCAAAACGGAAATTACACCAATTTCAACATGAATGCTCACTACAATCCATTGTATTTATTGAGTGTTTATACTGATAAAACCAATACTTTCAGAGTATTAGGAAATACGGAAGCAACGTTGAGAATCTTACCGGGATTAAATTATAAATTCAATTTAGGTATCGACAAAACAATGTCGGAAAGAAATACAACAATGTATCCAAACATCACCGACAGAACTCCAAAAGGAATGTATGTTCAGGCTAATCTTGACTCTTATAATGTGCTTTTGGAACATTATTTAACGTATGATCTTAGCTTAAATAAACATAATTTCAGTTTATTAGGAGGTTTTTCTTATCAGAAATTTAAGTCTTCAGGAACGTATTTCGGAGTTAGAAATATTGCTAATCAGGGAGCAGGAGTTGCGCCGGAAATTAATCCCGGATATTCCGGAGAGACATTCATTCCGGGGGCGGGATATAATCAGTCAAACGAATTACAATCTTATTTTGGCAGGGTAAATTATAATTTTGATAAAAAATACTTATTAACGGTTTCCTTAAGAGCTGATGGTTCTACGCGTTTCGGAAATAACAACAAATACGGTTACTTCCCTTCAGCCGCAGTTGGTTGGACGATCTCCAATGAAAATTTCCTGAAAGATTCTCAAATTGTTAATGAATTAAAATTAAGAGGAAGCTGGGGACAGACAGGTAATCAGGAAGTTCCGAACAAAATTACTCAGGATAGCTATTCATTAGCTCAGGATGGAGGTTATTATTTGTATGATAATTTAAATCTGATCAATGGAGTTAAGATCGCAAGAACACTAAACCCTGATCTTAAATGGGAGGTGGTAGAGCAGGCCAATATCGGTGCAGATTTCAGCTTATGGAAAAACAGATTGTACGGATCATTGGAATATTACAAGAAAACGACAAAAGATCCGATTCTGAATATTCCGTCAAGAGTATTGAGCCCTACCATTACAGTTTGGAAAAATGTGGATGCACAGATCGTTAATAAAGGTTTTGAATTTACTTTAGGTTCAGAAATTATTAAAAATGAGAATTTCACATGGAATCTTGATGTAAACGGAGCAACGGTAAATAATGAAGTTAAAAACCTTCCGGTTACAGCAATTTATTCAGGTGAAGTTTCAGGGCCCGGACTTTCCGGAGTTACGGCAAATATCTATAAAAACGGATATGAAGCAGGGTCTTTCTTTATGTTGAACTATCAGGGAGTGGATGCCAACGGAAAATACATCTATGAAGATATTAATGGAGACGGGAGGATCGATCAGAAAGACAGAAAAATTTTCGAAGGTGCTATTCCGAATTTCACTTTCGGGATCAATTCTTACATGAGGTATAAAAAATTTGATTTTGCATTTTCATTCATCGGCCAAACAGGAGGTTATTTATTGAACAATACAGCATTGGATTTAAATATCAACAACTTAGCATCAGACAGAAACGTTTTGAAAGAATTTTATGACTCAGGCGCTAGCTTTACCAACCAGCCGCAATTGTCATCATTATATCTTGAAAAATCAGACTTTATCCGTTTGAATAACGTAAGACTGGGATATACTTTCGATATGCATCAGCTGAAGTTTTTGAAGAGCATTAATCTTTACGTAAGTGCGCAGAATTTATTAACGATTACCAATTATTCAGGTTACGATCCTCTTGTTGATACCAATAAAAAGGTTGGAGGAAACCAGTCTCTGGGAATTGACTACACTACGTATCCGTCTGCGAAAACTTTCATTTTCGGAGCAACTGTTAAATTTTAATTTAAGCTAAAAAGAATTATGAAATCTAATTTTTTACATATAAATAAAATCGTTCTATCTGTTTTTGTACTGGCCTTAATGGGGTGTACAAATCTTGACGAGCAAGTGGTAGATGAGGTATTGGGCTCTGAAAACCTTGCAGATCCCGAAAGTGCTATTGCTGCAGCTTATGGACAGCTTGGTGACGGAACTTTTGTAGATCACGGAAGTGTTTTTGCATTACAGGAATATTCTACCGATGAGGCCTTATTGGCAACAAGAGGAAGCGACTGGGGAGACGGCGGAAAGTGGAGAGCCATGCACGAATTTACATGGGATGCCAGCAATGATGTCGTAAAAACGACTTGGGATCAGTTAACTTCCGGAATTACAAAATCTTTAACGGCAATTAAAAGTATTAATAAAAGTAGCGTAAGCAATAAAGCTTTATTTTTAGCAGAGGCAAAAGGATTGTTGGCTTATTATACTTACAACACTTTAGATTTATTCGGGCAAGCTCCGTACAGAGATCCAAGCGATTTAAATGCGCCGATTGAGATCAGAAAAGCAGATACGTATATCGATGCTCTCATTACAGAAGTAGAAGGTCTTATTCCTAATTTGGCTGATATTAAAACTCAGAATACGCACGCCGGAAGATTCACAAAACAGGCGGCTTATGCTTTATTGGCAGATATGTATCTGAACAGAGCGGTTCTTAAAAATAAAACAGCAGCTAGTTTTAATTTTACAGAACAGGCTGTGAATGGCGGAGGAACAGATATGGATAAAGTTATTCAATATTCTAATTTATTGATCAACGGAGGGCAGTTCAGTTTAGAATCTAATTATTTCCACAATTTTGATATTAATAATGATACAAGTAAGGAAATGATCTTCACGATTGTTCAGAAGAAAAACTCGAACAGAAATGCAGATAATGACCTGGCTTATATGTCAATGGAAAGAATCCAGAAACCTTCCCCTGATAATAGAGGAACCAATGCATCATGTATCACTCCTGAATTCTATTATTCTTGGAACGGAAATCATGATGATCCCCGTTTTCAAAGAAGCTACCAATATGAAGATGGAACTTGGTTCAGAAATGATGGAACAGATGTAAGCGTACCTTCAACAAGTAAAGTAGAAGGAACGGGAAAACCTTGGTTCCATTTCAACAGAGGATTGCAGGTGGGGCAGCAATATGGTCCAAAACTTCTTGCCAATGGAAGCTTTGATATGACAGCAGACGGAAGAATTAAAGTCTATAAATTATTCACAGAAAAAAATACGACACTTGCAGCAGATTTTACACCTGAACTCAATTTTGATAATCCTTCAGAAGCTGTCTTTACTCAGTCTCAGATCAACAGAGGGGTAAGAAATTTCAAGTTTGAATTTGATCCTGGCTACGGAAATAACGGAACAAGCGGAATGGATGTACCTTTATACAGATTAGGAACAATCTACATGATGAGAGCTGAGGCCTATTTCAGAAGTGGAAATATTGCAGGTGCTTTAGCTGATGTTAATATTTTAAGAACAAGCAGAACCCGTGATGCCTTAAACGGTAATGCTCCCGGAGTTGCCCTTGCTTCATTAGACGCTAATACTCTGTTTAAAGAATCAGGATACGAACTATATTGGGAAATGTACAGAAGAAAGGCGATGATCAGATTCGGTAAATTTGATCTTCCCGGAACTGCAAAACCTGCTTCTCAACCTTACAGAAGGATTTTCCCGATTCCTCAGGCAACGCTTGACGCATCGAATGACCTTTCACAAAATCCAGGTTATTAATAGTCTTCAATATAAAAATAATTTGTACAAAAAAGCGAAGGGAATCAATCTCTTCGCTTTTTTTATCTTCATCTTTATCAATAGGAACGGGCTTTAGCCCGTTTAATGAAAAATAATAAATCATACGGCTTTAGCCAAAACTTAAAATTATTCTGCATTCAACATTCCCAATTCTCCGAAATGTTTTTTGAATTTTTGGATTTTAGGACCTACAACTGCGCTACAATAAGGCTGAGTAGGATTTTCATTATAATATCCCTGATGATATTGTTCTGCTGACCAGAATTTCTCGAATTGTGATAATTCAGTAACATAAGTTCCAGTCCATCTTCCTGAAGCTTCAGAAATTTTGATGGCTTCTTCAGCTTTTGCTTTTTCAGCATCATCTTTATAATAAATTACAGAGCGGTATTGTGTTCCGATGTCATTTCCTTGTCTGTTTAATTGAGTAGGATCGTGAAGGAAGAAAAATACATCCATTAATTGCTCATAAGAGATTATTTTCGGATCATAAGTGATCTGTACAACTTCTGCATGTCCTGTTTCTCCTGTGCAAACCTCTTCATACGTCGGATTATCTTTATGACCTCCCGAATATCCTGAGATTGCAGATTCAACACCTTTCAGCATATTGAAGCAGCTTTCTACGCACCAAAAACATCCGCCTCCGAAAGTAATTTGCTCTAAATTATTGTTATCCATTTTAGGTTGATTATTGTATTAAAAAACTAATCAAAAGTATGAAAAAGTTTTTCATTTTAGGTTGAAAAGGGGGATTTAAACACAAATTACACTAATAGATTTCACAAATAATCACAAGAAAAAGATAGTGTAAACATCTTTGCAAATCCGTGAAACGTAAGTTCGACGAAGTCAAATCTGTGGGAGATTAAAAAAACAAAAAAAGCATCCAAAAAGGATGCTCAATTATATTTAAATGTTTTTCAATTACTTTTCCCAAACCAAAGCACTTGCTCCTAAAATAGCAGCATCCGCTTCGTCCAGTTCACTGAAAACCAATTTCACTTTATTTCTAAAAATCGGAAGAAGGTTTCTTTCCATATGAAGTTTAGCAGGTTTCAAAATGAAATCTCCGGCTTTAATGACTCCTCCAAATAAAAGAATTGCTTCCGGTGAAGAAAACATGACAAAATTTGCCAATGCTTCCCCTAATTTCTGACCTGTATATCTGAAAACCTCAATAGAAATCGGGTCACCTTTCAAAGCACATTCGTGTACCGTTTTAGAGTTGATCGATTCTTCAGGAAACTGACTTAGCATAGATTCAGGGAATTCTGCTCTCATCTTTTTTGCTGTGATTGCGATTCCTGTTGCAGATGCGTAGGCTTCTAAACTTCCTTCAGATCCTGTGCTCCAGTGTTTTCTTCCACCTGGTTTTACAATAGTATGTCCTAGTTCACCTGCAAAGCCGTCATGTCCATAGATCAATTTACCACTTGAAACAATTCCGCTTCCTACGCCTGTTCCCAATGTGATCATGATGAAGTCTTTCATTCCGCGAGCTGCTCCGAAAAGCATTTCACCAAAAGCTGCTGCATTAGCATCATTAGTTATTGTAGTAGGTAAACCGAACTTTTCAGTCATTAATTTACCAAATGGGATCACGCCTTTCCAAGGTAAATTCGGAGCTTGTTCTATTGTTCCTGTATAGTAATTTCCGTTGGGAGCGCCTACGCCAATTCCGTCAAAGTTTTTCTCTTTTCCGTAGCTATTGATCAGCGGATGCACTTTTTCGTACAAAGCATCTATGAATTCTTCAACCGTTGCGTACGCATCAGTGCTTAGATTGCCTTTTTCAAGAACTTCACCTCTGTGGTTTACAACACCAAATTTGGTAGTTGTACCGCCAATATCAATTCCTAGGGCAACGTGTTTTGATAAATCTATTAATGACATTTCTATTCTTATAAATTCTAAAGGGTTAAAAATATAAAAAAGATTGTATTAATGGATTATTAACTCAACATTTATTGCAATTTTTTTTTAAGCAGTTTTTACTGTTTTCTTTTTTCGCCTTCCCCACCAAACAAGGAAGCCAGTAACTGGTAATGAGGCACATATCAAACTTACAACGAAGGCAATAATCTTGGTAGGAAGACCTAAAATTGATCCAACATGAATGTCATAATTGGCTCCAACCGTTTTTTCTCCAAAATTTTTGTCTTTCATGTCGTGAGTATGAAGCAGCTCTCCTGAATTTTCATCAAAAATAAGACTGCTGCTTTTATGATAAGAGTATGACAAATGTTTTACATAAACTTCGAAATTCGGATGTTCGTGATCATCCATGTGCGGATGTCCAAGATCGAGTGCGAAACCATAAGAATCAGGATATTTTGCTTTAACGGTATTGCTTATCTTGTCTAATGTACCTTCAGTTCTCAGTTCTATCGGAGCTTTTGTCTTGATGTGAGTGAAATCCGGATATTTTGTTTCACCTCCTGAGAAGATCACATAGATGGCTGCCTGAACGACAAAAAATGCGTAAAATAACCCTGTAATTGAAAAGATTAAAGCAAAAATTGATGCATAAAACCCTAAGATATTATGAAGGTCGTAGTTCTTTCTTTTCCAGCTTTTGATATTTTTCCATTTGAATGAAAAACGTTGCTTTCTGGCAGCTTTGTTTTTAGGCCACCATAAAATAATTCCTGATATCAGCATGATGACAAAGATTATGACAGGAATTCCCACGACATATGTTCCCCAGTCCTGCTTTAACAAATAACTCCAGTGGATCATTTTTACGATCTGGAAGAACCCGTTTTTCTCATCGTAGGTTCTTAAAACTTTTCCGTCGTAAGGATTAACGTAAGCAACTTTATAAATAGGGAATTCATCAAAATAATTCCATGCATCGGTATTGTGCTCGTACCAATAGAATTGATAGGACATTTTTTTATCGATAGGAATATTTACCCAGTGAATAGGGTATTTTTCTTTTACCTGAGCATCTACAGATTTTTCCAACACGCGAATTGGAAGAATCTGTTTTTGATCAATATTTTGTTCATTATGATAGATGACATCTTTTCTGGTAATATTCTCAACTTCGTCTTTAAAAACATATAATGCACCAGTAATGGAGATGATGAAGATCAAAAATCCAATACCTAAACCAAACCACAAATGCAGTTTTCCTGTCCATTTTTTAAATACGCTTGGCTTCTTTTTATGATGTTTCTTCTTCATAGTTTCTTTAAGTTCGGCAAAGATAAGATTTAATTTTTATTTAGAATATTTATAATTAACGTGCTTTTAATGGAAAATATTTTTATTTAAATGCAAATTTTTATTCTAAATTTCATGCTTGATTTAAAAAGAACTACAAAAATTCCACAGTGGCTGAGGCTCCCGAAGTCACCATCCCTGAAATTCTAGCCCCGATTGCAACGACATCCTTTTTCTGAAATGGCTTAAAAAAAGCGCTGGCGAAAAAGATATAGTGGAAAGCGGGAAAAAGCTTCATTTAAAATTTATATTCAACCATGAACATTCCTCTCATTCCTAACGAGTTGGTAAAATCTGCGTCTCTTGCTGCCCACCAAGCAATTGCAGGCTGATACATTTTGTTGAAAAGGTTTTCGATACCTAAAGAAACTTTCCAGTTTTGGTTCACTTCATAGCTTGATTTTAGGTTGAAAACGGTGTAATCAGGAACTTTTCCTTCTCCGTAAACATATAATCCTTTGGCATTAGGCTCGAATCTGTTTTGTCCGAAAGCATGCAGCATATCAAGTCCAATAGATAAAGCTTGAATCGGTCTTACCTGAACATAGGCTAAAACTTTCGGTGCAGAAATTCTGCTGTTGTTGATTTTCGTAGAATAATCTCCGTCATCTTGTACAGAGGTAATTCCTTCCATCCAACTGTAGCTTCCTCCGAAATTAATCCATTTTGTAGGCGTGAAATGTAAAAATCCTTCCACACCATACACTACTTCCGGTGATCTTTGGATCGTCAAAGCTCTGTCCGGACTTTGAATAAATGTAGCGCCCAGTTTTGAAGTACTCACATAAGACGTGATCTCATAATTAACCCATTTTGCAATCTGTCCTGTCGCTCCAAATTCATAGTTGTTGACAATAATTGGCTTTGTTTCAAGATTTTGAATCGTTCCTTCTGTTGAGGTTCTTAAAATTCTTCCTAATTCATTGATAGAATAGGCCTGAGAAAAGCTTCCGAATAAATTGATATAATTTTCGATATTGTAACGAACCCCGATGTTTCCCACTAATGCGTTGTATTTTAAGTCTCCACCGGTCACGAAAATGCTTTTGGTGAAAGTTCCGTCACTTTTAACAGTAGAAAGTGTGTTGAAATCTCCAACTTTTACGGCAATGTTTTCATATCGTAAACCTCCTTTTATCGTTAATTTTTTCATTAAATCAACCTTAACCAAAAGGAAAGGGGCGATGTTGGTCATGTTCATGTCCGGAGTCCAGTAACGGCCGTCTTCCAGCTTCTGAACGGTTTGATCATTCAACACATCTAAACCGTAGATCAGTTCACCCTGAGAATTTTTACCATTCCATAATTGAGTGTCGAAATTGGCTCTGGCTCCTGTCTTTTTGGAGATAACATTGGATTGTCCACCATTCAGGAAAGTATCGCTGTATCCGTAAACGGTTCTGAAATCCTGTAAATAAAGGTTTACATTTAATGAAGTTCCTTTCCACAGGTTTTTATTGTCATAACTTAATTTGAAGTTATGGTTTCTTGGAGTTCCTTGTGGAGTTATTTCCAGATTTTTTCCTTCTCCTTCTCCTATGGTTGGGGTAACGCCGTATTTTCCTGTTTTTAAGCCTAAATTTAAATCAGATTTTGATGCATAACCGATGTATGAGGCTTCAACTCTTTGATTGTCATTGATTTCATAGCCTAATTTCAACATTCCGTTGTAGTTGTTCATTTTGGCTGTGCTGTAGGTCGGACTAAGATTTATGCCATCTGCGTCTTTCATATACCCTGTTTTTTCATAAGCCAATGAAACAACATAATCAAACTTACTAATCTTTCCTGATAAAAGCTGACTTGCCCTGTAGCCTAATGTTCCGCCATATTGTTGTCCGGTAATTCCAAACTGTGAAATTCCCGAAATCTTCTTGTCTGATTTGCTTCTTCTTGTGATATAGTTGATAATTCCTCCGTCTGCACCATTTCCGTAGATGGATGAAGCTCCTTTGATCACCTCAATTCTTTCTATAGCTGAAGGGTCTATAGACCTTAAATCTCTTGCTCCGTTTCGAAGCGGAGTAGACTGTGGAATACCGTCAATTAATACCAAAACCTGACGCCCACGAAGTGTTTGTCCTGTATTGGAAGTCTGTCCTGAACTTGTCGCCAAACTCGGAACGGTATATTGTAAAATGCTTGTGATATCTGAATTAACAGTCAATTGTGACTGAACCTGTTTCTCGCCAACAATGGTTATTGAGCTTGGTATTTCTTTAATATTTTCTCTTTTTCTGGATGCCGTTAAAACAACCTCATCCACATCTTTCGTATTGATGCTGTCTTTTACTTGTCCAAATGCTGAAATGGTAGCTAAACAAGCTACGGATAGAGTTAATTTTTTCATTGTACCTTCTTAATTCCTTTTTTCTTTTGTTTTCCAAGCCATACTAAAAACCCTGTGACTGGTAATGATGTACAGATAAGTCCTGTGATGAACCAGATGATCTTGCCGAATAGGCCAAAGTATGATCCTGTATGAATATCATAATTGGCATTGGCATATTTTTCTGCGTTGTTTAAGTTTTGATGAGGTTTATTGGCCAATAATTTCCCTGAATATTTATCAAAAACGACTTGATTTCTGATGGCAAATTTTCCGTCTTCACCATACACGGAAATCGGAATGTTCTTTAATTCTTTTCCTTTTTTATTTTTTCCGTTTAATGGAATTCTGAAACTTGATGAGGTTGAGTATAATTTTCTGGTTTCCTCTGCTGTAAGATCGAAAACTGCTTTGCTTTTGGCTAAAAGAGAGTCCGGAGATTTTATTTCTTTTTCTTTTGGAAGCTCAATGTAGCCGGATAATGCAAAATTGAATGTGTTTTTTACCCAAGGATAGGCAAAGTAAATTCCTGATATACTTACTATTAAAGCAATAAAAGATGCGTAAAATCCTAAGATATTATGAAGGTCATAGTTTTTGCGTTTCCAAGTTTTTACGTTTTTCCAGTCAAAGTAGAAACGTCCATTTCGCATTTTTTTATTTTTCGGCCACCAAAGAATAATTCCTGTGATCAGCATGATGATGAATAAAACGATAGGAATTCCGATCACATATTTCCCCCAATCTGAATTTAATAGCAAGCTCCAATGAATGGCTTTTAAAATAGGGAAGAGGTCATATTTTTCATTATAAATCCCAAGAATCTGACCTGTATATTGATTAACGTAAATTAATTTGTTGATTTTAACTTCATCAAAATAGTTCCAGGCTTTCTTATCCTTTTCGTAATACAAAAATTCGTAAGATTTGTTTTTATCTAAAGGAATTTCAACGGAACTGATCGGATACTTTTCATTAAGTTCCAAAGCAACTTTTTCACGAAGAATTTCAATAGATAATGGTCGCTGAGTAATCGTTTCAGCTTTTACAAAAATGACCCTTTTTCTAAGCTGATTCTGAATTTCATCCTTAAAAATATACATCGTTCCTGTCAAAGAAACAATGAACACAATGATACCAATGGACAAACCAAACCACAAATGCAGTTTGGCAGACCATTTTTTAGTTGAAGAAACTTTCTTCTTATGATGATGTTTTTTCTTCATATCAAAAAAGTTAACCCTCCCAAGGGCTAACTTTTTGTTTATTTAAAATTTGTACCCTATTGAAAGTCTGAAGTTTCTAGGTGCGTCGGCTTGGTAATAATAATAATTTCCATATGGCGAACCAGAGTATAAGTATCTGTTAAACACATTAAATACATTTAAACCAACTCTGAATTTTGAGTTTTCCCAAGATGCTCCTGCGTCAAATTTTACATAATCTCCCATCTGCAGAGTATTTGTACTTCCCCAATCCCAGCTGCTTCTTCCTGCAAGGTATGTTCCCCCGAAGCTTAATCCGAAACCTTCCAACAATCCGTTTGTGAATGTATAATTCAACCATCCGTTTGCAGTATGTTTTGCATATCCTGGAACTTTATCACCTTTTGTAGCTTTTGCAGTTGTTTCGGTAAATTTATTTTCTGTAAATGCGTAGTTAAAAATCGCATTGAATCCTTTAACAATTTCTCCTTTTAGATCAAATTCAACTCCTTGTACTCTTGTTTTTCCAAGAAGGATAGAATATTTTCCGTTTGGATTATTTGTTTGATCCGGATCTCCTGTGATTTCATTATCTTTATTAATGTTATATAATGAAAGTGTAGTGTTCCATTTTCCTGCAAACCAGTCTTTTTTAACACCTACTTCGATATTATTTCCTGTTAATGGTGTTGCTGTTGTTCCATCTCTGAATAGACCTGCCTGTGGCACGAAAGACTGATCATACAAAGCATATGCAGACATATTTTCATCGATAGAGTAGCTTAATCCGATACGAGGTGTAATTCTGCTTGCATCAGATTTTGTTCCGTAGTTTACTTCTTTTACATTCGTATAACGAGCGGCTAAAGTAAGTCTTAATGCATCATTAAAGAATCCTAATTCATCCTGTAAATATAAACCAGTATAGTTTTGATCGATCGTGCTTCCCGCTCCTGCTCTTACAGAAAGAGGTTTGCTTTTGTCGAAAGATCTGTAAGCGTCTGTATTGTTTGGACCAGAATAAGCAAAGTTTGCACTGGTATTGGTATCATAGTTATTAGTATTTAGATTATACCAATAATTATGGTCAGCAGCTTGAGTATAATCATCATTAGCATTATATTTATCCAAATTATATCCCTGAGACCAGTCAGCCATATATTTTTTGCTTCCCAAATCTAGACCAGCTAAGATTTTATGAGAAACGGAACCAGTTTTAACAAAACCATTTAAGAAAACCTGTCCGAATTTCATTGTATTATCAGCTTCCCAATAATTCAAACGACGGATCATATAGTTTCCATCAAAGTTGCTTGGCCAAAGATCGCTTCCCATTGTGTATTCATTCACATATGTTAATTGAGAAGTTAATTTCCAGTTTTCATTAAATTTATGCTGTAAATTAATGTTAACTGTATTGTTATCCACTTTTGTAGGGTCGATACCTGGATCTGTTACAGTATATCCAACAGGTTTTGCTCTATAACCTTCAAAACTGAATACATACGCAGAACCTACTTCAGACATTTTTGCCTTTTGGTAGATGTATTCTGCAGTTAAAGTCGTTTTGTCAGAAAGTTTAACCTTCAATGAAGGATTGATAATATATCTGTCATTGAATTCATAATCTCTGAAACTATTTTTGTTTTGAGCCATTAAATTCAATCTGAAAGCTACTTTATCAGTAATTTTAGTATCGATATCAGCTTCGCCTCTGTACATATTAAAGCTTCCTAAAGTTACTCTTGCGGATCCGTTTAAAGATTGTCCGGTTGGCTTTTTAGTTACGATATTATAAATACCGCTTGGCTCTCCGTTTGACATTAGAAATCCTGAAGGTCCTTTGATGAACTCGATATGATCAACAAATGACATATCTTCACTTAGAGGTCCCCAGTTTGAAGTAACATTTACTCCGTTCATGAAAGCTGCAGCTCTGGATCCTCTCATGTTTACTCTTGTATACATGTCTCCCCAATGCTCTAATCTCTGGGCTCCGGCAACGTTACGAAGAACACCATCGCTCAAAGTTGTTACCTGCTGATCTTCTAGCGCTCTATTTGTAATGATTGAAATGTTTTGAGGGATTTTTATCAAAGCCTCATCTAAACGCATCGAAGATGAACCTTCTTTTTCTACATATTTTTTGTAATATTTCCCATTTACAACTACTTCTTCAATATCATTAGACTTGATAGAATCTTTTTCCTGCGCAAAAGTCAACATAGACCCCAACAGTGAGGCACAGATCAGTACATTTTTCATGAAAGTCAAATTTTCTGCAAATATATTGTTTTTAATTATTCTAAATAAATTATCAAGTTGATATTTATCATATTAATGTATCTGTTGAATAACAAAAAACCGCTCCAAGCAGTGCTGGAGCGGTTTTTATTCTATAATTAATTATTTCTTAAGCAGGAATTTCTCCTTTATATAAGAATGAAATAATTTCTTTGTTTAATTTATCGATCATTTCGCTGAATAAATGGAAAGATTCTTGTTTGTAAATCACAAGTGGATCTTTTTGCTCGTAAACAGCACCTTGAGAAGATCTTCTCAGGTCATCCATTTCACGAAGGTGAAGCTTCCAGTTTTCATCGATGATTGATAAAGTGATATTCTTTTCAAAATCGTTGATCAAACTTTCACATTGAGTGTCATAAGCTTCCTTAAGATCAGCTACGATAGTCATTGTTTTGTGTCCGTCTGTGAAAGGAACCTGGATCATTTTAAACATTGAACCTTGATTTTGGAATACATTCTCAATAATAGGGAATGATTTCTCTTTCAATAAGTTCAGTTTCATGTTGTAGTCTTCCTGAGCAGCTTTGAATAAGATATTCGTTAATTCCGGAATTTGTTTGTTACCAAAATCACTTTCAGAAACAGGAGAACCCATTGTGAAATGTTTGATGATTTCAAATTCAAAATCTTTATAACTTCCGTTTGCTTTTCCTTTCGTTACGATAGAATTAGCAACATCAAAAATCATGTTGGTGATATCGTATTTCAAGTGATCTCCGAATAAAGCGTTCTTTCTTCTTTTGTAGATTACGTCACGTTGTTTGTTCATTACGTCATCATACTCAAGAAGTCTCTTTCTTGTTCCGAAGTTATTTTCCTCTACTTTTTTCTGAGCTCTTTCGATAGATTTACTGATCATAGAGTGCTGAATAACTTCACCATCTTTATGACCCATTCTGTCCATCATCTTAGCAATTCTTTCAGAACCGAATAAACGCATTAAGTTATCTTCAAGAGATACATAGAACTGAGAACTTCCAGGATCTCCCTGACGTCCCGCTCTACCTCTTAACTGTCTGTCAACACGTCTTGAATCGTGTCTTTCGGTACCAATAATTGCTAAACCTCCGGCTTCTTTTACTTCTTTAGCCAATTTGATATCCGTACCACGACCTGCCATGTTGGTTGCAATGGTTACAGCTCCCGGCTGTCCTGCTCCGGCAACGATTTCTGCTTCCTTCTTGTGAAGTTTAGCATTCAATACCTGGTGAGGGATTTTTCTTAATTGTAGCGCTTTTGAAAGCAACTGAGAAATTTCAACAGATGTTGTACCCACCAATACAGGTCTTCTTGCTGCTGTTAATTTTTCAATTTCTTCAATTACTGCATTATATTTTTCTCTATTAGTTTTGAAAACTAAATCTTGTTTGTCGTCTCTTAAAATAGGACGGTTGGTAGGAATTACCACAACATCTAATTTGTAGATTTCCCAAAGTTCGCCTGCTTCAGTTTCAGCAGTACCCGTCATCCCCGTAAGTTTGTTGTACATACGGAAGTAGTTTTGAAGCGTTACCGTTGCAAAAGTTTGCGTTGCAGCTTCAATTTTCACGTTTTCTTTAGCTTCAATCGCTTGGTGTAGACCGTCTGAATAACGACGACCTTCCATGATACGACCAGTTTGCTCATCAACGATTTTTACTTCACCATCAATTACTACATACTCATCATCTTTCTCAAATAATGTATATGCTTTCAATAACTGACTCATTGTGTGTACACGCTCTGATTTTTCAGCAAAATCAGAGAATAGTTTTTCTTTAGCCTCGAATTCTTCTTCTTTGGTTAAATTTTTAGCTTCAACTTCAGCGATTTCAGTTCCGATATCAGGAAGAACGAAGAAATTATTATCTTCATTTCCCTGAGACATGTATTCAACACCTTTGTCTGTAAGATCAACCTGATTGTTTTTCTCCTCGATAACGAAATAAAGATCTTTATCTACAATCGGCATATCACGGTTGTTATCCTGCATGTATTGACCTTCAACTTTTTGAAGTAATGCTCTGTTTCCGCTTTCTGATAAGAATTTGATTAACTGTCTGTTTTTAGGCAAACCTCTGTAAGCCTGAAGTAATTTAAATCCTCCCTCTTTAGTATTTCCTGCAGCAATTAATTTTTTAGCTTCATTAAAAATTGCAGAAACGGTTTTCTTTTGAACCTCAACAATTCTGTCGATAGAAGGTTTAAGAACATCAAATTCCTGTCTGTCTCCCTGAGGAACCGGGCCAGAAATGATCAAAGGCGTTCTTGCATCATCTACCAAAACAGAGTCAACCTCATCCACGATAGCAAAGTTTAATTCTCTTTGTACTAATTCTGAAGGTGAAGTTACCATGTTATCTCTCAAATAATCGAAACCGAATTCGTTATTTGTTCCGTAAGTAATATCTGAATTGTATGCTTTTCTTCTTCCGTCTGAGTTCGGCTGGTGATTATCGATACAATCGATGCTCATTCCGTGGAACTGATACAATGGCCCCATCCAAGCGGAGTCTCTTTTTGCAAGATAGTCGTTCACTGTTACAACGTGAACCCCTCTTTCAGGAAGCGCATTTAAGTAAATAGGTAATGTTCCTACCAAAGTTTTACCTTCACCGGTAGCCATTTCGGCAATTTTACCGCTGTGAAGAATAACCCCTCCGATAAACTGAACATCATAGTGAACCATGTCCCAAACTACAGGAGTTCCGGCTGCGTCCCATGAGCTTTTCCAAACGGCTTGGTCTCCTTGGATTTCAACAAAATCTTTAGTTGCAGCAAGTTCTCTGTCCATTTGAGTGGCAGTTACGCGGATTTCTCCGTTTTGTGCCCATCTTCTTGCTGTTTCTTTTACTAATGCAAAAGCTTCAGGAAGAACTTGGCTAAGAACTTTCTCCTCGATTTCGTATGAATCTTTCTTAAGAGACTCAATTTGTGAGAAAAGAGCTTCTTTTTCATCAACATTGGTCGAATTTTTTATCTGCTCTTTAATCTGTTCTATCTGCGCTGTGATGGTACTCGTTGCTGATTTTATTTTATTTTTAAATTCAGCAGTTTTCTCTCTTAAGCCATCATCAGACAATTGCTGAATGTTTGGTTCAACAGCTTTGATTTTTGTTACAACTTTTTTTACTTCCTTTAGGTCCTGCGCTTTCTTGTCTCCCAAAAACCCTTTAAGAACTTTGTTTAAAAAACTCATAAATTTTTACTTTATGCCTAAAGCGATATGCTTTAAGCGTTTTACTAAATACGCTTACTGCGCAAAAATTGATATTATAAAAAGGGAAATAAGCTTTAAGCCTATTGCCTAAAGCTCATGCCTTATTTAATATTCGTCTTCGTTCCAAAGATAATCTTCGTCCGTAGGATAGTCCGGCCAGATCTCGTCGATGGCTTCATACATTTCACCTTCGTCTTCAATAGCCTGAAGGTTTTCCGTTACTTCCATGGGTGCACCAGTTCTAATTGCATAATCAATAAGCTCAGCCTTTGTCATCGGCCAAGGTGCGTCACTTAGATATGAGGCTAATTCTAATGTCCAGTACATAATATTCTATTTTTTTTTGCAAAAGTATAAAATTAGGTTATATTATAAGCTTTTTTATACTTGATTTTCAATTCTTTTTATTAATTTTTCGCTCATTGCACGTCACAGACTGTATTATAGCTATGCCAGCAACTTGTTCGATGTCATTTTCTCAAAAACCATTCCACAAATTTTTTTATGCCATTTTGGAAGTCTGTAGTTGGTTTATAATCGATTAATGTCTTGGCTTTTCCTATATCAGCATTGGTTTTTTGGACATCTCCGGGCTGCATTGGCAGAATTTTTTTATTGGCAGTTTTTCCGAGAGCTTGTTCAATGGTGGAAAGCATTTCATTGAGATTAATTACCTGGCTTTCTCCAAGATTAATGATCTCGTATATTTTTGAATGAGTTTCCAGATAGTTGATAGATTTAGTAATTCCATCAATGATATCATCAACGTAAGTGTAATCTCTTGCAGTGTTTCCATCACCGTAGAAAGGGATTTCTTGGTCTTCGGAGATTAATTTTGTGAATTTATGTATCGCAAGATCAGGTCTTTGTCTCGGTCCGTACACTGTAAAGAATCTTAACTGGATCATGTCGATATTATGTAATTGATGATAAACATGGCCTAAAATTTCGCCACATTTTTTTGTTGCGGCGTAAGGTGAAATAGGATTATCTACATTGTCTGTTTCTGCAAAAGGAATTTTTTCATTATTTCCGTAAACGCTTGATGAAGAGGCGCAAACGAATTTTTTAAGATTAAATTCTTTACACAATTCCCAAAGATTCATCGTTCCGCGGACATTCACTTCTTCATATTCTAAAGGTCTTTCGATGGAAGGGCGAACTCCGGCAAGTGCGGCCAGATGAATAATCAAATCAATCTTATGATTTTTAAATATTTCCTCAAGACCATTTTTATCTCGGATATCTTGGTAATATAAGGTGTAATTATTTGATTTTGAAAGGGAAATTAAATTTTCAATATCAGTTTCCTTATCAGTAAAGGTAAAATCAGAAAAATTAGCAATTGATTCTAAAGTATTTTTAATTTTTATCTGATAATCGTAGAAATTATCAAAATTGTCAATGTTTATGACAGAATGTCCTTCTTTCAATAATTTTTCAACCAAATGAGAACCAATAAATCCGCTTCCTCCTGTTACAAGATATATCATCAATGTTTTTTTATGAGTACAAAAATATAAATTTCCTTTGGGAAAAATATAATCATTAAATTTACTTAAAAAAGTAATATAAAATTAATATGCAGTTTCAAGGGCAAATTTTAAAGATGACGAGTTTCGATGCTCAGCCAATTCAGTATTATCTTAACCTTTCGGGTGATCTTATTCACATGAACGAATTGTTTGGTAGAGAATTGAGTATAAAGCACAAGGGATTCCAATGTGTGAATTGTGAAAAAAATAAGCCTATTTACAGAATGGGATTTTGCAAAAGCTGCTTTTTTGAGAGTCCTTATGCAAGTGATACGATCATTCGTCCGGAGCTTTCCACGGCACATCTTGGCGTTGGAGAGCGTGATTTGGAAGTAGAAAAGCAAATCCAGCTGCAGCCGCACACGGTTT
Organism: Chryseobacterium sp. G0201; assembly: GCF_003815655.1. Classification (NCBI taxonomy): domain Bacteria; kingdom Pseudomonadati; phylum Bacteroidota; class Flavobacteriia; order Flavobacteriales; family Weeksellaceae; genus Chryseobacterium; species Chryseobacterium sp. G0201. The sequence continues at coordinate 1,386,099 of NZ_CP033917.1, read as the reverse complement.
ATTTGGCGTACACAGGAGATGTAAAAGTGGGAGTTACAAGAAATACGCAAATTCCTACGAGATGGATTGATCAGGGAGCAACTTTTGCGTTGCCGATTGCCAGAACAGAGAACCGTTATGAAGCAGGAATGATAGAAGTTGCCTTAAAAGATCATTTACCGGATAAAACAAATTGGAAAAAAATGCTTCAGGATGATTTTGAAGGAAAAATAGATCTTGCCGATTTTCAACAAAAAATAAAGGAATATTTTCCTGAAGACTTTCAAAAGTTCTACAGTGAAGGCGAAAACCTATGGAAATTCGACTATCCGTATGAAAAACCTGAAAAAGTAACTTCGTTCACTTTAGATAAAAAACCTGAGTTCACAGGAAGGCTAGTTGGAATTAAAGGACAGTATTTAAGTTTTGAAGGTGGAGATTTTATTAATGTAAGAGGACATGAAGGCTATGTAATTGAGTTGAATGTAAAAAATTAATCTTATATTTAGATATAATTAAACTAAATCTAAAATATGAGAAAATGGGTTAAAAGGTTGCTGATTAGCCTTGGAGTTTTGGCAGTGATTTTCCTGCTGGGAAACTTTGGCTTAAATTTTTGGCTTAAAACCCAACTTCCTAATTATATTAAAAATAATACAGACTACAAGGTTTCTTATAAAACACTAGATGTAGATCTTGGAACAGGAAATATTCTTTCGACGGGAATTACGGTGAACAGTAAAAGTCCTCAGAATACGGATGTTATAGGTCTTCAAGGGACGATTGATACCTTAAAAATTGATCGTTTCGGGATTTACGATGCCATTTTTAATAAACAAATAAGTTCTTCTGATTTATTATTGGGAAGCCCGAATTTAAATATAATTCTAGCAAAGCCAACTGATAAAAAAACAGGAAAAAAAAAGAACCCTGTATTATTTGAAAATATCAGGATCAATAACGGAACCATTAATGTTTTCAGGGATACAAAACAAAAATTTTTATCTGTTCAGAAATTTGATCTGTTTGTTGAAAATTTACAGATGACAGAAGAATCTGTAGAAAATAAATTACCCGTTGTTTTTGATAAATACCACATCAAAGGAGAGAATTTTTTCTTTCGTCCGGATAATGTTTATGCTTTAAAAATCAGTAAAATAACTACAACGAATGGACAAGTGTCAGTCGAAAAATTTCGATTGATTCCATTGTTGACTTTTGACCAGTTTAAAAGATTTTATCCTAAAAAAACGAAACTTTTTCAGTTTGATATTCTAAAAATGGATTTCAAGGATGTTGTTTTGAAAAAAAATACTGTTTCCCTTGTTAATGCTGATTTTCAATATCCTAAGCTTTTAGTTTACACCACAAATGCTGTTCCCGTTAAAGTAGAAAAACCGCTTAATTTTGAACTTAATCTTGAAGATATAAAATTAAATAATGCGAATATTAATGTCGTAAAGCCTGATGGAAGTAATCTTTTATCTGCAAAAAACCTTAATTTAGACATCAATCAATTAAAGTTTAATAAAGATACTAGAGAAGAGGTGATTCCTGTAGGATACAAGAGTTTCCAGTTCTCCGGAAAGGATGTTTTATACTCAAATCATCAAAATTACGTTATCGGAAGCATTGCTTTGAATCCTAAAAGCGGAGAGTTAAGAAATATTACTGTCACTCCAAATACATCAGATCCTGGAAGGCGGTCAATGACTTTAAAGGCAAATCTTGCTGCTTTTAATATTAATAAATTAGAATTTTTAGATAAAAAATTAAATCTTGACATAAAAGATGTTTTGGTTGATAATGTAAACGGAATCGTCGTCGCAGGAGAAAATAAAACAAAGAAAGTTCCGAAAGAAAATAAAGTAAACTCAATTCTTATCCGAAAATTTTCTTTTAAAAATTCTAATATCACTTACGATAAAGGAAATGAGCCGCTTGTTTTTAATGATTTAAATGCAACAATTAATGAGATTGAAATTAAGTCTAAACCTAATAATTTAGGACATACTTTTAAAGCTAAAGATTATTTTTTGACAACCAAGAATTTTGCTTATAAAACAAAGTTCTACAACATGAGCGTTGGACTTTTAAAATTAAATAAAAACAAAGTTCAGATCAGTAATTTTGCGATGAAACCTCTCATTTCGAGAGCTCAGTTTATCAAAATGATACCTGTTGAAAGGGATTTGTATGATTTGAAAGCCAACCAGATAACAGCAGAAGGCAATTGGGACTTATTTTCTCAAAATAAATTCATTAATGCTTCCCATGTGGTCATTCAATCTGCAGATGCTAATATTTTCAGGAGTAAAATTCCGAATGATGACCCGAAAGAAAAACCTTTGTATTCAAGGTTGTTGCGTTCTATAAAAATTCCATTGTACGTTAATAATTTAGATCTAAAAAATTCCATTTTAGTTTACGAAGAAGATACACCGGAAAGTGCTGGGCCAGGAAAATTAACATTCGCTAATTTTAATATGAATGTTAAAAATTTAAACTCTGCCAAAACAAAAGGAAAACCAACCAAAGTAGATATTAAGATCAATTGTTCGTTTATGAATTTGGCTCTGTTATCTGTCAATTGGGGTTTTGATGTTGCGAATCCAAATGATGTCTTCACGATTTCCGGAAGAGCTGCAAACCTTCCTGCGAACGGAATTAATCCTTTTATTAAGCCATATCTTCATGTTATGGCGACTCAGGGGACGATTCAGGAAATGCTTTTTAATTTTAGAGGAAATCCAAAAGGGTTGAACGGAACTTTTAATTTAAAACATAAAGATTTAAAAATCGCTGTTTTAAATAAAGATAACCAGCAGAAAAAAGGAGTTTTAACGGCAATTGCCAATCTTGTTGTGCGTTCGGATTCCGGAAATCTTCCTGAGTCGGTAGAAGTAAAAGATGTAGAAAGAGATCCCACAAAATCCTTCTTTAATCTTTTCTGGAAAGGGATAGAACAAGGTTTGAAGAAAACTCTGATCGGAATAAACGTTGACAAAACAGAGAAAACGGTAAAAAATGCGGTTTCTTCTGTAAAGGAAATGAAAAAATCTGTGAAAGAATTAAAACAGGAAATAAAAGGTTCCGGAACTAAAAAAGAAGAGCCAAAACCAACGGAAGAGAAAAAGGAAAAGAAAGGATTTCTAAAAAACGTCTTTAAGAAAAAAGAAAAACCCGAAACTGAATAATTTCGGGTTGTATATATTTAAAAATTGAATTCTTCACTTTCCTGAACCGGAATATCTCTCAAAAATTCATCAAACTTTTCTCCGGGATAATTGCTGTCTGCGCCGTAAGAATCTATGATCATTCCTCGATTACCGGCAGTATCTTTTAGGACATATAAAACGGCATTGTCATCCGGATTGCTGTCGCCCTCAAAACGGTATGTTTTTAAGATGGTCAAATCGGCAGGCTGATAGTTTTGCTCGGAGTTATCCAGCTTCATTTCGCAACTGTCGTTCATCCTGAATTCCCGGTGTATTCCTCTCTCAGAGAGCCTTGTCATTACTTGGCTTAAAGTCGTCATTTGATCCATATTGTCTGATTTTTCCATAATAATATTTTCCTTTGTTAATACAATAATTAAACCATTAATTTACGAAAAACAGAAGGTTGTAGAATTATATTTTGCTTAAAAAAGAAGTGTAATGTTAACAAAATTTATAATTGAAAAAAATAAAATAGGTACACTTTTTGCAATATCCCCATTAATAAATCGGACAAAATATGAAAAAAGAAGTCGGAGTTTTACTAGCCGGGGGTGTTGGGCTTTTGGCAGTATTAAGTTTTATAGGCATAAAAAAAGTATTAGATAAAAAAAATAAAAAATACAGTGATTCTTACTCAGATTATCACAGACACTTTGATGCTAAAGATCATGAGGATGAGTATCACGGGGTAGAATTTTACGCACTGAAGTAGTAAAAATATATATATTATGTTTTTGATATCCAACGCTTTTTTTTAAGTGTTGGTTTTTTTTGTGGAAAACTTTAGTGTTAAAACTAATTATTTTTAATCCATTCCATTTTACATTTACATCAGAAATGCAGAACGAAAATATCATAAAAGGTCAGGGCGCTCAGCGAAATGTTATCAACCGTTTCGACAGATACACCTTTGAACCTGATGATGAAGATTTTGAATCTGTAAAAACAATTTTCACGGAAATTTTTCCGAAAACAATTGTAAATCAAGTGAAAAGCGAAGATTTACCGATGGAATATTCGATGAATCCATATCAAGGATGCGAACATGGATGTTCATATTGTTTCGCTCGACCAACTCATGAATATTGGGGTTACAGTGCCGGAATTGATTTTGAAAGAAAGATCATGGTCAAGAAAAACGCTCCGGAATTATTGGAGAAATTTTTCCAGAAAAGAGGTTATCAGCCTGCGCCAATTTTGCTTTCAGGAAACACAGATTGTTATCAGCCTGCAGAAAGGCAATTTGAGATCACGAGAAAGCTGTTGCAAGTTTGTCTTGATTACAGACATCCTGTCAATATTCTGACAAAAAATGCGATGGTTCTGAGAGATTTGGATATTCTGAAACCGCTTGCAGAGCAAAATTTGGTTTCCGTTTCATTAAGTATTCCTACAATCAATGAAGATCTGCGACGAAAAATGGAGCCGAGAACGAGTTCTTCCAAGAATAAATTGAAAGCTATTGAGGTTCTTTCTGAAAGTAAAATCCCTGTCCATGTGATGGTTGCACCCATAATTCCGGGGTTGAATAGTGATGAACCTTTGAATATTTTAAAATCAATCTCTGAAGCAGGTGCCCAAAGTTTCGGATATACGTTGGTGAGGTTAAATGATACGGTTGAACCCGTTTTTGTGAAATGGATTGAAACTCAGTTTCCGGACAGAGCGCAGAAGGTTTTAAATTTAATTCGTTCCATGCGAGGCGGAAAATTAGGCGAAAAAAGATATTTCGACAGACAAAGAGGTGATGGAAATATTGCTGAAATGATTCATAATACCTTTAAAATAGGAAGAAAGAAGTTTTTTGAAGGTAAAGGATTTCCAAAATTAACAACCACTAATTTCACAGGAGCAAAAGATCAGCAATTGAGATTGTTTGATTGATTTTATTCTTTTATTTTAACCACAGATTTTCACGAATTTACACAGATGATTATGTTTTAGATCTGTGTAAATTCGTGAAAATCTGTGGTCAAATTTAATATTTATCAAAAACAAAAAACCGCTCCAAAAGGAACGGTTTTCTTATAGATCTTTTTGAATTTCAATTACATTGAATCATCCGGACATGTAAATTTATCGCTGCAAGTTGCACAAATTACAACTCCATTGCAGTAATACATACAAAATTCAGGTTCCGGAAGTTTAATTCCTCCTGCTCCAGAAATACTTTTTAATTGGCCTTTACTTAGTTTTTTTAAATTTTTCATATTGTTTTAATTAAAAATTTGATACTAAAGTAAATATAATTAAAAAACCATTAACTTAATACAGTGTGGTAGTTATTTTTTTATTAAACCTAATTCAATTAATCTTTCATGTAAAAATTCTCCGGCGGTTGTATCTTCATATAACTTAGGATGGTCTTCGTCAACACAGTTTTCAAGAGCGTTTAATGACATTCCGCTTACGGGATGCATAAAGAAAGGGATTGAGTATCTTGAAGTTCCCCACAATTCTCTTGGCGGGTTGACCACTCTGTGAATCGTAGATTTCAATTTGTTGTTGGTATGTCTTGACAACATATCTCCAACGTTGATTACCAATTCGTCTGGTTCAGCAATCGCGTCGATCCAATCACCGTTGTGGTTTTGAACTTGAAGTCCTTTTCCTTGAGATCCCATCAAAAGAGTAATCAGGTTGATGTCTCCGTGAGCAGCTGCTCTTACCGCATCATCAGGCTCCTGAGTGATTGGGGGATAGTGAATGGGTCTTAAAATAGAGTTCCCTTCTGCGATCTTGTCGTCAAAGTAAAACTCATCAAGATCAAGATATAATGCCAACGCCTGCAAAACAGATTTTCCTGTTTTTTCAAGCATTTGGTACGTTTCTTTACCTACTTCATTGAATTTTGGAAGTTCTTCAACGATCACATTGTCAGGATATTCTTTCTTGTATTTTGAATCATCAGACACATATTGTCCGAAATGCCAAAATTCTTTCAAGTCTCCTTTTTTGAAACCTTTTGCAGTTTCTTTACCGAATCCGACATAGCCTCTCTGGCCACCGATTCCTGGAATTTCATACTTTTGCTTCGTTTCTGTGGGAAGCTCAAAAAAGTTTTTCACTTCGCCGTACAGATCTTCTACTAACTGGTCATTAAGAAAGTGCCCTTTTAAGGCTACAAAACCAATTTCTTCGTAAGCTTTTCCGATTTCATTTACAAATTTCTGTTTGCGTTCCGGGTCACCCGAAAGGAAATCACGCAGGTCTACACTAGGTATTTTATCCATTTTTAGAAATTTAACGTGGTGCAAAATTACATCTTTTTTGATTATTGATTTCCTACTATTTCCAATTCTTCCAAAATCTTATCTATTATTTCTTTAGTAATAAAATATATCATTTTTTGTATCATATATTATTCACTATCATATTTTGAACAAGAAACTTTATCTTTAAATTTCAAACAAACAATTCCACCATATCCTCTAGGGATAAAGCCAATATTATCTCCTTTTTAAAGAAACAAAGATTTGACTATCTAATTAATTAGAGCTGTTGATAATTGTTTTAGAATATCTACAGTAACACAAGGTCAGTTCATTTATGAACGGATCAAACAGCTTAGACTATTTTTATTTTCTCCTCCAACCAAGAGTATAGCTCCTCTGGTGTATCAATTCGTTTTTCACAGCCTTGTGTGATTAGATCATGAGAATATTCTTTAAGTTTATTATAGGAGATATTCCAGAAATCATCATAGGTTTCCTTAAAAAAAACTTCATCTTCAAAAAATAAACCAGAAAATTGCATTCCAAATTTGAAACAATTTAACATATTTTCTTTTGCAATTGTATCTTTTGCCTCAAATAATAATTCAAATGGATTGATTTTTAAATATTTATTAAGCAATTTTAAATCATCGAAACAATTTGTGTTTATTAATTTAACATCAAAAACTTCAGAAACACTTGTTCTATTGGTTGTTTTTAAAATTTCTATCCAATCTGACTTGTCAAAATCTAACCATAATTCTTGATTTGATTGAAAGATGGATGTAATTATTCCTTCATTTGTTGCATTTATAAAAGCCGCTATTTTAGTACTTTTTGTCTCGTTTTTAAAATAATCTTTTAGGGTTTCAGTATAATCAATTTTAGGATTTTCAATTATTGATTTTATATAATTTATTGTTTGCATGTTACTTTATTTTTGTTGTTTTAAAAACAGGTTTGTCATTTATTAATTCCATTGTTTCAAGGTATGCTTTTTCTAAATCTACTCCTAAAGCTTTAAAAATTTCAGGAAACTGTTTAGTTTCATCAATTGAAGGCGCATAATGTCCTGAAAAATTACTTATGTTTAAAACTTTTCCTTTAACTATTTTTAAAGTTCCAGCTGCTAACACATTTTCTGCATTTCCTAAAAAATGATGTTTTTTTCCTAAAAGCAATTTTCCTTCTGTCGTAATTACAAAATCAACGGATCCATACTTTGGAATTATTTGTCCGTCTATTTTAAGTATTCCGTTTTCTACTTCAGCAATCCCATATAGTTTACCATCTATTGGCATTGATTCGTTTGGCACTTTATTCTTTATTTTTACAAACTTACGCAGTTTCTTTAAAAGCTCACTTTCTTGTTTTAAATTTTTAACAGCGTTCCCAATTAATTTAGCCTCAAATTCTGGTAATAATCCTATTGCAATGTTATTCAAAATTATCCAAAATTCCTCGTCTATTTTCTTGTCAGTAAAATATTCGGCAACAAAACAAGGAATATAAGTTATTTTCCCTTTATCTAAAATTAACTTCATTGAAACATATGGCAATTGTAGCTCATCTGGTCCAATTTCTTTTTCATTATAAGGCATTACGATAGAAGCGTCATCATAACCAAACAATGCTGTTCCTATTCTATATTTCTTATCTTTTTCTAAATAATAAGCAAAACCAGTATATCTGATATAGGGATCATTAACTCCATCTGAAGGTCTATAGTCTTCGTAATCAAGATCAAACGTCCATGCTTGTTCAATTTCTTTAATCGTCCAGTTTTTTGAACCAATTCTTGAGAAAATTGTAATTAGGTCTTCAATATGTTTATTACTAAATTTTTTAAGTATTTTACGGACAGGTTCAAGATGTTGATTAATTTGGTTGTACCACCAATTCGGATTTTTTACACCTTTTAACAGATTAATGACTGAAAGGTTTTCATTAGTGCCAGATGTATCAATCGCTTTATCAGAAAGAGCAACAAAATCTTTCCAAAGCATCTCATCTGTAAGAATTTCTAAAACAAAATCAGGAATCTTTTCATATAAAGCATCAATAATATCAGGATTATTTTCAGCTGCTACAAAGAAATTTTTATAATATCGGATAATATCTTTTTTCATTTGTTCAGCTTGTGAATTACCTTTTATAATTCGTATAAATTCTATAAAAGTCTCTGCATTCCCTGTATATAGCTTTATTGCAATATATTCGTCATTCAATTTGAAATCGTAAGGACTTTCGGTTGCATTTGTTTGTGTATCTGAGAATTTTTTATCTTCACCGTCCTTATAGATAAAATTCAGATTATAGGTTACTTTATAATTGTCAAAATAAATCCCAAAATTGTAAGAGTTACTCAATAAATTTTTTCTAGTATTTAATTTGGATAAATCAAAAATAGCATGAACTTCTGTATCGTTCTTTTTATACAAAAAGGGTTTATTATTTTTAACACTGCTGAATACAGGAGTGCTAAATGAGGAAGAACCTGAATAGATAGTTTTATCTTCCAATAAATACTTTTCTGGCTCAAATAAGAGATTTTTTATCAGTCCTAATTTTTCTTTTAAATCTTTTGTAAGAAGGTCATAGTTAATTCCTCCCGTGTAAAAATCTTGAGATAAAGCATCATAATCTTCAGTTGTAGGTTTGTAAAAAGCACTATTTTTTTCAAAAGGTGTGCTTAATGCATACTCATTGGAGATTTCATCAAATGTTTTATTGGTTCTAATGTTTTCGAAAGGATCTTTTCTTTTAATGAAGTTGCTTCTCTGTAGTTCGTCAAAATTGATAATGTTATTACTTTGATAATGGGCAAGCATTTGCTGTTGATCTGCTTTGTCAAAATCATCGAAATCGGGAAATGTTTTGTAAATACTCATTTTTTCATATTTTAAATGTTAAGATTAATTTGGAATTGTATTTTTTTATAAAAGTTGTTTGTGTAGCAAAGAAACTCTGACAAAGCGACAAAAGTTGGCATATTAAAAATTAGTTTAAGGAATCAATAAAAACAGTTAATTTTGTACTTATGAAAAAATATTCTTCTAAGAGAAGTATCCAAATACTTGCGCATCTTCTTCAGCAGTACGGAATTTTAGATATTGTTATTTCACCGGGGTCCAGAAATGCTCCGTTAGCTATTCATTTTTCGGAAGTGGATGGCTTTAATTGTTTCAGTATTGTGGATGAAAGAAGTGCAGCTTTTGTAGGGATCGGAATGGCAAAAAGTGAGAAAAAGCCTGTTGCAATTACCTGTACAAGTGGTTCTGCGGTGGCGAATTATTACCCTGCTGTTACAGAAGCATTTTATCAGAATGTTCCTCTTTTGATTTTAAGTGCTGACAGGCCAACAGATTATGTTGATATTTTTGACGGACAGACCATTAGACAGAATAATATTTTTCATCAGCATTCTTACGGCGACTTTCAACTCTTAGAAGATAGTAAAGATAATGCCGAAGAGATTAATTTTGACATTATAAAAAAAGCGATCGAGCTTTGTTTTGAAAAGCAAGGTCCGGTTCACATCAATATTCCTTTGGAAGAACCTTTGTATGAATTGGTTTCTGAGCTTCCGACTTTTCCTACGGTTGAAAAAACAATTAAGCAGAAAGAATACGAAATTCCTTCCAACTTAGTGGCAGACTGGAATACTTCACAAAGAATTCTTCTTTTGGTAGGAACAAGAGATTACAGCCCTGAATTGGAGAGTCAGCTTTCTCAATTGGTTAAAAATCATTCTGTTGTGGTTTTAAGTGAGGTGAATTCTAATTTGCATCACGAAAAATTCTTCAAGCATATTGATAGATATATTTTTAATTTTACGGAAGAAGATTACAAAACATATGCTCCGGATCTGTTAATAACGATCGGACAAAATGTTGTTTCCAAAAAAGTAAAACAGTTTTTAAGAAGTGCCCGTCCAAAACAGCATTGGCATCTGGATGAAGTTTGGCAGCCGGATACTTATTTTTCTTTGACTGAAAAAATAGAAATCAAACCTGAATTGTTTTTTTCTAAATTGTTGAAATTCATAAATCTAGAGCCAAAACCATACTTTAATCTTTGGGATGTTTTAAGAGATAAAAAAGATGCAAAACATGAGAAGTTTTTAAATATGGTAGAATTCTCTGATTTTTATTTCTTCAATAAAGTTTCACAAACAGTTCCTGAAAATTACAATATTCATGTCAGCAACAGTTCGGCAATCAGATATGCCCAGCTTTTTGACTTTGGAAAAAGAAAAATCTATTGCAACAGAGGAACAAGCGGAATCGACGGTTCTACCTCTACAGCAATGGGATTTGCCATTAAAAATGCCAATCCAACCTTATTAATTACGGGAGATTTAAGTTTCTTCTATGACATCAACGGGCTTTGGAATCAATATATTCCACCGTTTGTGAGGATTATGATCTTCAATAACGGAGAAGGAAATATCTTTAAAATTATTCCCGGACCTGGAAATGCCAATCCGAATACCTTAGATGAATTTATCGCTACAAAACACAAGAAAAACGCTGAACATCTTGCCAAGCATTTCGGATTTTCTTACACACGAGTGGAAGATGAGCCGACGCTTGACCGTGTTTTAGATAATTTCTTCAAGCCGGATGCACAGCCTAAAATACTGGAAGTGAATACTCACGGTAAAAATAGTGCCGATGTTTTAAAGGCTTATTTTAATTTTATGAAAGAGAATTAAAGATCCAAATATTCTTCATTACCCGGTAGATTGATAATTCGGTCTATTGGGTAAATGAACATGTCATCAAAATCATTCATCGCATTAATTAGTTGAAAATGTGAGAATTGTTTAAGATTTTGTAAAGTGATCTCGGTTTCTTTAATTTTTTTCTGCTTCAAAAGATTTTGTCTTTGAACACCATTCAAAAGATAGGTTGTCGGAGTGAACCAATCTTTACCTTTTTGAAATAAAAGATTAGAAAATGAAGTGTCCGTGATATGATTATTTTTTACAATAATGATTTCTTCAGCTTTGGATTTCATTTTCATTTTTTCCAGCTCTTTTCGGTCTTCAAATTTAAAAGAATAATCGAAACTATTGTTTTCAACTAATTGAAAATCTTGTATTTCCGGAATTGCGTAAGGAATCATTTGGGTACGGATTTTTTTGTCCAAATCGTAAGCGACTCTTAGTTTGTACATTCCGTCTTCATCATGTTCCAGATGTTTAAAAATTTTAGCCAAATCAATTGAGCCTTCTTTTCCAAAATGGGCAAAGGTTTGATTAACACGCTTTTGGTGAAGTTCTAATAAAAAAACTTCCTGGTCTTCTACTTTAATACTTTCAATGAATTGGGACATAAATTTTATTTTTCATTTCCTGATACTCGTCTTCTAATTTACTCATGTGCGTTATTCCGCCACCACTTTTGAAATAAAGCTGATCGCTTTCCTTTTCAATAAACCGGATCATCACGCAGCTGTCGAGATTTTCACCGTCAAACCAGCCGCAAACTCCGGTATAATAACCTCTGTCATATCCTTCTGCTTCGAGGGTTATTTCCAGTGTTTTTGGCTTTGGAGCTCCTAAAATAGAACCCGCAGGAAGCAGTTTTTTCATAATACTTCCTACTTTTCCATCAAATTCAGGCTTTAAATTACCCGAAATCTCTGAACTCATGGCATAAAGATTTTTTTGCTGAGTTTTAATAAAATCAATGTGCTGAAATTTATCAACGTTCACATTGTCTGCAACCATGCTGAGATCATTTCGAAGCAAATCTACAACCGTATAATGCTCGGCTTTTTCTTTTTTGTCATTTTTAAGAATTTCTGCTGCATTTTCTAAAGCCGCATCAATAGTGCCTTTCATGGGATAGGTCAGAATTTTTCCGTCAATGATCTTCACAAAAGTTTCAGGAGAAAAAAATACAAAAAAATCTTTATAAAAAACCTTGTATTTTGCATTTGAATGATAGAAAATTTCTTCAAGTGTTAAATTAGTTTCAATTTTGGTTTTTCTAGTATAATTTACCAAGTAAGAATTTCCTAAACGAATATTTTTCTGAACTTTATCAAATCCTGATTTAAAACTTTCTAAACTCTCAGGGAATGATTTCCATGCAATTTTTTTATCTAATTTGTCTTTGTTTTTTGAGCTTTTAAAATTTTGAAAATCAATTAGTAAGCCTGATTTTTTAATTTCATTTTCTCTGTAAATTTCTACATTGTCAACGAGGAAGTCGATGACAAAAAAATAGGGAACCTTCTGAAGAGAAAGTTCGTCCATTTCCATAAATTTTTGATGATTCACTGAAAACATTCGGCAAAAGTACTTATTGATGTTTACTTTTGTACAAAATATTTTTAATGCAGAACAAATATCCTCAGAAACCGGGAATTGACTTTATACTGAAACAGGCTTTTTTTTACTGGAATAAAACATTGATCTATCAATTAATGTTCTCCATCATTTACTTTGCTATATTTTTTACATCATTTTCGTTTTTTGCATCCAAATACGGAATTTGGGAGATGAATCAGGAATTTATGGAGGCCTTCAAAATTGGGACAAACGAATATTTGGCAAAAGTTTCTGAACTTACACAGACGGACAATTATCAAAAGTTTACGTTTGGAATTTTTGCAACGATCATTTTTCTTTTTCCTTTGAATCTTGGTTTTTTCCAGATTTTCAAAAAGATGGATTTAAAAGAAAAAATTGTTCTTGGTGATTTGTTTGCGGGATACAACGGGCTTAATTTCTTTAAATATATAGGATATTATATCTTTTGGTTTTTTACCTATTTATTGGTTGCTCAGACAATAATTTTGGCTGTGGTTTGGGTTTTTATTACAATTTTTGTTGCTCCGTTGATGTTCTTTACCGATAAAAGAATCTTTGAGGCGATTTCTTTAAATTTTAAAGCCTTGAAAATGTACTTTATAGAAATATTTGTCTGCGTTATTGTGGCAACGTTCTTTAAATATTTGGGCTTTGGTCTGTTTTTGGTTGGAGGGTTATTCACATTTCCATTTTGGAATGCGATGATTTATTCGCTTTACAAGACTGTTTTTGCTGAAAAAAGTTAAATTTATCTGTATTTAATACTTTATCTGGCAAAAAAAGTTAAATTTGAAAGTAACATTAAAAAATTATACACCATGTCAGAATTTAATGAATTTGATCAGCAGGGATCAGCTCCCAGCAGAGATACAGGATCAATTATTTCCCATGCATTCGAAATGTATAAAGGAGTTTTTCTTTATGCGGTAGTGGCAATGATCATTTATATTATCGGAGGAGCGATTATTCAATCGTTAACCGGATTTAACTCTGCTTCTATGATGGAGGAGATGAGAGATTCCGGAGATTATTCAAATTTTAGTTATTGGGATGCACCGGGGTTTTCCATGTATCTTACTTTTTCAGGTCTTCTTGGAGTTTTACTGGCTCCTTTGTATGTGGGGTTGATTTATATTGTAAATAAATTCAACACAAAGAACAGTATTGAGTTTTCAGATCTGTTCATTGGCTATCGTCAGAATTTTGTTAATATTTTGATTTACAGTATAATTTCAGGGATCATATGTAGCGTTGCTGGATTTCTTTGCGTTATTCCTTTCTTTTTTGTTTATCCTTTATTACTATTGGGATATCCAATTTTGCTTTTTGAAAATGCCTCTGCGACTGAAGCTTTAGGTAAATCTTTCAATATTGCGAAAGAAAATTATGCCACATTTTTAGGAACAACACTTTTAGGTCTTTTAATATCTGTTGCAGGGATTGTTCTTTGCGGAATAGGAATTATTGTAACGGCTCCATTTATTATGATCGTAATGTATTCGGCATATTGTGCTTTCTTAGGAAAACCAAGACAACTTTTAGATAAAAAATAAAGATTTGAACAAAGATAAACAAATAAGCAGTGTAGCGATAAAGCAGGTTTCTTTACTTGCTATTATTTTGGTGTTGGCGGGATTGATTTGTTTTAACCTTGCACTTTTTATCCCTTCCGTATTGGGGGCAATTACGCTGTATGTTCTTTGCAGAAAATATAATTTCTATCTGCAAGAGGAAAAAAAGTGGAAACCTTGGCTTTCATCATTGGTATTAATGCTTGCGAGTTTGATTATCCTTATTTTACCGATCTATTTTATTGCCGATCTTTTAATTGAAAAATTAGGAAATGCACAGGCTTACATGACAAAGTTTAATGTGTTTCTTGAAAAAATACATTCTTATATTTATTCGAAAACCGGTTTTGATATACTTAGTAAGGAAAATATGGACAAGCTGAAGAATTCTGTCGGACAGGTTTCTACTAAAGCTGTTAGCGGGACGTTTAACACACTTACCGTGATCATGTCCATGTATTTTATTCTTTACTTTATGTTGAGTGCACCTCGTTTTTTTGAACGAATTCTTGCTTCTTCCGCACCTTTGAAAAGATCTAATGTGTCTTTGATAGGTGAAAAGATGAGAAAGCTGATCTTGGCCAACGCCATTGGTATTCCTGTGGTGGCTCTCGGACAAGGAGTGGTAGCATTGATAGGATATTTTATATTTGGAGCTCCCAGTCCTGTTTTACTTTTTGCATTAACAGCAGTTGGGTCTATGATTCCAATTGTAGGAGCGGCAATTGTTTATGTTCCAATCTGTATTTTTATGATTGCAGAAGGAGATACAGGACACGGACTTGGTTTAGCGGCTTATTGTTTGGTTGTGGTTGGATTAACGGATAACTTGCTACGATTTACCTTACTTAAAAAATTAGAGGATATTCACCCCCTAAATACCGTTTTCGGAATTATCATGGGAATGAATCTGTTTGGATTTATGGGATTGATCTTCGGACCAATTCTGATATCTCTTACCCTTCTTTTAATTCAGGTATATAGAAACGAGTTTTCTGATGAAGATACACCGCCGGATTTACAGTTATCGGATAAAGATAATGAGGTTGAAAATAAAATTGATCTAATAGTTTAAAATAAAATGGTAGAAGGAATAAACCCGGAAATATTAAAAGAGATTTGCGTTATGAAGATGCCTTTCGGGAAACATAAAGGGGTAATTCTTGCAGATCTGCCAGTCAGTTATCTTGAGTGGTTTTACAGTAAAGGAATGCCTCCGGGAAAACTGGGAATGCAACTTTCAACTATTTATGAAATTAAAATTAATGGCTTGATGGATTTGCTGACACCACTTAGAGGTGGAACAGTAAATTATGATAAGCTAAAAAATAAGACTTACAAATTTTAGGATATAGTTTCGGCGGCACCTTTGGTGCCGCCGAAACTATATTATTTTGGATATAATTACTCTTTTAATGCTGTAATTTCATCTCTCAGCTTGGCTGCTTTAATGAAATCAAGATTTTTGGCGGCAGCTTCCATTTCTTTTTGCTTTTTGCTGATCATTTTTTCAACATCCTCAGTTGCGTAAGTTGCTTTTACTTCGGCAACTTTTTGTAGGATCTGTTTTTGAGTGTATTTTTCATCCGGGAAATCTTTGCTTCGGCCGACTAAATTCTCAGATATTTTCTTATTTAAAGCAGTTGGAACCTTATTATTATCTGTGTTGTATTGAATTTGTTTTGTACGGCGATATTCAGTTTCGTCTATCGTTGCCTGCATCGATTTTGTCATTTTATCGGCATATAAAATAGCTTTACCGTTAAGGTTTCTTGCAGCACGACCAACTGTCTGAATCATTGATCTTCTGCTTCTTAGCATTCCTTCCTTATCGGCATCTAAGATGGCAACTAAAGAAACTTCAGGTAAGTCTAAACCTTCTCTTAGTAAGTTTACCCCAATTAAAACATCAAAAAGACCAACACGCAAATCATGCATGATCTGAATACGTTCCAAAGTTTCAACATCAGAGTGAATGTATCTCGTTCTGATACCAAATTTTGTGAAGTATTTAGTCAATTCCTCGGCCATTTTTTTAGTTAAAGTAGTTACCAAAACCCTTTCATCAAGATCGGCTCTTTTCTGGATTTCCTCCATTAAATCATCAATCTGGTTTTGGCTCGGTCTTACCTCAATAACAGGATCTAAAAGTCCTGTCGGACGAATGATCTGTTCGATATATGTTCCACCAGATTTTTCTAATTCATAGTCGGCAGGAGTTGCAGAAACGTAAATAACCTGATTTTGTATCGATTCATATTCTTCAAACTTTAGAGGTCTATTATCCATTGCAGCGGGAAGGCGGAATCCATATTCCACCAAGGCTTCCTTACGGCTTCTGTCACCTCCATACATCGCATGGACTTGAGGAACGGTAACATGACTTTCATCAATTACCATTAAATAATCTTTAGGAAAATAATCTAATAAACAGAAAGGTCTTGATCCGGGAAGTCTGCCATCCAAATAACGCGAATAGTTCTCAATTCCAGAACAATAGCCCAATTCTTTGATCATTTCCAGATCGAGTTCTGTTCTTTCCTGTAATCTTTTGGCTTCCAAAGGTTTTCCTATTTCGCTAAAGAAATCAACCTGTTTCACCATGTCGTCCTGAATGTTTTTGATGGCTCCATTCAAAGTTTCTTTTGATGTAACAAAAAGGTTGGCAGGATAAATTTGAATTTGATCAAAACTAGCCGTAACATTACCAGAAACAGGATCAAAACTCTGAATTTTTTCAATTTCATCTCCAAAAAACTGAATCCTCACAGCATTATCTGCATAAGCAGGAAATACATCAATAACATCTCCTTTCACTCTGAATGTTCCTCGTTGGAAGTCTGCTAATGTTCTGGAATATAAAGCATTAACTAAAGAATGTAAAAGGGATGTTCTTGTTATTTTTTCTCCAATTGCAAGGGAAATTAAAGACTTGTGAAACTCCGCAGGGTTCCCAACACCATAAATACAAGATACGGAAGCTACAATTAAAACATCACGCCTTCCTGAAAGTAAACTTGCAATGGCAGAAAGTCGTAATTTTTCAACTTCCTCATTGATACTCAGGTCTTTTTCGATATAAGTTCCGGTTGTCGCGATATAAGCTTCCGGTTGGTAGTAGTCATAGTAACTTACAAAATATTCCACAGCGTTGTCAGGAAAGAATTCTTTAAATTCCATAAAAAGCTGTGCGGCCAACGTTTTATTGTGAGCCATAACAATCGTTGGCCTTTGTACGTTTTGAACGACATTGGCAACGGTAAATGTTTTCCCGGAACCGGTAACACCCAATAAAGTCTGATACTTCTCACCGATTTCTATTCCTTCGGTAAGTTTTTCTATGGCTACTGGCTGGTCGCCGGTTGGTTTATATTCTGATTGAAGATTAAAATTCATTGAAAATTTAGTGTATATACAAAAATACGAAAGATATTATTAGTCTCAATACAAGTGGTATCAATTTCAATGATTAAGATTTTCAATTGATTTACAAATATTTAAGAGGTTTTTTCACTGTTTCTACTAATGTTATTTAATATATTAGATTTTTTATAACAAAATATTGGAAAGTAAAAAAGCACTAAAAATGTAACGTTTTTTGTTGACTAAAAGATCATTATAATTAAAGTATCGCTTTTTATGGCACTATTTTTCTATTCTAAGTATAATAACTAATCACATTACTATGAAAATCAATAAGTTTTATGTACCAGCTTTAAGTTTGTTTTTAATTTTATCATCTTGTGAAAAGAATAATGCTAATGCACAGCAGATAAGTAAAGACGGAAGTGTAGAAACAGAAAAGCCAAATTCTAATTATAAGCCTTCATTTGCGGGGCAAACAAGAATAAAAGCGGTGAAAACTTCAACACCTTACAATGTAGAATTATTAAGTAAAGATCTTGGAAAACCTTGGGGAATTATCAACTTGCCGGATGGGAAATTTTTAATTACCGATAAAAAAGGTTACATGAACGTTGTTTCAACAGACGGAAAGCAGATTTCTAAAATTGAAGGATTTCCAAAAGTAGATTCAAAAGGACAGGGCGGAATGCTTGATGTAGCTCTCGATCCTGATTTTAAAACCAATAATATTATTTATTTTAGTTTTTCAGAACCTTTTGGTGAAGGGAATTTAACCTCGGTGGCAAAAGGAAAACTTTCTGCCGATTTAAAAAATATTTCGGAAGTGAAAGTGATTTTCCGAGCTGAGCCTTCTTATGATGGAGATAAACATTATGGAAGCAGATTAGCGTTTGATAAAGACGGGAATTTATTTGTAAGTACCGGAGAAAGATCTGATAAACAAACGAGAGTTTACGCTCAAAAAACAGATAATTATTTAGGTAAAATTTTAAAAATAACAAAAGAAGGAAAACCGGCTTCGGGAAACCCATTTATAGGAAAACCTGGATTTAAACCTGAAATTTATGCTTATGGAGTAAGAAATCCTCAAGGTATGGCGATCGATCCAAATGGAAATCTTTGGGATGTAGAAATGGGACCGAGAGGTGGTGATGAAATTAATTTAATCAAACCAGGAAAAAATTATGGTTGGGGAGATGTCACGTATGGAATTGAATATTCTGGCACGAAAATAAATAATGGAACAACACAAAAAGAAGGAACCGAGCAGCCTGTTTATTATTGGGATCCTGTGATCTCACCAAGTGGAGTTACTTTCTACACCGGAAATATTGATGAGTGGAAAGGAAATTTAATCATTGGTTGTCTGAGTGGAGAACACATCAACAGAATTGTAATGAAAGACAATAAAGTAGTAGGAGAGGAGCGTCTTTTGGCTGATCAGAATGAAAGATTCCGAGATGTTTTGGATGGTGCGGACGGAAGTCTTTATGCTGTAACAGACAGCGGAAAACTTTATAAGATCTCTAAAAAATAAAAAGATAAAGCTTCTGAATTTCAGAAGCTTTATTGTTTAAAATATATATTAAAATCTGAAATTAAATCTAGCAAAAGCCTGTCTTCCTGCAAATCCCATTTGTACAGGATCGAAAATTCCGCCTGATTCTGTATTTCCATCAGAGACAGCAGTTTTTTGTAAAGTAGGGTATCGGTTGAATACATTCTTACTTCCAATTGTTAAGCTTACATTTTTACTAAAATCATATCCGAAAGATAAATCTGTGGTTACCTTAGGGTTATAAGTCTGAAAATCATCTTCGCCGTTGTAACCAATTAAGGTGACTTTATCAAATCTCACCAATTGAATATTGGCATTAAAGCCTTTTATTTTATAGTTTAAATTTAAATTGATCTTTGTTTTCGGAGCAGAAGCCAGAATAAATGCTTTTTCTCTTGCGCTCATATAAATATCCTCTTTTCCTGCTAACTGTTGAGACGTGTTGATTTTTGTAATTTCCATTTCATTATAATTTCCGGCTAAAGTGGCGGTTAGTTTTCCGTTGCCAATATTTTCATTATAGCTTAAAATTACATCTACGCCTTTCGTTTGGGTATCAATAGCGTTGGAAAAGAACTGAGCCTGATCGATAAAAGGATACTCATTTTGAGCTTCTAATGGAAGGTCTGATTTTGCAAAATTACCTGTCAACACAATTCTGTCTTTTACTTTAATGTAATATCCATCAATTGTGGCTGTAAATTTTCCTGTGTTAAAAGTAAATCCCGCGCTTCCGTTAAGTGAAGTTTCCTGTTTTAATTGAGGAATTCCTGATACTTTTGCCAAATTACTGTCATTGGAAGCAAGCTGAATCGCAACTAATTCCCCTCCCTGAAAATTAGTAAACTGCAGACTGTAATATTTCTGTGCTAAAGATGGAGCCCTAAAGCCTGTAGAAGCAGAAGCTCTGAAAGCAAGTTGAGGGGTTATCGCATATCTTGTTGCAAATTTTCCATTGAAGGTACTTCCGAAATCGTTGTAATTCTCAAATCTTCCGGCAATACTAATCATCCATTTTTTTGTAATATCCAATTCGGAGTCTACATATGCTGCAAAATTGTTTCGACTTTTATTCACTTCCTGAGAATATCCCGGAAATCCTTGTGAGCCGCCCGGTCGATAACTTTCGCCATTTGAACCTGGAACAGTTACTAATAAACTGGGGTCAGTGTTTGCTGTTACAAGATTTCCATTGATGTCATACATCGCGTATGAAGCTTCTTCACCTTTAATGATATTAAATTTTTCATACCTGAATTCAGATCCGAAAGCAATATTTAAACCTTCCAAAACACCAAACTGCTTGGTAGCATTAAAACCTGTCGTATTTTGCAAAAGTGAATGGCCGCCAGCATTGAAGCTTGTGGGAGAATTTACTCCTAAAGTCGCATTAATCGTATTGTCGATCTGATAAGTGAATCTGTTGCTGCCAAAAGCATTGTAAAAATCTACATCCCAATCGGCAACTTTGAATTTTAAACCATTATCAAATGTAAAATCTGAAATGCTTGTATTTTGAATCGGATTGAAACCATTCGGATAAACTTCAGGAATATTTCCGTCTGCATCTGCGGTTCTCGTCCATGCGTACGCATTTGTTTCTCTGTGTGAAAACCCTTGACGGGAATAGAATTTCAGATTATCAGACAAAGGAACTTCTATGTTTCCAAAGAAATAGATGTTTTGAGATTTTGCATCACCAAAACGCTGTCTTGGAGCTTCATAGAATTCTGGATTGGCATTTCTAATAGAATGTTCTTTATTGATAAATTCCACGGTAAAATTTCCGAAACCTCCTTTAGAACCTATTTTAGTTCCTAAATTTCCATTAAAATCGAACGTAATTCCGTCTATTTTATGGTCAGAAACTACATCTTTACTTCCCGGACTTTTAAACAGATTCATTCCGTAGAAAGCATTTCCTTCAAAGCCTTTGTCGCGGTCGTTCAGAATAACATTGATGACTCCTGCAATGGCATCAGAACCATATTGTGCGGATGCGCCGTCACGAAGAACTTCCACTCTTTTTATCGCTCCAATCGGAATGGTATTCATATCAGATCCGGTGTTTCCTCTTCCTTTTGTCCCAAAAAGATTGATCAATGATGATTGATGGTATCTTTTCCCGTTTAATAAAAGTAAGGTTTGATCGGGCCCAAGACCTCTTAAAGTTGCAGGATCTACAGCATCAGCTCCATCTGATCCGGATTGTTTATTAGAATTAAAAGAGGGTGCCGCAAACTGTAAAAGTTGGTTGACCTCTACTTGTCCCGTGGATTGGCTGACCTGTTTAATGTCAATCACATCAATAGGAACGGGTGTATTTGTTACGGTTCTTTTTTTATTTCTACTTCCTGTAATCGCAACTTCCTCTATTTTAGCTTCTTTAGAAATGGTATCATTGATTTCCTGAGCGTAGAAAAAAGATGTTGCGCCAAGAAAAAAAGCGCTCACGTACCTTGCTTTCATATATAATGAGTTTTTTTTAATTGGTAATTATTCCAAATGTATTGATTTTTGTTTTTAAACCAATAAAAAAAATCACTATTGTTTGAAAATTTATTAAAGAAGCGTTGTTTTTGATAGTTATTAGAGAATTTTGAATTGTTGAATAATATTTGTTTGTTATTTTTAATTTTAAAAGCTGGTTATGATTCTATTTAATCCTTCTTCTAATATCTCTGTTGAGGTTGAAAAACATATTCTTACGTGGCCTTCTGCTCCTTTTCCGAACCATCTTTCCGAACCGGGAACGATGGCAACTTTTCCTTGTTGTAAAGCATGTTGAGCAAAATTTTCACTTGTAAATCCATTTTCGATTCTAGGAAATAAAACAAAGGTTGCTTCTGGTAAATTAGGAGTTAAAATCCCTGAATTGCTTAAAATTTTATAAGCAAGATCTCTGTTGTTCTGTAAATGATTTAGAAATTCTTTGAACCAAGGTTTTGCTTTTTCCAAAGCAACAGTTGCGGCAATTTGTGATAATGTAGAAACGCCTTCAATGGTAGAATTGAAATTTGATTTTTCTGTAAAATCTTCCAGTATTTGTTGATCATTACATAAAACCGCTCCAATTCTCAAACCTGCAATTCCAAATGATTTTGAAAAACCGTACACTGTAAAGCTCTTCTTTTTTGCTTCTTCTGAAACCGATGAATACGTATGAAACTCTTTATTGTCATAAATAATATCGCTCCATATTTCGTCACTCATTACCCAAAGATCGTGAGCAGATGCGATCTCGGAAATTTTCGTTAAAATTTCTTTAGAATAAATTTTCCCCAATGGATTGTGAGGATTGCAAATGCTAATCAGTTTCGTTTTTGAATTGATTAATGAAACTAATTTCTCAAAATCAATATCTCCGGTTTTAGAATCGACAGGACATAATTTTACGATTCCGCCAACCGCTTCTACCGATTTTTTGAATAGAAAATCCACAGGATCCAAAATGATGGCTTCATCTCCAGGATTTAAAACATATTTCGCGATCAAAAACATTCCCTGTGCTGCGCTGTTGACTGCTAGAATATTTTCGGGCAAAAAATTTCCATGTTTTTCCATGTTAAAATGCTCTGCAACGTTTTTCTTAAACTCCTGAAGTCCTGAAAATGGACCGTAGCTTAGATATCCGTCTTTTATATAGTCAATAATTCCCTGTTCAATCCCGGGAGCTGTTCTGAAGTCTGGATCTGCGGCTGTTAAAGGGATTATTCCATCTTCTAGCGTTGCCCATCTTCCATTGTAGGCTTTTCTTTTTAATGCTTCAAAATTGATATCGTTATTGGTAAACATTTCTTTATTTATAAGAGATTGGTAAAATATTTTCTGTTTGCTGGTCAAGCGGAAGCAAGAATTGTTCTAATAACATTCTTCCGTTTTTGATATGGATCTCGATTTCAGCTTTTCTTTCCTGTTCGTATTTTCTGAATGCCTGTTGCAGATCTTTTTCTTCAATTAAAAATTTAGTTAAAGCAAAAGAGTCTTTCAACGCTGAGGTGACTCCCTGACTTGTAAAAGGAATTAGTGGATGTGCTGCGTCACCGATAAACACTGTGTTGTCTTTATAAAATGGATTAAGTTTTTCAAGCTCATAAACCCTCCATAAATGCACGTTTTCATAACTGGATTCTTTTATAATTGATGAAACCAAAGGATTCCAATCATCAAAAATATCAAACATATATTCCTTTAAACGATCTACAGAGCATTCGTCATCAAATTGATATTTGATTGGATCAAACTGTGAATACCATAAAATTTTATCTTCAGAAAGTTTAAGGATTCCGAAGGTTAAACCGCCATTTTCGTGATGAAATTTCATGAAATTATTTTCAAGATGGTTGGCAATATCATTATTTTCAATGATATTTACAACTTCGTTTTCACGAACGGTATTCATTACTTCATTGGTGAATATTTGTCTTCTGATTCTGCTCTTTGATCCGTCGGAAACGATGATGATATCAGAATCAATAAATGAGCCGTCGGTTTCTTTTAATTTTTTGTTGTTAGAAAAAGTAATTGTTTTTTCATAGCTGATTTTTTCTTGAGGAATATTTTGGGATAAGATTTCAATTAATGAGCTTCTTGCTATTACGAAAACATTATTTAATGTTTTTTCTGCAATTTTTTCTCCTTTGTGCGAATACTGAATGTACTTTTTTAAAAAATTACCGTGTTTGAAGAGTTTCTCTTTGTCGACGATAAGGGACAATTGTTCAATGCCTTCTTGTGGCAATAAAAAACCGTGTCCTGTGGAATCGTCTTTTTTTCTTCTTTCGTAAATGTGGTAATCAATCTTGTGTTTTTCTAAGTAATTCGCCATGCTCAGACCGGAAATTCCAGCGCCAATGATAGCAATTTTGTTCATTTTCGGAATAAAGGGATTTCAAGTTAGTGTTTGAGTGATTTTTACTTAAAATTAAAGTAAATACAAATGTAGGTTAATTATATTCATTAATTTTACGTAATAAATAAAATATATTCTAAATATCTGATAAATAAGATGTAAAATTTAATAAATCTGTATTTTTTAAGAAGAGTACTTTAACGGATAAGAAATAAAAAACCGAGAACTAACTCGGTTTAATTTTATGCTTCTTCCAATTGCACTGTGAAGTGTCTCAGAAGTTCTGGCTCCCATGTTATTTTGTATCCTTTTGCAATGTCATCACGTCTTTCGTAAACATTTTTGATTGCAGCGGCAATATAATCCATGTGATTGTTTGTATACGTTCTTCTAGGAATCGCCAAACGTACCAATTCCAACTTAGGATAACGGTTTTCTCTTGTTTCAGGATCTCTGTCTGCCAATAAAGTTCCGATTTCTACAGTTCTGATTCCTGCTTCTTTGTAGATCTCAAGGCCTAAAGTTTGTGCTGGATATTCCGAACGTTCAACATTCGGTAAGAAATCTAAAGAATCAATAAAAACCGCGTGTCCACCGATTGGTTTCTGAACAGGAATTCCGTATTCAATTAATTTATGACCAAGATATTCAACCTGAGAAATTCTGCTTTCCAGATAAGCAAATTCTGTTGCTTCATCAAGACCAACAGCCAAAGCTGCCATGTCTCTTCCTGCCATTCCACCATAAGTAATGAAACCTTCGTAGATAATGGTGAAACTTGATGCTTTTCTGAAAACCTCTTCACTATTCAAAGCGATGAAACCTCCGATGTTTACCAATCCATCCTTTTTAGAACTCATTGTCATTCCGTCTCCATAAGAGAAAACTTCTTTGCAAATGTCTTTGATCGATCTGTTTTCCTGACCTTTTTCTCTTTTTTTGATGAAATAAGCGTTTTCTGCGAATCTTGCCGAGTCAAAGAAAACCGGAACTCCATACTTGTTGGAAAGTTCTCTTACCGCTTTCATGTTTTCTAAAGAAACAGGCTGTCCTCCAGAAGAGTTACATGTAATGGTAATTAAACAGAAAGGAATCTTTTCTTTTGGATGACTTTTATAAACTTCTTCCAGTTTTTCAAGATCGATATTTCCTTTGAATGGATGTAAATTATTAATATCAAAAGCCTCGTCAATCGTACAGTCGATCGCGTGTGCTTTTCTGAACTCGATGTGACCTTTTGTCGTATCAAAGTGAGAGTTCCCGGGAACTACATCACCATCTTTTACTAATACTGAAAATAAAACGTTCTCAGCAGCTCTTCCCTGGTGCGTAGGTAAAAGATATTTGAAACCTGTGATATCCTGTACAGTTTGGTGTAATTGCTCGAATGAACGAGAACCTGCATAGCTTTCGTCTCCTGTCATCAAGGCTCCCCATTGTCTGTCAGACATTGCTCCGGTTCCTGAATCTGTTAAAAGATCAATATAAACCTGTGAAGATTTTAGATTAAATAAATTATAGTTAGCGTCTTTTAGCCACTGCTCTCTCTCTTCTCTTGTTGATTGACGGATCTCTTCAATCATTTTAATGCGGAAAGGTTCCGCGTACGGTAAATTCATGAGTTAATTATTTATTAGATTGTTTGTAAAGAAAAATTGTTTGAAATAAATTCAAATTCATCATGTATATTTAAAAGAGTAAAAGAAACTTACTCTGGAGCTTTAAATATATTGTCGTCTGAATGGAAGCCTGCTACACCGCCACTTACAGCAAATTTCATTGCCGAAGCTGCGGTCATTCCCACTACAGGTTTGATGTTTTTTTCTTCAGTTACAATTACCCAGCCCGAAATAGCGTAAGAATGAGGAAGGTAAACGGCAACATAGTTGTGTTTGTCTACATCTTCCATTTCTTTTTGCGTTAAAAATCCGATTCTCCAGATCTCTGGGCTTTCATTTGTTTTTACCCAGACAGGATCGTTGAATTTTTTCTTGTCTCCTACAAATGAGGACATTACGTCTTTGGTTGGGGTGTAGATATGTTTTACACCGGGAGTTTTTTCAAGTAACCGATCCACCAAGTCGAAAAAGAATTTTCCGACAACGAATTTATTTCCTAAAAATCCTAGAAGAGCAGTAATTAAAATCGTTGAAATAAAGACCAGCCCCGGAATTTCTTTGGCAACAGACGGAATAATATTGTCAACAGACGTAACAACGTACCAAATGACAAAGATGGTAAGTCCGATTGGGCCAATAATCACCAATCCCTGAAAGAAATTTTTCAGAAAAAAATTAGTGATATTCTCGAAAGTTAATTTTTTCAACGTTTGTTTACTGTATTTATTTTAACCGTGTATTGTTTCTTTATTGCCGTATGATTTGATGATATTGGCTTCATATTCCAGCCATTCTTCCCAACGCTTGTTTACTTTTTCGGGATCTCCCAATTGTCTTGCAAAGCCTATAAATGTTGTATAATGATTTGCTTCTGAGATCATTAGTTCTCTGTAGAAAACGACAAGCTCTTCATCTTTAATGTTTTCTGTAAGTACTTTAAAACGTTCACAGCTTCTCGCTTCAATCATGGCAGCGAAAAGTAATTTATCAACAATTAAATCTTCTCGGCTTCCCTGAACGACAAATTTAGCCAATTCATTGACATAATCATCTTTTCTTGCTTTCCCAAAAACAAATCCTCTTTTCTTAATGATCTCGTGAACCTGACTAAAATGGTCAAGCTCTTCCTGAGCGATAGCAATAAGTTCTGTTACGATTTCCGGATGTTCAGGAAGCATATTGATCAAACTTATAGCGTTTGTTGTAGCTTTCTGCTCACACCAAGCATGATCGGTCAAAATTTCTCCGAGATTTCCTTCTGCAATATTTGCCCATCTTGGGTCGGTAAGAAGTTTCAACTTAAACATTGTATAAATTTTTTGTAAAATTAAAATAAATTGCGATAACTAAGAAGTTTTATTATTGTCTTGATTTTATAATTTTTATGTTGTTAATTAATTCATTTAAATTTTATGGTATTTTATTTGATATTATTAAAATATAATTAAAAATTTAAACCATCATGGAAACAATTACAATTTTAAAAAACAAATTAAACGGATTTCTTTCTCTTATTTTGACATTTGCTTTTTCTTGTTTTGCTTTTGCTCAGGAAAATTCTGCAAAAACGGCTGTAAGCACAAATGAAACTAAAACGACCACTACAACAGAATGGTATGCTGAACCTACTTATCTTATTATTGGAGCTGTTGTTTTAATTATTATTGTTGCTCTTTTAGTAAGAGGAGGAAGGAAAGGAGATTAATTTATTTAACTTCGGTTTTTCTTCTTAAGATCTCCAAAATATTCCAGCCAAAACTATCGACTTTCTTCAATCCTGCTGAAATAATAAATGCTAGAATGATATTAATGATATAAATTAATACCATTAAAATCCACCAAGGCATATTTTCTTTCAATGGAACAACGAGAAAATATACAAGTGATGAACTTAATCCTTGAGCGAAATAGAAAAAAATCGCGTTTTTCCCGATGTAGGTTACAAAATTCTCTTTAATAATTTTTAATCTGTTGTAAAAAACGAATAGGGTAGTCAAAGAAAATAGGCTCCATATTATATAAGGAATCTTTGGAGGGAATTTATTTTTATTGATTTTATAAAAAATTTCACTTCCATAATACCAAAACATCCAAGCTAATGCAAACGCAACAATCCCGTAAAGTACCGGAATCATCTTGGTTGGGATTGTTTTTCCGCGCATTCTGTTGGCAATTAAGAAAATAGCCATATAAAACGCTACATAACCAACTTGTCCTGTTGGATAAAACCAAGGAAAAATATTAAATAGTAAAGTTAAACCAATGCAAATCCCGATAAACCAATTGATGTGTTTTGGAAAGAATTTTAAAATTAAAACTCCAAAAACGGTTAAAATAAAATACACTTTCAAATACCAAAAACTTCCCATCACTACAGGAAAAGTGTCTGCATTTGTGTATTGATGAAGATACCAGTTTCCGAGATTTTGCCATTGTGGTTCCATAGAAATGCTTGTTGTAGCGTATTTTGAACCAAATGTTAAATAGAATTTCTGAAGCCATTCTAAAGAGAAAAAATTCAGCCCAAAAACTTTAAAAAAGTAATCTAAAAAGAACAAAAATGTTACAAAGATCATGTAGGTGATCTGTAATTTTAATAATCTGTAAAAAGTTTTCTCGATATTGTTGCCGGATGTAATTCCACTTAAAGCATAGAATAGAGCCACATCAAAAACCAAAGAAAATACTCTTACCTCGGCCGGAATATAAAATTGCCCTGACCAAAAAGCGGTATGAATAAATATAATGGAAAGCGTTGCCAGTCCTTTTGCAAAATCAATGTAGAGATCTCTATTCATTATTATATATGATAATCTTCAAAAGTAAATAAAGTTTAGGAATTATTTCTAATAAATAAAAAGAGGTAAAGCGAATCGTTTACCTCCTTTCTTTAAATATACTAAAAATGAATGTTTACTTAAGATCTTTAAACTCTTCAGCTGAAATTTCCCCAGTCTGAATTTTTCTTAATTCGTCTATATATTGACTCATATAAGCATCAATTTCAGGATTTCTGGTGTTTTTTGCCTGTTTGTAAGTTCCATTTAAAACTCCTTGATAGTAATAGAAGAAGTTATAATCAAAATCGGCAGCAGAAAGATTGTACTGTCCTAAAAGGAAGCCTAAACGAACTGCAGATCTTCTTTGTGGCGGAGTTCCGTGGTGTCCTGCACTTGTAGTCTGATAATCTCCAATGCTCTGAGCAAATTCGTAAGCTGCTGCAATTTGAGCAAATGTTGTTTGGTTGTAACCGTTTGGTCTTCTCAAATAATATCCTGCAAAACCGTCAGCTTCCAACTCATTTGGTCTTGCTGTAGATTCACTTACAGAAGGTAAATCGTAACGATACTGAAGCTGATGTCCGTACTCGTGAGCAAGAATCATGGCGTTTACAATATCGCCGCCTTTTGCTTTTGCATCATAATAAATGGCATATCCATAATAGATTTTTCCATTTGAGTATGAAATTGCATTGTACGTTGAATTTGGGTTTGATGCATCATCCACAAATCTGAAAGTTAAACTCGTTCCTCCCCAAAGGCTAATGATGTTAGACATCTGAGCATTCATGAAGTTGGTGTCAGTTGTTGTTTTAAGAACAGTTTTCAAAACCGCACTTGAGCTCCAGTACTGATCAACATAGGAACATTGCTTTTGCATATCTCCGGGTTGTTCGATTTTTGAAGTTTCAGTTTGAGATTCCGGAAGAACGCTGTCTTCCATTTTGTCGTCGTTACATGCTGTCAGTGAGAATGCAGCAATTGCTCCTGCTATTAAGCAGAAATTAAAGTTCATTTTCATATAAAATATTTTTTGGTGAAAACGAAGGTATAAAATAATCTGTTATGAACGAGCAAATTAATGTTAAAAATTATTCAAAGCATAGTGAAATGTTTATCTTGTAAAAAAGATTGATTTGATTATAAGGTAATTAAAAATTAATTCTTATATTTGCACCTCGAATTAACTAAAAATTTATAAACAATGTTTGCAATTGTAGAAATAGCAGGGCTTCAATACAAAGTTGAGCAAGACCAGAAGTTGTTTGTAAACCGTTTGAAAGGAGAAAAAGGAGATAAAGTATCTTTCGATAAGATTCTTCTTACTGTAAACGGTTCAATCACTGTTGGCGCCCCAGCTGTAAGCGGTATCGTAGTAGATGCTGAAATTTTAGATCATGTAAAAGCTGATAAAGTAATCGTTTTCAAAAAGAAAAGAAGAAAAGGTTATCAGGTGAAAAATGGTCACAGACAATCTTTAACTCAAATTCAAATCACTGGTATCACTGGTTTTGAAGGAGCACCAAAGAAAGCTGCTAAAAAAGAAACTGTGAAAGCTGAAGTTCTTTCAGACAACGCAACTGTTAACTTTAGTGAAGATCACGAGTTGAACTATCACTTGAAGAAAAACAACTTGTCTCAGTCTAAAGAAAACAGAGAAACTTTAATTACTTTAGGTAAAGCAGTTAAAGTTGAATTAGAGAAAACTGTTCTTACTCACGAAGAAGTAGATGCTGCTATCGTTAAGAACATTGATCAATTTAAAGCACTTAATAAATAATACTGTAATAAAATGGCACACAAGAAAGGAGTCGGTAGTTCCAAGAACGGTAGAGAATCTCACTCTAAAAGATTAGGTGTGAAGATCTTCGGAGGACAAGAAGCTATTGCCGGAAACATTATTATCAGACAAAGAGGTACGCAACACCACCCAGGTACTAACGTGGGAATGGGTAAAGACCACACTTTGTTTGCTCTAGTAGACGGTAAAGTAGTTTTCAGAAAGAAAGCAAATAACAGATCTTTCGTATCTGTAGAACCAAACGCATAATTATTTAAGCGTTTTATAAAAGTTAATCCTCGGCCTTTGGTCGGGGATTTTTTTGTTTGAAGCAATTGATTACATCGAAAAGCATCTTTATTTAAAGCTTTTTCCTGCTTTCCGCACTCGCTATTTTTCCAGTTTTTGGCAGCGACGGCAAAGCCGCCGCAGCCAAAACCTGGAAAAATGAGCTCAAACAAATGCTTCAATCAGGGCTAGGGCTGTTGTCGTGTTTTTAAATATTTGTAAAATCTACAAAGTTTGTCATCCTATAAGAATCTGAATCTTCCAGATTATTTTCAATGTCTTTTTTAGTTAATGATGTAAAGAATAATTTTCTTAAATTTCCAATGTTTAATTAAAGCATCAAACTAAATATTAATCATTATGAAAAATTTAAAGAAAATCAACAGAGGACAACTTAAAAGTGTAATGGGAGGAGCACTTCCGGGAAAAGATTGTTTGCCATGTGATGTGTATTGCAAGATCCCGGAAGGTGAAAGACCATCTTGTAACATAGTCTATATTGTAGCTCATTGTAACAGCTGCAAAGGTTATCCATCAGAATCTTAACAAAAAAAATCTCCTTTATCATTGTAAAGGAGATTTATATTTTATTTAAAAACCGACTTGGAATCCTGCTTTGATCCCGAATTTGGAAATATCCGGTCTGTCGAGATAATTGCCACGCCAGTTGAAATCTACTCTGAAAATTCTTAAGTTCCCGAAACCGATGTTCTCGATCCCGAAACCATATTCATAATAAACATGCTCGCTCGGAGCAGAATATTTAAAGCCTTCAACATTGATCGATTTTGAGGCATCGCTTAATGTTCCGTAAGCACCTCTGATGAAAGCAACTTCTCTTAATTTCAATTTTTTAATTAAAGGGATATAAGAAAGTATTTTTCCGTTAAAATGATGTTCTAAATGTAGTGTTGTATAAGTATCTGCAACAAATTCATAATAATTAAGCTGTGCAAAAGTATTTCCAACCAAGCTGTAAGACTGGTTTCCAGGAATAACATTCTGTAAAGCCAATGGAACGGTGTTGAAGTTTTTACCCGCTTCAAAATTAATTAACGTTTTACCCCAACTTCCTATCAAAAGAGGTTTGTAGAACATGAATTGAAGCTTATTATAGTTAAAATCTGCATTAAAGAGACCTTCGATACCTCTCGTATACTTTAAAACGATTGTTGGCGCTAAAGTTCCATGCTCGTATCTGTCGACGCCGGTCTGAGAAAACTTTGCTCCCGGTCTTGCAATCAAACTAATCGTAACGTGAGAGTCATTAAGTGTTTTTCTTAGATCACCATTTCTGTAATACATTAGACTAAATCCGTCCGGGTTGGCAGATTTAATGCTTTGCATTGTTCCGTCAACACGAATTTGGAAGTTTTTCCAAGGCTCAATGGATGTGAATATGTTTGTTTGATTTAATGAGCTTAATGAAGCATTTTCTCCTCTTGCAAAAACTGTAGATGAAGCAAATGAACGAGCCATGATACCGTCATCGGTTGTCAACTGAACACCAAGTTGCAGAATGTCTCTTCGGTTTCCACCTCCGATCATAAATCTGTTGACTCTGTTGAACATGTATCGACCTTCAACACCATATTTAACCTGTTGATCTTTAAATCCGTACGCTGTATAAAACTGAATTCTCCACGGGTCATTTTGCCCAAAATAGGTTCTTGCTCCCAATCTTATTCTATCTCCTTCAACTTCATTTTTTCCGTAAATTGAGAATATTGGACCAATATCTATTCCTTTAAATGCATTGTAATAGCCGGAAGCCAAGGTCTCATAAATTTTTACAATTCTGTTGAATTTTGGTGTTTGCTGAAGCTTATCAAGCATTTCGTAAACTCCCTGTTCGCTTTTAGATAAAGAGTCTGGTCTGGCTTTTACCCAATAAGCATCATCTTTATCAACAAAATTATTTTCATATTCTTCTTCTCTGCGTACAAAAACTTTATCTTCTAAAGGCTTATTAAATTCATAATTTGAATAATCTACAGATCTTTTAGCAATGATGCTTTTTGATGTTTTTTTCTTGGCAAAAGGGGTTAGTTCGATCTCTGTGACGAATTTTTTAGGTAGAAAAGTATTCTCGTCAGGATTATCATATTCAAGTTCCGTTGAAATTGAATTAATGAAATTCACATTGATTTTTTGAGTCGATTTTAAAGTTGCTCCCAAAACTGCATAGCTGTCTGTATCTATATAAAGATATCCTTGGAAAGCTAAAACCTCAGTTCTTTTGGGTAAATATCTTATTTTGTAGGCATTTTCTCCACGGATTGAGATCGTATCTACTAAGTTATAATCGTAAGTGCTAAAACCGGTTTCTCCAACCGGACTCGGAAATCCTATATCAAAATAATTGATCGTATTATCGTAAATATTAATATCGCGATAAAGATTTTTTGCAGTAATCGAAATTACCTGATTGTCCTGAAAACCAGAAGTTTTCTGAGCAACTAAAAGTCTTTTTGTTCTTTTGTCGGGTTTGTTTTTTCCAAAGTTTTCATAAATAGATTCATTTAAGAAAATAGGAAGTCCTATTTTTCCACTTGCAGTAGAATCTGCATAATCGAATATAAAATCTAATTTATTGAAGATTTTTTTACTCATAAAAGCACTATCCAGGTTGTTGGCATCAAACTGAATTTTTTCGTATTCTTTGTAAGTATAAGTATCGAATTTATCTAAACCGTTATTTCTTTTTCTTTTCCAGACTTCCTGCATGATTGCGTAAGCCGGATTTTCCTTTTTATTCTTGTATTTTGGTTTTTCGTTGTGAATAACAACCTCCTGTATACTTTCTACTTTTTCCTGAGCTAGTTTTACAAAAAGATTGTTGGCATTTTCAGTAGTAATATCTACGGTTTCCAGAGCGTAGTTTTTTCTCAGAAATTTTAATTTATAAATAATACTGTCTGACTGCACACTGAAATTTCCTGTAGTTGTCGTGAGAGCGGGTTTGTTGTTCTCATTGATAAAGATATCTACACCGTTGATTTCTTTATTTGTTTTAGCATCTAAAATTTTACCATTTGCTGAGTTCTGGCCACAGACAAGACCTGTAAAAAATAGGAAAAAAGAGAAATAATAATATTTGGAGTTATTAATTGACATTTGTTGTTTCTTCAAGCATTTAGCATAAACAAAAAGTATGCTGTTTATTTGTAAAATATTAAAAATTAAAAAGATTTTCGTAAATAAATACAAAACTGCAAAGTTAACAAAAATAACGCCATCAAAATGATGGCGTTATAGTTATTAATTTGTTAAAATGATAAAATTTCAGATAAGTTATCTCTGTAATTCTGCAAAGATGTATCCTTGAGCTGCTGCCCCAGGTAAACTATCTCCATCCGCAACATGAAAATTAATCCTGTAAAACGTTTTATCGGTATAAGAAAAGTAATTAAATTGGGCATGGCCATCCTGCACACAGTTGACAGGAATATTGGCTATGTCTGTAAAGGTAGTTGTGATTGTAAGAGGTGTTGTCGGTATTAAAGCATTGCTGGCAGCTGTTTGGGAAGACGTGCTTGTAGAGTGCATGATTCCGATATTGTTAGTCCCGGTGGTAGATCTTACTTGTACAAATGTATTGGTGCTTGTACAAGTTGTTGAATTATATCTTAGCTGGATTCCGCCCAAAGTTAGGAGAGAATTTGTAGCAGAGTTTGCATCTACGTTAAAGGATTTAAAACTTGTAGATAAAGAACTTTGTACTACTACATTTCCACTAGCATCAATTCCTAATGGTGATGTATTTGCTGTTGGTGGTGTAGTGCTGTTGATATTGGTGAATTTTAAACCTGAAGTATTAGCTGTTCCGGAGGATATCTCCACTCTTGCTGTTGGGTTTGAAGTTCCTATTCCTACATATCCGGTGTTAGGTTTTATTCTTAAACGTTCATTTAAAGTTGATCCGGTAGAATTTCCTATGTAGAAATCTTCCTCACTGCCGTTTGTAGCTGTTGCTCCTGTACGGATAGATCCTACGCCCCAGTTTGCACCGCCAGAGGTAGGTCCGCTATTTGTAAATCCTAAAAGCGAATAATTCCCGGTAGCAAGAGCAGAAGTATTTCTCAGTGCTATAATTCCGTATTGATTGGTTTCTGCAGGAGCATCAAATATATTGTATCTATTTGATTCTGCTGTGGTTGCTGAAACATGAAGTCTCGTTAATGGGGTAGATATCCCGATTCCGACGTTGGCGGTAAGCGTGCTTATGTTAGTGGATAAATTGTTGGCAAAAATAGCATTACCTATATTCATTTGATTGTCTCCGGTTGGATTTGGAAGAACGCGGTTGTGCCCTATTATTATATTTCTGTTTCCGCTGGTAAAAGCGCTTCCTCCATCTCCAGCAGCTGTATTTCCTGCTCCATCACCAATAGCTATATTTGCGTTACCACCTGTAAAACCAATTAATGTACTGTTGCCAATAGCTACGTTGAAACCACCTGATGCTAAACTTGAATTACTCATTGAATTGAACCCTACAGCCACGTTACCTCCGCCTCCGGTTAATGCTGTAAGTGCACCATAGCCTAACGCTGTATTTTGCAGGCCTGTAGTGTTAGCTCGTAAAGCCTGATATCCAACTGCCGTATTTTGAGCTCCTGTAGTGTTTGAAGTTAAGGCCTGGTAGCCAAAAGCGCTCCCGCCAAGTCCTGTTGAAACAGACAGCGCTCCCCCTCCAAATGCTGTAGCAAAGAAAGCTGGAGATGTTTGTGGCAGAGATCCTACTCCAAAAGAAGTATTCAGGGTTCCTAAAAAACCCGATGCCACATTATTTCTTCTGAACACTACATTTTGGTTATCAATAGTTCCGATGAAATTAATGGACTGATTTGTCCCCGTGTTTCCTAAAAGATGCCAGTCGTTATTCGTTGGAGTTGAGATTATGGCAACCCATTTCGTGCCGTCAAAAAAATAAAAACCAACCGAAGAAACATCTTGAGTTGTTCCAGTTTGGTCTCCTGTTGAAATATCATTAATATAAACAAGATTGGAAGTTGTTATTCCGGTCATTAGCTGCGCTCTTCCTCTGTCAATTCTTGGGATAACAATACCATCAGTGGTGGTTGCGGGTCCTGAAGGATTTTTTGCAGTAATGTCTAATGTTGATGTCGGAGCAGTGTTATTAATTCCTACTTGTGCCGATAAAGCTAAGGGAATAAGTCCAGAAATTAAAAGTATTTTTTTCATAATAAATTGATTTGGGTTTAACTTCGTCAATTTACGAAAGAAATTTTGTTAATTTAACACAGGTTAGTTAAATTTTAGTTAATAATTCTTATAGATAATAAGATTATTGTATTAATAAAGAAAATTAAAGTGATTTAAAATAAAAAAGACTTACAGAAATGTAAGTCTTTTTGCTCCTCCTCTTGGGCTCGAACCAAGGACCCTCTGATTAACAGTCAGATGCTCTAACCAGCTGAGCTAAGGAGGAATTTTCCGTTGTTTTAGTGATGCAAATATAATATGAATATTAATATGAAGCAAGTGCTAGAAGCAAATTATAGCAGAAAAACTGAATTTTTATTTAATGATTTTTATTTTATTTAATGAAGAAAAGAGCAAGACGTTTTTATCTGTCTATTTTTCAGTATTTTGAAGTTATAGCCAGGGATGGATTGATAGAAGTGAAAAAATAATATATATATTAAATTTCCTTAAAAATAATTTTTTTAACCGATCTTTTTGCCACTTAAACTGGAAAAACTACCAATTGGAAGGTTTCATCTTTATAATTAAAAGGAGTTAAGGCCGTCATTCCTAAACCTTCAACATGAACAGCAAGAGAATGTGGGTTTTTATCATTGATGAATGCTGTTCCCAAATCATAATCTTTTTTAGTAAAATCTTTTACAGCCGCAAATAGCTTTTTCAAGATTCCTTTTCCTCTCCAATTAGAATTTATTAACACAGGACCATAAATAAACACTCGATAATCTGTCAATCTTTTATTATTAAATATTTGTTTCGGAAAACTTTCATGCATCGCTTTTACAACAGGATGCTCTGGTAGAGGATTGGTTGTTGTAAGACATACAAATCCTGCTAGCCTATTATCTTCAGTAGCAACTAAAACACCTAAGTTTTTATTGATGTCATCCAGTGTTTCTTCTGTCATGCTTGAAATCACAAATCCTTGCTTCTTTTCCTCTTCTGTTAATTGATCCGGAGTGTTGGCGTTTTGTAATTCGATAATAGCCGAATAATCATTGGGTACAGCTTGTCTTACAATTATTGAACTCATTTTTTTATGTACAAGATATTATTTTCTAAGGTTTTTTTTAAAATAAAAAGAAGTGAGTTTATCTATATTGAGTGTTGAGAAGATTTCAATTGTATACAAAAAAAAGAGTTACAAAATGTTTTGTAACTCTTCTTAGCTTTCGCTCCTCCTCTTGGGCTCGAACCAAGGACCCTCTGATTAACAGTCAGATGCTCTAACCAACTGAGCTAAGGAGGAATGTCCTTATTTTTAAGTGGTGCAAATATAGGACGAATATTTATACCAGACAAATATTTTTTAAAAATATTTTAAATATTTCTATAGTTTTCCTGTGAATATTTTGAAGATATCACTTCCAAAGATCAGTAACATTAAGCCTAACAGGAAGATAACACCAATCATTTGTGCGTTCTCTAAAACCTTTTGAGGTACTGGTTTTCCTACAATTATTTCATATAAAGTAAAAATAACGTGTCCACCATCCAATCCCGGGATAGGAATTAAGTTCAGAAATGCTAACCAAACAGAGAACATTGCTGTAAAGCTCCAGAAAGCCGGCCAGTTAATTGAGATGCTTCCATCTGTAGCTTTATTTACAGGCATATTCTTTACGATAGCAATTGGCCCACCAACGTTTTTATATCCTTGAACTTTTGAGTTAAACATAATTTTGAACTGCTTAACCTGCATTGTTAATGCTTCAATCGTTCTTGTAAATCCTCTAGGAATAGATTCTCCGAGAGAATATTGTTTATTGGTAGTAATTGATTTAGCAAGATCTTTAGTCGCAATTTGTACGCCTAATTTTCCGTTTTTATCAACTGAAACTGTAGGAATTGTTTGAACCGCTCCGTTTCTTTCAACCTCTACAGAAATTACTTTTCCTTTATTTTGACTTAAAACAGAACTTACCTGATCAAAGAAAGAAACTTTCTGACCATTAATTCCAACAACTTTATCACCAACAGCCAAGCCAGATGCTTTAGATGAAGGCGTTGCCAAAGAATCAATAACCATTGGCATTCTTGGGCTGATGTATAGTTTTGCTTCTTTTTGTTTAAGAACTTCTGCGACACCATCCGTATTTACCGGGAAAGTAACTTCTTTACCATCTCTTAAAACAGTTACATTATCACCTAAAAGGATGTTAATGGAAGCATTTTCTAGTCTTTCGTTTGGTTTTCCGTCGATGCTGATGATTTTATCACCATTTTGGAAACCCATTTTTCTACCAGCCTCCGTTACTTCAACTCCGTTTTCAAACTTTGTAAGATCTGTATATGTTTCTCCGTTAAAAAGAGATAAACAGCTGTAAATTAACCAAGCCAAGAAAAAGTTTACCGTAACTCCACCCAACATAATAATTAATCTCTGCCAAGCCGGTTTTGCTCTGAATTCCCAAGGTTGAGCAGGTTGCTTCAATTGCTCGGTATCCATACTTTCGTCTACCATTCCGGCAATTTTCACATAACCTCCGAAAGGAAGCCATCCGATACCGTATTCTGTTTCACCGATTTTTTTCTTTGCTATTGAGAACCATGGATCAAAAAACAGATAGAATTTTTCCACCTTGGTTTTAAAGTATTTTGCGGGTAAAAAGTGTCCAAGCTCATGAAGAACCACTAAAATAGAGATGCTTAAGATAAACTGGAAAATCTTGATTGCTAATTCCATTAATAAAATTTAGATTTAATTTGCAAAGGTAACAATTATCAAAACTATGCCAAACAAAAAAGCCTCTCGAAACGAGAAGCTTTGTCATATATTCAGACTATTTTCTACAAATTAAGCGAAACTCCGAGACTGCCATTGTTTCCTACTTCTGCAAATACCCCGATTTTCTCTGTGAAAAAGTATCTTGCACCAATGTGAGCGCCGATTCCGAAGTCTTTTCCAAGAACTCCCACATCTACACCAGGATAAATGTCTAATTTTTCTGGCAGATCTAACGCTTCATGCAAGTGAAAATTCAATCTTCCGAAGATAAAAACTCTATTATCTTTATCATCATCTTTATATCCACTAAAATAAGCATTCAAACCTCCTCCGACTGAAATCAATTTATTTAAACCATAATCATAAGTTCCTGTAATTCCTGTTCCGTATCCCCAAGCACTCAATCCCAATTGAACTTTTTGATCTCCTCTTCCGGTGTAGGCCTGTGCGTTTACTAAGGCGCCACCCAATACTAACATAAACATAAAAACCAATTTCTTCATAAATTTTACTTTTTCGATGTTATTACTAAAAAATATCCGCATCAAAAATAGAACCGAAATCAACGGAAAATCGTATTTTTATGGAAGTTATTTAACAAAGTTTATGAAGATCGCAGGGTTAAATTTAGATATCATCTGGAAAAATAAAGATGGAAATTTTCAATTGATTGAAAAGGAATTAGAAAATATTGAAGCCGATTTATTTCTTTTACCGGAAATGTTTTCAACAGGTTTTTGCATGGATGCATCTGAAGTATCAGACAGAAATGGAGAATCTTTAGCATTTTTAATGAAATTGTCTAAAGAAAAGAATGCTGCATTTTGTGGAAGCGCTCCTGTGGAAGAGAACGGGAATTTCTATAACAGAATGTATTTCGTTCAGCCGGATTCAGAAGTTATTTTTTACGATAAAAGACATTTGTTTTCTTTTTCTGGAGAGGATAAAGTCTACACTCCCGGAAAGGAAAGGGTGATTGTTAATTATAAAGGAATACGATTTTTGCTGCAGGTTTGTTATGACCTTCGTTTTCCTGTTTTTGCGAGAAATAATGATGATTATGATGCAATTTTGTACGTTGCCAACTGGCCTGAAAAAAGAGTAGGAGCTTGGGAACATCTTCTAAAAGCGAGAGCGATTGAGAATTTATCTTTTGTTTTTGGTTTAAATAGAGTAGGAACCGATGGAAATGATCTTTTTTATCAGGAAAGTTCGCATTGTTTTTTCGCGGATGGAAAAGAAATTTCTGCGAAAAATGGAAATATCATTTCTGCAGAATTAGATATGAATGAATTAAATGATTTCAGAAAGCATTTTCAGTTTTTGAATGATAGAGATTCTTTTTCAATTGAATTTTAAGTTATTATTGACCACGGATTTTCGCAAATTTGCACAGATATTTATGTATAATTTTTAATAAATAAATACTAAAGCGCAAACATATGTGCAAATCCGTGTAATCTGTGGTTTAAAATAAAAAAAAACTGTGAAAAATCACAGTTCTATTCATATTGTTTTAAAAGTTGAGTCAACGTATTCACATCATGTACGCCACTTTCTTTCCAGAGTAATTCTCCGTTTTTGAAGATGGCTAACGTCGGAACTCCGCGCACGCCGTATTGAGAGGCAATAGCAGGATATTGATCAACATCTATTTTTATAATTCTGGCTGCTTGGCCTACATTTTCTTTAACCGTATTTAAAACCGAAGACTGAACTTTACATGGCTGACACCAGGTTGCAAAAAAGTCTATCAATACCGGTCTTTCGGATTCAATAAGTTCTTGAAATTTTTGTGACATAGTTTTTGGTTTTAGTTAAAAGTTTTCATATTTAAAGGCTGGAATCCTGAATGCCTTTTACATTTTGCCAGCTCGTTCCGTCATAAACATCAACACCGTTTTTCTTTAAGATTTTATATGCTTCGTCGGCCTGTACTCCTTTATTACAGAAAACAACTACTTTTTTGCCTTTCAGAGATGTCGGATTGTTTATAATTTCAGCTAAGGGTACGTTGATGGCGTTGTTGGCTGATCCTCCAGCGTATTGTTCCGGAGTTCTCACATCTACCAACGTTACATCCGGACTGTTGATCACTTTTCGTATGCTTGCATTCGAAATTTCTGCTGCCGTTGTTGATGTTTTACATGCAGTTAATGCAAAAATTGATACAAGAATTAATCCGAGAAATTTATTTTTCATATTTAAAATCTTACAATGTTTTTGATTGACAAACGAAGTCTGAAGTTGGAAATTTTTCAGTTTTTTTGATTCCGTTAAAACCTCCTTCTATTTCAGTGAAGTTTCTGATTCCGTGTGAATTAAGGATGCTTGCCGCGATCATGCTTCTGTAACCTCCTGCACAATGTAAGAAGAAATGTTCAGAATCATCGATCGTGCTTACCCAATCACTGATGGTATCTAATGGTTTGTTGTAAGCGTTGTCAATGTGCTCTGCAGAATATTCTCCAAGTTTTCTAACGTCAATTACTTTTGTGTTTTCAGTAAATTGCTCCGCAAATTCGGCAGGTGAAATTCTTGTTACTTCATCAATTTCGTTGTCTGAGTTTTTCCAAGAATCAAATCCTCCTTTTAAATATCCTAAAACATTATCGAATCCAACTCTGCTCAATCTTGTAATTACTTCTTCTTCTGTTCCTTCATCAGAAACCAGTAATAAAGGATGTTTTACATCTACGATTAACGTCCCAACCCAAGGTGCGAAATCTCCTTTTAATCCAATATTAATAGAATTTGGAATAAAACCTTTCTGGAAATCGGCAGGTCCTCTTGTATCTAAAATTAAAGCGCCCGTTTCTTCTGCAAAGCTTTCGAAATCTTCAACAGAAATAGGATTTAATCCTTTGTCCATAACATCGTCAAGGCTTTCGTAACCTCCTTTATTCAAGGCAACATTCATCCCGAAATATTTTGGTGGAGCTGTTAATCCATCTAAAACTTCTCTAATAAAAGATTCTTTATCGGGTTGATTTAGTGCGTAATTGGTTCTTTTTTGATTTCCCAAAATATCAACAGTTTCTTTCTGCATATTTTTCCCACATGCAGAACCCGCTCCATGAGCCGGATAAACTGTAATACTGTCATCTAATGGAAGTATTTTGCTGTGTAAACTTTCATATAAAATTCCTGCAAGGTCTTCTTGAGTAAGGTTGGTTGCTTTTTGAGCAAGATCCGGTCTTCCTACATCTCCTAAAAATAGAGTATCTCCTGTGAAAATTGCAGTTTCAACACCATTTTCATCAATCAAAAGATAGGTTGTACTTTCCATGGTATGACCTGGAGTGTGTAAAGTCTTTATTTTTACTTTTCCGATCTCGAAAATTTGATTGTCCTCCGCAATGATTGCTTCAAAATCGGGGTTGGCAGTTGGTCCGTAAACAATTGGAGCTCCTGTTTTCTTACTTAGATCCAAGTGTCCCGAAACAAAATCTGCATGGAAATGGGTCTCAAAAATATATTTTAAAGTTACATTGTCTTTTTCAAGGCGCTCCAAATAAGGCTTAATTTCTCTTAATGGATCTATAATTACAGCTTCATTTTCTGATACTATATAATATGCCCCTTGAGCAAGGCAACCGGTATATATTTGTTCAACTTTCATCTTATTTCTTTAACAATTTTGTTGTTATTATTCAATCTACAAAAATCGTGTTTTATTTTTTAAAAACGGGATAAAATAAAATATCAATAATAATAGAGTAAATCTATAAAGTTTTTATTTATTCTAATTTAGAAAATATCTTAAGAAGAAATTTATTTTGTTTTTAATGATAATAAATATTCTCTCGGATTTTCGTTATCAGCAAGACTAATTTAAGTAAAAATTATAGAAATTCGAAAGTGAACTTAATCATGAATATTATCTTGGATGATCAAATATTTTATAAAATATTTTATATTTATAAGTTAAAAAAGATCAAATGGCAGATAAAGCGAAATTTATTGAAGAATTAACTCCCAGATATACCCCAAAAGGTGAACATATTATACTAGGAAAAGGAATGCTGGACGGTGAAGTGGTGTCAGAAATTAATGTAACCATTCCTTTAAAAACAATCAACAGACACGGACTTATTGCGGGAGCGACAGGTACTGGTAAAACCAAAACGTTGCAGGTTTTTGCAGAACAGCTTTCTCATGCGGGAGTTCCGTCTTTGGTTTTGGATATCAAAGGAGATTTTTCCGGAATTGCAGAAGCCGGGCAAATGAATCCGATTATTGAAGAAAGATATGCTAAAACACAGCTTCCCTATAATCCACAAGCGTTTCCGGTAGAATTGATGACAATTTCCGGCGGAAAAGGAGTGAAGTTGAGAGCTACCGTTACCGAATTTGGTCCTGTTTTATTAAGTAAAATTTTAGAATTAAATGATACTCAGCAAAGTATCATGTCAATTGTTTTTAAATATTCTGATGATAAAGGATTGCCTTTGATCGATCTTAATGATCTTAAAAAAGTTCTGCAATACGTTACAGATAATGCACAAGGCAAGGCAGAGCTAGCTGCTAATTACGGTTCAATTGCTCCTGCTTCTTTGGGTGCTATTTTGAGATCAATTGTTGCTTTGGAACAACAGGGAGCGTCAGATTTCTTTGGTGAACTTAGTTTTGATGTTCATGATCTGCTTGAAACCAGAGATGGAAAAGGCGTTGTAAATATTTTAAGAGTAGCTGATATTCAGAATAAACCGCAATTATTCTCTACGTTTATGCTTTCTCTTTTTGCTGAAATTTATATGACTTTCCCGGAAGAAGGAGACAGCGGAAAACCCAAGTTGGTTTTATTTATTGATGAAGCTCATTTAATGTTTGATGAATCTTCAAAAGCATTGCTTTCACAAATCGAAACGATGGTAAAATTGATTCGTTCTAAAGGAGTTGGGATTTATTTTATCACTCAAATTCCGGGCGATGTGCCTGAAAGTGTGCTTTCTCAATTAGGTTTAAAAATCCAGCATGCGCTGAGAGGTTTTACGGCAAAAGATAAAAAAGAAATATCAAAAGCGGTTGAAAATTATCCGACAACGGAGTTTTACAATGCCTCTAATTTAATTCAAAATCTGGGAATTGGTGAAGCATTTATTACTGCTTTAGATGAAAAAGGAATTCCTACACCGTTGGTTCATACTTATTTAATTTCTCCTGAATCCAGAATGGATGTATTAAGTGATGCTGAAGTTTCAGAGTTGGTGAATAATTCTAGTTTAGTCGCTAAATATCAGGAAGATATAAACAAAGAATCTGCCTACGAAATGCTGACGAGCAGAATGGAACAGGCAGCTCAAAATTCTACTCCAACTCAAAAATCGAGACCTGTAAAAGAAGAACCGGGAATGTTTGAACAGGTTTTAAAAAGCCAGGCGGGAAGAACTTTTACCAGTACTTTGATGCGTGAAGGCGCAAAAGCTATTTTAGGTATGTTTGGGCTGGGAGGAAGAAAAAGATAAGATAAATTATTTCATTGGTTTGGCAGTTTCAATTTTATTATAAACAGTTTAAATTCAATATTTACATTTTTTGATATAATTTTTGTTATTTTAGCAGGACTGCCTTTATTCATCGATAAAATATGGATGTATAAGTTGTTGGAAGAATAATTTAAAGGATGATAAAAGATTGGTTACAACCATTTTATAATTATGGCATAGGTTGTGTACTTAGTTTAGTAATTTTTATCAGGTTTTGATGGCAGGAATTATTTAATATTAATCATAAAATTAGCTATATAGCAAGACATAATGTATTCAATAATAGATATAGAAAGTAATGGTGCAGGTTACAGGAAAGAATGCATTATAGATATTGCTGTCTACCGTTATGATGGTCAGAAGATTGTCGACCAATTTATTTCTCTTGTAAATCCTGAAGGAGATATTACCCCTTTTGTTCAGAAATTGACCAATATCACCCCAAAAATGGTCAAAACTGCTCCGAAATTCCATGAAATTGCAAAAAGAGTCATAGAAATTACTCAAAATACAACATTGGTAGGGCACAATATTGATTTCGATTACAGAATGCTTCGCCAATCATTTGCAAGGCTTGGTTATGATTTCAAAATCAATACTTTAGATACAATTCCTTTAGCTAAAAAACTGATTCCCGATGAGGTAAGTTATTCTTTAGGAAAATTGGTGAAATCTTTAGGAATTCCG
Organism: Chryseobacterium sp. G0201; assembly: GCF_003815655.1. Taxonomy (NCBI): domain Bacteria; kingdom Pseudomonadati; phylum Bacteroidota; class Flavobacteriia; order Flavobacteriales; family Weeksellaceae; genus Chryseobacterium; species Chryseobacterium sp. G0201. Next base: position 1,341,409 of record NZ_CP033917.1, on the reverse strand, counting down.
TTAACAAATCATCACAGAGCAGATGGTGATGCAAGAGCTACATTAGAGTTATTCAAACTTTTGGTGTCAAAAGATATTAAAAATGAGATCATTCAGGAGCAGCATGAAGAAACAAATGCAAATACTTATATCAATAAAATCAAGGAGTTAACGCAAGATCTTCCGAACGAGAAAGGCTTTGTTTATTTTCAAAATGAAAGTGGAAAAATCATCTTTTCAGATTATGTTCAGGATATTAATAAATTTTCTAAAAAAGTTTTTAATTCCAAATCTAAAAGATGGGAAGAAATTCAGTTAGAAGTTACACAAATCAATTTTGAGCTCACCGGAACCGATATTATTGCCAAGTTGATATTGAATTCAAAAAATATTAAAAAAAGAGAAGTTTATCCTTTCGGACTTTATTTTAGGAATAATAAATATATCGTTGAGAAAAATCAATTAAATAAATCAGAGAAGCCGATTCTTAAATTCAAATCCTTTACTCAAGGTACAAAAGCCGTTCATTTTATTGGAAATTTTGAGGAATATAACGATATTAATATTTTTAAAAAGAAAATAGATTTCAAAAAAAGAAATGAACTTTGGCTGGGACAGGGAAGGAAATTAGGAGAAAAACTATTCTTAATTATAGAAAACGGGAAAACTGTTTCGTACGGATTTTATGAACTTTTCACCCAAATTCAGACGATGAGTATGATTTCTAAATTAAAAATAGACCTGCCTTTATCAGCGGTAGATTTAAATAACGACTTGCAACTGGCCTTGCTTCGCGGTGATTTTGAGACACTACCGTTGCCGAAATAATAGAACATTTTAGAATTTTTATTAAGAAGAAAATGCTTTTCAAATTAATTTTCTGAAAATAAATAGTACTTTTGCAAGAGAATAAAAAAGCAATGCAAAATTTTAAACAACATAAAACTGGAAAAAAGGGAACTGTAAAGTTCTCTAAGGTTTGGAATATTTAAATGAGTTGTCTTGCATAAAAATAATTAATGTGGCAGACTCTTTTTCCGAAGAATCTGCCTTTTTTTATGTTAAAATCAAATTATGAATTCAAAAGAATTATTAAAGATTGCCAATGAGTTTGGCACGCCGGTGTACGTTTACGATGCAGAATCGATTAAAATTCAATACGAAAAGCTTACATCTTCTTTTTTAAAGCACACAAGGTTCTTCTATGCAGCGAAGGCGTTGACAAATATCAACATTCTTAAGTATGTCAAGAACTTGGGGGCTTCTTTGGATTGTGTATCAATTAATGAAGTGAAATTAGGTTTAAAAGCCGGATTTTCTAAAGAAAAAATATTATTTACCCCAAACTGTGTCGATTTAGCCGAGATCGAGGAAGCAATGACACATGGAGTACATATTAATATCGATAACATCTCTATTCTTGAGCAGTTCGGTAACAAATACGGAAATACATATCCAATTCTTGTAAGAATCAACCCGCATATTTTTGCAGGTGGAAACTATAAAATCTCAACGGGTCACATCGACAGTAAATTCGGGATTTCTATTCATCAGGTTCGCCACATCGAAAGAGTGATGAAAAGCACAAATCTGAATGTTGAAGGTCTTCACATGCATACAGGAAGCGAGATCAAAGATCCTGACGTTTTCTTACAGGCTTTAGATATTATGCTGGAACTTTCTGAGCATTTCCCGAATCTGAAATATCTGGATATGGGAAGCGGTTTTAAAATTCCTTACCAAGACAGTGAAGAGGAAACTGATGTGAAAACGTTAGGTAAAAAAGTAGAAAAAGTAATCGCTGAGTTCTCAAAATCTACAGGAAAAAAATTCGAATTATGGTTTGAGCCAGGAAAATTCTTGGTTGGAAAAAGCGGATATCTTTTAGTAAAAGCTAATGTGATCAAGCAGACAACAGCGACTGTTTTTGTTGGAGTTAATTCTGGATTTAATCATTTGATCCGCCCAATGTTCTACGATTCTTATCATCAGATTGAAAATTTATCTAATCCAAAAGGAGCGGAAAGAATTTATACCGTAGTTGGAAATATTTGTGAAACAGATACTTTCGCTTGGGACAGAAAACTGAATGAAGTAAGAGAAGGTGATATTTTAGCTTTCCATAATGCAGGAGCTTACGGTTTTGAAATGAGCTCAAACTTTAATTCAAGACTAAAACCTGCTGAGGTTCTTTTCTTAGACGGAAAAGCTCACTTAATCAGAAAAAGAGATGAATTCGAAGATTTATTGAGAAATCAAATCGAAGTAATCAATTAAAATACAGTAACTCCGCAAGAAATTGCGGAGTTTTTTTATGGTCTTAAGTAAATTTTAAGGTTTAAGAATCTTTAAAACATTTATTATTCCATAAATTTGATAGAGATCAATCTTTAAACAAGAAAATAATCTTAACTGATCTGTACCATTCTATATTCCCAAATTAGAAAAATAACCGTCAAAAAATATAATTATGGCTAAAAACATAGCAGAGCAAATTGTTGAAATGCTCGAAAATGCAAATGTGAAAAGAATTTATGCAGTAACAGGCGATAGCCTTAATCATTTAAATATTGCCGTGAAAAAAAGCAGCATCGAATGGATTCATGTAAGGCATGAAGAAGTGGGAGCCTATGCTGCAGCAGCGGAAGCAGAACTTGATGGTTTTGCGGTTTGTGCAGGAAGTTGCGGACCGGGACATGTTCATTTGATCAATGGAGTTTACGAAGCGCATCGTTCTCACGTTCCGATGTTGGTTATCGCTTCAACGATTCCGACCGAAGAAATGGGAATGGATTATTTCCAGGAAACAAATACCACAAAATTATTTGATGATTGCAGTTATTACAATCAATTGATCACAAGACCGGAGCAGGTTCAGAGAACTGTTCAAACAGCGATCCAGCATGCTATTTCAAAGAAAGGAGTTGCTGTGATTGGTCTTCCGGGAGATGTTTCAGAATTGGATGCTGAAGAAGCTACGACTTCCAATAAAATATTTAAAACAAATCCTGTTATTCGCCCGTCTGATGAGGAATTGAACCAATTGGCGAATTTAATTAACGAAAGCGAAAAAGTAACCATCTACTGCGGTATCGGAGCTGAAAAATCCAATGCTGAGGTGGTAGAATTATCAAAATATTTAAAAGCTCCTGTAGGATATTCTTTCCGCGGAAAAATGGCGATTCAGCCAAATAATCCTAATGAAGTTGGGTTAACCGGACTTCTGGGACTTCCTTCCGCGTATCACGCGATGCATGAAGCTGATTTACTAATTCTTTTGGGAACAGATTTCCCTTATCAGAAATTCATGCCTGTTAAAAATAAGATTGTACAAATTGATGAAAGTCCTGAAAGATTGGGCAGAAGAGCCAAGTTGGAATTGGGTTTGACGGGCGATGTTAAAGAAACCATCAAAGCATTATTACCTTTATTAAAAGAAAAAACAGACGTACATTTCCTTAATCAACAGTTGGAATTTTACGAAAAAGTAAAAGAAGAACAATTGACGTATGTAAAAGATTCCGGAAAAGAAGATTCTATCCAGCCGGAATTTGTAGCACATACTTTAGATAAATTAGCTAAAAGAGATGCCATCTTTACTGTAGATACAGGGATGTGTTGTGTTTGGGGCGCAAGATTTATTACGGGAACTGGAGAGCGTAAGATGTTGGGTTCTTTCAATCATGGTTCTATGGCGAATGCAATGCCGATGGCTATCGGAGCGTCATTAGCTCATCCCGACAGACAGGTTATCGCGATGTGTGGTGACGGTGGATTATCCATGTTATTAGGAGATATGGCGACTATTTTTCAGTATAAACTTCCCATAAAATTGATTGTTTTTAATAACAGAACACTAGGAATGGTAAAACTGGAAATGGAAGTCGGCGGAATGCCCGATAATGAGACCGATATGATCAACCCTGATTTTGCAATGATAGCTCAGGCAATGGGATATCCAGGCAAAAACGTTCACAAACCGGAAGAAGTTGAAGCGGCTATTAATGAATGTTTAAATTACAATGGCCCTTACCTTTTAAATATTTTCACCAATCCAAATGCGCTGGCATTACCTCCAAAGATTGAATTTGATCAGGTTGTAGGAATGACAAAATCTATGGCTCAGCTGATGCTTGGCGGTAAAATGGAAGAAGCTTTAGACACTGTAAAAAGTAACTATAAACATATTAAAGGATTGTTATAATGGATAGTTCTTTAAAGAAATTCTACATCATTGCGTGGGCATTTGGACTAATCTTTTACTTTTTAGATTACGTGATCAGATCTGCTCCTGCGGTGATGATTCCTCAATTGGTTAATAATTTTAATACAACCGAACTGAAATTGATCAGCATGGTCGGAACCTATTATTACACCTATTCAACCTGCAGTTTGATTGCCGGGATTGCTTTAGATAAATTCGGTGGGAAAAAATCTCTTTTTGTCGGCACTTTGATCTTGGGAATTGGCTGTTTATTATTTTTAATTTCAAGTCAGGTTACAGGAGTTACGGGAAGATTATTGCAGGGCGCGGGCTGTGCTTTTGCTTTTCCGGGCTGTGTTTACTTGGCGAGTAAAGGGTTTTCTTCGAAATCTTTGGCTACAGCCATCGGTTTTACGCAGTGTATAGGAATGTTGGGCGGAACAGCCGGACAATTTGTAGTGGGACCTTGGGTTGAAAAAGGAGTTAATATCGATACTTTCTGGCTTTGGTCAGGGATCGCAACCATTATTACAGCTTTTGGGCTATTTTTTGTAATTCCTAATGAAAATAAAGCGAAAGCTTCTGAGAAAGCTAAAAACCAGCATATTGGTTACTTGGAACCCTATAAAATTGTTTTTAAAAATCCTCAATCTTGGCTTTGTGGAATTGTTTCCGGGTTATTATTTGCTCCGACAACGATATTTGCAATGACTTGGGCGGTTGCTTTTTTCCAGAAAGACAAACAGTTTGTTTTTCATGAAGCAGCAATTACAAGTGCGATGGTCGCCTTTGGATGGGTTTTCGGATGTCCTCTTTTAGGATTTATTACAGATAAAATTGGTCGTAGAAAACCTGTTTTGATTGCTGGTGCTATTTTAATGATCATCAGTTTATTACAATTAATTTATCTACCGGATTTATATCCTGCAAAAATTAGCATGTTCATTCTTGGACTAGGTTCCGGAGCAGCAATGATTCCTTATTCTGTTATTAAAGAAGCTAATCCTGATTATGTAAAAGGAAGCGCAACAGGAGCTATTAACTTTATCACTTTTGGAGTTACCACTTTATTGAGCCCTATTTTCAGCAGATGGTTCGGGAAAAGTTTAGATATTTCTTCGGGAGATCTGCATTTTCAACATTCGATTTTATTTTGGATTTCGGGGATTGTTTTAGCAATTCTTATTTCATTAATGTTAAAGGAAACAGGAAGTAAAGCTCAAGATCAAGCGATAGTTTCATAATTTTTACATTAAAATTTAATTAAATATTTCAATCAGGCTTTACACTTTTGTGTGAAGCTTTTTTTTGATGTAATTTTGCTTCAATAAAAATTAATTCATGAAAACTTTAGCATTGTTGATCGGGCTTTTGGTGGCAAATTTTACTTTTGCACAACAAGATGTTGAAGAAAGAGATGATACTTTTACTTCGGAAAGCAATAAGAATCTTTTAAAAATAGATATAAAAGAACCGTTATTACAAATTGCGGCAAAAAACTGTAATGATTTTAAAGCCGCAGGTTTTGAGGGCGGAGTATTGGTTTATAAAGAAACATTAAGAAAATATATGTTTGATTATCTTAATTCTGATTTTTATGTCTTAAACGGTGATTTCAATTTTATATTAACGATCGATCAAACAGGAAAAGTGATAAAAATTGAAGGATCTCCCAAAGTTACCAACAGTGAAGTCTTCTTTGATGACATGAAATATGTGGTGAGAAGAATCAAAAAAAACTGGATCCCGGCATCTTGTAATGGCCAACCAATCATTTCACAGGTTAAAATAAAAATGAATCTGTCATCTATTTCAACAGATTTGTAGTGTGAAAATAAGCTCAAACAAATACGATATAAATATAATTTAGAATATAAAAAAGATAGGATGAAAGGGAAGTCTAGCAATCAAAATTTTAGAAGCAGATAACCCTGCCATTCTGGCACAATATTTTGTATCTTTGCAAACTAAACTATTTTTAGCATTGATTTAAAACCCAATTTCTAAAATTTAATTTCTACAAAAGTGCAGGAAAAATATATAGACGAAACCAAGCAGGGAGAAGCTTTTGCGATTGCTGAAAGAGATGGAAATTCTAAAAAATTATTTTTAGAAAGCTATGGTTGTCAGATGAATTTCTCTGATTCTGAGATCGTTGCTTCTATTCTTAATGATCAGGGTTACAATACCACTCTTAAAGTAGAAGAAGCGGATCTTATCCTTTTAAACACATGTTCTATTCGTGAAAAAGCCGAGCAGACGGTGAGAATGCGTCTTGCTCAGTTCAAAAAGCTGAAAAAAGAAAAACCAAACATGACGGTCGGTGTTTTGGGCTGCATGGCGGAGAGATTAAAAACTAAATTTTTGGAAGAAGAACAATTGGTTGATCTTGTGGTTGGACCCGATGCTTACAGAGACTTACCCAACCTTTTAAAAGAAACCGAAGACGGAAGAGATGCTATTAATGTAATTCTTTCAAAAGAAGAAACGTATGCAGATATCAATCCTGTTCGTTTGGGCGGAAATGGAGTTACAGCTTTCGTCACTATTACGAGAGGTTGTGATAATATGTGTACATTCTGTGTAGTTCCGTTTACAAGAGGTAGAGAAAGAAGCCGTGATCCGCACTCAATTCTTGAAGAATGTAAAGAGCTTTGGAATAACGGTTATAAAGAAATTACTCTTCTCGGACAAAACGTAGACTCATATCTTTGGTACGGAGGCGGTCCTAAAAAAGATTTCGCCAAAGCTTCTGAAATGCAGAAGGCTACAGCAGTTGATTTTGCTAATTTGCTTGATCTTGTAGCTAAAGCAGTTCCTCAAATGAGAATCAGATTCTCAACGTCGAATCCTCAGGATATGAGCTTGGATGTGTTCAGAGTTATGGCTAAGCACGAAAATATCTGTAAATATGTTCACCTTCCTGTTCAAAGTGGAAGCAACAGAATGTTGGAAGCGATGAACAGACAGCATACCCGCGAAGAATATTTAGATTTAATTAAAAAAGCTAAAGAAATCGTTCCGGATATTTCTTTTTCTCAGGATATGATCATTGGTTTTTGCGGCGAAACAGAAGAAGATCATCAAGATACTTTAAGTTTAATGAAAGAGGTGGAATATGACTATGGTTATATGTTCTCCTATTCGGAAAGACCGGGAACGCCTGCTCACAAGAAAATGGAAGACGATGTTCCGGCGGATGTTAAGCAGAGACGTTTAGCAGAAGTTATTGATTTACAGAGAGAATTGTCCAGACAAAGAATGGAAGGATACGTTGGACGTGTTCACCGTATTTTGATCGAAGGTGTTTCAAGAAAAAATGAAAATCAGTGGAAAGGTAGAAACTCTCAAAATGCCGTTTGCGTATTTGATATGCTTGAAGGGCAAAAATTGGGTGATATTGTGGATGTTTTCGTTTATGATAACACACAGGGCACACTTTTAGGGAGAAAAATAGAACATACACTGAACTAAATTGTTCTCCAAAGAGAAAATATATATTCAAGAATAATAATTATCAATAATAAACAGACAATGGAAAAATTTCAAAAATATTGCCTCAGTGTTTTATTGGTAATCATTTGCAATAATATTTCAGCCCATGTCAGAAACGGAACCGTTGAAAGCGATGACTGTAAAAGACTTTGGGAAGTTTACAGTAAGTTTTTAGGAACCCAAGATTGTGACCAGTCGCTGGAGTTTTTAGTTAAGAAAAAAAGAACTGATTATTGCGTTTTAAGTAAAAAACAAAAAGCCGTTGATGCAATTGGCGAAAATATTTTCCAAATTCAGCATCATAACTTTTATAATGATTTTGAATTAAATTATTCTCAAAAGAACAAACATAATAAAAATTTAGAAAATTTTGAACGACAAATCAAAGATTATGATTTTGTCGAAAACATATATTTTACAACTAAGGTTTCAAAAGTCAGAAACAAAGATTACTTGGATTTAATAAGTTAGAATTACTAATCGTGATGAAAATAAGCTTTAAAAGTTTATCTAATCGTTTTAAAAAATCAACAAAGTTTGCAGAAGATAATTTAAGTTCTGTAAGCAAAAAATTAAATCAATAATCAAAAATTTACTTATGAGTAACGAGTTACAAAATATAAAGAACCGCTTCGGAATTATCGGAAATTTTCCGGCTTTAAACCGTGCCTTAGAAAAATCTATTCAGGTAGCACCAACGGATATTTCCGTGCTGGTAATCGGTGAAAGTGGAGTTGGGAAAGAATTTATCCCGAAAATCATTCATTCAGAATCCAAAAGAAAACATCAACCATATATTGTCGTTAACTGTGGTGCAATCCCAGAAGGAACCATTGATTCCGAATTATTCGGACACGAAAAAGGCGCTTTTACAGGGGCAACAGGTACAAGAAAAGGTTATTTTGAAGTGGCAGACGGCGGAACAATTTTCTTGGATGAGGTTGGGGAGCTTCCTTTGCAGACGCAGGTTCGTCTTTTAAGAGTACTAGAAAGCGGTGAATTCATGAAAGTGGGTTCTTCACAGGTTCAAAAAACGAACGTAAGAATTGTTGCTGCTACCAACGTCAATATGATGAAGGCAATTCATGACGGAAGATTCCGTGAAGATTTATTTTACCGTTTAAATACCGTGCAGATCGATATGCCGCCTTTGAGAGAAAGAAAAGGTGATATTCATTTGTTATTCAGAAAGTTCGCTATAGATTTTGCCGAAAAATACAGAATGCCGGAATTGGAATTGGAGCCTAACGCCGTTCATTATATCGAAAATTATACTTTTCCCGGAAATATTCGTCAACTGAGAAATCTTGTTGAGCAAATGACCGTGGTAGAGCGTGACAGAAGCGTAACGGTAGAAAAATTAACAGAATATATCCCAATGGAGACCCATTTGCCAATGGTGGTAAATGCTCCTAATACACAGAAACAGAATGATTTCGGAAGTGAAAGAGAAATTATGTATAAAATTCTCTTCGATATGCGTAACGATATTAATGATTTAAAATCCTTAACTTCGGAACTGATAAAGAACAGAGGAACTGCAGATCTGAGCAACCAGGAAAAAAATCTCATCAGCAGAATTTATACTCCTGAAACTCAACAGGCAGCTCCCGCAAGCTCTTTATTGTATTTTGAAAATAATATTAATAATAACCCGGCTGTTCAGACACCAACAATCATTTCGAATTCAGATTCAGACAACAGTTATGAAGACTTTGAAGATATTGAAATTGAGGAAAATAAGCCTGAATCTCTGTCTCTTCAAAATAATGAAAAAGATTTGATTATCAAGGCATTGGAGAAGCATAAAGGACGCAGGAACAAAGCGGCCGATGAGTTGGGGATTTCACAAAGAACTTTATACAGAAAAATAAAACAATATAACCTAGAAGACTAAGCTAACCATGAATTTTGACTTAATTATTAACAGAGGATACAATTTTAACATCGGAAAATACGTCTCGGACGGATTTGAACTTTTCAAAAAAGATATTGGCGGATTTATAGTTGCCACAATTCTTGCAATCGTAATGAGCATAATTCCTTTTTGCGGATTATTGGCATTAGGAAATTTCTATAAAATTTGCAGAAAAGTAGACGCAGGAGAAAAAGTTCAGGCTGGTGATATTTTTGATTTTACAGATTTTTGGGTGTATTTCAAATTTATGATATTGCTTTTTGTAGCAATTTTCATATTGATGATTCCTATTCAAGTGTCTATGGTTCCAATGATTATGGCGGCAAAATATGGTGATGGTACAGGCGATGTAGGGACTGCATTATTTGCAGGCGGAATGGGAGTTTGGATGATCCTTTTTATATTGCTGATATTTGCATTTGCAATTTCGTTTTACTTTGTACAGCCGTTAATTTCGATTTACAGAGTTCAAAGCGTAAGAAAAGCGTATTCACTTTCTTGGAAGATTGCTAAGAAAAACTTTTTTATGATATTGATTTTCAGCCTTGTTGTTGGAGTAATTTCAGAATTAGGGATCATAGCGTGCGGAATCGGGATAATATTTACGATACCCATCGGAATTTGTATTAAATATGTCAGCTTTAAAGATATTTTAGAAACGCAAAATCAAAAGCAGGGTTTATGATAGGTAAAATGAAAATTATATTTGGATTTGTAATTCTTACATTGTTTCAACAGTGTTATTCTTTTACAGGTTCATCTTTAACGGACGAAAAAACGGTACAGATCAATGAATTTCCAAATAATGCAGCATTGGTGAATCCTGCCTTGTCACAGCAGTTTTCAACGGATATTCAAAACAGATTTTTACAAAGAACGACGTTAAAGGGAACCAAAGAAAATCCGGATATTTTGATCGAAGGAGAAATCTCAGACTATTCTATAACACCGACTACGATTGGTTCAAATTCAACCACCAATCAAACGACGGGCGGAATTGTTCAGGATTCTCAAAATAAATTAACAATCACAGTGAAAGTACATTACGAAAACAAGATCCATCCGGACTCGAGTTTCGACAGAACATATTCTGATGAAGCGGTTTTCAACAGTAACTTATCACAATCAGATATAGAAGCCTCACAGGTGAAGATTGCAACAGATAGAATCATTAACAAGATATTTAACGATATTGTAGCGAATTGGTAAAATGAATCCAAGAGTTTTAGAATTATTAAGGAACCCCAAAAATATACAGTCAGAAGATCTTAATCTTTTGAAAGAGGAAATCAGTTCTTTTCCTTACATTCAAAATATCAGAGCTTTGCATCTGTATGGGATTCATCTTTATGATAAAGAAAATTATCAGAAAGAGCTTTCTACAACGGCTGCTTATACAACGGATAAGAAAATTCTTTATCAGTTGATCAACGGTAAAATTAAGCAAAAGCCAAAACCGGAAATTATTGAAGAGCAAAAGCCTTTGATTTCTGTAAATACTTTCAAATATATTTATAAAAGCAGCAGTTTCCCTATTAAAAGAGAGGAAAAGGAGCAGCAGATCATTGAAGATAAAAAGCACGAAGAAGCTTTCCTTCTTCAGGCTCAAACCATACCGGAAATTAAGCATCTTCACGTAAACGGTGAAAGAAACCGTATCTTATTTGAAGGTGAAGAAAACTTCCTTGAGGACGATACTTTAGAAACAATTGATTTGGAATCTACCTTAGAATCCGGATCTATTGTTACTCAAAAAGCTGAAAAGAAAGAAGTAGAAGAGGTAATAAATGAAGTTGAAAATATTCAGGAAGAACCAATTTCTGAGGAAGTTCAGCAAGAAAATCCTGTTGAAGAAATAGCAGAATTTACTCCTGAAACGATTATTAATGAAGAAAATATTGATTCAGAAGCACAGAAAGAAAAGATTGATAATGAATCTGATGTAAGCTTCTATGAAATTGAACCTTCTTTAACCGAAAATGAGACTAAAGAAGATGATTTAGTTGAAGAAAACAATGCGGTTTCTGTTGAAAATGAGAAATTTAATAAAGTTGAAGAAATTTCGGAATTCACTCCGGAAACGATCATTAATGAAGAAAAAGTTGACTCAGAATTAGAGGAAGAAAAAATTGATGATGAATCTAATATAAGTTTCCATGAAATAGAACCTTCTTTAACTGAAAATGATAATTCAGTTAAAGAAAATGAAATTGTTTCTGCTGAAAATGAAGAGTTTACTCAAACTGAAGCTAAAATAGCATTTACTCCCGAAGAAATCATCAATGAAGAAGAAATTACTTCAGAAAGTGAAACAGAAAAGGTAAATAATGATGCCGAATTAAGTTTCCACGGAACAGATTCTTTCCTTCCTGATGTTAAAATTCAATCCAATATTATTGAAGAAACGGTAAGCGAAGAAATCCCTCAGCCAAGCATCAACAAACATGAAGATGAAATGAGACGCTTGATTGAAGAGGTTGAGAAAAAAATGAAAACGGTAAAAGTTTCTTCTGAACAAAAAGAAACTGAACCTGAAATTTCAGGACATGAAATAAGTTTTTCCGAAACTCAAAATTTCAATGTTGAAGAACCTGTAAAAGAGAATGTTGAAGAAAAAATTGAGGAAGGCCAACCTGAATTAGTTGAAAATAAGCCTGAAGAGGTCGAAACAGTTGAAGAAACCGTAAACGAAGAAATTCCGGAAGATAAAATTGTCACAGAAGAGGTACAGGAAGTGAAATCTGCTTGGAAACCAATGAGGTTCGAATCTCACGTTCCGGATTCTTTAATCAATAAATCAACAGAAACTCCTCAGCCGAAAGTTGAAGAGGTAAAAGAAGAAGCTCCAAAAGATCAAGAGATTATTTCACAAGTAGTAGAAGAAACAGAACTTCCAAAAGAAGATTCAGAGGAAATCGAAACTATCGAAGAACCTGTTATCGAAGAAAAAATTGAAGAACCAGAAACTGAAGAAGAAGATGAGGAAGAGGAAGAAGCTCCGGCATTGAATGTTTCTTTCTTTAATTCAGATATTATTTCAAGCTGGGCGGTTGATGCAAATAAAGCTAAAGAAGAACAGCAAAAAGAAAAAGAAGAAGCTACAGAAACTCCTGCTGAAACGGTAAGCGCAAATCCAATAGACAGCAATGTTCCCGGATTTATCAATACGTGGCAAAGCTGGCTGAAAATCGACAGGCCGTCTGATGAAGCAGAAGAAACGGTAGAACAGATTCAGCAAGTAGAAGAAGCGGAACCAATCGATAAAATAAAAACTGAAATTAAAAATAAGGTTATTGAATCTTTCATAGAAAATAATCCTAAAATATCTCAGTTAAAAGATGAAGTTAATTTCGTTGTTAAAGAAAAAACGGATGATATTTCACACTTAATGACAGAAACTTTGGCTACGTTATATTTCGAACAGAAATTGTACACAAAAGCAATCAAAGCTTTCAATATATTGATTACGAAACACCCTGAAAAGAAAGATTATTTCGAAGGAAAAATTCAGGAAATAAAGGATGTTCGAGGTAAAAACTAAGATTTAAAAATAAAAAAATATAAAAAATGCTGAGTCTAAGAGATTCAGCATTTTTGTTTTATGTATTATTGATGACATTCTTTTTACTTTTCAATTTCCGCCATGCTTTTCGTCCGTAAACAAATACGAGAACTACCAAAATAATCGCGCAGATCCCTGCTAAAATCGGCATCGCCATTGCTAAAACAGTCATAATTCCTGCTCCGGCCGTTTCTGTGGTTCCAACAACTGAATTTCCGAGTCCGCCCGTTGTTGCTGTAGAAGCAGCCCGGAGTCCTGCAAAGCCTGAACTTATAGTTGCTGCCGTTCCACCGCCCGCTATTAAAGCCAATGCCCATTGTGGAAATGTCCCCAAATCTGCAAACTGACTCGCAAACAAAACAGATCCGGCTACAGTCGCCATTGGAACAGATATTGTGTCTAATAAATGATCAATAATGGGAATATAATAAGCGAGGATCTCAGCTATCGTAGCAATTCCGGTTGTGATAAGCGTTGGTAGGCCGGAAAGCCACTCAAAACTCTCATTTGTTGGGATCCAGTGAAGATAAGAAGCTAAACTTACCGCAAACATGGGTAGAAAAACTCTAAAGCCGGTCGCGGCAGCTAGTCCGATGCCGATAAACGCACTCAGGACATAAGGTAAGTAGGGAACATGATCTAACATTTTAATTTTCAGATTAATTGTTTCCCATAAAGTTACAAAAAGAATGCAAAGATTTTAATGAATTTTTAATTCTCAGCGAATCATATTTAAGCACAAGAAAGTAGCACACAATCATCTGTGCAAATCTGTTGTAGAAAAATAAATAATTATAACAACAGATTTTCACAAATCTTCACGCTTTATTTATTCTTGAAAAATAGAAAAGTTAAGATTTTTTCTGAGGTTGATTAGATTGACAAAGTTTAATAAACTGCGCTTCTACATCCTGAAATTTAGCAGGCATTTCTGGAGAAACCCAAAACATCATCGCAATTGTTTTTTCACCGAAAGCTTCTCTGAAAAGATCTTTATTCAAGCGGTAACATTCTCGTAATAATCTCTTTATGCGGTTTCTGTGAACTGCTTTTTTGAAATATCGTTTAGAAACAGAAACTCCGAATTTTAAAGTTTCTACAGGTAAAGCAGGTTTATCTTTTAGGATAATAATTCTCAAATTTCCGCACGTTCTCCATTTACCTTTTTCAAAAAGTAAAGTGATCTCATTGTTTTTTTTGAGTTTTTCGGCTCTGGGATATTTGAAATTTGTCATTTACAGAGTGTAAATATAAGGTATATTTTGTTTGTTTGAGATGCTTCGACTCCGCTCAGCATGACAGCGCTAAAAATATACTGTGGAAAACAGCGAGTATTAGAAATGTCATGCTGAGCGGAGTCGAAGCATCTTTATTATGAATTAAATTAATCTTTTTTCAATAAATGATTAATAACTTCCGAAGCAGTATACAAGCCAAAAATTGCAGGCATATAACTTATCGTTCCGTAAAAAGATCTTTTATAATTGCTTCCGTCTGTCATTTTCAGGCTTTCTTCATCTTGGATATCGTTAGCAAAAACGCAACGAACACCCTTATCAATTTTCTCTTTTTTTAATCTTTTTCTTACTTGTCTTGCAAGATGGCAATGCTCGGTTTTGCTGATGTCTCTTACTATTACCTTGCTAGGATCGATCTTTCCTCCGGCTCCCATTGAGCTTACGATCTTTATTTTTCTTCTTTTTGCCGCGATGATTAAATAAACTTTTGGCGTTATACTGTCGATACAATCTAAAACATAATCGAATTTTGCAGAGTCCAGGACTTCGTCCATTCTTTCCGGATTTAGAAACTCATTGATTTTGGTTAAATTAAGTTGAGGATTAATATCTAAAAGCCTTTCTGCAACAACCTCTACTTTATGTTTTCCAATTGTAGAATGTAAAGCGGGTAACTGTCTGTTAATGTTTGTTATATCTACCGTGTCACCATCTACGATTGTCATGGTTCCGACTCCGGCTCTTGCGAGAAATTCTGCCGCAAAAGAACCAACTCCGCCTAGTCCGACAACCAAAACAGTTGCTTTATTCAATCTTTCCAAACCATCTTCTTTGATGAGAAGTTCCGTTCTCTCCAACCAGTTTTTATCCATTTTTTATTGTCTCTAAATTTTCTAAAATTTGTTCGTTCAGTTTTTCTAAAGAAATCCCCTTGATTTCCGAGGTTTTTTGATATAAATCTTCGATGTTAAAATCTTCATTATCAGTTTCTAAAAAGATTTTATCTAAAGGGGTAATTTTCAGAATATTTTGCAAAGATAAATTATACAAAACCGCTTTTCCAAAACTCAGATAAAAATTATTTTTGAGCAGGTCTTCGGCAATGCTTTGTTTTTTATTAAAACCATGAATGATCATCGCTTGTTCTGCCTTATTTTTGAAGGAAATCACTTCGTAAAATTTTCTTACACAATGAATAATTAAAGGCTTTTTTACTTCATTGGAAATTTTTATTTGCCTTAAAAAAACGTTTTCCTGAATTTTTTGATCAATTTCAACAAAAGAATCCAATCCGCATTCTCCAATCGCAAAGCAGTTTACATTGATGTTTGATTGTAACCAATCGGTTTGATTATCAATGTATTCTATTTGAATATCCTGAGGGTGGATTCCAATAGAATACAAGGAATAGGGCGGAATATTATTTAAGTCTAAATTATAAATTCCGTACGTTATATTTTTCTTATGATGATGAAAATCAAAAAAATCCATGAGCAAAAATACTAACTATTTAGAATTAATAGAAAATTCTTAAACGAACGTTTATAAATATGTTAAAAATTTCTTAACTTTACTCAAACAACACTCCATGAAGAAAAAATTTACAGAAAAACAAATCCATATTTTAGACATCGCCGAAGAGCTGATTGCGAAAAAAGGATATGAAGGAACGTCGGTGAGGGATATCTGTTCCAAAGCCGGTATTAATGTCGCAATGATCTCTTATTATTTCGGTTCTAAGGAGAAAATGATGTCTTATCTCTATCAATACAGAGTTCTAAAGACGAGGGAAAATTTTTCGGAATTTGCAGACACAATCAAAGATGGCAAACCGGAAATGCAAATGAAGGAGATTATTAAATATATTGTCTCTCAATTATTTAAATATAATTATTTCCACGGATTTGTTACGCAGGAACTTCGACATACAGAAAATTTAAAAGACGAGCTTCTCGATTTTTATCAATTATTTGTAAAAAAACTGGATGAAGTCATAAAAAAAGGAGTTACGTCAGGAGTTTTCACATTTACGCCAAAACCTGAAGATGTTCTTACCACAATTATTGGTTCTACATTGTTTGTAATTCGCAATAAAAACTTTTATGAACTCTATGTTCCGAGTAAAAATGAAGAAGCTTACGCCAAAGAAGCCGAAAAGAAGGTGAGAATGAATCTTTTGATGAGTGTTTTTGCAATTTTGGGATACGCTGCAGACTAAAATTACGTTAAATATTCATAAAAAAAAATCTATTGACAAAAAAGTTATATTTTTGCAAATTAATAGATCGGTCATATAATCCGAAAACTGTTGAATTTTTTATATGAAAAAATATATTTTAGGTCTTTTTGCTGTAGCTGTGGTATCTTCATGTGTGAGTCAGCAAGATAAAGCGATGAAAAGTGCTGATAAAAACTACATCTTAAAGGTTGCAAATGAGAACTTTGCAAAAAAGAAGTGGAAAAATTCATTGGCTCTTTATGACAGATTGGCTAATTTGGTTGCAGGTACGGATGATTTCCCTAATGTGGGTTTCAATACGGCGTATGCAAACTATTACGATAAAAATTATAAATTGGCTGGGCATCAGTTCAAAAACTTTGCAGTAAGTTTTCCAAAGGATCCAAGAGCAGAAGAGGCAGCGTATATGTCTGCTTTATGTTACTATGAAGGTTCAATGGATTATAATTTGGATCAGTCTAGTACAGAATTGGCAATTAATGAGTTACAGGAATTCTTAAATAATTATCCAACCTCTGAAAGATCTAAAAATATCAGTACCCTTATTGATGAGTTGTCTTACAAGTTAGAATTCAAATCTTACGAAAATGCAAGACAGTACTTTAATATGGGTGATTACAAAGCTGCAAATACGGCTTTAGAAAACGTATTGGAAGATTTCCCAAGTACAAAGCTTCGTCCGAAAATTTATGATTATATCATGAAAGCTCGTTATTCTTTGGCCCAAAAATCTATTTATGATCTAAAAGATGAACGTATTGAAAGCGCATTATCTTTTACAAGACAGGTTGAAAAAGATCTTCCGAATACAGAATATTCTAAAACTGCATTGGATCTTAGAGAAAAATTAGAGAAAGAAAAGAAAGATTTTGCAGTTGTAAAAAAAGAAACTGAAGCTAGAATTGCAACATTAACGGCAAGACAGAAAAAAGAAGCTGAAAAGGTAGCAGAAAAGAATAAAACTGAGGAGCAGATTAAAAATCAGGTTGATGCTGAGAAGAAAGCAATGCAGATTCAGAGGGATAGTGCGAAGCTTCAAACACCTCCACCGGCAGCGACTTTCAAAATCCAAAGATAATTCGTAAATTTGCCATCTTATAAATAAATTAATTTTCTCAAAATGAGTGTAAAAGATACAAAAGCAGAAGTAAATACTATTACTTACGATAAAGACAAGATTGAAGATAAAGTAGGTTCAATCTATGAAGCTATTGTTATCATGGGAAAGAGAGCAGAGCAGATCAATGCAGAAATCCGTACGGAATTGCATAACAAATTAGATGAATTTGCTGTTCACAACTCTACATTGGAAGAAGTTTTCGAAAACAGAGAGCAAATTGAAATCTCTAAACATTACGAAAAACTTCCAAAACCAACTTCTATCGCTATTGAAGAATGGTTAAACGAAGATATCTACTTCAGAAAAACTGAAGAAAGAAAATAAGAACCGTTTGGTTTTTAATAGATGAAGGTCATAAAGGAACTATTTCTTTTATGACCTTTGTTGTTTAAATGGTTTGTGAGAAAAAATAAGTATTTTAGTGTTTTAAAATTAAAACTACATGAGTGTTTCCGGGAAGAAGATTCTTATTGCCGTTTCTGGAGGAATTGCAGCCTATAAAATTCATTTTCTGATAAGAGAATTGATAAAGAAAAGTGCAGAAGTTCAGGTGATTATGACTCCTGATGCTGAGCATTTTGTAACGAAGCTGAGTTTGTCTACGCTGTCCAAAAAACCTGTTTATACAGATTTTTATAATGAAAACGGAACATGGAACAGTCATGTGGAAATGGCATTGTGGGCAGATGTAATGATCGTTGCTCCCTGCACAGCAAACACGTTGGCAAAAATGACGCACGGAATGTGTGATAATTTGGTTATTGCAACC
Organism: Chryseobacterium sp. G0201; assembly: GCF_003815655.1. Classification (NCBI taxonomy): domain Bacteria; kingdom Pseudomonadati; phylum Bacteroidota; class Flavobacteriia; order Flavobacteriales; family Weeksellaceae; genus Chryseobacterium; species Chryseobacterium sp. G0201. Next base: position 1,322,885 of record NZ_CP033917.1, on the reverse strand, counting down.
TATATGTCAGCGAAATGCCCCGTTTTTATAGCTCCTGCAATGGATTTGGATATGTATGCGCATCCTTCCACAACGCAGAATTTAGAATTGGCTGAAGATTTCGGACATTTTATCATTCCTGCAGAAGAGGGTGAGCTTGCGAGCGGATTAATCGGGCAGGGAAGAATGGCGGAACCGGAAACAATTGCTAAAGCTGTTGAAGAATTTTTTAATTCAAATCATAAAAAAACTTTAGAAGGAAAAACGGTTTTAATTACTGCCGGACCCACTTATGAAGCCATTGATCCTGTAAGGTTTATAGGAAATCATTCTTCGGGTAAGATGGGATTTTCTCTGGCTGAGGAAGCTTCAAAAAGAGGAGCAAAAGTTATTTTGATCTCGGGGCCGACTTCTCAGGTGATAGATGATAAAAATGTTTATCTACATAAAGTGACTTCTGCAAAAGAAATGGTGGCGAAAGTGTTCGAGTTTTATGATAAAATTGATATTGGAATTGCAAGTGCAGCCGTTGCAGACTATGCTCCAAAGGAAGTGGCTAAGGAAAAAATCAAAAAAAATGACGAAAGCTTAACCATTGAATTAATTAAAAATCCGGATATCCTCAGAACAATGGGTGAAAAGAAAACCCATCAGTTTTTGGTAGGTTTTGCCTTGGAAACTCAGAATGAAGAAGAAAATGCCAAAGGAAAACTGGAAAAGAAAAATCTTGATATGATTGTTTTAAATTCTCTTCGTGACGAAGGCGCAGGATTTAAGAATGATACCAATAAAATAAAAATATTCACCAAGACGGAGAAAAAAGAATTTGAGCTAAAATCTAAGGATGATGTTGCAAAAGACATTCTTAATTTTGTTGAGTCTCAGATTTTAAAATAATTTTAATAAATTTCCGTTCTCAATTTTTAATAGATAATGAAAAAATACATAAGTTTATTTTTACTACTTTTCATATTTAATTTTAGCTTTTCTCAGGAGTTGCTGGCTACCGTTCAGGTAAACGCTCAATCATTGGGAGGAAGTAACCAGCAGATTTATAAATCTTTGGAAAAAAGTCTTAGAGATTTCATTAATAATACAAGCTGGACAGGTAAAAAGCTTCAGAATTTTGAAAAGATAAAATGTAATTTTGCTATTGTTCTGACAGAAAGTCCCGGTAATAACAAATACAAAGGAAATATTGTTGTTCAGGCAGTACGTCCGGTTTATAATACAAATTATGAATCTCCATTAGTAAATCTTAATGATCAAAGGTTTTCTTTTGAATATATTGAAAATGAGAATCTTATTTTTAATGAAAGACAGTTTTCAGGTAAAAATTTAATTGATGTCATTAGTTTTTATGTCTATACAATTTTGGGCTACGATGCGGATAGTTTCCAGTCTTCGGGCGGAACACCGTGGTTTCAAAAAGCACAGCAAATTGCTCAAAACGGAGAATCTCAGAATACTTATGAGGGATGGAAGCAAATTAATGAGCCCAGAAACCGTTCTCAGCTGATCAAAGAAATTATGAGTCCCAATATGACACAGCTAAGATCTTTATTTTATTCTTATCACAGAGCTGGTTTAGATAATCTATTCAATCAGGATCAGACACAGGCAAAGAAAGTTATTTTTGATGGTTTGTTACAGTTGAAAACCTATGAAAGTAATTTCACTCAGAATTATTACTTAGATCTTTTTCTAACGAATAAGGCGGATGAGATTTTTAATATATTCAATTCAGGAAATAATGGAGGAATTGTATTGGGTGATCTGAAACAATTACTGATCTTCATGAATCCTAAAAATACAGACAAATATTGGAGTCAGTGGAAACAATAAAACTCGGATTTTTTCAGTCTTGAATTCTGAATTTTAAAGTTCTATATTTGCATTACCTAAAGTAACTGCTACATCAATGCTTTCGAGAATTTACATTAAAAATTTTGCCCTTATTGATACGTTAGATGTATCATTACACAATGGTTTACAAGTAATAACCGGTGAAACCGGTGCGGGTAAATCTATTATTTTAGGTGCCCTTAGACTTATTTTAGGAGAAAGGGCAGATGTGAAATCTATTTCAAATGCAGCCGAAAAAAGCATTGTTGAAACTGAATTTAACCTAAATAATCAGTTCAAAAAATTCTTTATAGAAAATGATCTCGATTATGAGCATCAAACCATTATCCGCAGAGAAATTTCTCCTGCAGGCAAATCTAGAGCGTTTATTAATGATGTTCCGGTAACGTTGGATGTTTTAAAAGAATTGTCTTCACAGCTTATCGATATTCATTCACAATTTGAAACTTCAAATCTTTTTACATCAGAATATCAATTTAAAATCATTGACGGACTTTCCGAAAATAAAAAAATCGTTGAAGAATATCAGCATGAATTTTTAGAATTTCAGAGCTTAAAAACTCAGCTAAAAAAATTGCAGACTCAACTTTCAGAAAGTAATAAAGAAAGTGATTACAAACAGTTTTTATTAAATGAACTGGAAGAATTGAATCTGGATGATGTTGATTATGAAGAATTAAAAAATATGCTTTCTGTTCAGGAAAATGCAGGAATGATCTCCGAAAATCTGGCTCAGGTTTTATCTAGATTTCATCAGGAAGAAATCGGGATTTTATCTTTCTTTAATGAAGCAAAAAATAAATTATCTAAAATTTCTGAGGTCTCAAACAGCTTTTCTGAGCTAGACCAAAGATTGGAAATATCTTTTGTAGAATTAAAAGATATCATTTCCGAACTCGAAAACGAGTCTGAGAAAATTGAAATTAATCCTGAGAATCTTGCTTCACTTTCCGAACTGAATAATAAGCTCAATGCTTTATTTATTAAGCATAACGTTTCTGATGTTTCTGAATTAAAAGAAATCAGAGATCAATTATCTGGAGAACAGCAAGGTGCATCAGAATTAGAATCAAATATTATAGAAATTGAAGAAAATATTTCTAAAAAAGAAAAATCTCTTCAATCTCTTTCCGAAAAGCTTTCGAAAAACAGAAAGAAAAGTGTTCCTGTTTTCATTAAAAAAGCAGAAAGCTTACTTAAAAAACTAGGTCTTGAAAAAGCTAAAGTTGATATTGAACTTCAGGATACTTCAGAATTTAATCAATTTGGGAAAGAGAATATTCAATTGCTGTTTCAAGCCAATTCTGGGTTTCCTTTAAAACCTATTCAGACAGCTATTTCCGGCGGTGAAAGATCTCGAGTAATGTTGGCTGTCAAAAAAATCATTGCTGAAAGTGATGAGCTTCCAACGCTTATTTTAGACGAGATAGACAGTGGAGTTTCAGGGAAAGTAGCCGAAGAAATCGGAAATCTGATGCGCGAAATGTCTCAGGACATGCAGTTGATCGTTATTTCTCACTTGGCACAGGTTGCGGCAAAAGGAAATAATAATTACAAAGTGGTAAAACAGGACGTTTCCGGCAAAACTCAATCTACCATTGTTCCTTTGAGTGATGATGAAAAATTGAACGAAATTGCTCAATTACTTTCAGGAAGTAAAATTACTGAAGCGGCTTTGGCGCAGGCGAAAGAATTAATTGGCTAAAAATCTGTAACATATTTTGCATTCTACTTACTAATGTAAAAAAGTAAGCTATGTTTGTAAAGTTCCTAAGGTTAGAAATAAAAAGTTTTTTTCGTGGTACTTCTGTTGGGGTAAATTTGGCCATGAAAATTTTCCGATTTATAGGGATTCTTTATTTTATGGCATGTTTGGTAGGAGGGGCTTTTGCTGTTTTTTATCTGATTCAAAACAAAATGAATGCTGGTCCTATAAAAGTAGTTTCAAAATTCATGATTATTTTTTGGGCGGTTGATTTGATTGTCAAATATATGTGGCAGGAAATGTCTACCCAAAACATAAAACCATTTCTTACGCTGAATATTTCTAAGAAAACATTGGTCAATTACATGTTGATCAAAACATTTTTATCAGCTTTTAGTTGGCTTAATTCTTTGTTTTTCATTACGTTTTCTATCATCGCGCTATTCAACGGATACGGATTTTTACAAGTTTTGAGCTGGTTTATAGGAGTTTCTCTACTTTTCTATCTTAATAATTTTATCAATATCCTTTTTAATAATAAAGAAACGGTAGCAATTGTTGTCGGTTCTATATTCATAGGATTGGGGCTTTTGACGTATTATAATATCATTCCGCTTCTATCTTACTCTGAAGCCTTTTTCTATGGTTTTTATACGAAACCTTATTTAATTTTAATACCGATTGTTTTGTTTTCAGGACTTTGGTGGATTTGTTTTAAACATGTTTTTCAGGAATTTTACTTGGATCAAGGATTAGAAGCGAAAAAAGAGATCGGAAGAACAGAAAATATTGCCTTTTTAAATAAATATGGTGTACTCGGAACGTTTATTAATAACGATATCAAGCTGTTAAGACGAAATAAAGTGGCCAAAGGAATTATTTTGGGAAGCTTTCTGTTTATATTTTACGGATTATTGATGTTCTCTTCTCCGGTCTACAAAACACCTTATATGATGATGCTTATGGGACTTTTTGTGACGGGAGGTTTCCAATTTTTGTTTGGGCAAAGGGTTCCGGCTTTCGACAGCTCTTATTATCCTTTAATGATGACTCTAAATGTTCCTTACAAAGAATATTTAAAAGCAAAATGGTGGTTAATGAATATTGTAACAGGAGCTTCAATTATCATTGCTATATTTTATGCCTATTGGGGTTGGGAGATCTACATTACTTTCTTCGCAGCTGGACTCTATAATATTGGAGTTAATTCACAATTTACGCTGTGGTCAGGAGCTTTTAATAAAACTCAGATAGACCTGAATTCCAGAGAAAAAAGGATTGGCCAGAAAAACAGTTTCAATATGAAAGCTTTGTTGTTATTAATTCCAAAAATGCTTTTACCGATGGCTGTATTCGGAGCTTCAAAATATTTCTTCGGAATGACTGTCGGTGTGGTAAGTATAGCTATTTTAGGATTAATTGGATTTTTATTGAGAGAAAAAATATTCGATACCATCGTAAGACACTATAAAAAAGAGAAATACAGTACGTTAGACGCATTCAAAAACAAAGGTTAATATGATTACTATAAATAATTTATCTAAAACATACGGAACTGCGACTGTTCTGAATATTGAAAATATTGAAATTCCTAACGGCGAAACGTTCGGTCTCGTCGGAAATAACGGAGCCGGAAAAACTACGCTTTTCAGCTTAATGCTAGATCTGATTCAGGCTACAACAGGCTCTGTAAGCATTGACGAAATTAAAGTAAGCGAATCCGAAGCATGGAAAAGCAAAGTTTCAGCTTTCGTGGACGATACTTTTTTAATTGGGTATCTGACACCGGAGGAATATTTTTATTTTATCGGTGAATTGAGAGGACAGAATAAAGCTTCTGTGGATGAGTTTTTGAAACAGTTTCATGATTTATTTAATGGAGAGATTCTAAATTCCGGAAAATACGTTCGTGATCTTTCGAAAGGAAATCAGAAGAAAGTAGGAATTGTAGGCGCAATTATCGGAAATCCTGAAATTATTATTTTGGATGAGCCTTTTGCCAATTTAGATCCTTCTACACAGATTAAACTGAAGAATTTAATTAAAGAATTGTCGAAGCAGGATGGAGTGACGTTCCTTATTTCTAGTCACGATCTTTCGCATACGACAGAAGTTTGCAATAGAATTGTGGTAGTAAATAAAGGGCAAATGGTGAAAGATATTCAGACCAATCCTGAGACTTTGAAAGAATTGGAACAGTATTTTGCGGATCAGGTTTCAACTCCGACTGAGGCAATTTAATTCAAAATTTTACTCTTTTACGAAAAAATAAGCTGAAACAGAGTAAATAGATATAAAAGGTCAGAACATTTTTCTGACCTTTTTGTTTTTGAAACCTTTAAGTTTTGATTGTTTAATTTATTTTTTACAATCATTTTATTTATAGATTTTTGCATTTGCTTATTGAATGGGAGAAATATTAATTCAAAATCTTTTTTAATAAAAATATATTTTTGTGTAACCTTTTGAGGTTTTCGTTGTCTTTACAATAGAAACAGTTTTAAGAATGAAAATTTTGTTCGGAAATAAGAAAGAAGATTTGCTGAGCCGTCTTAAGAAACAAGATCCGGCTGCTCAGAAGGTTTTCTATGAGCAGAACGTTAATAAATTCCTGAGCGTGGGCAAAAGCTACATCACAGACCTGTATCAGGCGGAAGACTGTATCATCAAAGCTTTCTGTAAAATTTTTAAACATATTGAAGGTTTTCGTGGTGATGGTAATCTCGAAGGATGGGCAAAAAGAATTGTGGTGAATGAATGTCTTAATTTTATAAAAAGCCACAAAACGGTTTTTTACATAGACGATATCAACCCTTCTTTTTTGGTAGAAGCTCAGGACGATGAAATTTCCGTTGATTTTGATGCTCAGGAACTGTTGAATCAGCTTCCGGATGCTTACAGAATGGTTTTCAACTTGTACGTTCTGGAAGGCTACTCGCATCAGGAAATTTCTGATACATTACAGATTTCGCTGGCGGTAAGCAAGACGCAACTGTTTCGAGCTAAAGAGAAGTTAAGAGTACTTTATCTTCAACAACAAAAAACAATGAAAAATGAACACGCAAAAGGATAATTTAGAACATCAGATAAAAAAACAGATAGAAGAAAGAGAAATCGCTCCTTCAAGAGATCTTTGGTCTGAAATTGAATTACAGAAAGAGCAGAAAAAATCTACATCTTATATGAGCTGGGTTTGGGCTGCTGCATGTATCGTTCTTGCTTTTGGTTTGGGATTCGTTCTTTTTTCAAATCCTTCAGATAAAGGAAAAACTCAACATACAGAAATTGCTGAGATAAAAAATGATCCTGCTCATGAGAAATCTTCTGAAGAAGTACATGAAAATACAGAGCCGGTTTATGCAGATAAAAATACAACTCCCAAAAATAAGGATGTTTCAACTAAAATTACCGATGAAGTTCAACCTTCAAAAGTTTTAGCAGAACAGAAACAAATACTTCAGCAAAAAGAAGGGCTACAAATGGTTTTTCCCCAGCTTCCTAAAATTAAAACTGAACAAATTATGGCTCAGGCAGATTCTGCAAAGATTCCTGCGAAAAGAAAAAAATATGTAGATCCTTCCACATTACTTTTTTCTGTTGAACATAAAGATGTTATTGAAAAAACTAAAGAAAGCAACGTCGCAAGCGTTGATCTGAACGCAAAATAAAAACTCATTTTAACAATAAAAAATTAATAATATGATCAAGAAAATTATCATGATGGGATTCCTATGTGCATTATCCACATCAGCGTATTCACAGAGAAAATCATTATCAGTAAATCTTCAGTCAAAAAATGATACCGAGGTAAGCCCAATTGTAAAGGAGAAAGTAGATGAATATGCCAAAAAAATAGATGCTATCATTCAGGAAGAGAAAAAGCTGATGGAAGCAGAATTAGTTACTCTTCAGTCAAAAAACCTTGACAAAACTGAGTTTGATAAACAAAAATCACTCATTGCTGATCGTTTTTCCGAAAAAATTGATACGAGAATTGAAGAATTGGGTTTTGATCTTGACAATGTCATTCAAAAGCAGGTAAGATATTCCCTTCTTAACTCTGATATTGCATCTAATGAAGAGTTAAAAGCACAATTGATGAAAAAATTCAGACCAACGAAAAGCCTTTCAGGATATTTTTCTTACGGAATCATGAATCTTACGAATAATAAAGCTGATAACGATTTAGATAAAAACTTAGGATACGCCGGAAATTTTGAATTTGGTTTTAAACTTAATTATCAATTTGGAAGAACAAGTCCATGGGGATTGATTTCAGGAATTGGTTTTTCTTGGAGGACTTTAAATATTGACAACAATATGTTTTTCATGAAAGATCTTAATGCCAATCCTGTCCTGGTTCATTATGAAAATGGATTGAGTAAAAGTAAGCTTAGAACGGGATACATTATGGTTCCGCTCGGAATTCAGTATAATTTTTCGAAGATCAAAAACGCCGGGATGGATGTTGAGTATAGAGATTATAATAAAGGTTTCAAAGTGGGAGCGAATGTTTATGGTGGAGTAAAAATGGCTACCAATAATATTGTCAAAGGAGATGGAATCAGTGACAGAGATAGAAGTAATTATCAGGTGAGTCCTTTTATCTATGGAGGGCAGTTCACGGTTTCTTACAATGAATTCAGCATTTTTGTGAAAAAAGATTTCGGAAATTTCTTTAAAAACGGAAATTTTGAGAACGATAAAGCTTTAATTTTTGGGATAGCACTTTGGTGGTAAAAGACACATAACCATTCATATATAAAAAAACGCTGGGAAAAATTTCTCAGCGTTTTTACAATATAATAATTAAATCTAGTTTTCTATTTTAAACTTCCTACCATATCTTCCGGCTTCACCCACTCGTCAAATTGTTCAGGAGTTAAAAGTCCAAGATTTACTGCTTCTTCTTTCAACGTTGTTCCGTTTTTGTGAGCTGTTTTTGCTATTTTTGCTGCATTTTCATAACCAATGTGTGTATTCAAAGCAGTTACCAACATCAAAGATTTATCAACCAATTCTTTGATTCTTTCATTGTTAGGTTCAATTCCAACAGCGCAATGATCATTAAATGAAATACAAGCATCGGCAATTAACTGTGCAGATTGCAAGAAATTATAAGCCATCACCGGTTTGAAAACATTCAACTCATAATTCCCTTGAGTTCCAGCGAATGAAATTGTCGTATCATTTCCTAAAACCTGAGCGCAAACCATTGTTAACGCTTCATTTTGGGTTGGATTTACTTTTCCGGGCATAATGGATGAACCCGGCTCGTTTTCCGGAATATGAATTTCACCGATTCCTGAACGAGGGCCAGAAGCCATTAATCTGATATCCTGAGCAATTTTAAATAAAGAAACGGCCAATTGCTTTAAAGCTCCGTGAGATTCAACAATAGCATCGTGAGCCGCCAAAGCTTCAAATTTATTTTCAGCGGTTACGAATGGAAGATTGGTGAATTTTGCAATATATTCAGCTACTTTTACATCATAACCTTGAGGTGTATTTAAACCAGTTCCAACCGCCGTTCCTCCCAAAGCAAGCTCAGAAAGGTGAGGTAACGTGTTTTTTAAAGCTTTTAAACCATAATTTAACTGAGCAACATATCCTGAAAACTCCTGTCCTAAAGTCAGTGGAGTAGCATCCATTAAATGCGTTCTTCCGATCTTTACAATATCTTTAAATGCTTCTGATTTTTCTTTTAAAGTATCTCTTAACTTTTCAACAGCAGGAATCGTTGTTTCCACTACTTTTTTGTACGCTGCGATGTGCATTGCGGTTGGATAAGTATCGTTGGATGATTGTGATTTATTCACGTCATCATTAGCATGAACTTCAGATTTGTCACCTAAATTTCCTCCGTTGTTGACGTGCGCTCTGTTAGAAATAACTTCATTCACATTCATGTTAGATTGCGTTCCAGAACCTGTTTGCCAGATGACCAAAGGAAATTGATCGTTTAATTTTCCTTCTAAGATTTCTTCGCAAACTTTAGCGATCATATCTCTTTTTTCTGCAGGAAGAACTCCCAAATCGGTGTTGGTGAAAGCCGTCGCTTTTTTTAAATAAGCAAAAGCTTCAATAATTTCGTGGGGCATTGAACCTTCAGGACCAATCTTAAAATTGTTTCTGGAACGTTCCGTCTGTGCTCCCCAAAATTTATCAGCAGGCACTTGCACTTCACCCATGGTGTCTTTTTCTATTCTGTAATTCATATTATTTATTTGATTTTTTCTTTTGTTAGTATAATATCCTTTATGTCCTCCATATTCACTGTCACATCATCCATTATCCAACATGTTGGGCCAACTGATTTTAAGTTTAATTTGATATTGTTTTCTGGCAAATCGGAAATTGTTATAGTTCCTTTGGAAAAGATGCATTTTTTAAAGCGTAATGAAGAAACTTTAGCTTCTTTTATATTGATAATGAATTCATTTTTTTCGTTTGTTGATATATCATATTTTTGTACAATAAACTTTACATTTTGAAAATTAATAAATGAAAATGTAAAAGAATTTTGGCTGTTTTTCACCACTTGAAATTTAATTGGATCTTCTCCAATTTTTCCTACCCAAGTTCCTGAAAGTTTGGAAATGTTATCTAGTTTTTTCTGAGCAAAACTATTATTGCAAATAGCAAGAAAGAAAAGTATGATTAAAATATTTTTCATTGATCTTAAATAATTATTGCTTTTAGAAACTTTTATGGCTAAAAATATGTTTCTATAAAATTAATCATAAACTCAGAATCCCGCAATTTATAATCATTATAAATATCAATTCAAGTCACTGATTTTACTCATGCTTTTTTGTGTAACGCGTATTTTTGCATCAAGAAAAAATTGAAATGGAATTTAGATATCAGGATCCGTACCCGATTCAAAAGGACGATACGGTTTATAAAAAGTTGACTTCAGAGTATGTAAAGGTTGAAAAACTGGGAGACAGAGAAATTTTAACCGTTGATCCAAAAGGATTGGAATTATTGGCTGAAGAAGCTATGGCCGATGTTTCTTTTATGCTTCGTTCTTCTCACCTGGAAAGCTTGAAAAGAATTATCGATGATCCTGAAGCTACAGACAATGACAGATTCGTTGCTTATAATTTATTACAGAATGCTGCTGTAGCGGTGGAAGGAGCGTTGCCTTCTTGCCAGGATACAGGAACGGCAATAGTAATGGGTAAAAAAGGAGAGAACGTTTATACAGGGGTTGATGACGGTGAATATTTAAGCAAAGGAATTTACAATACATACCAAAAAAGAAACTTAAGATATTCTCAGGTCGTTCCTTTGAACATGTTTGATGAGAAAAATTCTGGTTCAAACCTTCCGGCACAGATTGATATTTATGCTAAAAAAGGAGATTCTTACGAGTTTTTATTCTTAACAAAAGGAGGAGGTTCCGCCAACAAAACTTTCTTATATCAAAAAACGAAATCTTTACTAAACGAAAAATCTCTTGAAGCTTTTGTAAAAGAGAGAATTTCAGACTTAGGAACAGCTGCTTGTCCGCCTTACCATTTAGCTTTAGTTATTGGTGGGACTTCTGCTGAAGCGAATTTAGCAACCGTAAAAAAAGCATCTGCAAAATATTATGACAATCTTCCGACAGAAGGAAATGAAGCTGGTCAGGCTTTCAGAGATCTGGAATGGGAAGCTAAAGTTCAGAAAATCTGCCAAGAAAGCGCTATTGGAGCACAGTTTGGTGGTAAATATTTAACTCATGATGTCAGAGTTATCAGACTTCCTCGTCATGCGGCTTCTTGCCCGGTTGGGATGGGAGTTTCTTGTTCTGCAGACAGAAATATCAAAGGAAAAATTACTAAAGAAGGTATTTTCTTAGAGCAATTGGAGGAAAATCCGAAAAGATTCTTACCCGCAACACCTCCACATCTGGAAGAAGCGGTTGAAATTGATTTGAATAAACCAATGCCGGAAATTTTAGCAGAGCTTTCAAAATATCCAATCAAAACAAGATTAAAATTAAACGGAACATTAATCGTTGCAAGAGATATCGCTCACGCAAAAATCAAAGAATTGTTGGATGCCGGAAAACCGATGCCTGAATATTTCAAAAATCATCCAATTTATTACGCCGGACCTGCAAAAACTCCTGAAGGAATGGCTTCAGGAAGTTTCGGACCAACGACTGCGGGAAGAATGGATGTTTACGTAGACGAATTCCAAAGTCATGGCGGAAGCATGGTGATGTTGGCAAAAGGTAACAGAACAGCGGATGTTACTAACGCTTGTCACAAATATGGTGGATTCTACATTGGATCGATCGGCGGACCTGCTGCAATTTTAGCACAAGACAATATTTTGTCTGTTGAGGTGGTCGATTTCCCTGAATTAGGGATGGAAGCGGTAAGAAAAATTGAGGTGAAAGATTTCCCTGCATTCATCATCACCGATGATAAGGGAAACGATTTCTTCGCAAATCTTGCCCATTAAATATTTAGAAGTTAACGATATTGATTAGAAATCCTGACATCAGCTATAAGTCTAATTTCTAACATCTAATATCTAACTTCTCCATCAATTAGTTTAAAATAAAAATAAATAATGAAAATAGGGCGCTGATCTTTTGTTTAAAAAAGAAAAAAGTTCTATTTTTGCCTAAAATATATAAGAAAAATGATGTTATCAGCATTTTGGCCGTTTTATCAGTTCCTTTGGACAATCTACTTTGTTACAATGTTCCTTGTAGGATTCTGGTGTATCTTTATGTTTTTTGGATTGGTAATCCCAATGTGGTTAAGTGAAGGTTTAATGGAATACTTCGGTAAAGTAAAACCTTTTGATCCGGAAGATATCAGAAGAAAAGAACTGAATGAGCAAAAAGGAGTTGAAGTAATCTTCAACAGCCCTAAAGGACACGGACCTTTCTTACACGATAGTCACGGACATCATCATTAATTGATTGTCATTGCTTTTTCACCTGAATTCTGAAAAAGTAATATCAAAGCAAAACAACATATATAAACCACTTAATTTATTAGGTGGTTTTTCTGTTTTTATCCGTTTCTTAAGGTTTCTGGGGATACTCCGAATTTTTTCTTAAATGCTCTTGTAAAGTTTTGTACGTATTCATAGCCGCATTCAATGGCAATTTCTTTGATCATGATTTCTTTATCAATGATCATTTTTTTAGCTTTAAGCATTCTTAGTTCAGAAAGATAATCAGTAACAGTGATGTGATATTGAGCTTTAAACTCTTTTCTTATTTTGTTTTGATTAATTCCTATCAGTTTTCCTATCTCTTCAACTTTTATATTCTTGTGAAAATTTTCATCAACGAATTTTTTAATAATTGATGGTGTTTTTGGTGAAGTTTCGATCGTATTTTTTTCATTGAATTGTTCAAAAATTAAAATCAGAAGTTTGATAATCTTCGCTTCAATAAATAATTTCTGCATCACACCTCTTTTAGAATAACTTACAATTTCCCTTAAAATGATATGCATTTCAACGGTCATATTCGGCGGTGTTTCTTTGTGAAGAAAAATATAATTGTTTTCGATCATATTTTCCAGAATTTCTGCACTTTCTCGATTAGATTCAGGATTAATCAGATTAAATATATACTGATAATTGATCTGGATTTGAAGATATTTTAAAACTTCCTGATTTTCCGTCCAAAGTTCCGCAGTACTTTCCTGAGATGAATAATGAAGGATATATTGATTTTTCTTGAATGCATAATGAGTACCACAATCATGAGCTTCCAAATGACTGTTGGGGCTCAATAAAAATATTAGATTAAAGCTCGATTTACCCTCGATCATATTCGATCTGGAAAACTTTTCAGAAGATGAGTCTTCCTGCATTACAATTTTAATGTCTTCGGATCTGAACAATAATCCATTTTTAGATTGATTCTTCATACGAGAGGTTTTTACGGGCATGGTACAATTTAAAATGAAAGTAGGGCATCAGATAACAAATAGTTCGGAAATGATAACTCAGGGTTAATGATGTCAACTAATTTTGCGCAAAATTAAATTAAATTTAGAATAAATAAAAATAATATTCATTATGTTCGGAAATTTATATTTTGCGATTAAAAAAATTGGGGTGGGATTAGGGTTGCTTACTGTCCCAGGTAGTTACTCTTACGCACAGCAATGGGAGAATGTTGGGTCGGTGCAGCCGATTTCGGCAGCAGGAACTAGCCACAATAATTTGGTGGTAGACAATTCGGGAAATTATTTTATTTCTTATTATGATTCATCTGTAACAAAAGGTTCTGTACAAAAATTTAACGGAACTTCTTGGTCTTATGTTGGTGGAAGTGCCGGAATTACATCAGGAATAGCATTGTACAACTCTTTATCTGTTGATAATACGGGAAATGTATATTATACAAATCAGGGAACAGGATTAGAAGTTCGTCAGTTTACCGGGAGTGCTTGGTCTCAATTGCCAAGTGCAACAACAAGTACGGTCAATTACCATGCTTCTGCTATATCTCCGTCGAATGTATTATTCACTTTTGGTACTCATAATTCAGGAACGGTTCAGCGTTATGTGAACGGAGCTTGGGAACAGGTAGGAAATACAGGTTTCTCTAACGGAGCTTCCTTTGCGAAAATTGTGATCGGAACTAATAACAAAGTGTATACTTGTAATGTAGCAAGTGGAGTAAGAGTCTATGAAAATACAACGACTGCTACCACTTCTGACAACTGGGTATTGACGGGCGGAAGTATTGTGGATGCTTCATCTTCAGGAGAAAATTATACATCAGATATAGCAATTGATGCTAATAATAATCTTTATGTTGCGTATGTTTCAAACTCTGCAAATTCAAGAAAAGTAAATGTTAAGAAATTTGACGGAACTTCTTGGATACAAGTAGGAAACGCTTATTTCTCTTCAGGTGGTGTGCAACATGTTGCGATCGCTGTTACTTCTGCTGGTGAGCCTTATGTTGTAGCAAGCCGTTGGGAAAATGATGACCTATTGAGAAACACAGTTTACAAATTAGATAATGCTACACAAACATGGGGAACTTTAGGAGGTAATTTCCTTTCTGACGGACAGGCAACTTTTAATGACCTGTCGATCGATAAGGTGAATAATTATCTTGTTTTAGCTTATACAGATGGAGGTTTAAAAATAAAAAGAATTTCTTTAGGCAGCACAACTCAGCTTTGTAATAATACAGATCCGGGAGCTAATATTGGTGATTTAGGTTGTGTTACTTTTACGTATAAAGGACAGCCTGTAACGTATACAACGGTAAGAGGATCAGACGGAAAAGTTTGGCTTCAGCAAAACTTAGGTAGTGCACAAGTAGCAGCTTCTCAGGCAGATGTAGATTCTTATGGAGATCTTTTCCAGTGGGGAAGATGGGATGATGGTCATCAGGCAAGAAACTCATCTACTGTTACTGCTCCTTCAACAAATAATCCAAGTGCATTGGCGGGGGTTACTTCATTTATTATTGGTTCCAGTGGAAGCTCATGGTGGGGAACAAATGCATCAAGCGACCAATGGACAGCGAATAATGCAGCAGCAGTAAATCAAGCAATCGGAGCAGATCCTTGTAAAGCAATCGGACAGGGTTGGAAAATGCCTTCTCAGGCAGATTGGATGTCAGCAATAAATGCAGCTTCTATAAGCAATCCAACTTCAGCTTTTAACAGCAAATTAAAATTACCTGCAGGAGGATACAGAGGAAGTACAGATGGTAGTTTTACCTATGTAGGACAGAGAGGTTATTTCTGGAGTTCAGATGTAGCAAGCACAGGTGGAAAATATCTTTATGTAGGAACTACCATTGCAAATCCATCTTCCGGAGCTCCAAGAGGTCAGGGTGCTTCTGTAAGATGTATTAAAGATTTTACTGGTTTAAGTACTTCAGATATTAAACTTAATACAGTAGGAATTTATCCAAACCCAACCAACGGAATTCTTTATATCAAAGCAGATTCAGCGATTGAAAATGTAAATGTAATGAATGTTGTAGGGCAGAAAATTAATGTTAGATTCTCTAATGATCAGATCGATATGCAAGGACTTCCAAAAGGAATTTACATTGTAGAATTGAAATTAAAGAACGGACAGACTTTCTCTAAAAAAATCAGCAAAAACTAAAGTCCATAGATATTTGATTGATGAACAAAAGGCTTTTTTAAGGCCTTTTGTTTTACATATTAGTTCATTATTAAATTGCAGAAACCCGATGTGTATGATAAAAATATACATCGGGTTTTGTTTTATAAAATTGATAAGTCCCGAATAACTAAAGTGTGAAATTTTATAGTTAAAAGAGCTAATTTCTCAAAAAATAATTTACATTCGTATAGTATTAATAAAAAAAACAAACTTTTATGAGGAAATTTTATTCGAGTGTATTGTTGTTTATGACCGTCCTTATTTTTGGGCAGATAAGCTATACAGTTACACCAAATCCGTTCAATGAGACGGATCAGATTACATTAACGATATCCGGAAGCCAGATCGATGAATCTGCTTGGGGACTTGCGAATAATGCTGTTTATATGTGGACCTGGTCTTTAGATACCAATTACAGCAATAGTCAAAATTGTCCTACCAATGGGAGCTGGGGAGATTCTAATGACTTAAATAAATTAAGTTATAATTCAACAGCAGATACCTATTCTTTGACATTTACTCCGACAACGTTTTATAACAGAACGGGAATCGGAAGATTCGGGTTTTTGTTGAAAGATAAAACGGGAAGTCACCAGACATCAGATACTTTTGTAAATGTTGGAATTTTAAATTTAAACTTAACCAATCCTTTAGCGAACAGTTTGACATCGGTTCCGGTGGGAAATTCTGTTAATGTGACGGCTACAACCAATGTTAATTCAACATTTCAGTTGAAAGCTAACGGAACAGTTGTAAATTCTACTTCAACGCCTTCTGCTTCATATTCTTACAGTTATACCGTAACTGCAGATGCGAATATGGAATTGATTGCTACAGATGCCAATTCAAATACTAAAAATGCAACATTCATTTTACAAACACCGAGAAATGTTATTTCTGAAGCCATTCCGACATGGATAAAGCAGGGGATTAACTATCATCCGACAGATAATACCCGAGTTGGTCTTGCGTTGTATGCTCCGTTTAAAAATTTCGTTCATGTGATCGGAAGCTTCAATAATTGGGTTGTGGATGATGCTTATTTAATGAAAAGAGATACCACAAATCCTGATCTTTATTGGATCGAATTAACGGGGATTACGCCTTCTCAATTATATACCTTCCAATACAGAACCAACGATCTTAGAAAAGTAGCAGATCCTTTTTCTCCACAAATATTGTCTTCTTATGATGATCAGTGGATTTCGGCTACAACCTATCCAAATTTACCTGCGTTTCCTGCAGGACAGGGCTTTGAGGTTTCTATGTTTAAAACAGGACAGGCTCCTTACAACTGGCAGACTACAAACTTCCAGAGACCAAACAAAGAAAATTTAGTGGTATATGAATTGTTGCTTAGAGATTTTACTCAGGAAAAAAACTGGCAGTCATTAATCAATAAAATTACGTATTTAAGAAATTTAAAGATCAACGCAATTGAATTGATGCCGATCATGGAATTTGAAGGGAATCTTTCCTGGGGATACAACACTTCATTCCATTATGCTTTGGATAAAGCTTACGGAACTCCCGAAAAATTCAAGGAGTTTGTAGACTTATGCCATCAAAACGGAATTGCAGTCATTCTGGATGTTGCTTTTAATCATGCGACAGGACGTTCTCCGTTGGTAAGACTTTGGAATGTTGATCCGGATGGAGATGGTTACGGTGATGTTGCTCCAAATAACCCATATTTTAATACAGTTCCGAAACATTCGTATAATGTTTTCAATGATTTTAACCATACAAGCCCATCAACTAAATATTACGTTGAAAGAACATTGCAACAATGGTTGACAGAATATCATATCGACGGTTTCCGTTGGGATCTTACAAAAGGCTTCACGCAAAGCTGTTCTGAGAATGATGAAGCTTGTACCAATGCTTATCAGCAGGATAGAGTAGACATCATGAAATATTATGCCGATAAACAGTGGGCAATTGATCCGAATTCTTATATGATCTTCGAACATTTAGGAACAGATGCAGAAGAGCAGCAATGGGCAAATTATAGAGTTGCAGAAGGAAAAGGCATAATGCTTTGGAATAATCAAAATGGCGCGTACAACCAAAATACGATGGGCTACAAAGAAAACAGCAGCTTTGACAGAATGAATCATACGCTTCACGGTTTCACCAATATGCATGCGGTTGGATATGGAGAAAGCCATGACGAAGAGAGATTAATGTTTAAAAATCTTGCTTATGGAGCTGTAAACGGAGCTTATGATGTTAAAAATCTGAATACTGCGCTGAACAGAATGAAAACTTTCGGAGCAACATTCTTCACAATTCCCGGCCCAAAAATGATCTGGCAGTTTGGCGAATTGGGCTATGAATTCAGCATCAACAGATGTGGAGACGGATCTATCAACAACGGTTGCAGAACAGATGAAAAACCAATTGCTTTTTCTTTAGGTTATGACACAAACGCAAACAGAAAAGCGGTTTATGATACTTGGGCTCAGATTATCAATCTTAGAAGTTTGTATCCGGTTTTCAAATCAAAAACATATTCTGTAGAATCAAACAATCTTACCAATGATCCGAATGGATTAATTACAAGAATTTATGTATACGATAACGCGGCGAGTACTGTTCAGAATGTTGTAGTTATAGCCAATTACGATACCTCTGCAAAAGATGTGGTACCATATTTTCCATACACAGGACAATGGAAAAATTTAATGGATAATACGATTTCAAATATCACTTCTACAACAGCTCCGATCAATCTTCAGCCGGGAGAATTTAGAATTTTCGGAAATTATACCGGAACTTTATCTACAGTTGACGTAAATGCAGAAAATAAATTATCGCTTCAAATCGCAGACAATCCTGTGAAAAATGGTTTGGCGAAACTAATTTATCATAAAGCTAAAAACGGCGAAATTGCAATCTATGACATGAGTGGCAAAAAAATGGATTCATTTAAATTAAAAAATGAAAATGGAACTTATGAATTAAAAGCCAATTATTCTGCCGGAATGTATCTGGTTCATTTAAAATCAGAAACCGGAGTTGCTATCCAGAAGATGATTATTAAATAAATATATTTTAAATAAAGAGAGAGAGGTAATGAAAATTATCTCTCTTTTTATTTACGGTATAATTCACATTTTAACACTTCGAAATTCACAAATTTTTGCAGTTTTAAATTATTAATCTACCTTTGCAGTAGATTTATCAAGAAAGGTGGAGGGATTTGGCCCTGTGAAACCTTAGCAACCGACACAATTCCAGCGTGTAATGGTGCTAATTCCAACCCGATTGAGGGTAGATAAGTGAAGCAATATTCTAAATATTCATTCCATTTCTTGACAATCTTTGTTGGCGGATTTTTGTCCGTCAGGGTTTATTATTAATTTTGCAAAAAACAAAAGATGAAGAAACTAAGCATATCAGTATTATTGCTTGGAGCGGTTTTCGTATCGGCTCAGGAACTTGAAAAAGAAAAACAAATTGAAGACGTCATTATTGTCGGAAACCGAAATGCTAAAAGAACAAAACTAGAAACTCCTGTTCCGGTAGATGTTATCAATATTGAAAAAATACAAAAATCGGCACCTCAAACGACGGTTCAGGATCTTTTAAACTATGTAATTCCGTCTTTTAATGCGGTGAGACAATCTGCGTCTGACGGAACTGAACATATTGATCCTATGACTTTAAGAGGAATGGGACCTGACCAGGTTTTGGTTTTGGTGAATGGAAAAAGAAGACATACAACATCTCTGGTTAATTATCAAAATACAGTAGGAAACGGTTCTGTTGGGACAGATTTAAGCACAATTCCGGTGATTGCAATAGACAGAATTGAAGTCCTAAGAGACGGAGCCGCTGCTCAATACGGTTCTGATGCCATTGCAGGAGTTATTAATATTATTCTTAAAAAAGATATTGGCGCTTCGGCAAGTTTAAACTATGGATTATCAGGGAGAAATGATGGCGAAACGTATCAGGGAGCAGTTAATTACGGAACTTCTTTAGGAAAAGATAAAAGTTACATCAACTTATCATTACAATTAAGTCAGAGAGGAAAAACAACGAGAACGCAGAATCACGATTTAGATATTTTCGGAGATAATTTTGCCTATGAATTTGCTGATGATCCTGATGGAGCAAGAGCTTCTGACGACGAAATTATCAGACAAAGAGGCTTAACCCGAGACGATTTCAATTTCCAGATCGGTGATGCTCAGATAAAACAGGGTCAGTTGTTTTTCAATGCAGAATATCCTTTTAATGATCATTTTAAGCTCTATACTTTTGGAGGCTTCAGCTTAAAAGAAGGTGTGGGATTTGGTTTCAGAAGACTTCCAAGTGAGAAAGATAATATCGTTTCTTCAATTTATCCAAATGGCTTTCAGGCTAATTTAAAATCTCAAGTGTACGATCTTTCTTACGCTGTCGGAACGAAATATAATCTCAACGATTGGTTTTTCGACCTGAGCAATACTTTCGGAAGCAATACATTTAATTATAACGTTGACAATACCAATAATGCTTCTTTAGGCGCGAAATCTCCGACAAGTTTCTATGCGGGAGCCCACAGCTTTCTCCAAAACACCATAAATCTTGATGTTTCTAAGAATTTAAATAATTTCAATATTGCTTTCGGAGGAGAATTTAGGTTTGAGGAATATCAAATCAAGGCTGGAGATGAAGCATCTTATGCGAGATATGATATCAATGGAAATATTGCAACGCCCGGATCTACAGTTATTGGAAATGGTGGATCACAGTCTTTTATGGGCTTTTCTCCCGACAATGCTTTGAAAAAATCAAGACATTCTACAGCAGTTTATGCAGATGTTTCCTACGATTTAGATAAAAAATTAAATATCGATGCTGCTGCAAGGTTTGAAAATTATTCCGACTTCGGAAATACGTTGAATGGAAAATTAGCCATTAGATATGAATTCATAAAAAATTACGCGATTCGTGGAGCGGTGGGAACAGGCTTCAGAGCGCCATCTCTGCAACAGCAATATTTTAATAACTCGTATGCTGATATTTCAACTTCAGGAATCGGAATTGTTAGAAAAGGGATATTTACGACAGACAGTAAAGCGGCTGAGGTTCTTGGTTTTGATAAATTAAAACAGGAAACTTCTGTCAACGGAAGTCTTGGATTTACTTTAAAGCCTGCCAAAGGACTTTTCATCACCTTGGACGGATATTGGATTGGTGTAAAAGACAGAATCGTTATCACCAGCAACATCACGGATGAAAGATTGTCAGATCCTGAGTTGGTCGGTGAAAATAATGTTGCAGAAAGCGGAAGATTCTTCGCCAACGCGATTGATACGGAAACAAAAGGTGTTGATTTAGTAGTTTCCTACGACTGGAAATTGGCTGGAGGAAATTTAAACATCAATTTAGCCGGAAATTACACCGAAACCAAGATCACAGACTTCCATTTTCCTCAGAACTTAGGAACTCCTCAGAACGAATTTTTCGGGCCGGATCAAATTAATATTATTGAAACTCTTTCTCCGAAAGCAAAAGCGA
The DNA here is from genome assembly GCF_003815655.1 of Chryseobacterium sp. G0201. Taxonomy (NCBI): domain Bacteria; kingdom Pseudomonadati; phylum Bacteroidota; class Flavobacteriia; order Flavobacteriales; family Weeksellaceae; genus Chryseobacterium; species Chryseobacterium sp. G0201. The sequence continues at coordinate 1,301,692 of NZ_CP033917.1, read as the reverse complement.
CTTTAGGTTTGAATTACGGGATTGGTAAATTCAATTTCTTAGTTAGAAATACGTATTTTGGCAAGGTCATCAGAGACGGATATCCTTTCGGAGGGGTTCAGGAGTTTGCTCCTAAAATTGTAACGGATGTCAGCGTTGGTTATGATATTACTAAAAATGTAAACCTTACGATTGGAGCCAACAATTTATTGGATGTTTTCCCTGATCTGCAGATCTATGAAAATTCTTATTACGGAGTTTTCAAATACGCGCCGGTTCAGATGGGAACATTGGGAAGTTATTTCTTCGGAAGAGTTAATTTTAATTTTTAATTAAATGAAGAATATAAATGAAACTGTAAAAGATATATTGACCCAATTTCACGTCTTTTTTCTTTACTCTATGTTCTTAAAGTCTATATAAAATGAGCACTACTTCACATCAAATAGGCTGGAAAACAGCAGTCGCCATCGTTGTATCCAATATGATCGGGACGGGGATTTTTACGACCTTAGGTTTCCAGCTGGTAGATGTTACCAATACGTATAGTATTTTTTTGCTTTGGATGATTGGTGGGGTATTGGCTCTATTTGGAGCGTTCTGTTATGCAGAATTGGGATCTCATTTTAAAGGAAATGGTGGAGACTTTATTTATCTTAAAGAAACATATCATCCACTTTTAGGCTATTTGGTGAGCTGGATCTCTTTGATAATCGGCTTTTCTTCGCCTGTAGCTTTGGCGGCTTTGGCAATGTCAAAATATCTTTCGGCCTTTGATTTTACTTTTGGAACCTGGTTTTCGGTTGTCGTCATCTTTTTGGTGGCGCTGTCTTTATCATTTAGTTTAAAAGCTTCAAGTCGGTTTCATAACTTTTTTACGTTTATAAAAATTGCTTTTATCATTGTTTTGATCATTTTAGGTGTTGTCCTTTCTGAACCCCAAATTGGAAATAGTCTAAGTTTTACAGATAGCTGGAAAGACGAAATGATGCTTCCTGCCTTTGCAACCTCTTTGGTTTTCGTAACCTATTCATATACAGGTTGGAACTCTGCCTCATACATTGCAGGAGAAATTAAAGATGTTCAAAAAAATCTTCCCAAAGCATTGATCGTAGGAACAGTTTTCGTAACGGTTTGCTATATTTTGATCAATTACATTATGTTGAAACATGCTCCGATCCACCAATTGGCAGGAAAAGAAGATGTAATGAGGGAAGCAGCAAATAATATGCTTGGTCATTCTTTTGGAAAAATAGTAAATGTTTTTATTGCCTTACAATTGGTCGCTACGATCAGTGGTTATTTATGGGTAGGTTCGAGATTGACGCAGGCTTTTGCGAAAGAAAACCGATTATGGAAATCTTTATCAGTCAATAACAAAAAAGGAATCCCGGTTCGGGCAATTTTTGCGCATGCAGTTATCGCGACTTTGATTATTCTGACAGGAAGTTTTAAAGAAATTTTTGTCTATACCTCGTTTATTCTTCAATTGTTTGCAACATTGGCAATTTCTACAGTTTTCTTTCTTAAAAAGAGTGACAGGAAAATATTCAAATCCAATTTATTCTATATTTTTCCGAGTGTTTTTATGTTATTCAGTCTCTATATTTTATATTTTACGTTGATTCATAATCCTAAAGAAAGTCTTATCGGATTAGGCATAATAGCCTTAGGAATTGTTCTGTATTTGATTGATAAAAAACTTTCTAAAAATATTTCTGAATAATTTTTAGTCAAAATTTCCAGTCTTGAATTTTTCGTTCTTTTGTTTCAAGACAAAAAGACTTAAATAAAAATATATGTGCATTATTTTAAAATCCGAAAAAGAAAATATCTATCTATAGACAAAATAATAAATATCAAATAGTTACAGTTTATCCAAAGACTATTGAGTATTGAATTAATAATTCTTATCTTTGCATCCACAAAATTTCTACAATGTCTAAGTCGTTAATTCCAAAATTAGAAGCTATAAAACAAAGATATAATGAGGTAGCAGACCTTATTATACAGCCTGATATCATTTCAGATCAAAAAAAATATTCTTCATTAAATAAAGAATACAGCGATTTAGGAAAAATTGTAAGAGTTTACGATCAGTATAAAAACGCTTTAGATAATATTGCAGAATCTGAGGAAATCATCGCTGACGGGTCAGACAGAGACTTGGTCGATATGGCTAAAGAAGAAAAAGTAGAAGCTCAGGGTAAACTTCCAGGTTTGGAAGAAGAATTGAAAGTACTTTTGATTCCTAAAGATCCAACCGATGATAAAAACGTAATCGTAGAACTTCGTGCCGGAACCGGTGGAGATGAAGCTGCTATTTTCGTGGAAGATGTTTACAGAGCCTATGCAATGTTCTTTAAGACTAAAGGGTGGAAGCATGAAATAACAGATTCTAGTGAAGCTGCAAAAGGTTATAAAGAACTCATTTTAAAGATTGAAGGAGACGGTGTTTATGGAATCATGAAATTTGAGTCCGGCGTTCACCGTGTACAACGTGTTCCTGAGACAGAATCTCAAGGTAGAGTGCATACTTCTGCAATTACCGTTGCCGTTTTACCGGAAGCTGAAGAAATCGATTTTGAATTAAATCCTGCAGATATCGAAATGCAGACTTCCCGTTCAGGTGGAGCGGGTGGACAAAACGTAAACAAGGTTGAAACCAAAGTACAGTTGACCCACAAACCTTCAGGAATGGTAGTTGTATGTCAGCAGGCACGTTCTCAGTTGGCAAACAGAGAATTGGCGATGGAAATGCTTCGTACCAAATTATATGATATCGAAGTACAGAAATCTGTCGGAGATATTGCTGCACAACGTAAATCGATGGTTTCTACAGGTGACCGTTCTGCAAAGATCAAGACCTACAACTATCCTCAAGGAAGAGTTACCGATCATAGAATCAACAAATCGATGTATAATCTTGATGCCTATATGAATGGTGATATCTCTGAAATGATCGACGCCGTGATCATGGCAGAAAATGCCGAGAAGATGAAAGGTGAAGAAGAAAATTACTAATACGAAAATAAAATAAATCAAGCTCTTGTGAATCAAGAGCTTTTTTTTGGGCATAAAAACTATGAAAATTTCAAAAATAATTAATTAAACATTATGGGACGAATTAAAGGTATGCTGTTTTTACTGCTAATATTTTGTGTCAAAAACCTAAGCGCGCAATCAACTGTTTTAAAGCCTAATAAAGTATTCGGATTATACTTTGATACTTTTGTGAAGCATGATGATAATGCTTTAAATAGCCTCAATACATATCTTAAAAATTTTGTGGGTGAAGAGGGGATCTATAAAAATGATGTGGAAATGGCCTACCAAGAAGAATTGAAAGGTTTAACGAATCTTTTTCTTTCAGGATTTCCCGAAAAGATAGGTGAAGAATGCCGTCAGGATGCCAAAAACTATTTTGCTGCATTATTTGACAGATACAAAACAGCCACTTATACGATAAAAAATATGGAGACGATGAGAAATGACTACTCTCAGAGTCAGGATATTTCTGAGGTTTTTTATGATGTAATGATCAAAGTTCCTTCGAAAGTTACAATCATAGATCTTAAAAATGTAAAAAAGATCAGTGCTAAAGAATTAAAAGGATATCTGAAAAATTTAACGAATGAGCTTGTGAATGCAGATAAAGAGATTTCACTTTCAGAGAAGTTTAATTTATACCAGATATATAAAGGAAGTGACGTTTTTTATTGGAACGGAGGCCCTCAGGAACTCTTATGGAAACTGAATAATTTTTATTTTAAGAATATCAATTCCGGGAAATAATCATTCAATTATAATACAAAAGCAGTCGGTTTCGGCTGCTTTTTTTGTTAGTAATAATTTCCAAAACCTGCAACAGGTATGTTTGTGACCTCCGACGGATTACAGAAGTCACAAACAACATTGCGGCAAACAAAATACGTTTTACAAAGGTTACAAACATACTTGTTTTAAGCTTCCGGAGACATACGGAGGCATCCTGCAACTTGTTGGAGACTTCCGGAGAAAGTATTTTGTTTCCCGCAAGTTGATTTAAACAAAACAACTTTTTTTATTTAAAGCAGATTGCGTATTTTTGAGAAAATCGTTCGAAATGAATTTTAAACCTATCTTATTAACAGCTGGAGTTTTGTTTTCAGCAACATTTTATTCTCAAAAAATGAATTATCCTAAAGCATTAAAAGGTAATCAGACAGATACTTATTTCGGAACTGCGGTGGCAGATCCTTTCAGAGACCTGGAAAATGACTCTGACGCTACCAAAAAATGGGTTGATGAAGAGGTGGATTTTACTCAAAGCTATCTTTCAAAAATCCCTTTCAGAGATCAAATCAAGAATCAATTGAAAGAGATCTGGAATTACGAAAAAATTTCAGCTCCATTTAAAGAAGGTGATTATACATATTATTCTAAAAATGACGGTCTACAGGCTCAGTCAGTTTATTACAGAACAAATAATAAAACAAAAGCGACCGAAGTTTTCTTGGATCCTAATAAATTTTCAGAGAAAGGAACAACTTCTTTAGCTCAGTTATCATTCAATAAAAAAGGAACTTTAGCCGGATATTCTATTTCTGAAGGCGGAAGCGACTGGAACAAAATCATTATCATTGATGCCATTACAAAAAAGCAGATCGATGAGACTTTAGTTGATGTAAAATTCAGCGGAATTTCTTGGTTGGGCGATGAAGGTTTCTATTATTCAAGCTATAATAAACCGAAAGAAGGAACTGTACTTTCCGGAATGACGGATAAGCATAAAGTATATTTCCATAAATTAGGAACAAAGCAGTCTGAAGATCAATTGATCTTTGGGGGTGAAAAAACGCCTAGAAGATATTTGGGAGCCTATGTGACGGAAGATCAAAGATATTTGGTTATTTCTGCGGCAAATGCGACCAATGGAAACGAATTATACATAAAAGACCTTAAAAAAGGCGGCGATTTTGTTCAGATCAATAAAGGATTTGATATCAATGTAAATATTGTAGATACAGACGGAGATGATATCTTTATTTCTACGGATAAAGATGCTCCCAACATGCGTTTGGTAAAAACAACGATCAAAAACCCTGCTCCTGAAACTTGGAAAAATGTAATTCCCGAAACTGAAAATGTTCTTGGAGTTAATTCTGCAGGTGGATATTTCTTCGCAACCTATATGATCGATGCTATTGATCAGGTGAAGCAATATGACAAAACAGGAAAACTGATCCGGGAGATTACTCTTCCGGGAAAAGGAACGGTTAATGGTTTTGGCGGAAAGAAAACGGAGAAAGAATTGTATTTCTCTTTTGGAAATTACACTACTCCGGGAACCATTTATAAATTTAATGCAGATTCCGGAAAATCAGAAGTATACCAAAAGCCAAAAGTGAAATTTAATCCTGAAGATTATGTTTCGGAACAAGTTTTCTATACCTCAAAAGACGGAACAAAAGTTCCTATGATGATTAATTATAAAAAAGGAACAAAGCTTGATGGAAAAAATCCTACGATCTTATATTCTTATGGAGGATTCAACATCAGCCTGCAGCCTGGGTTTTCTGTAGTTAATGCAATCTGGATGGAAAACGGTGGAATTTATGCAGTTCCTAACATCCGTGGTGGTGGAGAATATGGAAAAAAATGGCACGATGCAGGTACAAAACAGCAAAAGAAAAATGTATTTGAGGATTTCATCGCTGCTGGAGAATATTTACAGGCAAAAGGCTACACTTCAAAAGAATTTATGGCACTTTCAGGAAGATCAAATGGAGGTTTATTGGTCGGAGCGACAATGACAATGCGTCCCGATTTGGCGAGAGTTGCTTTCCCCGGAGTTGGTGTTTTGGATATGTTGAGATACAACAAATTTACGGCTGGAGCAGGTTGGTCATACGATTACGGAACGGCAGAAGACAGCAAAGAAATGTTTGAGTATTTAAAATCGTATTCTCCGGTTCATAATGTGAAAGTAAAAACCTGCTATCCATCAACCATGATTATCACAAGTGATCATGACGACAGGGTTGTTCCTGCGCATTCATTCAAATTCGGTGCAGAATTACAGGAAAAACAAAGCTGTGATCATCCTGTTTTATTAAGAATTGAAAAAAATGCAGGTCACGGAGCAGGAAGAGCAACTGACCAGATAATTGGTGAAAATGCAGATTTGCTTTCTTTCGCTTTGTATGAAATGGGAATTAAGCAATTAGTAAAATAGGCTAAGTTTAAAAGACTTTCCTTTAGAAAAAAATAATGATAATCTTGTCAGGAGTAAATCTTGACAAGATTTTTTATTTTTGGATTTTCAGTTCATAAGAAGATATAATAGTATTGTGAGCTGCTATTTTAAAGGTTTTGTTATCTTGTTCACTATCCAATGTTGTTGTCATTTTTTCAAATTGAATAAATTTTTCTTTGAAATTGTATATCATTTCACCTTTACCTTTTCCGGAAGATTTGATATGTGAATTTGCATCGCTTTTAACAATTATTTCTATTGAAAAATAAGCAAGTGCACCCTCAATTTTAGTTAAAGTATATTTTAAATCTCCGAAAAAAGAAAATTCGGAACTTTTATTTTCTGTAATTCGTTTTGTAATAAATGAATCTCCTATTTTCATACCACTAACCTTGGGGAAATCTATTTCAAAATATTTAGGTAATGCATTTATAAATTTATCATGTTCAGAAGAACCTGTGTTTGCAGGTTGAGTAAGTCTTGGTTTTCCTGCAATAATGTTTCCTTTTAAAATTACAGAAGGAAAACCTGTTTCTTTTTGTTGCTTTTTACCATCACTATCTATATCAAGTGCGATATTAGCATAATAAAAACTAAAAGGGAAAGATTCTTCAGTTCTTTTTCCAGTCTCATAATTTGATGTGAAAGTCATCAGATATTTCAGTTTTCTGTTGGAATTATATCCTACCTTTTTTAAACCTTCTATTTCTTTGGGAGTTCCTGTGATTTTCATTGTACCAAATGTATCGGTGTGTTGTTCTACAATGAAATTAGAATTTTCAGGATAGCTAAATTCAAAATTAATAGTTTCTTGAGCATAGGTAAAGCTGTAAATACTTATAATGAATATAAAAAGTAATATGTTTTTCATTTTCTATTTTTGAAGAAGCAAAAATACAAATCAGAATTGATTTTTAAATGAAGATAATTGCTACTTTAAAAATGAACTTAGCAATTAAATTTTATTATTTCAAAAATGTGTAATTTTAGGCATCTAATAAATCTTAAAGTATGAGAAGAGAAGTTCAAAATAAAACTCCTCAATTTAATATAACAGGAAAACAAACTGAAGTCTATCCATTCGAAAAAGATGGGTTAGAATTAAAATCATCTTATACAAAAGACGATGTTAAGAATAAAGCTTTAACAGAGACTTCTCCGGGAATCGCTCCTTATTTAAGAGGCCCATATTCTACGATGTATGTTCAAAAACCTTGGACGGTTCGTCAGTATGCAGGTTTTTCTACGGCAGAAGAATCTAATGCATTTTACAGAAGAAACTTGGCTGCAGGTCAAAAAGGACTTTCCGTGGCGTTTGATTTGGCAACACACAGGGGTTATGATTCCGATCACTCAAGAGTGGTTGGTGACGTTGGAAAAGCGGGTGTTGCGATCGATTCTGTTGAGGATATGAAAATATTGTTTAATGAAATTCCATTAGACCAGATCTCGGTTTCCATGACAATGAACGGGGCAGTCCTTCCGATTTTATCTTTTTATATAGTCGCCGCAGAAGAGCAAGGTGTAAAGCAGGAACTTCTTTCAGGAACGATTCAGAATGATATTTTGAAGGAATTCATGGTGAGAAATACCTACATTTATCCACCTGCACCTTCCATGAAAATTATCGCTGATATTTTCGAATATACGGCACAAAATATTCCTAAGTTCAATTCAATTTCAATTTCAGGCTATCACATGCAGGAAGCCGGGGCAACTCCGGTTTTAGAAATGGCTTACACCTTAGCAGACGGCTTGGAGTACGTTAGAACAGGTATAAAAGCAGGAATGAATGTTGATGAGTTCGCACCAAGATTATCGTTTTTCTGGGCAATCGGGATGAATCACTTCATGGAAATTGCTAAAATGAGAGCCGCAAGATATATCTGGGCTGAATTGTTGAAGCAATTCAATCCTCAGAACCCAAAATCTTTAGCATTAAGAACGCATTCCCAAACTTCTGGTTGGTCTTTAACCGAACAGGAACCTTTTAATAATATCACAAGAACGGCGATTGAAGCATTGTCTTCAGCGTTGGGAGGAACTCAGTCTCTACATACGAATGCTTTGGATGAAGCGATTGCTCTTCCAACAGATTATTCGGCTAAAATTGCCAGGAATACTCAAATTATCCTTCAACAGGAAAGCGGAATTTGCGATGTTGTAGATCCGATGGGAGGAAGTAATTTAGTTGAAAGCCTTACTCAGCAAATGATCGAAGAAGCAATGAAATACATTGATGAGGTTGAGAAAGAAGGCGGAATGACAAAAGCCATCGAAGCCGGAATTCCGAAAATGAGAATTGAAGAAGCCGCTGCCAAAAAACAAGCTAAAATTGATAGTGGAGAAGAATTTATCATTGGAGTAAACTCATTCAGATCTTCGTTAAAACAACCTCAAATTGAAATTTTAGATATTGATAATACTGAAGTTCGTAGAAAACAGATAGAAAGATTAAATTCAATAAAAACAGATCGAGATACCAAGGCCGTTGAGCAGATTTTAAATGAAATAAGAGAATCTGCAAAAACAGGAAAAGGAAATCTTCTGGCATTGTGTATCGAAGCAGCCCGCAGAAGAGTAACACTGGGCGAAATGAGTGATGCAATGGAAGAAAGTTTCGGCAGATATAAAGCAAATATTAGAACAATTTCTGGAGTGTATGCTATGAATGCAGGAAAAAACGAATATTTCGGAAAAGCCCTTGCGCTGACTCAAAAATTTGAAGAGGAAGAAGGCCGTCGTCCAAGATTGATGGTTGCTAAAATGGGCCAGGATGGCCACGATAGAGGTGCAAAAGTTGTTGCAACAGCATTTGCCGACATGGGATTTGACGTAGACGTTGCTCCGTTATTCCAAACTCCGGAAGAAGTGGCAAAACAAGCGGTGGAAAATGATATTCATATTTTAGGAGTTTCATCTTTGGCTGCAGGTCACAAAACATTGGTTCCACAAGTTGTTGAAGAACTAAAAAAATTAGGTGCAGATGACATCACGATCGTTGTTGGAGGGGTTATTCCGCAACAGGATTATGAATTCCTGTACGCCAACGGAGCCGATTTTATCTTCGGTCCCGGAACGAACCTTCCAAAGTGCGCTGTTGATATTTTAGAAAAATTTTTGAATTAAATTAACTATTATAAAGTATAAGTTGCATAGCATTTGTATTGTAGACCATAACCAAAACAAAATATTATGGCTTATACAGTAATTTCAGTATTTCCTGCAACTGTAAACACAGAGGAAATTAAAAAAGATTTAAGAGATCAGGGTTTTAACGATGCAAATATCATTGTTTCAAAATCCAAATTAGAAGATGAATCATCACATCATGATTATAAGGAAGATGTAAAGACAAGAAGTTTTTGGGACTATGTTTTTGCTCAGGATGTAGAGTTATTGGATGCTTACAGCAAACATAGCGTAGGAAAAAGTAATGTTATTGTGTACGCAGATAACCTCGAAGAAGCTCACAAAGCAAAGACAATTCTCAATGCAAAAGGAGCAGTTGAAGTTCACGGAAATGAACCTGAATCTCAAGCACCTGAGGGAATGTCTCAAGAAAAATATAATGGGATCATTGCAAAGGCAAAACATGATGTCTATTTCCTTGATCCTGAAAGAATTTACCGCCCAAGCAGCAAAGGAATGGATGATACGATGGATGATCTTGGTTCAAAAGATTAAATGACCACAATATAAAATGAATCTTAAAAACATACTAAAACCCACGAAGAGAAAAATTATTCTTTTCGTGGGTTTATTTTTTATAGGAATTTTTCTTTTTAATTCTTTTATAGGAAAACAATTACCGGAAAAATCACCTGTTCCAGCTGATGTAAATTTGGTTAAAGAACATTTAACGGCATTTACGAAAACTCCAGAATTCCGTAACTATAAAAATCTAAATCAGCTCAATACCATTGCGGAATATATTCATCAAAACTTCAATAAATACAGCGATAGTACGAGTTTTCAAGAATATAAAGTCGGAGAAGAAACATATAAAAATGTAATCTGCTCTTTCGGTACAGAAAATAAAAAAAGAATCATTATTGGAGCTCATTATGATGTCTGCGGAGATCAGCAGGGAGCGGATGATAATGCAACTGGGGTTACAGCATTGCTGGAATTGGCAAGAATGCTTAAAGAGCAAAAACTCAATTACAGAATAGATTTGATAGCGTACACTTTGGAAGAACCACCATATTTCAGAACAGAAAATATGGGCAGTTATGTTCATGCAAAATATCTGAAAGACAACAATATTGATGTGTACGGAATGGCAAGCGTAGAAATGATAGGATATTTTAAAGACGAAGAAAATTCTCAGGATTATCCTTTGGGAATTCTTTCTTGGGTGTATGGAAATAAAGGAGATTATATTACTTTGGTTAGAAAAATTGGAGCAGGAAATTTCGTGAAAAATTTTATTGAAGAATTTAAAGATTCCAATCAAGTCAAAACACAAACCTTTTCTGCTCCAAAATTTGTGACCGGAATCGATTATTCCGATCATTTAAACTATTGGAAGTTTGGCTATTCCGCTATGATGATCACCGATACTTCTTTTTTCAGAAATAAAAATTATCATCAACCAACAGACACATTGGAAACATTGGATCTAAAGAGAATGACAAAAGTGATTGACGGGATTTTCCTCAGCTTAATTCATTTAAAATAAAGAAAAATGACTACCAAAATTGATAGCCATTTGTTTATTCTATATTTTCCATGAACGGAGCAACCATCGGTAAATCAATTCTTTCACAAAGAAATAAACCAATATCGGAATAATAATAATGGCTGTCCAAAGCCAAGGATTAATATAGATTGATAACAATCCGTTCGATACACTGGATTTCGCCAGAAAATATTGTCCGGCAGCTATTAAAATTAAACTTAAAGCTAAGACAATCATTAAGTTAATGCTGAAACGTTTGCTGATGTCACTCACCATCTTTTTCGGAGAATATCCCAAGCTATTTTTAATGGAAACTTCTTCTTGTTTTTCTAAAAACTGAATTTTGATAAAGCTAACAATAATGTAAAGGCACAAAGCAAAAATGAAAATACCTAATATGGCAATCGCCTTTAAAACAAGGAAAAGTTTAGATTTTATCTTGGCAGAGCGCAGACTTTCCTGATTAGATTCGTAATTGTTTTCTTTCATTTTTGAGATCAAACCTTCATCTCCCGAATCTTTCACCTGAACCAAAACCCTGTTGTAGATTTTAGGTTGATTCGCAAGTTGAGGGTTTTCAGCTAAATTCAAAGAATCAAGGAATTTTTTCGGAATTAAAACGGAATGAATTCGATCTGAAAGTCCAACCATTCTTCCTTTATACGTCTTGTTCTGTTTGTTAACGACTATATTAATATTGATCTCGATTTTCTTGGCAAAATCTTCTGAAATTTGTGGAAGTCCTTGATTTAAAGCAAATCCATAATTGTAAAGATTCAGATATTCCCTTGAAATAATGATCGGAATTACATCTCCTTTCACCTGAAATTCATCATCTGTCAACGGAATATCAATCGCTTTTAGATCCAATCCTTCAAAATAAAGATCAGTATAAAAAGGAATAAAATCGCCGCCGTTTGCAGAAGCCTTAAATTCGTTCGCAGAAAACGGATAAACGGTCTTTATTTCAGACCATTTTTTAAGTTTTGCAATATCGTTTTCATTAAAACCGAGAAGTTCTTTTCTTCCTATATTATCAGGCGTCAATTTTTTACTGAAAGTCAGCCAATAATTACTGTCACTGCTTTTGCTTCCGAAAAGTCTGTTGGCGTTTTCGTACAGTTGCAGACACGAAATCACAAGAATGAATGCAATAAACAACCCTGCGTACAATATGATTGAGTTAAAAATTTTCTTCATAAGCTTATAAATGAAGAATTTGATAATCATGCTCAAAAGGGAATTCATTCAGTTCAAAAAATAAAACTGAACTTCCGTTTTTTTGAGACACTTCATTAATTAATGAAAAAGCAATCTTTTTGTTCTCCATATCCAGGTGACTGAAACATTCGTCGTAGATCAGAAAATCGGTAGGATTCACTAAACTTCTCACGATTGCGCTTCTTTGTCTTTCTCCATACGAGCAGTTTTCTGCTTTCTTGTTTAATAAGCTTTCAACTCCTAATCTTGATGCATATTCTTCCATAAGCGGAATGAATTTTTTTCGATCCTGATTAAAAACACGCAACAGAATATTCTCAGAAATCGTAAGATCTTTAATCAATCTCACGTCCTGAAACAGCAGACTTACGCCTTCTTTTCTGTTTTCTACAATCTTCTCAAGATGAAGGTTCTTTACAATCTGCTGATCGTATTTTATATTACCTTCATACTGAAAATGCGTGCCTAGAATTGCAGTTGCCAAGGTAGATTTTCCACTCCCGGAAGGCGCAACAATCAGGAATTTCTTCCCTTTCTGGAAAGTGATATTCTTTTTCCAGATCTGTGACTGTTCCAAATCTTTGGGAGTGAAATATTTAGGAGAAATATTTTCTAAAACAATATTATCCATTCATTATCAAATAATACAATGCGTTTTCATCTTTTTTGTCTAAAGTAAATACGGTTTTAGAAACCATGTTTCCGCCGTCTTCTTTAGTTTCGTTGACCATATCTATGATCTTCACCGAAGGTTTTTCTTTGTTGGTATTGTATTCTTTACCGTCTGACCAAGAATAAGCGGTAACACCTGATTTTTTATCAAGCTTAGCATTTTTTCCTGCCTTTTTATTTTGGAACTGATAAATTACATTATTGTCTTCAGAGAAAATTACCTGATTATCAGTGATCATATATTTTTTGCTCTGACCTAGAGGGCCAGCCAACAAAGAAGTAAGATCAGCCTTTTTCTTAGGATTAAATCCTAAAACCACTGCATTTTTTGTTCTGTAATAATCCATAGAATCAGCAGGAAGAGATTTGAAATCTACAAATGCATAATCTCCCGTGAAAGTAGAAGTAATGTCTTCCAACGTTTTGTCGGTTGAAGATAAATAATGATTGATCGTAGCCTCAAAACCTGCTTCTTTAATCAGATATTTCATAAAATCTAAACTGAAAAATCCGATAGAGAAAGATTTAGCATTATCAAGTTCTACATTTTTTACCAAGTCGTAATTGATCTCGTTTTTATTGTAATATTTTTCAACAATTTTCTTCATATCTGCGTTGAAGAAAGTTTTGGTATCCATTTCAGATTTCCCTTTGTCAAAATTAAAATCGAAACCAATTCCTGAATCTTTTATTAATTTATTCACAGCAAGCGTTTCGATGTAACCTTTTGATGCATAGCTTGCAACAGCTGCAAGATTTACCCATCCGCTCACGTCTTTATCACCAACCAAAGATTGATCTACCTGATCTTTTATCGCAGAATTTGAAGTTCCTTTACGGCTCCAGAAATCTGTGAAATATTTTTCATTAAGTGTAGAAGAAGTATCAAGACCTGGTGTATTCATATAATCGTAACCAGCATAAGGGTTATATTTCTTATCGGTTGTTACGATGGTCATATCGCCTTTTATGCTTCCGCTTAATTTGCCGTCTACATAGATGTAATCTTTCTTGTCGATTGTAACTTTACTCTTGGTAAGATCAGACATACTTTTTTGGAATTTCACCTTGTCATCAACCCAGAAAAAAGCTTTTACATCTGGATCATAAGTTGATTTTCCCTGATCGACGATAAAATAAAGGGGTTTGTCAATATTAATACCCGATTCTTTAGGTTTGCTGACTAATTGTAAGAAGAATTTTTCCTCTTCTTTTAGATCTTTCTTTTCTTTCAATATCTTCTCAACAGGAATTTTATCCGAAATTGTGTTAAGATTTACTCTTGATAATCCTAATGTTGCATCAGTAGTATAATTCAGGATATCACTGTTTTTGTTAGAATTACAGGAAAATAGGATCGCGACTGCGAATACGTAAAATAACGTTCTCAATAAAGTGTTTTTCATAGTTTTTGGTATAAGAAAACAAATATACTCTTTTGTAAGTAAGGAGAATGAAATTTCATCTGAAAGAGATTTATTTACAGTTAAATATCAAAAAAATAAAAATAAAATCTTGATTTTCAAGAATTTTTATATATTTGCACCATAAAATAAAGTTTAACCAATTAAAAAACAACGAAGCAATGTTCAAATTAGATCATAATTCTCCTTTCGGTTTGCCACTTATGGTGGTAAGGCTTCGTGGTTTGGTACACTCTTAGAATAACAGTACAATGATATATCAAAACCCGAAGTCGTAGGATTTCGGGTTTTTTATTGCGCAATAATTCAAACTTCAAGTTTCCCCGAAATCATTTTTAATAAAATTTAGGAGCTGTTTCCCGCTTTCCGCTATATCTTTTTTGCCATCGCTTTTTTTCAAGCCATCGCAAAAAAAAGGATGTCGCTGCAATCGGGGCTAATGATAACGCTCTGCCAATAAACCTCACAGGTTTCAAAAACCTATGAGGTTTGAAAAATCCATCAACTAAAATATTAGTTGACAAAGATTTAATGTGGCGTATAGAAATCAAACTTCCATACCTCACCTCTAATATCTATAATTAATGGAAAATAATAACCTTCTGTTTTCAAGATTAAGAAGTCTGAGAAGCAAAAAAAGAACAAGTAGAAAAGATGTAGAAAAACAGATAAGAAAAAAGTATAAACGTAGTAGAGAACTGTGGGAATTAAGAAGAAATATTCCATTGATTCCATTGGAAAAACCTTATCAAAAGGGATTTGTAAGATTCTTTGTCGTAAGAGATGATGTGAAAAGAGCTAAAGACGGAGAATTTTTTGAAGGAATTCTTGCGAAAATCAATACCTACATGTATTCTGAAACCCGAAAATTCTTAAAGAAGAAAAGAAAGTTCGGAAGAAAAATATATGTAGTAAGAGATCAAAAGCTCGGTCATCTTTTACCATATCAATGGAATGATCCAAAGTTAGGATTGACGACCAGAGAAAAACAATACTTTCTGAAAAGGGAAGAATACAATCCGTTCAGAAAAAGATACAACGTTTATTACGAATTCATCGAGCCATGGAGGTTTACTTTACAAGTAAAGCCTTATATGATCACTCATTACAAACCTTTAAATTCAGAATTGGAAAAAGAATATGAAGCATTAGAATCATATTTAAAACAACATAAAATTGAAGGAATTATTTGTAAAAAAATAAATGGAGGATTGGGAAAATTAAGATATGAAGATGAAAAAATTGATCTTATCGAGAGTAGAAAATACTTTCACTACAAAAAAATATCAGCAACAGAGTTTGCAGATTATTTTATGGACGAATGCGTCCGCTAAATGTTTAAAACAAGAACAATGGGAAATTTAAAGTTAAAAGGAAAAGATATATTAAAAATAGGCTATCCAAACAATCAGAGTGTAAACATCGCTTTGGAAGTCATGAAAAGAAATTTTGCAACAAAAAATATTCATCATGTGAAATCTCTTTTAAAAGAAATTCTGATCAATCCGGAAGATTTCGAAAAAGATTTAACCTTCGGACAAATCGCAGAAGCGTTGCTTTCATCAAAGAAAACTGAAAAAAGAATGTTGAATACCAACCGTACTTCTTTCCATATTTTCGGAAACAATATTTCGGATGAAGCAAAAAATCAATTATACACAGGATTGAAACTGCCGATTGCAATTCAAGGCGCCTTGATGCCCGATGCTCACAGCGGTTACGGACTTCCGATAGGTGGAGTTTTAGCTGTAGAAAACGCGGTAATTCCTTACGGAGTCGGTATGGATATTGGTTGCAGAATGAGTCTCAGTATTTTAGATACTCCTATTTCATATCTGGACGGTGCAAGAGATAAATATGAAAAAGCGCTGGCCGAACATACCAAATTCGGGATGTATGAAACACATAAATCTCACGTCGAGCATGAAATTTTCGACAGAGATACTTTTGATATGATCCCGATTTTGAAAAGATTAAAAGGAAAAGCCATCAAACAAATGGGAAGCTCCGGCGGAGGAAACCACTTTGTAGAATTCGGGGAAGTTGAAATTACAGAAGAAGATGAGCAAATCGGACTTCCAAAAGGAAAATACCTCGGAATTCTTTCTCACAGCGGGTCGCGTGGATTGGGTGCTGAGATTGCTCAATACTATTCAAGAGTTGCAACAGAACAATGTCCATTGCCAAAAGAAGCGCAAAACTTTGCCTGGCTGGATTTAAACACGCATCTCGGTTTAGAATATTGGACGGCGATGAATCTCGCAGGAGATTACGCTTCGGCCTGTCACGACGATATTCACAGAAGATTGGTGAAAGCGGTCGGAGGCAGAGTAAAAGCCAAAATTGAAAATCATCACAATTTCGCCTGGAAAGAAATTCACAACGGAAGAGAAATGATCGTTCACAGAAAAGGCGCAACTCCAGCTAACGAAAATGAATTGGGTATGATTCCCGGATCAATGACGGCAAAAGGTTTCATCATTCGCGGAAAAGGAAATCCGGATTCGTTGAATTCAGCTTCACACGGCGCAGGAAGGGCTTTTTCGAGAGGAGAATGCAGGAATCTTTTCACTCAAAATGACATCAAAAAAGAATTAAAATTAAAGAATGTCACTTTGATGGGCGGAAATACCGAAGAAGCACCAATGGCATACAAAGACATCAACGAAGTCATGAATGCCCAAAGCGAATTGGTTGATATCCTCGGGACGTTTCAACCAAGAATTGTGAGGATGGATAGATAAACTGGTTGATAGGTTATAGTTGTTGGTTGATGGATTTTGACTGACAACTATCAACTATCAACTGTCAACAATCAACAAAAATTAACAAAAAATGGGAGCACCACATAATATAAAAAGATACGGTGAAGTCTGGCCGGAATTTAGAATTCAACACGGACTGGAAATTTTAGAAAAATTAAAAAATAAAGTCATTTTATCAGGAGGCTGGGCGTGGCATTTTATGTCTGAAATAGGACATACGGAATATAAACACGCTCACGACCATAAGGATATTGATGTTTTTGTAAATAAGGAAAATGTAGCTGAAGTCGTTATGATTCTTCAGCGGGAAGGTTTTCAGAAAGTATGGACGCGTTACGATCACTTACCCAGCGAAGAAAACTTCCGCAGGTATGAGAAAACAATCGAATTAGAAAACGAAAAGTTCCACAGAATAACAATTGATTTCTTTGAAAAAAACGATTTAAAAACCGTAGAAACAAATGGATTTACTGTTGTAAGACCTGATGTTTTACTTTCATTTTACAGAAATATTCATTCTAGTGATAAATGTTGGGCAGTTATGGCTGCAAAAGATTTATTAGAAAAAGGAATTGATCCTGTCGGTCATCCAAGATTAAGTGAAATGCCAAAATAACAATGGACAAATTAATACAAATAACCTCAGGAAGAGGACCTTTAGAATGCCAATGGGTAGTTGCCAAAGTTCTGAAGGTTTTCCTTGAGGAAGCAAAATATAATAATATAGATTACGAAATCATACATCGAGAAAACGGTGATGAAAATCTGACATTGAAATCCGTAACCCTACTTTTAAAAGCAAAAGATTTATCTGAATTTTTAAAAACTTGGTTAGGAAGCATTTGCTGGACAGGGAAAAGTACATTCAGGAAACTACATAAAAGAAGCAACTGGTTCATCGGTATTTTTGAACTGGAAGGTTTGGAGAAAATCAATTTCAATGAAAAAGATATTCAATTCCAGACAACAAGAAGTCAGGGAAGTGGCGGACAAAATGTGAATAAAGTGAACACAGCTGTTCGCGCGACTCATTTACCGACAGGACAAAGTGTTTTTGTGCAAGATACGCGCTCACAATTGGAGAATAAAAAATTGTCTATCACGAGATTAAAAGAAAAAGTTTTGGAACAGAATATTATTCAGCTTCAAAAAAGAATGCAGGAAACATGGAACAATCATTTGCAGGTGCAAAGAGGAAGTCCGATCCGTACATTTTCCGGAACAGATTTTAAAAAGAATTATCAGGAGAAATCTTTCAAAAAACAAAGAAATGTCCTGAAAAACGAATTAAAAAACTACAAAAATGACCTTAACTAAAAGTAAATACTACTTCGAGGCTTTAGATAATTATCCTTACAGCTTACCGGATTGTCTGGAAGCATTGAATTATGCTTTGTCCTATGATCCCGAAGATGCAGACAGCCTTTGTTTGATGGGAAGAATCTACAGTGAAATGTTAATCGATTACGAAAAAGCAAAGCTCTATTTTGAAGAAGCTATGCTATGCGATGTGACGAACTTAAATGTTCCACAATATTACATTAAATGCCTTTTGGATAACGAAGATTTCCATGAAGCCGAAAAACTGATCAAATATTCATTGAAAATCAAAGGGATAGATAAATCAATTATATGGCTTTATCGATCTTTGCTTTCGGAGAAAAGAGGAAGTTTAATAAATGCTTTGAAATTTTTAAATCAAGCCGAAAAGTATTGTTTCACATCCTGTAGTCTTGATTCTGTGAAAGAACGAAAGAAATTTGTGAAATCTAAAATGCCGAAGAAAAAACAAACTAAAAAGAAGGGAGAGACGAAATAAATCTCCCTTTTTTTGTAAATCTTCGCGATAGATAATTATATTTAGAGTAAAGATTATCAACTTATTATTCTAAAATAGAAAAATTAAATTTATAAAATAAAAAGTTTGAAATGATTGAAAAAAAACACTAGAAAGAATTGAATAAAAAGAATTTCGCTTTCTTTTTTCCTTTTAATATTTTTTATTATGTTTTAGTATCTGTATTGTATAAGTTTAGATCATAAAAAAAATCAACATACAATGAATAAAAAATTATTTTTGTTGCCAATTTCCGTGGCAGCTTTCTTTGCTTTTGGCAAAATGAATGCACAGGATTCTAAAGTGCTTATTGAAGATTACTATAAAAAAAGTAGTCAGCTAACTCAAAAAGATAATACGAATACCAAAATTGGGATTGTCATTTTAAATGAGGATGTTTCTAAAAGTATGGGTGTAAACATCGTAAATGTTCAGCAAACATATAACGGATTAAGAGTTTACAATGCTTTAGGAAAAGTAATTATAAAGGAAGATAAAATTGTTTCTGAGAAAAATGAATTTAAGAGAAATATTGTTATCGCTAATCAAGGAAATGCTCAGGAAAGATTCTCAGAAGACATTATTAAGCAGAATTTAGGATTAGAGGGTATTTCTAAGGTTGATTATTTACCTAACGTATATTTTGAGAAAAACGGAACATATATCTTAGCAAAAGAATTATTTGTTTCTGATAAAAATTCTTCGGATGTATGGCATGTTGTTGCAGATGCAAGTACCGGAACAGTACTAACTAAAGATAACTTAACGCTTAAATGTAACCTGGAGCAACATGATACTCATCTTAACGAGTCAAAAACATCAGCTCCTTCTAATTTGGAAAGTTTACCTTTACATATAATAGATAACACTCAGAGCAATTTTGTGAGTAATGTTTTACCTCCACCAACCAATGCTTCTTATAATATTTTTGCATTGCCTTTAGAAGCTCCATCTTTTGGATCTCGTTCGGTGGTTAGTAACCCGTGGGATATTGTAGCTTCACCGGAAGGATGGCATTCTGATGGCACAAATAATTATACCAATACTAGAGGAAATAACGTATATGCATATTCTGATCAGGATAATACAAATTCTCCGGGATATTCGCCTAGCGGGGGAAGTTCCCTTAATTTTGATTTTCCATATGCAGAAGGAAGATATATAAATCCTTTTACTCATAGAGATGCTGCTATCACGAATTTATTCTATATGAATAATAAGATGCATGATATTTTCTATAAATTTGGTTTTACAGAAGCTTCAAGGAACTTTCAAACCAATAACTTTGGGAAAGGCGGTATCGGTAATGATGCTGTTAATGCTGAGGCTTTCGACGGAAGTGGACTTAATAATGCCAACTTTAACCCAGGATATGAAACGGTTATTAGTGGTACTACCTATTTACTAGCTCCAAGAATGCAGATGTACCTTTGGGATAGAGCTCAAACACCTGCAGATCCTATTTCAAGATATCAATACAATTCACCTGCAAATATTGCAAGCCGTCCTAAAATACCAACTGGATCTGCGGCATTTGGTCCCCTTTTGTTTGAAGGTCAATCTGTAACTGGTGATTTGGCTATTTCTATACCGGATGATGGTTGTTCTACAGTTACAAATATGGCAGGCAAAATTGGTATAGCAAAAAGAGGAACTTGTAGTTTTGCTTTGAAAGTGAAAAATTTGCAAAATGCAGGGGCAACAGGAGTTATTATTTATGATCCTGTTAATGCTACACCAATTACAATGGGTAATGATGCTGCTGTTTCGGGGATTACTATCCCATCTATCATGATTGGGAAAAATGAAGGTGAATATCTCGTTAATCAGATTGCTGGGGGAGCTACAATTAACACGACATTAATTAATGACTATAGTGGCTTTAAGCATTCGAGTTTAGATAATGGAGTTGTGGTTCATGAGTATGGACATGGTATTTCAAATAGATTAACTGGTCAGGGATATAGCTGCCTTCAAAGTGCAGAGCAAATGGGTGAGGGATGGTCAGATTATTTTGCTTTAATGCTTACGACCAAACCTGGTGATACATCATCACTGGCAAGAAGTATAGGAACATACTCTTCAGACCAAGCAACTACAGGGAATGGTATCAGACTAGCTAAATACTCTCCCGATTTTGCAGTAAATAATTATACATATGTAAGAACAAATACAGTCAGCGGACCCCATGCAATAGGATTTATCTGGGCGACGATGCTTTGGGATCTTACTTGGAAGTATATTGAAAAATATGGTTACAATAGTGATGTATTAGCAAGTACAACCTCAGGAAATGCAAAAGCGGTACAAATTGTAATGGACGGACTTAAACTACAGGCTTGTAACCCGTCGTTTATAGATGGACGAAATGCAATTCTTCAGGCTGATGCTGTAGGTAATGGTGGTGCAGATAAATGTATGATTTGGAATGCATTTGCCAAAAGAGGCTTAGGAGTAAATGCTTCGGCAGGAAGTAGTACAGTTGCAAATGATCAGGTAGAAGATTTTACAGTTCCACAAGAATGTAATACTGCCTTAGCAACTCAGGATATTAAAGTGGGTGACAATAAATTTGTTGTGTTCCCGAATCCAACCTATGATGAATTCTTTGTAGGAAATATTGATAAGTCTAAAAAAGATGTAAAAATTACAATGTTTGATATGTCTGGAAAATTAGTATTCTCTGATTCCAGAGAGTCTACATCTAAGAAAGCCGTTTCTACAAGAGGTTTTCAAAAAGGTGTTTATATGGTTCACATCAAACAGGGAGACAAAACTCAGGTTGAAAAACTTATTGTAAGATAGAATTCATTTGATGGTAATAATGAAAGAGACCATTTTTTGGTCTCTTTTTTTGTAAATTTAAATATGGAATTAAGGTTTGAACTTAAACAATTATATTTAAAAGAAACATTTTCAATCGCTTATGGAAATTACGATAAAAGAGAAGCATTACTCATAGAATTGTCTCATCAAAATTACAAAGGTTACGGAGAATGTGTTGCGATCGATTATTATCAAATCGATCTTAAAAGTTTTGTTTTAAAATTAAAAGAAATTCAATCTCAAATTGAAGCTCAGAAAATTATTCATCCAAAAAAAATTTTCAAATTTTTATTCAATTTAAATATGCATCCTTTCTTACTTTCTGCGTTGGATTGTGCGTATTGGGATCTTTTCGGAAAGCTTGAAAACAAAAATTTTATTGAATTAAATCAAATTCCTTCTGGAAATTTAGTTGAAAGTTCGATCACCATTTCGGTTGGAGATATTGATAAACAGATTCAAAAAATTGAAAATAGCAGTTGGAACAAATTCAAAGTGAAATGTAAAGGCTTAGATAAAAGAAATGTTGACAAACTTTTAGAATTAGATAGAAATATCGCCTTAGATTCTAATGCAAGTTTTTCTGATAAAGATTGTATCTGGCTTCAGGAAAATGCTGAGGTTCAAAAGTTTTCCTATTTAGAACAGCCGCGACCGATTGATCAATATAAAGTATTGAATAAAAGTGGTTTTGCTAATTGGATGGCAGATGAAGATTGTCAAAACTTAGATTCTTTGGACGAATTAATTCCTTATTATAAAAGCATCAACATCAAACTCATGAAATCTGGCGGTTTAACTCCAGCTTTAGAAATGATCAAAAAAGCGCGAGAATTAAATTACAAGGTCATGATTGGTTGTATGACGGAATCCACTGTTGGAATTTCTGCGGGTTGCATTTTGGCAAGCCTTGTTGATTATGCAGATTTAGATGGAGCTAATCTCATCTCCAACGATTATGCCACCGGAAATTTCGTGGAAAATGGGAAAATAATCTTATCCGGAAAGCCGGGATTAGGAATTGAGTTAAAATAAAAAAAGCCTTCAAATGAAGACTTAAGTGTATTTAGTTGTAAGAAATTACTTTTTTACAGAAACGATATAATCGTAAACCCACTGATGTTGTTCATCTGTTAATTTCGCTTTTGGAGCCATAGAATTCATAATTCCAACCCATTGCACAGAAGTATGCGCTGTTGGATCCGGTAATTTATGACATCTTGTGCATGAGTTTTCAAAGATTGTTTTTCCTTGAGCGATCTGCTCTGCTGTAGAAGTTGAAGCCATCGGAGCGGTTGCCGTCGTTGCTTTTGGCGTACAAGATGCTAATAGTACAGAAGTGAATGATGCTATGGCGAATATTTTTTTCATGTTTAAACTATTTGATTGAAACAAATGTAGGAAATTCCCTTTTTTATTAAGGAAACAATACTTAATTTAGAAGAAATACAAATTAGAAAAGGGGAAAAGTGAAGGGTGAATTCGTTTCACTTGTCAGGGGTGAATTTTTTAAATATTAAATAATAGCGTATAATTTAAGTAAGATTAAAAAATTCACGAGCAAAGCAAATTGTCTATTGACCATTCACGGTTTAATCCTTATTTTTGAACTAATGAAATTTTCTACAGAAGAGCTTATAGATGGAATACGGTCGGGCAACAAACGCTTGATCGCAAAAGCTATTACTTTGGTTGAAAGTAAAAAAGCCGAGCATAGAATTCAGGCTGAAGATCTATTAAAACAAATCATGCCTTTCACAGGAAAATCTGTTCGTGTAGGAATTACAGGTGTTCCGGGAGCCGGAAAATCAACTTTTATAGAAAATTTCGGAAGACTCGTGATTTCTCAAGGTAAAAAAGTAGCGGTTCTGGCGATCGATCCTAGTTCAGCTATCAATAAAGGAAGTATTTTAGGAGATAAAACCCGAATGGAAGAACTTTCCAAGGAAGAAAATGCTTTTATCCGACCTTCCCCGAGTTCCGGATTTTTGGGTGGTGTTGCCAATACAACTTTTGAAACGATGATGATTTGCGAAGCGGCGGGTTACGATTATATTTTAATTGAAACCGTTGGAGTAGGGCAGTCAGAAGTTTTGGTTGCCGATATTACTGATGTATTTTTATTTTTAAAAATTATTGGTGGCGGTGATGAACTTCAAGGGATAAAAAGAGGTATCATGGAAATGGTCGACTTAATTTTCATTAATAAAGTGGATCAGGATAATCTTCAAAAAGCAAAAAATACAAGACTTGAATTAAAAAGAGCCCTTGATTTTATTCCGCCCAAAGAAAAAGATTGGAAAATTCCTGTTTTGCTAGGTTCTGCCTTAAATAATGAAGGGTTAGGAGAAATTTATTCTAAAATTGATGAATTTATCGATTTAAAAAAGAAAACTCAACGTTTTGAAACTGTACGAACTCAACAGGCGGAAAAACGTTTTGAATATTGGGTTCAGGAATATATTTTAGCAATGATGAAAAAGAGTGATTCTGTAGAAGAAGCTTACCTTGACCACAAAAAAAATGCTGCGACAATGGTTTCAAATCCAAGTACCGAAGCAAAATTATTTGTTGAAAAATTTCTTTCTAAAGATTAATTAAGGTTGAGCCTTTACTTCTTCATTTTTAGAAATAAATCCATCGTAAGAAATTGGCTGTCTGTCATTACTTCTCATTGAGGTAAATGCTTTTCCGTTTTTATAAACTTCAATAATAATTTCGTCTACATTATTTACATCATTAGGCTTGATCTTAATAACCCATTTTCCTTTTTTGTTCTGAGACTTATCAACCGTAAAATCTTTTGAAGTAAATCTGTAGCTGTTGTCACCACCATAATTTGCTTTAAATGATCTTCCGAAATAAGGAAGGACAACATCCAAAACATTATTTTTTATTTCAACGGTGTAGTTTCCGTTTAAATCCAAAATTCTTGTTGCGGTAGAATTCGGCATAGAATTCATCACTCGGATTACATCGTAATTGGTTGGGTTGGCTCTTTCCGCATGGAATGTAAACTCCTGAGAATTTACCAATGCATCAACTGTTTTGGAATCTGTATCCTGCGCAGAAAAGCTCTGAAAGAAAAACAAAAATCCAAAAATGAATATGATTGAAATATACTTTTTCATGATAGTAAAATAATTATTAAATTTATATAGCAAAATGTATGCAAATATATTGTTATAAAATATTTTTGGAATAGAAATTGTTAGGCTTGAATTAATAACACTCGAATTTATGAAAATAACACATCTATTAGGAATCGGAGCTGTGGCTCTATCGGTTGCAGCTTGTACAACAAATCCTATTACGGGAAGGTCTTCTTTGCAAATTGCAAATAATTCAGAAATTTTAACAATGTCTGCTCAGGAATATAAAACGACATTGTCTAAAGGGAAAGTAATCAGCGGTACAACAGATGCTAAAAGAGTGGTAAGCGTAGGAAGCAGAATTAAAAGTGCCGCAGAAAGATATTATCAAACCATTGGTAGATCTGCAGATCTTGCGAATTACAGTTGGGAATTTAATCTTTTGCAAAGCAGCGAATTGAATGCTTGGTGTATGCCGGGCGGAAAAGTAGCCGTTTATACAGGGATTTTGCCAGTAACTAAAAATGATAACGGTCTTGCTGTTGTAATGGGGCACGAGGTTTCTCATGCTTTAGCAGGTCATGGAAACGAAAGAATTTCTCAGGCAATGGTAGCTCAGTACGGAGGTTCTATTCTTGGTGGAACGATTTCTAACTCTCAATGGGCAGGTGTCTTTGAAAAAGTGTATCCAATTGGCTCTCAGGTTGCTTTATTGAAATACGGAAGAAATCAGGAATCTGAAGCGGATGAAATGGGACTATATCTAATGTCTATGGCAGGATATGACCCAAGAGAAGCTATTCCTTTCTGGAATAGAATGGAATCTGCATCTAAAGGAGGAAGACAGCCAGAGTTTTTATCAACTCACCCTAATCCTGAAACAAGAATCTCAGATATTAATAAAGATCTGCCAAAAGCTTTAGAATATTATAAGGCTGCGGGAGGAAAAATTTAATTAAGATAGAATTTTAATCTTGAATAAGGCCTTATTAAATTTTTAGTAAATTTGATAAGGCTTTTTAATTTAATCACTTAAACACAATATTATGAAGAGTTTATCAATCACGGGACTTATCCTTTTAGCAGTCTCAACATTACTTTTTTATCTTACAACCGATTTTACTGTCGAAAAAATAGGGCTTCCACACATTATGGGAGTTATGGCAGGAGTTGGAATTGGTTTAATTATCGGCGGAATGGTTGGTTATGTAAGTAAAGGTAGCGCCATCAAAGCAGATCAAAAGAAAAAAGAGTTCAAACAACTACAAAAAGATAAAGAAGATCTTGAAAAGCAGGCTGCGGAAATTGCAAAACGTGAAGCAGAACTTCAGGCTCAAAAAAATAATCCTCAAATTTAAAATTTGAGGATTATTTATAATTGTTATTTTCGAATCAATTAAAATTTATAACCTACACCAACCATAAATAAGTTGGGTCTGTTGTCATATCTGATTTCTTCACCAGATACTTTATTGATGAAGTTTCTGCTATCCTTACCGAATGCACCTTCATATTTTGCGTTTACGATCAATTTTTTAATTTCAAGCTGAGCTCCGAATTGGTAACCAACGGTAAAATTATCTCTCGCATTTTCTGAGAAATCGTTGTAAGTATCTTCTTTGCTTAAATTATAGCTTGCAACAGGTCCGATAAATACGCCTAACATATCTCCAACTACTTTGTGTCCTACAAGAACCGGTAAATCGATACGGTTGTTTTTAATATCAAAAGTTGTATTAGAAACAGGATCTGTAAATTCGTTTTTAAAAGTCGTGTAATATAATTCCGGCATTAGGAAAAATGACATCGGAAGGCTTGCCTTCAATGAAAGTCCTATGTTGAACCCTACATTATTTTTACCTGTATTTTCTATTGCAGCACTTGCTGTGTTTGAAATATTTTTCCAAGAAGGTGAACCCGTTGGAAAAATTAAATTTGCCTTACCTGCAAGCGAAATCTGTGCAGTAGCAAACATAGAAAACCCTATTAAGGCTATACTAAATACCTTTTTCATTATCGTCTAGTTTAGTTATTGTATTCTCAATAGTTTTATGATTTTCGAGTAAATACTCTCTCAATTCTTTAAATAGCTCTGATGAATAAACGAAGTCAATAAGATTTTTATTGCCTGCCGTGATCAGAACGTCTTTATTTCCTTCCCATTCTTTGATGCCTAATCTCAGATAAACGATCTTTTCACCAATCGTCATTACAGAGTTCATATCGTGGGTGTTGATAATTGTTGTTGTGTTGTATTCTTTAGTGATTTCCAGCAAAAGATCATCAATTACATTAGATGTATATGGATCTAATCCTGAGTTCGGTTCATCACAGAATAAATATTTTGGGTGATTTACAATCGCTCTTGCAATTGCAACCCTTTTTTGCATACCTCCGGAAATTTCAGATGGAAATTTCCTGTTGGCTTTATCTAAATGTACCCTTCCGATTACCTCAAAAACCCTTCTTTTCTTTTCTCTGAAAGTTAGGTTGGTGAACATGTCTAAAGGAAACATAATGTTTTCTTCTACTGTTAAAGAGTCAAACAATGCACTTCCCTGGAATAAAGTTCCGATCTCAGAACGTAAGTGCTGTTTTTCTTCTCTGTTCATTACATTAATATCCCTTCCATCAAAAAGAATTTCTCCTGATGAAGGCTGATAAACATTCAATAAACTTTTAAGGAAAACCGTTTTTCCGGAACCACTCTGTCCTATAATTAAGTTGACCTTTCCTTTCTCGAAAGTGGTTGTAATACCTTTAAGTACTTCAACTTCTTCAAAACTTTTCTTAAGATTTTTTACCTCAATCATTAGCTTAATACTAATTGGGTTAATACTAATTCTGAAAGGATAATGAAAACCATTGTCCAAACCACGGCCTGTGTACTTGCTCTACCTACTTCCAGTGAACCTCCTTTTACATTATATCCGAAATAAGAAGGAACTGTTGCAATAATAAAAGCAAAAACAATTGTTTTTAAAAATGCATAATACACGAATAGATTAGGCATAAACATCTGTATTCCAGTTATATAATCGGCTTTTGTCCAGTTTCCTGTTAAAACTCCTGCCAGATAACCTCCGCCAATACCAAAGACGATGCTGATAGCAATAAGCAATGGATTGAAAATCACACACGCAAGTATTTTAGGAAGTATCAAAAAGTTAGGTGAATTTACCCCCATAATATCTAGTGCATCGATCTGTTCGGAAACCCTCATCGTTCCAATACTGGAAGCAATATATGAGCCAACTTTTCCTGCCAGGATCAAGCTTATAATGGTAGGTGAAAATTCTAAAACCAATACCGCTTTTGTAGCATATCCTACAAATGAAGGCGGAATAGGAAAAGATGAAGAATCGAAGTTATTATACATCTGGATGGCAACTACGGCCCCTACGAATATAGATGTGAAGATAACCAACCCAAAAGAGTTGACTCCTAAATCATTAATTTCCCTCATGAACAGCTTCCAGAAAACCCTCATTTTCTGAGGCTTCTGCACGGATTTACCCATGAGGATGATGTATTCTCCTATCGCTGAAAAAAACTTTTTTAACATTCTGCTAAATTAGACTTTTTTATTTAATTAGATTAAGGTTGAAGTTAAGTCTAAAGCTCTGTTTAATGTTAAAATTAAAACTATTTTAGCTCAATATTAGCCTTAACCTAAATCTTTATTTTGCATTTTTATCTCCTGTGATCACCAGTAAAACTGTTTTCAAAATGATGACCATATCCAAGACAAAACTCCAGTTTCTAACGTAAAAGGCATCTGCCAGAATACGTTTATTCATTTCCACTTCTTTATCACCCGAATCTCCGCGTAGACCGTTTACTTGTGCAAGACCTGTAATTCCGGGGCTTACCATACTTCTTAAACTATATCTTCCGATCTTCGGTTTATAATAATTATCAACGGCCAACATATGTGGTCTTGGGCCTACGATCGACATTTCACCTTTCAATACATTGATGAATTGTGGCATTTCGTCAAGGCTCGTTTTTCTTAAAAATTTACCGATTTTTGTAATTCTGGAATCATTTTCCTCAGTTGTTTTAGTAGATGATTCTTCATTAACGATCATGGTTCGGAATTTAATACAATTAAAAACTTCCTCATGAAACCCATATCGTTTCTGCAAAAATAAGACCGGACCTTTAGATGTACTTTTTATTAATATAGCAATGATTGGAAACAACCATGAACAAATAAATATTAATATAAAGAATGAAAAACTGATGTCAAAAATTCTTTTCAGTAAATGATTTGAATAATAATCTAAAGGATATCTAGCCTGATTTAAAACGGGCTGGGTCTGAATATAAGCTAAATCATAAAGGAAAAAATCACTTTGTGTGATACTCGGAACTAATGAAATGTGAACTTTATTCGCCTCTGCCAATCGGAAAATTTCATCTTCAGTTTTTTCATCAAATGAGTTTTCTGACGGAAAAAATAAAGTATGTATTCCATTGTTTTTCCAAAATTCTACCAATTCAATAGAATTAACTTCAGATTTATTATATTCAAAAATCCTGTAACCGTAATCTTTTCTTTCGCTGAATATGTTTTTTAATATTTCCGTCGAACTGTTCTCTTTCAGGAACATGATATTTCGATAATTAATACCTAGACTACGAAAGTACTTGATTCCGAAATAGATAATAGATTTAGCTAGAAATATAAAGAAAAACAGGTAAAAGGAAAGCCAGTAAATATCAGAATTAAAAAATACGTTGTAACTTACTTTTCCTATTAATAAAACCCCAAGAATAAACAGTAAAAAGTGGATTAAGAGCCGCTCAAGAAATAAGGTATACGTTAAGTTTCTAGGAATATTATAAATTTTTGTTCTGCCACTTAGAAGCATCCAGAACATAAATAATAAGGCCAGAGAAAATATATTTTGATACCAGGTTTCCTGATTGTACTTTAGGTTTTCATTTCTACTGACAAAAAAGAATACAAAGATAGATGCTATAACCAAAAGGTCTAGCAAGATAATAATCGATTTTAAATATCTAGAATATCGAATTCTTTGCATCTATCGGCTTTTATAACGGATACTAAGAGCTAATTTACGCTTTTTTTATGGTATATTAAGATATTTATGAGTCTGAACTGATGCCTGCCATTCCGGATGTTCTAAAATAAAATCCGTGATTTTAGGATACATCTCATCGCGCTTGCTCCATTCGCTCTGAAGATATAATCTACAGTTTGCTGAAACTTTCGCAGCCTGCTCCTGAGCAAATTTAAGGTCGTTGTTATTGAAAACGATTACTTTAAGCTCACTTGCTTTTTCATAAATTTCCTCTTTAGGAAGTCCTGTTTTCTTTGGCGAAAGCGTGATCCAGTCGATATGCCCACTCATAGGATAGGCTCCCGAAGTTTCAATATGAATCGTGCATCCCAATTCTTTCAATTTGGATGTTAAAATATCAAGATTCCACATTAAGGGCTCACCACCTGTTAAAACAATTGTTTTACAGTGTTTGGCAGCTGTTTCTGCAATTTCTTCTGCATTCATCAACGGATGCAAAGTAGGATCCCAACTTTCTTTTACATCACACCAATGACACCCGACGTCGCAACCTCCCAATCTAATGAAGTATGATGCTTTTCCCGTGTGTGCTCCTTCTCCTTGAAGAGTGTAAAAATGCTCCATTACAGGGAGCATTTTACCTTCTTTTAATAAAATATCTTCTTCTTTATTCATTTTAAAATTAGTCGTTATAGACCGAAGTCTTATAAGCAATGATGGTATTTTTCATCAACATCGCTCTTGTCATAGGTCCAACTCCTCCCGGAACCGGCGTAATCCAGCTTGCTTTTTCTGCACAGCTGTCAAAATCTACATCACCCGCCAAATAATATCCTTTCGGAGAATCGTTGTCTACTCTTGTGATACCTACGTCAACAATTACTGCCCCGTCTTTGATCATTTCACCTTTTAAGAAGTGAGGATCACCCAAAGCTGTAATTACGATGTCTGCTTTTTTAGTATATTCTTCAATGTCTTTTGTGTAAGAATGTGTAAGCGTAACCGTTGAATTTCCTGGGAAATCTTTTCTTCCCATCAGGATACTCATTGGTCTTCCTACGATTTTACTTCTTCC
Organism: Chryseobacterium sp. G0201; assembly: GCF_003815655.1. Lineage (NCBI taxonomy): Bacteria > Pseudomonadati > Bacteroidota > Flavobacteriia > Flavobacteriales > Weeksellaceae > Chryseobacterium > Chryseobacterium sp. G0201. The sequence continues at coordinate 1,270,828 of NZ_CP033917.1, read as the reverse complement.
GATGATAACACAGTCTTTACCTTTTGTTTCGATATTGTATCTTTCTAATAAAGTTAAAATCCCGAATGGAGTAGCTGGTAAGAAAGTATCCATTTCCAAAGCCATTTTTCCGAAATTTGTAGGGTGGAAACCATCAACATCTTTTCTTGGATCGATTGCGTTAATGATTTTCTCCTGATCAACCTGATCGGGTAAAGGCAACTGAACGATAAATCCGTCTACAGATTTATCCTTATTAAGTTCCTCAATTTTTTCCAATAATTCAGATTCAGAAACCGTGCTTGGAAATTTAACTAAGCTAGATTGAAATCCTACTTCTTCACAGTCTTTCACTTTAGCATTTACATACGCCTTGCTCGCTCCGTTGTTCCCAACAAGAATTGCTACCAAATGAGGTGCTCTTCTCTTGCCTGCAATGATCTTATCAACTTCAACCTTGATTTCTGCTTTTATTTCTTTGGATACTTTTAATCCGTCAAGAATTTGTGCCATTTTACTTTTATTACTTTATTAGATTTTAGATATTGAAAATGAATGCTTTAAATGAGTTTTACTTTCATTATTTCATCAAATCATTCATCAATTATCTTCTTATTTATTTCCTTTATAATAATTAATCAGCCCGTTTGTAGAGCTGTCGTGAGAGCTAATTGCCTCATTATTTTCAAGTTCCGGCAAGATTTTGTTTGCCAACACTTTTCCTAATTCAACTCCAAATTGGTCGAAACTGAAAATATTCCAAATCACTCCCTGAACGAATATTTTGTGTTCATACAATGCAATCAATTGTCCTAATGCGAAAGGAGTTAATTCATTGAACATAATTGAGTTAGTAGGTGTATTTCCTTGGAAGACTTTATAATTTAGCAAGAAATCAATTTCTTCATCAGATTTTCCTGCATTTTTCAATTCTTCTTCAACTTCTTCTTCTGTTTTTCCGAAGGCAAGTGCCTCAGTCTGAGCGAAAAAGTTGGCTAATAATTTATCCTGATGATCAGAAACTTTGTTTGGACTTTTCGCATAGGCGATAAAATCTGCAGGAATCAATTCTGTTCCTTGATGAATCAATTGATAGAAAGCATGTTGTCCGTTTGTTCCCGGCTCACCCCAAATAATTGGTCCTGTTTCGTATTCTACAAATTCACCGTTTCTGTCAACACATTTTCCGTTACTTTCCATATCTCCTTGTTGAAGATACGCAGCAAATCTGTCTAAGTACTGAGAGTAAGGAAGAATTGCATAAGTTGTTGCCGCATAGAAATTACGGTACCAAATTCCTAAAAGTCCCATCAAAACAGGAATGTTTTCAGCAAAATCTGCCGTCTGGAAATGTTGATCTGTATCAAAAGCTCCTTTTAATAATTGTTCGAAGTTTTCATATCCAACTGAAAGTACGATACTTAAACCGATTGCGCTCCAAAGTGAATATCTTCCGCCAACCCAATCCCAGAATTCGAAAATGTTTTCTTCTGCAATTCCGAAGTCTTTAACTGCTTGAACATTAGTTGATAAAGCTACAAAGTGTTTTGCTACATCTTCCTGTTTTCCAGCTTTCAAGAACCAATCTTTTGCTGAATTTGCATTGGTCATTGTTTCCTGAGTCGTGAACGTTTTAGAAGCAATGATAAATAAAGTTGTTTCAGGATTTAAGTTCTTTACAACTTCTGCGATATGATTTCCGTCTACATTTGAAACGAAATGAACGTCTAATCTTGTTTTAAAATGTTTTAAAGCCGAAACTACCATCACAGGCCCCAAATCTGAACCTCCGATTCCGATATTCACCACATCAGTGATTTCTTTTCCGCTAAAACCTTTATGTGATCCTGAAATAATGCTTTCGGAGAAAGATTTCATGTGATCCAAAACTCTTTTGATTTGTGGTTTGATGTTTTCACCGTCAGCCAAAATTTCTTTATCAGAAAAATCCCTCAAAGCTGTATGCAGAACTGCTCTTCCTTCTGTTTCGTTGATTTTATCTCCTGAAAACATCTTAGAAATGGCATCTTTTAACTGACATTCTTCTGCTAAATTTAATAAAAGCTCTTTTGTTCTTGAATCAATTAAGTTTTTAGAATAATCAAAAAGAAAGTTATCTCTTTTTAATGAAAACTCTTCAAAACGGCTCGGATTGTACTGGAAAAGGCTTCTTAATTCGAAATCATTTCCTGCAAAGTGTTCGTGAAGAGCTTTCCAGCTGTTTGTTTGTGTAGGATTTATTTTTGATAACATATATTTCTTAGGGATTTAGATTATTAATTCTAGAAATTAATTTTTTGAATAAAAATTTCTAAAAAATTGGTGTCGTTAAATTTCTAATTTGCAAATTTAAGGAAAAATAAAACCTCAGATAAATTTGAGCGTTATAAATAACAATTTTTTAAAAAACAAACCCCAGATCAAGTCTGAGGTTTCATGGTTATTATTTTTTGAAAGATGAATTGTAAAATTATTCGTCTATTTCGTGCAGTATATTTTCGAGTTGCTTGGCATTTTTTCCGTAGAAATATTGAGTCCATAAAACAATGCTAGTTACAATCGCGATAGTTCCTATGAGAACGCTGAGGATCAAAACCTGTTGATCGTGGCTTGAAATATTTCCTAAAGACTCTCCTTTTTTCGCTAATGAATTATAGAACACAAGTCCTAATGTGATCATAAAGTGAGGAAGAAGAAGAAATCCGAAAGATTGGTATCTTTCCATGTTCAGTTTCAGTTCATGATATATTTTCCAGAGGCTGTTTTGGGTATTTCCGGTATACAGTTCGGTTTGCTTATAAAATTTATAGAATCCGAAAAAGTAATAACAAGATATTACCACAAGCATGCTGTAAGAGGTATAATAAATAATATGTTGCGATGCGGGAAAATCCAGTTGTTGTGGAAAGAATCCGATAAGAATGATGGCAATAATCTGGAAAGGAAGTTCCATTTTCATATTTTTTTGGATCTTTTCAATAGGATGTTTGCTGTTCTTTAACTTTTCTATATTATTGGGAATGTTAACGCTATCAGCGTCTTCGTTATTCCATTGTTCTTTTAATTGATCAAAATTCATAGCCTGATATTTTTATGATTTGCTGTATTTTTTCTTTAGTTCTGTTCAATTTTACACGGGCATTGCCTTCACTAAGTCCTAAATTATCCGCGATTTCTTTATGAGACATACCTTCCATAAAGTAAAATATGATGGCTTTTTCTAGAGCTTTAAGTTCTTGGACCGCAGTATAAAAGACTTCTAATTGCGTATCTTTTGCAGGATTGTAATCTTCATGCTGGACTTCAAAATGATGGGGTGCATCCGTTTGGTTATTTGTCCGCTTTTTTTCTTTTTTTAAATAAGTAATGGCGGTGTTAATGGCTACGCGGTACATCCAGGTTGAAAATTCACTATTACCTTTGAAGTTCTGATAAGATTTCCAAAGCTGAATAAGGATTTCCTGTTGCAGATCTTCCCTGTCTTCCAAAGAATCCGCATAGATTCGCGAGGCCTTATACAAAATGCCTTTGTGCTTATTGACGAGATTTAAAAAAGCAGTTTCGGTTGGATTGCTCACGATGATTTCATGGTTTGGTTATGTGCTAAAGGCTTGATACTGGTTTTAAGGTATATCCTTTTGATTTTAAAAGTTGGATAACTCCGTTTTTACCCATAAGATGAGCGCCTCCTACTGCAAAGAACGAACTTTCTTTTTTCATCATTTCCGGCATTTTTTCTGCCCAGTTATTATTTCTATCCGTAAGCATGGCTTTTTCCTGTGTGGCATTCATTATTTTGTCATTCTTAAAGAGGGTGTAAAGGGATTTTACATCTTCATTTTTAAATGCCACTAACATTTCCTTGAGAAGGATTTCATATTCCTTTCCCATTTTTAGTTGCTCAATAACAGCTTTCAAATCATAAGCTTTATTGATGGATGTGAACTGATCTTCTACTTTTTCGAGTCCGTAGACTTTCTTTTTACTTTTAATAGCATTTTTAAGAAGTTCTATTTCGTAAAATTTCATTTCTGTTTGAGGACAGGGTGTAGATTTCAATGCAATAAGTGAATACAAACCTTGCGAACTTGAATTATCCATCTTCTTTAAATCTGTTCCGTAATCGGCAAGAATCTTGTCAAGTTCCTTTGCTTCCGTAGGAGTAAGCTGATCTGATAATTTTTTATCCGTCTGATACATTTTCTGCATGGCTGCCATTTCAGCAGGATCTGTATAATTTATCTCCATGACGAAATTATCAGATTTTTCAAGAGCTTTCATAACTTTCGATTTTATCTCAAAATCCGAACTGCACATTGTATGAAACGTTCCTGCAATATAAGAAGGTTTTGTAAGCCTGTTCCCTGAAACTTCCCAAAGTGTGCTGTTTTCGGTGTTCGTATTCTGTGCTTTTGCTGTTGTGAAGGTTGCTGATAATAATACTGCGAACCCAAGTTTTACTAAATTTTTCATATGATTAAGTTTTTAATTATTTACTCTTTAAACAGTAGGTAAGGGCAGTATTATAATCGTTACAGTTTTTTTTTGAAAAAAATAAAAAACCTCCTGAAATGGAGGTTTGTAAAATCTAAAATTATGTAGATAACCATGACGGTTAGGATAGTTTCAATTAAATCTGATCAGGCTTTTTAAAATATTTTCTTTTTCTCAACAAATAAATAATACCTGCTGCGATCAATAGAATGGGCCAAATGGTGATTAATCCCACCGCAATTCTCTGAATTAAATAAAAACCTTCCACAAAAGCATTTTTTGCATCGTAAATGAAATTGAATTTATATTTATTGTCAATGTTTTTGGTGTTGGTAACAGCAATTTCTGCAATTCTAAGTTTAGGTTCTTTAATATAGATGTCAACGGTGCTGTATTTCAAATTATCTGCAACGTCCATATTTGCCAATTGCTGTTGATTATTTTCAGACATATTATCGTCGTCTAATTTCACTTTGTCTTTATTGGCTTTTAATTGAGAAATATTTTCACTGCTTTTTTTTATTCTTTTTCCTTCCAGTTCTGCATATTTAATTCCGGCAGTTACATCTTCTGCATTGATGATTCTTGAGTTTAAAAACAATTTTTTATCATTAATTAAAGTCAAAAGCTCACCCAACTTATCAGTCGGAACACGGACCTGCATCGTATTTTCAGTCTGAAATTTTTTAACCAACATTGCGTCATTGCTTGAAGTATTGTAAGTGTCTTCTGAAACTACATTGCTCTGCAAATTACTTTTTGTAACAAATCCGCCAAGCTCCTGAATAGATTTTTCAATGGAAATCGTTGCCTCGTAAACATCTTTCACTTCCATATTAACCTCTGCGGTTTTGATGAATTGTTTGTCTTTCACTTTCATGGTTGCAGCAGACGAAACACTGTCTGAAACCACAACTGCTGCGGAATCTGCAGTACCTTCAAGCTCATATTTACTTGCTGTAGCTTCTCCTTTTTTGCATGAATAAATTCCTAATAAAAGAACTGATGCTAATGATAATTTGATGTAAGTAGTTTTCATATGTAGATTTTTTAATGTTTATGCTTTTCCCAAAGTTGAGACTGAATCGTTTGTAATGTTTGAAAATCGCGAGTAAAAAAATTGTAAAGCGAAAAGTTGATTTAATGAGTTAAAAATCAATGTTTTGTAAAATAAATATAGCTGAATGAGTTATTTTTCGGATTGATTTTTGCATATTTTTTACAAATCAAAACCATACGATAACTATGTCTAATACTTTTTCCAAAATCAGAAACGCGATAGAATTATTCAGATCAATCGATTTTGATCAGTTAAGTGCCATTTCTCAAAAGGTTGATCTCCCGAAATTGATGCAGAACTTTTCTAATTTAGATGATAAACAATTGGGAGGATTGATGAAAATGCTCGATCCGAATAAAAAAAAGAAGGAACTTCCGCCGATTGATGGGGACTTTTACGATATTTATCATACGTTGACGCCCGAGCAGCGAGAAATTCAGCTTAAAGTAAGAGTTTTCATGGAAAAAGAAGTTAAGCCTTTGGTAAATCATTATTGGCTGAGAGATGAATTTCCGCATGAATTAATTCCAAAATTTCAAAAACTGAATATTTGCGGTGTAACCTACGAAGGCTACGGCTGTCCCGGAATGCCATTTCTGATGGAAGGTGTTATTGCGATGGAAATGGCAAGAATTGATGCTTCCATTGCTACATTTTTCGGAGTTCAATCCGGTTTGGCGATGGGTTCTATTTATATTTGTGGTTCTGAAGAACAAAAACAAAAATGGCTTCCTCAAATGCAGAAATTTGAAAAAATCGGAGCATTTGGTTTAACAGAACCTGAAGTTGGTTCCGGAGCGGCTGGTGGTCTAACGGTAACCTGCAAAAAAACTCCTGAAGGCTGGATTTTAAATGGTCAGAAGAAATGGATCGGAAATGCAACTTTTGCAGATTTAATTATAATTTGGGCAAGAGATCTGGATGATGGTGAGGTAAAAGGTTTTATCGTTGAAAAAGATAATCCTGGTTATGCTGTTGAGAAAATTAAAGGAAAAATGGCATTAAGAATCGTTCAAAACGGATTAATTACGCTGACGAATTGTTTAGTTACCGAAGAAAACAGATTACAAAATGCCAATTCATTTAAAGACACAGGAAAAGTATTAAGAATGACGAGAGCCGGAGTGGCGTGGATGGCTACAGGATGTGCAAGAGGAGCTTACGAAAGTGCTTTGGCGTATACAAGAACAAGAGAACAATTTGGAAAACCGATTGCTTCTTTTCAAATGATTCAAGGTCATCTTGTGGAGATGTTATCAAACCTTACCGCAATGCAAACAATGGTTTTCAGATTGTCTGAAATGCAGGATGAAGGTATTTTAAAGGATGAACACGCATCTTTAGCGAAAGTTTTCTGTACACTGAGAACAAGAGATATCGTTTCCAGAGCAAGAGAAGTTCTGGGAGGAAACGGAATTTTGCTTGAATATGATGTCGCAAGATTTGTCGCCGACGCAGAAGCAATTTATTCTTATGAAGGAACAAAAGAAATCAATTCACTGATTGTCGGAAGATCGATTACGGGATTCAGTGCATTTGTATAATATCAAAAGTGAATGGTGAATTGTGAATTCGCTTTTCTCGTCAATTTTAAAATTCATTTGCGGAGCATATTGACAATTCACCATTCACTACCTTATTTCACTAAAGCTTTATATTTTTCTTTATTATCAATAATGATCCAAAGATTGATTAAAAATAAAACTGCAGAAATTCCGATTCCCACTGAAGAAGGTGCTCTGCAAACGTTGTGTAAAACTATTCCGACCATGATAGGTAAAATTACGATTGCACCAAGAGCTCTTGTTTTTGGAAAGATAAATAATAGACCTCCAATAACTTCTACTGCTCCAACTAAAGGCATCAGCCACCCGATTTCTCCGAAAGCCGCGAAAAGTTTTGTTTGATCAGCTGTAAGAGCTGGCATTGGCATGTAGTGTAAAAACTTATCGAGACCGGCGTTAATAAACATAAGTCCGAAAAGCAGACATAGAATAAATTTAACGATTTTCATAATTAACAAATTTTTATCAAAAGTAAATAAAAATGGAGTTACTTGATAAAAAATAAGGTTAATTTTAGACAAATATTTAATTATTCAAGATTAACTGCCTGTTTCTCATAAATTAATCCATCTCTTTTAACGTAATATTCTTTGATATTTTATAGCTTTTCTTCTTTTTGTGAGGTTTTTCTTCTTCACCTAATAATTTTCCCCAAGGTTTTAAACCTTCAACCCTTTCAAATATAATTTTAATAATAGCAATGGCCGGAATACAAAGAAACATCCCTGCAATTCCCCAAAGATGCTCTCCCAAAAGAATTCCCAGAAAAGAAAATAATGCATTGATCTTCACTTTTGAGCCTACTACAAATGGCAAAATAATATTTCCGTCAACAATATGTACAGCAACATAACCTATCAATACATAAATGCAAGTAGATGGAGTAGTGGTTGCAAAAGCAATAAAACATGAGATTAAAAGTGAAATGCATACTCCCAAATAAGGAATAACATTTAATAATCCTGTTAAAACTCCCAAAAGAATAGCATACTTTACCCCTAAAATAGTAAGAAGGATTGAAGTAAGGATGGATACAATAAAAACCTGTAGACAAAGCCCGATAATGTATTTCTTTGTCATAACTCGTACTTCATTCACCACTTCCTGTACGCTTGCTTTATGTTTTTCGTTAAAAACTGTAACGATAAAATTGTTTAAAATTCTTCTATAATTTAATATAAAAATGAAGAAAAGGATGAAAAACACAATGAAGCCGAGGCCGGTTGAAAATATGCTAAAAGTAAAGCCCAAAATCACTCCAGAGGAAGATAAAAGCTTGCTTAAACCTTGATTGATATAATCTAACTGCTCATCAATTTTAACATGAAAAGTATCTGAAACCCAGTTTTGAAGACTGTTAAAAACAGTATTAAACTGCATTCTCAAATGTGGAAGATCTTTGCTGAAACTTGATAATTGTGATCCAAAGAAATAAATAAGCCCTGTTAGAATCGTTAGCATGATCATTACAGAAGCCATGGTTGATACAGTTCTTGGAAATCTCAATTTTGTTTCCATTAAATTCGCGATCGGCAAAAATAACATGGCCATCAAGAATGCTAAAAAGAAGGGAGCTAAAATACTTTGTCCTAATGCCAAGAGGTAGCCTAGTCCGATGATTGAAATAATAACCAAAGTAAGCTTGACAAGGAAGGGGAGTTTAAGAAAATTCATAATTCAAAATCTGTAGCATAAAAATACTAAAACCCTCCGACTTGAAGGACTTTTTTCATTTAATTAACTAAAATTCTATGTAAAATTGACTAAAATAAAACACGTCCCAAAGATTTTGAGACGTGTTTTTATTTATTGAGAAGTTGAGACGTGAAATTTTACTTTTCAAGGGCAATTTCTACCACATCTTCCATTCTGTTTACGTAATGTACATTCAGGTTTTTAAGATAATCTTTCTTAATTTCCTCAACATCTTTTCTGTTAGCTTCACAAAGGATCACATCTTTAATTCCTGCTCTGGTTGCGGCAAGAAGTTTTTCTTTAATTCCGCCTACAGGAAGTACTTTTCCTCTAAGAGTAATTTCGCCTGTCATGGCAAGATGTGGTTTTACTTTTTTATTTTTAAAAGAAGAAACCATTGAAGTCAGCATGGCGATACCTGCAGAAGGTCCATCTTTTGGTGTAGCTCCTTCAGGAACGTGAACATGGATGTTTTTCTTCTCTATATCTTCCTGAGAAATTCCCAATTCGTCGTGCTTAGCCTTAATATATTCCAAAGCAATTGTTGCAGATTCTTTCATGACCGTTCCCAAGTTGCCCGTCATGGTTAAAGCTCCTTTTCCATTGCTCAAAATGCTTTCAATGAATAATATATCTCCACCAACACTTGTCCATGCAAGACCTGTTACAACTCCGGGAACATCTGTTAATTCAGATAAACTTTTAGGTCTTGGTACTCCTAAAATTTCATCTACCTTTTCTATAGAGATTTTAGGATCATATTCTTTCACCAAAGCGGTTTGTAAAGCTACCCATCGAGCGATGGAAGCAAGTCTTTTCTCTAAAGATCTTACACCGCTTTCAGAAGTGTGTGCTTCAACAATATGTTTTAACTCAGGATTCCCAAGTTTGAAAGATTTTGCAGTCAAACCGTTTTCTTCCTGTTGTTTTTTAATTAAATGTCTCTTGGCAATCTCTATTTTTTCCTCCAACGTATAACCTGCAATCTGGATGATCTCCATTCTGTCTAATAACGGAGTCTGGATCGTTGATAATGAGTTTGCTGTTGCAATGAACATTACTTTGGATAAATCATAACCCATTTCTAGGAAATTGTCGTAAAATGCTTTATTTTGTTCAGGATCAAGTACTTCAAGAAGTGCCGAGCTTGGATCTCCATGAATACCTTTCCCAACTTTATCGATTTCATCCAACACAATCACAGGGTTTGATGTTCCTGATTTTTTGATGGATTGAAGGATTCTTCCCGCCATCGCACCGATGTATGTTTTTCTGTGTCCACGGATCTCGCTTTCGTCATGAAGTCCACCCAAAGAAACGCGAACGTATTTTCTTCCTAAAGCATCAGCAACAGACTTTCCTAACGAAGTTTTACCAACCCCTGGAGGCCCTACCAATAATAGAATAGGAGATTTCATGTTGTTTTTCAATTTTAAAACAGCCATGTGTTCCAAAATTCTTTTCTTAATATCTTCTAATCCGAAATGCGCTTTATCTAAAACTTTTTCTGCTTTTTCAATATCAAAAGTATCTTTTGTGAATGTATCCCACGGAAGATCTGTAAAGAAATCTAAATAATTTCTCTGAACATTATAATCCGGTGAATTCGGGTTTTGGCGTTGTAGCCTGTTGATTTCCTTTTGGAAATGTTCTTCAACTTCAGCATTCCATTTCTTAGTGCTTGCTTTTGTGATCAAATCTTCAACATCACTTTCCGGTCCGCCGCCCAACTCTTCTTGGATTGTTCTAATCTGTTGATTTAGAAAGTATTCCTTCTGTTGTTTGTCAAGATCTTTTGATGTTTTTTGATGAATCTGATTTCTTAATTCTAATTTTCTGAAATCTTCATGCATCATTTCATAGCACTTGTTGGCTCTTTCCATTAAGTTTTTTTCTTCAAGAAGACTTTGCTTTGCACTTGATGGGAAATTGGCATTGGTACAGATGAAATTTAAAAGATCATCATTATTATTGATGTTTTTAATGGCGAAATTGGCTGCATTAGGAATGTTTGGATCAAGCTCGATGATTTTTAATGCTAAATCTTTAACATTTTCCAATAAAGCTTCGTATTCTTCCTTATTTTTAGCTTTTCCATCCTTTAATTTTGAAATTTCAGCCTTGAAATAAGGTTGATTTTCAATGATTTTCTTTATCTTAAATCTGTGGAAACCTTTGGTAATAGCCGTAATATTACCTTCAGGAAGTTTTATTATTTTAATAATTTTCGCTAAAGTTCCGGTATGATATAGATCTTTTTCCGTAGGTTGCTCAATATCTGAGTTTTTCTGGCTTACAATTCCGATAAAATCACCGTTTATCTGAGCTTCTTCGAGAAGTTGTATAGATGCTTTTCTTCCTGCAGTAATAGGAATTACCACATTAGGAAACATAACCATATTTCTTACAGGAAGGATTGGGAATATTTTTTGTTCCGAGTTTTTTTCAGTCTCCGCAAGATCAGAAAGATTGATTTCCTCAGCTACAATATCAAATCCGTCACTTATCATTTCCTCTAAACTTATATCTTCAAATTCTGTCATAGTTAATCGAATGACAAATTGTCATTTCCGTTTTAAATCGTTAAAGTAGATTTTCATAATATGCTTTGAAAATAGGCAGCATATTATATTGTTCTAAAATGCACAATACCTATGCCATTTGTTTTTTGCTAAAAAATACGGTCAAAATTTCCTTTTTTGAATAAATAAAATTTTAAAAACTAAAATAAAGAACTAGGATTTCCGTAATTTCTTAAAAATGTGTATTTTCGCAAACTGATAAAAAACTATAATTTATAAAATGGCAATTTTAGGACAGATTAGGAGTAAGCCTTGGCTTTTGATGGGAGTAATTGCACTGGCGCTTTTGGCGTTCCTGGTGAATCCCGAGAGTATTGATAAGGTTTTTGGTAAAAATCCTGATGTTTTAGGAAAAGTAAATGGTGAAAAAATTACCCGTGAGGAGTATAATGATCAGCTTTTCGTTCTACAACAGCAGGCTGAGCAGCAAAATCAACCGAAAAATGGTCTTGAAGAACAGGCTTGGCAGTTATTGGTGCAATCCAAACTGATTAAGCAGCAATTCGAGAAAATGGGGTTTGAAATGACGGAAGATTACTTCTGGAACCAGATCCAGTATGATCAAATGTTTGCTCAACAAAAACAGTTCTTTGACGAAAAAGGAAACTTTAAGACTCAGGAGCTTAAAAAACAGATCGAAGAAATGAAGGCTACAAGCCCGGAAGGTTACAACCAATGGTTGAAAACCAGAAAATCTGTTGAATACAGACTAATGGCGAGACAGGTATTTGCAAATATTTCTACAGGTATCACAACAGGTAAGAAAGAAGCGGAAGAATTAATGAGACAAAGAGATCAGTTAGCTGATATCGATTTTGTGAAAGTTGATTATACTGCTTACCTTCAAAAGACTAAAATTAACGTTAAGACTGAAGACTTAGCTAACTATATTAAGCAGCACCCTGTGATGTTTAAGACAGAAGCAAGCAGAAATATAGGTGTTGTTTATTTCCCTTCTCAGCCAAGTGCAGCTGATGACGCTGCAGCTCAGAAAGAGATTACAAAATTGTTCTCAGGAGGTACTGATGCAAGTGGAGGAAAAGAAAATTTCCAAAATACAACGAACGATTCTATGTTTGTAATGGCTAATTCTGATATGCCTTTTAACAATCAGTATTTAAAGCCAACACAATTGCCACAGGCTGTACAAGGTCAAATTGCAACTGCTGCGGTTGGACAGACTTTTGGGCCTTATAAAGAACAAAACTTCTATGTAGTATCTAAATTAGTTGGTAAAAAGACTTCTGATTCTACATTGTCTAGACATATTTTGATTGCATTCAAAGGAAGTCCTGCGGGAGAAGGTGTTACAAGATCTAAGGAGCAAGCTAAGAAATTGGCAGATTCTATCGGAGCTATTGTAAAAGCAACTCCGGCTAAATTCACAGAATTCCTTAAGTTATCAAATGATCCAAACTCTGCTGCACAAGGTGGTAGCTTAGGATGGACAACTCCTGAAACTCCTTTCGTTCCTGAATTCTTAACGTATTTAGCGAACAATCCTAAAGGTGCAACAGGTGTTGTAGAAACTCAATTCGGATATCATATCATCAATATTGAAGATAAGAAAGCTGGATCAATGGGTTATAAAGTGGCTAACTTAGTAAAAGCTATCAAGCCTTCTGATGCTACTGAAGCTGATACAGATAAGAAAGCAAGAAGATTCATCCAACAAGTTCAAGGGAAATCTTTCAACGATTTCGTGAATATTGCTAAAAAATCAAACTTCCAATTCTCAAATCCTAAACAGGCTAAGAGATTTGACGGACAAATTCAAGGCTTAGGTACAGATAAAGATGCTGAAATTTTAGGTTGGGCTTTCGATAAGAAAAGAGAGAAAGGTGATACAGAATTCTTTACTGTAGAAGGAACTGGAGATAAAATTGTAGTTTACTTAAACGGAAAACAAGAAAAAGGTCTTGCAGATCCTGAATCTGTAAGAGATCAAATTGAAACAATTGTTAAAAATAAATTGGCTGCAAAACAAATCTCTGATAAGATTACTGCTGCTAAAGCAACAAGTTTAGATCAAATCGCTAAATTATTTGCAACAACAAAACAATCTGCACAGGTTAATTTATTAAACCCATCAGTTGCAGGTTCAATGGAGCCTAAAGTAGCTGGTGCTGCATTTGGAGTTGCAAAAGGAAAAGTTTCTAACCCAGTTGAAGGTGGAACAGGAGTTTATGTTTTAATTAAAAAGAACGAAACGACAAACAAACAACCTGGAGATCTTAAGCAGTTCACAGAGTCTGTTACTCAGAGAAACTCAGGAATGTTCGGTCAGGCTTGGTTAAAGAGCTTACAAGACAATTCTGATATCGATGACTACAGAATTGAGATCTGGAATAAAGTAGGAGCTCAACAACAATAAGAAATTTAATTTCATTCATATAAAATGCGGCAAAGTTTTTGCCGCATTTTTTGTATTTAACGCAGAGCAATAAAAGAAAACATTAATTTAAAATGTATTATATTTGCTCATAGAAAAAATTTAGCAAGTGAAGTTCAGTAAAGAATTAAAAGCTGGTGTAATAGCAATTTTAGCCATTGTTGGCTTTGTGATATTATTCCAATTTATGAAAGGCCGAAGCCTTTTTACTACCGATAATATATTTTACGCAAAATATGATAACGTTGAGGGATTAGCGCAATCTTCCCCTGTTTCGATCAATGGATTGAAGGTAGGACAGGTTGATAAAATCGTTCCTCAGACTACAAAAGACGGAAAGATTCATTTTATCGTAAAAATTACTGTCGATAATAATTTTGAGTTCTCAAAACAATCAACTCTTGAAATTTTTGAACCTGGATTAATGTCGGGGAAAGAAATGAGAGTTAATTTGGCGTATGGTGGAGCATCTGCAAAAGACGGAGATACTTTACGAGGAGCTTTCAAATTGGGAACTTTGGGAAGTCTTTCTTCTCAGGTAGGGCCTGTTAAAGATCAATTACAAACTGTTTTATACAGAGTAGACTCTTTAATGTCGAGTGCCAATCAGGTTGTCAACGCACAAAACAGAGAGGAGATCAGATTATTGCTTGCGAATCTTAACAAAACTGTTGGAGCGTTACAAACTACGGCAGGAAGTGTGAATACTTTGGTTGGTAATAACGATCCGAAACTTCAAAAAGTATTGGATGACGCAAGCGTAACAATGCAGACCGGTAAAGTGACTTTAGACAAGTACGGAAACCTTGCGGAAAGTATTGATACTAAAAAATTAAATGCTACCATCGCAAATCTTGATGCTACAGTAGGTAAGCTTAACCAAGTTATAGGAGGTATTGATAACGGACAGGGAAGTTTAGGTAAGCTGATGAAAGATGAACAGCTTTATAACAACCTTAATTCAGCATCTACCAACCTGAACTCATTGATAGAAGATATGAAAGCCAACCCGAAGAGATATATCAACTTCTCCGTTTTTGGTAAGAACAATAAAGACTAATATACCTTATGCAATATATCGATAATATTATTTTTCTGATTTTATTAGTTGCAGGGTTTGGGCTTTTTGCAAAAAGTCTGCAAAAGATATATAGAAATATCAGATTAGGAAGAGAGATCAACCGAAGTGATAATAAACCCGAACGCTGGGAGACCATGGCACGAGTTGCGATGGGACAAAGCAAAATGTCAGCACGTCCTGTTGCTGGAATTCTACACCTTTTCGTGTATGTAGGTTTTGTTATCATTAATATTGAATTAATAGAAATCATTGTTGATGGGATCTTTGGAACTCACAGATTTTTAGCAACAATTTTCGGACATACATTTTATAATTTCTTTACGGCTACATTAGAAGTTTTAGCACTTCTTGTTGTAATTGGAGTTGTATTATTCTTCATCCGAAGAAATTTTTATGGTGTTAAGAGATTAACAATGAAAGAACTTTTCGGATGGCCAAAGAATGATGCCAACTGGATTCTTATCATTGAATTTGCCCTGATGATAGCTTTCTTCACCATGAACGCTTCAGATTTTATTCTTCAGTCAAGAGGATATGATCATTTTATAAAAGTAGGATCTTTCCCGATCAGCGAAATGACTTTTGTTCCGTTTCTTGAAGTATTCAGTTTTGATAACGGATTTTTATTTGGTATAGAAAGGGCTGCCTGGTGGTTTCACTTTGTGGGAATCCTTTTCTTCATGAATTATCTTTATTATTCAAAGCATTTACATATAATTTTAGCATTCCCAAGTACTTGGTTTGCCAACTTAGATAAGAAAGGAAAATTCAACAATTTAGAATCTGTTACAAAGGAAATTAAATTAATGATGGATCCCAATGCAGACCCTTACGCTGCTCCGGCAGAAGGTGCTGAAGCTGATGTTCCTTCTAAATTTGGTGCTGAAGATGTTTTTGATTTAAATCAGGTTCAATTACTAAATGCATATTCTTGTACAGAATGTGGAAGATGTACTTCTGTTTGCCCTGCCAATATTACAGGTAAAAAACTATCTCCAAGATTGATCTTGATGAAAACGAGAGACAGATTGGAAGAAGTTGGAAGAAATATCGACAAAAACGGGTCATTCGTTGATGATGGCAAAAAGTTGTTGAATGATTATGTAACCAAAGAAGAACTTTGGGCATGTACTACTTGTAACGCGTGTACAGAAGCTTGTCCAATATTATTAGATCCGCTTTCTATTATTTTTGAAATGAGAAGATTCTTAGTGATGGAACAGTCCGCTGCTCCACAGGAATTAAATCTAATGATGACAAACGTGGAAAACAATGCTGCGCCTTGGCAATATAATCAGGCAGATCGTTTGAATTGGGCGAATGATTAATTTTTCAGTATAAAAAATTTCAGATCAACAATTACTTGAACTTGAAAATTTTAAATACACTTTACATTAATATAAAAATACATTTTACAATAAATGGATTTACATATAAAAACAATGGCAGAATATGCTGCCGAAGGAAAATCACCTGAAGTTTTATTTTGGGTTGGTTGTGCGGGAAGTTTTGACGATCGTGCTAAAAAAATTACGAAAGCTTTTTGTAAAATACTAAATAAAATAGGTGTTGAATTTGCTGTTCTCGGACAGGAAGAAAGTTGTACCGGAGATCCTGCAAAACGTGCCGGAAACGAATTCGTTTTCCAAATGATGGCTTTAACGAATATTGAAGTTCTGAATGCTTATGATGTTAAAAAAATCGTAACAGCTTGTCCACACTGTTTCAATACACTTAAAAATGAATACCCAAGCTTAGGCGGGAATTTTGAAGTGATTCATCATACTCAATTTCTTAGAAAACTAATGGAAGAGGGTAGATTAAAAATTGAAGGGGGAGCTTTCAGAGGTAAAAAAATCACTTTCCATGATCCGTGTTATTTAGGAAGAGCAAATAACGAGTACGAAGCTCCAAGAATGCTACTTGAAAAATTAGATGCCGAACTTGTAGAAATGAAACGCTGCAAGACCAACGGCCTTTGCTGTGGAGCTGGAGGTGCGCAGATGTTTAAAGAGCCTGAAAAAGGCAATAAAGACATCAATATCGAAAGAACAGAGGAAGCTTTAGCCTTAGAGCCTAAAGTAATTGCGACAGGTTGCCCGTTCTGTAATACAATGATGACGGATGGTGTAAAGCACTTTAACAAGAATGAAGAAGTTGTTGTTAAGGATATTGTAGAGCTTTTGGCAGAAGCGGAAGATTTATAAGCAAATAATTATTTTATATATCATTAAAACTCAAGAGAAATCTTGAGTTTTTTGTTTTTTAATTTAAAAAGGAGTAATTTAATAATAATATAAAATTAAATATGAAATTTTTTTCTTAATTTTTTAAATAAGTATGATTTATTTTACAAGTGTTTTATTTAGATAAAACAGTATGTAACATATTGAACTAAAGTATTTTTAAAAAAATATTTAATTAAGGAAAATAATATTAGCTTTGCAAAAATATTTAAAAAACACAATTATGAAAAAATCATTACTGATTGCAGCTATTCTGCTATCTACTCTTACATTTTCACAAACTTGGAATACAACGGGAAATTCAGGAACTAGTCCCTCAAATAATTTCGTAGGAACAACAGATAGTCAGGCTTTAATTCTCAAAGCTAATAATGCAGAGGGATTACGTGTATTACCTGATGGCAATGTAAGGATTGGAGGGAATATTGACCCTGTAATAACTAATACTTCTACGCTAAGGGTTTATAGAGACTTTATTCCAACTATTGAGCTTGCCAACCCATTTGGACGCTTCGAAATTTCAAAATCGGCTTGTAATGGTTGTGCAGCTTCTGGCGCTATACCAGGAGATACTGTTTTAAGAAATCTAGGGGCTAGTCATAATATAATACTTTCTATTCCTGATAATGCTAATGACGGCTCCACTTATATTGGGATCAATGATGGCTTACATGGTACATGGGTTAAATTTTTCAACAATGCAACCGCAAAATTCGAAGGCAAAATAACTGCAAAGGAAGTTGAAGTTAAAGCCAATGTTTGGGCAGATTATGTATTCAAAAAAGAGTATAATCTTAATTCTTTAGAAGAAGTAGAAAAGCATATTCAGGAAAAAGGCCATTTACCAAACATCCCATCAGCTGATGAAGTTGTGAAGAATGGTATTAATTTGGGTGAAATGGATGCCAAGCTTCTTGAGAAAATTGAAGAACTTACTCTTTATTCAATTGAACAGAATAAGCAGATAAAATCTCAATTTGAAAAAATTGAAAAGTTAGAAAAGCAATCCGAAGACCTTAAGAAGCTGAAAGAGCAGGTTCAACAACTTCTAAACACTAAACACTAAAAACCAAAGAACAAATGAAAACAAAACTATTTTCTATATTCTCATTGTTTATAGGTTTTTTAGGTTTTTCTCAAACTGAAGTTTATTTTAAATATGATGAAGCGGGAAACCAACGATTTAGAGGAACCAATGTTAACGGTAAAAATACTGAGGAACCTGCAAAAGCAGAATCTAAAGTAACACCAGTAGTTCAGTCTCAACCTCAGACACTAATTGACGAAAAATCTTTTTTGAAGCAAATTAGATTATATCCTGTTCCTGTCAATGATTTTCTTACAATAGACTGGACTGAAGAAGTAGATGCTTTGATCGAATCTGTTTCTCTTTACCAACATAGTACAGTTCACTGGAAATTCCAGCAACAAAATATTCCAAGTCTTAACAGACAATTGAAGATCAATATGTCCGGCTATGAGTGGGGTGTATATGTTGTACGATTTATCTTAAAAGACGGAAGAATTTTCAGTAAAAACATTACAAAAAGATAGGATAACTCCGATCTATTATCCATTAATTTAAGCACAGAGAATATGAAAATTTTCTATTCATTCATTATATCTTGTATCTCAGTATTAGGATATTCACAAACGATATTATATCAGTCAGAAAGTACATCAAGGACCGTTCAGGATCCACAGAGTGTGGTACTAACTCAAGGATTTCATGCTAAGTCCGATGTTTCCAATCCATTTATTGCCAAAGTAGGACCTTCGACAGAAAATCCGGGCGGAGGGCCTATTGATTCCGGAGCCGGAGCCGGTAATCCAACCGGAACTACCGAAACAACTGACAAGAAGTTTCATGATACAAAAGGAAATATTGAAGTCAACGGAGCGGGACAGTTACAATTTACGTTACCCATTGCTTTGCCTCCGGGAGTAAAAACTGTTGCTCCTCAAATGAATCTTGTGTATACCAGCGGGTCAGGAAACGGAATCGCAGGATATGGTTGGAATTTATCCGGAATCACTGCAATCTCAAGGATTGGGAAAAATATTTATAAAGATGGAGGAGTAAAGGGAATCCAGCTAGATTACTCAGATTATTACAGCTTTAATGGTCAAAGATTAATCCTAAAATCGGGGGAATATGGTAAAGATGGAGCAGAATATGTTACCGAAAAATATTCCAATGTCAAAATAAAATCCATAGGAACAATTGCAGGACAATTATGGCAAGGACCTGAATATTGGGAGGTGACTTTTGAAGATGGTTCTCAGGCTTGGTATGGCGGTACAGCTTCAGGAAATAGTGCCGCTAGAACTCCTGTGGAATACAATATTGTAAAGTGGAAAGATGCACATGGAAATTATATAACGTATAACTATACACAATCAGATAATGTTGCTGTAATTTCTTCTATCCAATGGGGTGGAAATGAAGTATTAAGTAAATCTAATTTTAATACAATTGAATTTAATTATTTTAATGAAAGAACTTTAAAAGAGATTAACTATTTAAACGGGATTGAATTTATTCAGAAGAAATTACTGAAAGAAATTAAAGTAAAGTCGAACGAAAATCAATTTAAAAGATATGCTGTAGAGTATGGTGATCATGGAACAAGCTACCAGTTGGTGAGTAAAATATTCGAATACAATGCTAATGATCAATCTGCGAATCCTATAACATTCGCATTTGAACCGAATCCAACAGGAAATGAAGAAACGTCTTATCCGTATAACATTACCAATTTCAACACCAAAAAATATGCTGATTTCAATATGGATGGAATCGCAGATTATATTGAATATGTCTCCGATGGAGTGATAAAATATAAAAATTCTGTATACTTAGATGTTGACCCTATTACATTACAATACGATTCATCGAAATTCACTTCTTCAGAGTTTGCAAAAGTAACAACTGTTACCTTTAAAAAGAACAATTTTGTTAAGAACAGTATTGGAATAGTCATCCCACATAAAATAACGACAGCAGATCCTAAGAAACCCAATTATGAATTTCAGGTATATTCGGTAGACATTTCAAATAGCAAACTAAATTTCGAATACTCAAAAGTAATTCCTTATAGTATATATAATCCGGGGGGGGAATTGAGCGGTGGTTCTGAATGTGTTGCATCAGTGCCACTCAATGTAAGTTATTTAGATAGTTATGACTATAACGGAGACGGAATTTCAGAGCTAATGATAGGATTTAGCAGAAGAAACCGATGCACAAGTCCTGCATATCTTAATACGATCTCTAATCTTAGCAATTCTGATACGACAGAGCCTGTTGATTCTCAATTACCTCACTTACAGCCTCAAATTAATTCCTCGAATGTAGAGTATGGAGATCATATTGTTTCTGGTATAGAGATAGAAGACCCAGATATTAACATTATACAACCTGGTGGAGGAACAATAGATTTTTTCACGTACTATTCATCATTTTTAATGGATATTGATGAAAATACAGACATTAATAACAGTACTTATAAATATGATGAAGGAGTAAATATTAATAATTCAGGGGATAATAATAAAAATAACCGGTTTGCTGATTTGAATGGAGATGGGATACAGGACATTATCCAAATAAAACCAGACGGAACGATTACAAATGCTTATAATTTTCGTAAACAACCTACCGGAAATTATGTGAAGGTAAGTATTGGGAACTTTTCAGGACAAATATTAAATGGCATAGTAGATGGTGCGTTATATGGAGATTTCAATGGAGACAGTAAAATGGATGTTTTGGTTCCGCAAGCCGATAAATCCTATAATTGGAATTTATATGTTTCGGATGGAAAGAAACTCAATCAATTTTACCTAAATAATTTTATTTTCTATTCTCGTAATCAAGAAAGTTTAACATCTGGCGTACATAATACTTCTTTTGAGGGTGGATGTGGCTATGGTATGAGCCGATATTTCCAATACAATGTAAGTGACCTTGATGGTGATGGGAAATCTGAAATCATAGTGGCTAACGTTCTTGTTTATGATCACGCATGGAATGCACACCGCAACCAGGAATGGACGAATGTGAGTGTGGCTGCTTATTCCGTCAATAAGCTTGTCGGGTCAACAGATAAAAGTATTGTTTATAATCCTATTATCAATGGTCCTTTTCCTTTTGGTACAAGTTCTCCTGAACCATATAATATAGAAAATACAAATTCAATTCAAACGAATAGTAATATAAACTTCTATAGAACGAAATATTGGTTGAAGGTATATAATGAAAAAGTAATCCCTTTCAGTATTTTAACCTTAAACAGAGATAATCAGCAAATAATTTTAACAGGAAAGCCTGTTGACTGTGTCGGTTCAGAATGTGATAAGAACTATGTGCTGCACTATAATTATCCTTATCTTCCATTAATTTCGAGAATCGTCAATATAAGACAAGGGGAAATATCAACCGATATTACGTATCGAGAGCTTAATCCTTATTTTAATACTTATCGGGCAGTTAAAAAAGAACAATTTCCATATTATGAATTAGACCGAGTTCCATTATCATCAGTGGTTGAGCGGCTTACCCAATGGCGTTCTAATAACATGCTTATTCAGGATTTCAAATATAGAGGTCTTCTTACCCACTTTCAGGGTAAGGGTATGATCGGTTTCCGCCAAACCGCCCGTTCCTCTTGGTATGCCAACGGTTTTGAAAATACAAAAATATGGGCTGGAGCAGAAATGGATCCACTGAATGAGGCAGTTCCAATCAAAGAATGGTCTATCAGAACCAATGATGAAAACAAAATATTCCCAACGGATATTTCAGAGAATAATACACAGCTATTGAGCTTTAAATCGACCAACTATCAAACCAATAAACTCTTAAACGGTCAGATAGTGTCTACTGTAGCTGATTTGGACAAACCGAAAATTGTCACGGCGATTCTTCCTGTTTCTACCAAAACAAAAGACTTTTTAACCAATAGTATTACCAATAATACACTTACATACGGAGACTATTATCTCCCGGCACAAAGCATATCCAATGTGAATAACGGATATGCCATAACGACTTCTACCTTTGAATATTTTCATAATCTATCAGGAACAGGGGCAGGTTATTTTGTAGGTCGTCCTAAGTCTAAAACAGATATGGTACAGGCTTATGGTGACACGAAATCCGCCAAAGAGGAATATGTTTATGAAGACAATCTTTTAAAAACACTAAAAACATGGAATCGTGATAATACAGGTTATTTACAGGAAACCTATAATTATGATGGATTTGGAAATATTACGGGAAAAATAATCAGCAACAGCATTGATTCTCAAACCCAGACCACAACAAGTAAATATGATTCAAAAGGACGATTTGTTGTTAAAAAAAGTGATAATTTAGGTCTTATCACAAACATTATCTATAATGATTGGGGGCTGATTGAGAAACAAACCGATCCTTTAGGAAATACACTCACTAACACTTATGATAACTGGGGTAAGCTCCTGAAATCTAAAACTAACCTTGGGGGTACTACCACCTACACGTACGAAAAAGATAGTCAATCCAATGTCATTCTTACCCAATATGATTCAGACGGTGATGTATCTAAAAAGTATACCAATACATTAGGACAAAATTATAAATCTTCAACAAAAGCTTTCGGACAAGGGCAATTTGTATCTCAGGAAACCCAATATGATGCAATAGGCAGAAAACTCAAAGAATCTGAGCCTTATTTTGAAGGGCAATCAGCCAATCAGTGGAATGTTATTGCTTATGACGATTCAGTATTTCCCGCTAAAGTAACCGCTACTTCATTTAGTGGGAAACAAATGGAAACTAATGTTTCAGGCAATATAACGACAGTAAAAGAGCTCAACGGATATGGGAGAACCAATTCCAAAACCACCGATGCCTTAGGAAACGTAGTTTCTAGCACAGATAAAGGGGGAACGATTCAATTCGCCTACAATGCAGCCGGAGAACAGATCAAAGCACAGTATGCAGAAAATATTGTCACTACAAAATACGATTCTTGGGGGAGGAAATCAGAATTCAATGATCCTTCCAACGGGTTATACAAATACGAATATGATGGATTTGGACAACCTAAGAAAATTATCAGTCCGAAAGGAACTAAAGAATTTGCCTATAATAACTTAGGACAGTTAATTTCCCAAAAGGAAATTTCAACAACAGATGGCGGACAGGCAACCAATAAAACGATTTCTTATGCTTACGATGATAAAGGTAGAGTAACATCAAAATCCGGAACATCTAAAGGGAAAGCATACAGTTCCAATGTGGTATACGATCCGCAGGGAAGAATGTTGTCTTCTTCAGAAAGTAGCAACGGAAAATACTTCATGCAGAAAGGTATCACTTATGACGATAAGGCGAGGGTAATTTCTTACGAAAAACAATTATATTCTTCCGGCACCCTTACTAAAGTTCAGGTAGAAAATGTCTACAGTGCCTGGAACGGAGAATTGTACCAGGTAAAAGATAAAAACTCAGGTAAGGTATTGTGGGAACTTCAGGAGACTAATGCTAAAGGTCAGGTGTTGAGAGCTAAATTAGGAGCTGCGAATATCAACAATACCTACGATGCCAACGGTTTCTTAACAAATGTCAACCATTCTTCCGCAGTAAAACCAAGCATTCTTCAACTCTCCTACTCATTTGATGCTGTTAAAAATGAACTCAAGAGCAGAACAACAGGAGGTGATTTTAATATTGTAGAATCATTTGATTATGACGATAACAACCGTTTGGTCAACTGGACGAATCCTGTAACGGGAATCAAACCATCCACCAACAGAAACGTTTATGACGTTAAAGGTAGAATCATGGAAAATGATCAGGTGGGAACAATGAAGTATGAAAACTCCACTAAAATCTACCAGCCAACAGGAATGACCCTGAACGCAGCAGGAACCCAGAATTATAACAATGATCTCATTCAAAGTATTGCTTACAATGAAAACAACGATCCGGTATTCATAGACGGAATGAAGGGCGATGTTGCTTTCCAATATGGCTTAACGAGCATGAGACAGAGAGTGACGTATGGAGGTAATTTTAGTATCGATGGAGACGGTAAATTTACCAAATTTTACAGTGAAGACGGAAGTTTTGAAGTTGTAAAAGATAATGTTACGGGAAAAGAGAAACACGTTTTATACATTGGAGGAAATCCTTATGAAAGCAACATTATTTATCTTAAAAATTATGATGAATCTACAGGATCGTATAAATTTTTACATAAAGACTATATAGGAAGTATTTTAGCAATAAGTGATGAAGCTGGAAATAAGCTTGAGCAGAGACATTTTGATGCATGGGGTAACTTCACTCACCTACAGATAAGTAACGGACCCATTATTACAGATAAAAATATAATTGATACTACTTCGTTATTAGTAGAAAGAGGCTACACAAGTCATGAACATTTTGCAGAAGTAGGCATCATACACATGAACGGAAGATTGTATGATCCGCTGTTAAGAAGATTCTTAAATGCCGATGAAAACATACAGGATCCTTATAATACTCAGATTTATAATAAATATGGGTACGTGATGAACAATCCGTTGATGTATAATGACCCGAGTGGGGAAATATTTGGATTGATACCTTTGGTATCCGCTATGGTTGTTGGAGCTATCATAGGAGTGGCAAGCTATGTAATGGTAAATTTGATGACCGGGCAAAGCATTACCTTTTTAGGTCTGCTCAAATCTACCTTTTTTGGGGCGGTCTCGGGGGCGGTTACTTTTGGGATAGGAAGTATTTTTACTTCC
Source organism: Chryseobacterium sp. G0201 (assembly GCF_003815655.1). Classification (NCBI taxonomy): domain Bacteria; kingdom Pseudomonadati; phylum Bacteroidota; class Flavobacteriia; order Flavobacteriales; family Weeksellaceae; genus Chryseobacterium; species Chryseobacterium sp. G0201. The sequence continues at coordinate 1,245,949 of NZ_CP033917.1, read as the reverse complement.
GGAGCGGGTACTGCTGCTGTAGCTGCTACCCATTTTGCAGATCAGCTGGGAACGATGGGAACGGCTTTTGTCCAGGCAGGTCTACATGCCGTAGCACAAGGCACTTTATCTTTAGTGCAGGGCGGTAGTTTTGGTCAGGCATTTGTTTCAGGAGCATTGGGGAGTTTAGGTGCTTCGGCTTTTGGGGTGGCTGCTAAAGAAGCTGCCAATACTGCGCTGGGAACCATTGCTTTTGGGTCTTTGGCAGGTGGTTTTGGATCAGCGCTTACAGGAGGAAACTTCTGGCAAGGTGCTTTGATTGGAGGGGTTGTTGCAGGTTTAAACCACGTGATGCACATGGATGACATGCAGACAACTGATAATGACGATGAATTTAGGAGAAATGCAGATGGTACTATTACAGCAACAGGAGGAAAAAAGGGAGGTGATACAACCGATTATTTATATGATGTAAAAGGAAAATTAATCGGAAGTAAATCTGTAACTGTTCTTGAAGCTGGGGATAATATGAGTGCTGATTATTCTATCTACGGCTTAAGACTCCATACGGAAGGAACGGGTCTTTCAGTAAGTGAGGGTTTGGGTGCAGCAGCACTTGAATTTAGTGGTGTTTCTTTGTTAAAAGGACTAGGGGTAGGAGCGAAATATTTATTATCAAGAACCTATAATAATATATTTAAATTACACCCACGACTGACAACACCAAGTATTCGAGGATTTGGACATGGTCAATTTGATGCAGCACATAGAGGAACTGCTTTTGTTCAAAAAGAAATTTTCCGAAAAGGAACTTTCGGAATAAAAAATTATAATACAGTTTATTTTAACCATACAATAGGAAATCAAACCTTTAGTACAGGTATTAATCCGTGGAAAAGGACAATTTTTCACCAAGGTCCGGGAGTGTTTAAATAAAAAGAAATGGAAAGTAAACTTTTATACGATTTGTATGTTTGCTCTTTGGTAAGAAGAGAAGAAATAATCAAATTCGTACAACAAAAATTATCGACTCATAAGGAAGAAATAGATTATTATGATGTAATTTATTCGGAAAATATAGAGAATAAAGAGTTCTTAAGTAAGCTTAGTCTTATTTGCAATAATATTCTTTTAGGCGGAGAACTGAAAAAAAAATATATTGCGATTATCACTCTCTTTTATAAGAAACAATCTAATGTGAATATTGAAGAATCTTTATATAATTTTTTTTTAGATAAAGACAGAGAGCTTTTAGATATAGATTTTGATTTTTGGAATTTTGTTTCAACAGATTGGGAACTTAAAAAAGATGGATTTTCTGGAATAAGTAATTCAAAAAAAATTATTGAAGAATATTTGAATAATAAATCAGGCTTAGAAACTCTATCAGAGTCTGAAATCCTTAATATAATCTCAGTATTATAAAATCATCCCCCGAAAATCTTCGGGGGGATATTTTTTACAGTGCAGCAATATTTTTAAATTTCAGAGCTTGTATAAAACCCTCTACGACAGAGAGCCGGTTTTTTATTTTCAGGATCGAGTTTTTCAATATCATTAAAATGGTTAAGCATTACTTCGTCTATGAAGTTCTTCTTTTGGGGTGGCTGCTAAAGAAGCTGCCAATACTGCGCTGGGAACCATTGCTTTTGGGTCTTTGGCAGGTGGTTTTGGATCAGCGCTTACAGGAGGAAACTTCTGGCAAGGTGCTTTAATTGGAGGGGTTGTTGCAGGTTTAAACCACTTGATGCACATGGATGACGGATCGGGGGATGGAGACGGTAATGGTGATCCACCAAGAAAGAAGTATAAATTTAAAGACGCAAAAGCAAGGTGGCAATCTAGAAAAGGTGGAACTGTAGATGTAGATGCAAGTACGATAGATTGGTCAAATTCCGATTTAAAGCAACCAGTAGGTAATGGCACATATAGAGTACGATTAGATGGAAGAAATCAAGCAAATACTGATGATGCTTTAGTTCATGGTACTGTAACTATTGAACCTGTGACTGGGAAACCAGGGTATTATCAAATGGCAATGGATGGGGAAACGGGATGTAGATGTGGAAGATATGACTTTGAAATGAAAAATAATGAATGGCTCTCTGTCGATGGCTTCAAAAGAAATATAGCTACTTTCGGAGGTCAGGTTCTTAATGGGATGAATATATATAGTTCCCCAAAAGGAATGTTAATGATTCCTACAGCAACATATGTTGGAGGAAGTCCTTTTACCATAAGATATAAGGGAATGTTTAAAATAGGTAAATAATGAAAAAGATATTCACATACTATATATTCCTGTTATTTCTTTATTCTTGTAATAAAGATACACTGATCAAAAATAATTTAGAAAAAACAAGTAGTGATTATTTTACTAAACATAAAATAGACACGACAGAATTTAAATCAATATATTATATTAGGTCTAAATCTAATGATACGGTGCTGCATAAACACTATGTTTTAAAATATTATAGATTAATTAATAAGGATAGTGTTATTATTTGGTTTTCTAGAGATGACGAAGCAGAGTATTTTATTGATATAAATGATGAATTTTATAAATATTATATTCACAATAAAAATGGTTGGGAATAATGCCATTTCTGGTTAATACTGGAGGAAACTTCTGGCAGGGTGCTTTGATTGGTGGCGTTGTTGCAAGAAATACATTTACTGCAGCAGCCGGATTATTACATATTCGAAATCCTTCAGCGATATTTAATGGGGGGCATTATATATGGGCCGAGACCTTTTAATATCCAATATACTAATATTATTAAAATCAAATGAGAATAATATCAATATTATTGCTATTCGTATTATTTTCGTGTAGCAATGAACCGCAAACAGAATCTGAAATATTCAGACTATCAAAAGAAGAGATGTTTAAATATCTTAAACAGAATGATTTAGTAAAGGATTCTTCGGAAATTAAAAGAATTACTCAAAAACTAGAATATCCTGAAAGAGATATAGACCTAATAGAAATTAAGTACTATATAAAAAACGAATCTGATTATATCTGGATAATTCATGCTTATCTTGAAGAATATTTAGAAGATGAAACACTTTTTATTAAGCTGAGTCCTAAGTTGAAAGATATTATTGTTAAAGAGGAAAGCAGAAGAAAAGTTCCTAAGTATGATAGAGTTTGGGCAAATGGTATTTATGAATATTAACTATAGGATTTGTTGCCGGATTGAACCACATGACGCATAAAATGGATGGACATTTTCAACTCCCCCCGCTGCGCAAAGTCTGTGACTTTGAGCTATCACATAGAAAGAACCGTTACGATATCGTAGCGGTTCTCTACATATTACAATTAAAATACAGTTGAAGACTTAAGAAAATACGAATCAAAGATTCTTGAGTTTTTTGTTTTTAATTCAAAATTGTATCTTGCAAGAACATAGAAAATCAATATGAGAAGTATTCTGGCTTCATTTTTTAGATTTATTTTAAGCTTTAATTTTTTCAGGCAGAAATATTTTGCGTTCCATAAATATATTTTTAAGCCTTATCATCTTTTTCGAAATGTAAAAAAGACAATCGTTTATAGAAATTCTATCAAGCTCAATATTAATCTTGATGATTGGATTCAACAACAAATTTACTTCTTGGGAGAGTATGAAAAAGATGAAATCGATTTTTTATATAAAACGTTAAAAGAAGGCGATACTTTTATTGACATTGGAGGAAATATTGGATTGTTTTCACTTAATGCATCCAAAATTATTAAAGATAAAGGCAAAATTTATTCATTTGAAGCTTTTCAACCGAATTATGATCAATTTAAGAATCATATTAGAATAAATGATTTTAAAAATATTATACTAGTGCATTTGGCAATTTCTGATCAGAAGGGTTTTATTGAGATTCTTTACAACGAAACCTATGATAATGTTGGGATGGCATCTTCTTATCTTCAGGAATACACATCAAAGGAAAAAGTTGAAAGTATTAGTCTGGATGATTATGTAAAAGAAAAGGAAATTTCGAATATTGATTTAATAAAAATAGACATCGAAGGAGCCGAATATTTAGCTTTAAAAGGGATGGAAAAGATATTAACTGACATCAGACCAAAAATCATAATAGAAATAAACAATATCGCCCTCAAAGCTTCAAACCGCAGCGAAAAAGAATTAATCCAATTACTCACAGAAAAAGGCTATACCAAAACAAAAGTACTCAGTCAAAACGAAAATTCTTATAACGCTGTTTTTGAGTTTATTCAATAATTCAGATAGATTGCAATAAGGTACAACTCTTAGTATTTGAAGAAAAAATCGTAATTTTATACTTTAAAAATCATCTAAAATGAAGATTGAAGAATCAAGTATCGTAGAAGCTAACGACTATAGAGTTATTATATATCCGGCATCAAGACCTTTCACAACGAAGGAAGCAAAGACAGTTACTGAAAAATTGTATGATTTTCTGACAACTTGGGCTGCACATGGAAAACCGCTTTCATCATCTTTTAAGATCGAGAAAAATCAGTTTATCGTGGTTTGTGTGGATGAGGAGAAAGAAATGGCTTCCGGATGTAGTATCGATGCGCTGGGCAAGATCATGAGAGAGATTGATGAAAAGTATCAATTAGGTCTATTCGACAGAATGAAGGCTAGTTTTGTAGAAAATGGAGAGATTAAAACCTTAAAATTGATCGATTTTAAAACAAAATTGAGAAACGGGGAATTGTCTAGAGACATTGAGGTTTTTGATTTTTCAAAAAACACATATCTTGATTTCCTAGGTCATTTTCTTTTGCCGATCGATAAAAGCTGGGCTGCTTCTATAAAATAATTTCTATTGAAAATACTTTTTATTTCCTCATGGTTCCCGAACAAACTGGAGCCTACTAACGGTAATTTTGTGCAGCGTCACGCAGAAGCTGCTGCATTGTTACATGATGTGGAAATACTGCATACAATCGGAGATATCAACCAAAAAGAAGAATTTATTTTTGATGATAAAATAATAAATAGCATCAGAACATTGATTATTTATTATAAAAATTCCGCCAATCCGGTTCTGAATTTCTTCAGGCGAATGAAAGCCTACAAAATGGGATTTTCCAAGATGCAAAAGCCAGATTTGGTTCATGCCAGCGTTCTTCATAACAATATGCTGTTTGCTGTGTATTTGAAGAAAAAATATAAAATTCCATTTGTTGTTACAGAGCATTGGACGGCTTTACAGGAGCAAAATCTTGACAAAACTTCCAATAATATTAAACGAATTGCAAAGTATATCTCTAAAAATGCGGGTTATATTTTGCCCGTAAGTTATAACTTAAAAGACAGTTTAAAACAATTAGGAATTGAAACTCCAATGAAAGTAATTTCAAATGTTGTTGATACCGAACTTTTTACTGTTAAATCTAAAGCCGAAAAATCTGAAAGCAAATTTCTTCATGTATCAAGCTTAATTCCACGTAAAAGACCAAAAGATATCATTAATACTATTCATTTGTTACATCAAAACGGATTTAAGGTGAGTTTGGAAATAGGGGGCGATGGTGAAACTGAATCTTTGATCAATTTGGTTAAAGATTTGAATGCTGAAAATTATATAAAAGTTTTTGATGCAATTAGTTACGCTGAAGTTGCAGAAAAAATGCAAAATTCAGATTATTTCATCTTATTCAGTGAAAATGAAACTCAAGGTTGTGTAATTTTAGAGTCGTACGCCTGCGGAAAACCTGTGATCTCAACAAAGGTTGGAGGAGCTGCCGAGTTTATTATTGACGGTTTGGGAATCGGAATCGAAAAAAACAATACAGATCAACTTTACAGCGTTTTAGAAAAAATCTGTAAGCAGGAATATTCTTTTAAAAATGAATCTGAGATCAGACAATTCTCTGTAAACGGCTATTCAAGAGAGTCTATTGCGAAACAATTTACTGAGATTTATAATGAAGTTATTGCTAAAAACAAGCTGTCGTGAAAAGTCTGAAAGATTTTTTAAGAAGTTTTTTTAATAATAGTGGACATTACGTTTTCTTATCTTTCCTGATTGCCAAGATCTGCGGTTTCATCGGTTCTTTATTGATTATCAGGCTGCTTCCTGAAAACGAATTCGGAGTATTGAGTATCGTTCTCTCGGTTTTGACGATTTTTTTGCCATTTACAGGTTTTGGAAGCGGTCAGAGTTTAATGAGATTCGGTTCTATTTCATCTGACGAAAATGAAAAGCTCAAAATATCATCCTATTTTTTTTTCAAAGGAATTTTATTTGAAATTATATTAATTATCTTGTTTTTAGGAGCTTCAATATTCTATTTTAATAAATATGAAGACATTTTTCTCATTTTTGTTTTTTGCGCAATAAGACTCGGAGGATATTATTTTGTCAATCATATTCAGGCTTTTTATAGAATTACAGGGAAGAACCAAACGTTTGCAAGAATCAATAATGTTGTCAATATTGGAGGATTACTATTAATATTTATCTGCACTTATTTTTTTAAATTCTACGGATATCTTATTGCGATTACGATTACGCCTTATTTAGCCTTGTTTTGGCTTAAAAAAGATATTTATTTATCCCGAAAATTTATCCCGAAAAATTATAAAGAAATGTGGCGTTACGGAGCATTTACGGCTGCAACATCGCTTATTTCTGAGACATTGTTTTCTTTAGATATTCTGCTGCTCGGGTTTTTAATGAATGAAACTGCCGTTGCCAATTACAGAGTGGCGATTTTAATTCCTTCCAATATTACATTTCTGGCGGTGAGTTTTTTACAGAGTGATTTTCCGATACTTTCAAAAAATTATAGGAATAAGAAATTTCTCAGCTCGTATGTTGTCAATTTTCATAAAATATTTTTACCGATCTGTGCAGGAATATTTATTTTCTTTTTCTTTTTTGATGAATATATTCTACAGTTTTTTTTCGGGAAAGCGTATGTTGAAAATGGAACTTTATTAATGATTTTACTCATAGGTTTTAATGTTGGGATGCTTACCCGAAACCTTTACGGCAATTTACTGCCCGCAGTAGGAAAAATCGAGATCAATACGTGGATTAGCGTGGCTTCACTTCTTATTTTATACGGAATATCCTCTCTTTTAATTCCGACGTACGGAGTTGTTGGGATGGGAATTGCGATGACTTCTACGTTACTTATTTCAGGATTTTCTTACATGGTATTTTTCTTATTATACCTGCGGAAACTTTCTTAATTACAAATCTTTATTATCTTTGTTGAAATGAAAAATGTTATTTTCGGAATATTGGTCGTATTTTTTGCACTTCTAAGTTGTAGAGGTGGTGAAGATGATATTCAAAAAATAGATCAAATATTAAATATTTACATGAAAAATAGTTCTGGAAGGGACTTATTTCATAATAAGAAAGATAGTTCTGTCTACACCTATTCAATGAACGATAATTTTGGGGATTCGGATACTGCACCGGTAACCAGTTCACTCAAAATGACTTCTGATTCGCTTTTTTATATTGAATATATTGCAGGAGCAAAAAGAATAGGGCTGGACACTTTAGATCCAAATAATAAAACGTATCATTCGGTTATCACTGTTTCGCTAAGAAAATCAGTAAATAATATACCGATAGATACGATTCAGGAAAAATTAGAGATTCAATACCGTTCGACTCCTACTGTTTTTGAAGTTTCGAAAGTATATTATAATGATACCTTAAGATTTACGAAACAACCAAATGTTCCAAACGTAGTTACGATCATAAAATAATTTTTAAATTTGCACAACTGTTAGATAATCTATGTCTAACATTCTAATAACTAACATCTAAATACAATGTTACAAGTCAATTTTTTGCGCGACAATAAAGAACGCGTTTTAGAAGGTCTGAAAAAAAGACAATTCAAAAATCTTGAGTTGGTAGATGATGCTATTGCTACTGACGACGAAAGAAAGAAAATCCAATTTGAATTAGATTCTCAACTTTCAGAAATCAACAAGATCTCCAAAGAGATTGGATTATTGATGAAAGAAGGTAAAAAAGAAGAAGCAGAATCTGCAAAATCTAAAACAGCACAATACAAAGAGTCGAGCTCAGAATTGAAATCTCAGTTAGAAATCAAAGAAAAGGCTTTATTAGATATTTTATACCAACTTCCGAACATTCCGAATGAATTGGTAAAAAGCGGAGCGTCTGCAGATGATAACGAAATTATTTATCAATCTCACGATGTAGAAGGTCTTGGTGAAGGAGCAATTCCTCACTGGGAACTGGCTAAAAAATATAATTTGATCGATTTTGAATTAGGCGTTAAAATTGCCGGTGCCGGTTTCCCTGTTTATTTAGGAAAAGGGGCGAGGTTGCAGAGAGCTTTGGTTCAATATTTCTTAGATAAAAATGTTGAGAAGGGATATTTGGAAGTTAATCCGCCTCACGTTGTAAATGAAGCTTCAGGATACGGAACAGGCCAGTTGCCAGATAAAGAAGGGCAGATGTACTATATTCAAGCGGATGATTTATATTTAATCCCGACAGCGGAAGTTCCGGTTACGAATTTGTATCGTGATGTTTTGTTGGAAGAAAAAGATCTTCCGATTAAAAATACAGCATTTTCTCAATGTTACAGAAGAGAAGCGGGAAGTTATGGGGCTCACGTAAGAGGTCTGAACCGTCTTCACCAATTCGAAAAAGTAGAAATTGTAAGACTTGAAAAACCTGAAAATTCTTATGCTGTTTTGGAAGAAATGGTTGAGCATATCAAAGAGATCTTAACGGATCTTGAACTTCCTTACAGAGTGTTGAGACTTTGTGGTGGAGATACAGGTTTTGCGTCTGCAATGACTTACGATTTTGAAGTTTGGAGTGCTGCTCAGGAAATGTGGCTTGAAGTAAGTTCAGTTTCTAATTTTGAAACTTTTCAGGCGAATCGTTTGAAATGTCGTTACAAAACGGATGGTAAATCTCAATTAGTTCACACTTTAAATGGTTCTGCAATGGCTTTACCAAGAATTATGGCTGCTTTGCTTGAGAATAATCAAACTGAAGAAGGTATTAAGCTTCCTAAAAAGGTTGCCGAATATGCAAGATTTGATGTAATTAATTAAACTGACATAGTTTTAATCTAAAATAAAAAACCACCGAAATTTTCGGTGGTTTTGTTTTATTCGGTAACGATGATTATTTTTTTGTCTTCGTTTTGGAGTTTTTCGCCTTTATCAAACATCGATTTTAGGTCATATTCTATTTTTACAGAATGATCGTCAACTTTTTTCAGCCAATCGTGTTTTCCTGTAATTGATTTTATTTTGCCTTCAAATTTTAAAGTAGTTTCAATTTTTTTGAAAAACATCATCATCATTCCTTCAATTTTTCCGTCGTCTCCTTCTTTAGATTGTCCGTCCGGAGATTGTTTTGATAGTGCTTCCTTAAGGCTTTTTAGATTAAAATTATTCGTATCGATCGTCAAGGTTTTACCGTCCCAAATGTTATAAATATTTTGTTCTAAAGGAAGTGTTTCCTGTTTGGTGAAATTATTTAAAGCTTTGTAATCAGTTTGTGTGAAATGGTCTAATTTTAATGAAAAACCTACAGGATCATTATTTTCTCGGGTAGATTTCATGAAAATTTTCTTCATGATTCGTAAAGAGTCGGGATCTTTTGTATTTTTTCCTTCCTTTTTTTCTAGTTCATAAATGCTCGTCCATGTCGTGGGAAGTTTATCCATATCTCCAAACTCTTTTTTGTTTTGTAGAGAATCGGGAGTCATGGCTTTCATTTCTTTGATGAATTCCTTCATATCAATATCAGTCAGCATAGTTGATGCCGCATCTTTATGATAAACGATTTCAGAATTGATCGTGCAAGACTGCAGTACAAAAAGACTGATTAAAAGTAAAAATAGAGTTTGTCTCATGGTTTTAGTTATAATTAATGACAGTTTACTGTGTTGTGCTGATGGGTGCTGTGATCTCCGGGTAAATGGCAATCGCCCTGATTATCTTTGGAAATGGTCATTGCTTCGGCTCTTGGTGAAATGTAAGGTATTCCTAATTCCAGACCTCTTACGATAAATAATCCTCCTAAAACAATCATCACTACAGGAATTACTTTTAAAACCTTCACTCTAAAAGCCTGATTCATCAAGTTTCCGACAAGAACTACCGCAAACATGAATGGAAGTGTTCCCAAGCCAAATAAAGCCATATATGACGCTCCTTGCCATATTCCTCCGCTTGCCAAGCTTGCTGTAAGAGCCATATAAACCATTCCGCAAGGTAAAAAGCCATTAAGGATCCCTGTTGTAAATCTTGAGCGATAATCTGCTTTTTGTAGCAATCTTCCTAAATTGGATTTAACTTTAAATAAAAATTTAGAAAAGAAAGGAATTTTCGAAGCAAAATCTTTTCCTCCAAAAGAAAATATCGCCATTACGATCAATAAAATACCGACGGCTATTGTTAAATATTGTTGAAAACCGGCCATCTCAAAACCTTGTCCAATAATTCCTAAAACCGCTCCCAGAAGAGCATAGGTGGAAATTCTTCCAAATTGGTATGTCAAATTTTGAAGATAATAATTGGTAGCCTGCTTTTTTGTTAATCCCATCGATAGGGCAATAGGTCCGCACATTCCGATACAGTGAAATCCGGAAGCGAAACCTAAGCCGATAGCCGATAAAATAAGTGCTATTTCCATATCACATCATAATCCATTCTGTAGTCTGTTTTGTCTTTCGTCCACATCAATCTCAAAGTATAATTTCCTGGTTTTAATACTTTTCCCGGAATTAGAATAGATTGATTTGCATCCAGCTGTTCAGATTTTTTGATGTCTAAATTCTGGTCATCGGTTCTGTTTAAAACAAATTTTACCGTTGTGTTAGAATTATCATAATCTTTCGGGAAAACTATTTTAATTCCGTTTGTATCTTGTTTATATGTAGGTTTTTCCTGTAAGTCGTCAGCTTTTTTCTTCGCATCAATTACATCCTGGTATTTTAATTCTTCTTCATAATAATTATCGGTTACCATTTCAGAGTTTTTCTGCCCGTTCGGGAAAAGAAATAACATCGATAAAATAAAAACTATGAATGCAAATAATGCAATTACAACACCGTGTCCCCAACTAAAGTTTTTCATTATGTAAATTTTATTATTTTTTAAAGGTCATCTGAAATTATGTTCTCATTTTGTGTTTATTCCAAATGAGGGCTATTTCATTGTTAAAATTTAAAACTGTAACTTAAATGGTCCTTCAAAATAGGTTTGATAAGAATCGATCAATTTTCCTTTCATATCATACACTCCGATCGTGATGTTTTGTTTTGAAAGTTTCATATCATTTTCCGGGAAACTGATATTGATCGTTCCTTTTGACATTTTATCTCTGTCTACAGTAATTTTGCTTGATGCACTGTAGATGATTTCGCCATGTTTTGGTTCGATTACTTTTATCGTTACAATTTTCTTATCGTTAGTTTTATTTAAGAAAGTATAATTATAAGTATTGGTAATTTTTCCGTCTCTTACAAAGAATGTGCTACCTGCAGGCTTGATGAATTTGGCTTCCATCTCTCCACGGTTGTAAAGTAAAAACCCTAAGAAACCAACCAATAAAGCGAGAACGACCGCAAAGCCTTTCATTCTTCCAGTAAATTTAAATTCTGTTCCTTGCTCAATTTCGTTTTCAGAAGCATATCTGATCAATCCTCTTGGAAGACCAACTTTATCCATTACTTCATCACAGGCATCGATACAAGCTGTACAGTTGATACATTCCAACTGTTGCCCGTCTCTGATGTCGATTCCTGTAGGGCAAACGACAACGCATTGATGACAGTCGATACAGTCTCCTTTTCCGGCAGCTTTTCTGTCTTCACCTTTTCTCCATTTAGATCTGTTTTCTCCACGGTTAAAATCGTAGAAAACGTTGATCGTATCTTTATCAATTAAAACTCCCTGCAATCTTCCGTATGGACAAACCAACGTACAAACCTGTTCTCTGAACCACGCAAATACAAAGTAAAATGCTGAAGTAAAAAGAACCATTACAATGAAATTGGTAGGATGTGCAAACGGTCCTTCAGAGATAATTTTAAATATTTCCTGATACCCAACAATATACATAAGCATAAAGTGAGTGATGATTAGGGAAATAATCATGTAAACCGTCCATTTTAAGCTTCTTTTCCAAATCTTTTCGGTGTTCCACTCTTGTCTGTCAAGCTTCATTTGCCTGTTTCGGTCACCTTCAATAAGATATTCAATTTTACGGAAAATCGATTCCATAAAAATTGTCTGAGGGCATATCCACCCGCAGAAAATTCTTCCGAACGCAATCGTAAAAATGATGATAAATATTAAAGATGCGATGGCACCTAAAGTAAGAATGAAAAAGTCTTGTGGATAGAAAGGCTGTCCGATGATGTAAAACTCTCTATCAATAACGTTAAATAAAAAGAATGGATTACCATTGATCTTAATGAATGGCACTGCAAAATAAATAACCAATAGGGTATAGCTTACAAGATCTCTATAGTTGGTAAATTTACCTTTAGGCTTCCTCGGAAAGACCCATTTTCTTTTTCCGGATCGCTCCATTGTCCCTATAGAATCTCTGTAAGTCTCAGGGTCCAGAACCTGTCCCTGTCCGCCGCGTACTTCTGTTTCTTCTATTTCTGACATTTTGTAATATGTTTAAAAAAAGAAAAACATAATTCGTTACTATTTTTTAATCTAATAACAAATTATGTTTTTTCATATGTTTTAAAATTTAATTTTAAATTATTCTTTTTCCCAATGAGCTTCTGTTCCCTGAGGAGCTGCTCCACCCTGAGCTGGTGTTACTGGCGGTTGCTCTTGATTGATGTGATATACATACGCTGCAATCTTCTCAATCTCGGCTCCGGAAACTTCACCGTTTTTACCGAATGCTCTCATCGCAGGATTAGTAGGAGAACCATTCCAGTCCATATGGAAAACGTTTTTAAATAAAGTTTTCTCTGGCTGGTTGATCCAGTAGTTATCCGTCAAGTTTGGACCGATACCACCACTACCATCTTCCTTGTGACATGACGCACAGTTGGTTTTGAAAAGCTCTTTACCATCTGCAATATTATCAGCAGAATATTTTGCTGTTTCAATAGTTACAGGAGGCTGACTTTTCTCGTATTCAGCGATACTTGCGATCTGCTCTTTATATTCTTTTTCATATTCACTTATTGGGTGAGCAAAATCAGTGAAAGAGTAAGCTGCAATATATACAATACAAAAAGCAGTCCCAAAATAGAATAAACCTACCCACCATTTTGGTAATTGGTTATCCAACTCCATGATCCCGTCGAAACCATGGTCAATAAGGATATCTTTTTCTTCTGTAGCAGATTGTTTCTTGAATGCACTTTCATACATTCTCTTTAAGAAAGGAACTTTCTTTTCTGCTAAATAAGCTGCTTTTTCTTCTGCAGATAGTTTTTTGAATTTATTATTTTCAATTAAATCTCCAATAGAACTGTGGATATAAGCCAAAATAGCACCTATCACAACAGTACCCCAGAAATATGGTGAAGCTAAAAACGAGTAGCTCTGTACAAACAAATAATAAAAAACTATTAAAAGTCCAATTATTATTAGAATGTTTACAACGACCGGTGTCCTTTGTTTCATAATAAATAGTTTAATTTTTTAAATTAAAATCGTCTTCATCATCCCCAAGTGGTGCCTCTTCTTCTTCTTTGTAATATTTTTTAGGTCTGCTAAAAACATATATTACTAAGGCTACGAAGAACATCATAAAGAATATCAGTGCCAATGTTTGATACAAGCCTGCATTTTCGGTATTGGATAATATGTCTTTAAAGTTCTGAGGAATCATGTTTGAACCTTTTAATGTTTAGTTATTACTTGCTGTTTTTATTTCCGTTGTTTTGATATCAGTTCCTAATCTTTGTAGGTAAGAGATAAGAGCTACAATCTCTTTTTTCTCTAATTCTCCTTTAGGTCTCTTAGCATAAGCATCTTTTAAGTCAGCTGCTTCAGAGAAGATATCTTTTACAATTTTAGAAGCCTGGTTGTCTGCCCATGCATTAGCAGAATCTATCTGAGGTTTTGTATATGGTACATCGAAAGTGTTTTTCATTAGTAACATTTTATCAACCATTTTAGATCTGTCTAAGTTGGTAGCAATTAACCAAGGGTAACGAGGCATGATAGAACCGGCAGATGTAGATCTTGGGTTATACATGTGCTTGTAGTGCCAAGAACTTGGGTTTTTACCTCCTTCTCTATGTAAATCTGGTCCTGTTCTTTTTGATCCCCATAAGAATGGTCTATCATATACAAACTCTCCAGCTTTTGAATACTGTCCGTTTTTACCATTGAATCTCGTGATCTCATCTCTGAATGGTCTTACCATCTGAGAGTGACAAGCATTACACCCTTCACGGATATAAAGATCTCTACCTTCCAATTCAAGTGGTGAATATGGTTTTACTGCTGAAATCGTCGGTACACTTTTCTTAAGAGATAGTGTAGGGATGATCTCTACAGAACTACCGATAGATATTGTTAAGAAAGATAAGATTCCTAATAATACAGGTGTTCTTTCTAACCAAAGGTGAGTACCTTCTCCTTCTTTTCTGTTTTTTCCGATGTTTGCCAAAGCAGGTGCTTCTGCAGGGACTTCTTTTTGGAATGATCCTTTTCTTACAGTAGCTACAACGTTAACGATCATTAAAATTGCTCCAGAGATATAGAATAATCCTCCTACGAATCTCATTTTGAAGTAAGGGATGATCGCTGTTACTGTATCCAACCAGTTTTTATACATTAAAGTTCCGTCCGGATTAAATTGTTTCCACATTAACCCTTGAGTAAATCCTGAGATATACATTGGTACAGCATAGAAAATAATTCCTAATGTACCTAACCAGAAGTGCCAGTTAGCTAATTTTACTGAGTATATTTTTGTTCTCCACAATATTGGTACCAAATAATAGATAACCCCGAATGCCATGAAACCATTCCATCCAAGAGCTCCTAAGTGTACGTGACCGATAACCCAGTCTGTAAAGTGACCAATTTTGTTGATGTTTTTTGTTGCTAAAAGCGGTCCTTCAAACGTTGCCATACCATAACAAGTAACTGCAACTACAAAGAACTTCAAGATAGGATTTTCTCTTACCTTATCCCAAGCTCCTCTTAATGTAAGAAGCCCGTTCAGCATTCCTCCCCAAGATGGTGCAATAAGCATAATTGAGAAACCTGTTCCCACTGCCTGAGCCCAAGCCGGAAGTGCTGTATACTGAAGGTGGTGAGGACCAGCCCAGATATATACGAAAATTAATGACCAGAAGTGAATAATAGACAGTTTGTATGAGAAAACCGGTCTGTCAGCAGCTTTTGGTAAGAAGTAATACATCAAACCTAAAACCGGAGTTGTCAATACGAATGCTACTGCATTGTGACCATACCACCATTGTACGATAGCATCTTTTACCCCAGCATATGCTGAATAAGATTTCCAACCTGTGAAAGATAATGGAACTTCTAAGTTGTTAAAAATGTGAAGCATTGCCACAGCGATCCAAGTACCTATATAGAACCAGATAGCTACATAAAGGTGTCTTACTCTTCTCTTTGCAATTGTTAAGAACATGTTTGCTCCGAAAATGATCCATGAGAATGCAATTAATATGTCAATTGGCCATTCATGTTCTGCGTACTCTTTAGAGGTATTGATCCCCATAAAGAAAGTAACGAACGTAGCAACAATCATAAATTGCCAAGTCCAGAAATGTAACCATGACAATGTGTCGCTGTACATTCTTGTTTTTAATAATCTCTGTAATGAGTAATAAATACCGGTATAAACGATATTACATACAAATGCAAAGATCACGGTGTTGGTGTGCAACATCCTGATTCTACCAAAACCAAATGCCCCATGTGTGTTTATTAAGCCTTGGATGTTACCACTCTTCAAACTCTGAATCGTAGTATCATCTGTTCCGAATAAAAATTCAGGAAGTTCCGGGTAGAAAAGCATTAACGCTGCCGTAAGCCCAAACAAGAACCCAATAAGCCCAAAAACTATGGTCGCGTAAAGGAATGCCCGAACAATACTGTTGTCATAACTAAACTTTTGTGTCTCCATATCAACTATTCACTTTTTTCTTCAATTTTATTATTTTCTCCTATTTCTTTCTTGCTGGGTTTTTTGCCATCATCTTCTTTTTCCTTGATTTCGCCTGAGTCAAAGAGGATTCGCACAGCCGGAGATTCATCATCTTCAAACTGTCCTTTCCTGGCATTGACTATAAATACGACCAAGAAAATTGCAGCCAAAGAAACACTGCAGAGGATCATTAAATATAGAATATCCATTTGACAACAAAATTAACCTATTTTCAGGGCTCAAATTTAGTGAAAAATAATGATATTAATCACGAAATAGCTGCACTTGCTAATTTAAAATCAGTCTAAATAAGGGCTTTTAAGCGTGTTTTTTGAAATACTTTCTTCCAAGTATCCATGTTGAAACAGTTGTGAATGTAACTACAGTGATGGAGCTTGCGGGCATTATCAGTGCAGCAAAAAGCGGATGCATGTGGCCTGTAACGGCATAGCTTAATCCCACGATATTGTATAAAAAACTAATTATGAATGTCATTTTTACAATAGTGATCGAGCCTTTACAAACATTTAAATAGTTGTCAAGAGTTACCACTTTATCACCATTCATGATGACATCTGATGACGGAGTAAAGCTATTGGTATCATCGGCAATTGCGATTCCTACATTGCTTTGTTTAAGGGCTCCGGCGTCATTTAAGCCGTCTCCAAGCATAGCAACTTTTAAGTTTTTGTCTTGAAGATTTTTGATATAATTAAGTTTGTCTTCCGGGCTTTGATTAAAAGCCATAGCCTGACAATTTGGAATTAATTCTTTTAATTGATTTTCTTCTGAAGAGTTGTCTCCACTCAGAATATAAATTTTATAGTTCGTTAATTTTTTAAATAAGTCTTTAAGTTTGGCACGATATTCATTTTTAAAGATGAATTTTCCTAAAAACGCATCATTTTTACTGATATAGACTGCAGTTTCAAGATTCTTGGATTCCTGATTATTATAACGTGCAGAACCAATTTTATAAATATTCCCTCTTACATTCGCTTCGTAACCTTTTCCTGAGATCTCCTGAAAACTTTCAACAGGGAAATATTCATCCTTAGACTCAATGAATTCATATAAAGATTTGGAAAGTGGGTGGTTTGAGTTTTTTAATAAAGTTTTGATATTTAATAAATCAAATTCCTGAATTTCAGGGCCTTCATATTTGATATTTGATTTTTTTCTGTGGGTAATTGTTCCTGTTTTGTCAAAAACAATGGTATTGATCTTTGCAATTTTTTCAATCGTTAAAGTATCTTTTACATAGAATTTATTTCTACCTAAAATCCTCATAATGTGACCGAAAGTAAATGGAGCAGACAGCGCAAGTGCACACGGACAAGCAATAATTAAAATCGCTGAAACAACCTGGAACATAGTATTTAAATCAATAAAATACCAATAAGTTCCTGCAACTAAAGCAATGCCTAAAATGATGAATGTGAAATATTTACTAACGTTATTTGTTAACGTATCGAGTCCGGTTTCGTGCTTCTTAAAAGCTTCTTTATTCCAAAGTTGGGTTAAATAACTTTGATCAACATTTTTAATAACTTCCAGTTCTAAAGAAGATCCAACCTGTTTTCCTCCCGCGAAAATTTTGTCTCCTGGCTGTTTGCTGATGCTCTCACTTTCTCCGGTAATAAAACTGTTGTCAATATTTCCTTCTCCGTTGATCAGAATTCCGTCAACAGGGATAATTTCCTGATTTCTAACTAAAATTCTGTCACCAACTTTTATTTCAGACAATAAAATATTATCCTGCTTTCCTTCAAAATCAACTTTCGTTACGGCAATCGGGTAGAAAGATTTGTAATCCCTATCATATGAAAGAGCGCTATATGTTCTTTTTTGGAAAATTTTCCCGAGAAGCATGAAGAATAAAAGTCCACAAAGCGTGTCGAAATATCCTGGGCCATAATCTGTTACTACTTCATAAATACTTCTTCCGTATAGAACAAAAATTCCTAAAACAATCGGAACATCAATATTGACAATCTTGTTTTTTAAACCATACCAGGCAGATTTATAATAATCAGATGCTGAATAAAATACAACAGGTGTTGCCAGAAGGAATATCAATGTTCTGAATAAACCTTTATAATGTTCCATCCAATAATCTTCCCCTCCAATATATTCAGGGAAGGCAAGGAACATTCCGTTACCAAAAGCAAAGGCGGCAATGGCAAATTTCACCAATAAAGATTTGTCAAGATGATCTTCATTTTTATCAGCTGTTTCAAGACTGATAACCGGTTTGTATCCTAGATTGGTTAAAAATTTAGCTAGTTCGCTTAATTTTAGATCGTTATGGTTGAATGAAACCTGTAAGGTCTTCCTTGTGAAGTTAACCTGAGAATATTTAATATTTTCATTTAATGTATGAAGACTTTCTAAAAGCCAAATACAAGAAGAACAATGTATTACAGGGACTTTGAATGTGATCAAACTTGTGTTTCCTTCCGAGAAATCCGTCACTTTATCAAAGATCTCCGGAGTGTCTAAATAATCAAATTGCGAAGAATTTTCATCACTTGGACGTATTCCGGCTGTTTTATTTAATTCGTAAAAATTACTTAAGTTATTGGTATTCAGAATTTCGTAGACAGATTTACAACCGTTGCAACAGAAGATCCTTTCATCAAAAAGAATTCTTTCCTTTTCTATACCTTGTCCGCAATGAAAACAGTTCTCGCTCACCTCCATAAATTATTGACTTACAAAATTATAACATTTTTTTTTGTTTATCGTTTTAAAATGTGCTATTTTTGTGATAAATGTCATATAAAATGTCGCAGGAACAACAGATTGCAATTGAAGAGAGGTTCGCCAGAGTTTTTAATGATAAATCATTCAAGGAAAGACTTACTAGTGCAGATTTTGAGAAGTATATCAACGCCAAAAAAAGGTTGAGTTTTCAAAAGCACGATACCATTTTCGAAGACGGAGAAACTCCAAAAGGAGTGTACTTTTTAGAAAAAGGTGCCGCTAAGCTATCCAAATCGGGAGCTTTCGGGAAAGACCAGATTTTGAGATTTATTAAAGAAGGTGATATCATCGGCTACCGATCTTTGCTTTGTGGAGAAAATTTTCAAGCCAAAGCAGAAGCAATGACAGATATTGAGTGTATTTTTCTTCCTGCCGAAGTTTTTATGTATCTTCTGGAGGTAGATCCTCAATTGTCTTTCGTGATGCTTCAAAAAATTTCTTACGAATTAGGAGAATCTTCTAATACCATCACTTTCTTAGCGCAAAAAACGGTAAGAGAAAGGTTGGCTGAAATTCTGATTCTATTGGAACAGAAGTTAGGCGTTGATCCTGAGGGATTTATCAAAATTTCTTTAACAAGAGAAGAAATTGCAAACATCATCGGAACCGCTACTGAAAGCGCGATCCGTCTCATCTCTGAATTTAAAGGAGACAGTCTCATCGAAGTAGACGGTAGAAATATCAAAATTCTGAATCACGATAAATTAATGAAACTAGGACACGTAGTTTTATAAATCATACAAAAAAAACTTAAGTCGGCGGAAGCCGACTTTTTAACTTTTAAAAAATAGATAAATTATGTCTGTTCACTCTGAAATTAAAAAAGTTACGACTGAAACCTTGCGTAAAATGAAATTCGACAAGGAGAAAATTACAATGCTTACTGCTTACGATTTTACCACAGCTAAAATGGTAGATGCAGGCGGAATTGATGCTGTTTTGATAGGAGATTCTGCAGCGAATGTAATGGCTGGGTTTGAAACTACTTTGCCTATTACTTTAGATCAGATGATTTACCATGCCCAAAGTGTTGTTCGTGGAACAGACAGAGCGTTGGTAGTGGCAGACTTACCTTTCGGAACCTATCAGAGTAACCCTGAAAAAGCGTTAGAATCTGCGGTGAGAATGATGAAAGAAGGCGGTGCTCACGCTGTAAAAATCGAAGGGGGAAAAGAAATATCAAAATCTATCAAAAAAATTATCAACGCAGGGATTCCTGTGATGGGACATTTAGGGTTGACACCTCAGTCAATTTATAAATTCGGAACATATAAAGTGAGAGCAAAAGATGAAGCAGAAGCTGAGAAGCTAATCGCTGATGCACAACTTTTGGAAGAATTAGGATGTTTTGCAATTGTTTTAGAGAAAATTCCGGCTGATTTGGCTAAAAAAGTAAGCGAAAGCATTACCATTCCAACAATCGGAATCGGAGCGGGACCAGATTGTGACGGTCAGGTTTTGGTTTATCACGATATGGTTGGGATGAATCAAGGTTTTAGCCCGAAATTTTTAAGAAGATATCTTGATCTTTATACTGAAATTACAGGCGCAGTTGCTCAATATGTAAAAGACGTAAAAAACGTTGAATTTCCGAACGAAAAAGAAAGCTATTAATATTTTTTAATGAGAAACCAACAAACAATACAAGGAATTATTTCCGTAATTGCTGTGATTTGCCTTGCAGCGGGATGGTTTAATTTATTTTCTCCGGAGGTAAGTAATATACTTTCCAAAAGAGTGTTTTATGTAATTATAGGAATAAGTTTCGTTCTTCAGGCTCCTTTTCTTTCCAATAAAAACTTCACTTATCCAATGTATATCGCTGCGGCTCTTTGTATTGTAGGTGCATTTTTACCTTTGGATTCAAGATTGTCGGGAATGAAAACATTAGGACTTCTGGGAGGGATTATTCTTTCTTTTTCAAACAGACAAAGACAGGCTTAAAAAATGGAGGAGCAGATTGTTTATGAAGACAACCATCTTTTGGTGATAAACAAAAAAGTAGGTCAGCTTGTACAAGGTGATAAAACTGGTGACGAATCGTTATTGGATTCCATCAAAAATTTTATAAAAATAAGAGATGCTAAACCGGGAAATGTTTTTCTCGGTTTGGTTCATCGTATAGACCGTCCGACTTCAGGATTAGTTATTTATGCTAAAACTTCCAAAGCACTTTCCCGTTTAACGCAAATGGTTAAAAACAGGGAGGTGAAAAAAACGTACTGGGCGGTTGTTGCTAAAGAAATGATTCCGCAAAGTCAGCGTTTGGTTCATTATTTACAGAAAAACGAAAAAAACAATAAAGCCATTGTCTTCACAAAAGTAACGGACGGAGCAAAAGAAGCAATTCTTACGTATCATGTTATTAAAAAGTTGGATAATTATCTTTTGCTTGAAATTGATTTGGAAACAGGAAGACATCATCAAATTCGTGCTCAGTTATCTAAAAGTGGAGTTCCTATTAAAGGAGATCTAAAATACGGCGCACCTCGCTCCAATCCCGATGGCGGAATTAATCTTCACGCTAGAAAACTGGAATTTATACACCCGGTCACCAAAGAAAATATTGAAATTATTGCTCCCGTTCCGCAAAATGATGCGATTTGGAGAGCTTGTGAAAACTAAAAACTACTATGAAACTTAAATTATTTTTCTTCGCCACATTGTTGGCTTTTACCTCTTGTTCAAGTAATGATGATGAAGTAACAACTGAGACTACTCAGCAAGTAAATGTAAACACAAGTAAAGTGTCTTGGAATTTTCCTATTTTATCACAACCCTCTGCTGGAAATGAATATAATTATACTTTTGAGTATGATGCTCAGGGAAGAGTAACTAAAAAAGTAGGAGGGAAGTTGGGACTTTCCGGAAGTACGGGTTTTCCTTATGCTTATTCGAAATCAGCTTATACAACTATATCTTACACTGGAAACATGGCAACTATGAAAAATTATAGTGGAAATCCTGGTTTTACTGTTTTGTTGGAAGAAAGAAAGTTTGAGTTTGATAATCAAGGGAGAGTTGTTAAGTTAATTATTCCGTATATTAATAATCAATATTTAGATCAGCATTTGACATATACTTATGATTCTTCAGGAAAATTGACACAAATTCTAACTGAATATCCTAATATGCCATATGATCCAAACGAACCCGAAGATTATATTTGGACATATGTCGAAAAATTTAGTTATAATACTTCAGGTAATTTAGAAAAAGTAACCAAAACGGAAAAGCATAACAATATTGATGCTTATGTAACGAATGAAATGACGTTTGATAATTTTGATTCTGCAGAAAATCCATTTAAAAATTTAGGCGTTTTTGAAGATTATTTCTACTTATCATTATCAAAAAATAATCCTCAAAGAAGAATCTCAAAAGAGTATAAACCTTATAGTTCAGAGTTTTTTCTGAGTCAATCAAATTGGACCAATCAATACAATTCTGATGGAAGTCTGAAGCTTTTTTACTAAAGAAATATTTAAAATAAAATTGAAGACTGTCTCAAATCGAGATGGTCTTTTTCATTTCAAATAAAATTCAATTTTGCACATTTCAAAAAAATAACTACCTTCGTCCCATACTTTAGGGGTGTCTGTTGACAAACAGACTGAGACTTTACCCTTTGAACCTGATCTGGATCATACCAGCGTAGGGAAAAGTGAGATGACTTTTTGTTGTGCTTTCTATGCACAATGGTGGCCATTCCTAAAGTGAAATGTTTAATTAAAACTTTGGAATGGAACTCACAATCAACCACACACGAAAAACTTTTGCTGAACTTCCCGAAAATCTGGAAGCACTTTTGGCTATGGAACTCCCCGGAAAAAGGAAAGGTATTGCCGTAGCGCTCAACAATCGTATCATTCCGCAGTCGGCCTGGCTGGAAACATTTCTTAAAGACAACGATTCTATTTTAATCATTACTGCTACGCAAGGCGGTTAACTCTCATAAAAAACCAATCATTTTATGGCTCATAAAATCACACGTTCGCCGTTTCCGAACTCAAAAAAAATCTATGTTGAAGGGAAAATTCATCCGATCAATGTAGCAATGCGCGAAATACACTTAAGTCCGACAAAACTCACCAACGGAACTTTAGAAGAAAATCTGCCTGTCACAATTTACGATACATCAGGACCTTACACAGACGAGAATTCAGAAATTGATATCGAGAAAGGACTTCCAAGAATCAGAGAACAATGGATTTTGGATAGAAATGATGTAGAAATTCTAGATGGAATTACTTCAAATTATGGAAAAAAACGTCTCGCTGATTCAAAACTGGATGAACTGCGTTTTTCTTACAATCACAAACCGAAAGTTGCTAAGGAAGGACAAGAAGTTACCCAATTGTACTACGCAAGACAGGGAATCATTACTCCCGAAATGGAATACATTGCCATCAGAGAAAACCAAAAGATCGAACAACTGGATTCTGTTTCAAAAGACATGGCTTTTCAACATCCGGGGAACAATTTTGGGGCAAGAACTCCTAAAAGTAAAATCACACCCGAATTTGTAAGAGACGAAATTGCAGCCGGAAGAGCAATCATTCCCAACAACATCAATCACCCCGAAAGCGAACCGATGATTATCGGGAGAAATTTCTTGGTTAAAATTAATGCCAATATCGGAAACAGTGCTGTTTCATCAAGTATCGAAGAAGAAGTTGAAAAAGCAGTCTGGGCTTGCCGTTGGGGAGCTGACACTATTATGGATCTTTCAACAGGAAAAAACATCCACGAAACTAGGGAATGGATTATCAGAAACAGCCCGGTTCCAATTGGTACCGTTCCGATTTATCAGGCGTTGGAAAAAGTAAAAGGTGTTGCAGAAGATCTGACTTGGGAAATTTTTAAAGATACATTGATCGAACAGGCAGAACAGGGAGTTTCTTACTTCACGATTCACGCCGGAGTTTTGTTGAGATATATCCACTTAACAGCAAAACGTGTGACGGGAATTGTTTCCCGAGGAGGTTCTATCATGGCAAAATGGTGCTTATTTCATCATAAAGAAAACTTTTTGTACACGCATTTTGAGGAAATTTGCGAAATCATGAAAAAATATGACGTTGCCTTTTCTTTGGGAGACGGTCTTCGTCCAGGTTCAATTGCCGATGCGAATGATGAAGCACAATTTGCAGAATTGGAGACTTTAGGTGAATTAACGAAAATCGCATGGAAACACAATGTTCAGGTGATGATTGAAGGTCCAGGTCACGTTCCGATGCATATGATCAAAGAAAATATGGAGAAGCAATTAGAAGTATGTGATGAAGCACCGTTTTACACATTAGGTCCTTTGACGACAGATATTGCACCAGGTTACGACCATATTACTTCGGGAATCGGAGCGGCAATGATTGGCTGGTTCGGTTGTGCGATGTTGTGTTATGTGACACCGAAAGAACATTTAGGACTTCCCAATAAAGAAGATGTAAAAGTTGGAGTTATTACCTATAAACTGGCTGCTCATGCTGCAGATTTAGCGAAAGGTCATCCGGGCTCACAATACAGGGACAACGCTTTGAGTAAAGCCAGATTTGAATTCAGATGGGAAGATCAGTTCAATCTTTCATTAGATCCGGATACGGCAAGGTCTTATCACGATGAAACACTTCCGGCGGACGGCGCAAAGATTGCGCATTTCTGTTCGATGTGCGGACCAAAATTCTGTTCGATGAAAATTACACAGGAAATCCGTGAGTCTGCAGAAAAAGGAATGTTCGACAAATCACAGGAATTCATCGAAAAAGGGAAAGAAATCTATATATGATCATCGTAATCACTCCAGAAGAAATGATGAAGAACGAAACTGAATTGATTAATGAATTATTTCAGCAAGGATTGGATTTACTTCATATTAGAAAGCCTTTCATCAATTCAGTAGAAATGGCGGATTTTATTCAAAATATAAATTCAGAGTTTCATCACCAATTGGTGTTGCACGGTCATTATGATTTGGCGAAAGATTTTAATATTTCAAGATTTCATTTCAGAGAAATTGACAGGCAAAATGGGTTGTATAAATCTTTCTTAGATAAAACAATTTCAACGTCTGTTCATAATATTGAAACTTTTAATCAATTAAGTGAAGATTGGGAATATGCTTTTATAAGTCCGGTTTTTCCGAGTATTTCTAAAAAAGGATATGGAGAAAATTCAACGATTTTAAATGATATTAAAAAACAAGATAATCCAAATGTTAAGCTGATTGCTTTGGGAGGAATTAATGAAAAAAATATCAATGAAGCTTTCGAACATGGAGTAGACGGAGTGGCTTTGTTAGGCACAATATGGGAAAGTGATGAACCATTAAATGTTTTCAAAAAATGCAGACAGAATATCCTTTCGTAATGAGTATTGCAGGCTACGATCCAAGTGGTGGAGCCGGTTTGTTGGCGGACATAAAGACATTTGAACAATTGAAAGTTCAGGGATTGGGAGTTTGTACGGCAATGACTTTACAGACAGAATCTCAATGTTTAAGTCTGAATTGTCAGCCTTTGGAAGAAATTTTATCTGCAATTGATGTTTTAATGAAAAGTTATTATGTCGTAGCAATTAAAATTGGAGTGGTAAAAGATGCTAAATTTTTAACTCAAATTGTAGAAAAAATCAAATCTATTAATCCTGAAGCAAAAATTGTTTGGGACCCGGTTTTGAAAAGCACTTCTGAGTTTTCTTTTTTTGATTTGAGCACAATTTCTGAGGTGGAAAATATTTTAAAACAAATTGATTTAATTACACCAAACTATAACGAATACAATATTTTGCAGGAATTTAATCTTTTTGAAAATACGAAAAATTCATGTTCTGTTTTAATTAAAGGAGGGCATCGGGAAGATCAATTAGGAACAGATATTTTATTGGAGAATGGAAAAGAAACTTCAATTCATCCAACTGATAAAACTTCTGTTTATTATCCAAAACATGGCTCCGGTTGTGTGCTTTCTTCTGCGATTGCGAGCCATTTAGCTTTAGGAAAAAATGTAGAAGAAGCCTGTCGAAACGGAAAATTATACATTGAAAATTTTTTAACAAGTAATCCTGCTTTGCTAGGATTTCATTCAAATTAAATAATGGAAAAATTACAATACATATCTCAAGGATTTACCATAGAAGATCAGGAGCTGAACATCCGAAAAGCCCTTGATAATGGTGTAAAATGGATACAGGTTCGTTGGAAAAATGCTCCTGAAAATGAATTCATCAAACTTTGTGAAATTTCAAAAAAATTATGCTCGGATAATCAGAAGGTTTGTATCATTAACGACCATGTTCAGATTGCAAAAGAGATCGATGCAGACGGTGTTCATTTGGGATTAAAAGATACTTCCATAGAAATTGCGAGACATATTTTAGGAGAAAATAAAATCATTGGAGGAACGGCAAATACCATTTCAGATGTTCTTCAAAGGATGAATGAACCGTGTGATTATATTGGTTTGGGACCGTTGAGATTTACTTCAACCAAAGAACAATTGAGTCCGGTTTTAGGTTTTGAAGGGTACGGAAAAATTATCCAAAATTTAAAAGAAAGATCATTAGAAATTCCAAAAATATTTGCTATCGGTGGAGTCGTTCTGAGTGACATTGAATTATTACAAAAAATCGGAATTTACGGAGTGGCAATTTCGGGGCAAATTACCAATCAGCCTTCCATTATCAACGAATTTAAAACCGTTTTACAATGAAATCACAGATTCCATATGGCTTAAAAAAAAATAGAAATTATCATATGAAAAATCAACCATTAATAATAGCACATAGAACTTTCGAATCGAGATTGTTTTTAGGAACAGGAAAATTCGGAAAACTTTCGGAAATGACAGATTCCATCATCGCTTCAGGTAGCGAAATGGTAACAATGGCGTTAAAAAGAATAGATTCTCAATCTTCAGAAGATGATTTATTGAATGCTTTAAAACCTACAAAATCTCATCTTTTACCCAATACTTCAGGAGCGAGAACAGCCAAAGAAGCCGTTTTGGCGGCACAATTGGCAAGAGAAGCCTTGGAAACAAATTGGATAAAATTGGAAATTCATCCTGACCCAAAATATTTATTACCCGATCCGATTGAAACGTTGTATGCGACAGAAGAATTGGCAAAATTAGGGTTCATCGTAATGCCTTACATTCACGCTGATCCGGTGTTGTGCAAGCGTTTGGAAGATGTAGGAACAGCAGTTGTAATGCCTCTGGGAGCGCCGATTGGAACGAATAAAGGACTGAGAACATTAGATTTTTTAGAAATAATTATCAGTCAGAGCAACGTTCCTGTTGTTGTTGATGCAGGAATTGGTGCGCCTTCCGATGCGGCAAAAGCGATGGAAATGGGGGCTGATGCGGTTTTGGTGAATACGGCGATTGCGGTTGCTAGAAATCCGGTGAATATGGCATTGGCTTTTAAAGAAGGTGTAATTGCAGGAAGAAGAGCTTTTGAATCCGGTTTGGGAGCAATTGGAAACCACGCAGAAGCATCAAGTCCGCTGACGTCTTTTTTGTTTGATTAAACTTAATTTTATGAAGAGTTTTAAAGATTTTTTTGAAAAATATCAATGGGATGAAATAAAGGCAAAACTTGAAAAAGTGACGTTATCCGATGTTGAAAATAGTCTTCAAAAAAAGAATAAAACAATAGAAGATTTCCTGAATTTTCTTTCCCCCGTTGCTGCTCAGAAATTAGAGTTAATGGCAACAATTACACAGAAACTTACTCAAAAACGATTCGGGAAAACGATTCAGTTGTACGCGCCGTTGTATTTGAGTAATGAATGTCAGAATATCTGTACATACTGCGGTTTTAGTTTGGATAATTCGATTAAAAGGAAGACACTTTCTGATACAGAATTGATGATTGAAGCTACGGTTTTAAAATCAATGGGTGTGAATCATGTGTTGCTGGTAAGCGGTGAAGCGAATAAAACGGTTGGAATTGATTATTTTTTGAATGCAGTTCGTTTGTTGAAGCCCCATTTTGCAAATATTTCAATTGAAGTTCAGCCTTTGTCGGAGGAAGAATACCAGCAGCTTCATTATACAGGAGTCAATGCTGTTCTAGTGTATCAGGAAACCTATCATCAGGAAGTTTACAAAGAATATCATCCAAAAGGAAAGAAATCAAATTTCAATTTTCGTCTGGAAACACCCGACAGAATTGGGAAAGCAGGAATTCATAAAATGGGATTGGGCGTTTTGCTCGGTCTGGAAGATTGGCGAGTTGACAGCTTTTTTAATGCCCTTCATATCGATTATCTTCAAAAGCAATATTGGAAAAGTAAATTTTCGGTTTCATTTCCGAGGCTTCGACCTGCCGAAGGAATTATCGAACCGAATTTTATAATGTCCGACAGAGATTTATTACAATTAATTTGTGCTTACAGAATTTGGAATGAAGATTTGGAAATATCCATTTCGACCAGAGAAAACGAAAAATTCAGAGATCATATCATTTCACTGGGAGCAACGGCGATGAGTGCGGCTTCAAAGACCAATCCTGGTGGTTATGCGGTTGACAAAGAGTCTTTAGAACAATTTGAGACCAGCGATGAAAGAAGTATGGATGAAATTAAAAATGTGATTAAAAAATTCGGTTATGATCCTGTGATGAAGGATTGGGATGCTGTGTACAGTGGAATTTAATAAAATCTTAATGGCTCAAATTAAAATAGCATAATGAAAAGCGAAGATATTTTTGCCCGATACAGCCGCCAGATTTTTATTGAAGAAATCGGTTTGGAAGGTCAACGAAAAATCATGAATTCAAAAGTCCTTGTAATTGGAGCTGGCGGATTGGGAAGTCCTGTTATTCAGTATTTAGCGGCGGCTGGAGTTGGGACTTTAGGTGTAGCAGATTTTGATGAGGTTGAACTGCATAATTTAAACCGACAAATTATTCATAATGAAAATTCCGTTGGAAAATCTAAGGTTAAAAGTGCGGAAGAATTTGTAAAAAAGCTTAATCATCATGTCAATTTTATTGGAATTGAAAATAAGATTGACGAATCAAATGCTGAAGAAATTCTTTCTCGGTTTGATCTCATTATTGACGGTTCTGATAATTTTAAAACACGATATTTAATTAATGATGTCTGTGTAAAACTTGGAAAACCTCTAGTTTACGGAAGTATTTTAGGGTTTTCGGGACAGGTTGCCATATTTAATTATAATAAAAGTAAAAATTTAAGAGATCTATTTCCGGAACCTCCTTTTGATGAAAATCTTCCTGATTGTGATAGTCTTGGAGTTTTGGGGGCTTTATCGGGAATTGTAGGAAGCATGATGGCGAATTTAGCTTTAAAAACAATGACGGATTTACCTTTACAATTAAATCAAATAACGTTAATTGATACTTTGGAGTGGAGATTTCAAACGATTGAGTTTTAGATTTAAAAATAAATTTGCACAAACATTTTTCACGAATAACACAAATGAAATGACTGTGTAAGTTTTGCCTAAAGCCATTTGAATTTTTTGCATAAAAAAACGGGCTAAAGCCCGTTCCTATTAATGTTCTTTTATATTTGAACTATTTTTCTTGTTGCAATACACCGCCGTTGTCTTCTTTTTTAGTGTTGTTTAAGATGTTTGAATCTACTTTTGCCAGTTTGTTTTTTGTAGGGATTTTGTAATTAATAGATAGGCCAAAGTTTCTGGTGTCATATTTATTTCTCATGAATACACCTTCACCACCTCCCGGCACATTAGAACGTACCTGCATAGCCTGACCGTTGAAAATATCATTTGCAAAAACGGAAAGTGTAAGCCTGTTATCCATAAATTTTTTAGTCAACGTAATATCTAATGAATTGTTGAATGGTTTTTCTGCTGTAAAGTAAAAATATCCCGCTTTTGGAGTCATATAACTGTAATTGGCGGTTAGTTTTATCTCTTTAGGCAAAATTATTTGCGTCATGATATTGAAAATCCAGAAGCCTTTATTGTTTAAATTATCGATTTCATGTTTCTGGTAACCAGCATATAAATACATGAAATTAATTTTATCGGGATTAAAATCAAACTTCATGATCTCACTGAAAGGTTTGCTGAAAACCATAAACGGAATCGGAAGCCCAACATTGAAATTGTGAATTCTCATGTTTGAAATATTCACCTGTTCGTTGTAAAGATTTTTACCGTCTTTTCTAATTATTTGAGCCACTTGATTTTTAGCAGAGCTCACGCTATATCCTATAAAAGCGTAATCAAAAGCCGAAATTTTCAACTCATAATTATCAAAAATGGTAGGTTGAAGATCCGGGTTTCCTGTTATTTGTGTATTAGGGCCTCCAAATGTATTGTTATTGGGGTTTAAAGCTGAAATACTCGGTAAGCTAATCTTCTTATTGTAGTTTGCAGCCACATAAACCTGCTTCATCAAGTTATACTGTACACTCGCATTCGGAAACAATTTAAATTTATTGAAAGTTCTTAAATCTTTTTGAACCACAGTATTTGTGTTGTCTAAAACTCTCGTTACTCCCGAAATATCATAATTTTCGGCACGGGATCCTAAAATAAAATCAAATTTCTTCAATTTTGCCTGAAATTCTAAATAAGTAGATGCCGTTTGTCTTTGGTATTCTAGATTTCTAAGCCCTTTACTGTCAGTGTCAAAATTTTGTTTTTCATATAAACCTCCGAAACTTACTTTTCCTTCGTCAAGAATTTTTAAAGGCTGGGAATAATCTATCTTAAAGTTGGCAATTCTCATATCAGAACTGTTGTCAAGAATGGTTCCGTCGCTGAATGAGAAAGCAGTGTTAGGTGTTGTATCTGTATAAAATCCGTTTCTGAAAATATTATCTTGAGAGAATTTGTTATCAGATTTTGTATAGCTGAATTGAAAGTCAAGCTTTTTTAATTTATCATCAAATCGTTTTTGATAAGTAACAACAGCTTCTTGACGTAGATTATTAGTATATGCAATGTCTGAGGCATCAAAGATAATATCTCTATTATAAAAACCTGCCGGAAGACTTGCATTAGGAAATTGTACTACGGCTTCACCTTTACTTAAAGTTCCGTTGGTATTATTGTTATGGTAAATATCATAATTTAATAATAATTTGTCTTCACCAATATCAAAAGTTAGTCCTGATTTTGCAAAATATCCTCTTCCGATTCTGTCTGTATTACTTAACAATAAATCATTTTGATTAGTATTTAGCATACTTTCTCGGTAATTCTGCCCAGCTGTGAATTGCCAGCCGAAATATTTATTTCTTGCATTTAGGGTTAATGAATTACTCGTTCTGTTTCTGAATTTATCATAATTCGTGAAAGAATAATTCCCAGAATAGGTTGCTGTTAAATATTTATTTGCATTTTTATTGGTAATAATATTCATTATCGCCCCTCCTGAAGTTGCTGGAAATTCTGCGCCGGGTTGCGTAATTACTTCAATTCTGTCTACAGAATTGGCGGGCATTCCTTCAAGGAAAGAATTCAGCTCGTTGGTTGTAATATTTAAAGGTCTGCCGTTAAGATAAACATCAAGCACTTTCCCCTGATACATCATTCCTGCGATGTCTGTAGAAACGAGTCCGGGAAGTTTTTTGATGCCTTCTAGAACGCTTCCGTTGTTTAGTTGTGGCTGTTCCGAAAAGTCGAAAATCGTACGGTCTGCTTTTTGTTCAACGGCTTTTTTAGTTTTGGTGATCGTTACACCTTCAATTTGTTTCTCTTTTACTTCATTATTTGGTTTTTCTTGGGCATAAGTGAATATAGCTCCTAGAAAGGATAGGGTAATAATTGTTTTTTTCATTTTGTTTTTTTACTTCTAGCCGATTAGACGCACAAAAGGAAATTTTGTTACAAAAAAGTTTTTTTCTATTTATTTAAGATTAGAAAACTCTACATATTCATATTCTGGAGAGGAGGTGAATAACTGTCTTAATACTGATGCGTGGCCATTTCCGGCGATAACAAGTATTCTGTCTTCAGCATTGTGAGGGATATTTTGGATATTTCTGAACATTCTCAGATTTCTGTTATACCAATATAAAGAAAGCATGTCTGCTCCATCGTGGTCTCTCAATTTGAAATCTCCGGTAAGATAAGCGCCATATTCATATTGATGAAATTCTTTGCTATTCATATATTTAAAACTTTCAAGAATAGATTTGAAGTTTTTAGGTTCTGTACTCTTGAAAAAAACGGTATATTGATTTGATATCGCATCATTACTCTGAAAATCATAGTCTTTGCTAATTGCATTGAAATAGGCAGAATCTTGCTTTCCATATCTTTTTTCGAGATCATCAGAAATAGATGATGCGTCTATACTGAAAAGCTCATTGATCTTGAGTTCGTTGGCGATACGAATGGCAAGCTGATAACGCTCATCTCTTTTATCTCTGTATTTCCCTTCGCTGTATTCTTTTAATTTTTGGTTAGCGTTCCATTTTGGCCATGCTTCGATAGCTATTTTTGTAGGTTTAAACTTTTTAATGTATTCCACAAGTTCGGTTACTTCTTTAGCTGTTTTAGGCGAAAGTACATCTACTTGATCACTTTTTTCTGTTTTATGAGCATCAAGATTAGGATAATCAAAATGGAATGATCCTACGATCAAAACTTTAGTTTTAGGATTATTAAAATACTCTGATGGTTTTTTCTGTGCTGAAACAAAAGTGGAGAAGCATACAAGTAGGCTATAGATCAATGTTTTCATAATTATTATTGTTAGTTATTTTATTTTTGATGATTCAAAGGTAGATCTAGGGGGAAATCTATGAAATAGTGTTTAGACGAAGTCTTTATTTATCGGGATTAAAAAATTTTCGTCGGAGAAAAGCAGTCGTTCATCGGAAATTAGCGCCCTTAATTTAACAGATATCCTATTTTTGCTTTATGAAAGCGAACAAACTTATTTTTCTGCATATTTTCTTTTGGGGTATTTATATTATAGGATCGGTTCTTATTCCCTATTTTGTATTTCATACGGAGAGAATTATTCTTAATATTACTTTCTTTCTCACGAGTTTTATTTGCTTTTATGTAAACTATTTTTTTGTAGCTCCAAACTTTTTTGATGCAAGTAAATGGTATAAATCTGTAATTGCATTTTTGCTAAGTGCTTCGTGTTTTGTCCTTGTTCGATATTCTGTGGAAGAGATCTTGTTGCCTGCAACAGTTGGATTCAGAAATTACAAGGAAGGAACCAATTTCGGATTTTACTTTTTCGATAATATTTTCTACAGCAGTACTACGATTTTTATCAGTACTACTTTTTGGTTTTTTAAATACTTTGTTGATGTAGAAAAAGAGAAAGCAGAACTAATTGAGGCCAGAAAAACAGCAGAACTACAGGCTTTAAAAACACAAATCAATCCACATTTTATTTTTAATTCTTTAAATAATATTTATTCTCTAGTTTATCAAAAATCTGATAAGGCGTTACCCGCAATTGAAGAATTAAGCCAGTTGTTGAGGTACAGTACCAAAGATCTGGAAAAAGATGTAATTACTTTAGATAAAGAAATTGGATACATTGACAGCTTAACGGCTCTTGAAAAATTACGATTAAAAAAGCCTGAATTATTAACTGTTGAAAAAAATATCAATCATCCTAAATTGAATATTTCACCGATGATTTTAGTTCCGTTCGTAGAAAATGCTTTTAAACATGGAGATTTTCGTGAAAAAGGATTTGATATGAAACTTTCTGATGACAACCAGATCTTACATTTTTATCTTTTAAATTTTAAAAAAGATAGAATGAAAGATTCAACATCAGGAATCGGGATTGATAATGTGAAAAAAAGACTGGAAATTTTATATCCAAAAAAACACGAATTGAATATCAATGAGTCTGAAACCGAATTTGTTGTAGATTTAAAAATTGATTTACGAAATGAATAAAATTAAATGTATTGTTGTAGACGATGAGCCATTAGCTATTTCGTTATTAGGAAGTTATGTACAGAAAATTCCTTTTTTTGAATTGGTTTTTTCTACTGAAAATCCTATCGAAGCTTTAGATTTTATTCAAAATAATGAAGTTGATCTGGTTTTTCTCGATATTCAAATGCCTGAACTGACGGGAATTAATTTTATGAAAATTGTTGGAGATAAATTAAAATATATCTTAACAACCGCCTATTCCGAATATGCGCTGGAAGGGTACGAACACAATATTGTCGATTATCTTTTAAAGCCGGTTTCTTTTGAACGTTTTTATAAAAGTGCTTTGAAAGCTCAGGAACGTTTTTCTTTTAATGAAGATAAAGCAGATTCCCATTTCTTTGTAAAATCTTCCGGACAGCAGCACAGAATCAATTTTGAGGACATTCTTTATATAGAAAGCATTAAAGATTATGTGAATATTAAAACGGCAAATCAGGAATATATTGTTTTAGATACTTTGAAATCTCTTGAACAGCAACTTTCCGAGTTTTCTTTTGCCCGTATTCATAAATCGTTTATCATTAATTTAGATCAAATTAAAAGCATCGCCGCGAAAAAAATAATATTGTCTTCTGAACATGAAATCCCGATAGGAGACAGTTACAGAACAAATTTTTTAAGCAAACTCAAATAAAAAAGCAACTTCAATTGAAGTTGCTTTGTCGATGTATTAATTAATCTAACAATTAATTTTCCTGTCTTTTGATTAAGTTTAGTGCAGAACCAGCCTTAAACCAATCAATCTGCTGATCGTTATATGTATGATTTGCCATAATAACGTCTTTCGTTCCGTCTGCATGTACAAACTCTAAAGAAAGTTGTTTTCCTGGTGCGAATTGATCTAAATCTAAGAAGTTAACCGTGTCATCTTCCTTGATTTTATCATAATCAGCCTCATTAGCGAAAGTTAATCCTAACATTCCCTGTTTTTTAAGGTTTGTTTCATGGATTCTCGCGAATGATTTTACCAATACAGCTTTTACGCCAAGGTGTCTTGGTTCCATGGCAGCATGCTCTCTTGAAGAACCTTCACCATAGTTTTGATCTCCAACAACGATTGTAGGGATTCCCGCGGCTTTGTAAGCTCTTTGTACAGCAGGAACTTCACTGTATTCACCCGTTAATTCATTTTTAACGCGGTTTGTTTCCATGTTATAAGCGTTTACAGCTCCGATCAACATGTTGTTTGAAATGTTATCAAGGTGACCTCTGTATTTCAACCATGGTCCCGCCATAGAAATGTGGTCGGTTGTACATTTTCCGAAAGCTTTAATTAAAACTTTAGCACCTTCAATGTTTTTTCCATCCCAAGCCGGGAATTCTTCTAATAACTGAAGTCTGTCTGATGTAGGGCTTACCTTTACAACAACAGAAGATCCGTCCTCAGATGGAGCCTGGTATCCGTTGTCATCTACCGCAAAACCTTTTGCAGGTAATTCAAACCCTTGAGGTTCGTTTAATCTTATCTGTTCTCCAGATTCGTTGGTTAATGTATCTGTGATTGGATTAAAGTCTAATCTTCCAGAGATTGCAATAGCAGCTACCATTTCAGGAGAAGCTACAAATGCATGAGTATTTGGGTTACCATCTGCTCTTTTCGCAAAGTTTCTGTTGAAAGAGTGAATAATTGAGTTTTTCTCTCCTTTTTCAGAACCTTCTCTGTCCCATTGTCCGATACAAGGTCCGCAAGCGTTCGTAAAGATTCTTGCGTTTTCAAATTTTCTGAAAGAATCTAAGAAACCGTCTCTTTCTGCCGTGAATTTCACTTGCTCAGAACCTGGGTTGATTCCTAAAATAGCTTTAGGTTTAACACCTTTAGCAACAGCGTCTTCAACGATAGAAGCAGCTCTTGAAAGGTCTTCATAAGAAGAGTTCGTACAAGAACCGATCAATGCCCATTCTACTTCGATAGGCCATCCGTTTGCTTCAGCTTTAGCTTTAAATTCAGAAACCGGAGTCGCCAAATCCGGAGTAAAAGGTCCGTTTAAGTGGGGAGCCAATTCAGAAAGGTTGATCTCGATTACTTGATCGAAATATTGTTCTGGATTTGCATACACTTCAGCATCACCCGTTAAGTGTTCAGCAACTTTGTCAGCTGCATCTACAACGTCCTGTCTTCCTGTAGAAGCAAGATATCTTCTCATAGAATCATCATATCCGAAAGTTGAAGTGGTAGCTCCAATTTCAGCACCCATGTTACAGATTGTACCTTTTCCTGTTGCAGATAAAGATTGAGCACCCTCTCCGAAATATTCAACGATACATCCTGTTCCACCTTTTACAGTAAGGATTCCAGCAACTTTTAGGATAACATCTTTTGCGGAAGTCCAGCCAGACATTTTACCTGTTAACTTAACACCGATTAATTTAGGCATTTTAAGTTCCCAAGCCATTCCAGCCATTACGTCTACTGCATCAGCACCACCAACCCCGATAGCAACCATTCCTAAACCTCCTGCGTTTACCGTGTGAGAGTCAGTTCCGATCATCATACCTCCCGGGAATGCATAGTTTTCTAATACAACCTGGTGAATAATCCCAGCTCCCGGCTTCCAGAAACCGATTCCATATTTATCACAAACCGAACCCAAGAAATTGAAAACTTCTGAATTCTTATTAAGACCTTCCTGTAAATCTGCCTGTGCACCTACTCTCGCCTGAATCAAGTGATCGGCGTGAGCAGTTGAAGGAACAGCTACTTTTGCTTTTCCTGCCTGCATAAATTGTAAAAGCGCCATCTGCGCAGTTGCATCCTGCATCGCTACTCTGTCCGGTGCGAAATCTACGTAAGAGTTTCCTCTTTCATGTGCTGATGTAGCATTACCTTCCCATAAGTGGGTATAAAGGATTTTTTCTGAAAGGGTAAGAGGTTTTCCCACGATTTGTCTTGCCGCAGCAATTCTTTCCGGGTAACGCTCGTACACTTTTTTGATCATGTCAATGTCGAAAGTCATATCTGTTTTAATTTTTCTTTTTCTATAAATTTTTTCCGGTCTTTAATTTTAAATTAAGAATGGAAAATTTTCTCAAATACTAACCATCAAATACTATTCCTACCATCTATAAAATGGCATAAATAAGATGTATAATTAATATTTTTAATACCTATCAAGTTAAGGAAAAAATAATTTTTGAGTCATTGACATAGGTTAAAATAATATTAAAGACTCTTAAATGGAAAGGTTCTAAATAAAAAAAGAAAGATTTTAATCCAATGGACTAAAATCTTTCTTATATAAGTTAAAACGGTCTTTCGACTATATCTTAATTGTATTAGTGAGCGCTTGTACTTGTCAGTTCTTTAATTGAAGGGACAAAAGTTGTAAGGTCAATCCCTTCAACAGCTGTTTTGTACTCGTCGATATTAGGAATTCTACCCATGATCGCAGAAAGTACAACAACCGGAGTTGAAGCCAATAAAGACTCTCCTTTTTTACGTTCAGAATCTTCCACAACTCTTCCTTGGAAAAGACGGGTAGAAGTTGCTAAAACAGTGTCTCCCTTTTCAGCTTTTTCCTGATTACCCATACAAAGGTTACATCCCGGACGCTCAAGGTACATCATGTTTTCGTATTGTGTACGAGCTTCACCTTTTGGAGTGTTGTCGTTAAATTCGAAACCTGAATATTTTTCTAGGAATTCCCAATCTCCTTCAGCTTTTAATTCATCAATGATATTGTAAGTAGGAGCAGCCACCACTAATGGAGCAAGGAATTCTACTTTACCATTTTGCTTTTCAATATTTCTAAGCATTTGAGAAACGATTTTTAAATCTCCTTTGTGAACCATACAAGATCCAACAAATCCAAGGTCTACTTTTTTCTCACCTCCGTAATACGTAAGGTCTCTGATGGTATCATGAGTATATCTCTTCGAAACATCATCATTGTTTACATCCGGGTCAGCAATCATTGGCTCAACGATTTGATCAAGATCTACAACAACTTCAGCGTAATATTTAGCATTCGAATCCGGAGTAAGAGCTGGTTTTTCACCTGATCTTATTTCCTCGATTCTCTTATTAGCTTTATTAATTAATCCTTGAAGAACCTGGTTGTGATTATCCATTCCTTTGTTGATCATGATTTGGATTCTGCTCTTAGCAATTTCCAATGATTCGATCAAAGTATCGTCTTCAGAGATACAGATAGAAGCTTTTGCTTTCATTTCTGCCGTCCAGTCTGTAAATGTAAATGCCTGATCAGCAGGAAGTGTTCCGATGTGAACCTCAATAATTCTACCTTGGAATACGTTTTCACCATCAAATTGCTTCAACATCTGAGCCTGAGTTGCGTGAACCACATCACGGAAATCCATGTGCTCCTTCATGTTTCCTTTGAAAGTCACTTTCACAGATTCAGGGATTGGCATTGAAGCCTCACCTGTTGCTAAAGCTAATGCTACCGTTCCAGAGTCAGCTCCGAAAGCTACCCCTTTAGACATTCTTGTGTGAGAGTCACCACCTATGATGATAGCCCATTCGTCAATCGTAATATCGTTAAGAACTTTGTGAATAACGTCTGTCATTGCATGATATTCACCTTTCGGGTCACGTGCTGTGATTACTCCGAAATCATTCATGAATTTCATTAATTTAGGAATGTTCGTCTGAGCTTTTTTATCCCAAACTGAAGCAGTATGACATCCTGACTGATAAGCTCCGTCAACGATTGGAGAAATTACAGTTGCAGCCATAGATTCCAATTCCTGAGCGGTCATCAAACCTGTCGTATCCTGAGAACCAACAATGTTTACTTCTACACGAACATCAGAACCTGCGTGTAATAATTTACCTTCAGTAACACCAACAGCATTTCTGTTAAAGATTTTTTCAACTGCAGTAAGACCTTGTCCTTCGATAGAAATTTCTTTAGAAGGAGCAAAAACAAGAGGCGTTTCAATTCCTAGAAGTTTTGCAGCAAATGTTTGTAATTTTTTACCAAATACGATGGCATAAGAACCACTCGCTTTGATGAATTCTAATTTTTGAGGAGTAAATGATTTTGAAATATCTTTCAATTCTTTATCTCCGTTATATAATTTCTTTTCTTTAGTATTGATCGTTAAAACTGTTCCTGTAGCTACAGAATAAGCTTCTTCTAAAACGATGTCACCATTCTCGTTACGAACAGGATTTCCGTTTTCGTCTAATTTTTTTACCCAGTTCTGAAGGTCAATTCCGATACCTCCTGTTACGTCAACTGTAGTAAGAAAGATCGGAGAAATACCATTTGTTCCCCCAACAATCGGAGCAATATTTACAAATGGAATATATGGGCTTGCTTGTTTACCAGTCCATAAAGCCACGTTGTTTACACCTGACATTCTTGATGAGCCTACACCCATCGTACCTTTTTCAGCGATAAGCATTACGCTTGCATCAGGATGTTGAGCCTGTAAAGCTTTAATTTCTTCCTGCGCCTGAGGAGTGATCATACATTTACCATGCAATTCACGGTCTGATCTTGAGTGCGCCTGATTTCCCGGAGAAAGTAAATCTGTTGAGATATCACCTTCACCAGCGATGAATGTCACTACTTTAATTTCTTCAGCAACTTCCGGAAGTTTCGTGAAGAACTCAGCTTTTGCGTAGCTGTCAATTAATTCTTTTGCGATTTCGTTACCGCTATTGAATGCTTCCTTTAGACGGTTAGTATCCGCATCATAAAGGTAAACCTGTGTCTTAAGAACGTTTGCTGCTTCTTTGGCAATAGAAATATCATTACCTAAAGCTAAATCTAGCAATACTTCAATTGAAGGACCTCCCTTCATGTGAGATAATAATTCGAAGGCAAAAGCAGGAGATATTTCTTCTACAACTGATTCACCCAGAATGATTTCTTTTAAAAATTGAGCTTTTACACCTGCCGCACTAGTCGTTCCGGGTAGAGTGTTGTAAATGAAAAATTTAAGAGAATCCGATCGATATTCGTTATCTGAATCTTTAATTTGAGTAATAATTTCGCTTAGTAAATCTGCACCATCAATTGGCTTTGGATGAAGCCCCTGGTTCTTTCTTTCTTCAATCTCTTTGATGTAATCCTTATAAATATTCATATAGAAGTCTTTTCAATGTTAAAGTAGATTATAAACAGTTGCTATTACTGCTATTTCTTCTTTATTAGTCTATCTAAAATACAATTAATTTTATCTTAAACTATTGCATTGTTGATAGATAATACCGATTAGAGTAAAATCAACATAACCTACATCTTTGTTTTAAAAATGTGAGATAATATTCACTGCCAAATGTGAGTATAAAGGACTTTTTTGAAAGTGTAAGTGGCTTACCTGTAATCTGTCTTGCCGCAAAAACCCTCTTTGGGTAACGTTTCTGAAATTTTTTGATCATAATAACATCAAAAGTTATATCTTAAAAACGTTTTAAAAATTATCAAACAATTAAAAATGTTCCCAAAATTACGAATTTTTACTATTTTATGAAGATGATATTATTTAGATTCTTTATAAATATGAGTTTTATAATATCTATTTTTGGTTGTATTTTTGCAAGCAAATGGTGAATATGAAAAAAGTAGTTAATTTTCTTGGTGTATTTATTTCGATTTTCATTTTTTCTCAGACAAAATCTGTGAAGAAAAATCCTGTGAAAATTGGTTCAAAGGTTGTGGTTAAAAAGGCATCTCCAAAACCTAAGTCTAATCCGGATCTTGTTATAATTAATAAAGATATTCCTGTTTTAATTCCACAAAAGAAAGATGGGAAATTTGGGTATGTTAATCAGAAAGGAAAATTTATCATCCAGCCGGAATATCATATTGCTGTATTTTTTGCTGAGGATTGCAATCTTTTAAATTCTCCAAACGAAAAAATCAGAAAATTCGGAACTAAAGAATATGCGACAGTTGAAAAAGATTTAATATCATACAGAGTTGATAATACAGGAAAAAGAGTCTATCAGTTCAAAGATACTGATCTTGGGCAATGTAAATACGGAGATTATAAGCAGCAATTGTATCAAGCTTATATTTTAAACGGTTTTTACGGAATCATTGAAAAATCAAGATTTGTAAATGCTGCTGATTACCGCGACTATCAAATTTATCCTCAATATCAATATTTATACATTCTGGAAGGCGATGATGTTGCTGATCCAATGATCATAGCTTCACAAAATGATAAATTTGGTGTGATTGATGTTAATAATAAAGTAATTATTCCTTTCGAATATTCGAATATCAAGAGAAACTTTAGCTGGAAGCTGGGAAAAATGTTTGATGTTACGAAAGACAGTATCAATTACTATTATATTGATGCTCATAATAAAGCGTACTAATGCTGGAGGCTTGAAGCAGTAAGTAATAAGCTTATTTTAAATATTAAAAATCTGTTCCAGAAGGTAAAATTTATATCTCGTATATTTTTTGTAATTTTGCGGCTGAAATAAAGGGGTGCTGTAACAAGCTGAGATTATACCCAATGAACCTGGAACGGATAATGCTGTTTAGGGAAATTAAAAATGAGCAATAAGTAATAGATAATGAGTAATTATCAAAGTATTACTGATCACCAATTACTCATTATTCATCATAATCCGCCCCTTTTATTCATTAAATTTTAAAAATTTATAGAATGAAAGGATTATTTTTTTTAGGGCTTACCGTTGGCTCTTTTGCTTTTATACAAGCACAAAATACAGATTCCTTAAAAATAAAGGAAATTGAAGCAATCAACTTTACCAAAAGACTTCCTGTTGCTAAGGAAATCATCAATGTTCAGAAAGATTTAGACAGTAAAAATCTTGGACAGGATCTTCCAATGCTTCTTAAAAATCAAACATCAATTATTTCGACTTCCGATGCCGGAAATGGAGTAGGATACACGGGTTTTAGAATTCGTGGTGTTGCCGGAAGAGGAATTAATGTTATGATGAATGGCGTCCCGTTCAATGATTCTGAAAGTCAGGGAACATTTTTCGTCAACGTTCCTGATTTGACGAGTTCTGCTTCACAAATAGTGATCCAGAGAGGTGTCGGGACTTCCAATAACGGAGTTTCTGCTTTTGGAGCGAGTATTAATGTGATTTCTAAAGATCCTGAAGAGAAGTTTTATTTTAAAACAGATGACAGTTACGGATCATTCAATACATATAAATACTCTGCTGAGGTTGGTTCAGGAAAATTCTGGAAAAACCGACTTTCTGTGATGGGAAGATACACGAATATTCACTCTGACGGATATATCGACAGAGCTTCGTCCGATCTTCATTCCTACAACTTTACGGCACTTTTCGAAGAAGGAAAAACGAGAATTCGTTTGATGGCTTTTGGAGGTAAAGAAAAAACGTACCAAGCGTGGAATGGAATAGACAGGAAAACCTGGGAAACAGATCCAAAATTCAATGCATCAGGAGCAATTTATGATGCGAATTGGGAGAAAATTGTAGGATTTTACGATAATGAAACAGATAATTACAGACAAAACCATTATCAGTTACTTTGGGAACAGGGAATTAATGATCACTGGAATTTAGAAACAACCTTACACTACACAAAAGGTAAAGGATATTACGAAAATTACAAACAGGGAGATCCTTTTGCGAGATACAATTTACCTGATTTTAATGGTGAAGAATATTCAGATTTTATCAGAAAAAAATGGTTAAATAATGATTTTTACGGAGTTGTTTCAACATTGTACGGAAAGTATGAGAATTTAGATCTAAATTTTGGAGCGGTTGCCAATCAATATTACGGAAGACATTTCGGAAATGTAACAGGTGTATTTTTGCCTCAGATCAATGAAAGCGAATATTACAGAAACCGTTCTGTGAAAAGCGAAGTTTCAGGTTTTGCAAAGGCTTTGTTTAAAGTGAATAATTTTGAATTCTTCGGAGATTTACAGCTTAGAAATATCGATTATGATATTAAAATTCTTAAAGATGGCGATGGTGAAGGTGGAAATTTAACCAAAAACTGGCTGTTCTTCAATCCAAAAGCCGGAGTGAATTATAGAATCGGCAACGGGAAAGTCTTTTTATCTTACGCCCACGCTCAACGTGAGCCGAATAGAGATGATTTAACTGCCGATAATAATGTAAAAGCTGAAAAACTTCATGATTTTGAAGCCGGATTAGAAAAACAATTTGGGATTTTATCCGTGACGGCCAA
Organism: Chryseobacterium sp. G0201; assembly: GCF_003815655.1. Classification (NCBI taxonomy): domain Bacteria; kingdom Pseudomonadati; phylum Bacteroidota; class Flavobacteriia; order Flavobacteriales; family Weeksellaceae; genus Chryseobacterium; species Chryseobacterium sp. G0201. Next base: position 1,203,012 of record NZ_CP033917.1, on the reverse strand, counting down.
CGTATATTATATGTATTACGTTAATCAATTGGTTCTAAATGGCGAATTGAATAATGTCGGCGCTTTTATCAGAACAAATTCAGGAGAAAGTTACAGAAGAGGAATTGAAATCGGAGCGTTGGCGAAACTTTCCAAACAATGGGAAATCTCAGGAAATGTAAGTTTAAGTCAGAACAGAAATCAGGATTTTAAAATAGAAAATGAAGCATTGATAAGAGATCTTGGAAATACGCAAATCTCTTTTTCACCGGATGTTATTGCTAATTTAGGGTTGAAATTTAATCCAAATAAAAACTTCCAGTTTGCATTGATGAATCAATATG